>WGNI01000008.1 GCA_016124655.1 Alphaproteobacteria bacterium
CCGTCTGATCAATGGTGTGGTCACGGGCACTTTTGGAAACTGCCTGCGTCACAACCAAACAGGCGGCAGCCCGACGCCGGTGCTGAACGGCATCCTGTTCAACAACACCTGCACGTTCGATGCGGGCGGACAGGCGGCGGTCAACGCAGGGACGACGGTTGTGACGAACCTGCCGGCGACGCTGACCTCGATCTTCGTGAACGGGGCCAATGAAGCTGGCGTCACCGCGACCAACGCGAACAGCGTGAATTCGTTCTTCACCGCCACGACCTATATCGGCGCCGTTCGCGATAGTTCGGATACGTGGTGGCAGACCTGGTCCTGCGGTTTGGGCACGGGGTCGCCGGCCTGCTGATGAACGTACCGGGCGGCGGCGTTGTCGCCGCCCGGACTTCGTCTCGCTCAATCATCTTTCTGGGGCTGGTGTCCGATGAAACCGTCAAACCCTCTCTTCAATCGGTTCGTGTTGCTGCTCACGACCATGTTGTTCACGCCGGCGCTCGCCGCCGCGCAAACCGCCGACACGCCGTCGCCGCCGGCAAGCGAAGAAGCGCCTGCCGACGAGTTTCCAGCCGATGACGCTGAATTCGGCGACGACGGCGAAATCGTCGTGCTCGGGCGGTTTATTCCCACTCCGCAGCAGCAGACATCTGAAGTTGCGTCGTTCCTGTCCGCCGAAGACCTGGCGCGGACGGGGGATGACAACGCGGCTGCGGCGTTGACCCGCGTGACCGGCTTGTCGGTGGTGTCGGGCCGGTTTGTGTATGTGCGGGGCCTGGGCGACCGGTATTCTTCCGCGCTGCTGAACGGCTCGCCGCTGCCCAGCCCCGAGCCGCTGCGCCGGCAAGTGCCGCTCGATCTGTTCCCTTCGAATATCCTCGAAGGCGCGACGGTGCAGAAGACGTTCTCGGCGAATTATCCCGGCGAATTCGGCGGCGGGATCATCGATCTACGCACCTTGCGCTTGCCGTCGCAGTCCTTCTTCACGGTTCAGCTGGGAACATCCGGGAACACGGAGACGACCGATCAACGCGGTCCTGTCTATTATGGCGAAGGCAGCGATTGGACCGGCTACAGCGATGGCGCGCGGGATCTGCCGCGGCTGTTGGAGAGCGCACGGTCGCGCGGCCTGTTCGTGGATTCCTCCAATTTCACAGACGCCGAGCTGGAATCGATTGGCGAAAGCCTCACGAACTCGCCGCTGACAGTAGTGCAGACTGAACATTACGATCCAAATTTCGAAGGCGAAGTTACGGCGGGATCGTCGATTGACTTTGGCCGTTACAATATCGGCTTGGTGGGCGTGCTTGGTTATGACAATAGCTATACGCTGCGCGAGGCCGAGAGGGTCGACGTCGTCGGCGACGCGGTGCGCCGCCAGGCCGACGTGGCAACGGGCGTGCAGGATGTGGTCATCAACGCGTTCGGCAGCGCCAGCCTGAGCTGGGAAGGCCATGAATTTGCGCTCACGGGCCTTCTGGTGCGAAGCACCTCCAAAGAAGCGCAAATTTCGGAAGGCGTTGATTCCAACGATCCGGGCCTCATCAATCGCAAGGAATCGACGGCGTGGTATGAGCGACAGCTGGCGTCCGTGCAGCTCGCAGGCGATCACGAGTTCGGTCCGCTGACGATCGATTGGCGCGGCGCATTCGCGCAGTCCACGCGCGACGCGCCCTATGAGCGCGAAGTGACGTATTTCAGCACGGACAATGGCGCTTCGTTCGCGTATTCCAGAGAGGGTCAGAATCAGACCCGGTTTACCGATCTGACGGACGAAGTGTTCAGCGGCGGCATCGACGCGGCGTACACGATCCCACTGTCGGACGAGCGCGATGCGGTGATCTCCGCAGGATACGACTACGCCAACACGGTTCGGACGTTCGAGGTCGCCCGCTACAGCTATCTCAATCCATCGGGCACGGTGTTGCCGGACGATGTTCAGAACGCTCGGGTGGATTTTCTGTTCTCGCCGGACAATATCGATCCTCAGCGCTTCGTTTTGACGGAAGTTACCAACCGCGACGACAGCTACAAGGCGCGGCTTACGGTGAATTCGGCCTATGTCTCCGTGGCGGCAGACATCTTGCCGCTTGTCAGCGCTTCGGTGGGCGTGCGCTACGAAGACGCCAGCCAGCTGGTGCGCACGACCAATCCGTTTGGATTGACGCCGTTCTCTCCCGCCAGTCTGCTGGAGAACCAGTACTGGCTCCCGGCGGTGACGCTGACCTGGAACTTCGCGGAGGATTTGCAGGCGCGGCTTGGATATTCCCAAACCATCGCGCGCCCGCAGTTCCGCGAACTTGCGGCGTCGTCTTACATCGATCCGGATTCGGACCGCGTCTATTCGGGCAATCCGTTCCTGAGCGACACGGAGTTTCAGAACTACGATGCGCGGCTGGAATATTATTTCGGCCGCAACCAGTTCGTGACGGTCGGCGGCTTCTACAAGCAGCTGGAAAATCCGATCGAGGAGGTCATCACCGACGACGGCAACAATACGCTGACGCGTTTCATCAACGCGCCGGAAGCGCAGCTATACGGGGCGGAGATCGAGTACCGCACGAATTTCCAAATGCCATTCGAGCTTCCGTTCCTAAACGATGCGGATTGGCTGTTTGCGGTGAATTACACCTACACGAAGTCGGAAGTGATCGCCGATCCGGGATCGCTCATCGTCGATCCGCGGAACAATCGGGTTCGGACGCAAACGTTGGCGTCCCAGTTCCGGCTTGACGGCTCACAATTGCAGGGCACGCCAGAGAATATCGCCAACCTGCAATTTGGATTTGAGACCGACACCGACCAGTTGACCCTGCTCGTCGGCTGGGTTGATGAGCGGATCGCGCGGCGGGGCCTGGGCTCGGTGCCTTCCGTGCTTGAGCGCCCGGGTACTCAGCTCGATCTTGTTTATCGGCGTAATTTCACAGTCGGCGGAACCGACATGACCCTCGGCCTCAGCGGGCGGAACCTGCTCGACGAGAATTATGAGGAAGTCCAAAACTCGGCGTTGGGGGAGACCAACGTCAACACGTACGATCGCGGCATGTCGTTTTCAGCGAGCCTGTCCGCGAAATTCTAAGCCAAGGGGGGCGGCGCGGGGGTCTGCGCCGCCGACCGTTGCTGCGTTTGTCATGCCGCCTCGGCCGGGCGGCGTTGTGGCGCGGCGGCAAAACACTGTACTGTCACTGGTTGACAGGGCGTCGCGCGGGGTCTGCGCGACGAACCGGCAAGGTAGGGATGACATGGGCAGGAAGGCGTTTTCCGACCCGATCGCGCTCTCGCACTGGCGCAGCCGTGCGCTCGGCGCCCTTCGTCCCGGCGTGGAGGCGGCCCTGGTGGCGGCTGTCGCCCTTGGGGCGGCGCAGGCCGGTTGGAGCGCGCTGACGCCGCCGTCCGCCGGCGCTGCGGGCGCGCCCGCCAGCGATCCTGATCAAGCCGGCGCGACGGCCATTGCGACCGTGCGTACCCCTTTCGCGCCAGAGGTCGCGGATGCGGACGCCGCATCGAGCGCAGCGGCCGCGCTGGCGTCGGCGGTTCAGCTTGCCGGCGTGCGCATGGCGGACGATCCCGGCCGCAGCGGCGCAGTCTTGATGATGGCGGACGGCGCGCAGCGTGCCTTCGTGATCGGCCAAGAGATCGGGGACGGCGTGCGCTTGTCAGACGTGCAGGCCGATTACGTTTTGCTGGATTATGCCGGCGGGCGGCGCCAGGTGACGCTGGCCGCGCCGCCGCGCGCGTCGTTTGCGCTGGCGCTGATGGGGCGCGCCGCCGCGCCGAACAGCGCTCCAGCGCCGGCGCTGGTTTCTGCGCCGCGTCCCGACGCGCCGCCGGCGCCTGTCGCAGTCGCGGCAGAGGCCTCTGACGTTGACGGCGTGCAGAGCCCGTTCGCTCCTGGTGTGGACGCGGCGGCGGCGCCGGTTCGGCCGCGCCTGGCGCTCGCGGACTCGGCCACGCCGGAACAAGCCGCGTGGCTCGCCGCCACGTTGGCGCAAGTCGAAAACCGCGACGGCCAACCTTATGGCTGGCGCGTCGCTTCGCCGGCGCCGCCGGAAGCGGTCGCCGCCGGCCTGCAACCCGGCGATTTGATCCTCACCGTGAATGGTGCGGGTCCAGCGCGAGCGCTCGAAGCGCTGAGCGCGGCCGCCTCGGGCGCCGTGACGGTTGACGTTGAAACCGCACGCGGCGCACGCCGCACTTTCAGCCTGCAGGTTCCCGCCCGCTCATGAAGCCCTTGAGACCCTATGCCGTTGCGATGGCGTGCTCGCTCGCCAGCGCGCCGCTCATGGCGACCGCGGCATGGGCGCAGCAGGCGCAGGGTCAATCCGCCAACGGCGCTGTGGCGCTGCGCGAAGTGGATATCCGCGCGTTCATCGAAGACGTGTCAAACGCCACCGGGCGCACCTTCATCATCGATCCGCGGGTGAGCGGGCGGGTGACGATCCTGGCGCAGCAGACCTTGTCGGAACGCGAACTGTTCGAAGTGTTCTTGTCGACGCTGCGGGTGAACGGCTATGTCGCGGTGCCGACCGCGAGCGGAGCCTATCGCATCATCCCCGACGAAGTGGCCGCCCGCGAACCCGCCGCAACGAGCGCAGGTCCAAGCGAGAACCGCTACGTCACGCATGTGTTCTCGCTGCGCTTTGCGGACGCTGAGAGCGTGGCGAATGCGGTGCGGCCGATGCTGTCGGCGCGCGGGCAGGTGACAGTGAACCGCCGCGGGAATTCAATTGTCGTGGTCGATTACGGCTCCACGATTACGCGGCTGACCGATGTCGTGACGCGGCTGGACCGTGACAATTCCGCGTTCCGCTCCATTCGCCTGCGCAACACGTCGGCGGCGGAAATGGCGCGCGTGGCGCAACAATTGGCGACGGCGGTCGGCGAAGACCAGAGCCGGACGATGGTGCAGGCGGTGCCGGTCGCCAGTTCGAATACACTCGTGCTGCGCGGCGACGCGCGTATGCTCGATCAGCTTTCGCCGCTGATCCAGGAACTCGATGTCGGCGCGGATTATCAGGCCGGCGTTCAGGTCATTCCACTGAAATATGCCGTGGCCGAAGAATTGGTTCCGATCCTGCAGCAGATCTCCACGGCGATGAATGCGCAGCAAAGCGCCGACGGCCAGCCGCCCGCCAATCGCCGCGCGAACATCGCCGCACACCGCGCCACCAATGCGCTGATCATCAGCGCCGATCCGGAAACGCAAGAAGCGCTGGGAACCGTGGTGCGCTCGCTCGACGTGCGGCGTCAGCAGATCCTTGTTGAAGCGATCATTGTTGAAGTGTCGGACAGCGCGGCGCGCGAGTTGGGCGTGCAATTCCTGTTGACGGGCGATGGCACGAACGCTGTGCCGTTCCTGTCCACGAGCTATTCCAACACGGCGCCGAACCTGCTGGCGGTCACGGGCGCGCTGGCGGTGGACGGCGACAGCGACAATCCCGCGCTGCGCGATCTGCAGAGCGCGGCGGTGCGCTCGCTGTTGGGCGCGAGCGGCGCCATCGCCGGCGTCGGCGGGCAAGACAGCAATGGCAATCTGTTGGGCCTGATCCTGAACGCGCTGCAGGAAGACATCGGCTCTAACATTCTTTCCACGCCGTCGGTGATGACGCTCGACAATGAAGCGGCGTCGATCCTGGTCGGCCAGCAGATTCCGATCACGACCGGCGAAGTGCTGGGCGACAACAACTCCAATCCGTTCCGCACTGTGCAGCGCGAGGATGTGGGCGTGCAATTGGAAGTGCGTCCGCAAATCAGCGAAGGCGGCGCGATCCGCATGAGCATCCGGCAGGAAGTGTCTTCGATCTTCGGGCCAGTGACGACGGAGTCTTCCGATCTCATCACCAACCGCCGCGAGATCGAGACCGTTGTGCAGGTGGACGCGGGTCAGATCATTGTGCTGGGCGGGCTGATCCAGGAAGATGTGCAGCGCACGTCGTCGGGCATTCCGGGCCTGCGCTCCATTCCCGTGGCGGGGCGGCTCTTCCGGAGCGATGGGCAGACGCGCACGCGCACCAATCTGATGGTGTTCCTGCGACCGACGATCGTCACCACGGCGGAGCAGGCCGCCGAAGTGACGCAGCAGCAATATCGCCAGATCCGCACGCTGGACGATGTCGACAGCGCCATCGGCACGCGCCTGCAGCGCGAGGTGGAGCAACCGGCGCCCGCTCCGCTTCCGCCGCCGCCGCCGGCGTCGCGCTCGGATGGGGGCGCTGATCGCGAAACGCAGAGCGAGCTGTGGTCGCCGGCGCCGCGGGTTGCGCCGGCCGGTGCTGAGGTTCCGGTCGGGCGCGCGCCTTCTGCGGCGCGCGTTGAACGGTAGACCGCGGCGGGGCGCGCCCGGACGCGAAAAGGACTAGACTGCCCGCGATAGGGCCTCTGCATGACCAACGCTCCCGCCTCCGACGCCTCCGCGCCCCGGCTCGACTATGCGTTCGCGCGCGACCACGGCGTGGTGCTCCTGGCCGCAGCGCCGCCCTGGAAGGTCGGCTTGCGCGCGGGGGCCGATCCCACCGGTCTGATGGAAGTGCGGCGCTGGCTCGGCGCGCCGTTTGAAGTCGTCGAGCTCACGCCCGCCGCGTTCGACGAGGCGCTGTCGCAGCGCTATTCGCTCAATTCGGAAGCGACGCGTTCGCTGGTCGATAGTTTCGACGCGGATACATCTCTTGATGCGCTGGCCGACACCGCCGGGGCCACGGCGGACATTCTCGACAGCCAGGACGATGCGCCGGTCATTCGCCTGATCAACGGCATCATCTCGGAGGCGATCTCACAGGGCGCGTCGGACGTCCATATCGAGCCTTATGAAAACGCGGTGATCGTGCGGCTGCGCATCGACGGCGTGTTGCGGGAAATTCTGCAGGCGCCGGCGCGGGTGAAGTCGCGGCTGGTGTCGCGCATCAAGGTGATGGCGCGTCTCGACATCGCAGAGAAGCGGTTGCCGCAGGACGGGCGCGTGTCGCTGACGCTGGGCGGGCGCGGCGTCGATGTGCGGGTGTCCACGCTGCCGTCGCGCTATGGCGAGCGCGTGGTGATGCGCCTACTCGACAAGGATCAGGGATTGCGCAGCCTCGATGCGCTGGGCATGTCGCCGCAGATTCTGGCGCGGTTTCGCGCGGCGCTGCAGACGCCGAACGGGATCATCCTGGTCACAGGGCCAACAGGCTCGGGCAAAACCACCACGCTCTATGCGGCGCTGAATGTGCTGAACGATCGCACGCGCAATATTCTTACGGTCGAAGATCCGATCGAATATGCGATCGACGGCATCGGGCAATCGCAGATCAATCCCAAGATCGGGATGACGTTCGCTGCGGGGCTGCGCGCGATATTGCGGCAGGACCCGGACGTGGTGATGGTGGGCGAAATCCGCGACGCGGAGACCGCGCAGATCGCGGTGCAGGCCAGCCTCACGGGGCATCTGGTGTTCTCCACGGTGCACACCAATGATGCGATCGCGGCGATCGCGCGGCTGAAGGACATGGGCGTGGAGCCGTATCTCCTGGCGTCGACGCTGCGCGCGATCGTGGCGCAGCGGCTGGTGCGCCGCCTGTGCAATCGCTGCAAAAAACCCGCGGTGATCGGCCCGCATGAGCGCACCATGCTGGCGCGCATCAACGCCGCGGACGCCGTGATTTACGAAGCCGTCGGCTGTTCGGAGTGCAAGGGCTCGGGCTATGTCGGGCGCATCGGGCTATATGAATATGTGGTGGTGGATGATGAAATCCGCCGCCTGATCCATGCCGACGCGACCGAGCAGCAGATGGCCGCGCACGCGTTTGCGCACGCCGATCCGTTGATGATCAGCGGCCTGCGCTGCGCCGCGGCCGGGGTGACGTCGTTGTCGGACGTGCTGCGCATCACGAGCGCTGCGCAGGTGAACTAGATCATGCCGCGGTTTTCGTATGTCGCGATCGATGAGGACGGGCGGCAACGCCGCGGCGGGCTCGATGCGGCCAATGAAAACGCCGCGCGTACAGTTTTGCAGAAACGCAAATTGCTGCCGGTGCAAGTTGCGCTGGAAGGCGCGCTGCGCGAGGCCAAGGCAAAAGATAAGCCTGTTGCGGGCCCGGTGCGCGGCGCTGCGCTGCCGCACAAGACGCGGCTTCTGATCACGCGGCAGCTCGCAACCCTCATCGATGCATCTGTGCCGGTCGATGAAGCGCTGGCGATGATCGCGGCGCAGCAGGACACCGCGCCGGCGCGGCGCGTCATGAGCGATGTGCATGCAGGCGTGGTGGAGGGCATGCGCCTCGCCGATGCGATGAGCCGGCATCCGAAAACGTTTTCCGGGCTCTATCGCGCGGCGGCGGCGGCGGGCGAACGATCGGGCCAATTGGGCGCGGTGCTGACGCGGCTGGCCGATTATCTCGGCCGCGCGCATGAGCTGCGCACGAAAATCACCACGGCGATGATTTACCCCGCCGCGCTCGCCGCCATCGCGCTGATCGTCATCACGTGCCTGATGATCTTCGTGGTGCCGACCTTGACGGAGCAGTTTCAGACGTTCGGCGGGCAGCTGCCGCTGATCACGCAGATCCTGATCGGCGTGTCGCAATTCCTGGTGACGTTCTGGCCGATGCTTGCGGCGCTCATTGTGGGCGGCGTGCTGGCCGGGCGCACGCTGCTGCGCCGCGAAGCGGTGCGGGAGCGCATCGACGCGTCGATGCTGGGCGCGCCGCTGATCGGGAGAAAGGTTCAAGAGGTCAACGCCAGCCGTTTCATTCGCGCGGTTTCGACGCTCACCTCCGCAGGCGTGCCGGTGCTGGAAGCGGTGCGCGCGGCGCGGGAATCGGCGCCGAACCGCGTCGTCGCGAAAGCGATCGCGGCGATGGCCGACGATGTCGAGGAAGGCGAGGCGCTTTCATCGGCGATGCGGCGCAGCCAGGTCATTCCCGCGATGGCGGCCTACATGGCGGCAAGCGGGGAAAACGCCGGCGAACTGCCGCGCATGCTGGAGAAAGCGGCCGATCAGCTCGATCAGGATTTCGACGCGTTCACGACGTCGGCGCTGGCGCTGTTGGAGCCCGGCGTGATCGTGATCATGGGGATGGTCGTGGCGGGGATCGTGCTGGCCATCATGTTGCCGATCCTGCAACTGAATCAATTGGCGATTGGGTGAAGCATGTCGCAAGAGGACACTCCCGCGCAGCGCCTGGCGAAGGACGCCGGGGTGACGCTGGTGGAGATGATGGTGGTCATCGTGATCATCGGGCTGATCACGGCCATCGTGGCGATCAATGTGCTGCCGGCGCAAGACACCGCGCGCGCGCAGAAAGCGCGCGCGGACATTCATATGCTGGAGCAGGCGCTGGAATTGTTCCGGCTTGACCGGACGCGCTATCCCACGACGGAGGAAGGCCTGGAGGCCTTGGTCGATCCGCCGCAATCGGACACCGCATCGACGCGCGCAGAAGGCTATGTGCGGCGTTTGCCTAATGATCCGTGGAACCGTCCCTATACCTATGTGTCGCCGGGCGAGCGCGGGACGTTTGATCTTTATTCCCTCGGCGCGGACGGCCAGGAAGGGGGCGAGGGCAGAGATGCCGATATCGGCAATTGGCAATAAGCGACGCCGCGACGACGCCGGCTTCACGCTCATTGAAGCGATGACGGTGCTGATGATCGCGGGTCTGCTCGCCGGCGCAATCGTGCTGATGATTCCAGGGCCGGACCGCACGGCGCGCGATGCGGCCGCGCAACTTGCGGCGCGCCTTGCGCATGCCTCCGATGAAAGCGTGCTCGCCAACAAGCCGGTGGCGCTGGCGATCGGCGCGGAGGGCTATGGCTTCATGCGGCAGGAAGACAATGGCTGGCTCAGGCTGTCGCGCGCCGGGCCGCTGACCTTTCGCGCCTGGCCTGACGGCGTTTCAGCGCGCGTTGAGCAAAGCGCCGCGCCGGAAAACGATGACGGACGCGCGGTGGTGTTCGATCCGCTCGGCGGGGCGACGCCGGCGCGGATCGTGGTGACGCGCGACGCCGCGGAATGGCGCGTGGATATTGACGCGCAAGGCAAGCTCGATGTCGCACGCGCGCAATGACGGCGGGTTCTCGCTGGTCGAAGCGTTGGTCGCGCTGGCGGTGTTCGCGCTGGCCGGCGTCGCGCTCGTGCAATTGCAGGCGCAATCGCTGCGCACGCTGAGCGCGGCGGAGACGCGCGCGCTGGCGCGCATTGTGGTGCAGAACGCGTTGGTGGATGTCGCCGCGCGTTCTACGCCGCCGGAACTTGGCGGTGAGGCCGGCGAGGCGGAACTCGGCGGACGCACATGGCGCTGGCGCACGGAGATCGAAGCGACTGCTGATCCGTTGATCCGCAGCGTGCGCGCCACGGCCTATGAAGGCGATGCGCAGACGCCAGTGGCGAGCGCGCAGGCGTTCGTGGCCGCGCAATGAGCGCGCGCGTCCATCCGCGCCGCGCCGACGCGGGCTTCACGCTGGTGGAGGCGCTGGTGTCGCTGTTCGTGTTCAGCCTGATTGCCGCGGGCAGCACGGCGATGCTGATGCAAGGCGTCGCCAGTCAGCGGAACGTCATTGCTGCGCAGGACACGCTGCGCGAATTGCAGACGGCGCGCGCGCTGCTGCAGACCGATGCGGCGCACTATGTTGCGCGCAGCGTGCGCGAGGGAGACGGCGCGCGGCGGCCGCCGTTTGTCGGCGGCGACGAGAGCGCCGCGATGGCGTTCGCGAGCGCAGGCGCCGCGCTCAGCGAAGCCGGCGACGCTCAGACGTTCGTTCAGTATGTGCGCTACGACGTGCGCGAGGGCGAGCTCGTGCGCGTGACGCGGGTCTATCTGGATGCCGCGCCAACGACGCCGGAGACGGAACGCGTCCTGTTGTCGAATGTGTCGGATATCCGGTTTCAATTCTTTGATGGCGTGCGCTGGGTTGATCAGTGGGCGGCGAGCTCCAGTGAAGGGGCGCCGCCGCGCGCGATTGCGTTGTCCTTCACCTCGCCGCGCTACGGCGCGGTGCGGCTGGAAGCGCTGGTGGGGTTGGGCGGATGATTGGTCCGCAATCCCGCAACGATGACGGCGCCGCCCTCATCGCCGTGCTGATGATGCTGGCGATCGTATCGGCGCTGGCGATCCTCGTGGTCGATGCGGCGGGATCGTCGTTGCGGCGCGGATCGAATGAAGCGGCGATGGATCAGAACCGCTGGTATCTGCGCGGCGCGGAAGCCTATGCCGTGGCGAAGATTGATACGCTCATGCGCGATGCGGCGGCGGCGCGGATTGATGAAAGCGCGTGGCAGGGCCAGCCGTTCACCTTCCCGCTTGATGATGGCGTGATGACGATCACGCTGTGGGACGGCGGCAATTGCTTTAACCTGAACAGCCTCGCGCAGGTGGAGGAAGGGACGGGCGCATTGCGCGACAGCGCGTTGGGACGGGTCGTCTTCACGCGCCTTCTCGATGTGCTTTCGGTTCGCGTGGAGGATCAGTTCTCCTTGGCCACAGCGGTATCGGACTGGATCGATTCCGATACGCAGGAAGATACCGGCGGGGCGGAGGACGCGGCGTATCTCTCCGGCGCTGCGCCCTACCGCACGGCGAACACGCTGATGGCCGACGTCGCCGAATTGCGGCGTGTGCGCGGCGTGACGCCGGAAGTGGCCCGTGCGCTTGCGCCATATGTTTGTGTGCGGCCGACGACGCGGGCCAATCCGATCAACGTCAATACGCTGCGTGTCGAGCAGGCGCCGATCCTGGCGGCGGCGCTTGGCGGGTTCCTGAGCGTGCGCGATGCGGAAGACATCGTGCGCCAAAGGCCGCGCGGCGGCTGGGAAGACGTCGAGGCCTTCCTTGGGCAGGCGCGGCTTGGCGGCCTGGAGCGTTCCGAAGGTCTGCTGGCGGCGTTCACGACAGACCCGCAATATTATGTCATGAGCGCGCGCGTGCGACGGGGCGAGGCGTCGGAGAGCTGCTCGGCCCTGCTCTCGGGCGGCTCGGGGCGCCCACGCATTCTGCGCCGCGTGTGCGGCGTGGGCGCAGCGGAGCGCGTTTTGTGAACGACGTCTTGGTGTTGATCGGCGGCGAAACACCGTCTGATCCGGTGGCCTGGGCCCGCATTGATGCAGCGGGCGAGATCGCGGCGCGCGGGCAAGCCCATGACGCCGGCGCGCTCGATGGGCGCGGCGCGCGGGTGGTGCTGATCGTGCCCGGCGCGGATGCGCAATTGAAGCGTCTGGATCTGCCGGCCCGCACCGAGGCGCAGGCGCGCGCGGGGGCGGCGGTCCTGTTCGAAGGCGCGCTGGCGACGTCGGCGGAGGGCATGCATTACGCGGTCGGCGCGGCGCAGGACGATCGCGGCGCGCGGCTCGTGGCGGCGATCGATGCGGGGCGCATGACGCAATGGCTGGCGCGGTGCCGCGGGCTTGGCGTTGAGCCGCATATTGCTGCGCTCGATTGCACGGCCTGGCCGGTCCCGGCCGGAGAGGTCGGCGTGGTGGAGACCGCCGATCGCGCGATCGTCGCGGCCGGGCCTTTGGGAGGCTACACGCTGGAGCCCGAGCTCGCGCCCAGTCTGTTCGCGCGCTGGCTTGCAAAACATCAGGCCGCAATCCACGCGGTGCGCGTGTCGGGCGGGCCTGCGCGGCGCTGGAGCGAAGGCTTGGGGCTCGGTGCGCCGCCTGTGCTCGCCGCGGAAGAAGTCGACGCGTTCGAAACCTTGGCGCGCGGCGCCGCGGCGCTGCCGGACACTGCGCCCAACCTGCGACAGGGGCCGTTTGCTTTGGCGGCGCAGAAAGCATCGTCGTGGCGCATCTGGCGCTTGGCGGCGGCGCTTCTGGTTGTCGCGGTGTTGTTGCAGGTCGGCGCGCTGCTTGTGTCAGGCTTGCGCGACCGCGCGGCGGCGCAGGATGTTCGCGCGGTCGCCGAGCAGGAGTTTCGCGCGGCGCGGCCGGAGGTGCGGCGCATCGTCAATCTGCGGGCGCAAGTGCGCGCGCTCTCCAATGCAATGACGCAAGCGGAAAACCATCCTGTCCTGGCGGTGAACGATCCGGTGATCGCGGTGCTGCAATCGCATCCGCTCGTGCGGCTTGATGAAGTGCGTCATCAGGCGCCGGGCAAGGGCGTGCGCATGGTGTGGTCGGCGCCGCAGGCGCAGCCGATCGAGGCGGCGATGCAGGCCTTGCGCAATCAGAGTCTCAAAGTTGAAGCGCGCGATACGCGCACCATCGAAGGCCGCGTTGTGGCCGACTTCGTGGTGGCGCCGCAATGATCGCGCGCGTCCTGGCCTGGCTGCGCCGCCGCAGCGCGCGCGAGCGCCTGTTGTTGAGCGTCGCGGGCGCGCTGATCTTTGCGATCGTCCTGCCGTTGAGGGCATATTCTTCGGCCTTGGCGTTTCGCGCTGCGGCGGCGCGCGATCTGGACGCCGCGCAAGAGTTGCGCGCGGAAGTGGCCCGGCTCGCCCAAGCGGGGCCCAGCGCCGGGACGCCAGCGGGCGGCGACGGATCCATCCGCGGCCGCGTCACCACGATCGCAGAGCAGCAAGGGCTGGAGATCAGCCGGATCGAGCCGGCGGGCCCTGACCGCGTGCGGGTGCGCTTTGAGCCGGCGAGCTCCATTCGGGTCTATCGGTGGATGCACGCCGTCGGCCGCTCCGGCGCCTTCATCGCGTCCACCGCCATGATCCGGACCGGCGAAGGCGATACTGTCACTGCCGAATTCGAGGTAGCGACAGGCCCGTGACGATCCGGCTTTGGCACATCGTGTTGTTCGTTGTCGCGCTGTTGGGTTTTGCCGCGGCGCTGGCGCCGGCGTGGCTGTTCGCGCGCTCGACGCCGGGCGGGTTCAGTTATGCTCGCGCGGAAGGAACGATCTGGCGCGCGCGGTTTGTCGATGCGCGGCTCGGGCCGTTCCGCAGCGCCGAGATCGGCTGGCGGCTTTCGCTGCTCGATCTGGTGCAGGGGCGGTTTCTCGGCGACGCAACCTTTTCCGGCGGCGACATCGACGGCAGCGCGCGGCTCCTGGCCAATTTGGACGGCGACCGTCGCATCATCGCGCCGTCTTTGACGCTCAGCGGCGCGCAAGCCGGCGGCGCGGCGCTGGCGGGAGCAAGCGCGCTGCAAGGGATCGACGTGTTGTTCATCCGCGGCGCGTGCGACAGCGCGGCGGGCGCGCTCTCCTCGACCGTCCTCGCCGCAAACGAAGCGGCGTTCCGCTGGCGCGGACCGCCGCTGGCGGGCGCTTTGTCTTGCGTTGGCGACGATGCGCAAGCGGTGATGTCGCCCAGCGACGGCAGCGTCGCGGGGTTGGCGGTGACGCTCACGCTGCACGGCGACGGCGCCGGCGAGTGGCGCGCGCGGCTGCCGCCCGATACACAGGCGGCGGCCGGCGTCTTGGCGCAGCTTGGCGCGCCGGCGACGCCGGAGGGCGATGCGCTGATCGCCCGAGGAGACATGCGATGGTTTCCCTTTTAGCGCAGCGAATGCGCACTGCGGCTCTGGCGGCCGCGCTGTGCGTGGCGCCCGGCGCCGCTCTCGCGCAACGCGGCGAAGCGACGGAGATGTCGTTCGAGGCGCTGGCGCGGCAGCCGCTCTATCCCGGCGAATGCGGGATGTTCCTCTGGTCCAGGGCGGAGCGCCCGCAATTCGTGTTCGTGGCGCTCGACGAGCCGGCAGAGGCCAAGGTGCGCGTGGACAGCCGCAATCGCACGCTGCGGCGCTCGGACTTCTCCGGTGCGCCGGTCTATGGCCATTTCGAGCGGCAGACCTTCTCTGGCGACCGCATCACCATCACCGCGGATGTCGAGTTTGACCTCGATCGCCCGCTGCGGGATGGCGCGGTGGTGAAGTCCGGCGTGCTGCGCGCGCGCGACGACCGCGGTTGGGAGACGGTGCTGCCGGTTGGCGGGCTGGTCGCATGCAAGGCTCAGGAATAGGCCCGCACGGCCCAGACCAGCATAAGGCCCGCCGCCAAGTACGGACCCAGCGCGATCGCATCCGTGGCGGTGAAGCGTTTTCCACGCAGACGCTGGATCGCCACTGAACACAGGCCCAGCGCCGCGCCGATCGCGAGCACGAAGGGCAACAGAGCCCAACCGACCCATGCGCCCGCCGCCGCCATGAATTTCGCGTCGCCCATGCCGAGGCCGTCGCGCCCGCGCCGCGCGCGGTAGACGGCGTTGACGCCCCAGAGCGCGGCATACCCGAGCGCTGCGCCGATCGCTGCGTCGAGAAGGCTGAAACCCAGGATCGACGTGGCGACGAGGCCGGCCAGGAGAATGGCGGCGTTGAGCGCGTCGGGGATGCGCTGGGTGCGCGCGTCGATCGCCGCAACGGCGAGGCAGGCGAGTGCAAGCGCGGCGGCGGCGAGGTGGGTCTGGATCATGCGCGGCGCGCCGTGATACCCGAACGCACTCGAAGCGGCGAGCGCGCGCATGGCGCGCTTCGTCCCTTTGGGCGTCATTTAACTGTCATCAATGTGTCACGGAGGCGTTGCGCCCGGCGCGTAGCAGGCGCACGTCGGCCAGTGCGGACAAGTTGGGGAGCGGGCAAGCGCGATGGGACCACGTAATGCACTGAGAGCCGGTTTGGCGGCGGTCCTGATCGCCGCGCTGGCGGCGTGCGGCGGCGATGGCGGCGGCGGACCTTCCAATGTGCGGGTCGACGGGTCGTCTACTGTGTTCCCGCTGTCGGAAGCCGCGGCCGAGGCGTTCATGGCCGAAGATCAGGGCCGGGCGCCGGTCACTGTCGGCGAATCCGGCACCGGCGGCGGCTTTGGAAAGTTCTGCCGCGGGGAAACCGATGTGCAGGGCGCGTCTCGACCGATCCTGGACACGGAAATGCAAGCCTGCGCCGATGCCGGCATCACGTATGTGGAAGCGCCGATCGCGTTCGACGGCATCACCATTTTGGTGCGGCCTGACAATCCGGTGTCGTCCATCACGATGGCGGAGCTGCGGCGCATCTGGGAGCCCGCGGCGCAGGGTACGGTGATGCGCTGGAATCAAGTCAATCCGGCGTGGCCTGATCTGCCGCTGCAATTGTTCGGCGCCGACACGGCGTCGGGCACGTTCGATTATTTCACCGAAGCGGTAAATGGTACGGCCAAGGCCTCGCGCACGGATTATACGCCGAGCGTGGACGACAATTTGACGGTGCAAGGCGTGATCGCCAATTCCGGCGGGCTGGGATATTTCGGCATTGCGTATTTCGAACAGAATCGCGAGCGGCTGAAGGCGCTGGCGGTGGACGCCGGACAAGGCCCGGTGGAGCCCACAGGGGCCACCGTCGCCAGCGCGGAGTATCCGCTGTCGCGGCCGATGTTCATCTATGTCAACGCCGCGTCGCTGGAGCGCGACGAGGTGCAGCGCTTCGTGCAATCCTATCTCGCGAATGGCGGGCGGCTGGCGCAGCAGGTCGGCTACGTCCAATTGCCGGCGATCGCTTACCAAACCTACGCGCAGCGCATGCGCGACCGGACGACGGGCACGGCGTTCGGCGGGCATCAGGATGTCGGCGCGAGCATTGATGACGTGCTGCGCCGCGAGCTTGTCTCAACTGCCGCGCCACAGCCGGCGGCCGAGGCGGCGAAGGACTAGCGGCGCGAAGGGCGGGGCGGTCGATTGGATCGGGATTTCACCAAGACGCGGGCGCGCCCGCTGGAAGCGGCGGTCGAGGGGCTGTTGTTTGTCGCCGCGGCGGCGGCGGTGGCGATCGTCGCCGGCATCCTGTTCGTGGTGGTTTCGGAAGCGGCGAAATTTTTCGCGGAAGTCTCGGTCGTCGAGTTCGTCACGGACACGCAATGGACGCCGCTGTTTCAGGATGCGCATTACGGCATCGCGCCGCTGTTGTCGGCGACGCTGATGTCGACACTGGTGGCGTTGGCGGTCGCCGTGCCGCTCGGGCTTCTGGCGGCGCTCTATCTTTCAGAATTCGCGCACGAGCGCGCGCGCGAGATCGTCAAGCCGGTGCTTGAGTTGCTCGCGGGCGTGCCGACGGTGGTTTACGGCTATTTCGCCTTGCTCTTTGTGACGCCGCTTCTGCAACGCATCATTCCTGGCTTGCCGGGTTTCAATCTTCTGTCGGCCGGTCTGGTGATGGGGCTGATGATCGTGCCGTACATTGCCTCGCTTTCGGAGGATGCGCTGCGGGCGACGCCGCGCAGTCTGCGCGACGGGTCCACGGCGCTGGGCGCAACGCGCTATGAAACCGCGTTCCGCGTGGTGTTGCCGGCGGCGATTTCCGGCGTCGTCGGCGCGGTCATTCTGGGCATGTCGCGCGCTGTGGGCGAAACCATGATCGTGGCGGTCGCCGGCGGGCTGCAGCCGCGCATCGTCACGAGCCCAGCGGAATCCGGGGCAACGGTGACGGCGTTTATCGCGCAGGTGGCGCTCGGCGATCTGCCGTATGGATCGCTGCAATATCAAAGCATCTTCGCGGCAGGTCTTGCGCTTTTGTTCCTCACGCTGATCTTCAACATCGTCGCCTTCTATCTGCAGCGCCGGTTTCGGGAGGCGTATTGATGGCCGTGCAAGACGCTACGTCGCGCCTGCCGATCGATGCGCACCCGCCTGGCCTCGCGCGCCGGCATTTCGCGGATCGGAGCTTCGTCTTCTGGGGCCTTGCGGCGACGGCGCTGGGCCTTGGCGTGCTTGCGGCGTTGGTTTTCGAACTGGTGAACGATGGCGGTCGCCATCTGACGCTGGATTTCCTGTTTTCGTTTCCTTCCTCCAGCCCGGAGCGTGCGGGCATTTATTCCGCATGGGTCGGCTCGTTCTTCGTCATTCTGACGACGGCGGCGATCTCGATTCCGCTCGGCGTCGCGAGCGGTCTTTATCTGGAAGAGTACGCGCCGAAGAACGCGATCACGTCGACGATCGAAATCGCGGTGAACAATCTGGCGGGCGTGCCGTCGATCATTTTCGGGTTGCTGGCGCTTGGGCTGTTCGTGCAGCGGCTTGATCTCGGGCAGACCGTGCTCACCGCGGGATTGACGCTGGCGCTGCTCATTCTGCCGATCGTGATCGTCGCCACGCGCGAAGCAGTGCGCAGCGTGCCAGAAGACATCCGCAACGCTGCGCTGGCGCTCGGCGCCACGAAATGGCGGACGACGCAGGATCATGTGCTTCCTTATGCGCTGCCGGGCGTGGTCACGGGCGTGATCATCGGGCTATCGCGCGCTTTGGGCGAAACCGCGCCGCTGATCGTGATCGGTGGCCTCAGCTTTGTGCCGTATCTGCCGATCCTGACGCCCAGCGACAGCATTCCCTTGGCCGAAGCCGCGCAATCGTGGCTGCCGTGGAATTGGCTGGATAAAGGCTATTCGGTGTTGCCGATCCAGATGTTCAATTGGACGTCGCGGCCGCAGCAGGCGTTCATCGAATTGGCCGCGACCGCAGGGCTTGTTCTGCTCGCGATCACGCTACTGCTGAACGGGTGGGCGATCTGGCTTCGCTATCGGCTGCGGAAGAATATTCGCTGGTGACGCGCCGCTACGACTTCTTATCGAAGAAGGCCTGAAAGTCCGCTTCGGTCGCGCAGGCGCGCAACGCGGCATTGTGCTCGCCGACCGTGGCCGGAAAGCGCGCCGGTTCGGGCGGATCGGCGCTGAAGCGAATGGGCGCCTGCATATCGAAATACGCGCCTTCGGTGGGATGTTCTCTGCGCATGAAGAAGTCCGTTTCGCGCAGGTGCGGGTCGTTCATGATATCGGCGAGATCGCGCACGGCCATGGCGGGGATGTTGACCGCGTGGAACGCGGCGATCCAGTCCGCGCTGGTGCGGGCGGGCGTGCGTTCGGCCAGCGCGCGATAGAGTTGGCGGATGTTTTCAAAGCGCAGCGTGCGGGTTGCGAATTGCGGCGCATGCAGGACTTCCGGCGCGCCAATGACGTCGAAGACCTTGGCCCAATCGCCATCCGTGTAAGGCACGATCGCGATGTAGCCGTCGGCGGTCGGGAAGGGCTGGCGGTCGGGATCGAGCTGGCGCGGATAGCCGATTGGTCCCGTCGGGGGATCGAACGTCGCGCCGCCGAAATGTTCTTTCAACGTGAAATGCGTGAAGCTCTCAAACATCGGCGCTTCGACAAATTGCCCTTCTCCCGTGCGCAAGCGATGCACGATGGCTGCGAGGGCGGCATAGGCGCCGTGCAGGCCTGACACCTTGTCGGCGATCAGGGAGGGAATAAAGCGCGGGCGGGGATCGCCGTCCACGCGCGAGGTCAAGGTCGCTGCGCCGCTCGCGGCCTGGATGACGTCGTCATAGGCCTGCATGCCGGCGTATGGTCCGTCGGAGCGGAAGCCGACGCAATGCACGTAGACGATGTCCGGCTTGAGCGTCTTGACCGCGTCATAGCCGAAGCCCAGGCGATCGATTGCCTGTTTGCGCACATTGTGAACGAACACATCGGCCGATCGCAGCAGACCTTGCATGGCGGCGGCGTCCGCGGGCGCCTTGAGATCGAGTTCGACGCACTTCTTGCCGCGATTGAGCGTCATGTGGCCATGGCCCATTCCAGGTGTGGCCGCAGGCTTGCCCGCGTAACGGAACATGTCGCCGCCGGGCGGCTCCACCTTGACGACATTGGCGCCGAGATCGGCGAGGATTTGCGTCGTATACGGCCCAAACACGACGCTGGTGAGATCGACGACATTGATCCCGTGCAGCATTCCTCGCGGGTGGGGCGTCATGCGGAATCCTTCAAGCGAACGCGCTAAGCCGCCGCGGAGCGCTGACCGCGCATGCGGCGCAGCAGGCGAAGGCGGCGCCAGAAGCGCTTCTTCTCCGGCTTCGGCAACGGCTCCAGGTGACGGCGGAAATCCTCCGCGCAGGCGCGCCAGGAGTATTTTTCCGCGTGCGCCCGCGCATTTTCGCGGGTCACTTTGAGCGCCTCCAAGCACGCGACGCGCAGATCGTCATTGATGGCGCCGGCGTTCGATCCGGGAATGATGTCCTGCGGGCCCGGCGCGACGAAGGCCGCGACCGGCGTGCCCGAGGCCATCGCCTCCAGGATCACAAGACCGAACGTGT
The DNA here is from genome assembly GCA_016124655.1 of Alphaproteobacteria bacterium. Taxonomy (GTDB): domain Bacteria; phylum Pseudomonadota; class Alphaproteobacteria; order Caulobacterales; family Aquidulcibacteraceae; genus RI-43. Next base: position 19,973 of record WGNI01000008.1, read on the forward strand.
CGGTGAAGCTTGGAAACACGAAGACGTCGGCGTCGGCATAGTAGCGGGCGAGCTCATCTCCGAACTTGGCGCCGGGAAAATGCGCGTCGGGGAATTTCTGCATCAGCTCGGCGCGGGCCGGGCCTTCGCCGACGACCACCTTCGATCCCGGCAGATCCAGTTTCAGAAACGCGTCAATGTTCTTTTCCACCGAGACGCGGCCGACATAGGCGTAGATCGGGCGCGGGAGATCGGGATAGACGCCGCCGTCGACGCCGCGCTTGGCGGGATGGAACATGTCGGTGTCGACGCCGCGGCTCCACAGCGTGGTGTTCTTGAAGCCCTTCGACTGCAACAGGGTCTGCATGGTCGGCGTCGCCACCATGATGCGGCCGCTGCGGTCGTGGAAGGCGTGCATGTAGCGATAGCCGGCCCAGAGCGGAATCCACCAGAAGCGCGCGGTGACGTATTCGGGAAATTGCGTGTGGTAGCTCGTGGTGAACGGAAACTTGTGCTTGAGGCAGATCGCGCGCGCATCCCAGCCCAGCGTGCCTTCGGTGGCGATGTGCACGGCGTCCGGCGCGAAGGTGAGAAACCGCTCCTCCACGTCGTCGCGCGCGTTCAGCGCCAGCTTGATCTCGGAATAGGTGATCAGCGGCATCGTCTTGTAGCCGTCGGCCGGCGAAACGACCTCGACTTCGCAGCCCATGGCGCGCAGCTCAGCCACAACGCGCGAGAGCGTGCGCACGACGCCGTTGACCTGGGGCTCCCAAGCGTCGGTCACCAGCATGATGCGCGTGGCCTCGGCCGGATCGGCGGCCAAGGAGGTTACAGGGTCCGTCACGGGGGTCTCTGATCATGGGCCGCTCCTGGGGGCAAGTGGCGGGGCGCACTTGCGGGGGGCGGCGACGGGCGCGACATAGGCCGAAACCGAGGAGCCGTCCATGCCCGAGCCAGGGCCGTTTGCGATCGATTGGGATGCGCTGGATGCAGCGAAATACGCCGATGAAGATCGCGCCGCGGCCGAGTTGCTCGCGGCCGCGCCCCTGGACGAGGCGGCGCGCGCGGGGGTGCTGGCGGAGGCGCGGGGGCTGGTCGTCAAGGCGCGGGCGCTGAAGCGGCGCAAGGGCGTGATGGAGAGTTTTCTGGAGGAGTTCGGTCTGTCCAACGCCGAGGGGCTGGCGCTGATGTGCCTGGCCGAAGCGCTGTTGCGCGTGCCGGATGAAGAGACCGCCGACAAGCTGATCGCGGAGAAAATCCGCACCGGACGCTGGGAGGAGCATCTTGGGCGTTCGGATCACTGGCTCGTCAATGCGGGTACGTGGGGCCTGATGCTGACGGGGCGGATCCTGTCGCCGAGCGATGACATGAAGCGCGATGCCTCCGCGTTCATGGGCCGCTTTGTGCAGCGCGCGGGCGAACCTGTCGTGCGCGCCGGCGCGATGCAGGCGATGCGCATTCTCGGCGAACAATTCGTGCTGGGCAGAACCATCGAGGCGGCGCTGAGGCGCGGGCGCAGCTTCGTGCGCGCGGGCGATGCGCGCGCATTTTCGTTCGACATGCTGGGCGAAGGCGCGCGCGCAGACGCGGATGCGCAGCGCTATTTCGACGCCTATGCCGACGCGATCGATGCTGTCGGTGCGGAGGCGGGCGGCGCTGGTCCGCGCGCCGCGTCGGGCATATCGGTGAAATTGTCCGCGCTGCATCCGCGCTATGAGGCGCGCCAGGAAGAGCGCGCCTTCGCCGAGCTTTATCCGCGCGCGCTGGCGCTGGCGCAAAAGGCCAAAGCGCACGATATCGGATTTTGTCTCGACGCGGAGGAAGCCGATCGCCTCGTGCTGTCGCTGAAGCTGTTCGAACGGCTGGCCGGCGAGCCTGACCTGCAAGGCTGGGATGGTCTTGGGCTTGCGGTGCAGGCGTATCAGAAGCGTGCGCGCGGCGTGATCGAGTGGATCGCGGCGCTGGGGCGCAAGCGCAAGTCGCGGTTCATGGTGCGGCTGGTGAAGGGCGCCTATTGGGACGGAGAGATCAAGCGCGCGCAGATCATGGGGCGTCCGGATTATCCGGTGTTCACCACCAAGCACGCGACGGATGTTTCGTATCTGTGCTGCGCGGCCGACATGTTGCGCGCGAGCGACGTCATCTATCCGCAATTCGCGACGCACAATGCGCACACCGCGGTTGCGATCAAGCGCATGGCGCAAGCCGCTGACGTGTCGACGTTCGAATTTCAGCGCCTGCACGGCATGGGCGAAGCGCTCTATGCGGCGTTCGATTGCGCAGCGCCGGTGCGCGTCTATGCGCCGGTGGGCGGCCATGAAGAACTGTTGCCGTATCTGGTGCGGCGATTATTGGAGAACGGCGCAAACACAAGCTTCGTGCATTCTTTTTTGGATGACGATGTGTCCCCGGACGCTGTCGCCGCCGATCCGATCGCGCTCCTGGAGGCCAATCCGCGCCGGCATCCGCGGCTTGCGCCGCCGCCGATGCTCTATGGCGCGAGCCGGCGCAATTCGACGGGGCGGGATCTCTCCATAGCGTCGGAACGTGCTGCGTTGCTGGCGGCGGAAGCGATTTCTGCGTCTGCGCCTGCGCCATCGAGCGCAGACGCCATAGGCGCGGCGTTTGCGGCGTTTCCAGCGTGGAATGGATTGGGTGGGGCCGAGCGCGCGGGCGTTTTGCGCAAGATGGCCGACACGCTGCAGGCGCATGCAGACAGTCTGGTGCGGCTGATCGCCGAAGAAGGCGGGCGCACGCTGCAGGACGGCGTCGACGAAGTGCGCGAGGCGGTGGATTTCTGCCGCTATTACGCCGCCGAGGCCGAGCGGCTGTTCGCCGGGCCGGAGCGATTGCCTGGGCCGGCGGGTGAAACCAACGATTTGTCGCTGACCGGCCGCGGCGTGTTCGTCTGCATCAGCCCGTGGAATTTTCCGCTGGCGATTTTCACGGGGCAGATCGCGGCCGCGCTCGCGGCGGGCAACGCGGTCGTGGCGAAACCCGCGGAGCAAACGCCGCGCGTGGCGATGGCGGCGGTTGACCTGTTTCACCGCGCGGGCGCGCCGAAGGATGCGCTGCATCTGGTCATCGGCGACGGCGCGGTCGGCGCGGGGCTCGTGGCGGACGCGCGCATCGCCGGCGTGGCGTTCACCGGCTCGACCGAAACGGCGTGGCGCATCAACCGCGCGCTGGCGGCGAAGGACGGCCCGATTGCGACGCTGATTGCGGAAACCGGCGGGCTCAATGCGATGTTCGTCGATACGACCGCGCTGAAAGAGCAGGTCGTGGATGATTGCATCCTCTCCGCGTTCGGCTCGGCGGGGCAGCGGTGTTCGGCGCTGCGGATTTTGTTTCTGCCGCACGCAACCGCTGACGAAACGCTGGAGACGCTGTCCGGCGCGATGGATGCGCTGATCATCGGCGATCCGTCCGATCCGCGCACGGATATCGGGCCGGTGATCGGCGCGGAGGCGAAGGCGATGCTCGATGCGCATATGCAGCGCATGGCGCGCGAAGCGAAGATCATTGCGCAACGCGATGTTTCGCATCTCGGCGGACCGTTCTTCGGGCCGGCGATCGTTGATCTGCCGAGCCTTGATCTCATCGACAAGGAAGTGTTCGGCCCGATCCTGCATGTCGTGCGCTACGATCCCAGCGAGATCGCGAAGGTCGGCGCTGCGCTCGCCGCGAAGGGCTATGGACTGACGCTCGGCGTGCATTCCAGGCTGGAGCGGTTTGCCGAGGCCGTGATCGCGGCGGTTCCAGCCGGCAATGTCTATGTCAATCGCTCGATGATCGGCGCGGTCGTCGGCGTGCAGCCGTTCGGGGGACTGGGCCTTTCGGGCACGGGTCCGAAAGCCGGGGGTCCGCACTATCTGCCGCGGTTTGCGTCCGAACGCGCAGTTAGCGTCAACATCGCGGCCCAGGGCGGCGATCCGGCGCTGCTGAATTTGTAGATGCGGCGCGCGGCCGTCGGTTTTGCCGGGCCGCCAGTTCCGCTACACTCCGGGCAGCTCATGAATGATCCGAACTTCGACAATGTCACGCCGTTCCGTCGCCGCAGGCCTGCGCCGCGCAAGGGCGGCGGCATGGGCTGGAAGAGCCATCGCGGCAAGGCGCTCATGGCGCACGGCCTGACGCTGGGCGCGTTCGCGATCTATTTCTTCTTCCCCGCGCCGCCGATCAGCTATCTGGGCCTTGCGGTCGGCATCGCGGCGGTGGCGATCGCGGCGGGAAACCGCGACGACGGCATGCCGTGGGCGCGCACGCATCACGAGCATGTGCTGCGCACGCTGATCATCGGCGCGGCGGTATGGACGCTGTCGTCGCTGCTTTTGCTGTTCGGCTCGGGCTTCTTGAGCTTTGTGGTCTGGACACGCATTGCGGTGTGCGTCTGGGTACTGATCCGCTCCGGAGTCGGGCTGATCCTGGCGAGCCTGCGCAAGCCGATCCCGCATCCGCGCGGCGCGCTGCTTTAGTCTTCGAGTTCGACGTCCCAGTAGAGATAGTCGACCCAGGTTTCGTGCAGATGGTGGGGCGGGAAACGGCGGCCCATGTTCTGCAGCTCGTGCATGCTGGGCCGGCGCGGGCGGCGGTTGGGATGCATCTTGGCGTCGCGCGCGAAGCGGCCGCCCTTCTTCAGATTGCACGGCGCGCACGCGGTGACGATGTTGTCCCAGCTGGTGCGGCCGCCGCGCGAACGCGGCAGCACGTGGTCGAACGTGAGATCCTCAGCGGCGCCGCAATACTGGCAGGCGAAGCCGTCGCGCAGAAACACGTTGAACCGCGTGAACGCCGGCGGGCGATCCTGGCTGATGTAATCGCGCAGCGAGATCACGCTGGGCAGGTTCATCTCGAACGACGGCGAATGAATCTTGTGGTCGTACTCCGCGACCACGTCCACGCGCTCGAGGAACACGGCCTTCACGGCTTCCTGCCAGGGCCACAACGACAGCGGAAAATAAGAGAGGGGCCGGAAATCGGCGTTGAGCACCAGCGCGGGGAAGCCGGCCAGGGGCGTGGTCACGACATTCATGGCCGCCGCGCCTCGCAGCGGTCAGAAGGCCGGATCGGGGTCGCTTGCCTGGGACTGAAAGCGCGTCTCCGTCTCGTAGGGTCTCGACAACCGCCCCTTTAACGCGACTCACGCCTCGGGGCGAGCGTCTTATACGTGATTTGCCATGACGGGGTCATGACAGTGTTTGCCGTCCGGCGCGAGCGTGCCATAGACTACAACCCAGGTGGGAGACGACGATGAAACGCATGGCGACGGCGACGGCGTTCGCCTGCGCGGCCATCGCCGCGCCGGCAGCCGCGCAAATCACGACGAGCGTCAGCAGCACGCCGGTCATTATTCACGCCCTGCCGGCGGAGGCGCCGCGGGAGGGTCTGGTGGAGCGCCGCGACCAGCCGGTGCTGCGCCAGCGCGCCACCACGAACCGCGCGGTGGCGATCACGGCGCCGATTGCGACGCCGGGGCGGTCGGGCCGGCAGCATGCGGGATTTCCGGCCGGAGAGCGCCTGTTTGGCGTCTATGAAGGCGTCGACCGCTGGGCCTATTGCGCGTTGCGCGAAGGGTTCTGGGCGGACCGGCTGACCTGCTATCTCGACACTGACGGCGACGGGTTCTTGGACACGGCGAAACCCTCGGGAACGCCGTTTCTCGGCGTGCCCTTCTTCATCTTCACGCAAGACGAACGGCGGACGCTGGATACGCCGGTCGGCTTTGAGGCGATCCCGTATGCGGAAGGGCCCGCGATCGACGCGGGCGTGCAGCTCACGCTGCAGGAAAGCCGTCGGCGGCGCGGCGAGATGACGGAGCCGAGGGCCAGCCTCGCGTTTGGCTTTTATGTCAACGATAGCTTCGTGCCGGTGCGTGGGCAGTCGCAGGCTGTGGCGCTGACGGGCGAGGGGCCGTGGACGCTGGCCATCAACGGCGCGGAAATCGAACTCTCGGGTTCGCCGACGCGCGGCGCGCTTCGATATCGCGTGGTGACGCCATTGCCGTCGCAGATTCAGCGCATGGAGCTGACCCGCACGATCACGACGACGACCACCTACGTCCCCATCTATATTCAGAGGTGACGCCGTGATCCGCGCCTTGTGCCTTCTTCTGACGTGCAGCGCCGGCCCGGCGTGGGCCCAAGCGGACTCCGTCGCCGCGCCTGCTCTACAGGCCCGTCCCGCGCAAACGACCACGCCGATCATCGCGCCTGATCCGGCGGCTTATCCGCGCGACATCGAGCACGGGGGCAGCATCTTCGAGTTCTCTTACGCAGGCCCAGATCGGCGCGTGGCGGAACGGGAAGGGCAATCGCTTTCGCTCGATGCGTATGAGCTTGACGCAGATACGCCGCTGTTTTGCGGCTCCGATGTCAGCGGTGACGCCGTCGCTGACGACAAGCGAAACGCCCTCACTGCGTGCTATCGCGACGCCGATGGCGATGGCGCGGCGGAGCTTCGCTACGGCGTGTCTGCGGCCGCGGGCGGCGCAATCACCCTGAACGCGCCGGAAACGCTTGCGACGCCGTTGGCGTGGAGCGCAGCGCCGGCGCGGCCAGTCGAAGTCGCGATTTTGTACGGCGGGCCCACGGGCGGATTTGTCGGCGAAGACGGCGCGCTGCGCGATGCGATCGTTGAAGTGATCATCGTGCGCAGAGCGGAGACGGGCGAGTGGCGCAAAGCATCGCCCGCCGAGCGTCCCATCATGTTGCCGTGCTTCGAGGACGGGCGCTGTTTCCCGTACCCGGCGCCGACCGGTTATGTGTTCGCGCTGTCCGCGCCGACGGTGGAAGGCAAGGTCCATGTGGATTTGCTCGATCCGCTGCGCGCGGCGCTGCTGGCGCGCGAGCTGCAGCCGCTGCTGCGCGCGCGCATTGAACGCGAGACCGGGCAGACATTGCCGCCGCCGCCGCCTTCCCCGGCGACCTGAGGCGTGAGCGGCGATGGCGTTTGTCACCCGCTTCGCGCCGTCGCCGACCGGGCTCCTGCATTTGGGCCACGCGTTTTCTGCGCTGACGGCGTGGGATGCGGCGCGGGCCGCGGGCGGGCGCTTCTTGCTGCGCATCGAAGACATCGACGCCGGGCGAAGCCGCGCGGAGTTCGAAGCCGCAATTCTGGAGGATTTGGCGTGGCTCGGCCTGGGTTGGGAGACGCCCGTTCTGCGCCAATCGGAACGCATGGCGGATTACGCCGCGGTGCTGGAGCGCTTGATTTCGCTCGGCGTTGTCTATCGCTGTTTCCGCACGCGCAAGGAGGTGCTGGCGGGGCTCGTGAGCGCGCCGCACGGACCAGAGACATTGTTCTTTGGCGCGCCGCCGCCACGTGACGAGGAAGCCGAGCGCCTCGCGCGCGGAGAGGCGTTTGCATGGCGGCTCTCTGCTGCGCAGACGCAGGCGCTGATCGGCGATCGGGTTTTCGAAGACGAGACCGGGCGCCTGCGTGCGGATTTCGCGCGCCTTGGCGATGCGGTGATCGCGCGCAAGGATTTTCCGACCAGCTATCATCTCGCCAGCGTGTGGGACGACGCCGAGCAGGGCGTCACGCATGTGATCCGCGGGGAAGATTTGCGCGACAGCGCGCATCTGCACGTCGCGCTGCAAGCGCTGTTGGGCCTGGCGACGCCGATCTACCGGCATCACCGGCTCATCCTCGGAGATGACGGCAAGCGCCTGGCCAAGCGCGACCGCGCGGCGAGCTTGCGCGAGATTCGCGAAAGCGGCGTCACGCCCGCGGGCGTGCGCAAAATACTGGGATTAGCTTAGAAAGCCGGCCAGCACGTCGGCGAACATGTGCTCGACGCTGGAGCCCATCGACGTCAACGCGGCAATGATGCCGATGCAGATCAGCGCGGCGATCATGCCGTATTCGATGGCGGTGTGGCCGTCGCGATCGTTGATAAAGCGCGCAATCATATCACAATCGCTCAATCAATTGATCCACCAGCGGCAGATCGGCGGGCGGCATGGGATAGTCGCGCATCTCGCCCGGCTTGACCCAAGCCAGCGCTTGCGCTTCGCGCGCGCTCGGCGCGCCGTTCCAGCGCCGCGCCAGGTAAAGCGGCATAAGGAGGTGGGCGTCGGCATAGGCATGCGACGCAAACGCGAAGGGATCGAGCGCATCGGCTTCAATCGCCACGTCCAGCTCCTCTTTCAGCTCCCGCACGAGCGCCTGTTCAGGGCTTTCGCCGGGCTCGACCTTGCCGCCGGGAAATTCCCACAGGCCGCCGAGCGGCTTGTGCGCCGGTCTTTGCGCGAGCAGCACGCGGCCCTCGGCATCGACGAGAGCAGCGGCGACCACGAGCAAAATGTGGCGCGACGAGGGCATAGTGTCCGGCATTGGCGTTAAAGCGGGGTGCAGAGGCGTCGTTAATGTTTTCTGACCATAGCCGCGCGCGGCGCGGCGATCACCCCAAGCTGATTTGCCGAACAAAACCTGGCTCGGTTAACGTTCGGCAAAATCGGGAGGAGCCGCGATGCAATCGATACGAGCCGTTCGGGGCGTCATGATCGCAATCGGCGTCGCGGCGGGCCTTGTGGTCCTCGGCGGCGCGGGATCCGGCGGCGGCGGGAGCAGCGGCGCCGCGACGGCGCCGAGCGGGCCGGGCTTTGATGTCGCGGCGACCTATCGCTCGGGCGTGGAGGCGCTGCAGCGCGGCGATTACGCCACGGCGGTTCGGGACCTGCGCCGGGTGCAGCGCGTGGCCAATGACGACATGTCGACCAATTATGCCCTGGGGCTGGCCTATATCGGCGCCGGCGAGCCGCGCCGGGCGGTGCGGCCGCTGGAGCGGGCTGCGGAGAACGCCGATGCGCCGGCCGACGCGCGGGTGCAGCTGGGGTTGACGCATCTTTCCCTGGGCGATCGGGCCAAGGCGGAAGAGCAGCGCACGGCGCTGCAATCGGCTGCGGTCGCATGTGCAAGTGGGTGCACCGACGCGCGCCGCGCGGAGCTGGAGGCGGCGGCGGTGCGGCTCGATCGCGCGCTCACCGCCGAACCGACGCCCGCGCCGACCACCGGGTGGCTGCTGCCGTCCGAGCCCGCGGGCCGGGCGGCCTATGCGGCTGGCGTGGCGCTGGCGAATGCGCGCGATTACGCCGCCGCGCATGACGCGTTCCGGGAAGCGGAAAGCGCGCTGGGACCCAATCCCGACGTGTTGACCTATCTCGGCTTCACCAGCCGGCGCTTGGGCCGGGTGGATGCGGCGTTGGATTTTTATCGCCAGGCGCTGGCGATCGATCCCGACCATCGCGGCGCGATTGAATATCTGGGCGAGCTTTATGTGCAGACCGGCGATCTCGCGGCGGCGCGCGCGCAGCTCGCACGGCTCGATACGCTGTGCGCCTATGGTTGCGCGGAGCGTGAAGAATTAGCGGGCTGGATCGCCGCCGCCCGGTAGTCCCTAAAGTGCGTGGGCTGATCGCAGCGGCGATGGCGATGGCGCTGATCGCCGCGGATGCGCCGCCGCGCATCGTGTTGCGCGAACAGCTTTGGATGCGTGCGCCGCATTCGGCGGAGGCCTTGCTGGAGGAGCCGGCGGAATGTCTTGCCGTGCGCGATGCGCAGATTGAAGCGGGGCGGGCGCTGTTTCGCTCGCCCTTCGTGCTTGGCGGCCCTTCCGCGCGCGTGGGCCTGAGTTGTCAGGCTTGCCACACGAACGGCGCGCGCAATGCGCGGTTTTTTCTGCCTGAACTGACGGATCGCGAGGGCGCAGCGGACGTGACCTCGTCATGGTCGAGCGCGGTGCGCGGCGACGGCGTGATGAACCCGCGGGACATCCCAAGCCTTGTCGGCGCGGCGGATCGCTCTGCGTTTGGCGCGGACGGCGAGCCCTCACTGGAGCGCTTCGTGCGCGCGGTGGTGGTGGAGGAGTTTCAGGGCCGCGACGATGCGGCAGCGATTGCCGCGCTGGTCGCTTATGTGCGGGCGCAACGCTTTGAGGCGTGCCCTGATAATCCCGCGAAACGCACGACGCGCGTCACGCTGATATCGGCGGCCGACGATGTGCGCCGCGCGGTTGCGGCGTTGTCGTTCGCGCCGACGCGTGCGGCGGTTGCGCTGGCGGCGCGCGACGCCATCGGCCGGATTGTCGAGCGCCTGCCGGGAGATGCGTTTGCGCAAGAGCGGCGCGACTTGGCGGATTTGGCGCGCGGGTTGGCGATGCCTGAGGACGAGAGCGACCAGGCGCGCAATGAGCGCTTAATCGCGTGGCGGGCGCGGTTTGACGGCGTGATGGCGCGCGCGGCGCAGCGAGAAGACGAGACCTATTTCAACGCCGACACGCTCTCTCGCGCGCTTCAATCCCAGTAAAGGCTCAGGGCGCGGCTTCGCGCGCGTCGGCCAAGAGGATTGCGCGTTCGATGGCGGCGAGCATCTCATCGACACAACAGGCGTTGAGGAAATGATCGCCGTTCGGGATGTCGATGAATTGCGCCTCGTAGCGTTCCGCGACGGCGCGCACCGACGGCGCGGTGACGAACGTGTCGGCGCTTCCATGCACGAACACGACCGGCGCCTGCACTTGTCCGAGCGCGACGAACGCCTCAGGCAATTGCGCCTGCTGGCCGCGCACTTCCTGAATGGAGTTCTTCAGATCGCGGCGCAGGAACGGGCTGACGATCGAGCCTATGCCGAACAGGCGCCGCGCGGTCGGACCGCGCTCTCCGAAATAAGACGAGACCAGCGTCAGGGACTGCACTTTGTCCGGATGCGCTGCGGCCATGAGCGCTGCGATCGGCGCGCCGTAGGATTGGCCGACGAGCGCGACCTTCTGGCCGGGCGCCGCGTTGAGCAGCGGGGTGAGCGCCTGGGCCTGGGTGGCGATGTCGGTCACGGCGTTCTGCGGTTCGCTCAAGGCAAAGCCCGGCCGATCGACGACGATCATTTCCCGATCGGCGCCCACGCGCGCGATCGTCGGCGCCCAATATTCCGACCAGGACGGCGTGCCGGTGATCACCACGATGCGCCAGGGCGCCTCGGCGCGCTCCGGCGTGCGCAGCGTGGAGATGCGCCAGGCTTCGGGCACGCCGGCGGCGAAGGCGGCGCGCTGCATCACGGAGGCTGGAAAGTCGCGTGAGGTGGGAAAGCGGGGCGGGCCTGTGTCCTCTTCTGAGGAGGACACGGGGATGCACGCGCTCAGCGCGACCGTCAGCGAAATGATCATGGAGCGAAGGCGCATGCGATCCGGGGAGTGGGGGCGGCGGCGTGCTTTATAGCGCGTCTGCGCTGATTTGGATTGGGGGGCGGGGATGTTAAGCGGCTGTAACACTTTCGATTTGGCTCGAATCATTGATGGTGCGGAACGGAGTGTAAGTCCATGCGTCGTCGATTCACCGATCCGGACCATTTCCAAGAAGTGCTCAACGGAGTTCTCTACCCGTCGAGGGCGATTTCAAACGCCCAACATTTAAAGGGTCGCCGGCGCGAATGTTCCGATCTGAAGCGGACTTTACTGACTTCGGGGCGACAAGCGTTTGTATATGGGCTTCGCGGGGCCGGCAAAACCTCACTCGCATTGACTGTCGCTGCCGAATTCGCCCAGAGCGAAAACGTCACCGTGCTGTGTTCACCGCAAATGTCTTTCGGTGATGTGATGAGAAATGCCATCTCATCGGCACTTCGTCAGGACCCGTTGGAAGCGGGTTATTCAGTCACAACTGAAGGGCACGGGAAGGTGGGGCTTGGCCTGCTTTCAGCGGGCGGGAAAACTAGCTCTACCCAAAACTATGCGGTTCCGACGCCCAGCGACCCGAACGAAGCAGCCGCATTGGTCGCTAGTGTCGTTCAAAGACGAGGTGGTCGCCGCTTCTGTTTCGTTATTGACGAGTTTGATCAAATGCATTCGGAAGAGGCCCATCTGCAATTCGGCTTGCTGGCAAAGGCCATCGCTGATGGAAATGTTCCGGCCAAGTTTATTTTCTGCGGCGTAGCAGACGATTTGCAGCAAATTTTCAAGGCGCATCCGTCAACTCTGCGGTTATTCGAGCCCATTGAGGTGAATCGACTTGGGCTCCAACCTTGTCTCGATATCGTCGCGGATGTGGAGAGGGCTCTCGAGATTGAAGTCGAATGGAACACCAAGGTTCGGATCGCGCAGATAAGCGATGGATTTCCATACTTCGTGCACTTGATAACGGAGAGAGTTGTATGGCGTTGGTTCGAGGACATGGATGGTAGCGAAGGTCGAACATCGCCGGCTCAATACGAGGCAGGTCTGCGCGACGCTTCGCAATCCGCTGCCCCTGAGCTAAAGCAATGCTATGAGATGGCCGCGAACAAGTATGCCCTTGACGGAGAAATGATCATCTGGGCGCTTGCGACCGGGGATGTCTTAGACAAGCAGGTCAAGCTGATTCACAAAGACTTTTCCGAACTTTATAACCAGTACGGTGACGCGATTGGCGCCAAGAGATGCCTAACACAGAATCAAATTTCGCCGCGACTAAGCTTTTTCACCAAAGACCAATATGGCGGCCTCATGCGCTCGCCGCGACGCTCTTACTACACGTTTTCGGAGAAGCGGATGAGAGGTTACGCCCGTCTCCGGGCCGCACTACGTGGCGTGTCGCTCCGGCCTGACCATCCCTTGGCTTCAAGGCTGGTAGGCCAGCAGGCCGAGAGTCCGAAATAGTCATCCGGATAATTGTGAGCGGACGGGTATAGGCGGGCGGCGCAATGAACAGTCTATAGGCCGCCCCCTCACTCAAACAGCACAGACACGCTTTTCTCATTGGCGATGCGCCAGATCGCTTCGCCGATGAGCGCTGCGACGGAGACGACGCGGATGTTGCGGCTGGCGGCGGTCTTTCCCGTCGGCTGAATGGAATCGGTGACGACCAATTCCTTCAGCACCGATTTCTCCACGCGCTCGACCGCGCCGTTCGACAGCACGCCATGCGTGACATAGGCCGACACCGAGGTTGCGCCGTGCTCCATCAAGGCCGCGGCGGCGTTGCACAACGTGCCGGCGGAATCGACGATGTCATCGACGAGGATGCAGCGGCGGCCGCGCACGTCGCCGATGATGTTCATCACTTCGCTTTCGCCGGGCGCGGGGCGGCGCTTGTCGACGATGGCGAGATCGGCGCCGAATTTATTGGCCAGCGCGCGCGCGCGGATGACGCCGCCGACATCGGGCGAGACCACCATCAGATCGCTCAAGTCGCCGAACTGGGTGCGGATGTCCTGCTCCAGCACGGGCGTGGAGAAGAGGTTATCCGTCGGGATGTCGAAGAAGCCCTGGATCTGGCCGGCGTGCAGCTCCAGCGTCAGCACGCGATCGGCGCCGGCCTTGGCGATCAGGTTGGCGACGAGCTTTGCAGAAATCGGCGTGCGTCCGCCGACCTTCCGATCCTGCCGCGCGTAGCCGTAATAGGGAATCACCGCCGTGATTCGCCTGGCCGAGGCGCGCACCAGCGCGTCCACCCCGATCAGCAGCTCCATCAGATTGTCGTTGGCGGGAAAGCTTGTCGATTGGATCAAAAACACGTCCTCGCCGCGGACGTTTTCGTTAATGACGCCAAAAATCTCGTTGTCTTTGAAGCGTTTGAATTCCGCTTCCGCGAGCGGCGTATCGAGGTGATCGGCGATCGCGAGCGCCAATGGCCTGTTTGCGTTTCCGCTCAACAGCTTCATGCCCGCATCCATCCAGATTCGTTGCCGCCCACGACCCACTTATCGCATTGCGTGCGCGGGGCAACATATTCGCGACACATTCGTTACAGTTTCGCATCCGCGCCTGCGGAATTGTGGCGCGCAGGACACTGCTGTTCAGGGCGCGAGCATGATCGCAGCGCAATTGCGCCCGTAATCGCCGGCTTTTTCATGCACGCTGCGGCGGTGGCTGAAGAAGGCGACCGGATCGGAATAGGTGTCGAGCGCGAGCGAATCGATTCGCGTTACGCCGGCCCGCGTCAGGCGCTGGACGCAATAGCCCGGCAGGTCGAACTGGCGGCGGTCCCAGCGGCCGGCGCGGAAGAAAGGCGCGGCGCCGGGGTCGGCGGCCATGAAGAGTTCTTCGAACTCGGAGCCCACTTCGTAGCTCGGCTGGCGGATGCAGGGGCCGATGGCGGCGGTGATGCGCTGGGTCTCGGCGCCGGCGGCCTGCATGGCGTCGATCGTGGCCTCCAGCACGCCGCTCAGGGCGCCTTTCCAACCGGCGTGGGCGGCGCCGATGATCTGAGCCTGGGCGTCGGCCAGCAGGACGGGGGCACAGTCGGCCGTCAGGATGGCCAGCGCCAGGCCGGGCGTCGCGGTCACCATGGCGTCGGCCTTGGGGCGCTCGCTGCTCCAGGGGGCGTCGACGCGGACGGCGGTCGCGGAATGCACCTGATGCACGCTGATCAGCGCTTCCGGTGCGGCCTGCAGGGCTGCCGCGATGCGGGCGCGGTTCTCCGCCACCGCGGCGGGATCGTCGTTCGAACCTGCGCCGGCGTTGAGGCTGGCATAGAGGCCCTTGGACACGCCGCCTTCGCGGCCGAAGAAGCCGTGGCGGACGCCGCTCATCGCCGCCAGCGCCGCCGATTTGAAGCGGGGCGGGCCGCCGGCGTCTAGAATCCGGCCGGCGTGGGCGAAGCGGGGGAGGACAGGCATAGGACCTTGAACAGCGAGCCCATTTGCTCCGGCGCCGTCAAGCGCGCGTGCTGCGCGGCGAGAGAGTCCGATTTGGCGGGATTGGCTTGGGCGAGCGCCTGGGTGCGGTGATCGAGGCCCAAGGCTTTGAGCCAGGCGCCTTGAGGTTCGGGCCCGTGCACGACGAGGCCGGCGCGTTCGGCTGAGCGGCGCAGCGCGGCGAAGTCCACGCGGGCGGTCAGGTCGCACTCGCCCGGCGCGGCGAGAGGGTCCATTTTCTGGTGCGCGCGCACGGCCTGCAGCGTGTCGCCGCCGGTCTCGTCGGAGTCGCCGTAATCGATGATCAGCGCGCGGCCAGGGTGAGTGAGCAGACGCGCGGCGATCGAATCGATGAAGGCGTCCAGGCCGGGGGCGATCTCGGCGACGGCGCCATCGGGGCTCGCGCGCAGCGCTGCGGGAATGATTGCGTCATTGGGCAAGGGATCGGGGGACAGGGCAAAGGCCAGGTCGGACTCGTTTTCGGGATGGGCGCCGACCAGGCGTTCGCGCCATTGACCGCGATCGCGCACAAATTGCCGGACCGGAAAACAATCAACGACTTCGTTGGCGATGATCAGGCTTGGACCTTCGGGGATGTCCTCCAGGCGCGCCGCGTGGCGGATGCTTTCTGCGTCGCGCAGAGTTGTCGATTGGGTTTGGCGCAAAGCCGGGCTTGGCTCGATGAGCGTGATTTGCGCGGCGTCGCGAAACGCGTCGTCCTTGCGCGTGGCGCGCAGGAGATCGCGCAGCAGCGCGCCGGTTCCGGGGCCCAGCTCGATCAAGTGAAAGGGCGCGGGCGCGCCCAATGCGCGCCATTCGTGCGCGCTCCAGGCGCCGATCAATTCGCCGAACATCTGGGAAAGTTCCGGCGCGGTGATGAAATCCTCCGCGATGGATGTGCGCGTGGCGTAATAGCCGTCGCGCGGATCATGCAGCGCCAACGCCATGAAATGCGCGACGCTGATCGGGCCGGCGTTGCGGATGTCTTGGAGAATACGCTCTTTTAGGCTCACGCGGATTGCGGGGCGGCGTTGCGTGCGCGCCAGATCAGCCAGGCGCCGAAGGCGATCATCGGCAGCGACAAGAGCAGGCCCATGGTGACGTAACCCTGCAGCGCCTCGGGCATGTGCGCGTCGGGCTCGCGCACCTGCTCAAGGCTGGCGCGCGCGAGGCCGTAGCCGACAAGAAACAAGCCTGTGGTCAGGCCGGGCCGCTGCAGGGCGTTGAAGCGATGCGTCGCCACGCGCAGCACGATGAACAACAGCAAGCCTTCAAGCACTGCTTCATACACTTGGCTGGGATGACGCGCTTCCGGCCCGCCATGGGGAAACACCATCGCCCACGGCACGTCGGCAGGTCTGCCCCACAATTCGCCGTTCACGAAATTGGCGATGCGGCCGAAGAACAAGCCGATGGGCGCGGCCGCCGCCACCGAGTCGCCGACGCTGAGCAGCGATGCCTTGCGTGAATAGGCGAACCATAGGATCGCCAGGATCACGCCGATCAAGCCGCCATGGAACGCCATGCCGCCTTCCCAGATGCGCAGGATCGTCAAAGGATCGTCGGCGATGCGCGCGCGCTCCGCCGCGCTTGGCAGCAT
Organism: Alphaproteobacteria bacterium; assembly: GCA_016124655.1. Classification (GTDB taxonomy): domain Bacteria; phylum Pseudomonadota; class Alphaproteobacteria; order Caulobacterales; family Aquidulcibacteraceae; genus RI-43. The sequence continues at coordinate 36,156 of WGNI01000008.1, forward strand.
GTAAAACAGCACATAGCCCAGCCGGCCGCCGAGAATGACGCCGATGGTCGCCCAAAAGAGCAGATCATCAGTCTGCGCGGCGGTCATCGGTGGCTTGGCGGCGCCCCAGAGCCTGGGCGTATTGATCAGCTGCACGATGTAGCGCCAGCCCAGCAGCAGGCCGGCGATGTAGGCCAGCGCGTACCAGCGCAGCTCGAACGGGCCGACGCCGCCGAAGGGTCCGATGCGCAGCGCCACAGGATCCAGATTGGGGAATTGCAGCGCGGCTTCGATCATGCGTTTCCCTCTGAGCGCAGCCGCCGCATTGAAGCGGGCCGCGCGGCTTTCTAAGTTCCCTGCGGAAAGGGCGCAAATGCAAAGCCAAAACACCGTCTTTGATGACATGGCCAAATTGATGACCGGCGCGATGGGCATGGCGCAGGGTCTGCAGTCTGAAGCCAAGACCTTCCTGCGTGCGCAGGCGGACCGGGTCGTCGCGGAAATGGACCTCGTCAGCCGCGAAGAGTTCGAGGCGATCAAGCAATTGGCCGCGGAAGCGCGGGCTGAAGCGGACGCGCTGCGCGACCGTCTCGACGCGTTGGAGCGCAAGCTCGCCGGCGTTTAGCGCATGGGATTTTCACGCGCCGGCGCCGTGTGATCCGCAGTTGCTCGTTAACCCGAACGCCCCTAGCTTGACTTGGGGAAGTGATTCGGCGCCGCCGGGGAAGCTGCGCGATCCAAGGGCAGACGCACGCGAGCCTCCGGCATGTCGCGGGAGGCGCCACACCGCACGCTGGGGAGCCGCCCATGGAACTCTATCTCGACGACGAAGATCTTGAAGCCGCCGACACGATGGAGCTCGTGGAGGCGATCGTCGGCTCCGACGCGCGCTTCTCGGTCGAGCGGGCCGATGACGGCGACGTGCAGTTCGCCTTTGACGGGCCGTGGGCGGGCGCTGCGGGTTATTTCAGCTTTCGGGAAGAATTGCCGGCGCTTTTGTTCACGCTCGGCTTCGATCTGCGCGCGCCCGCCACACGCATCGGCGACGCCGCGCGGCTGGCCGCGCTGATCAACGAAAATCTCTGGCTTGGACATTTCGATGTGTGGAGCGATGACGGCTCCATCATCTTCCGGCACTCGCTGCCCATGATCGGGCGCGATGAAATCTCGTGCGGCGAAGTGCAGGCGCTGCTTGCGGCTGCGCTCGACGCCGCCGACCGGTTTTATCCCGCCTTTGCGTTTCTCCTGGAAAGCGGCCGCACTCCGGAAGACGCAGCGAAAGCCGCGATGTTCGAAACGGCCGGTGAAGCGTGATGTGACATGAGCAGTCTCGACGCGCCGCGCGTGGTTCTGGTCGGCGCCGGCCAGATGGGCGGCGCGCTGGTGCGCGGCTGGGTAGATGCGGTGCGTCGCGGCGGCGGGCTGGAGCTCACCGTGCTGGAGCCGAATTTCGACCAAGGCCTAGCGCAGGCGCTTGAGTCCGTGGGCGCGGTGCTTAATCCGCCGGATCAAGGCGCTGCCGATATCGTCGTCTTCGCCGTGAAGCCGCAAACCTTCGCCGCCGCCGCGGAAAGCGCGCGCGGCTTTATCGGTCCCGGCACGATCGTGCTGTCCGTTATGGCCGGGCTCAGCATCGCCGATCTTTCACGTACGCTCGGCGTGGAGCGCATCGTTCGCGCCATGCCCAATACGCCGGGCCAGATTGGGCGCGGCGTGACGGCGTATGTGTCCGCGTCTGCGTGCTCTGATAATGATCGCGCGCTGGTGGAGCAATTGCTGACGCCGTTGGGCGCGGTGGAGCCGATCGCGGCGGAGCGGCTGATGGATGTCGTCACCGCGGTATCGGGCTCGGGGCCGGCTTATGTTTTCCTGCTGGCGGAAGTGTTGGCTGCTGTGGGCGAAGCGGAAGGGCTGGAGCGCGACACCGCGCGGCGGCTTGCGCGGCAGACCGTCGGCGGCGCCGGCGCGCTGATGCTGGAAAGCGAGGCCGACGCCGCGACGCTGCGCAAGCAGGTGACGTCGCCGGGCGGCACGACGCAAGCCGCACTCGACGTGCTGCAGGCGCCGGATGGCCTTGCGCCGCTGCTGCGGCGGGCTGTGTCGGCGGCGGCGCGGCGGTCGCGGGAGCTGGGCAAGCCCGGCGGCGGCTAGGGCGTTCGGCGCGGTGGACGCGCTCTCGCCGCGCGCTAAACTCACGCCCGCTTGGAGCCGCTTGATGAAAAAGCTGATCGCACTCGCCATCTTGGCCGCGCTCGCGGCCTGCCAGACCAATCCCTGGACGTCGGACAATCCGCCGCTGCCGCCGGACGGGCCGATCCTTTATTCCTGCGCCGACGGCACGCAATTGCAGGTCACGTATGAGGGCGATCAGGCGCTGGTCTCGATCGTCGGCGGCGTATCGATGGCGCTGCCAGCGACGGGGACCAATTACTACTCCAACGGCCGCTACGGCCTGCGCGGCGCGGGCGCTGCGGCGCAATGGGAAGTCGGGCGGCGTGCGCCGACTTCGTGTCAGGGCGGATAGGCATGAGCATGTTGGATGCGCAGAAGCGCGCAGCGCTGGGCCGGGCCGCGCTGCAAGCGGCGGCGGCAAAGCCTTGGCGCGATGTCACGCTGTTCGATCTGGCGGACGCGGCCGGCGCGCCGGCGCAGGATCTTTATCCCGCGTCCATGGCGGACGCCGCGGACGCCGCGGAAGAATTCTTCGATCGGGCGATGGCTGCGGATATGCGCGGGGTCGATGCGGAGCAATCCGTGCGCGACCGCCTGTTTGATTGCATCATGCGGCGGTTCGAAGCGATGGAACCGCATCGTGCTGCAATTGCGGCGATGGAGGTGGGGCAGGACCGCGATCCCACGGCGCTCGCCGCAGCGCATCAGCGGCATGTGCGCGCGGCCAAATGGGCGCTGACGCTGTGCGGACTCGACGCGGATTATATGAGCGGGCAGGCGCGCGCGCAGGGCCTGGCGGTGATCATCGGGCAGGCGCGGCTGGCGTGGCGGGGCGATGACGCGGGCGACTTCGCCAAGACGATGGCGTCGCTGGATAAGAATCTGCGTCGCGCGGAGGAGATGTTCGGACGCTTCGCGGGGTTCGGCGCGAAGAAAACCGACGAGCCGCCCGCCGAGCAGACCTGAAGGCGCTGCGCGCCGGCGCCGATTAACGTTCCCTTCACCGACACCGGGAAAATTCTGCCCACCTGGCGCGCACGCCGCGCGCGAGAGAAACGGTGGGTTAGCGGATCGTGAACGCGTTCACGCAATTGATGATGCGCATCGGGCCGACGCGGCTGATCGCGGGCTCGGTGATCGTCGCCATCGTGGCGGCGGGATTGTTTGCGCTGTTGTTCCGGCTTGGCGGCGAAGAAAAAGCGCTGCTGTTCTCCGGCATCGACATGCGCGAGGCGGGCGAGATCGTCGACCGGCTTGAGCAAAACGGCATCGCGTACGAATTGCGCGGCGACGGCACGACGATTTTCGTGCCGCGCAGCCAGGTGTTGTCGGCGCGGATGATGCTGTCTGCGGACGGATTGCCGTCGCGCGGATCGGTCGGCTACGAAATCTTCGATTCCAGCGACGCGCTGGGTCAGACGCAATTCCAGCAGAACATCAACCGGCTGCGTGCGCTGGAGGGCGAGCTCTCGCGCACGATTGAATCGCTCGACGGCGTGGCGTCGGCGCGCGTGCATCTGGTTTTGCCGGAACGGCAATTGTTTCAGCGCGAGACGCAAAACCCCACCGCGTCCATCGTTCTGGAATTGCGCCGGGATGATCTGACGCCGGGCCAGGTGCGCGCGATCCGGAATCTTGTCGCCGGCGCCGTGCCGGGCCTGCAATCCTCGCGCGTCACGATCGTGGACGGCGCCGGGCGCATGCTGGCGCAGGCCAGCGAGAGCGGCGAGGAGGCGATCGCGGAAGGCGTGGATGCGCGCAAGGTCGCGATTGAAACGCGCATTCGCCAAACCGTGATGGATATCGTGGAGGGCGTTGTCGGCGCGGGCAAAGCGCGTGTGCAGGTCAATGCCGACATGGATTTCAACCGCGTGACGGAAAACTCCGAGCGGTTCGATCCGGAGGGCCGGGTTGCGCGTTCGGTGCGCACGTCGGAAACGACGGAAGAATCCTCCGATGGCTCATCGGGGCAGGCCGCGTCGGCCAGCGCGAATATTCCCGATGGCGCGGGCGGCGCCGGCGCTGCAAGCGCTGCGCGCGATAGTTCAACCACTTCGGAAGAAGTCACCAATTACGAGATTTCGCGCACAACGCGGACGGAAATCACCGAAGGGGGCCGAATGCGCCGGCTGTCGGTCGCCGTTGCGGTCGATGGCGTGACGACGCCGGGCGCGGACGGCGCGGAGGCGACATGGGCGCCGCGCGACGCCGCGCAATTGCAGGAAATCACGGCGCTGGTGCGCGCTGCGGTCGGCTTCAATGAAGAGCGCGGCGACAGCGTCGAGGTGCGCACGATCCAGTTCGAGCAACCGGAAGCGGCGCAAGCGGCGGCGGCGGCGAAGGGCGGCCTGCCGTTTGAGCCGATGCGATTGGTGGAAGTCGGCGCGATGATGCTAACGGCGCTGGCGTTGATCTTCTTCGTGTTGCGGCCGCTGATCGCGGGATTGGTGCGCGGCGCCTCCGGCATTCGCGGCGCAACGCCGGATGATGTCGCCATCGCGGGCTCCTCCGGGGGCGGGGGCGGCGGCGGCATGATGGCGCAATTGCCTGGACCCAACATGGATGATCTCGCCACACCGGTCGATCCGGTGATCGATGTGGCGCGCGTGCAGGGCCAAGTGCGCGTATCGGCGGTGAAGAAGGTCGCCGAAGTGGTCGCCGAACATCCCGAGGAATCCGCGCAGATCATTCGCGGCTGGCTGAATAACGCGGTGTAGCGATGGCGCAAGTTCCCGCCAAAGCCGCCGCGCGCGGCGTCGAAGACGAAGACCGGAAGAACGAAGAGAAGCCGATTGATCTGTCGGTCTATACCGGCGCGCAGCGGGCGGCGATCATCTTGTTGTGCCTTGGCGAAAACGCCAAGCGGCTCTGGGAAGCGCTGGACGAGGAAGAGATCAAGGAATTGTCCCAGGCGATGTCGTCGCTGGGCACGGTGCCGTCGCAGGCTGTCGAACAATTGATTGTGGAATTCATCAAACGTCTGGCCGGGGCGGGTTCGATCACCGGCTCGTACGAACAGACGCAGCGTCTGCTTGTGGCGTTCCTGCCGCAGGAAAAAGTCGAGACGCTGATGGAGGAAATCCGCGGCCCGGCGGGACGCAACATCTGGGACAAGCTGACAAACGTGAACGAGCAGGTGCTCGCGGCCTATCTCAAGAACGAATACCCGCAAACCGTGGCGGTGGTGTTGTCGAAGGTGACGCCGGATCACGCCGCGCGCGTGCTCGCCGAGTTGCCGGAGGATTTCGCCGCGGAGTGCGTGCAGCGGATGCTGGCGATGGAGCCGGTGCAACGCGACGTTCTGGACAAGATTGAATTGACGCTGCGGTCTGAGTTCATGTCCAACCTCGCGCGCACCTCGAAGCGCGATCCGCACGAGATGATGGCGGAAATTTTCAACAGCTTCGACCGGCAGACGGAGTCGCGGTTTCTCACGGCGCTGGAAGAGCGTGCGCGGGACGCCGCGGACCGCATCCGCGCGCTGATGTTTACGTTCGAGGATTTGAAGAAGCTGGATTCGACAGCGGTGCAGGTGCTGTTGCGCCAGGCCGACAAGTCCGATCTGGCGCTGGCGTTGAAGGGCGCGTCGGACGGCATTCGGCAATTGTTCTTGTCCAACATGTCGGAGCGCGGCGCGAAGCTGTTGCGCGAAGACATGACGTCGATGGGGCCGGTGCGACTGAAGGATGTCGATGCGGCGCAGTCGCGACTGGTGTCGTTGACCAAGGACCTGGCGGCGAGCGGCGAAATCGTTCTGTCCGACGGCAAGTCGGAAGATGAACTCATTTATTAGGATGTCGGCTCAATCCATGCGGAAATTCGCGTTCGACACTGAATTTGGAACCGAAGCGGCGGCGCTGGCCGATGCTTCGCCCAATGCGCGGCGCACGCTCACGCGCGAGGAGGCGGAGGCGCTCGCGGCAGACGCATTCGCGCGTGGACGCGCTGAAGCGGAAGCCGCGGCGACGCAACGATTGAGTGACGCCGCTGCGACGTTGGCTGAGGCGGCCGCGCGCATCGAGGCGGGACTCGCCGGCGAGATCGAAGCGTTGCGCGAGGACGCGCGGCGGCTGTCGCTCGCGATCGGGCGCAAGATCGCGCAGGAGGCGCTCGATGGTTTCGGCGACGCTCGCATCACGGCCGCGATCGAGGCCGCGCTGGAGCATTTTCCCACGTCGCCGCGCTTGACGGCGCTAGTGTCGGAAGCCGATGCGCCCCGCATCGAAACGGCGGTGCGCGAGGCCGCGCAGCGCTGCAACGCAACGATCACGTTGCGCACAAGCGCTGCGGCTGAGCGCGGCGACGTCACGCTCGAGTGGGGCGAAGGACGCATCGATTTCAGCCGGCGCGATGCGTTGGCGGCGATCGAGGCCAAGATTGTGCAATCGCTGAACGCAAAGGATGCGCCATGAGCGGCGATATGGAGCTGAATGAATTCGCCGCCGGCGAAACAGGCGACAGTGGCGGCGCGGCGCCGGACTCGGTGGAGCGCATCACCGCCAATCTGGCGGCCGTCTATGACGTGCCGGTGCACATCCAGGCAGTGCTGGGGAAAGCGCATGTCGATGTCGCCACGCTTCTGGGCCTCAATCGCGGCTCGGTGCTGGAGCTTGATCGCAAGATCGGCGAGGCGATCGACATCTACGTGAACAACCGCCTGGTGGCGCGCGGCGAAGTCGTCGTCGTGGAAGACAGGCTTGGCGTGACGATGACGGAAATCATCAAAGACGGCGATGTGAGCTGAAGTCGGCCGCGCGCCGATCGGAGTAGTGACGATGCGTTTGTTGATAGTCGGGGCCCTGGGCGGTCAAATCTCTGCGGCGACGAAGATCGCGCTGCAGCTGGGCGCCAAAGTTGCGCACGTCGATACGATCGAGCAGGCGACTTCGGCCCTTCGCGCCGGCAAGGGCGCTGACCTCTTGATGGTGGATGCGCGCTTGGACATTGCCGCGCTGATCGCGGCGAACGAGGCAGAGCATATCGTTGCGCCGATCGTGGCGGCGGGCGTGGGTCTTGATCCTGCGCTTGCGGCGCGCGCAATTCATCAGGGCGCAAAAGAATATATTTCGCTGCCGCCGGATCCGGAGTTGATCGCGGCGGTGCTTGCGGCGGTGTGCGATGACGCGCCGGCGATGATTGTCGAGGACGCCGCGATGCGGTCGGCGGTCGCGCTGGCGGATCAGATCGCGGCGTCGGACGCCTCGGTGCTAATCACGGGGGAGAGCGGCGTCGGCAAGGAAGTGATGGCGCGCTATGTGCACGCGAAGTCGCGGCGCAAGGATGCGCCGTTCATCGCGGTGAATTGCGCGGCGATCCCGGAGCACTTGCTTGAGAGCGAGTTGTTCGGGCACGAGAAGGGCGCGTTCACGGGCGCCATTGCGCGGCGCATCGGGAAATTTGAAGAGGCCGACGGCGGGACGTTGCTGCTCGACGAAATTTCGGAAATGGATCTGCGTCTGCAGGCCAAGTTGTTGCGGGCGTTACAGGAGCGCGTGATCGACCGGGTCGGGGGCGCAAAGCCGGTGCCGGTGAATATCCGCATCCTGGCGACATCGAACCGCGACATGGCGCAGGTGGTGCGCGCGGGCGAATTCCGCGAGGATCTGTTCTATCGCCTCAACGTGGTGAACCTGCGCATTCCGCCGCTGCGCGAGCGCAAGGCTGATCTTGTCGCGCTGGCCAATCACTTCATCGCCAAATACGCCAAGGCGAACGAGCGGCCGGCGCGCGCGCTCAGCGAAGACGCGCGCCGCCAGGTGCTCGAACACGCCTGGCCAGGCAATGTGCGCGAGCTGGAGAATGCGATGCATCGCGCTGTGCTGCTTGCGCCTGGCGATGTGATCGGCGCCGACGCCATTCGCGCGCCGGACGGGGCGGCTGTGCATGCGCGCAGCGATCCCGCGTCGCGGGCCGCTGAAGCCGCGCATGACGCCGCGCGTACGCTTGTCGGCCGCACGGTGGCGGCAGTCGAGCAGGACCTCATCCTTGAGACTCTCACGCATTGTCTCGGCAATCGCACGCATGCGGCGAATATTCTCGGAATTTCGATCCGCACGCTGCGCAACAAGCTGAAGCTCTATGCGGATTCCGGCGCGGAGGTGCCGCCGCCGGCGACGGGCCAGGCGGCGTAATCCAACACGCATCGCAAAGGGGCAAAGGTGGTCGATCTCGCAAACCAGGGTCCGCAGCAGCAGGGCTTGAGTTTCGCCGCGGTCCGCAATGCGGTGATGCGCGGGGAAGTCGCGCTGGCCGCGGGCGTGCTCATGATCCTTGTGATCATGCTCGTGCCGCTGCCGGCGTTCATGCTGGATTTCCTGCTGGCGCTGTCGATCACGTCGTCGATCCTGGTGCTTTCAACGGCGCTGTTGATTCAGAAGCCGCTGGAATTCACTGCGTTCCCGACCGTGCTGTTGCTGACCACTTTGTTCCGGCTGGCGCTCAATATCGCGTCGACGCGGCTTATTCTCGCAGATGGGCAGGCAGGGCCGCACGCCGCGGGCGACGTGATCGCCGCGTTCGGCGAGTTCGTGATGGGCGGCAATTTCGTGATCGGCGTGATCGTGTTCGCGATCCTGGTGATCGTGAATTTTGTGGTTATCACGCGTGGTTCGACGCGGATCGCGGAAGTCGCCGCGCGCTTCAGTTTGGACGCGATGCCCGGCAAGCAGATGGCGATTGACGCTGATCTTTCCGCCGGCCTCATCAATGAAGAGCAGGCGCGCACGCGACGCAAAGCGCTGGAAGATGAATCCAGTTTCTTCGGCGCGATGGATGGCGCGTCGAAATTCGTGCGCGGCGATGCGATCGCTGGGCTTCTGATTCTCGCGATCAATGTGATCGGCGGCATCATTATCGGCATGACGAGCCACGGCATGCCGGCGGGCGAGGCGGCGGATACATATACGCGCTTGAGCGTCGGCGATGGTCTCGTCAGCCAAATTCCCGCGCTGATCATTTCGGTCGCGGCGGGCATGCTGGTCTCGAAAGCCGGCGTCGACGGCGCCGCCGACAAGGCGCTGGCGAAGCAATTGTCGGGCTATCCGCAGGCGCTGGGCGTTGTGTCTGTTTGCGCGGCGCTGGCCGGGATTTTGCCGGGCATGCCGCTCATTCCATTCTGGACGCTGGCTGGGGCAACCGGACTGTTGGCGTGGCGACTGCGCGGCGCGAAACGCGAAGCGGAAGCGAAAGCAGCTGCGCCGCCGCCTGCGCCGGTGGTTGAGGAAACGCCGCAATCGGCGCTGGCAATGGATGATATTCGCATCGAACTGGGCTTTGGGCTGTTGCCGTTGCTCAATGATGTGCAGGGCCGTCGCCTCACGGATCAGATCAAGGCGCTGCGCAAAACGCTGGCTCAGGAAATGGGCTTTGTGATGCCCAGCGTGCGCATTCTCGACAATGTGCAATTGCCGCCGGACGGCTACGCCATTCGCGTGCGTGAAATGGAGGCGGGGCAAGGCAAGCTGAAGCTCAACTCGCTCTTGGCGATGGATCCGACCGGCCGCGGGGTTTCGATTCCCGGACAGCCGGTGAAAGAGCCTGCATTCGGCTTGGACGCCATGTGGGTCGATGAAGCCGCGCGGGAAGAGGCGAGCGTGCGCGGCTATACCGTGGTTGATCCAGCGACCGTGCTCTCGACGCATCTCACAGAGGTGATCAAGGAGCACATGCCGGAATTGTTGACGTTTGCAGAAACAAAAAAACTGATCAAGGAATTGCCGAAGGAGACGCAGACGCTGTTGGACGATGTCGCGCCGGCGCATCTGTCCTGGTCGGGCGTGCAACGCATTCTGCAGAATCTCCTGAGCGAACGCATTTCGATCCGCGATCTGGGCGCGATCGTGGAGGCGATCGCGGAGGCTGCGCCGTCGATGAGCGATCTGATGCAGATCACAGAGCATGTGCGTGCGCGGCTGGCGCGGCAGATCTGCTTCCAACACCGCAATCTGGAAGGCGCGCTGCCGATCCTGACGCTTTCGCCGGCTTGGGAGCAGGCGTTTGTGGAGGCGCTGATCGGGGAGAAGCACGAGCGCCGCCTGGCGCTGGCGCCGTCGAAGCTGCATGATTTTGTCGGCGATGTGCGCGTGGCGTTTGAAAAGGCCGCGCAGGCGGGCGAGACGCCGGCGCTTTTAACCTCTCCGCTGATCCGGCCTTATGTGCGCTCGCTGATCGAACGCTTCCGTCCGCTGACGACGGTCATGAGCCAGGCGGAAGTGCATCCGAAAGTGCGCCTGAAGGCGATGGGGATGGTTTAAGATGGGGACTTCTCTCATTTTCGTTGCCGATTGTGGTCATGGGCCCTGGCCTTCGCCAGGGCCGGGCGGCGTGCAGTAGCGCCGCCAAGCGCCGATCGGCCACGCGACGTTCTGTCGTGTCGATGAGGAACGGCGTTCGCTACTTCGTCTGCGCCGCGACCCAATCCAGATAGCCCTGCGATCCGAACGTCACGGGCAGCGCGATGATCTCCGGCAGATCATAGGCGTGCAGCGCCTGGATGCGTGCGCAGACGGCGTCCTGCAGCACGGCGCGGGTCTTGATCAAGAGCAGGATCTCCGGATCGGCGTGGGTTTCGTCGTTCCAGAAATAGACGCTTTTCACGTCAAGCATCTGCACGCAGGCCGCCAGTTTTTCCGCGACGAGCGCGCGCGCGATGGCTTCGGCGTTTTCGGCGGCGCCGCAAGCGGTCATGATGGTCACGACTTCGGACATCGCCACACTCATCGCATTAGACTGGCAGCCGCAATGTCGCGCGCAAGCCGCCCATCGGCGCGCGCGACAAGACAACATCACCGCCATGGCTGCGCGCCACGTCGCGCGCGATCGCCAATCCTAAACCGACTCCCTTGGCGTTGCGGCTGCGGGTTTCATCAAGACGCGAGAAGGGACGGAAGGCGTCTTCGTACTGATCTTCGGGGATGCCGGGGCCGTCATCATCGACAATGACGCAAATGGCTGCGGCGTCGCGCAGCGCTTCGATGCGCACGTGATCGCCGTGGGCGGCGGCGTTGTCGACAAGATTGACGATGCAGCGCTTCAGCGCGCGGGCGCGCACCGGCGCGTGCAGATCGCCGGCGCGGGCGACTTCGATTTGCGCGCCGCTGCGCTGCGCGCCCGCGACCACATCCTCAACAATGGCGCCGATGTCTGCAGGCTGTGGTTCTTCGGTCCACTGGCCTTTGGCGAAGGCGAGATATTCCGCCAGCGTGTCATTCATTTCCTCGATGTCGCGCTTGGCTTCGTCGATTTCCGGTGCGGGCGGCATCAAGGCGAACTGCAGCTTGAGACGAGTCAGAGGCGTGCGCAGATCGTGGCTGACGCCGGCGAGCAATTGCGCACGCTGATCGATGTGGCGCTTGATGCGTGCGCGCATGGCGAAGAAGGCGTGCGTGGCCTGGCGCACTTCGCGGGCGCCGCGCGCCTTGTAAAGGCTCACATCCTGGCCGCGGCCGAAGCGATCCATTGCGTCGGCGAGCATTTCGATCGGCCGCACCTGGTTGCGGATGAAGATGATCGAGAGGATGCCGAGGAACGCCGTGGCGCCAATGATCCAGGCCACGAAGAGTGGGCCGGAGCGCGCCTGCACGCGGTCGCGGAAGGCGCGCACGTCGAGAATGCCTTCTGCGGTCGGCACGCGGATGCGCACGTCGACGCCGGCGCAGGAGGATTCGTACCAGACGTCGCGGCTTAATTCTTCGCGCAGCGCGCGGGTGAGGTAGCGGTCGAGCGTGGAGCCGGCGCTACGGCAGCGCGCATCCTCCAGCGCCGCGCCCGGCTCGATATCGATGCGCAGACGCAGCGGCTGCCACGCCAATTGTTGCAGATCGGCGAAGGTTTCGGGGCGCGGGTCGCGCTCATAGAGCTGGATGATGAGCGCCACGTCGGAGGCGACGCCCTGGCTCATGCGCTTGGAGGTGGCCTGCCAATGGTCGTCCAGGAAAACGAGCGTGATGATGAGCTGCAGGATCGCGGCGGGCGCCACGATGATGAGCAGCGTGCGCCAGTAGAGGCCTTTCGGCATGAAATCGCGGAGACGGCGGCGCGGCATGGGCCGGGGTTTTAGCGCTGTTTGGGGGAGAGGGGTAGAGCGGGGGACACTTCCATTTTTACGCAAAAATGGAAGTGTCCCCGAGCCGCCGCCTAATTGTCGAAGCCAATGTGCTCAATCGCGACGCAGGCTTCGTACACGAAGGCCAGAGCGTTCGCGTGAAACTGGAGGCGTTCCCGTTCACACGCTACGGCGCTGTCGACGGCACCTTAGAGTTTTTGTCGCGCGATGCAATCACAGATGAAACTTTGGGATTAATTTTTCCCGCGCGGATTGAATTGTCACAAGAGCATATTAGCGTGTCGGGCGTTCGACGCGCGCTGACGCCCGGCATGGCGGTGACCGCCGAAATCAAAACCGGCCGGCGACGCATCATTGAGTTTTTGCTGTCTCCCATCGCGCGCCGCGTCGAGGAGGCGGGGAGGGAGAGGTGGGGAATAGACACATCGGCTCAAAACTGCACCCTGTCCTTCTATTCTTTGCGCTCTGTGGATGTGTGGGCGGCAGCGACCCGATCGACCCAAAGGCGCTTGACCAAAGTTGCGGACAATACCTGCTGAGTGAGCAGGGGGCGCAGACTTCACAGGGGGCGTCATCTGAACGTCGCTTCGCGCGCTGGCGGACAATCCCACAGATTGCAGTGGCAAACGAATTTTCGTTTGCCTTCCCCATTACTGAAACGGCTATTTCAGCTGCTGGCTTTGGGCATCTTACGGACGTTGGCAGTTTGAGCACTAGTACAAATGTTCTCATCTTTGCTGTGTACGAACGCTATGATGAACTAAGCGCCAACAGGAGTTTCCAAGGGAATGACGAGTTCTTAGCTGTTCGCTTGTGGAAATACTTCGACGAACCCCGGAACTTTTCGCATGCGGAGTTTCAATCTCAATTTAGCTTGGTCCAAAAGGATAGTCTCGAGCCCATTCGCCGCCTCATCCATTTCGGCAATGGCGGCGCGGTGAGCAGATTGGCTGCGGCGGATAGCGTGATTGGCGCCATGACGCTCGACGACCAAGGCAATATCGTCGCCGCCGAGTGCTTTGTTTTTATTACACCGGACGAAATGAATACACGCGCCAAATACCAGGAATGCCTGATGAAGGTATTGGGCTTCTACACCTATCAGCCTACGCCAGATGAGACCCCAACCGCCAACGCAACAATGCCCTCTATGCGGGCGCTTGAGTGCATCCACAATTTATACCGGGACGAGGGGTGAAACATATGGGAGGCTTGTCCGTACCGAACGCGCCAGAGATCCAAATTACATACGACGACCGGAAATGGGGACACTTCCATTTCGCAGAAAATGGAAGTGTCCCCGCGCCGACGCACTGACGCACCCACGCCGTGGGACGACGACTGCGGCGAAGCAGTGCAGGCTTGACGGGTCGAACAAAACATGAACATAGTGATGCGGCGAGATCGGGGGAGTTGTTGATGCCGCGCGCGGCCCGCATTGTTGTTCCAGGCGCGCCGCACCACGTCACGCAGCGCGGAAACCGGCGGCAGCAGACGTTCTTCCAAGACGCGGACTATCTACTCTATCTTCAATTGTTGCGGCGCTATGCAACGGATTGCGACGTCAAGGTGTGGGGCTATTGTCTCATGCCCAATCATGTTCACCTGCTGTTAACGCCGCCGAATGCGAGCGCGCTCAGCGCAGTGTTGAGCGCGGTACACAAGCGCTACACCCATCACATCAATCGGCGTGAGCGATGGACTGGATATCTCTGGCAGGGCCGCTTCGCGTCTTCGGCGATGGATGACGCGTATTTCGTCGCCGCGAGCCGCTATGTGGGGCTTAATCCTGTGCGCGCGGAACTGACACGCGATGCGCGTGATTGGCCTTGGTCCAGCGTGCGTGCGCATCTCGGTGAGCGCGACGATCCCGTGGTCGATGTGGCGCCGCTGTTGTCGCGTATCGATGGTGACGCCGCACGGTTTTTTGCCTGCGATCTGGATCGCGAGGCCGCGGCCCGTTTGCGGCGCGCGCAAGCGACGGGGAAGCCGCTGGGCGGGCGGGCCTGGTTGAGATCATTGGAGCAGACATTTGGGAAAGCGTTGATCGAACGCCTTAGAGGGCGGCCGTTGAGCGTGGAGGCTATAGGGGTAGGGTGAGGGACACTTCCATTTCTCTAAAATTGGAAGTGTCCCCATGATAATACGTGACACTACTCCCCGTTCAGCGCCTCGGCGACGCGGAGGGCGTCTTCCAGCGCCTGGGACTGGGGATGGCGCACGGCGATCGGCAATTGCGCGCGGATAGAATCGCTGACGCGCGGGTCGCGCTGAATGATGCCGGCGAGTTTCGGGCGCAGGCCCAGATGCTGTTCGCACGCTGCGGCGAGCTGATCATAGACCTTGCGGCCGCGCACGCGGTTCTCCGCCATGTTGACGACGATCCAAGGCGGCTCATGGGTTCCGCCGAGCTTGGTCAATTTGATGAGGGCGTAGGCGTCCATCATCGCAGGGGGCTCTTCGGTGGTGACGACCACGAGCTTATCGGCGCCGCGGCAGAAGCGCTGCACGGTGGGATCGACGCCGGCGGAAACGTCCATGATCAGGCGATCATAATGCGGCGACATGCGGCGCACGCCTTCGACGATGCGAGCGGCGTCTTCCGCGCGGGCGGCGGCGAGCGCGCCAGATCCGGAGTGGCCGGCGATCAGATCAAAGCCGCCCTCGCGCCCGGGGCCGCCCATGATCGGCGTGGCGGCGGCGTCGAGATCGATCCAGCCTTTCAGCACGGAATTGAGATCGGCCTGCGGGCGCACATTGAGCTGCACGTCGGCGTTGGCGAGGCCCAGATCGCAATCGACGAGAAGGGTCTTGCGGCCCTGACGGCCCCAGATGCAGGAGAGCGTGATCGACAGCCAGGTCTTGCCGACGCCGCCCTTGCCGGACGCGATCGCGGTGATCGGCGCGGGCAGGATGCGCGGGCGCGGGGCGTCGGCTGCAAGCGCGGGCGCCTTGGCCTGTCCGGTCGGGGAGGGCTTTGACATCACGCGTGAATGTTTCGCACGCGAAGTTTGCCCGAGCGTTAGCGCAGGGCTCGCCGGGTGATTAAACTTAAGTATAAATATTGCAAATATTTGAGGTCACTCACGCGCGCCAGCGCATCCGCGCGGCGGACCGGCACGCTAGCGCGTCGCCGATCGGCGCGCGGTTTAGACGGTGGCGTCGCGGTAGTGCTGAAGGCGCGTGGTGCGCAGACCCGGAAGCCCGTGCTTTTCGATCGCCGCGCGCCAGGAATCGAATTCCTCGAGCGTCAGCGAATAGCGCGCGCACGCGTCTTCCATCGTCAACAGACCGCCGCGCACGGCGGCGACCACTTCGGCCTTGCGGCGAATGACCCAACGCGTGGTGTTCGGCGGCGGCAGATCATCCAGCGTGAGCGGATTGCCGTCGGGACCCATCACCATACCTTCGAAACGGCGTTGCTTATGCATGGCGCCATATCTCCTTATTTCCTCCGACTATACACGGAGGAATTGAAGAAACGCCTAAAAGCCGCGGTTATCGCAGGTTAACGCCCTGTCTCAATTCAATACAGGCAATCCGTTACTCAATCGTTGTTGCGACGGAACCTTCATCACCGCTTGATGCGCAGCAATTCCTCCAGCATTTCGTCGGCCGTCGTGATGATGCGCGAGGAGGCGGAATAGGCGCGCTGCGTGGTGATGAGGCTGGTGAATTCCGCAGCGAGATCGACGTTCGATGCTTCCAGAACGCCTGAAGCAATTTGTCCCGCGCCGCCGGAATTGGCCGCGTTGATGTTGTAGAGGCCGCTTTCCAGCGTGGTGCGGAAGGAGCCGCCGGTATCTGGACGCAAACCGTTGGGATTGAGGAAGGTCGCCAGCGGGATTTGATACAGCGCGCGCGAGCGGCCGTTGGAGAATTGCGCGGTGAGGAAGCCGTCGCCTTCCATGATCAGGCCCACAAGGTCGCCTGGCGGCACGCCGTCGGCGGTGACGCTGGTGACGCCGAAATTATTGGCGAACTGGGTGAGGCCGGTCTGCAAGTCGATCGTCAGCGGTTGCGAAGCCGCGCCCGTCGACGCCGCCCAGGGGATGGAGAAGGTGCCGCCAATGCTCGCCAATGCGCCGCCGGGGCCGGTGATGGATTGCACCGTGCCGTCGGTCTGAAAGGCGATCGTGCCGCCAGCGAGGAAGCCGCCGTTCGCGCCGCCGCCAGTGATGTTGGTGTTCGGTCGCGCATAGACTTCCGCGCGCCATTGATTGGGGCCGGTCTTCAGGAAGCCCAGCGCGACCGTGCGCGGGGCGCCAAGGCTGTCGAACACTTCGAGCGAGGTTTCGAATTGCGGCGTCACGACGCCGGCGGCGAGATCGCCGACCGTGTAGGCGCCGGTGTAATCCGTCCAACCGGAGTTCAAGTTCGCGTTGAGCGAAACATTTTGCGTCGGTTCGGCAAGTCCGCCGACGCCTGAGATGTTGACCGGCTCGATTGCAGACAGAGACGTGGGGCTCGAAGTCACGCTGCCGTCGGGCCGAACGGGCCAGCCCTGCAGGTAAAGCCCCTGGGCGTTGGCCATGTAGCCTTGCGCGTCGACAGTGAAGCTGCCCGCGCGGGTGAACAACACGTTGCCGCCGTTGGAGAGTTGTTGCGGCCCAGGCGAAACAATGAAGAATCCGTCGCCGGAGATCGCGAAGTCGGTTGCCGAGCGCGATTGCTCCAGCGAACCCTGCAATGAAATCTGCGTGCGCACGCCAGGCAGCACGCCGCCGGCGTTGTAGGTGGTCTGCGCGTTCTGGGCGTTGACCAGCGCGGTAAAGTCCACCGCGCCGCGCTTGTAGCCGACCGTGTTCACGTTGGCGATGTTGTCGGAAATGACGGCGAGCGCGCTCGAATTGGCGTTCAGCCCCGAAACGCCCGCGCGCAAGGCGGTGTAGATACTCATCTGACTTCGCTCCTTGACCTGCCCGGTTCGGGACAGTGGTTGATCGGTCTTGGTTCAGGAGCGCTTCTGCGCGAGGCGGCGCGGGGCGTTTTGCCCAGCGCGAAACTTTTTCTGCTCAATCGTCCAGAATGGCGCGCAAAGCGGACAGGTCGCGCGCGCCGGCAATGGTCAGCACTTTCGGTTCGGCGGCCGCGAGATCGACGCCGTTGATGGTTTCGCGCACGCGGATCGCGGTATCGACCTCCGCGCCGCTCGTCTTGGTGGCCTTGACGACAAGCTGATAGACGCCGTCGGCGGCGGTCTGGCCCGCAGCAGTGCGGCCATCCCACGAAAACGCGCGTTCGCCGGTTCCCGGCGCGGCGGTGGTGGAGAATACCGTGCGGCCATTGGCGTCGCGCACTTCAAGGTCGACGGCGTCGGCGTAGTCGCCTAGTTCGTAGGTCCAACGCGCTGCGCCGTTGCTGAGCGCGGAAAGATCGCTGTCGATGACGGCTTCGCGGCCGAGATAGCCGAGCGCTGCGCCAGCAGATGCGGCGCGGCTTTGCCCGATCAGTGATTCCAATTGATCATTCGTGCGAATCTGCTGTTCGACCTGGCTGTACTGCACCAATTGCTGCGTGAACTGATTGGAGTCGAGCGGCGAGAGCGGATCCTGGTTCTGCAATTGCGCCGTCAAAAGCACAAGAAACGTCTCGTAATTGTCGGTCAACGTCGCCCGCGCGGCCTGACCGGCGGATTGCGCTGTCGTGTCGGTGACGGAAGAAACGGGCATCGTTTTCCCTTATGCGAAAATATCGAGACGGCCGCCGCGGCCCGCATCGAGGCGCGCTGGCGCGGCGGCGATCGGGGATTCCTCCGCGCCCGGATCGCCGCGGCGCGGCGCGGCGTCGTCGCGGGCGAAGGGGCGCGAGGCGTCGCGGCCGTTGAGATCAAAGCTCAGGCCATTTTCCGCGAGCGTCAGGCCTGCGGATGTCAGCGCATCAGCGATTTCACGCGCAGCGCGGGCGAGTTGGGTCAGCGCTGCAGCGTCGTCCGCGGCGATGTGAGCGATGACGGAATGGTCGCGCTGCACTTCCAGGCGCACATCGACGCGGCCAAGCTCCGGCGGATCGAGGCGTAGTTCGAAGCGGGTGGTTCCGCCGTCGAAGCGGCGAATGATCGATTGCGCCAGCTGCTGCGCGGGCGGGGGCGAGCGCGCGGCGGCTGCCTGCTGCACGGGCGTATCGGCCTGGGCGCGCGACGCTTCGGCGCTGCCGGCCGCGGGCGCCTGTACGGGCGCAGGCGCTGGGTCGCCGCCATTGTTCGACACGGGGGCCGGCGCGGCGGGTTCGGCCCGGCCGGCTGCGGACGCATGCGCCGGTGTGGCGGTCTGGGCGGCGTTCTCGGCGCCGGCGCCCTTCGAGGCTGTTGCGGGGGCGTTCGACTTTCCGGACTTCGCCGGCGCGACGATCTTGAGGCCCGCTTCCGGCGTCTGCTCGCCGCCGTCAGCCGGCGCCGCGGGCGTTGGTTGCGCCGCCGCCAGGACGATGGGCGCATTCGTCGGGGCAGGGACGGACGGCGCGGCGCTTGGCGGGGGCGTGGCGCCGGCGGCGGTTTCGGTCGGCGCCGGATCGCCTGCGTCCGGGCTTGGATCCGCGGACGAGGCCGTCGCCTGCGCGGTGGGCGTGGCGATTGCTGGGCCTGCGGCCTGTTCGTTCGGCTGCGGCGCGGATGGCGTTGAGCGGACCGCTGTGGTCTCGGGGCCAGCGGCGCTGGGCGTCGCGGGCTGGGCGGGTTGAGCTGGCTGGGCGGGTTGAGCGCTTTGAGCTGGCGCGGCGGGCGTCTGTGCGGAAGCTTGCGTCGGCGCAGTGGCTGCCGGGGCCGCGGGCGCAGCAGGGGCCAGGACCAGCGCATCGGGCGTGGCGGGCGACGCGGGTTGCACTCCGGATGACTCTACCGTGGGCGCGGCAGGCGGCTGCACGGGCGCGGCGATGGCGGCCACCAGCACCAACGGGCCGGGCGCTTCTTCCGGCCGGGGTTGCGTCTGACGTTCAGGGCGGCGGCGCGGCTGGGCATCCTCGCGCGCGACGTGATCGGCGAAGCTCTCGCCGTCTTCCGGCGCGGGCGCTTCAGCGCCGCGCGGAGTCGGCGCCGCCGGCTCCAACAGATTAATCGCCGCCGCGTCCATGGCGCATCCTTCAGCCAAACCCTCGTGCAGGCCTCTTCAGCAAGTTGGGGGCCAAAGCGTTCACCATAAAAAATCGTTTAGATTCAAAAGCAGTCGGCGCCTCGGCGCGGTCGCCTACGCCTGCGCCGGGCAGAAATGGCCGCCGCGTCGGGCAAATTGTGCCGGCCGGTCCGGGGCTGGCGCGGGGCTTGCGTTAAGCATGGCGGGCAGCAGCGGCCACGGGTTGGGTCGCAGGCTGCGCATGAGGTGAAAACGCGTGTTGCGTCAAACGCTTAAGAGCTATGGCAGGCGTTCTCGCGCGGCGCTTGAGGGCGTCCGCGCCCGGCAGAATCTGCCGGTCGCCCGGCAAATCTCGCCGGCGGGCGCACGCGCATGAGCGGGGGCACGCTCACCACGGCGTTCCGCTCGGGGCTGTCGGCGCTGCAGACGGCGCAGGCTGGCCTGGCGGTGGCCTCGCAGAACATCGCCAACGCCAACACGCCTGGCTATGTGCGCGCCGAGGCGAGCCTTGCGCCGCGCGTGCTGCTCGGTCCGGGCGGCGGGGTGGAGATTTCCTCGGTCCGTCGCGCGGCGGACCGTTTTCTCGCGGCGGCCAGCTATTACGCGGAAGCCCAGCGTGGCGCCGCGGATGTGCGCTCGGGCCTGATCGCGCGGGCGCAGGCGGCGTTCGGCGATCCGACCGGCGAGACCTCGTTGTTCGCGGGGATCGACCGCATCTGGGGCGCGTTTGCGGAACTCGGCGTAGATTCGACCTCAGCGCTGCGCCGCGACAGCGCCGTGCAATCGATCCAGCAGACGTTCTATGGCATCGAACGCGCGGCGACGGACGTGCAAGCGCTCATCACGGAAGCGGACGAGCGCATCGCGGAGAAAGTCGGCGAGGCGCAAAACCTCATCACGCGCATTCACGAACTGAACGGCGAAATCCGCCTTACGCGGCGCGTAGCGGGCGAAGCGACGGGCGCGGAGAATGCGCAATCGGCGCTGATCGACAAGTTGTCGGGCCTTCTCGATATCCGCGTGACGCCGCAGGGCGATGGAACCGTGACGGTCCGCACCGCGCAAGGCGCGCTTTTGGTGGGCGAGCAGGTCGCCACGATCAGCTATTCGCCGAGCGGGGCGACGTTCACATCCTTCAACGCGATCCAGTATCAGATCGCGTCCGACGTCACGACCAATCTTGAGCCCTATATATCCGGCGGCGAACTGGGCGGGCTGCTGCAGGCGCGCGACGGCGATCTGCGCAATCTCGCAGAAGCGCTGGGCGGCTTGTCGGCCGGGCTCGCGGATACGCTGAACCAGGTGCACAATCAGAATGCGCCTTATCCTGTGACCGGCGCGTTGACCGGGCGGCAAACGGGGCTGCTTTCCACCGATGCGTTGAACTTCACCGGAACGGCAACCATCGGCCTGGTGGATTCCGCCGGCGCGCTTTCGCAGCGGCTGACGATCCTGTTCGACGCCGCGCCGCCTCGGATCGATGTCGAAACCAGCTCGGGCACGACATCGACCACCTTCACCAACACAATCGGCGCGTTCACGACCGCGCTGAACACTGCGCTCGGCGCGGGCGGCAGCGCTGCGTTCAGCAATGGACGTTTGAGCATTACGCCAACCAGCGGCGGCGTCGTGGTGCAACAGGACGAGCCCAGCGCCGGCGGCGCTGCACGCGCAGGGCGCGGCTTTTCGCATTTCTTCGGGCTCAACGACCTGGCGTCGCGGGCGACGCCGATCTTCTTTGAAACCGGCGGCGTCGCAGGCGATGCGCACGGGCTCAATTCCGGCGGCGCGTTGTCGTTCGACATTCGCGACGGGTCCGGCCGCATCATCGCGCAGCCCACGTTCACCATCGCCGGCGCGCTGACCAATCCCGGCTCGACCTGGTCTGATCTTGTCACCGCGCTCAACAACACCACGACGGGGCTGGGGCGTTATGTGACGTTTTCCTACGCCAGCGACGGGCGGATCACGTTTACGCCCAATGCCGGCTTTCAGGCCAATCTCACCGACGACACGACATCGCGCGGCGCGACCACTTTGTCCGTATCGACGCTGTTCGGCCTTGGGCCTTCGGCGAGCGCGACGCGGGCGGTGGACATCAAGGTGGCGCAAGCGATTTTGAACGATCCCGGGCGCCTGGCTCTGGGACGGCCCGATCTTTCCGCGCAGCTGACGACGACCGTCTCTGAAGCTGGCGACGCGCGCGGCGCCGCGGAATTGTCGAAGGCGGGCAATGTGATCCGCACGTTTCCCGCCGTCGGCGCATTGTCGGCGCAGACGGGAACGCTATCGGTGTATGCGGCGCGCATTTCCGGGGATGTCGGGCGCGCGGCAAGCGATTCCGAACGCAGCCTGCGCGGCGCACAAGCGCTTGCGAACGCCGCCAATGACCGCCGCGCGGAAGTGGAAGGCGTCAATCTCGATGACGAATTCATTCGCCTGACGACGTATCAAAACGCCTACGCCGCGGCGTCGCGCGTCATTCAAGCCGCCGACGAAATGTTCGACGTGCTGCTCAATCTCGGACGCTGAGGGAATTAGGTCATGCCAAGCGCCGTCGCCTATCGCTCCATCGTCCAAGCGCAATTGGACTTCAGTCGCATGTCCAACGCGCTGGGCTCGATCCAGCGACAAGTGTCGTCGGGCAACGCCGCGCAGGATCTGGCCGGTTTCGGCGACGGCGCGGGACGGCTGGTCAGCGCGGTCAGCGCGCGATCGCTCAATGCGGCGCGGCTGGAGGCGATCAAGCAGGTCGAGGCGCGGTTCGGCATTCAGGAATCGGCGCTGAACCAGGCCGCGAACGCCAGTCAGGATCTTGCGCTGGCGCTGCGCAACGCGGTGGCGGCCAATGACGGGCGCTCCTTGGAGACCTCGCTTTCGATCGCGTTCACGCAGATCACGAGCGCGCTCAATCAAAGCTACAACAATCAACCTTTGTTTGCGGGCGAACGCTTTGGGCCTGGACCGATCAAGCCGCAAAATCTCGATCAGCTGAAATACGCGCAGGGGCCCGGCGATATTTTCGACGTTTCGGAGCGGCCGCAGACGTTCGATCTCGGCTTTGGTCAGCCGATCAAGCTGGCGGACCGCGCGTCCGACATCGCCGGCGGCGCCTACAATGCGCTGCAGGGCTTGAAGATCGCCATCGATGCCGCGGGCGGCGCGCTGCCGAACCAACTGACTGCCGATCAGCGCGCGCTGTTGGAGGATTTCGCGCGCCAGCTGGAGGCTGCGGCGAGCGAATTCTCCAGCGCGGAAGGCCGCACGGGGCAGCTGCACCAGGCGCTGGAGCGCGAGGGCGTGCGGCTTGAGGCGCGCAACATTGTGTTCGAAGGGGCGATCTCGGAGCAAGCCGATGCCGATATCGCGGCGCTCTCCATCCAATTGAGTTCGCTGACCACGCAGTATGAGGCGTCGGCCAAGGTGTTCGCGCAGCTGTCGCGGCTGACGCTGCTCAATTATTTGCCAATCAGCTGATCCTTCGCCATATCCAGACTGATCGCCCCGACCCTTGACCTCGGGGGGAGGAAAGCATGCCGGATTCGCAAGCCGGCGCTCTCGCGCGCCGCAATTCCTTGGGTTTTGACAAGCCGCCCGCGCAAACGCGCGTCGTCGCGGCGATGTCGGGCGGCGTGGATTCCACGGTTGTCGCTGCGCTGTTGAAGCGCGAAGGCTATGACGTCGTCGGCGTGACTCTGCAGCTTTATGATCATGGCGCGGCGGTGAACAAGCCGGGCTCGTGCTGCGCGGGTCAGGATATCCACGACGCGCGGCGCGCCGCCGATGCGCTGGGCATTCCCCATTATGTGCTGGATTACGAAACGCGGTTTCGCCAGGCCGTGATGGAGGATTTCGCCGACACCTATCTTGCCGGCGCGACGCCGATCCCGTGCGTGCGCTGCAATCAAACCGTGAAGTTCGCTGATTTGCTGGCGGTGGCGCGCGATCTGGGCGCGGATTGTCTGGCGACGGGCCATTATGTGCGGCGCGCGGAAGGGCCAGAGGGCGCGGAAATGCGCCGGGCCGCTGATGCGGATCGCGATCAAAGCTATTTCCTGTTCGCGACGACGCGCGAACAGCTCGAGTTCTTGCGTTTTCCGTTGGGCGGGATGGCGAAGCCGGCGGTGCGCGCGCTGGCGGCGGAATTCGGGCTGAAGGCCGCCGACAAGCCGGACAGCCAGGACATCTGCTTTGTGCCCACCGGCAAGTATCAAAGCGTGGTGGAGAAACTGCGGCCCGGCAGCATCGAGCCGGGCGAGATCGTGCATGTCGACGGCCGCACGCTGGGGCGCCATGACGGCGTGATCAATTTCACGGTCGGGCAACGGCGCGGGCTGGGCGTCGCCACTGGCGAGCCGTTGTTCGTGATTAAGCTCGACGCCGCGGCCAAGCGCGTGATCGTGGGTCCGCGCGCGGCGTTGCGCGTGGGCGAAATTGTTCTGAAAGATGTGAACTGGATCGGCGAACGCGCCGTGCAGGAAGATGCGCTCGACGGCCGGCCGATCCTGGTGCGCGTGCGGTCGACCTGTCCGCCGAAGCCGGCGACGATCAAGATCGGTCCTCCCCCGTTCACGGGGGAGGTGATCGCGAAGCGATCGGAGGGGGCTGAGGGTCATCGCCCCCTCAGTCATGCTGCGCATGACAGCTCCCCCGTGAACGGGGGAGCAAACCGCACATGGACAGTTGTGCTCGACGCGCCCGAAGACGGCGTGGCGCCAGGGCAGGCGGCGGTGTTTTATGACGCAGAGAGCGATCGCGTGCTCGGCGGCGGCTGGATCGCTGCAACGAATTAGTGAGGGGCGATGCCGGACGAAGCAGAAGAATGGACGGCGGAAACGTTCATGCAGTTCGTCATGACGCCGAGGCGGCGGGCGCGGCCGCGCGTGGCCGAGCCGTTGCGCGGCGCCGCCGACTTCGACATCGACACGCCAACAGGCAAGATCGCGGCGTGGCGGCTTGGCGAAGGCCCTGCGATTTTATGCGTGCATGGCTGGGAGGACGATAACGCGCTGTGGGGGCCGTTCATCGATACGTGCGCGCAGATCGGCCGCGCGGCGGTCGCGCTCGATTTGCCGGCGCATGGGTTTTCCGAAGGGGAATGGTGTCCCGCGCCGGACGCGGCGAGCGCGATCCGCGCGGTCGCGGATGCGCTCGGGCCGATCGATGCGCTGGTCGCGCATTCCTTCGGTGGGCCGGCCAGCGTGATGGCGATGACGGAAGGCCTGGAGGTGAAGCGCGCGGCGTTCATCGCGTGTCCGCTTGGGCGCATGCGGCGCTGGAAGCGGAT
The DNA here is from genome assembly GCA_016124655.1 of Alphaproteobacteria bacterium. Classification (GTDB taxonomy): domain Bacteria; phylum Pseudomonadota; class Alphaproteobacteria; order Caulobacterales; family Aquidulcibacteraceae; genus RI-43. The sequence goes on from WGNI01000008.1 coordinate 60,724, forward strand.
TGGGCGGGAGCTTGGCGTCAGCGACGAGATCATCGAGGCGGCGCGGGCGCTTTATGCGCAATCGTTCGGCGCGCGCGCAAATATCGATGTGGCTGAATTTGCGCCGTCCATGCGCGCGCAGGCGCTCTATGTGCATTCGGCGGATGACGAGCAGGTCGAGTTGTCCAATTCGCGCGAAGCGGCGGCGGCGTGGCCGGGCGCGGAGCTTCTGGTGGTCGATGATCTCGGCCATCGGCTGATTGCGCAGGAGCCTGCGATCATCGATCGCGTGGTGATGTTTCTCGACGGCGCGTGATGCTTCGAAGTTAAAGAGCGCGCGTCTGCGCGGAGAGCGCATCGACCAAAGCCGGGTCGACGATTTCGGTGGCGCTTTTCTGCGCCGCGGCCCAGGCGCGACCCGCCGCCTTGGCTTTTTCGCGGCCCGACGCTGTAAGGCGCGCGAGGCGTACGCGGCGATTGGCGGGGTCGGCGACGCTCTCCACCAGCCCCGCCTTCTGCAACGGCAAAAGCGTGCGCGAGAGCGTTGAGGGATCGAGGCTCAGGGTCGCGGCCAATTGCGTCATCGGCGTTTGCCCGGCGCCGGCGATCGCGGCCAACAGGCCGAATTGCGCCAGGCTCAGGCCATGGGGGGCGAGATGGGCGTCGTAGTGGACGGTCAGGCGGCGGGCGGCGGCCCGCACGCGCGCGCACAGGCAGGCCCCGGGGGCGCCCGCGAACGCCGGCATCGGCGCGCCGATTGACTTCTCTTGAGCGCTCATCTACCTGCACCTACATTATTTGTATATACAAGGAAAGCGCCTTGTCGACCTCGCCCCATGCCGCCGATCCCAACAACCTCCTGGCCATGACCGGTCTGGAGGCGATGCGGGCGATCCTGCAGCGCGACCGGGACGCCCCGTCGATCACGCGCACCTTGAACTATTGGCTGAGCGAGGTGGATGAGGGCCGCGCGGTGTTCGAGGGCGAGCCGACGGGTGATATCCTTAATCCGCTGGGCATCGTGCATGGCGGGTGGGCGTTGACGCTGATCGACAGCGCGTGCGGCTGTGCTGCGCACACGATCTTGCCGCAGGGCGTGGGCTACACATCGCTGGAGGCGAAGGTGAATTTCACGCGCGCGATCACGCTGAAGACCGGGCTGGTGCGTGTGGAAGGCGTTGTGGTTTCGCCGGGACGCACCATTATCACGACGGAGGCCAGGCTGACCGATGCGAAGGGTGCGCTGCTCGCGCATGGAACGTCGACGCTGATGGCGCTGCATCCGAAACAATCGTAGGACAGCGCGCGCCGCGTGCGGAGAAGACGCGAAGGGAGAACCGATATGCAAGATCAAGACGTCGTCATTGTCGGCATGGCGCGCACGCCGATGGGCGGTTTGCTGGGCGATCTGGCGGGCTATTCCGCCAACGAATTGGGCGCGGCCGCGATCAAGGCCGCAGTCGAGGAAGCGCTATGCTCCGGCGAGGCGATCGACCAGGTGCTGATGGGCAATTGTCTGATGGCGGGCCAAGGCCAGGCGCCGGCGCGGCAGGCCGCGCTCAAGGCGGGTTTGCCCAACAGCGTGCAGGCGACGACGCTGTCGAAGATGTGCGGCTCGGGATTGCAGGCGGTGGTGCAGGCGCGTCAGGCGATTGCAACGGGCGAGGCGGACGTGATCGTCGCGGGCGGCATGGAGAGCATGACGAACGCTCCGTTTCTGATGGCGGATCATCGCAAGGGCGCGAAATACGGCCATGGCAAAATCTATGATCACATGGCGATTGACGGCCTTGAAGACGCTTACGAGCATCAGGCGATGGGCATCTACGCCGACATGATCGCCAAGGAATATCAGTTCACGCGCGAAGCGCAGGACGCCTATGCGCTGGAGACGCTGGCGCGCGCGCAAGCTGCGACCGCGGAAGGCCGCTTCAAGCGCGAGATCGTCAATCTTGTTCCCAAGGGCAAAGGCGAAACAATTGCCGAAGACGAACTGCCGCGCAAAGCGCGGCCGGATAAAATTCCGCAATTGAAGCCTGCGTTCACGAAGGACGGCACGGTGACTGCAGCGAATGCGTCGGCGATTTCGGACGGCGCGGCGGCTTTGGTGCTGATGCGCGCGTCGGATGCGAAGGCGCAAGGCAAAAAGGTTTTGGCGCGGATCGTGTCGAGCGCTGCGTACGCGCATGAGCCGGCGTACTTCACCACGGCGCCGGTGCCGGCGATCAAGACCGCGCTGCAGCGCGCGGGATGGACGGCCGATGATGTCGATCTGTGGGAGATCAATGAAGCGTTTGCCGTGGTGCCGATGATCGCGATGAAGGAATTGGGCGTGTCGCATGAGCGGCTGAACGTGAATGGCGGGGCGTGTGCGCTGGGCCATCCGATCGGCGCGTCGGGCGCGCGCGTGCTGATCACGCTGGTCGCGGCGATGGAGGCGCGCGGCGCCAAGAAGGGCGTGGCGGCGCTGTGCATCGGCGGCGGCGAGGGCATCGCGATGGCGGTGGAGCGGGCGTAGGGGGCGCTCTGTTCTGCACAAGGTCCCGGATCGCGCCTCTGGCGCGTCCGGGATGACAAGGTGCAAGTGAACCTCGGGCTCGGCCCTGGCGAAAGCCAGGGCCCATTTCCGCAATCGCTTGTGATCATGGGCCCTGGCTTTCGCCAGGGCCGAGCCCAAACCGTTGCGCCCAAACTCACCCCATCACCCCGGTTTCGCGGACCGCGAAGACCGGGGTCCACACCTCTGTCATCCCGGCCGAACCCCGGACTTGATCCGGGGGCGAGCCGGGACCTTGTACGGACTGCAGCGTATGCTTGCACAAGGTCCCGGATCGCGCCTTCGGCGCGTCCGGGATTACAGGGCGCAAGTGAACTGAGACGCTCGGCCCCTGGCGAGAGCCAGGGCCCAGTTCTGCGAACGCTAGTGGTCATGGGCCCTGGCCTTCGCCAGGGCCGAGCCTGAGGTTCGCGAAGATCACAAACCCATCACGGGCGGGCGAGGGGATTGCAAAGGGCGCTATCCCCGCGCCTGCAGCAACGAACGCGAATAC
>WGNI01000010.1 GCA_016124655.1 Alphaproteobacteria bacterium
CACATCTAGAGCGTGCTAGCCGATAGCGGGAACCGGCTTTTGCGCAGGTCACGCGCTCGCTTTGGGACTCAAATTCCGCCGAACGACGTGAACTTCACATCGAGGTATTCGTCCAAGCCTTCGCCGCCGCCTTCGCGCCCGAGGCCGCTATCCTTCACGCCGCCGAACGGCGCGACGGCGGTGGAGAGTATGCCGTCATTGAGCGACACCATGCCGAACGCCAGCTTTTCGCTCACGCGCCATGCGCGCGCCAGCGATTGCGTGAACGCGTAGGCAGCCAGTCCGTACGGCGTGGCGTTGGCCAGAGCCAACGCCTCAGCCTCATCGCGAAACCGGATGATCGGCGCGACCGGCCCAAAAATTTCTTCCTGCGCGATCGCCATGTCTTGGGACACGCCTGAAATCACGGTCGGCTGATAGAAACGCGCGCCCGCGGAGTGCTTTTCGCCGCCCACAACGACTTGCGCGCCCGCATCCTTCGCGGATTGAACCAGCCGCGTGACCTTCTCCATCGCCTTGTCATCGATCAGCGGCCCAATCTGCACGCCGTCCTCCAGACCAGGCCCGACCTTCATCGCCGCAACATGTGCCGAGAACGCCTCCACGAAGGCGTCGTGGATGCTGTCTTCGACCAGGACGCGATTGACGCACACGCACGTCTGCCCGGAATTTCGGAACTTCGCGATCGCAACCTCGCGCACCGCGACATCAAGGTCGCAATCGGCGAACACCAGCGCCGGCGCGTTGCCGCCAAGCTCCATCGAAACGCGCTTCATCGTGCCGGCGCTCAGCGCCGCCAGACTCTTGCCGACCGCCGTGGAGCCCGTAAAGGACAGCTTGCGCACGCGCTCGCTGTCGCACAGTGCGGCCCCCACGGCCTGCGCATCAGAGGTGGTGACCATATTCATCACGCCCTGTGGCAATCCCGCCTCCTCGGCGAGCTGCATGAGCGCAAGCGCCGTCAGCGACGTCTGATGCGGCGGCTTGACCACCAAAGTGCAGCCGGCCGCCAGCGCAGGCCCGGCCTTGCGCGCGATCATCGCGGCCGGAAAATTCCATGGCGTGATCGCCGCAGCGACCCCAATCGGCGCGCGCGTCACCACATATCGCCGTGACGACACCGTCGTCGGAATGGTTCGGCCATAGGCGCGTCGGCCCTCCTCGGCGAACCATTTCAGGAACGACGCCGCATAGGCCACTTCGCCCTTGGACTCCGCCAACGGCTTGCCGCACTCGCGCGTCATCAGCGTCGCCACGTCATCCGCGCGCGCCATCAGCGCGTCGTGCCAACGCATCAACAACGCGCTGCGCGTTTCGGCTAACTCGCCGGCCCAGGCAGGAAACGCTTCGTGCGCCGCCGCAATGGCGGCTTCTGTCTCCGCTGCGCCGAGATCGGGAACCTCAGCGATCGTCTCTCCGGTGGCGGGATCGTCGACGCGGAAGCGCCGCTTTCCGCTCACCCACGCGCCGGCGATATACGCATCCTTCCGGAAAAGCATTTGCGCGCTCCTTGTGCTACATATGGGTTGCGCGCTGGGCGACGCCCAGCGGGCTTTGCTGCGTGAAAGGCCAAGCCATGACCTGGAAAGACGTGCTCGCGTTCGTGATCGACGCTGAAACCGACGCACCGGCCATTCGGCTTTCGGAATTGGTCTCCAATCGGTTCAACGCCAAGCGCGCGATTGTGTTGCTGACCGCCCTGCCTGACGAGCCGCTTGCGTATGAACCAACCGTCGTGGCGGGCGTCTGGGCGGAACTTCTGGCGCGCGCGCGCGGCCAGTCCGACGCGGAACGCAAGAAGATCGAGCCTTTGCTCGATGACGCGGTGACGCGCTGCGAAATGCGCACCGCTGAGGCGCTCTCGCGCGATCTCGGCCGCGTCGGGGCGGTGCACGCGCGCTATGCCGACGTCGCCATTCTCACCAGACCCGTGGTCGGCGAAAGCGGCGACTTGCGCGAAGAACTTGTCGAAGGCGTGCTGTTCCACGCCGGCCGGCCGGCCCTGATTGCGCCGCCCGAATGGAAGGGGGCGATGATTGGAAAACGGCCCTTGATCGCATGGGACGCCAGCCGCGAAGCCACCCGCGCGCTCGCCGACGCAGCGCCTCTGATCGAAGGCGCAGACAGCGTCGCGGTCGTCACCATTGACGCCAAGCCGAAAACCTTCGGCCACGGCGAGCAGCCCGGCGCCAATATCGCAGCGCACCTCAATCGACGAGGCCTGGCTGTCGACGTGCGCAACATCGACTCCATGGGTCGCGGCACCGCGCAGGCGATCCTGGATGAAGCCGAAGCCGTGAGCGCCGACCTCATCGTCATGGGCGGCTACGCCCACTCCCGCCTGCGTGAAATGGTGTTCGGCGGCGCCACCAGGGACCTCTTGCGCACCGCCCCGATGCCCATCTTGATGGCGCATTAAAGGTTAAAGTCATCGAATTTTCATGGTGGCGCAACAATAGTGGGGCTCCTGCGCGGGAAAGACACGCTTGAGCACGTCAAAAGGCCACCGCGATCTCAATCTCCTCCGCGCTAGCGGATCGACGGCGCGCGTCCTTAACCTTTCCTTCATTCAGGAAAAATTCGGCGCGACAGAGGAATACGCCGCGCGTCCCTTCTTCCGCAGCCGCCGCCTCAACCGCGCGATCTTCGTCAAGCACGCCGTCCGGCGCAGCGAACTGGACCTTTTCGTCCGTCCGCCGATCACGGCGACCAAAATCATCCTGCCTTACTCCACGACCGATCTGGGTCTCGGCGGCGTGAGCTTGTTCGTCGGCCAACAGGGTTTTCGCGCCAATCTGAAAGACGGCGTCGGCGGGTTTGATGACGTCGCCGACTTCGAGGCCGATGTCGAACTGCTGGAAATGCTCGACGCGCTGCCGTCTTTTGATCCGTTCGTCATGCGCGAGCGCCTGCGCCAGGGCGACCTCGAACCCGCGCCATGCTATTTCGACATTTCCGAAGCGGACCTTGGCCGCATGCGCGACTTTGTGGCGCGCGAAATTTCCCAGCTGGTGAAGATGGCGTTTCGCGGCGGCGCCGGAGGCCGTGATCTCTCTGTGCGCATGGCCGATAAGCTCATGACGGACGCCTCCGCCAAGGCGCTCGAGCCGCTGCGCCAAACACTGAACCTTTCCGGCCCCGACTATGCCGAAGGCGTCTTCGCCTGGAAGGCCTTCCTCTACTACAGCTGGAGCCTCACCGAGTTCGCCCCGGAAATCACAGCGCTTCACGCCGCCATTTCCAAGGCGTCGATCCTGAAGGCCTCCACAAAAGAGCTGCACGAAATCGGACGGCTCCGGCTGAGCATGCTTGCGCAGATGAACAAGGCCGCGGCCCGCATCGAATCGGAAATCGCTGGCTACAAGGGCGCGTTCACAAGCTTGACTGAAGGCGGCGCCAGTCGCTTCCGCGACTTCCTCCTGAAGGCGCCCGATCTCTTCATTCCGATGGGCGAAGCCATCGGATTGATCAAGCACGTGCGATCCTATTGGGGCTATCGCTTCCCCAAAACCGGCGCAGCGCCATTGAGCGCCGATGAGGCGATCGAATTGTTCGATGATCTCGATCGCTCCTTCAGCGCCCTCGCCTTCTGCGCCGACGCAGCGCCGGACAACGTATTGATGCTCTGAACGCGTTGACGCTTACACCGCACAAAGCTAAATCCCAGCGTCTATGTTGTACGAGCTTGCCTGACGCCTCCGGGCCATCGCCTCGCCGATCGCCCGTCTGAACTGCGCCCGCGACCTGCGGTGCGCTTGGTCATGCGTTCAGAACAGGCTCCTCTTCGTGAACATTTCCAAATCCGAACAGCGGACGCTGCATGCGCTCGCGCAGGGCGGCCATATCGCCCATTACAAGAACGCCAAGGGCGACATCATCGAAATCGATTGCGTCAACCGCGAAGGGTGGCGGCTGTCGGACTGCTCGCTTGAGACGTTTCGCAAACTGCGCAAGCGCGGTTTCATCATGAGCCGCGACGGCGGGCCTTATCGCATCACCCGCGAAGGCCTCGTCGCCGTGCGCGCGCAATTGGACAATCGATGATCAGGATTTTCGATTCTTCGCGCGCGCGGATTTCGCCGGCGCCATCGCACGCGCATGCGCCGCCGCGAGCGCGCTGCGGAAGCTCGCGAGGTCCACCGCCTTTAAGTCGCAGCGGGTCGCGCCCATGCGGCCCCAACCGCCGGGCACGGGCGTGAAGGCGGGTGACAATTCGCAATAGAAATCGCGCAGCTCTGGATCGAACATGAAATTCATGTCCGTTCCGTCGTTGGCCAACGTACAGAACGTGCGCTTGGGCGTCCGGAACGCGGTGCGGTCGAAGTGCGGCTTGTCGCTGGCGTCCGGCATGGCGAGCGCAAGCTCGCGCGCGCGCTTCGCCGTTACCGCCATCAGTGCAGCCAATCGGGGCGCACGAACGGCGTGTTGAGGTCGCGCGCAACGGCCTCGTGCGCGATGGCGCCGGCATGCACGTTGAGGCCAGCAGCGAGATGAGGATCGTCGATCAGCGCCTGCCGGGCGCCCTTGTTCGCGAGCGCCATCGCAAACGGCAGCGTTGCGTGATTGAGCGCATAGGCGCTCGTCCGCGACACCGCGCCGGGCATGTTGGCGACGCAATAATGGATCACGCCGTCGACCACGAACACCGGATCATCGTGCGTCGTGGCGTGCGACGTTTCAAAGCAGCCGCCCTGATCGATCGAAATGTCCACCAAAACGCAACCCGGCCGCATCGTTTTCAGCATGTCGCGCGTGATCAGCTTCGGCGCCGCGGCGCCTGGCACAAGCACGGCGCCGATGATCACGTCCGCCTCGCGCACCGCCTCTTCCACGGCCGCACGCGTGGAATAGATCGTCTCCAGCCGCCCGTTGAACTCGCGATCGAGCTCTTCCAGGCGCGCGAGATTTTTGTCGAACACCGTAACGCGCGCGCGCATGCCCACCGCGATCTGCGCGGCGTTGTAGCCCGCAACGCCAGCGCCGAGGATCACGACATCCGCCGGCTTCACGCCCGGCACGCCGCCCAAGAGCACGCCGCGTCCGCCATGCGTCTTCTCCAGAAAGTTCGCGCCGACCTGGATCGACATGCGGCCCGCGACCTCACTCATTGGTTTCAATAGCGGGAGGCGGCCGTCAGCATCGGTGACGGTTTCATACGCAATCGCCGTGCAGCCTGAGCGCATCAGCGCCGCGGCCTGGTCGGGATCCGGCGCGAGGTGAAGATACGTGAACAGCGTATGGCTGGGCGTCAGCATCGCGCATTCGGCGATCTGCGGCTCCTTCACCTTCACGATCATCTCCGCCTCGGCGAACACGGTCGCGGCGTCCGCCACGATCCGCGCGCCGACCCGCCGATACGCCGCGTCGTCCGCGCCGATGCCCAACCCCGCTCCGGCCTCCAGGATCACCTCGTGACTGCCGCGGACGAGCTCGGCCGCGCTCTCGGGGGTCAGCCCGACACGATATTCCCTCGTTTTGATTTCCTTTGGACAACCAATGCGCATTGGAAGGGCCTCGCCGCAAAACGAAACCCTTCTCTAATGCGATTTTAGCGGGAAGGGAACGTCACTGCGCCGCAGCAGGCCGCACCACGCACATCGCCGGCCCGTCCGACGGCGTTTCCACGGCGCCGATCTCTTCGGGCGCGGACAGGCACGCACACGCCTCGCCCGCGGATTTACGCGTCCGGCAAGCGCGGGACGGCTCGGCTTGCGCCGGCCCCGCAGCGGCCGCTTCTGCGGCGGGCGCAGCAGGCGCAGCCGCCGGTGCGATGGGCGCCGCAGGCTCGGCGGGCGCGACCGTCTCTGCTTGCGGACCAGGCGCTGGTTCCGACTGCGCCAAGGCCAGAGGTGCGGCGAAGACGAATGCCGCGCCAATGGCGAAAGATGCGGATTTCAGCAAATTCATGCGAAGCTCCTGAACAAGCCCCGTCCCTCGCCCGCTTATCCGCGATTGCTGCGCGCACATCTCGTGAATCCTTGGCAAATTGCAGTCGCCATTGCCTTGAACCCTTCGAATATGTCACCAAGCGCAGCATTGGGAGAAACGTCATGTCCGAACCGCAAGTCTTTGCTGTGCCGCCGGAATGGGCTGAGCGCGCGTACGTCGATGACCTTGCGTATCGCTCCATGCACGCCGCCGCGCTGGAGGACCCTGAAGCGTTTTGGGGCCATCACGGGCGCCGCTTGGATTGGATCAAGCCGTATACGAAAGTGAAGGATTGCTCCTTCAACGAAGCCGATTTTCGCATTCGCTGGTTTGAAGACGGCGTTTTGAACGTCGCCGCCAACTGCATCGATCGGCATCTGGAGAAGCGCGGCGATCAGATCGCCATTCTTTGGGAAGGCGATGAGCCAAATCAATCCAAAGCCATCACCTATCGCCAGCTGCACGCCAACGTCTGCAAGTTCGCCAACGCTTTGAAGGCACTCGGCGCCAAGAAAGGCGCCACGATCACCATCTATATGCCAATGATCCCGGAAGCGGCGTACGCGATGCTCGCATGCGCCCGCATCGGCGCGATTCATTCGGTCGTGTTCGGCGGCTTTTCACCTGAAAGCCTGGCCAACCGCATTCAGGACTGCGATTCCAGAATTGTCGTCACCTCCGACGAAGGCGTGCGCGGCGGAAAGCCGATCCCTTTGAAGCGCAACACCGATGCAGCGATTGCGCATGCCCCGGGCGTGGAAAAAGTGCTCGTAATCACCCGCACCGGAGCGGACGTGCCCATGCAGGCCGGCCGCGATGTGCGCTATGAGGACATCGTCGCCGATCTTCCCGTCGACTGTCCCGCCGAAGCCATGAGCGCGGAAGATCCGCTGTTCATCCTCTACACGTCCGGCTCAACCGGAAAACCCAAAGGCGTGTTGCACACGTCCGGCGGCTATCTCGTCTATGCGTCGATGACGCATCAATACGTGTTTGATTATCACGACGGCCCAAACGGCCCTGACGTCTATTGGTGCACGGCTGATGTCGGCTGGGTGACCGGTCATTCCTATATCGTCTATGGGCCGCTGGCGAACGGCGCCACCACGTTGATGTTTGAAGGCGTGCCGAACTATCCGACGTCCTCGCGCTTCTGGGAAGTGATCGACAAGCACAAGGTCAACATCTTCTACACCGCGCCCACCGCCCTGCGTGCGCTGATGCGCGAAGGCGAAGGCCCCGTGAAGAAAACCTCACGCGCGTCGCTGAAGCTGCTCGGCTCCGTCGGCGAACCGATCAATCCTGAAGCCTGGCTTTGGTATCATCGCGTCGTCGGCGAAGGGCGCTGCCCCATTGTCGACACCTGGTGGCAGACCGAAACCGGCGCCGCGCTCATCACGCCTCTGCCGGGCGCGACCGCTTTGAAGCCAGGCTCCGCCACACGGCCATTCTTTGGCGTCAAGCCTGCGCTCGTCGATGCCGAAGGCAAGTTCATCGACGGCGCCGCGAGCGGCAATCTCGTCCTGCTGGACTCCTGGCCCGGCCAGATGCGCACCGTGTTCAACGATCACAAACGCTTCTTCGAAACCTACTTCACCACCTATCCCGGCATGTACTTCACCGGCGACGGCTGCCGCCGCGACGAGGACGGCTATTATTGGATCACCGGCCGCGTGGACGACGTGATCAACGTTTCCGGCCATCGTCTCGGCACCGCGGAAGTCGAGAGCGCGCTCGTTGCGCATCCGAAGGTCGCCGAAAGCGCGGTTGTCGGCATGCCCCACGACGTGAAGGGCCAGGGCATCTACGCCTATGTCACGCTGAATGTCGGGGAAGCGCCGTCAGACGCGCTGCGGCAGGAACTGGTTCAGTGGGTTCGCAAGGAAATTGGGCCGATCGCATCCCCCGATGCGATCCAATTCGCGCCCGGCCTGCCGAAAACCCGCTCCGGCAAGATCATGCGGCGCATCCTACGCAAGATCGCGGAAAATGAGCTCAACAGCCTGGGCGACACGTCTACGCTCGCCGACCCCGGCGTCGTTGACGATCTTGTCCGCAACCGCGTCAACGCTTAGCGCCAAGGAACCAACACTGGCGGTCGCGCGTTCGTGAAGCGGCGCAGCCGCATTGCGCACTTGCCCACACAATCAGAAGGAAGCGCCGCATGCTGCTGGCCACGCCGAGTCGTCTTGATCAAACGCCCGCCCCGCAAACGCAGCCGCCGTCGCAACCCGCTTTCGATACGCCAACCTTCGATGATCTTTGGGCGGAGGCAGCGCGCTTCGCCGGCGAAATCGGATCGCTCGACCCGCAGCAAGCCTTCATCCGCGCGGGCATGTCCATTCTGCTCGTCGGCGCAGCGCTCCTCGCGCTGACCATGCTGCGGCTAGTGTTCAAAGCGGTGCGCGAGCGGAGCGCGAAAGCCGATGCGGACGCGGGAACGGTCGCTGAAGCAGATCAGTCAGAGAAAAAGCGGCTGGGCGGCCGCACGATGCTGCTCGCGCGCGTGGCGGTCTGGAGCTGCGCCGCATTCGTCATCCTAGGCGTCTGGGGATTGGACCTCCGCATTCTGATGGCCGGTCCATTAGGCGACGCGCTGCGCGTGATCGCGCGGATCGCAATCATTGGAGTGCTGTCGATTGCCGTGATGGAAGCTGTCGAGTTCGCGATCACACAGCTCTTCGCCCGCATGGCGCGGCGCGCGCGCGACGCGCGCAGAGCAGGACAATTGCGCACGCTTGCGCCTGTCGTCTCCGCGGTGGCGCGCAATATTGTCTTGGTGGTGGCCGCGATGATGGCGTTGGCGGAGTTCGGCGTGGAGGTCGGCCCGCTCATCGCCGGCGCCGGAATCATTGGTCTCGCCGTCGGCTTCGGCGCGCAGACTCTGGTGAAGGACTTCCTCACCGGCATGTTCCTGATTATCGAGGATGTGGTGTCCGTCGGCGACATCGCGCGCATCGCCGACTTCGGCGGCGTGGTGGAGGAGATGACGCTGCGCACCATCAAGCTGCGCGATTTCGACGGCACGCTGCACGTCTTCCCCTACAGCGAGGCGCAGGTCATTCACAATCTCACGAAGGATTTCTCCCGCTACGTGTTCGATCTTTCGATCGCCTACTCCTCCGACATCAACAAAGCGCTGGGGGTCATGGCTGAGATCGGAGAGGATCTGCGCCGCGATCCGGAGCTCGGGCGCTTCATTCGCGAACCGCTGGAAATCGTCGGCGTCGACCAATTGGCCGACAGCGGCGTTACGCTGAAGGCCCGCATCACCACGGACCCCGGCAAGCAATGGTCGGTCGGCCGGGAATATCTCAAGCGCATCAAGCTGGCCTTCGACGCCGCGGGCGTGGAAATCCCCTTCCCGCACTTGAAGCTTGTCGCGCCTGACGCAGACATTCCTGTCCGCAACGACCCCACGCAAGGCTCCAGCGCGGCTTGACGCACTGCCCACAGAAGCCTTCACTTCCGCGCAGGGAGAAATGCTATGCTGCAATGGCGGATCGGCGACGTTCTCATCAAGCGCGTGGTGGAAATCGAAATCCCTACGCCCTACGACGCCGAGCGGCCCTTCATCCCCGAAGCTACGCCTGCGGCGCTACGCGCCATGCCCTGGCTCTACCCGAACTTCGTCACCGAGGACGACGCGCTGAAATTGTCCGTCCATGCGCTTCTGGTCGATGCGCCCGGATTGAAGCTCGTTGTTGACACGTGCTTCGGCAACGACAAGCCGCGCTACCTGATCGGCCGTCAGCCGCTGGCCACTGCGTTTCTGTCTGAAATCGCCGCGGCGGGCTTTCCTCGCGAGAGCGTCACCACGGTGGCGTGCACGCATCTCCACGTCGATCACGTCGGCTGGAACACGATGCTGGAAGACGGCGCCTGGAAGCCGACTTTCCCCAATGCGCGCTATCTCATGGGGCACGATGAATACGCCCATTGGAGCACGCATTCCGAGACCCGCGAGCAGAAAGCCGTCATGGCCGATTCCGTGCAGCCGATCTTCGACGCCGGCCTCGTCGATCTCGTTGAGACCAATCATCGCCTTTCGCCGGAAATCCGCTTCATGCCGACGGTAGGACACACGCCCGGCCATGTCAGTGTCGTGATAGAATCCAAGGGCGAAAAGGCCGTCATCACCGGCGATCTGATGCATCATCCAGCGCAAATCACGCAGCCGGACTGGGGCCCGCCCTTCGACAGCGACAGCGCGCAGGCGCGCGAGACCCGGCGCCGCTTTGTCAATGAATTCGCCGACGCGCCGGTGCTGGTCATCGGCACGCATTTCGCGACGCCGACCGCGGGCTATGTGAAACGCATCGACGGCGCGTTGCGATTCATCGCCTAGCGAACCCGAGATCCTCACGCGCGCGCCGCGTTCTCAACGGCACCGCGCATTGGCCGCCGCGGGCGCGTACGTCCACGTCGCCTCCTGCGCTTCGCCATTCGAAACGCCTTCGATGCGTCCGATCAAGCGCCGGCCGCGACGCTCATAGATCACGCGCTGCGGAAAATCGTGGCCTGCATTCTCAAACACCACGCGGGTGGGCGTTTGTTCGATGGCGGTGAACGGCGTCGGCGCAGCGCCCATGGGCGCGCCAAAGAACGTCAAGCGCCCATCCACGCGTTCAATCCGCATCTGCTCCCAATGCGTCGCGCCGGCGCCGTGCGAGAGCCCCGCGCCGACCATGACATTGGTTCCCGCAATCCAGGTTTCCCGCGTGGTTTCGCCGCCGGCGCACGCCAGCCAGTGACCCGTCAGGAACAGCGGCAGCGGCGCCGCCGGCTGCGCGTGCGCAACCGCCCCGAACCAGACCAACAAGGCGATCGCCGCACGGTGCATGCGCATAACCCCGCCTTTCCTTGACCCCAGACGCTTAAAGCGTAGTCTCGCGCCTTCACCGGGGAGCCGCAAGGCTGAGAGGCGGGGATCGGCCCTGCGACCCGCAACACCTGATCCGGATCATGCCGGCGAAGGGAGAAGGCGCATGAACAAGCCAGAACCGCACGCTGCATTCGCAACGCCGTCCGTCACGACCGGCGCCATTCCCGGATCACACAAGGTCTATTCCAGCGGCTGCGCGCATGCCGACCTGCGCGTGCCGTTTCGCGAAGTTGCACTCCACCCCACCGCCAACGAACCGCCGGTGACGCTCTACGATTCCAGCGGCCCGTACACCGATTCGCTCGCCGCCACCGATATCGAACGCGGCCTGGGCCGCACGCGGGAAGCCTGGGTGCGCGCCCGCGGCGACGTGGAGGAGATCGCCGGCCGCGCGGTTGAAGCCGCGGACAACGGCTTCGTCTCCGCGGAAAAGCTGACCCCGCCTTTCCCGAAGCAACCCCGCGTGCTGCGCGCCAAGCCCGGCAAAACGGTGACGCAGCTCGCCTATGCGCGCGCAGGAATCATCACGCCGGAAATGGAATATGTCGCCATCCGCGAAAACATGCGCCGCGACGCCGCCGGCATCCGCGATGGCGAAAGCTTCGGCGCGGAAATCCCCGATATCGTGACGCCGGAGTTCGTGCGCAGCGAAATCGCCCGCGGCCGCGCGATTATCCCCGCCAACATCAATCACGGCGAAGTCGAGCCCATGATCATCGGGCGCAACTTCCTGGTGAAGATCAACGCCAATATCGGCAACTCCGCGGTCACCTCATCCATGGCCGAAGAGGTCGAGAAAATGGTGTGGGCGATCCGCTGGGGCGCCGACACCGTGATGGACCTCTCAACCGGCCGCAACATCCACAACATCCGCGATTGGATCATCCGCAATGCGCCAGTGCCCATCGGAACCGTGCCAATCTATCAGGCGCTGGAGAAGGTCGGCGGCGTCGCCGAAGATCTCACCTGGGAAATCTATCGCGATACGCTGATCGAACAGGCCGAACAGGGCGTCGATTATTTCACCGTGCACGCCGGCGTGCGCTTGCCCTTCATACCGCTGACCGCCACACGCGTGACCGGCATCGTCTCCCGCGGCGGCTCCATCATGGCCAAATGGTGCCTCGCGCACCACAAGGAGAGCTTCCTCTACGAGCATTTCGAAGACATCTGCGAAATCATGGCCGCGTATGATGTCTCCTTCTCGCTCGGCGACGGCCTGCGCCCCGGCTCCATCGCAGACGCCAATGACGCCGCCCAATTCGCCGAACTGGAAACCTTGGGCGAACTGACAAAAATTGCCTGGAAGCACAATGTTCAAACCATGATCGAAGGCCCCGGCCATGTGCCGATGCACAAGATCAAGGCCAATATGGACAAGCAGCTGAAGGCCTGCGGCGAGGCGCCGTTCTACACGCTGGGCCCGCTGACGACCGATGTCGCGCCAGGCTACGACCACATCACCTCAGCCATCGGGGCTGCGATGATCGGCTGGTTCGGCACCGCGATGCTCTGCTACGTCACGCCGAAAGAGCATCTGGGCCTGCCCGACGCCAAGGACGTGAAAGACGGCGTGATCGCCTACAAGATCGCCGCACACGCCGCCGATCTGGCCAAGGGCCATCCCGGCGCGCGCGCCTGGGACGATGCGTTGTCTCGCGCGCGCTTTGAATTCCGCTGGGAGGATCAGTTCAATCTGGGCCTCGACCCCGACACCGCGCGCCAATTCCACGACGAAACCCTGCCGAAGGAAGCGCACAAGACCGCGCACTTCTGCTCGATGTGCGGCCCGAAATTCTGCTCGATGAAAATTTCGCAGGAGGTGCGCGACGCCGCGCGTCAGCAGAATGATGTGGCGGCGGGCATGGCCGAGATGAGCAGAAAATTCCGCGACGGCGGCGGCGAGATTGATGTGGCGGTGAAGGACTAACGGCCTTCCTTCTCCCGCATGGGCGGGAGAAGGTGTCGCGTAGCGACGGATGAGGGTGGGCGGTTGAATGGCGCCGATCGCGGCGCCTCGAAGCCCGCCCGCTCACCCTGCCTCTCCCCCTCGCGGGGGAGAGGGCTCATCCAACGCCAACTCTTTCACGCTCGCGCGGATCAAACCCTGGAGGTGAATGCGTGGACTGGCGCCAACGCCCGATCCGACACATCTAGTGCCCATGCTCGCCCCGTCCCCCGCCCGTGACGCGCACGCCCCGCCCGCAAACCGCTGGCGCAATTTCTACCGCGTCTACCGCATCCTGAATCTCGGCCGCGTCGGCCACGTGTTTCCAGGCGTTCTGCGCGGGCCTGACGCCTTCCCCTCCAAGGACATCGCGGAAACCCATGCGCGTGCATTTCTCGCCGCGCTCAATCCGCCCGGCCGCTCCGCGACCATGGAGCACGCCGGCGCGTTCCCCGAGGGCGACGCGCCGAACTGAAGCGTGATAGCCAAAAGTGGGAACCGGTTTTGGCAGCCATCACGCGCCGACCTAGCCCTTACTCTTCCGACGGCGCAGCCGAGCGCACGGCGTTCCAGTTGAACAGAAAATTGCGGTGTTCCGCCCAGGTCTGGCCTTCGACATGATCGCCCGCAAGGCACGCCGCGCTGTGATACGGACCCTCGCCGTCGGTCGTGCGAAAGCTCACGCAGGTGCGCCCGCGCGCGGTGCGCCAGCGCCCGGCCTCGATAGCGCTTTGGTAGAACGATCCCGTAACCGTCCCGTCCGGCGCCAGCGTCAAATCCATCGGCTGCGTGTAGGACCCGTCTCCGGCCGACGACAGATCAACCGTCCAGCGGCCCCTCAGCGCCTCTTCCGCCTGCGCAGCTCCCGTCATCAGAACCGCCGCCGCAACGGCCAGCACAAAAATCCGCATCCGTCCCTCCTGGCCTCGATACGCCCGCCCGCCGCGCCGGATCACGCAGCAGTGCACGCGCCGCCGCCCGCCCTTCGCTTGCCCCAGGCGGCGCGGCCCGTATGGTGGCGTCACAGGGAGACGAAACGCGCATGAGCTTTATCGGCAAGATTCAAAGGGAGTTTCAGCTCATCAACGGCCTGCAGCGCACGCTGAAGGCCTATGAGCCGATCGAGAAGGGCTGGCCGATCACCGTAGGCAAGGACATCGAGCGCGTCGTCGATCTCTATCCCGACAACGAAGCCATCCGCTTCGAGGGCCAGTCCTGGACCTATCGCGATTTCGACGCCCGCGCGAACGCCTATGCGCACTGGGCGCTGGCGCAGGGCCTCGGCAAGGGCGACCGCGTGGCGCTCTTCATGTCGAACCAGCCCGACTATGTCGCCTGCTGGGTCGGCCTGTCGAAAATCGGCGTCGTGACCGCGCTGATCAACTCCAACCTGACCGGCGCGCCCCTGGCGCACTCGATACGCATCTCCGATGCGCGCCATGTCGTCGCCTCGCCGGATTTGACCGACGCCTATCGCGGCGTCGCCGCCGATCTTCCCAACGACATGCGGCTGTGGACGCGCGGCGAAGACCTCGACGCAGCGCTCGCCGGCGTCAGCACGGATCGGCCTGACCAGGCGCTGCGCGACGCCGTCTCGCTCGAAGATCTTGCGCTTCTTGTTTACACATCTGGAACGACCGGCGCGCCGAAGGCCGCGAAGCTCCTGCATCGCCGCACGCTTGGCATGATGCGCGCTTTCATCGGCGGCGGCTACGCCGTGCCGGCGGATCGCGTCTATGTCACGCTGCCGCTCTATCACGGCACCGGCGGCCTGTGCGGCGTGGGTTTTGCGCTGACGACCGGCGGTACGCTTCTGATCCGGCGCAAATTTTCCGCCACCCATTTCTGGGACGATTGCGTCAACGACGGCGCCACCGTGTTCTTCTATATCGGCGAATTGTGCCGGTACCTTTTGAACCAGCCGGAAACGCTCAATGAAACCCGCCACGCTCTGCGTCTCGGCGTCGGCAACGGATTGCGCCCGGAAGTTTGGGAGAAGTTTCAGCCGCGCTTCAAGATCAAGCGTCTTCTAGAATTCTACGGCTCCACCGAAGGCAACGTTTCGCTGCTCAATTTCGATGGCAAGATCGGCTCGGTCGGGCGTATTCCGAAGTATCTGCGCAAGCGCGTGAACGTGCGCATCGTCAAATTCGATGTGGAAACCGAACAGCCCGTCCGCGGCGACGATGGCCTGTGCATCGAAGCGGCCCCCGGCGAAGTCGGCGAAGCGGTCGGCGAAATCAAACAGGCCGAGGCGCGCTATCGCTTTGAAGGCTATTCCGGCAACGAAGAACAGACCAAAAAGAAAGTCCTGCAGGACGTCTTCGCCAAGAGCGACGTCTGGTTTCGCACCGGCGATCTGATGAAGCAGGACGAAGACGGATATTTCTATTTCATCGACCGCATCGGCGATACCTTCCGTTGGAAGGGGGAAAACGTCTCCACCAATGAAGTCGGCGAAGCGTTGGCCCGGGCGCCGGGCGTCGCGGAAGCGAACGTCTACGGCGTGAGAGTGGGCTCGCTCGATGGCCGCGCCGGCATGGCCGCGATCACGCCCACCGATGGATTCGATCTGGCCGCGCTGCACGCCCATATCGCGCGCGAGCTGCCCAGCTATGCTCGCCCGCTTTTCATCCGCATCAAGCGCGACATCGATACGACGGGCACGTTCAAATACCGCAAGGTCGATCTCGTCGCCGACGGATTTGATCCGTCGAAAACTTCCGATCCGCTCTATTTCGACGATCCCGCGACCGCCGGCTACGCGCCGCTCACCGTCGAGCGCATGCACGATATCGAGGCCGGCGCGGTCAAGATTTGATCGATTGCAGCAACCAGCGCGCTACCCGAAAGGGGTCTCGACCAGAAATCCCGCGCGCGGAAAATGCACACACACCGTCCCGCACGGCGTGTCGCTGCGGATGACGGCGATTTCCTGCGGCGTCGAATAATGCACGTGGCCGGAAATTTTATCGCGGCCGTAGTCGTCAGCCATGACGCTGATGCGGTCGCCGGCCGCAATCGGCCGCGCCTCGGTGCTGGGATAATCATCCGCCGGCCGCGGCTCGTGCGTGCGCGCAACCTCAAACGCCTCTGCAGCGCTCATCGGCGTGGGCGTCCCATGACCGGCCGCGACGAGACGATCCTCCCAGGCGCGCAACTTCGGCATATCGCTCGTCAAGCGTTCAAACGCGGGATTGAGGCCGTTCTTGAGAAACCAGATCGGCATGGACGCGGCTATGTCCGCCAGGCCCGGGCGATCGCCCATCAGCCAGGGACCCCCGCTCGATCGCAATTGATCCTCGATCCACATGGCGTTCGCGCGCCACTGGTCCTGCAGCATCGGCGCTGCAGCCTCCATGGCCTTGAGGTCAAACGGCCGGCCGCTCAATTGCTCGCGATCTTCGATGAACGCCTTCGGCACGTGCTGGCCGATGGCGCCGAAAATCACGCCGACGCAAGCCTGAAAAAACGAGCGCTCCGCCCACACCCGCAGCGCCCAGGCGACGCCCTCCTGCCCAGGCGGCGTCAACGGGATCTCGGGATGCAGCGTGTCGATGGCGCGTAGAATCATTTGCGAATCGCAATAAATATCCGCGCCGGCCTGCATCACGGGGATCCGGCGATAGCCGCCCGTCATCGCCATCAATTCCCGCCGCGGCAGCACATTGGGATGCTCCACGCTGCGCCATGCCAGGTTTTTTAGGCCGAAGGCGCGGCGCACCATCTCGCCGAACGGCGATGACGGATAATGGTGCAGGATCAATTCACCAGTCATGAAAGCTCCGTGGAAAAGCGGATGTTCCCCGCATTGACGCCCTCGCGCACGATCTCCGCGCCGCCCGATCGCATCATCCATTCCAGCCGGTGATCGCGATATTGTCGCTTGAACAGGCCAGATTGAATCGCCGCGTGCGCCAACTCGAAACCGGCAAACGCCGCGCGCGATTCCTCAAGCGTTTGCCGCACGCTGTCGCGTGCGCTGGCGCGCTCCAGCCACGCGGCCAACGCGCCCTCCGGCGCGCGCCCATCCGCGGCTGCTGACGCGACACATGGCAAGACCGAAAGATCCGCATAACCGAACGCCTCGCCGCAGAACCACGGCCCTTCCAGGCGGCGCGACAGCCAGCCGTTCAATTGCGCGGTTTGACGGGCGGCTTCCGCCAGCAACGCTGCAGCGCGATCGCCCTCCGCGCGACGGAAATACTTGATCTCCCCGACGGCCCAATTGATTGCCTCATATTGCGTGTCCATGATCCGCGCGATCATCCGGCCACGCGCCGCCGCCTTGGGATCGGCAGGGATAAGACGCGGCTCCGGGTGCTTGTCTTCCAGATACTCCAGCATCACGCCGGACTCGAACAGCGCGAACTCGCCATCGATCAGCGCCGGCACTTCCTGCAATGGACTGGCGCGCGAAAATGCGCCCTCCGCGCCCCCTGCGCCGATGCCGTCGGGCATCCGCGCTTCGAACGGCAGTCCCTTTTCGCGCAGCGCGATCTTGACCTTCTGTACATAGGGGCTGAGCGGATGCTCCCAGACGATATACACGGCTTGTTCCCTTCGCTGGCGCCCGCGCGCTTGACGTTTTGAACCTGTGGGGCAAGTCCAAGGCAACAAAAAACTGGAGGCGCCCCGATGATCGACATGAATGGCCTGGAGACCATGGCCGATCCGCCCCGTGTGCAGGCGCGCCTCCGGCCAGATGCCGTTGCGTATCTCTGCGAGGGCCGCAGCGTCACGTTCGCCGCGTTCAACGAGCGCACCAACCGCACTGCTGACCAGCTCATCGCCATGGGCTTGAAGCCGGGCGATCGCATCGCGCTCTTGTCCAAGAACACCGAGCTCTTCTTCGAAATCCTCTTCGGCGCGATCAAGGCGCGGGTCGTTCTGGCGCCGGTGAACTTCCGGCTGGCGCCGCCCGAAATCGCCTACACGCTGACCGACGCCGGCGCCAAGCTGCTGTTTCTCGGCGCCGATTTCGCCGAGCCGGCCGCCAAGGCGCTGGCGCAAATGGAGATCAAGCCAGACATCATCGCGTTGGATGGACCCAATGCCGGATACGCCGCCTGGCGCGACGCGGGGCGCGATCGCGATCCCATGCTGCCCATCGGCGACGATGATGACGTCCTCCAGCTTTACACCTCCGGCACGACCGGCCACCCCAAAGGCGTGCAGCTCACCAACGCGAACTATCTCGCATTCTTCCGCCTCGCCGGCCCGATCCCCGGCTTCGATTATCGCGTCGGCGAAACCGTCATGAACGCGATGCCGCAATTCCACGTCGCGGGCTGCAATGTCGGCATGATTGCGCTCGCCAGCGGCTCCAAGACGGTGATCGTGCGCGATCTCATTCCCGCCGCCGTGATCGATCTGTTGCAGCGCGAGCGCGTCAACCACGCCTTCTTCGTGCCTGCAGTTATCATGATGCTGATGCAGTCGCCGGAGATGGCGTCCGCGGACCTTTCATCGGTGCAATCGGTCGCCTACGGCGCCTCGCCGATCGCGGAAGACCTTCTCGTGCGCGCCCGCGAACGCTTCGGTTGCGACTTCCTGCAATTGTACGGCATGACCGAAACCGTCGGCGCAGCGACATATCTCCCGCCGGCAGCCCATGATCCGGCCCTCGGCAAACTGCGCTCATGCGGCCGCGCATGGCCAGGCATCGAAGTCGAAGTACGCGGCGGCGACGGCGACCCAGTGCCGATTGGCGACGTCGGCGAAATCTTCATTCGCGCACCGGTGGTGATGAAAGGCTATTGGAACAAGCCCGAGGCCACCGCGGAAGCCATTCACGGCGGCTGGTACAAGACCGGAGACGCCGCCTATCAGGACGCCGAAGGCTTCTTCTACATTTACGACCGCGTGAAAGACATGATCGTCACCGGCGGCGAGAACGTCTATCCGGCGGAGGTCGAGAACGCCATTTTCGGGCATCCCAATGTCGCCGATGTCGCGGTCATCGGCGTGCCCGACGATAAATGGGGCGAGGCCGTGAAAGCGATCGTAATCGCCAAGCCAGGCGCGCCGCAGGACGCCGCAGACATCATCGCCTGGGCCCGCGAACGCGTGGCCAATTACAAAGTCCCCAAGAGCGTGGATTTTGTGGACGCCATTCCGCGCAATCCTTCCGGAAAAATTCTCCGCCGCGAACTGCGCGCGCCCTATTGGGAGGGGCGCACGCGCATGGTCGGATGAAGCGCGTCACGGGACGTTGCGCCAGACCTCGCGGACGCGCGCATCCCGGCCGCAATTCAGACGATAGAGATTGTACCGCACGGGATTCTTCTCGGCGTAGTCCTGGTGATAGTCTTCCGCCGGCCAGAACCGGCCGAGATCTTCAACCGGCGTCGCAATGCGAAGGTGCCGCGACAAGCGCGCAATCTCTGCCTCCGCGATGCGGCGCTGTTCGGCATTCGCAACGAAAACGGCCGTCGTATAGGCGTGCCCGCGATCGCAGAACTGTCCGCCCGCATCGGTGGGATCGACGTGACGGAAGAAGTAGGAAACCAGCTGCGCATAGCTGACGCGCGCTGGATCGTACGTCACGCGCACGACCTCGATGTGCCCGCCGCGCTCATAGTTCTGATAGGTGGGATTGGCGGTTCGTCCGCCCGCATAACCCGAGACCGCGCTGATGACGCCGTCGCGTTCCTCAAGGTCATGCTCCAGACACCAGAAACACCCCCCCGCGAACACGGCCTCCGCACGCCCGGCCTGAGCCGGCGCGGTCTGCGCATTGACCATGCGCGTGGCGCTCAGCCCGGCGAGAAGCACAAATGCCGCCGCAGCGGCTAAGACGAAACGCAACATGATTGACACCTTTGCAGGAACGTACGACGCAGGCCCGGCCATGGTTTCATTGCCGGCTGCAACCAGCCCGGCGCCAACCTCGTAGACGCTGGGCATGACTGAATCCGATCCCCCTCCGGCGCGCAAGATCGGCTGGCTGCGCTTCGCGCCGATCGCGGTGATCGTGCTCGTGCTCGGTGGCGTGCTGGCTTCGGGCGTTCACCGCAGGCTGTCGCTGGAGAGCTTGCGCGAGAGCAGCGCAGCGCTCGACGCGCTCGTCGCGCAAAACCTTCCTTTGGCGCTCGCCGCCTATATCGGCATTTACGCTGTCGCAGTGATGATCTCGATGCCGGGCGCGCTGTTTCTTACGCTCACCGGCGGGTTTTTGTTCGGCATCTGGATGGGCGGCGCCGCCACTGTGATTGCCGCCACCATCGGCGCAACCGGAGTCTTCCTCGCCGCACGCACGGCATTCGGCGACGCGCTGCGCGCCCGCGCCGGCGGCTGGTTGAAGCGCCTTGAGGAAGGCTTTCGCGACAACGCCTTCAACTATCTCCTCGCGCTCCGGCTGTTTCCAGGCGCCCCGTTTTTCATCGTCAATCTCGCGCCGGCGTTTCTGAACGTAAAGCTGCGGGACTTCGTGCTCGCCACGTTTATTGGCATCATTCCGGGCACACTGGTCTATTCCGCCGTCGGCAACGGACTGCGCGCGGCGTTCAATGCCGGCGTCGACGTCGATCCGGTGGATGCGGCGCGCGATTTGTTGTTCTCTCCCGAAATTATCATTCCGATCGCAGGGCTTTTGCTCTTGGCGCTCTTGCCGGTGGCGGCGAAAGCGTTTCGCCGCAAGCCTCAGGGAGCCGCGTAATGCAGAATCTGTCCTGCGATGTCTGCGTCATCGGCGGCGGCTCCGCAGGCCTGTCCGTCGCCGCCGGCGCAGCGCAACTCGGCCTCAACGTGGTGCTCTTTGAGCGTGGGGAAATGGGCGGCGATTGCCTGAACTCAGGCTGCGTTCCGTCGAAGGCGCTGATTGCCGCCGGCGCCGCAGCGCAGGCGATGCGCGATGCGCAGAAATTCGGGGTCCACGCCCAAGCGCCGCAGATTGACTGGCCGGCCGTCCGCGCACACGTCCGCGGCGTCATCGACGAGATCGCGCCGATCGACAGCCAGGAGCGGTTCGAAGGCTTGGGCGTCACCGTAATCCGCGAGCATGCCCGCTTCGCCGATGGGAAGACCGTTACCTCAGCCTCGTCCCGCGTGCGCGCAAAACGCTTCGTCATCGCCACGGGCTCCACCGCATTCGTGCCGCCCATAGAGGGCCTTGCCGACATTCCTTATCTCACCAACGAAACCATTTTCGATATCGATGCGCTGCCGGGCCGTCTGCTCGTTCTCGGCGGCGGGCCGATTGGAATCGAATTGGGACAGGCGTTTCGCCGCCTCGGCGCGGAAGTCACCATCATCGAAGCCGCCCGCGCGCTCGGCCGCGCCGATGAAGAATCCGCCGCGTTCGCGCTTGGTCGGCTGCGCCGCGAAGGCGTGGAGATCCTGGAAGGCTGGAAAGCCGTGCGCGCCTCCGCTGCGCCATCCGGGGCCGCGCTGACGCTTGAAGGGCCGGACAAGCAGACCCGCACGATCGAAGGCACGCATATCCTCGTTGCGGTCGGCCGCCGACCCATCCTGGAAGGCCTCGACCTTGAGAAGGCCGGCGTGCGCTACACGCCCAAAGGCGTGGAGACGTCGCCGACGCTCCGCACCAGCAATCCGCGCGTTTGGGCCATCGGCGACGCGGCGGGCCGCGAATTGTTCACCCACGCCGCAGGCTGGCACGCCAGCGCCTGGGTGCGCAGCGCGCTCTTCAAAGCCGTCACGCGCGCCGACAGTCAGCCGATCCCCGCCGTCACCTATTGCGATCCCGAAGTCGCCCAACTGGGCATGACCGAAACCGAAGCGCGCAGGGCCTTCGGCGCAGACGCGGTCACGACCTCCCGATGGAGCTTCACCCACAATGATCGCGCGGTGGCCGAGCGCGACAGCGAAGGCTTCTGTAAGATCGTCACCAAGAAGAACGGCCAAATCCTCGGCTGTTCCATCGTCGGCGCGCACGCCGGCGACCTGCTGGCGGAAATGTCCTTGGCGATGTCGTCAGGACTGAAAATGCGCGCCTTGACGTCGCCTGTGATTGCCTACCCGACGCGCGCGGAAATCATCAAGCGCGCCGCCGGCGCATTCTACACGCCCGTGCTGTTCTCCAGCCGCACCAAGGCGCTGATCAACATCCTGAAACGGATTCCCTAATCCTTCGCCCGCTCGACGTACGATCCGTCATCCGTCGAAACAACCACGCGCGTGCCGGTTTCAATGTGCGGCGGCACCATCGTGCGCACGCCGTTCGACAGCATCGCCGGCTTGTACGACGACGATGCCGTCTGCCCTTTCACGACAGGCTCGGTCTGCACAATCTCCAGCGCCACGCGGGGCGGCAGCGAAATCGACAGCGCCACGCCGTCATGCATCAGCAACGCACAATCCATGTTCTCCGCCAGGTAGGGCGCGCTGTCGCCAACCGTGTCGCGCGAGACGGAGACTTGCTCATAGGAATTCGGGTTCATGAACACGAACCCTTCGTCCCCGGCATCATAAAGATAAGTGTGCTTCACTTCCTCCACGAACGCCTTCTCCAGCGCGTCAGTGGTCTTGTAGGTCTGCTGGGTCTTCACCCCATCGACGATGCGGCGCATCGTGAGCGTTGACGTCGGCGTGCCTTTGCCGGGGCGGAACGTCTCGTGGGCGAGCACGACATAGAGCTGGCCTTCGTGCTCAATCACATTGCCCTTGCGGACGTCGCTGGCGATGACTTTAACCACAATGCGCCTCGTTCAAGGCCGCGGCGGCGCCGGGCCGTTTGCGTCAGGAGTTCAGGAAATGCCGGCGCTCTTAGCCGCAATCGCCGCCCCCGCCAAGGCCGCCAAGCTGTGCGGGCCATGAGCCCCTGGTGGACGCCCGACCGCCACGCCGATCGCGCGCCCCTGCTGCGCGCGCGGGCCAAGGCGCTGGCCGCGATCCGCGCCTGGTTCGACCGGCAAGGATTCTTGGAGGCCGATGTGGGGACCCTCGTCGCGAGCCCTGGCGCGGAGACGCACCTGCACGCCTTCCGCGCTGGCGCGGGCTTCCTGCACACTTCTCCCGAGTTCGCCATGAAGAAGCTGCTGGCCGCCGGCGAACGCAACATTTTCTATCTCGGGAAAGTGTATCGCGCCGGCGAAAAAGGCCCACTGCACGCCCCGGAATTCACCATGCTCGAATGGTATCGTGCAGAGGCGCCATACACGGCCATCCAAGCGGATTCAGTCGCCATCGTTCGTGAAGTCTGCGCAGCGCTTGGCGCGTCCGGTCTCCGCTGGCGCGCGCATGCCTGCGATCCGTTCACGCCGCCGGAGCAGCGGCGCGTGAAGGACTTCATCTCCGAACCGCTCAGCGCGGACGAATTCTCCGAACGCATCGTCGTCATTGAACGAGAGCTCGGCCATCCCAGCCTGACCATTCTCTCTGAGTATCCAATCGCGGAAGCCGCCTTGGCGCGCCCGGCGCCGCACGATCCATCGGTCGCCGAACGCTTCGAGCTGTATGCCTGCGGCGTGGAGCTCGCGAACGGCTTCGGCGAACTCACGGACGCAGCCGAGCAGCGCAAACGTCTCGCGCACGCCATGCAGCGCAAACGCGTCGTCTATGGCGACGCCTGGCCAATCGATGAGGATTTCCTCCAAGCGTTGGAGCACATGCCGGAGGCCAGCGGCTGCGCGCTGGGCGTGGATCGCCTCGTGCTGCTGGCCGCAGGCGGCGCGCACATCGATCAAGTGCTGTGGACGCCGCCGCAATGATCGTGCGCGCGGCCGCGCCTACGGATCACGACGCCATCGCATCCCTGGTAACCGACGCCTTCACCCGCGCGTTTGGCCGCTCAAACGAGGCGGCGCTGATCGCCGCACTGCGCCGCGACGGTGACGTCGCCGCCGAATTGGTCGCTGAAACCGCTAACGGCCTGGTCGGCCATATCGTGTTTTCGAAACTCCTGATCGAGCGGGAGGAAACCGCGCTGTCCGCGGTGGCGCTCGCGCCGGTCTCCGCCCGCATCGATCTCCAGAACCAAGGCATTGGCGCCGCCCTGATTCGGGCGGGCCTGCGCGTCTGCGAAGACGGCGGGGCCGCCGCCGCGTTCGTCCTCGGCCACCCAAACTATTATCCCCGCTTCGGTTTCAGCGCTGAAGCCGCCGCCCTGTTTGACGCGCCCTTCAAGGGCGCGCATTTCATGGCCTTGCTCTGGTCGCCCGATGCGCGCGCCGGAGGAAAGCTGCGCTACGCCGCAGCGTTCGGAGCCTGATGCATGCGGCCGCAAACGGCGAAGGCAGGACCAAGTCTGGAGGATGTCGCCGCGCGCTACGCCGTCGCCATCACGCCCGCCATGGCGGCGCTGATTGATCCCGGCGATCCCAATGACCCGATCGCGGCGCAATTTACGCCCGATGTCCGCGAGCTCGACGCACTGCCGCACGAGCGCGCCGACCCGATCGGCGACGACGCGCACGCCGCCGCCTCATGCCTGGTGCATCGCTATCCCGATCGTGTGCTCTTGAAGCTCGTGAACGTGTGTCCGGTCTATTGCCGTTTCTGCTTTCGCCGCGAAACCGTCGGACAACCAACCGCGGTATCCGCGGCAGTCCTCGAAGACGCGCTCCGCTATATCCGCGCCGATGCAAATATATGGGAAGTGATCCTCACTGGCGGCGATCCGTTCATGGTGTCCCCGCGCCGCGCTGCGCACCTCACCCAAGAGCTTGCAGCAATTGACCACGTGAAGATCGTGCGCTGGCACACCCGCGTGCCCGTGGTTGCACCGGAGCGCACCACTGCAGAGTTTGCGCAAGCGCTGCGCGCTGAAGGCGTCACGACCTATGTCGTGCTGCACGCCAATCATCCCAGGGAATTGACGCCGCACGCCCGCACCGCGATTGCGCGCATCATCGATGCAGGCATCCCGATGCTGAGCCAAAGCGTGCTGTTGCGCGGGGTCAACGATGACGCGGAGACCTTGGAATCGTTGATGCGCACATTCGTCGAGCTGCGCATCAAGCCCTATTACTTGCACCACGGCGATCTGGCGCCGGGCACATCGCATTTTCGCACCACGATCGAACGCGGACAGGCGCTGGTGCAGACCCTCCACGATGCCGCCTCCGGCCTGTGTCAACCGCACTATGTGATCGATAGTCCGGGCGGTCACGGCAAGGCGCCGCTGGCCCCGCCCAGCGCGCGGCGAACGCAAGACGGCTGGCTGCTGCGCGGACGCGACGGCGCATGGCGCCGCTACGAAGACCCCCAATAGCCGCCTGCGACCGCGGGGCAGATGCGCGCCCCCGCCAATTCCGCTAGACGCCTGCCATGCCCCAAACCCAAGCCCCTGGGCGATCCCTGATCGCGCTGATCGGCGTCGTTCTGACGGCCATGATCGGTTTCGGGCTGTTCGTGCCGGTCTTTCCCTTTTTGGCGCTCGACCTCGGCGCCACCGCCAGCGAAACCACGCTGGCCATGGGCGCCTATTCCGTCGGCCAGCTGATCGCTGCCCCGATCTGGGGGCGCTTAAGCGATCGCTTTGGACGAAAGCCGATCCTGATCATCGGACTGATTGGCGCGGCGGCGTCCTATTGCTTGCTCGCCGGCGCAACATCCATTTACGTCATGGGCGGCGCGCGGCTGCTTGGCGGCCTGATGGCCGGCAATGTCGGTGCAGCGTTCGCCGCCGCCGGCGATCTCTCCAACGAACACACTCGCGCGCGCAATATGGGCCTGATCAGTGCGGTGTTTGCGCTGGGATTCATTATTGGCCCCGCTCTGGGCGGCGTGATGGTGGGCAACACGCCCACCGCACAGGATTTCGCCAACGTCTGTTATCTCGCCGCCGGTTTCGCCACCGTGTCCGCCATCGTTGCGCTCGCGCTCTTTCGCGAAACGCACACACGCGATGCGGACGCGCCTGTTCAATCCGCGCGCCGTTCAGAGCTGCTCGCGTCGCGGCCGGTATTGGCCCGCCTATTGGTGATCACGCTGCTCATGATCACCGCGCAGGCCGCCATGGAGACGACCTTTGCGCTCTGGGCCAACGATGTTCTGCGCTTTGGGCCGCACGACGTGGCGATGGTTTTCGTTGCGCTGGGCCTGGTGACTGTAGCGGTGCAGGGCGGCGGCGCGGGCGCGCTCGCTAAACGCCTGGGCGAGCGCACGATGCTCCTCAGCGGAATCGCGCTCTTCGCGCTGGGCTTTCTCGCCTTGATCTTCGCCCGCGACTGGCTGACGCTTTGGCCCGCGCTCGCGCTTTTGGCGATCGGCGGCGGCGCGGCGGCGCCTGCGCTGCAGAGCCTGATCAGCGCACACACAACGCACGCCGATCGCGGCGTCGTCATGGGCATGAATCAATCGTCGTCCGCGCTGGGCCGGGTGATCGGGCCCATCATGTCCGGTCCCGCCTTCGACGCTTTGGGCGCCAGCGCGCCATTTGCAATCGGCGCCGCGCTGCTCGGCGCAGCCCTCGCCTTTGCCTGGAGCGCAACGCCCCGGGTCAGCCTGGCGAAGGCATAGCGCGCGACAACCAAGCGCCCGCGTCTTCGATTGCGCGTTTCGCGGCCGTCGACACCGCCGTCAGATTCAAGAACCCGTGGATCTGATTGGGATAGGGCGCGTACGTCACCGGCACACCGCACGCGGCGAGCTTGTCCGCATAGGCTTTGCCCTCATCCAACAGCGGATCATAGCCCGCGGTCAGCACATAGGCCGGCGGCAACCCTGTGAGGTCATCCGCCAGGAGCGGCGACACGCGGACATCCTTGGCCTCTTCTGGCGCGCGCAGATAAGTGCGCTTGAAAAAATCCTGCGCCGCCTGCGTCAGCACATACCCTTCGCTGAACCGCATCTGCGAAGGCGTCATGCGCACCAATTGCGTCAGCGGATAAAACAGCGCTTGCGCCGCGAGCTTCGACCCGCCGGCCCGTTTGAAGTCCTGCGTCACGACGGCGGCGAGATTTCCGCCGGCGGAATCGCCGGCCACCGCGATGCGCGCTGCATCCACATCGATCTGCGCGGCGTGTTCAAAAGCCCATCGTGTCGCCGCGAAAGCATCATCCGCCGCCGCCGGCGCCTTGTGCTCCGGCGCGAGCCGGTAGGCGACAGACAAGACCCGCATGCGCGCGGCATCCGCCAATCGGCGGCACAACATGTCATGGCTATCGAGATCGCCGACGACAAATCCGCCGCCGTGGAAGTAAACCACGCACGGGCCCGGACCGACGCCCACCGCGAGAGGCACATAGAGCCGCGCCTTCAACGCGCCGTCGGCGCCCGCGACCTGGAGAGACGTCACCCTGTGCAACGCTGGCGCATCCGCCTCAAGCCGGCGCGCAGTCTGCCAGAACTCCCGCCGCGCCGCGGCGACGCCTTTGCGCCAATCGATGCGCAGACGCGCAGCGCCGCTTTTCTCTAGCAAGCTCTTGAGCGGCGGATCGAGCGCCACAGCTGCGGTCCTATTCGTCCTGATCGGCAGTCGCTTGCGGGCGAAGCGCATTCAGCAGCGCCAGCACTTGTCTTTCCGCGACCACGAGATCGCGTTCCGACTGCGCCAGCGCCAAGCGCGCCGTCAGCAGATCCTGCTCCTGGTCAAGCACCTCGACGGTCGAACGCAGCCCGGTTTCCTGCTCCAGCCGCACGCCGCGATACGCAAGCTCCGCAGCCTCCACCTGCTCGCGCGCGGAGATCACCGCAGCTTGCGCGCTCTGCAGCGTCGTCCAGGCCGTCGTGACGCTTTCGCGCACGCTGCGCTGGGCCGCGGCGACATCCAAATTGGCCGCCGAGCGCAAAGCGCGTTGCTGTCGTGCGCGGGAAACATTTGAGCCGCCCGTGAACAAAGGGACTGACAGGCGCACGCCGACGGAGTCCGATCGCGAGTCGAAATCGCCGTCGTCAAATCCGCCTCCGCGTCCAGTGGAGCCTTCCAGCGTCACGCGCGGGCCAAAATTCGAGTACGCGCCCAACACCGCCGCGTCCGCCGCTTCCTGCGCCGCGACCGCGGAGAGCAGCGTCGGGTTCTCCCGGCCGGCTACATCGAGCGCCGCGTCCAGCGTTTGCGGCAGGTCGCTGCTGCGTCCCGGCGCCTCCAGATCCGAAGGAGGGTAACCCACCAGGCGCATATAGGTCTCGACCGCCGCGGCGAGCTGCCCTTGAGCCTGCACCAATTGCGTGCGCGCCTGCGCCGACCGCGCCTGACTTTGCGCCACGTCGGTGCGCGTCACCACGCCGGCGTCGAACTGCGCCGTCGAAAAATTGAACAGCGACGACAAATTCCGCACCGTCTGTTCGCGCGCCGCCACGACAGCCTGCGCCTGACGCACGTCTGCGTAGGCGCGGGTGACGTCGAGCAGTAAAGTCTGCTCGGTGCTTTCGTAATTGGCCGCCGCCTGCGCGATCGTCGCCCGCGCCTGCCGCGTGGTCGCCAGCACTCGGCCCGAGCCGAACAGCAATTGCGATGCGCTGATGCCGCCCGACCAGTCCCGGTCTTCGCCGCCCGCGACCGCGGGGTTATCGCTGCGGAAGCTGGACTCCGATGCGCTCGCCGACGCGCTGATCTGCGGCAACGCCTCCGACCAGGCCTGAGGCAGCTGCTCTCGCGTCGCGTTCAACCGCGCCCGCGCCGCCGCCAGGCTGGGATTGGTCTCCAGCGCCGCGGACATGGACTCATCGAGCGTCTCCGCGTTGGCCGCCGGCGCAATCGCTGCAGTGGACAGGAGCAGCGCCGCAATCATCGTTCGCATGAATTCTTCCTGCTTTGAACGCGCCTTGCTTGTATGGCTTCCCGCGCGGCTTGTCAGCGCCGGGGATCGCCGCAGCCGGAGCCTACTCACGGCGAAGCGCCTCGATCGGGTCTAGCTGCGCCGCCCTCCACGCCGGATAGGCGCCAAACGCCACGCCGACGAGCCCGGAGAATCCGATCGCCATCGCCGCAGTTTCCGGCGCAAGGGTAAGCGGAAGATTGACCGCGCTGGTGATGATCCACGCCGCGAGATAGCCCAGGCCCAGACCAATCAGCCCGCCCATAACCGAGAGCGCCACCGCCTCCAGTCCGAATTGCCGCAAAATGTCAGCCTGTCGCGCGCCCAGCGCCTTGCGCAGCCCGATCTCGCGCGTGCGCTCCGTGACCGACACCAGCATGATGTTCATGATGCCGATGCCGCCCACAAGCAGCGAAACCGCGGAGATCGAGGCCAACAGCGCAGTGAAGGTCTGTGTCGCCTCCTGACCGGCCTCCGCGATGGAGGAAAGGTTCTGGACCGTGAAATCATCGTCCTCGCCATTGGTGCGGTGGCGTTGGCGTAGGAGTTCGGTGATCGCCGTTTCCGCGCGCGCAAGCGCTGCTTCGTCGACCGCCTTGACCGAAATCTGGCTGACGGAATCGCCGCGCCCGCGCCGTCCCGCAATCCGGCGCTTCACCGTCGTCAACGGCGCGAGCGCAATGTCGTCCTGATCGGCGCCAAATCCCGATTGCCCCTTGGAGCCCAGGACGCCGATCACTTCATAGGAGCCGCCATTGATCCGCACGGTTTCGCCGAGCGCCTCCACGTTGGGAAACAATTCGTTCGCCACGGTTTGGCCCAGCACGACGACGCGGCGCGCTTGCGCGACTTCCCGCTCATCGAAAAATCGCCCGTGCTCGACCTCCCAATCGCGCGCGGTCAGATAGTCCGGTGTGACGCCTTCAATGCGCGTGTTCCAATTGAATCCGCCCGCGACAAGCTGGCCCTGGGCGCGCACGCCGGGCGCCACGGCAGCCAGGCCGCTGATGTCCGCCTTGATCGCATCCGCGTCGCCCTGGGTGAGCGAGTCCCATCCGCCCGCCGCGCCGCGCACGCCGCCTTGATTGAATGCGCCTGGAACAATGATCAAAAGATTTGACCCGAGACTTTGGATCGAGCGCTCGACCTGCGTCTGCGCGCCGCGCCCGAGCGCGACCATGGCGATCACGGACGCCACGCCGATGATCACGCCCAACGCCGTCAGCGCCGAACGCAGCGGATTGGCGCGCAACGCGCGCACCGCCGTCGCCGTGAGGTCGCTCGCGCGCATCATGCGGCGATTTCCGCGGCGGCGTCTGAAACAATCTTCCCGTCACGCATTTCAATCACACGCCGCGCCGCCGCAGCGACATTGGCGTCGTGCGTGACAATCAAGACCGTCACGCCTTCACGGTTGAGCGCGCCGAACAAGGCAAGAATGTCTTTCCCGGTGCTTGAATCCAACGCGCCGGTCGGCTCATCCGCCAGCAACACGGGCGGTTCGCACGCCAGCGCGCGCGCAATCGCGACGCGCTGCTGCTGCCCGCCGGAGAGCTGCGTGGGCTTATGCGTCAAGCGTTCGCCGAGGCCGACGCGCTCCAACAGCGCCGCAGCGCGCTCGCGGCGCGCCTTCGCCGGACGGCCGGCATAAATCATCGGCAATTCGACATTCTCCAGCGCCGTCAGCCGCGGCAGGAGATTGAACGACTGAAACACAAATCCGATCGTTTCATTGCGAAACGAAGCAAGGGCCGCGTCATCGAGGTCAGACATGTTCGCGCCGTTGATGATCAAAGCGCCGGATGTTGGGCTGTCCAAGCCGCCAATCAGATTCATCAGCGTGGATTTGCCCGAACCCGATGGTCCGATCATCGCGACGTACTCGCCACGCCCGATTGCGACAGTAACGCCGTCGAGCGCGTGAACGGTTTCCTCGCCCATTTGATAATGCTTGTGCAGATCGCGCGCAGCGATGAGGGGCTCCATCACGCGCCCCGGATGCGCATGCCCGGCGGACCGCCACGCTGCTGTTGTTGCCGCTGCCGCGCGTCGCCTTCCGGACCGCCGCCGATGATCACCTGATCGCCGGCGTCCAATCCTGAAACGATCTGCGTGTGGCTTTGATCGGCGACGCCCAGTGTCACGCCCACCGGCGCCGGCGCGCCATTGCGCAACACCCAAACCACCGCGCGTCGCGTTTGAGGTTCAGCCTCGGCTGCGCCGGAATGCATCTCCTGCAGACGCGCCTTTTGCGCATCCGTGAGCACGCTCTCCAAGCGCGCCAGCGCGTCTTGCCGTACGCGCCGCATGAAGGCGCGACGTTCACCCGGCGCAGCGTCCTGCCCAGGCGGCGGACCCGCCTCGGTCATGGCCGCGCGAAACGCCTCCTGAGCTTGCGCGCGCTGCGCATCGGACAAATCCAGTTGCGACGCGATGCGCTCGACAGCCTGGCCGCCGCTGCGTCCGCCACGTGTCGACTGCGCACGCGCTTCACCGGCCCCGCTCTGCTGCGCCCCGCCCGACGTCAAGGCCTGGCCGCGCGCCGCGAGCGCTGGGTCGCCGGGGCGGAACCGCAGCGCTGCATTCGGCAGGCGCGCGACCTCCTGCGTTTCCGCAACGACAATTTCCGCGTTCGCGGTCATGCCCGGCAACAATCGGCGACCAGGATTGTCCGCTTGCACAACCACGGTGTAGCTCACCACGCCATTGGTATCGACGCCCTGCTGGCGCACCTGGCTGACGACGCCGTCGAACTCCTGATCGGGATAGGCGTCGACCGTGAAGCGCACGGGCAGACCTTCGCGCACATTGCCGATATCAGCTTCATCGACAGTAATATTGGCCTGCAGCCGCGACAGGTCTTGGGCGATGAGAAACAGCGTCGGCGCCTGAAAGCTCGCCGCGACGCTCTGCCCTGGATCAACTTGACGATCGACCACCACGCCGTCAATCGGCGCGCGGATGATGCTGCGCTCGAGATCCACGCGCGCCTGCGCCAGCGCCGCTTCCGCCTGGGCCACGCTGGCGCGCGCGGCATTGACGCTGGCGTCCGCGGCGTCGCGCGCAGTTCTCTGTTGCAGCATCAATTGATCGGACGCGAAACCTTCATCCGAAAGGCGCTGATAGCGCTGAAACTCCGCCGCCGCCTGCGCGCGATTAGCCTGCGCCTGCTGCAGACTTGCGCGCGCGCTGGCCACCTGCGCCTGCGCTTGCACAACGCGCTGGCGAAACGTCTCAGGATCAAGGCGCGCCAGCACCTGCCCGGCGCGAACCGTCGAGTTGAAATCGACCTCGACCGCTTGCACCGGCCCAGACACGGTGGAGCCGACATTCACCGTCACCAGCGGCTCTAGCTTGCCCGTCGCCGAAACCACCTGCGTGATGCGACCGCGATCCACCTCGGCTGTTTGGTAGGGCGCCCGGTCGCCGTCCCCACGGAAGAACAGCGCCCACGCGACCAGGCCAAGCACGACCAGCCCCAGCGCGATCGCCCACGGTTTCGCCATGTTTCGCCGGGCTGCCGCCCACATCGCCGCCATACGCGCGCCTTCCGAATCGTCAATACAGATCGAACGGAACGCGAGCGTGGTTCCGTCGACACCCACACTCTGGCCGGTGCGCGTTGCAGCATTTTGTCAGAACGTTGCGCGTTTCAGCGAACGCCGATCACGCTTTGTTTAAGTACTCGATCTTTGGCGGCCCATCGAGGCACGGCCCAAGCTTCGGTCCCGCCGCTCTGAAATGCTCCGTCGCGCCATGCGCCGTCAGCGAGTCCTGGTCAACATACATCTCCATGACCGTGAACTGCGTGGGATCGTCCTTCGCCTGGAACAATTCATAATACACGTTGCCTGGCTCATTGGCCCGAACATCGGCCATCAAACCCTTGAACACGCCTTTGAAGGTGTCGACCTGATCGGCCTTCACCTTGATGCGCGCGATAACCCCGACCATGCTTATCTCCTTGCAGAACCAGTTAAGTGGTGCGCTGCGCGCGGTCTTTTTCGTTGGAGGATTTGATCATGTCGCGCACGGCCTGCCACTGCGCGTCGTCCCAAGCGCGCAGCTGGGAGAAATTCCCGCCCGTGGCCTGGTAGCTCGCGCCGTCGATCGCGATCGTCTGGCCATTGATGTATTCTGCGCCCGGCGCCAACAGCAGCACCGCCAGATTGCAGAGTTCGTGCATTTGTCCGACCCGGCCCATCGGATTGCCGGTGCGGCTGTTTTCGCCCGCTTCAAGCGATTGACCGGGCGAAAGGCGCTCCCATGCGCCCTTGGTCGGAAATGGGCCGGGCGCGATATTGTTGAAGCGGATGCCGTAGCGGCCCCACTCCACGGCAAGCGATTCCGCCATCGCCCGCAGGCCGGACTTCGACATCGCCGAAGGCACCGTGAACGGCGAGCCGTTCCACACCCAAGTCGTCAGGATGTTGATGACCGAGCCCTTGTGCCCGCCCGTGATCCAGCGCTTGCCGACATCGAGCGTCACGTAGAACGAGCCGCGGAACACGATATTGGCGATGGCGTCGAACGCGCGCGGCGAAAGATCCTCCGTCCGCGAAATGAAATTGCCGGCCGCGTTATTGACCAGCCCCGTCAGCGGCCCGCCGGCCCAGACCCCATCGAGCATGTCCGAAATCGCTTCCGCCGAGCGGATGTCGCATGGCGCTGGGATCACCGTCCCGCCCCAGCGGCCCATCAGCTCGTCGGCGGTCTCCTGCAGCACGCCGCCGCGCCGGCCGGCGATGATGACCTCTGCGCCCAGCTTAAGGAACGCCTCGGACATTTCCTTGCCGAGGCCCGTGCCGCCGCCTGTGACCAGAATGCGCTCGCCCCGCATCAGGCCGTCTTTGAACATCAACTTTTCCGCGTCCATGGCGCTCCTCCGTATCGGCTCGCACAAAGCCCTCAACCCGCGTCTGTGTCCAGAGCGCCGCAGGTTCGCCTTGCCCCCTCGCGGAGCCGCTGATAGCCCTTGGGGCGCATGAAGCATCAATCCGTCCACCCGTCGTCCTTCGACCGCGAGGCGCTGATCGCCTGCGGCGAGGGCAAGCTGTTCGGCCCCGGCAACGCACAATTGCCGCTCCCGCCGATGCTGATGTTCGACCGCATCACCGAGATCACCGCCGACGGCGGGGATCACAAGAAGGGCAAGATCGTCGCCGAGTTCGACATCGCGCCGGACCTCTGGTTCTTCCCGTGCCACTTCATCGGCGACCCGGTCATGCCGGGCTGCCTCGGCCTAGACGCCATGTGGCAGCTCGTCGGCTTCTATCTGGGCTGGATCGGCGCCCCTGGGCGCGGGAGGGCGCTGGGTGTCGGCGAGGTGGCGTTTCGCGGCCAGATCATGCCGAACTCAAAAATCGTGCGCTACGACATCACCATGAAAAAGGTCATCGTGCGTCGCCTGGTGCTTGGCGTGGGCGACGGGGTGGTCTCTGTCGACGGCGAGCCCATCTATCACGCCAAGGACCTCAAGGTCGGCTTGTTCAATGCCGAGCAATTGGCCGCCGGAATCGGCTAGTCTGCAGCAAATCGAAAGGAGCAGCCGTGCGCCGCGTCGTCGTCACTGGAATGGGCATCGTCTCCTCCATCGGCGCCAGCCTGCAGGAGGTGACCAACTCCCTGCGTGAAGCCAGGTCCGGCATTCGCAAGGCGATCGACTATGTCGAGAAGGGCTTCCGCTGCCAGGTCCATGGCGAGCCGCAGATTGATCCCGCCGATGTCGTCGACAAGCGCAATTATCGGTTCATGGGCGAAGGTTCGGGCTGGAACTTCATCGCCATGGAGCAGGCGATCAAGGACGCTGGCCTGGAGAAGAGCGACGTCTCCCATGAGCGCACAGGGTTGATCATGGGCTCAGGCGGGCCATCCACGCGCGCAATCGTCGCCGCCGCGGACGTGACCCGCGAAAAAGGCCCCAAGCGCGTCGGCCCGTTCGCAGTGCCGAAGGCGATGAGCTCCACCGCATCAGCCACGCTCGCGACGCCGTTTGAAATCAAAGGCGTGAACTATTCGATTTCCTCCGCCTGCTCGACCAGCGCGCATTGCATCGGCAACGCCTACGAAATGATTCAATGGGGCAAGCAGGATGTGATGTTCGCGGGCGGCTCTGAGGAGCTCGACTGGACCTTGTCGGTCCTGTTCGACGCCATGGGCGCCATGAGCAGCAATTACAACGACACGCCCGAACGCGCCTCGCGCGCCTTCGACAAAAACCGTGACGGCTTCGTCATCGCCGGCGGCGCGGGCGTGCTGGTGCTCGAAGAATATCAACGCGCCAAGGCGCGCGGCGCGAAAATCTATGCGGAGCTCGCCGGCTATGGCGCCACGAGCGACGGCCACGACATGGTGCAGCCGTCCGGCGAAGGCGCGGTGCGCTGCATGCGCATGGCTATGCAATCGCTCGACCGCAAAGTCGACTATCTAAACCCGCACGCCACCTCCACGCCCATCGGCGATATCAAGGAGATGGGCGCCGTTCGCGAAGTCTTCGGCGAGAACATCCCCTTGATCTCCGCCACGAAGTCGCTGACCGGCCATTCCCTCGGCGCGACAGGCGCGCAGGAGGCGATCTACTCCATCCTGATGATGAACGAAGGCTTTGTCTGCGAAAGCGCGCACATCGACGAACTCGATCCTGAGTTCGCCGATCTGCCGATCGTCCGCGAACGCACAAAGGCCGAGATCAATTGCGCACTGTCGAATTCATTCGGCTTCGGCGGAACCAACGCGACGCTGGCGTTCACGAAGGCTGCGTAGGGAACGGGACGGCTTGCGCCGTCCCGTATAATCTAAGCCTTCTCCACATCCGCCGCCGCGTCGTCCAAAATCTTGGCGATCGCCGCGACTTGCTCCGCCGTGAGCGTCCCGTGCGCGAGCTTGATGCGTAGCGCCGTGCGAACATTCTCCATCGCCCGCAGGATTTGCGGCGCAGGACCGCCGCCGAACGCTTCGGCAGCCGCATCGAGCCGGGCGCGGGCCGCGGAGATCGCGGCTTCGTTTTCCGCCATATGGGCGCGGCCTTCATCGGTAAGGGCGTAAAGCTTCTTGCCGCCGTCTTCCGACGCCAGCGCGATGTAGCCGAGATCCTCCAACAGCGTCAGCGTGGGATAGACCACCCCGGGGCTCGGCGCGTACGCGCCGCCCAGCGCATCCTCGATGGCCTTGATCAGGTCATACCCGTGTCGCGGCTTTTCCGCGATCAGGCTGAGCGCGATCAGGCGCAGATCGCCCTGATCGAACAGCCGGCCGCGCCGGAACCCCGAACGCCCACCAGAGCGCGCGCCCCAATGGCGCCCGCCGCGAAACCGCGCGCCGTTCACTTCTTCTCGCATGCCGCCGCAGCGGCCGTGCCTATGCATAAAGGTCATCCATTTCAATCTGTGTTTCGTCATAGCGGTCAGATATATCTAACTACCGCCTGATGCAAGCCCCTTCGGCAGCGGCGTTGACCCGGGCGGTTGCGCCAGTCCAAGTGCGCCGGAAACCCGCGCGCCCAAGGAGACCCGCATGGCCGACGACTGGACAATGCCGGAAGGCAGCCTGATGGCCGGCAAGCGCGGCCTCGTCATGGGCGTGGCGAACGACAAATCCATCGCCTGGGGCATCGCCAAGCAGCTCAGCCTCCAGGGCGCAAAGCTGGCCTTCACCTATCAGGGCGAAGCCCTGGAGAAGCGCGTGCGTCCGCTCGCCGAGAGCATCGGCGTCCAGCACATGATCCAGGCTGACGTCACCGACGACGCCTCCATGGACGCCGCCTTCGCCGCTCTTCAGTCTGCCTGGGGAACGCTCGACTTCGTCGTCCACGCCATCGCCTTCGCCGACAAGGATTCGCTCAAAGGCTCATTCGTGGGCAACACTACGCGCGCGGGATTCGCCCTGGCGATGGATATCTCGGCCTATTCTTTCGTCGACGTCTGTCGCCGCGCCGCGCCGCTGATGCCGAACGGCGGCGCGATCATCGCGCTCACCTATCAAGGCAGCGAACGCGTCGTGCCGAACTACAACATGATGGGCGTAGCCAAGGCCGCGCTGGAAGCCAGCGTGCGCTATGCCGCGCGCGATCTGGGGCCGAAGAAAATCCGCGTCAACGCGGTCTCGCCCGGCCCGATGCGCACGCTCGCCATGGCTGGCATTTCCGGCGGCCGGCAATTGATGACCGCCGCGCGCGACTGGAGTCTCCTGAAGGAAGACACCTCGATGGAAGGCGTGGCCGGCTGCGCGCTGTGGCTGCTCTCAGACCTCGGCAAATCCGTCGCCGGCGAATGCATCCATGTCGACGCCGGCTTTCACGTCGTCGGCGTACCCGAGGGCGTCGAGGCCTAATCGACCCACTCCACGGCGTCGCCGACACGGATGGCCCCCGCGCGAACCACGCGTGTCGTCACGCCGCCGCGCCAATCCGGCGCAAGCGCTGCACGCAAGCCGGGCCATTGTTTTTCCATGACGGAGCAAGGATCGGTCTCGCCGGTAATCGCAAACGCCGCGTCGCCTATGCGGATGCGACGGCCGGCGGCGCAAGGATTCTGAACGCCCTCCAACAGAAGGTTTGCCCGGCGCAGCGTCCAGGGCCGGCGCGCGCCAAGCAGCGCGCAAGCCGCCTCCCAATCGGCCGCGAACAGGATCGTGACTTGTCGCTCGCCAGGCGCGCCGCGGAAATCGTTCTCCACCCCGCTTTCGAGCGTCACGCGCGCATCCTGCGCCTCGATCATGGCCTCGCGCGGCTTTGTGCGCCACGCGATGCCGGCAAGCCGGCCTTCACCTTCGCGCATGGTGTATCCTTCCCGCCGACGCTTCCGAACCGCGTGCCATGGAAAACATTTATCGCCACTTACAATGCCTCCGCGCCATTGCGAAATAAAGTCGCGTGAGGCTGTCACACGCCGATGCGCTGGCTCGTCTTGTTGCTGGACAAGCCGATGATGAACCGAATCCTCGCAGCGCTCCTGGGCGCGTTTCACGCCGCAAACGGGCTGGCCATGCTGCTCGCGCCGCAGCGTTGGTGGGTTTCCGCGCCCGGCGCATCAGACACAGGACCCTACAATCCGCACTTCGTGGCCGATGTTGGATTCGCGTTTCTCGCCGCGGGGTTGGCGTTCCTGGCGTTTGCGTGGCGACCGAGACTGAAGCTTGCCGCACTGGGCGCCTCCGGCTTCGTCGTGTTTCACGCACTCTTGCACCTGGCCGGTACAGCGCACGGACATAGCGCCGCGCCATGGGTTGATTTCGCCGCCATCGCGGCTCCCGCATTCGCGGGCCTCGCGATCGTCTGGCCGAAAAAAGGAGACTTCTGATGTTGCGCTATTTCGCTCAGCGCGCGCTCGATGTGTTTTCGACGCGATACGAGTATGACGTCAGCTACATGCGCGCCATGCTGGAGACGTCGCCGAAGGCGTTCGCGCGACTCTTCGACATCACCAAGGCCGCAACGCATCGCGAAGCCGCGCCCTTGGAGGCGTACTACGCCGCCAAACTGGTCGGCGCGATGGTCGAGGATTGCGGGCCGTGCACGCAGCTTGTCGTCAACATGGCGCGCCAGGCGCGCGTCGCGCCCGCGCAAATAGAAGCCGTCTTGCAGCGCAATTCCGCGGTGATGACGCCCGATGCCGCCCTGGGCTTTCGCTTCGCCGAGGCGATCGCCTATCGCCTGCGCGGCGAAGATGAAGCGCGCGACGCCGTGCGCGCGCAATGGGGCGACAAAGGCCTCATCGACCTGACCTTCGCCCTTCAGATCGGACGGGTTTTTCCCATGCTGAAAGCAGGCCTCGGCTACGCGCAAACCTGCCAGCGCGTGCGCGTGGGGCAAAAGCCTGTCGACGTGATAAAGCGGGCGGCGTGAGCGTCGATCCTC
Organism: Alphaproteobacteria bacterium; assembly: GCA_016124655.1. Taxonomy (GTDB): domain Bacteria; phylum Pseudomonadota; class Alphaproteobacteria; order Caulobacterales; family Aquidulcibacteraceae; genus RI-43. The sequence continues at coordinate 38,280 of WGNI01000010.1, forward strand.
TCGCGCCCCATCGCGGCAAGCTATTGGGCCTGGCCTACCGAATGCTCGGGAGCCGCGCCGACGCTGAGGACGTGCTGCAGGACGCCTATGTGCGCTATGCCGGCGCGCGTGACGTGCGCAATGACGAAGCCTTTTTCACCACTGTCGTAACGCGGCTTTGCCTGGATCGGCTCAAGAGCGCGCGCGCCGCACGCGAGATCTATGTCGGCCCATGGCTGCCCGAACCGGTTCTGGACGCAGAAGATTTGTCGCCGCATGCGGCGACCGAATTGGCGGATGATCTGTCTTTTGCGTTGCTCCTGGCGCTGGAGCGCCTCTCGCCTTCCGAGCGCGCGGCATTCCTGCTGCACGACGTCTTTGATGCGCCCTTCACAGAGATCGGCGCCGCACTCGGAAAGAGCGAGGCGGCCTGCCGCCAGCTCGCCGCACGCGCGCGCAAAGCCATACGCGACGAGCGTGCGGCGTCGCCCGCGCCCGATGACGCGCATCACCGCTTACTGGCGGAGTTTGGACGCGCCGTCGCCAGCGGCGACGTGGCGGGACTGAAAGCTTTGCTGCGCGAAGATGCCGTCGCTTTGACCGACGGCGGCGGCGTTAAGGCAGCAGCCCTCAACCCGATCCGCGGCGCCGACAAGGTCGCGCGATTCTACATTGGCCTCGCGCGCAAGCATGGCAGGCGTGACCGTGAGGTGGCGCTGCGCCCCGCCGAGATCAACGGGGCGCCAGGCCTGCTCATCTTGCTCGATGGCGTGCTGGATCAGACTTTGAGCCTCGACATCCAAGCAGGCCGGATCGCCGCCATCTACAGCGTGCGCAACCCGGAAAAGTTGCGCGCGCTCTACCTGTGCTGATCGACGATCAATCGTCGCGGCGTCCGCCTTCACGGCGCGGGCGCCGCTCACGACGTTCGCCGGGCCCGTGATCTTCGGCTTCTTCACCCAATTGCGCGGAGATGTCTTCGCCGGTCGCCTGATCCACAACCTTCATGGAAAGCCGCGTCTTGCCGCGATCGTCGAAGCCAAGGAGCTTCACCTTCACGATGTCGCCTTCCTTAACGACGTCGCTCGGCTTGTTCACGCGTTCGCGCGCGAGCTGGGAGACGTGCACAAGGCCGTCTTTGGCGCCGAAATAGTTCACGAAGGCGCCAAATTCCATCACCTTGACGATCTTGCCTTCATAGATCTGGCCGACTTCGGGCTCACTCGTCAGCGACCGGATCCACTTGATCGCCGCTTCGATCGCGGCCTGGTCGGACGACGCGACCTTCACCGTGCCGTCGTCTTCGATGTTCACCTTCGCGCCGGTCTTCTCCACGATTTCGCGGATCACCTTGCCGCCTGTGCCGATCACGTCGCGGATTTTGTCGGTCGGGATCGAGATCTGCACAATGCGAGGCGCGTTCGCGCCGACTTCGCCGCGCGGCGTCGACAGCGCTTTGTTCATCTCGCCGAGAATGTGCATGCGCCCTTTGTGCGCACGCTCCAGCGCCACCTTCATGATCTCTTCGGTGATGCCCGCGACCTTGATGTCCATCTGCAGCGACGTGATGCCCTTCTCCGTGCCGGCGACCTTGAAGTCCATGTCGCCGAGATGATCCTCGTCGCCGAGAATGTCGGTCAGCACTTCAAAGCCGTAGTCTTCAAGAATGAGTCCCATCGCCACGCCCGCGACCGGCGAAGTGATCGGCACGCCCGCATCCATCAGCGCCAGCGACGTGCCGCACACCGTCGCCATCGAGGACGACCCGTTGGACTCGGTGATCTCCGACACCACGCGCAGCGTGTACGGAAATTGCTCCTGCCCAGGCAGAACCGCCTTGATCGCGCGCCACGCAAGCTTGCCATGGCCGATATCGCGCCGCTTGGGCGCGCCGACGCGGCCGGTCTCGCCAACGCTGTAGGGCGGGAAATTGTAGTGCAGCATGAAGCGCTCTTTGTAGGTGCCCGACAGCGCATCCACATATTGCTCGTCCTCCGCCGTGCCGAGCGTGGCGACGACCACCGCTTGCGTTTCACCGCGCGTGAACAGCGCCGAACCATGCGTGCGCGGCAACAGACCGACTTCGCATTCGATCGGACGCACGACATCGACCGGGCGGCCGTCAATGCGGCCCTTCTCCTTGATCACGCGCGCGCGCACCGTGTCGCTTTCGACATCCTTGAACGCGTCCTTGAACACCAGCGGATCAAGGCCGTCGGGCCTGTCGTCCGACTTGCAGAGCGCCGTCTTCGCCTTGTCGCGCGCTGCGTCGACGGCGGCCTTGCGCTCGTCCTTTTTCACGATGCGGTAGGCGCTCGCCAAATCGGCGCCGACCAGATCGGCGATTTGCTTCTTCTCTGCGGAGAGATCGCGCGGCGCGAAATCCCAAGGCTCTTTCGCGGCCTTTTCCGCCAGCTCGATGATCGCGTCGATCACCGGCTGCATGCCCTTATGCGCCAGCGACAGCGCCTCAAGCATCTGCGCTTCGGTCAATTCCTTGACTTCGGATTCCACCATCATGATCGCCGTCGCCGTGCCCGCAACGACGAGATCGAGCTCGCTCTTGGCCATGTCGGCGATCGGCGGATTCAGCACAGGTTTGCCGTCAATCCAGCCCACGCGGCTCGCCGCGATTGGACCCATGAACGGCACGCCCGACAAAGTCAGCGCAGCGCTGGCCGCGACCATGGCGAGAATGTCGCTTTCGTTTTCATTGTCCCAACTGAGAACGGTGATGATCACCTGCACTTCGTTCTTGAAGCCGTCGGCGAAGAGCGGACGGATGGGACGGTCGATCAGCCGCGAGAGCAGCGTCTCGCGCTCCGAGGGGCGCCCTTCGCGTTTGAAATAGCCGCCCGGAATGCGGCCCGCGGCGAACGTCTTTTCCTGGTAGTCCACCGTCAGCGGAAAGAAATCCTGGCCCGGCTTGGCTTCCTTCGCTGCGACCACCGTGGCCAGCAGCGCGGTTTCGCCCCACGTCGCATAGACAGCGCCGTCGGCTTGCCGCGCGATGCGGCCTGTTTCCAAGGTCAGCTTGCGGCCGGCCCAATCGAGCGAAACGGATTGTGTATTGAACATCGTACTCATCTCCTGGCGAGCGAGCCCCATGCCCGGTCGCCGCGTGCGTGAACCCTCCTCCCGCTGGAGAAGGGTGGCCTTCTCCCCTGTGGGAGAAGGTGGATCGCATGCGAAGCATGCGAGATGGATGAGGGGCTTCGTTGCGCTTGGCTGAGGGCCAATCGTTCGCTCCAATGGAGCGAACAAAGCAGCGAAGGAAGCGCGGAACAATTCCGCTCTGAATGGTCCTTCGGCCTGCAATTGATCCCCCGGATCAAGTGCAACGGCCTCAGCCCCTCACCTGGCGACCCAATGGGTCGCAACCCTCTCCCACAAGGGGAGAGGGTCAGCGCTCTTAACGCCGCAGACCCAGGCGCTCGATGATGCGCTGATAGCGGGCGTTGTCTTTGTCTTTTACGTAGTCGAGCAGGCGCCGGCGCTGCGAAACAAGTTTCAGCAGGCCACGGCGGCTGTGATTGTCCTTTTTGTGCGTCTTGAAATGTTCGGTCAGATTGGAAATGCGCTCCGAAAGGATCGCGATCTGCACTTCCGGCGAACCGGTGTCGCCCTTGGTGGTGGCGTATTCCGAGATAAGCGCGCCTTTGCGCGCCTGCGTAATCGACATCGGATGCTCCAGATTAGAGTTGAAACACGCGGGAAGGCTTGAACTGGCCCGCCCGCACGTCGCCCAGAGCCACGGCCTTTCCTTCGCACATCGCCAACGCCGCGCGCGAGGCGTCTTGGCCTGCGATCGTGCGGGGTCGGAACGAGGCGCGAAGCGTCTCCATCACATGCGGAAGCAGGACGATGGGGCGGCCTTGCCTGAGCTTGAACGCGTCTTCGCCGTTGACGGCCAGCGCCGGGATGTCGTCCAGCGCGGTCTCAACAGGCTTCAAGCGTTCTGACGCGGCGTCCTTATGGCCCAAATCCCGCAACGCGTCGAGGGTCACGGCGTCGTCCGCGCGGAACGGTCCCACCGCGAGCCGCCGCAGCCGGCTGACATGGCCCTCCGCGCCCAGCGCAGCCGCCAGATCGCGCGCCAGCGCCCGCACGTAAAAGCCCTTTCCCGAGCGCAGCCGGATCACCGCTTCCTCCGGGCCCGCTTCGGTCAGCGCCGCCTCGTGAACCACGACGCGGCGCGGCTCGAGCGCCACGGATTCTCCGGCACGGGCGAGGTCATAGGCGCGCTCGCCGGCGATTTTCACCGCGGAATAGGCCGGCGGCATCTGGTCGATTTCGCCAACAAACCGCTCAAGCGCCGCGCGGATATCGGCGTCGCGGGGCCGGACGTCGGATGTCGCAATCACCGCGCCTTCGCGGTCCTGTGTCGCCGTCGAAACGCCCCAGCGGATGGAGAAGTCGTAGGTCTTGTCCGCCTCCATGAGAAACGGAACGGTTTTGGTCGCTTCCCCCAAGGCGATGGGCAGAATGCCCGAGGCCAGCGGGTCCAGCGTGCCGGCGTGACCCGCCTTGTTGGCGTTGAACACCCGGCGCACGGCGGCCACGGCGTCCGTCGAGGTCATCTCTTCCGATTTGTCGAGCACGACCCAGCCGGAGACATCCTCGCCCTTCTTGCGGCGACCCATTATTCGTCGTCCCGCCGCAGATCCCGCGCGACTTCGGGGCGGCGCAGCACTTCGTCGATATGCACGGCTTCGTCGTAAGAAATGTCCGGCTCAAAGTGCAGCTGCGGCGTGTGACGCATGTCGATGTGTTTGCCCAGCCGGCCGCGCAGGAATCCGCTGCACCGCGTCAGCGCGCGCGCGATCTTCGTGGGATCATGGTCGCCGAGCGCCGCGACGAAGGCCGTCATGTGCTTCAAGTCCGGCGACGCGCGCACTTCGCCGATCGTCACCGAAACGCCCGCCAGATCGGGATCGCGCAAATCTTCGCGCGATAGAATCTCAACCAGCGCGTGGCGCACGAGTTCGCCGGCCCGCAATTGGCGCTGCGAAGGCCCTTTCGTGGGCGATTGATGATGGCGGGTCATGGCCGTGTCCGTTTTGGTCTGCGCAGCTGTGTTACGCCGCGCGATAGATATAGACGCCGCAGAGCTCAGGATCGTCTCCGCCCTCGCCAGGCGCGGCGCGACCCTTGAAGGCAGCGATTTTCATGGTCCAATCGCCGTCCTCGTCGACATACTCGACCACGGCGACATGCTGCGTCCGCGCTTCGCCGCAAAGCCCCCCGCGCGGCGCGGCGGCAGCCACAGTCTCATCCGCGACGCGATACACGTTCACATCCACGCGCGGGTCGAGGCCCATGAGGTTGGCGAACGCGCCTTGGGCATTGATGCGCGTGTTCGCGCGATAGACCGACAAAATCTCCGCCCGCACCGTGATGCCGTTGGCGAACGCCAAAGCAAGCGGCCCGCCGCGCCCGCGCTCCAGGCTGGCGCTCAAATTCCCGGCGACATCGCGTGTATTGGTGTTCGCCAGACGCCAGCGATTGCGCGCCAGGCCCGGCTCCTCCTGCGGCACGTCGTCGACGCGCATTTCCGGCTCCACCACGGTGGAGGGCCGGACAAGATTCCCGCCCTGATCGGACGCATCGCGATCGCATGCGGCCATTAGCAGCCCTGCGGCCAGGACGATGGCGTACGCGCCGGATCTGCGCAGACGCCCGTTACAGCGAGCGCTGGACGACTTCGACATTGAAGCACTCAATGACATCGCCCTGCTTGATGTCCTGGAACGCGCCGAAGCTCATGCCGCATTCCTGTCCGGCATTGACCTCGTTCACCTCGTCCTTGAAGCGCTTCAAGGTCTGCAGCACGCCCATTTCCTGGATGACGATGTTGTCGCGCAGGATGCGCACTTTCGCGCCCTTGCGCACGACGCCTTCGGTCACGCGGCAGCCGGCGACCTTGCCGACCTTGGAGATGTTGAACACCTCCAGCACGTCCGCATTCCCAAGGAAGGTCTCGCGATTGATCGGCGCCAGCAGGCCCGACATCACGCCCCGCATATCGTCGATCAGGTCATAGATGATCGCGTAGTAGCGAATCTCCACGCCTTCGCGCTCGGCTAGCTCACGCGCTTCTTTCGACGCGCGAACATTGAAGCCCAGGATCGGCGCGCCTGATGACTTCGCAAGCTGAACATCGGACTCATTGATCGCCCCGACATTGGCCTGCACGATCCGCGCCTGCACTTCCTCTGTGCCAAGCTTCTGCAAGGCGCCCGCAATGGCTTCCGCAGAGCCCTGCACATCCGCCTTGATCAGCACCGGCAATTCCTGCGTCACGGATTCCTTGATCCGCGCCATCATCTGTTCAAGCGACGTCTTCGGCCCGACGCCGGCGACAGAGCGCTCGCGCCGCACACGCTGGCGGTACTCCGCAATTTCCCGGGCGCGGTTTTCGCTCTCGACGGCCTGCACCACGCCTCCTGGCTCCGGCACACCCTCCAGGCCCATGATTTCGACCGGTTCGCTGGGCCCGGCTTCTTCCACCAATTGCCCGCGTTCATTGGACAGCGCGCGCACGCGCCCCCATTGCCCGCCGGCGACGACAATATCGCCGCGCTTCAGCGTGCCGCGCTTCATCAGCACCGTCGCCACCGGCCCGCGGCCGCGGTCGAGCTTGGATTCCACGACAACCGCCTCGCCGTCGCGATCGGGATTGGCGCGCAGATCCAGCAATTCCGATTGCAGAAGAATCGTGTCGGTCAGCTTATCGAGGCCGATCTTCTTCGTTGCGGACACCGTCACATGCAGCACATCGCCGCCGAACTGCTCGGTGACGATCTCATGCTGCAGCAACTCCTGCAGCACGCGCTCCGGCTTCGCATCCGGCTTGTCGATTTTGTTCACCGCAACGATGATCGGAACCTTCGCCTCGCGCGCGTGGCTGATCGCCTCCACCGTTTGCGGCATGACGCCGTCATCGGCTGCAACCACGAGAATGACGATATCCGTCACCTGCGCGCCGCGCGCCCGCATCGACGAGAACGCCGCGTGGCCGGGCGTGTCGAGGAAGGTGATGCGCTGTCCATCGCGCAGGCGCACTTGATAGGCCCCGATATGCTGCGTGATGCCGCCGGCTTCGCCGCTGGCGACGTCGGTTTCCCGCAAGGAGTCAAGCAATGACGTCTTGCCGTGATCGACGTGGCCCATAATGGTGACCACTGGCGGACGCGGCAGCAGCGTCTCTTCAGCGTCCGGCTCCCCGGATAGCCCTTCTTCAACGTCCGATTCCGCAACGCGTTTCACGCTGTGACCGAATTCGGTCGCGACAAGTTCCGCGGTGTCGGCGTCCAACACGTCCGTAAGCTTGGCCATTTGCCCTTGGCGCATCAGGAACGCGATGATGTCGCGCGCCCGCATCGCCATGCGGTTGGCGAGGTCTTGCACCGTGATCGCTTCCGGAATGACGACTTCCCGAACGATCCGCTCTTGCCCGCCGGACTTCTGCTGGCGCCGTTCGCGCTCTTTCTGTTGCGCACGGCGATACGCCGCGAGCGAGCGCACGCGTTCGTCGTCGCCCTCCGAAATGCGCTCGACCATATCCAGGGTCAGCTTGCCTTCGCGACGCCGCGCTTCGCCCTTCTTCGCGGGCTTCACCGGCACAGGCGCGGTGGGCTTGCGCGCGCTCTTCAGACGCCCGCCGAGCTCCGCGAGGATGTCGTTGTCCCCGCCGGCGCTTTCCTGCGGCCTGGCGCGGAAGGGAACCGCTTCGCCCAGCTGCGGCCCTGCGGGCTTTGCTGGTTCGGATTTCGCCTCGGCTGCCGGGGCAGGCGCTGCATCTTCAGCCGCCTCCTGCGGCGCAGCCGCGACGGCTTCAGGCTCGTCAACGTCTTCGTGCGTGCGGCGGCGTTCCGCTTCGACCGCGGCCTCTTCTTCAGCCTTCTTGCGCTGCGCATCTTCCAGCGCGCGGCGCTGCTGTTCATCCTTGCGCGCTTTGGCCTCGCGCACGTCGCGCTCTTCGGCCGCGCGGCGGATAGCTTCCTGGCGGCGACGCGCCTCATCATCGGAGAAGGTCGAAGCCGGCGCGGCCGGACTTGTCGGAGCGGCCTTTGCCGGCGCCGGTTTCGCCGTCGCGCCAGGCGCAGCGCGCCCGCCGCTGGGCCGCGGCGACGCCGGCGGCAGGCCCGGTCCCGGCGCGGGAGCCGCACCGCCCTGTCCGGGGCGATTGATCGCGCGCTTTTCCTTCACCTCAACCGTGACCGATTTGCGCCGGCCATGGGAGAAGCTTTGTTGCACCGTGCCCCCGCTGGTCGTGCGGGTGAGGGTCAGCGGCTTGCGACCCGAGGCAGGTTTTTCTTGTTCAGTTCCGTCGCTCATGGGCCTCGAAAATCATAGGCGGGGCGCACGGCCGCACCCCGCGGTTCGTTCAATCCAAATCCGAATTGTCCGATGCGCCAGCCGTTCGCACGGTCGACGCATCGCTCCGGGCCAATTCGCCGGTCCAAGGACTAGACGTCCGCCAGGGCCAAGAATCAGGAACGATGGCGCGAAATCCCGCGAGCCGGTTGATGTCGCCCGCCCATCGCAACGCCATGCGCTCTTGGAGCGCAGCCACATGTATCACACGATCCCGCCCCAGCGCCATGCCCAATTCCGCAGCGGTGAAGCATCCGACCACTATTGACGGTGGGTGAGGGCTTCCGGCTGCGGCCTTCAGAAGGCGTGCTCGGCCATCCGATGCGCCGTTCGCCGCCTCGATGAGGAGGACCGCCTTGCCCGCCCGCAGCGCGCTCTCGACCTGTTCGAATCCCATCGCCAGCGCGCCTGCCCGGCGCATGAGCCCCAAGCCGGCAAGGCAACGCTGCGCCAGCGCCTGTTCGGTCAGATCGGCGAGATCCTCGGGCGCGCGGACCTCCGTTTTGAGCGCGCGACGAAACGCGCCGCGGGTGCGTGCTCGCTCCACCATGGCGCGCTCCGCGCGCGTCCATGCGCCGCGCCCGGGCAACTTCGCCGCTGCGTCCGGCACCAGAACCCCGTCGGGCCCAAGGCCGAATCGCACCAGCGCGGTTTCAGCAACAGTCTCGCCGCTGGCGACGCAGGTTCGCGTGCGCGGTCGCGGCGTTGCCTCAGGAGACCTCTGTCGCGGCGTCTTCAAGCGCCTCTTCCTCGTCAGCCGCTTCGCTGGCTTCTTCCGCCGGCGCTTCGATCCAGCCCGCCGTAATCCGCGCTTGCAGGATCATCGCATCGGCTTGTTCGGCGGTGAGATTGAACGCGTCGAGAAGACCGGGTTCGCGCACGCGTTCGCCATTCTTGGTTTCGAACCATCCGCGCAGATCCTCACCCGTGAGGCCTGCGAAATCCTCCAACGACTTGACGCCTTGCTCACCCAACGCCACGGCCATCGCCAGCGTGACGCCCGGCGCGGTAAGCAGATCATCCTGCACGCCCAGTTCGCGCCGCTTGGCGTCTTGCTCGGCCGCGATCTTTTCCAGATGCTCGACCGCGCGCGCCTGCAATTCTTCCGCAATTTCTTCGTTCAGGCCTTCGATATAGGCCAGCTCGCCAAGATCGACATAAGCGATTTCATCAATCGTCTCGAAGCCTTCGGTGGCGAGCAGCTGCGCCATCATCTCGTCGGCGTCGAGCGCATTCATGAACAATTGCGTCCGCGCGGCGAACTCCTTCTGACGGCGCTCGCTTTCTTCCGCTTCCGTCATGATGTCGATCTGCCAGCCGGTCAGCTGCGACGCCAGCCGCACATTCTGGCCGCGACGGCCGATCGCGAGCGACAATTGGTTCTCTGAAACCACAACTTCCACCCGGCCTTCATCCGGGTCCATCACCACCTTGGTGACTTCCGCAGGCTGCAGCGCGTTGACGATGAAGGTCGCTTCGTCCGGCGACCAGGGAATGATGTCGATCTTTTCGCCCTGCAATTCCCCAACGACCGCCTGCACCCGCGCGCCGCGCATGCCGACGCACGCGCCCACGGGGTCGATCGAGCTTTCATGGCTCATCACCGCAATCTTCGCGCGCGAGCCCGGATCGCGCGCCGCGGCCTTGATCTCGATCACGCCCTCATACACTTCCGGCACTTCCTGCGCGAACAGGCGCACCATGAATTCCGGCTTGGCGCGGCTCAGGAAAATCTGCGGGCCTTTTGCTTCGCGGCGCACATCGAAAATGTACGACCGCACGCGATCGCCCTGATGCAGGTTTTCCCGCGGAATCGCTTCATTGCGGCGAATGACGCCTTCCGCGCGGCCGAGATCGACAACGATATTGCCGTACTCGACGCGCTTCACCACGCCATTGATGATCTCGCCGACGCGATCCTTGAACTCTTCATGCTGGCGCTCACGCTCAGCTTCGCGCACTTCGTGATTGATCACTTGCTTGGCGGTTTGCGCAGCGACCCGCCCGAACTCCAGCGGCGGCAGCACCTCGTCATACACCTTGCCGACGAAGGCCTCCGGATCGCGCTTCAGCGCGTCCTCAAGCATGAGGTCTGTCGCCATGCTGAACGGGCGCGCTTCGTTCTCGAGGTACGCATCATCGACAACCGTCGTGCAGCGCAGCAGCGTCATTTCGCCGGTCTTTGCGTCGATCTTCGCGCGGATGTCGTGCTCCGACCCGTACCGCGAGCGCGCAGCCTTTTGCAGCGCGTGCTCCATCGACGCGATGACGATTTCCTTCTCGATATTTTTTTCCCGCGCCACCGCATCCGCGATTTGCAGGATTTCCAGCCTGTTGGCTGAGATGCCCGTGCTCATGAGGGTTTCCTCTTCGTCGTCTTATCAATCTGAGGCGCCGTGCTCCCACGCGAGGGGGAGCTGTCAGCGCGAAGCGCTGACTGAGGGGGAGGCTGCACGCCGCCTTGGCTCCGCCCCCTCCGGCCGACAGCGTCGGCCGCGTCCCCCTCGCGGGGGAGGACGGCGATGTGGTCCTGGTCAAGTTCGGCGGCTTTTGCGCGTTTCAAATCCTCTTCGATAAGCCGGTCGGTCAGCACCAGCCGCGCTTCCGCAAGCTGCGCGAACGGAATGGCGGCTTCGCCTTCCGGCAGATCGAAAACCACGACATCGCCTTCAACGCCCTTCAGCACGCCGCGAAAGCGTTTGCGCCCATCGATCATCTGCAGCGTTTCCAGCTTGGCCTCGTGGCCGGCGAAGCGCGCAAAATCCTCCAGGCGCACCAGCGGCCGGTCGATGCCAGGCGACGACACCTCAAGATCATATTCGCCGCGAATGGGGTCGGAGGCGTCCAGCACCGGCGAAATGGCGCGCGACAGCGCCTCGCAATCCTCAAGCCGCATCGAGCCGTCTTCGCGCTCGGCCATGATCTGCAGCCGCTTGCGCTTCAGCCCCGACAGCCGCACGCGAACGAGCCTATAGCCGAGATCGGCGGCGGCCGGCTCCAGCAGCTCGATCAGCCGCTCCTCGATGGGGGTGGAAGCCCGCAACAGGCGTCCTTTCTAAAACCAAAAGCGGCGGCCCCTCTCGGGACCGCCGCCGAAGCCTTCAGCGAAGGCCATCAGCGATGACTTGACCGCTATGTAAGCCTCTCAGCGGCGTTTGTCATCCCCCGGAAGTTTCCGCCAGAGAACGCGTCAGGCCCCCTTGGCTCGTTCAAAGCGCAGAAAGATTGGCGCGATGTCGCCCAAGCGCTTCTCTTCGTAGCGCGTGGGTGCATGGCCGGGCCAGGGCCGGCGCCAGTCTACCGGGCGCTCGGCGAGCCAGCGGAGCTGCGGTTCCGTGTGAAACATCTCCATCGTCCAGCCGGCGTAATGCGCCCAATCGGTCGCGAACCGCACTTCACCGCCCGGCTTCAGCACGCGCGCGAACGCCCAAACCACATCGCGCTGGATCAGCCGGCGCTTCCAGTGGCGCTGCTTTGGCCAGGGATCGGGGAACAGAATATCGACCCGATTCAGCCGTGCATCGGGCAGGCGCGCCAGCAGGTCGCGGGCGTCGCCCTGATGCAGCCGCACATTCTGAACCCCGGCCTCCTCGATGTGCCGCAGGCACGACGCCACGCCGTTCAGGAACGGCTCAACCCCAATGAACCCAGTTCCAGGGTGCGCCGAGGCCTGCGCGACGAGGTGCTCGCCGCCGCCGAATCCGATCTCCAGGACCACGTCACGCGCCCCGCCTGGCGCGCCAGAAAACAGGGCGTCCAAATCAATCGGACCATCCGCCGGCAGCGCCAGCTTGGGCAAAAGCGTCTCCAAGAGCGCAGCCTGGCGCGGCTTCAGCGTGCGCGCCTTGATGCGCCCATAGGACCGGAGAGGTGGGTGGGTCATGACGATCGCGTCAAGTTTGCCTTGCGGCGCCTCGACGCGCGCGCGGCCTGGGCATAGATAGTTTTCGCCGCCTTGCAAAAGCCATTCGGAGGAGAGCCCCATGCGCGAGCAGCTGAAATTCTACATCGACGGCGCCTGGGTAGACCCCGTTTCCCCGCGCCCGCACGACGTGATCAACCCCGCCACCGAGGAAGCGTTCGCGCGCATTTCTCTGGGGTCTTCGGCTGATGTCGACAAGGCCGTCGCCGCCGCCAAGCGTGCCTTCGAGTCCTGGTCGCAGACCTCCAAGCAGGAGCGCGCCGGCTACCTGGAGAAGATTATCGGCGGGCTGCAGAAGCGCATGGGCGAAACCGCAGAAGTCATCAGCCAGCAGATGGGCGCGCCGATGTGGCTCGCGAACGCCGCTCAGGCGCCGTCGGCGATCGGCCATTTCGCTGAAGCTCTGCGCCTCCTCAACAGCTATGAGTTCGAATATTCCATGAACGGCACGCGCATCCTGCGCGAACCCGTCGGCGTCTGCGGCTTCATCACGCCGTGGAACTGGCCGGCCAACCAGGTCGCCTGCAAGGTCGCGCCGGCGCTCGCTGTCGGCTGCACCATGGTGCTGAAACCGTCGGAACTCGCGCCGCTCGACGCCATGATCCTTGCGGAAGTCATCCATGAAGCGGGCGTACCCGCGGGCGTGTTCAACCTCGTCAACGGCGATGGGCCCAGCGTCGGCGAAGCGCTGTCGCGTCACCCCGATATCGACATGATGAGCTTCACCGGCTCCACCCGCGCCGGCGTTCTCGTCGCGAAGGCGGCAGCCGAAACCGTCAAGCGCGTGGCGCAGGAATTGGGCGGCAAGAGCCCCAACATCGTGCTGGACGACGCTGATCTGCAGAAGGCCGTCTCCAGCGGCGTCATCTCGATGATGATGAATTCAGGCCAGAGCTGCAACGCGCCCTCGCGCATGCTGGTGCCGCGCGCCAAGCACGACCAGGCTGCCGAAATCGCCGCGGCGACCGCGAAGATGGTCAAGGTGATGAACCCCGCCGACGCTGAACGCGGCGCCATCGGGCCGCTCGCCAACGCCAATCAATTCCAGAAGGTGCAGGCGCTCATCCAGAAGGGCATCGACGAAGGCGCCACTGTCGTCGCCGGCGGCACAGGCCGCCCGGAAGGCTTCAACCGCGGCTATTTCGTGCGCCCGACCGTATTCGCCAACGTCACCAACGACATGACCATCGCGAAGGAAGAAATCTTCGGGCCGGTGCTGGCGATCCTGCCTTATGACACCGAGGAAGAGGCGATCCGCATCGCCAATGACACGCCCTATGGCTTGTCGTCCTACGTGCAATCCAGCTCTGAAGAGCACGCGCAGAAGGTCGCGCGCCGGATCCGCGCGGGCAATGTGCACATCAACGGCGCCGGCCCCGACTTCCAGGCCCCCTTCGGCGGCTACAAGCAGTCCGGCAATGGGCGTGAATGGGGCGAGTTCGGGCTTGAGGAATTCCTCGAGACCAAGGCCGCCTTCGGTTGGGGCGCCGCGTAAATATTGCGTTGATGCGCAAGTTTACCGGATTTTAGGGCGCGGGCGTCACATTGCGGGTCATGGTCGACCCGTTGGACGCTCGCGCTCTGCGCTCACGGCCCCGCCAGGCGCTTGTGCCGGCGGACGACCTCGATGTTTGCGACATCGAGGATATCGCTGACCTCGATATCATCGCCGACGAAGGCGCGTTCGCATTGGTGGATGATGCCGGCGGCCGCTTTGGCATCGATGCCGAAACCGGAATCATCACGCTGAGTGATATGGCTCTCTTGCGCGTTGAGCGCGGAGCCGTGTTCCCCGTTCGCGTCCGCGTGCCAGACGCTAGCGGCGCCCACGAAGCCGTGTTTCATCTGCGCATCACCGGGCGCATTCCCGCCGCCGCCATGTCCGACGGCAGCGATCCGCTTGAGGCCTACTACCCCACCGGCGTGAAGGCCGCCTTGGACGCCGCAATCTAACTGTCCTTCGACGCAGGCACGAACATGCGCTGGCCTTGCGGTCCGCCATCCATGAACAAGTGCTTCAACGCGCCCAGAACATGCACGGGGAACAGAAAGAAGATCGTGAACCGTCCCGCCGCATGCATCAGCTCGGCGAATTCATGCACGCCTTCATTGCGCTCCGCGAATGGGCTCGGCAGCGAGAACAGCCCGTAGAAATTGATCGCGCGCCCGCCGGACCACACCGCCAAAGGCCCGCTGATCACGAGAACGATCAGCGCCACATACATCAGCCCATGCACGGCGGCGGACAGGATCATCAACGGCCGCGCCTGCTGCACCGGGGCCGGCCGGCCCGCTTGCGACAAACGCCAAGCCACCCGCGCGGCCACCAGCGCAACCATCGCGACGCCCAGCGAAATGTGCTGGCCCATCATCGCGCCAGCCCGCGCGCGATCGCCGGCTTCCCGCGCCCAGTCCGCCTGCAGGCCGAAATAGAACATCCCCAGCACGCCGAGGAAGACCAGCCAGTGCAGGGCATAGGCGACCAGCCCATAGCCGCTTTTCATGTTTCCCAAGGGCATGGTCCCTCCGCTCAGCGCTGATTGCCGAAGTTGATATTCCCCGCGACGCCGCAGACAAGCAAGCAAACGCCCCTCCTGCGAGGCTCCCATGACCGAGAAACCCTGGCGCAAGCGCATTCTGAACAATCGTCCGTTGAGTCCCGAGACCCTCATGATGGGGTACGGCTACGACCCGATGCTGTCGGAAGGCTCGCTCAAGCCGCCGCAATTCCAGACCTCGACCTTCGTGTTCCGCACCGCCGAGGACGGCAAGAATTTCTTCGCCGCCATGCAAGGTCGCCGCAAGCTCGGCCCCGACGAAGAGCCCGGCCTTGTGTATTCCCGCTTCAACAACCCGAACCTTGAAGTGCTTGAGGATCGCCTCGCCATCTGGGACGACGCCGAAGCGAGCCTGGCGTTTGCATCCGGCATGGCGGCGATCTCCACGGCGTTGTGGGCGTTCCTGCGGCCCGGCGATGTAGTGCTGCAGAGCCAGCCGATCTACGGCGGCACCGAAACGCTGATCCACTCGATCTTGCCGGAGTTCGGCGTCTCACAGGTCGGCTTCGTCGTTGAAGACGGAACGCCCGCACTTTTGGAGGCTGAACAAAAAGCCAAGGCGCTTGCGCAGAAAACCGGCGGACGTGTCGGCGCCATCTATTTGGAGACGCCGGCCAATCCCACGAACGGGCTTGTCGACATCGCCGCCGCGCGCGCCGTTGCCGAGCGCCTGACGCTGAAAAACCACCGGCCGCCCGTGATCGTCGACAACACCATGCTCGGCCCGATCTTTTCCACGCCTCTTCAATGCGGCGCCGACCTCGTGGTGACGTCGTTGACGAAATATGTCGGCGGGCATTCCGATCTGATTGCCGGCGGCGTCTCGGGCGCGAAGGAGATGCTGGCGCCGGTGCGGCGCATGCGCTCCACGCTCGGCACCATGTGCGATCCGCACACGGCATGGCTGTTATTGCGTTCGCTGGAGACCTTGAAGCTGCGCATGGACGCCGGCGCCGCGGGCGCCGCGAAAGTGGCGGCCTTCCTCGCAGAACACCCGAAGATCGAAAATGTCTGGTACCTGGACTTTCTGCCGGAGACGCACCCTGACCATGAAATTCACAAACGGCAGAACAAAAGCGCGGGCTCGACCTTCTCCTTCGAAGTCAAAGGCGGCGAAGCCGCGGCGTTTCGCCTGCTCGATCGTCTGCGCGTGATCAAGCTTGCAGTTTCACTCGGCGGCACTGAAACGCTGGCCTCCCATCCCGCGGCAATGACTCATTCCGGGATGAGCGAAGAAGAGCTGAAACGCTTCGCCATCACGCCGTCGCTCATTCGCATTTCCATCGGCGTTGAAAACCCCGATGACCTGATTGCGGATCTCGCTCAAGCACTGGACGGCGTGTGACGCGCTAGCGCGCTTCAACCACGCCGGGCGGCGTGTCACGCGCCTCGCCGTACGCAATTTCGCCCGCCGCGACGCTGGTCGCGGGCTGATTGGAGAAGCGTTCCTTTTCGTCGCTGGTCGGCGCTGGGCGCTGCGCGCCGCGCCAGAACATTGCCAGCGTGAGCGCAATTGCAGCCGCGCCGGCAAACCAGAACGCGCCGCCCGAACCAAAGAAGTGCACAAACGGCGCTTGCGCCAAAGGCCCGATCACCGATCCCAGGGCCCAGATGAACAACAATCCCGATGTCGCCTGCGCAATCACGCCCGGTTGGGCGCGGTCCGCCATATGCGCCACCGCGATGCCATAGAACGACAACGCGCCCGCGCCCCAGAGCGCGAACAACGCCATGCCGAGCCACGGCGTTGCTTGTGCGCCAAACATCGCCAAAGCGATGGCCGCAGCGCTCGACAGCGCGGTCAGCGCCGCAATCACGATGCGCCGATCCATCAAATCAGAGACGCGTCCTGCCGGCCATTGCAGCACCAGCGATCCAAACCACCCCGCGGCATAGAAACTGGTCGCGTGCGCGGCGCCATAATGATCGGAGGCAAACAGCGGCGCATACGCCAAGACCCCCGCATTCACGAGGCCCGCGCCAAAACAGGCGATGACGGCGGCCGGCGCGATTTGAAACTGTTCGATCAACGCCAAGGGCAGCGCCTTGGGCGGCGCCGGCTGCGCGACGCTGGTCATGCACACCGGCACCATCGCCAGCGACGCGAGCGCCGCCGCCAGCATCCATGGCTCTGGGGCTGCAACCGAAGCGCCGAACACAAGAAACGGCCCAAGCGCCAAGGCGATTTTCGTGCAGACCATGTACACGCCGACGATCCCGCCGCGTTCGGTTTTCGACAGCGATCCGCTCATCCAGCTTTCCGCCGCTGCGAACATCAACGCCACGACCGCGCCGGCGATGAAGCGCACGAACGACCATCCCCACACATCGCTGACGCCGTGCAGACCAAGGATCGAAACCGACAGGATCGCCGCACACGCTGCAAAGACGCGGATATGGCCCACGCGCGAGAGCATCAGCGTGGCCACGGCAGCGCCCAGCATGAATCCGGCGGAATACGCCGCCGCCACCACGCCAAACAGCGGCCGCGGCGCGCCTTGCGCGACAAACGCCAGCGGCATGTGCGACCCAAGCAGGCCCTGGCCGAGCTGCAGGATCGTCACCGCCGCGATCAGCGCGGAGACGTTGCGAAGGGATGTCATCCGGGCGCCGCGTTAGCCTGCGCCGTCGGGCTGCGAAAGAGCGCCCCGGGGCGCGGCTAGAGGCCAAGCTCCGCAAAGCCGATCGCTTGCTCGCGCACCGGTTGGCCGTTGATGTCCTTGATCCGGAACGTCACTGTACGGGCGCTCCAATCAATGTCCGCGACGCCATAATTCACCGGCGCATACATGTCCCCGATTTGATTGGAGGACCGCTCCTCGCTGACATCGCGGAAACTCAAGTTCAGCGAAGAGGTCGTCATCTCATAGGCTGGGTACCCCAGCACCCCGTTCTGCCGATAAAGGCCGGCGATATGACGATCGCCGGAGACGAACGTCACGCCGCGCGCGCCGGAGCGGCGCACGACGTCATAGAGCCGTCCCTGCTCGATCGGCATCGTGTGCCAAGCCTCGTAATGATGCCCGTCCGCCAGCACCTGAATGGACGAGACGATGAAGCGAAGATCGGCCGGTTCGCGCAGCGTCTGCTCAAGCCAAGACCATTGCGCATCCGACAGCATGCGCTGATTGGGATCAGCGCTTTGATCATAGGGGCCGTCGGGCGCGCGCTCAGGCAAAGTTGTCAGCCGTGTCCGCGCATAGCGCGTGTCCAGCAGAATGATCTGCACCCGCTGCCCATCCGGACCGAACACGTGGGAATCATAGATGCCGTCACGAGATTGCGTGCGTGCGCCCGTGCCCCAATAGGTCTCGAAGATGCGCTTCGACCACGCCTTGCCCGAGAAATCGCCGCCTGCGTCGTTGAGGCCGTAATCGTGGTCGTCCCAGGTTGCGAGCATGGGGATCGCCGCGCGCATCGCCTGAAACTCGCTGCGGCCAGACAGCAACGCGTACTGCGTGCGCAATTCAGGAAGGCTCATGTCTCCCGCGCGCGCGTCGCCGTACACATTATCGCCCATATAGACCAACAGATCCGGACGGTCGGAGACGATGGCGGTCAAGATCGGCATCGCGCGCTCGGCTGTGTGGCACGATCCAAACGCGATCTCGCTGAGCACGGCTTGCGACGACGGCAGCGCGGGCCCTGCAGGCGCGGTGGGCAATCCTGGGATGAGCGGCGCAAAGGAATCCGCCAGCGCCTCGGCCGGGTCGCGCGGCGCCACATCCGCCGGCGGCGGCGCCGAAGTCGCCGCGCACGCCGCCAACGCCAAGGCCGCAAGAAGTGTTGTCCAGGTGCGCATCGCCGTATCCCTCCGCGTCTGTCCTGGGCTTACAGACGCTTTGCGACGATGGCGCAACAGCGCCGCTTCAGCCGAAAAAAACAGTCCACATGAGACGCCCGGGAACGAACGTGAACGCCCCCGCAACCACCAGGCCGCCGACGAACAGACCCGTCATCATGCGCTTGTGCAGCCCCACATTGCGGCGCCGGATGGCCCACACGCCGATGGGCAACGCCACGATCACCCAGCCGGAGAGCAGATGGATGACGCTGTAGAAGCCGCCATTCAGACCGGTCATGAACAGGCTGGAAACCGCCGTGGCGCCCATGGCCGTCACCCAGGCCCAGCCGAAGCTGCGATGGAACGCCGTGCCCTTGCGCTGGAACAGGATGACGAGCCCGATCAGAAAGGCCGTCGCCGCGGCCAGGATGTGCACCTGGAGTACGGCCGGCTCATCGGCGATGAGCGCGAAGTTCGGCGCGTGCAGCGCCCCCGCGCCCGCGGCCGAGACGATCGCTGGCGCAACCGGCGCAAGGCCAACCAGCAACGCGACGGCGATGGCAGGCCAGATCAGGCGTCTCGCCAACGCCAGAGGGGATTGGGACGAAGCTTGGATCATGCGGGCGCTCCCTTGAATTGCATCGCCTCGCCGATCAGCGTCATGGTGGCGCGCGATGCCACCTGAACTGCGCGAACCCGCCGCTCCGCTTCGCGAAAGGACTGCGGAATCCGTTCGCGCTTCGCCAATGGCGGCGGGGATCTGGCCAATCGTGGCGCGAAACACAGCGATCGGCGTCGCGGCCGGCGTGTTCATGGCGCTTATCGGCGCGCTCGGCACCGGCGCCGCGCCGTTGGGACAGCGTCTGTTTTACTGGGTCAGCGTCATGGTGATCGGCTCCGCGTTCGGGTGGGCGGCCGCCTTGCTCGCGCGCCGCGCGACGGGAAACCCCTGGGCGCTATGGGCGATGATCACGCTGGGCCTGACGATCCCAGGAACGATCTTCATCTGGGCCTATACCGGCTGGGTGTTCGCCGGCGCGCCGCGCCCACAGACGCTGCCTGGATATGCGCCCAGCGTGGTTGTCGTCTCCGCTGCGATGACCGCGATCATGGTCCTCGTAAACCGCCCTGGGGCGGTCACCCACGCGCCGCCGGCCGGCGTCCCGACGACCGTGCGTTTTCTCGATCGCCTGCCCGCAAAACTGAAAGGCGCCGTGCTCTACGCGGTTCAGGCGGAAGACCATTATCTCCGTCTTCACACCTCGAAGGGACAGGACCTGATCCTCATGCGCCTGGCCGACGCCATGGCCGAGTTGGACGGCATGGAGGGCGCGCAAACCCATCGCTCCTGGTGGGTGGCGAAAAGCGCGGTGCAGGGCGTGCGCCGCGACAACGGCCGCGTCGCGCTGGAATTGGCTAACGGCGTCGCCGCGCCCGTCAGCCGGCCAAACGTGCGGCCTCTGAAAGCGGCAGGGTGGTTCTAGAGCGGTCCTGGAAAAGCTAGCGCGCGGCTTGCCACTGGGCGCGACTGGCGCGCCAGATCGTATGCGGCATGCCGACATGCAGCGTCGCCTTGCCCGGCGTCTCCCCGAGCCGGCGCGCCACGTTCTGCGAGCGCAGATTGTCGACATGGATGAGGCTCACGATCTCCGAAAGATTGAACGTCTCCATCGCCCAATCGCCGGCGGCGCGCGCGGCCTCGACCGCGTAGCCCTTGCCCCAATGCGGCCGCGCCAACGCCCAACCGATCTCGAACCCGACCCAGCCCTCCGGATTCCAGGCCCCGACCCGGCCGACGAACGCGCCGCTCGCCTTTTCCTCCACCGCAAAGAGCCCATAGCCGCGCAGCGCCCAGTGGCCGACGATCATCGCCAAGATCCGCCATGCGCCGACCGCGTCCTGTGGTCGCTGATCCACCGTGATGTATTGCGCGACTTCCCGCTCAGCCATCATCGCCGCGAACGCCGGCGCGTCCTCGCGCCGCCAGCCGCGGAGGATCAGCCGGTCCGTCTCCAGGCGGGGAAGGGCGTTGAGATCGATCATTGAGACGTCTTATAGCGGCGCGCGGCGCATCCGTAGCGTCTCGTCGCGCACGCCGTCGGGATAGCGGAGCGTCACGATGAATTCGGCCGTTTGATCGTCCAAGCGGCGCAGCGTCAGACCTTGGAACCGAAGCGCATCTTCATCCGCGCCGGCGGGCGCGAACGCATGCCAGCCGTCTTTCTCCTCCCAACTGACGAAGTCGGGATTGAAGTGCTTCACGCGCATCTGCACGCCGCCCTCCACCACCTCCATGAGCATGATCTCGTAGAACACCGGCGCGCCCTCGCGCATCAGACGGAAATGACCGACCATCTGTCCGCCCATCGGCGGCGCCCAGGTTTCCTCCACCGTCCCGCCCAGGCCCTCGCCGATCCAGCGCCCAGCCAGCCACGCCGCATCGTCCAACGTGGAGACCGTTGGCGCGTTTTGCGCGAACGCCGCCCCGCTCCACGCCGCCGCAGCCACCGCGGCAGCCGCAATCCATGCTTTCAGCATCGCTTCCTCCGAAAACGCATCCTATCCTGAAGACGCGCGAGCGCGCCGCATTTCGACAGGGCCAGGGGCTTGCGATGGCGTTTCAAGGATTTTCGAAGGGCTTCTTCAAGTTCTTCCGCGACTTGAAGAAGAACGACGACCGCGACTGGTTTGAAGCCAACAAGGATCGCTACAAGACAAGTGTTGTCGCGCCCATGCAGGACTTCATCGCCGCCCCCGCGCCGCTGGTGGAGAAGACCAGCCCGCACTTCATCTGCGATCCGCGCCCAAATGGCGGATCCATGTTCCGCATTTATCGCGACACGCGCTTCTCCAAGGACAAGACGCCCTACAAGACCCACGCCAGCGCGCATTTCCGCCATGACGGCGGCAAGGATGTGCACGCGCCCGGTTATTATCTGCACCTGGAGCCGGGCCGCGTGATGTTCGGCGGCGGCATGTGGATGCCCGAGCCCGCTGCGCTGCTGCAAATCCGACAGGCCATCGCCAACAAGCCGGCCGACTGGAAGAAAGCGCGCGACGCCGCCAGCATCAAGCGCGCGTTCGGCGCGATCTCAGATGAAGACAAGCTGACCAAAGCGCCGCGCGGTTTCGATCCCGAACATGCGCTGATCGAGGACATCAAGCTGAAGAGCTTTTTTGTGATGCAGGAAAGCAATGAGGCCGACGCAGGCGACGCAGCGTTCGCCAAAACCGTCGCCAAAGCCTACGCAGACGCCGCGCCGGTCATGGGGTTCTTGTGCCGCGCCGTCGGCGCGAAGTTCTAACGCCGCGCGCGCCACTGCTCGCGCGTCTGACCCCAGCATTGCACGGTGACATTGATCGGCGCCGGAAGCACAGCATCACGCAAATGCTGCGCCCCCAAGCGCTGCGCCACCGCGATCGACGGCGCATTCCGCGGCTCGATGCAATGGATGATCTCATCCCAGCCGAGCTGATCGAACGCCCAATCCATGGTCGCCGCCGCGCCCTCGGTCGCATAGCCTTTGCCTTGCGCGTCCGCGATCAGGCCCCAGCCAACCTCCTTGCCGGGCCAAGCGCCGTCTGCGCCCGCCGGCCGCCAGGGCCCGAGCCGGCCGACCCAACGCCCGCTGTCCTTTTCAAAGACGGAAAACATTCCAAAACCGAGCAGCGCCCACGATCCCGCGAGTTCCGCCATGCCGCGCCAAACCGCGTCCCCGCTCGGCGCCACGCCGCCAAGAAACCGCATCACGCGTTCGTCGGCCGCAAATGCGGCAAACGCGGGAAAATCCTCATGCCGCGGCGGGCGCAGGATCAGGCGATCAGTTTCAAGGGTAGGGCCGAGTTCGCGCATGAATTTTCTCTCAGCGAAACGCTTCGCAGGCTTCACCCCACGCTGGGATCAATCTGCTTGCACGCCTCAACGAGGCCCTTCACGGCGTTGACCGAATTCTCGAACATCGCGCGCTCTTCCGGCGACAATTCGATCTCCACCACGCGCTCCACGCCGCCGGCGCCGATCACCACCGGCACGCCGACATAGATGTCGTTCAAGCCATATTGTCCTGACAGATGCGCCGCACACGGCAGCACGCGCTTCTTGTCGCGCAGATACGACGTCGCCATCGCAATCGCGCTTTCCGCCGGCGCATAGAACGCCGAGCCCGTCTTCAACAGATTGACCACTTCCGCGCCGCCGTCGCGCGTGCGTTGCACGATCTGGTCGAGCTTTTCTTGGCTGGTCCAGCCCATCTTGACGAGGTCCGGCAATGGAATCCCCGCCACCGTCGAATAGCGCACCGACGGCACCATCGTGTCGCCATGCCCGCCCAGCACGAAGGCCGTCACGTCCTCCACCGAAACCTTGAACTCTTCGGCCAGGAAGAAACGGAACCGTGCGCTGTCGAGCACGCCCGCCATGCCGACAACCTTGTTGTGCGGCAGCTTCGAGAATTGCCGCAGCGCCCACACCATGGCGTCCAGCGGATTGGTCACGCAGATGACGAATGCATTCGGCGCATGCTGCGCGATGCCGTCGCCGACAGCCTTCATCACTTTCAGATTGATGCCGAGGAGATCGTCACGGCTCATGCCGGGCTTGCGCGGCACGCCCGCGGTGACGATGCACACATCCGCCCCCGCAATGCCGGCATAATCGTTCGCGCCCTTCAAGGCGCTGTCCTTGCCGAACACGGGCGACGCCTCCGCGATGTCCAGGGATTTGCCCTGCGGCAGCCCCTCGGCGATATCGAACATGACCACATCGCCCAGCTCCTCGCGGGCGGCGATATGCGCAAGCGTGCCCCCGATCATGCCGGAGCCGATGAGGGCGATCTTCTTGCGGGCCATGGGCGGATGTCCTTCTCAACCTTTATCCGAAGCGCGCGGTCTAGCGCCGTGCTAGAGCAGATGCAATCGGCCGGGGCGCGCCGCCGCCGCCTGTCAGACGGGGCGAACAATGCCGCGCATTGCGATCGTGCTGCCGATCTATCTGGGCGCGATACTGGGAATACCCCAACTCGCTCCGTATCAGGACTTTGCACGAGCCCTTGAAGGCGCAGACGCGTTCCTCGCCTGGCACGTCTTCGCCTATTCCGTGGGCCTGCCGATCAGCGTGAAATTCGCACTGGACTTGGAGCACGCCGGCGAAGGGCGTTTCACGCCGGCCGCGCGGCTCTGCCAGGTTCTGCGCATGGGCGCGCTCGGCGTCGTCGTCGTCTGCGTGTTCCAGCTCTTCTCTCTATTCGCATGGGGCTCATTCGGCACGCTGATTCTGCTGTGGCCGTTGATCTTTATCGTCGCGGAGGCTCTCTATGAGACCGCGGACTTTTTCGCTGCGCGCGCCCGGACGCGCTGAGCGCAATCAACGGTCTCCACTGCGCCGCGACAGGAGAATGAGCATGCAATTGGCGATTCTGTGCGTTGCGCTTTTTATTGTCGCCTGCGCCTCCTCGCCGCCTGCGCCGCCGCCAACGCTCAACGCCATCGCAGAGGATTTCGTCCGCCTGTCGCTTGAGATCGGGACGCACGAGGCAGGCTATGTCGACGCCTATTATGGTCCGGCGGAATGGAAAGCGCAGGCCGAAGCCGATCCGCGGGCCACGGAAGAACTGAAGGCAGGCGCCGACGCGCTATCCCGCCAACTCGCTGCGCTGCCGGATGCGGGCTTGACCGCCGACAATGCGCGCCGTCGGCGCTTCCTCGCCGCAAGCCTGGTCACTGCGCGGTTTCGCTTAGACATGATCGAGGGCGCGCGCATTCCCTTTGCTGATGAGGCCGAGCGGCTCTTCGCGCTGCGCCCGAATCTTCAGCCTTTGGCGCATTATGATGAAGCGCTCGCGCGCATCGAGGCTCTGTTGCCCGGAGACGGCCCGCTGCAAGCCCGCGCCCAAGCGTTTCGCGATCGCTACCGCGTGCCGCCTGATCGCGTTCGCCCTGTCATGGACGCCGCGATCGCCGAGTGCCGACGCCGAACGCTTGCGCACATGAATTTGCCGGACAACGAAACCTTCCGCATGGAATTGGTGCGCGATGAGCCCTGGGGCGCCTACAATTGGTATCAGGGCAACGCCGAAAGCCTCATCCAGATCAACACGGATTTGCCCACCTATATCTCGAGCGCCGTCACCTTGGGATGCCACGAGGGCTATCCGGGCCACCACGTGCAAGCGATGTTGGCTGAGCGCATGTATCGTGAGCGCGGCTGGGTAGAGTTTTCGATCCTCCCCCTGTACGCGCCGCAGGCGCCCTTGAACGAAGGCGGCGCCGAATTCGGCATTGAACTGGCCTTCCCAGGCGATCAGCGCGCGGCGTTCGAACGCCAGACGCTCTATCCGCTCGCCGGTCTCGACCCGCAGACCGCGCCCGCTTTCGACGCCTATCGCGAAGCGACCGCAGACCTGCGCGGCGCAGGGCTCACGATCAACGCGATGTTTCTCGATGGCGAAATCACGCACGCCGAGGCCGTGGACCTGTTGCAGCGCTACCGCCTGGTCACGCGCGAAGAAGCGGAAAAGTCCCTGCAGTTCGCGCAGGCCTACCGCTCTTACGTGATCAATTACGTATCCGGCGAAGATGTCGTCCGCGCCTATGTCGAATCGCAATCAACCGAAGACGCGCGCTGGGCGGCCTATGTCGGGATCTTCTCCGCGCCAACGATCGCGGCTGATCTCACCGCGCACTGATCACCGCTTCAGGCACAACAACACCCCATCGCCGATGCCCGTGATCGCGCAATCCACGCGCGCGTCCGCCTTCGCTTTTTCTGCAACCCCGCGCAACGCAACGGTATCTGCATCAGTCTTTGCCGGATCCGCCACGGCGCCAGACCACAACACATTGTCAAACGCCATGACGCCGCCAGGGCGCAACAGCGTCAGGCACGCCTCGTAATAGGCGGCATAGGATGTCTTGTCCGCGTCGATGAAGGCGAAGTCGTACGCGCCGGCCTCGCCCGCGGCGATGCGCGCTTCAAGCGTTTCGATCGCAGGGCGCACCTTCAGATCGATGACGTCCTCAACGCCCGCCTCGCGCCAATACGAGCGCGCTTTCGACGTCCATTCCTCGGATACGTCGCACGCCAGAAGTCGCGCATCGCCCCCGTGCTGCGCCCTCAAGGTCAACGCCATCGTCAGCGCCGAATAGCCGGTAAACACGCCGACTTCCACAACGCGACGCGCGTTCAGCATGCGCAGCAGGAATTGCAGAAACGCACCCTGTTCCGCGCTGATCTGCATGCGCGCAACGCCGCCAAGCGTCTCCGTCTCCGCGCGACAACGCACTTGTGCGGGATGCTCCGCCCGATTGGCGCTTGCGAGATAGGCGACGACCTCTGGAGGGAGACCAAGCGATCGGGACACGCGCGCTCCTCCAGTCTGCAAGCCTAGATGGCGCGGCGAATGTCGTCCGCGATATCCGTCTTTTCCCAGGAGAAACCGCCTTCATTGTCCGGCGTGCGCCCGAAATGGCCATAGGCCGATGTGCGCGCATAGATCGGACGGTTCAGACCAAGATGCGTGCGGATGGCGCGCGGCGTGCACCCGCCGATCATCTCGGGCAACAATGATTCCAGCTTCGCGGGATCGACTTCGCCGGTGCCGTGCAGATCGACATAGAATGACAGCGGCTTCGCCACACCGATCGCGTACGAAATCTGGATCGTGCACTTCTTCGCCGCGCCGGAGGCGACCACGTTTTTCGCCAGATAGCGGCACGCATAAGCCGCCGAGCGGTCGACCTTCGTCGGGTCTTTGCCGGAGAACGCGCCGCCGCCGTGCGGCGCCGCCCCGCCATACGTATCGACAATGATTTTCCGGCCCGTCAGGCCTGCATCGCCGTCCGGCCCGCCGATCACGAAATTGCCGGTGGGATTCACCAGCCATTCGGTGCGGTCGTCTACGAGGCCTTCGGGAAACAGCGCACGGACATGCGGTTCGACGAGGGACTGCACGTCGGCCGGCTTCAACCCATCGCGATGCTGATGCGAGATGAGGATTTTCATCACGTGCTTGGGCACGCCGTTTTCGTAGAGCAGCGTCACCTGGCTCTTCGCGTCCGGCTCCAGCTCTTTCAGCGTGCCGTCGTGCCGCAACAGCGCCAGCCGATGCAGAATATTGTGCGAATACTGCAAGGGCGCCGGCATCAGCTCCGGCGTTTCATCCGTCGCATAGCCGAACATGATCCCCTGATCGCCCGCGCCTTCGTCTTTCTCGCCGGAGGCGTCAACGCCCATGGCGATGTCGTCGGATTGCGCATGCAAGTGGCATTCATAATGCGCGTTGGCCCAGTGGAAGCCTTTTTGCGCGTAGCCGATGTCGCGCACCGCATTGCGCACTTTGTCTTCCAGGCCCTCGATCAGACCGCGCATCAGGCTGTCTTGCGCGCGCACCTCGCCGGCCAGCACAATTCGATTGGTCGTCACAAGCGTTTCGCACGCCACGCGCGCTTCCGGCTCTGCGCCAAGGAACGCGTCGACCACGGTATCGGATATCCGGTCCGCAACCTTGTCGGGGTGGCCTTCCGAGACGCTTTCGCTGGTGAAGACGTACGATTTGCGGGCCAAAAGCGGCGCTCCTGTTCTGGCGTGATCCGGGGTCCTACCCCGCCGCTACGCCCCAGAGCAATCCGCGGGCCGCTATTCTTCTCCGCCCTCGGCTGCCTTGGCGCTGTCTTCGTCAGCGACCGCCCGCACCAGATCGACGATCCGGCGGCGCATCCGCGCATTCTTGACGTGGGAGAACAGCGTGACCAGCTGCAGCCCTTCCGGCGTGGAGATCGTATCGTAAATGAAGCGGTCTGACTCCGATTCCGCCACGCCCGCTGCGGCCGAGCGGCGCGAGGCCACGCCCTCGTAAAAATGGCTGATCGGCACGGCAAGAGAATCCGCGATGAAAAACAGGCGG
This sequence comes from Alphaproteobacteria bacterium, assembly GCA_016124655.1. Taxonomy (GTDB): domain Bacteria; phylum Pseudomonadota; class Alphaproteobacteria; order Caulobacterales; family Aquidulcibacteraceae; genus RI-43. Next base: position 65,802 of record WGNI01000010.1, read on the forward strand.
CTGGCGGCGATCCGATTGACCCCCTTCTCGTATTTCTGGACCTGCTGGAACGTGACGCCCAAAAGCTCCGCGAGGCGCTCCTGGCTCATGCCCAGCTCAAGCCGGCGCATCCGCACCCTTTGGCCTATTCTGCGGTCGACCTCCGTGGCCGTTCGTTCGTCATTCATGCCCCGCACGTCCTTTTATTGATATTCTTGGCCCCAAGAGCAGAGCTGTTACGGCGCCGCCGAGGGCCATCAATACAAAATACCCCCATTTCGCGAAGGGTGTTTCCGCTAGGGCAGGCGGCAACAGCGCTTCCGCTGCGCCTCCGCTGGGCGGGCTGCGCCGCACCGATCGCCCATAGGCATCGACAATAGACGACCATCCGCCGGATGCGGCGCGCGCCATGGGCAGCCCTTCTTCGATCGTCCGGTATCGCGCCTGGTTGTCGTGCTGCGCCGGGCCGACCCCGCCGCCAAACCAGGCGTCGTTGGACAAAGCAATGATCCAGCCAGGTCGTTCCGCGCCGCGCGGAACGAAGTTCGGAAAAATCGCCTCGTAGCATATCAGCACCGCGGCCGGCGGCGCATCTGGTATAATGATGCGCGTTGGCGGCCCTCCAGGGGTGAAGCCCGCCCCGATCCTTTGCAGCGGCGCAAGGTTGAGGTCGCTGAAAAGCGTCCAAAGTGGTATAAACTCCCCAAACGGTACAAGACGACTCTTATCGTATACCTGCCCTACGCGGGCTTGACCTGCAACGCCGTCAATAACGGCCGCCGAATTGAAATACGTGACGCCGGTATCGCTCACGGCCCTGCGCGTGAGCCCGACCACGAGCGCGCGCTGGTCCAGCGCCGCGCCGAGCTCTTGCAGGAAATACGGGTTCTCCAGCACGAAAAAGTTGATGGTGGGGATCGCCCCTTCGGGCCAGATCAGCACCTGCGCCTGGCTGTCTTCGGCGCCCCCGCTGACCGCGAGATAGCGGTCCAGCATCAGCCACTCCTGATCGCGCGCCTGCGCCCACTTGTCGCGCTGGCTGACCCCGGGATCTGCGACCCGAACGATCGGCGTCTCGCCGATTTCCGGCAGGCTCGGCGCCCGCAGGCGCTCCCGGCCTGCGCCCCACGACAGTCCGAAGACAAGCGCTGCAAACGCAATAGGGGCGAAGCGCAGCGGCAGATTCAGTCCCCGATCCGCGATCACGGCAGGCGCAGCGGCGCCCAGCAGGGTGAAGAGCGTGAGCCCATCGATGCCGAACAGCGACGCGCTCTGGGAGATGGCGCCGCCCGCTGGCCAGATGTAGCCGGGCTGGTTCCAGGGCAGGCCGCCGAACAGTCGCTCCCGCGCCAATTCGGCGATCCAGAAGGTCAGCGCGAACGCGGCCAGTCGCCGTGGCCCTTCGCGCCAAAGCGCAATGGCCGCAGCGCCCGCCGCACCCCAGAACAACGCAAGACCGCCGGCCAGCGTGAACAGCCCGACAATCCCGAGGCCCAAGCCGAACGTCTCGGCGTCAACTTCAAACGCCGCGGGCAGCCACCGCATCCCAACGAGAAAGTAGCCGAACCCAAACCACCATGCCGCCGCGAACCCGGCGCGCAGCCGCCGCGGCTTTCCCGACGCGACATCCAAAAGCCAAATGAGGATCACCGCTCCAGCGACGAACGCGGGAATGAAGTGATAGGGCGCAAGCCCCACCGTCGCCAACGCGCCCGCGGCGAACGCAAGGGCGCATCGCCGCCACGCGGGCTGACGCGCGAGGATGGCGTGAATGCCTTGCGATGCCTCGACAAGTACTGTGTCGGCCAATGCGAACCCCAAATCGTGTGCGGCGGATCGGTTGTGGAAGCGCCGCCGCGCCTATGCCGTCAAGCGGCCTCGCCGTTGGCGCCTGAGGATGTGCTCGCCGATTGCGGCGCCGGTTTGATGCGCAGGCGCTTGACCCGGCGCGGATCGGCGTCGACGATTTCCACGTCGAATCCCGAAGGATGGCGCAAGATTTCGCCGCGCTGCGGCACACGTCCCGCCAGCGCCATGGCCATGCCCGCCGCAGTGTCGAACTCGTCTTCATGGTCGGGCAGGTCGAGGTCTGCCTCATTCAGAGCCGCCGCGACTTTCGCGATGTCCGCACGCCCGTCGACATCCACCGCGCCGCCCGGACGCGCATGCACATATTCCGAATCCACGTCGTGTTCGTCGTCGATGTCGCCGACAATCTGCTCAACCAGGTCTTCCATGGAGACCAGGCCGTGGGTGCCGCCATACTCATCGATGACGAGCGCCAGATGGATGCGGCTGCTTTGCATCGTCAGAAACAAAGCCGAGAGCCGCATCGATTGCGGCACGCACAAAATGTCCCGCTTGATGCGCATCAACAGGCGATCGCCGGGCTTGGCGCGGGTTGCGCCCTCTTCGTCCGGCGCCAACAGCGCCATCACGTCGCGCACATGCGCAAATCCGCACGGATCGTCCAGCGTCTCGCGAAAGATCGGCAGCCGCGAATGTTGGCTTTCGCTGAAAATCCGCGCCGCCTCCGCCAATGTGGCGTTGGCCTCGAGCGCGACGATTTCCGCGCGCGGGCGCATCACGTCCTCCACGCGCAACGTGTCAAACCGCGCCGCCTTCAGGATCATATCCTTCTGCGCGACGCCGATCGAATCTCCACGCTCTTCGCTGGCGCGCAGCGCATCCTCCACGGCCTGCGCGGCGCCGGAGCCGCGAATGCGCCGCGCAAGACGGCGCCAGAATGCAGGCCTGCGTTCCTGTGGAGGTTCAGCGCTCTCAGAAGAATCGGTCATGTCGCAGTCGGCCTTCAGGCCTGCTCCAGATACGGGTCCGCCACGCCCAGGCGCGCCAGGATGAGGCGCTCCTGCCGCTCCATGCGATCGGCGTCCGCCGGCAAATCATGCTCATAACCCAAAAGATGGAGGAAACCATGCACCATCAGGTGCGCGGCGTGCGCGGAGAAGGGTTTGGATTGCGCGGTCGCCTCCGCCTCAACCGTTTCAAACGCCAGCGCCAGGTCCCCAAGAAACCCCTGCCTCGCCATCACGGAGGGAAACGACAACACGTTTGTCGGGCGGTCTTTCCCGCGCCAGTCCCGATTCAGCGCACGCAAAGCCGCGTCGTCGGCGAGCAGCACCGACACCTCGCCCTCAGTCCCCTCAATATCGGCTGCCGCCGTAAGCACGCGCAGAGCGAACGCCTCCGCGTCGCCCAGCGCAGACCAGCGCGGCTCCGCCATCGTCAGATCAAGGCGCAGCATCGTCTTTTCGCTTGCCGTCGTCGCGCTGTGCGTCATCTTGGTCGTAGGCTTGAATGATTTGCGCCACCAGGCGATGGCGCACCACATCTTGCGCCGCGAAGCGAATAATTTCTACGCTCGGCAAGTTCTGCAATATCCGCAAAGCGTGCGCGAGACCCGATTGCTTCGGCCGATCCAGATCGGATTGGCTAGGATCGCCGGTCACCACCATGCGCGAGCCTTCTCCAAGCCGCGTCAGCACCATGCGCATTTGCTGGATCGTCGCGTTCTGCGCTTCATCCACAATGACGAATGCATTGGTCAGCGTGCGACCGCGCATGAACGCCAGCGGCGCAACTTCAATCTGTCGGCGCGCGCGGCGATTGGCCAGATCGGCTTCTCCCATCTGGAATCGAAACGCATCCCAGATCGGCTGCAGATAGGGATCGACCTTCTCCGCGAGGTCTCCGGGCAAATAGCCCAAACGCTCGCCCGCCTCCACGGCCGGCCGCGTGACGATAATGCGATCGACCCGCTCCGATTTCAGCGCTTCCACCGCTGCCGCGACCGCCAGAAACGTTTTCCCCGTGCCCGCAGGTCCAACACCGAACACGAGATCGAGCGCCTCATCGCGCATCGCTTCCACATAATGCAGCTGCCGCGGCGTGCGGATCGTCAATCCGCCGAGCTGCGGCAAATGCAAGGGCGTGCGTTGTTCGCCCTCTTCCGAGAAAGCAATCGCCGCTTGCACATCGCCTTCGCGCACCTTGCCTTTGCGCTCCGCAAGTTCGACCAGCGACTCAACAATGCGCGTTGCGCGGGCAAGATCGGTGTCCGCCTCGGCGCGCGCGCGCAGACTGACATTTCCGCCCTCGCCATCGACAAGCACCGTGTAGCTCGGCGTTCCGCGCGCGCCGCCAGCCTGACGAAACGCTTCCTGGACTTGCGCCAAATGCCGATGCAACGGCCCCATCACCGCCTGCGCCCGCGCCACATCGGCGATGTCGACGCGATGCGTGAGCGGATAGGAATCTCCAGAAGAACGGGTCAAGCCGCCGCTCCCCGCACAGGCGTCCATTCGCCCGCAAGACTGTTTTGCGTGCTGGCCGCGATGCGCACGGCGACGACCGCGCCGATCAGCGACTCGGGCCCCTCGAAATGCACGGCCTGCAGATAGGGCGACCGCCCATGGACTTGGCCCGGCTTGCGTCCGCGCTGGGCCACAAGAACCGGCAGCGTCTGGCCCACTTGCGCGGCATTGAATGCGCGCTGCTGGCCAATCAACGCGTCTTGCAGCATGCGCAAACGCTCATTCATCTGCGCCGCGCTCACCTGCGCGCCAAGGCTCGCCGCTGGCGTCCCCGGACGTCTGGAGTATTTGAAGGAATAGGCCTGCGCAAAACCCACCGCGCGCACGAGCGCGAGCGTCTCTTCGAAGTCCGCATCCCGCTCGCCGGGAAAGCCCACGATGAAGTCGCTCGAGAGCGCAAGGTCCGGTCGCGCAGCGCGCAGCTTCTGCACCACATCGATGTAATGCGCCGCCGTGTGCTTGCGGTTCATCGCTTTCAGCACCCGATCGGAGCCCGATTGCACCGGCAGATGCAGAAACGGCATCAGCTTCGGCTCCGCGCCATGCAATGCGATGAGCTCGTCATCCATCTCCAGCGGATGCGAGGTCGTGTAACGAATGCGCGCGATCCCCTCGATGCGCGCCACACGGTCGATCAGCTCCGCGAGCCGCGCCGATCGTCCATTCGCCGCGCCGTGATACGCGTTGACGTTCTGACCGATGAGCGTGATCTCGCGCACGCCTTGCCCGGCCAAGGCGCGCGCTTCGGCGAGTACTTCTTCCACCGGGCGCGAATATTCCGCGCCGCGCGTATAGGGCACGACGCAGAACGTGCAGAACTTGTCGCAGCCCTCCTGCACCGACACGAACGCGCACACGCCGTCGGCGACGCGCGCGGGCAGCGCATCGAATTTTTCTTCAGCGGTGAATTCCGCAACCAAAGTCTCGCCGCGCTCTCGCGCCGTCCGCGCGATCAGTTCCGGCAAACGGTGATAGGATTGCGGCCCAACGGCGAAATCGACTTCAGTCGCGCGCGCCATGATCTCTTCGCCCTGCGCCTGCGCCACGCATCCTGCGACGACGATGGTCATGTCGCGGCCGGCAGCCTGGCGCTGCTGCTTGTGCGCGCGCAACCGCCCGACCTCGGAATACACCTTCTCGGTCGCCTTCTCGCGGATGTGGCACGTGTTGAGGATCACGAGGTCGGCGTCCGAGGGCGATTGCACTGGCGCATATCCCAACGGCGCGAGCAGATCGCGCATGCGCTCGGAATCGTACACGTTCATCTGGCAGCCATAAGTCTCGATATAGAGCCCCTTCGCTGCGCTTGCTTCTTTTCCGGATTGGGTCATTCAGCCTTTCGCCCGCGCGGGCGCGTCAACGCCATGGGCGCACTCCATACCAGAAATGCCGCTTTCGGGGTAGGCTTTCGCCTCAGGCGCCGTCCTTGGCGGACTTGCCGCCTTTCGCCAGCGGCGCGCCGTAAAGCTCCAGCCGGTGGTCGACCAATTCGTATCCCAGGCGCCGCGCAATCTCGCGCTGCAGGCGCTCGATCTCCGGATCGACGAACTCGATGACCTCGCCGGTTTTCATGTCGATCAGGTGATCATGGTGCGTGTCCGGCACTTCCTCATACCGTGAACGCCCGTCCCGGAAGTCATGACGCTCCAGAATGCCCGCCTCTTCGAACAAGCGCACCGTGCGGTACACCGTGGCGATTGAAATGTGCGAATCCTCTGCCGCCGCGCGGCGGTGCAGCTCCTCCACATCGGGATGGTCTTTGGCCTGCGACAGGACCCGCGCGATGACGCGCCGTTGATCGGTCATGCGCATGCCCTTTTCGATGCACAGCTTCTCGATCCTATCCATCCTATCCATCGCACCCTCGCGCCAGAAGGAAGCGCCGCCCGCCGAGGCGGGCGCGAATCCATCCCCCAATATTAGCGTCTCATGCGCGGATTTTGAGCCGAAAGGGCCAACGATGAGAGAAAAAGCGCAGCCGATTGCGCGATTGACGCTCAATCCTGCGCCGCGAACGTCTCCGCAGCGGTGCGACTGAGAATCAGTTTCATGATCAAGGCGTCTTCCGACGCGCCGCCGCGTTCATAATACCGCGGCCTCCGCCCGATTTCCCGGAACCCCAGACCGTCATACAGCGCACGCGCCGCCCCGTTGCCGACCCCGACCTCCAGCACCATCGCCTCTGCGCCGAGCGCAGCGGCATGGGCGATCGTCGCCGCCATCAGCTTGCCGCCCCAGCCGCGGCGCCGCGCCGCCTCGGCAGTCACCAAGGTCAGGATTTCCGCGTCCCCGCCCGGCGCCCAGGCGAGCGCAAACGCCACCGGCGCTGGCGGGCTCGCCCAGTACCCGAATGCGCCGCGCGCCAGCAGGTCCAAGATTTCCTCTTCCGACCAGCCGCGCGGAAACGCATGCGCATGAAGCGCCGCCAGCTCCTGAACGACCCCTGGCGCAATGGGCGCGATGTCCGTCATGGCGCCTCCGCCGGCCGTGCGTCAGGCGCGCGGAGATAAAGCGGCGCCGGCGGATGCCGCAGCGGATCGCGTTGCGCGGACATCGCCGCAAGCGCCGCCGCATCCGGCGAAATTGCAGCATCGACGAAAAATCGATCGGTCTCGCCAAAGCGGTCGGCGCCGGGGCCGCGGACCGCGATCGCCATGTCTTGCGCGGCTGACGCGAACGCGGCGCGCCCAAGGTCAGACGACGCAAAACGCTGCGGCGCGACCCGTGCATCGCCATCGAGATAAAGCGCTCCATACGAAGCGCCCGGCGTCGACACCCATCCCGCCCGCGCGCCGGACGCGCCGCGCTCCAGCGCCAACGCCTCCAGCGTCGAAATCCCAACACACGGAACCTTCAGCGCCAGCGCCAGGCCGCGCGCAAACGCCAGCCCAACGCGTACGCCCGTGAATGACCCCGGCCCGGTCGTCACCGCAATGCGCTCGATCGCGCGAAACGCAACGCCCGCCTGCGCCGCCGCGTCGCGCGCCATCGGCGCGATGCGCTCGGCCTGGCCGCGATCCATCGCTTCCGATGTGTGCGCCAGCACCGCGTCGCCGCGCACGATCGCGACCGAGCAGGCGTTCAGCGCTGTGTCGATCGCTAAGATCAACACGCAGTCGCCCCCGCTACAGAACCTGTTCCACGCGATTCACCTCCGGCACGTAGTGGCGCAGCATGTTCTCGATGCCTTGCTTGAGCGTGATCGTGGAGGACGGACAGCCCGCGCAGCTGCCCTTCATGTTGAGACGCACCAGACCCTCATCATGCTCCCAGGAATGGAACGTGATGTCGCCGCCGTCGCGCGCCACCGCAGGACGAATGCGCGTCTCGATCAGATCGCGGATTTGCTCCACGATCTCGGCCGCCTCGCCCTCATAGGCGATGTCCGCGGCGTCGTCGGCGACCGCTTCCGCGCGTTCGGAAACAACCGGCAGGCCTGCCACGAAATGCTCCATGATCGCGCCGAGCAAAAATGGCTTCAGCACCGGCCAATCCACGTCGTCGGCCTTGGTGACGGTCACGAAGTCCGAACCCAAATAGACCCGCGCCACGCCCTCCACCTCGAACAGGGATCGCGCCAACAGCGACGCGTCCTCCGCGGAGGCGGCGTCGGGAAATTCGCGCCCGCCCTGACCGAGCACGTCGCGGCCGGGCAGGAACTTCAACGTGTTGGGATTGGGCGTGGCTTCGGTTTGGATGAACATGGTCAGAACCTGTGAGAAGATGAAAATGGTTGGCCGGCGCGCGCCAATCAACCGTCAGCGGAAGGCGGATCGCCCGGATCGGCCAGCGCACGGATCTGCGCGTCCGACACGCCGTGCGGTACAACGACCACGGGCACGGCCCGGTCGCTGTCGAAAGCGCTGCCTTTCAGCACAGCCGAAACCAGCGGCCCTGGCCCGCCCGGTCCGCCTCCGGCCGCCAGCGTCACGATCTTGATCGCCGCGTCTTCCTTAAGGGTTTTGCGCAGCTCGGCCTTCACCTCGCCTTCGCGAATGATCCGCTCGGCGTTGACGTTCGTCTCCGCCCAGACTTGGGCGGCGAAGCGCTCCATCCGCGCTTCGGCCTGCTCCTGCGCCTGACGCCGCATCTCCTCGGCCACCGACACCCATGCGGCGGGCTCAGCCGGCTCCAGGACCTGAAGGATCACCAGCCCTGCGCGCGTCGCGCGCGCCCGAAGCGCCGCATAGAGCAGCGCGGTTGGAAATTCCGGGCTCTCGTCTGCAACCACCAGGAACTTGAACGTGGCGCTCATGCGGCGCCGATGGTCGCCTATGTCGGCGCGGGCGGCAAGCGAGCCGGGGGGAGGCTCGCCGCGCGCGCGATCCCGTCCTTGGCCAGCTCCAACTCCAGCGCCAGCGCCGAGAGGTGGTTTGGCGGCCCATCGCCCATCGGATTGCCGTTGGACAGAAACAGCGGAGAGGCGCTCGCCGCACGGTCGAGCGCGGCAAGCGCAGGGCCAAGCCCATCCGCCATCGCCGCGTCCTCCGTATCCTGGGCAGCCCCGCGCAACGCCGCCGCCCAGCCATATGCCGCGCCACGCGCGCTATAAAATCCTGCCTCCGCGCGCTCCGTTGTGTCGCCCGCGCCGGTTTCCGCAGCCAGCGCCTCTGCGCGCAACTCCAGATCCGCGACCGCTGCGGCGCACAGCGCCCGCAGTGCGTCGTCGCTGCGATCGAACGTCACCCGACCGTCGGCGATCGCGCTCTGCAGGCGCATCAGCGCGCCCGCAAGCTTGGCGCGGTCATCCAAGGCCGTGCTCGTCGCCAGCGCCCGCGCGTCAGCCAGTTCGACGCTGCGCGCCCCGCGTGCCGCCGGAACCTCGTTGAGGGCCGCGGAGGCAGCAGTCTCCGCCCCGGCGAGAAAATACGCCTCGCGTCGCCGCAACGCCGTCGTGGCGAACATGGCCCGGTCGTCCTTCAAGGTGGCGCTGCGCGCACGCAAACTGTGCAAATGGATCAGTGCGGCCATGAAGGCGTCGCCCTGCGCATGCTCCCCGACCAGCGCGGCGCTCGGCGCTTCGTACCGGCTCAGTTCCGCATAGAGCCGCGCCGCGCCGACCCAGAGCACGGCCAGGGTCGCCGCAAATCCCGCCAGCAGCCAGGACCCGCGCGCGAGCCGTCGCAGCAGAGCCCTCCGCGCCCCCGAAGGCTGCGGCCGCGCCGCCGCCGCGGTCGCGGGCGGAGCGCCGATGACGTCAAACACGAATTGCCGCGCGGCGCCGCCGATCCGGCGCAGCCGGTCGTCGAGGGGCATGGTCGGCGTCCGCCTGATGCTGTCCGGAGGGGAGGATGTAGCACAGTCTCCTTACGGCGGCGTCAATGTTGCGCTGCAGCCTGGACTGCCCGGCATCAAGCAGGCGCGGCCTCCACGGTCGCGACGATCTCGATCAGACCGGCGCGCTCGAACTGCAGCCGGACCGGTACCCCATCGCCTGCCGCCAGCGGGCCCGACAGCCCGATGAGGAGGATGTGCGCCCCGCCAGGCCGCAGCTGAACGGACCGGTGCGCGGGCAGCGCCAGTCCCCCCGTCGGAGCGCCGGGGGCCCGGATCTCCGCGCGCTCCGCCGCGACGGACGACGCCGCAATCAACCGATCTGCGCCGCCATGATTGATGAAGGTCAGGAACACCGAAGTGGACGCCCCCGCGCGCGCCGTCGGCAGCGCGATGGGCTGGTCAATGACGATATCGCCGAGACGAAAGTCCCGCGCGCTGGCTTCGCGAGCCGCAAAGAGGCTGGAGGCGAACGCTGCGCCCACAGCAATGCCCGCGGCCATCAAAACCCGCATGGAGAACCCCTTCTGAGCTGTCCGAGCTTCAGCGCCAAAATCCGACAATTCTTCGGACGTCAGCCATGATCGGCGCAGCAATCGCCTGCGCCTTTTCGCCGCCCTCGCGCAGGATGGCGTCAATTTGCACGGGATCCGCGCGAAGCCGACGGATTTCGCCCGCGATGGGAGCAAGCCGGGCGATCAGCGCGTCCGCCAGCGCCGGCTTGAACGCGCCGAAGCCTTTGCCGCCCCAGTCGCGGAGCGCCTCCGCTGTGGAGACACCTGTGACCGCGGCGAAAATGCCGACCAGGTTCTCCACTTCCGGGCGCCCGGCCAAACCCTCGACCGTCTCCGGCAGCGGATGCGGATCGGTCGTCGCGCGCTTGATCTTGTTGGCGATCGCATCCGCGTCATCGCTGAGATTGATGCGCGATTGATCGGATGGATCGGACTTCGACATCTTCTTCGACCCATCGCGCAGGCTCATGATCCGCGCCCCGGGCCCCTGGATCAAAGGCTCCGGCAAGGGAAAGAACCCCTCCGCGTCGAAGTCGTTGTTGAACTTCTGCGCGATGTCGCGGCTGAGCTCGAGATGTTGCTTCTGATCTTCGCCCACGGGAACATGCGTGGCCTTGTAAACCAGGATGTCCGCCGCCATCAGCGTGGGATAGGTGAACAAGCCGACCGAAGACCGCTCGGCGTGCTTGCCCGCCTTGTCCTTGAACTGCGTCATGCGCTGCAGCCAGCCCATCCGCGCAACGCAATTGAAAATCCACGCCAGCTCGGTGTGCGCAGGCACAGCCGATTGCACGAAGATCAGCGACTTTCGCGGATCGACGCCGGCGGCGAGATAGGCGGCCGCGACATCGCGCGTATTCTCCGCAAGATTGGGCTGCAGCTCCGCCGTGATCGCGTGCTGATCGACGATGCAATAGATGCAATCGTCGAAGTCTTTCTGCAGATCGACAAATTTGACCAGCGCGCCGAGATAGTTTCCCAGATGCAGCCCGCTCGTCGGCTGCATGCCTGAGAACACGCGCTTTGGGCCGGCATAGGGCGCCGGAGGATTATCGGACATGGTGGGCTCCAGATCGGGTGCAAGCAATGCGGCCGCTCTCGCGGCGCGGCGTCAGACAGACAACCCGCGGCGCCATCGTCCGGCGCAATCAAGGCTCTTGGCCATCAACATCGATCCCGTGCAACCGCGCGGCTTGTATCAGCCGTCAAAGCTGGTCGGCAAGGTGTCCGGCCGGTCGGGGCCGCGTTCGCGTTTGAGGAGATTGTCGCGCACCTCCCGCCAGGTGACGGCGCGGAGCAGGAACGCCCAGGCAAAATAGAAGACGCCAGCGCCAAGGATCACCGCGAGAACTGCGAACTCCTTGTTCCCGAGCGCCGCCGCCAGCGCTCCGCTATTGGCTTGCGCGACCGCCAAGGCGACGAACAGAAGCCCCGACGCCGCGAGCAGCCGGACCAGCCGCGAGATCGCGCCAGCGCTTGGCGCATAGGCTTTGCGCGCAATCAGCGACCGGATCATCAGCGCGACATTGACCCACGCCGCAGCGCTCGTCGCCACCGCAAGGCCAGGAAACCCCGGCATGCCCGCCGCGCGCAGACCGAAGAACAGCGCCGCGCCAAAGAAGACATTCAGCGCCATGGACACGATCGCGTACCGCATCGGCGCGCGCGTATCCTCACGCGCAAAGAAAGCCGGCGCATAAATTTTCGCCAGCACGAACGCCGGCACGCCCCAGCCATAGTGAAACAACGCCAGCGCGGCGTTCTCTGCGTCCTGCGCCGTGAATGCGCCGCGCGTGAACAAGCCATCCAGCAAGAGATTCGGCGCGGCCAGCATGGCCGCCGCCGCCGGCAACGTGAACGCCATCGACAGCGCGACCGCATCGTCAAGCGCTGTCCGCGCGCCGGGCGCATCGTCTTCCTGCACCAGGCGCGCCAGGCGCGGCAACATCGCCACGCCCACCGCGATGCCGATCAAGCCGAGCGGCAATTGATAGAGCCGGTCAGCGACATTGAGATACGTGATGGCGCCCGATTCAAACGACGCCAGCGCCTGGCTGACGATCACATTGATCTGCAGCGCCCCGCCCGCAATCGCGCCCGGCGCAGCGAGCGCAAACAGGCGGCGCACGCCAGGCGTAATTTTCGGCGCCGGAAAATATGTCCGCACGCCGCGGCTGCGTGCGCCCAGATACACCCATGCCGCCTGCAGCACGCCGGAGATCGAAACCCCGACCGCCGCAGCAATTGCGGCCTGACGCGGCGAATCGCGAAACAGCAAAAGCGCCGCCAGAATGCAGAGATTGAACAGGATCGGCGCCGCTGCGGCGACAAAGAACACGCCGCGTGAATTCAGCACGCCGGAATAGAGCGTCGCCACGCTCATCGCCACGAGATACGGCATGGCGATCTGCGTCAGCAAGGTCGCAAAGTTGAACGCGTCCGGTTCGTCCGCGTAGCCGGCGAACATCACCAGATTAATCCACGGCATCGCGAAAATCGCCGCGGCTGACAACACCGTCGTCGCCAGCAACAGCACCGAGACCGCTTCGCCCGCTAAACGATCCGCTGCGTCCTCGCCTTCGCCGCGAAGCGTCTTGGCGTAGACCGGCACGAACGCCTGGCTGAACGCGCCTTCCGCGAACAAGCGCCGGAACAGGTTTGGGAACCGCAACGCCGCGAAGAAGGCGTCCGCGACCGGGCCCGCGCCCAGCGCCGCGGCCAGCAACAGATCGCGCGCCAGCCCGAGCACGCGCGACACGAGCGTCAATCCGCCGATCACGGCTGTGTTGCGGGCAAGGCTCATGACGCCGCTAGCGCGCCTCTGAAGCGAACGCGACCGCCAGCTTGCGCCGCGCAGGATCGGCTGGCGCTTCGGGCTCGCCTTTTTTCAACACAGCCTCGAGGCCGCGCTCCAACGCTTCCAGCGCAATGACATCCGCGATTTGTCCGCCCCCTTGCGCGCGCACATAGAACACATCCGCCGCCCGCTCCCCGACCGAGCCGATATGCGCGGATTCAATCGAGAGGTCGGCCGCTGCGATCGTGGCCGCAAGCTCGGAGAGCAATCCGGGCCGATCGCGTCCTGACACCTCCACCACCGTTGCGCGCGGCGTCAGGTCATTGTCGATGCGCACCCACGGCGCAATGGCGAACGCCGCCGCGCGGCGCGCTGGCGCTGCCGCGGATACCGGCGGCGCATCCTTCACAACCGCGCGCTCAAGCCCCGCGAGCAGACGGTTCAGCGCGCTGGGACTGTCGATCCCGAACGGCCGGCCATCGATGGTCTGCACGCCGAACACGTCGATCACCGCGCCCTTGGTCGTGGTGTTGACGCGGGCGTCCATGACATCAGCGCCGCCCGCCGCAAGCGCTGCCGTCAGGCTCGCGAACAGGCCCTTCCTGTCCGGCCCGGTGACGAGAATCTCCGTCACGCCGCGATCCGCGCGCGGCCGTGCGGCGACGTGCGGTTGGTCCGTCGACTTCGACGCTGCGTCGACCTCTTGCGCGTGCCAGGCCAGCGCATCGGCGTCGAAAGAAAGCCAATACGCGTCATCCAAAGACGCGAACCAGCCCTCCAGTCGCGCCGCCATCGGCGCCGGAAGCGCCTCGACAAGCGCGCCTTTGACCTCTTCCGCGCGATTGGCGAGGCGCTCGCGCATGCCGTCTTCGCCGGTGACCCCGCCCGACAGCGCAGCGACCGTCAGCCGGTAGAGATCGCGCAGCAATTGGCCCTTCCATCCATTCCAGACGCCGGGGCCTACCGCGCGAATGTCGGCGACCGTCAGCACCAGCAGCAGCCGAAGCCGCTCCAGATTGCCGACAAGCTGCGCGAACTGCGCCACGGTGGCGGGATCGCCGATGTCGCGCCGTTGCGCCACATCGCTCATTTCCAGATGGTGACGCACCAGCCAGCCCACGAGATCGACTTCTTCATGCGGCAGGCCAAGCCGCTCGCACGCCGCGCGCGCGGACTTCTCGCCTTCGATCTGTTGATCGCCGTCGCCCTTGCCCGTGTCGTGCAGCAGCATCGCCATGTAGAGCGCGCGCCGATTGATGATCTTTGGAAAGATCTCCGTCGCCAGCGGATGCTCTTCCCGGCGCCGGCCGTTCTCGATCTCCGAAATGTATTCGATGGCGCGCAACGTGTGTTCGTCCACTGTATAGTGGTGATACATGTTGAACTGCATCTGCGCCACGATGCGTCCGAACTCGGGCAGAAACCGGCCGAGCACGCCCACTTCGTTCATCAGCCGCAGCCCGCCGGCGGGATTATTCGGCGACGTGGCGACGGAGAGAAACGCTGCGATCGCCTCAGGGTCGCGGCGCGTGGATCGCGAAACGCGTTTCAATCGCGCCGACACTTCGCGCAGCACCGCCGGCTGAACGTCGAGATCACGGTTCTCCGCAATCTCGAACAGCCGCAAAATATTCACCGGATCGTCAAGCACTTTCTTGTCTTCCACATCGAGCCGCCCGCTCTCGATGCGAAAGCCGCGCGTCAGCGTCTCCACCGGCTTGCGCCCGACGGGAAACAGCCGCGCCAGGCCCACCGGCGCGCGCTTGGCCTGGTCGGCTTCAAGCTTGGCGCAAATCACCCGCGTCAACGCGCCCACTTCGCGCGCCACCAGAAAGTAGCGCTTCATGAACCGCTCGACGCCCTGTTGCTCGCCGCGCCGCCCGTAGCCGAGCCGCGCGGCCATTTCCGGCTGCAGATCGAAGCTGAGCCGTTCCTCGCCGCGCCCGGTCAGGAAATGCAGATGGCAGCGCACCGTCCAAAGGAACTGCGCCGCGCGCGTGAAGGCGTGCAGCTCTTCCCGGCTGAAGACGCCGTGCTCCAGATAGTCGTGTGGTTTTTCAAAACCGTATTGATGGCGCACCAGCCAGAACAACGTGTGCAGGTCGCGCAAGCCGCCTTTGCCTTCCTTGATGTTGGGCTCGACCATGTAGCGCGACGCGCCGGCCCGGGCATGGCGCTCGTCGCGCTCCTTGAGCTTGGCCGCGACGAACGCGGCGTGCGCTTGCGGCGTGATGTCCGCGCGGAACCGTGTGCGCAAATCCTCAAACAGGCTCTTGTCGCCGCAGATGCGCCGCGCCTCCAGAAGCGCGGTCTGGATCGTATGATCTTCCTTGGAGAGCTTGAGGCATTCCTCGACCGTGCGCGACGAATGCCCGACCTTCAGGCCCATGTCCCAGAGCATGTAGAGCATGTATTCGGTCACGCTCTCGGTCCACGCGGTCTGCTTGTAGGCGCGCAGGAACAAGAGATCGATGTCGGAAGACGGCGCCAGTTCGCCGCGCCCATAGCCGCCCACTGCAATCACGGCGAATCGCTCGCCCTCGGTGGGATTGCGTGACCGGAACACGTGCGTGGTCACAAAGTCGAACAACGCCGACACCGCCTCGTCGGCGACCTTCGCCAAGAGCCGCGCCACGGCGAGGCCGTTTTCCCCAGCCTCGAGCCGCTCCTGCGCGATCATCCGCCCACGAAACAACGCGCCGTGCAACAGGTTTAACGCCCGCTTCCGGGCCGCCGCGTCGTCTCCGATATGCTCGAGCGCCGCAGCGCTGAGTTGCGCGCGCAGCTTGACCCCATCAACCACATGTTCAATGCGCGCGGGACGAAGGCGACGGATCATTTCCGCCTAGATGGCGAGCTTTGAGGCGCGCGTCGAATCTAAAGCTTCCGTCATTCGCAGTTCTGCTCTTTTTTCGCGCCGGAAACTTGCCCAAATTCCCGTTCAGGGTGATGTTGGCTGGCGGGGCGACGCAATCCATTGTGTCACGCCATCCGTGAGGACCAAAGGAGAGCGGATCGATGCGGACGCCTAATTCGCGGCCGGCTCGGCTGACGCCGGTCGATGAAGAGAATCGAATTAGGCCCGTGGGCGAAACGCTGGATTCTCGCCGCTTTGATCCCATGCTGGAAGAGCGGCTCTTGCGGGCGCAGTTCAAGCGCGAACGCTCGTCCGCCTATTGGTTTGCCGCCACCAAGTGGGGCATCTTGGGCTTGGTTCTGGGCATGTGCCTGGGCGCCTACATGATGTACGTGGCTTCGGTCTCGTCTCTGCCCGTCGCCATGGACGCCATGTCCCGCGGCGCTGCGATCCAGGATGCGCGCTCGCAACTGGAAGACGCAGCCGGCCTCAATCAGCCCGCCCCATAAGCCCTTTCAAGCGGTAAAGCGCCTCCAGCGCTTCCCGGGGGCTCAGCGCGTCCGGATCCACGGCCGCGAGCGCCTCTTCCACCGCGCTGGCCATGGCCGCGTTGGCCTGATCCGCAAACAGCGGCAACGGCGCATCGATGTCCGCGCGCCCGCGCCCGGCCTCCAGCCGCGCCAACACCGCGCGCGCCCGATCCACCGCCGGCTTCGGCAGCCCGGCGAGCTTGCCGACCTGGATGCCGTAGGACCGGTCCGCCGCCCCTGGCGCGACCTCATGCAGGAACACCAGGTCGCCCTTCCACTCCTTCGCCCGCAGATGCGCGTTGGCGGTCGCGTCCAGACGGTCCGCCAGCACCGTGAGTTCGTGATAATGGGTGGCGAAAATCGCCCGTGATCGATTGACGTCATGCAGATGCTCAGCCGTCGCCCAGGCGATGGCGAGCCCATCGAAGGTAGCGGTGCCGCGGCCGATCTCGTCGAGCACGACCAAGGCCCGCGGCCCGGCCTGATTCAGGATCGCCGCCGTTTCGATCATCTCCATCATGAAGGTCGACCGCCCGCGCGCGAGATCGTCGGACGCCCCGACCCGCGCGAACAGCCTATCCACTACGCCAAGCTTCAGCCGCCGCGCGGGAACATACCCGCCAGCCTGCGCCAGGATCGCCAAAAGCGCGGTCTGGCGCAGATAGGTCGATTTCCCCGCCATGTTCGGGCCGGTGACAAGCAGCAGCCGCGGTCCGGTCTGTCCGTCGCCGTCGAGGCGGATGTCGTTGGGCGTGAAGCCGCCGCCGCCAGCCCGTAGCGCCCGCTCCACGACGGGGTGTCGGGCGCCGTCCGAGATCAGCGCCACGCTGTCGTCCAGCTCCGGCCGGACCGCCTGCGCCTCGTCCGCCCACGACGCCATCGACGCCGCAACGTCGAGGGTCGCCAGCGCATCCGCGGCCGCGCGCAGCGATGTCGCCTGCGCCCCAATGCGGTCCGAGAACTCGCGAAACAGCGCCATCTCGCGCGCCAGCGCCGCATCGCCCGCGCGCGCGATCCGCGCGTCGAGCTCGGAAAGCTCAGCGGTCGTGAAGCGCACGGCGTTGGCCGTGGTCTGGCGGTGAATGAACCGCTCCGCGGCGGAGAACAGCGCCTCGGCCTGCTTGCCCGTCACTTCGATATGATAGCCGAGCACCGCATTGTGCTTGAGTTTCAACGCCGCGACGCCCGTGGCGGCGGCGTAATCGGCCTGCAGCCGCGCGATCACGCGCCGGCTATCGTCGCGCAGTGAGCGGTGCTCATCGAGCGCGACATCAAAACCCACCGCGATGAACCCGCCATCGCGCGCCAGGATCGGCAGATCGCCGGAAAGCGCGCGCGACAGATCCTGCGCCAACGCGGCCAACTCGGGCGCATGCGCCAGCGAAAGCGCAGCGCACGCCGCTTCAAGCTCGGCGCAGACCGCGTGCAAACCGCCGCACCGCGCCGCGGCGCGATCGCCCGCCACCAATCCGTCGCGGATCGCGGCCAGATCGCGCGGGCCGCCGCGCCCGAGCGCCAATCGTTGCGCCGCGCGCGCCAGATCGCCGCCCGCACGCAGCTCTTGCTGGATCGCGGCCCGCCGCTCCGGGGCGTCGAGCAAAAACGCGATCGAATCGTGCCGCGCCCGAATGCGCCCGACATCCGTCAGCGGTCGCGCCAGCCGTTCGCCCAACAACCGCGCGCCGCCGGCCGTGACCGTGCGGTCGATCGCCGCGAGCAGGGAGCCCTCCCGCGTCCCCCGCGTCGATCGATCAATCTCCAGCGCCGCGCGCGTTGCGGGATCGATCGCCATGACCCCTGACGCGCCGGCCCGCCTGGGCGGCGCAAGCCGCGGCGCCAGCCCGGCCTGGGTCAACTCGACATAATCGAGCAGCAGCGCCATCGCGGCGCGCTCGGCCTGCGTGAAATCGCCGAATGCATCCAACCCGGCGACCGCGAAAATCGCCCGCGCGCGCTGCTCCCCAAACGCGGGATCGGCCTTCGCCGCAGGGCGCAACGTGAGCACCGCGCCGCTGCCCGAAAGTGCAGACTGCGCCGGCGGACGCGCGGAATCCGCGTCAGTCGCCAGCACTTCCGCCGGCCGCAGCGCGGCAAGCTCGTCGGCCAGCGCCTCGCCGCTGAGCGCGCGCGTTTCGAACGCGCCGGTCGAAACATCCGCCCACGCCAACGCCGCGCCGTCGCCCGCAAACGCGATCGCCGCCAGCCGATTGCCCGCGCGCGCGTCGAGCAGGCTCTCTTCGGTCAATGTCCCAGGCGTGACCACGCGCACCACTTCGCGCCGCACAATGGACTTCGCGCCGCGCTTTTTGGCCTCGGCGGGATCCTCCATCTGCTCGCAGACCGCGACCTTGAACCCGGCGCGGATCAGCTTGGCCAAGTACAAGTCGACCTGACGCGACGGCACCCCCGCCATCGGGATGTCGTCGCCTTGGTGCTGGCCGCGCCGCGTGAGCGTGATCCCGAGTGCTGCGGCCGCCTGTTCCGCATCCTCGAAGAACAGCTCGAAGAAATCGCCCATCCGGAAAAGCAACAGCGCGTCGGGGTGCTCGGCCTTGGCCTTCAGGTACTGCGCCATGAACGGCGTCGCCTGAGCGGCGGGGGCGTGCGAGGAATCGGCCACGCCCTGGATGTACCGCCGATGCCGGTGCGGCGCGAGCGCGCCCGCAAGGGGTCTCCCCAGCCGCGCCGACTTTGCTTACGGTGCGTCGGTTTCCTCCACCCTGTTGCGCCAGCGAGCCATGTCCGACGAAATCCGCGCCTTCACCGACGAAGAGGCGCTTGCCTTTCACCGTCATCCGCAGCCCGGCAAGCTCTCCGTCGCGCCCACCAAGCCGATGACGACGCAGCGCGATCTGTCGCTGGCCTATTCGCCGGGCGTCGCGGTTCCGGTGCTGGCGATCGCGAAGGATCCCGACCTCGCCTACGATTACACGTCCAAAGGCAACATGGTCGCCGTGATCTCGAACGGAACGGCGATCCTGGGCCTCGGCAATCTCGGCGCGCTCGCGTCCAAGCCGGTGATGGAAGGCAAGAGCGTTCTCTTCAAACGCTTCGCCGACGTCGATTCCATCGACATCGAGGTGACGACGCAGGATGTCGAAGAACTGATTTCCACGGTGCGCAACATCGGGCCCAGTTTCGGCGGCATCAATCTCGAAGACATCAAAAGCCCGGAATGCTTCATCATCGAGAGCCGTCTGCGCGATGAGCTCGACATTCCGGTGTTTCATGACGACCAGCACGGCACCGCGATCATCGCCACCGCGGGCTTGCTGAACGCCTGCGATCTCACCGGCCGCACCATGGACAGCCTCAAGGTCGTCATGAACGGCGCCGGCGCCGCGGGCTTGTCGGTCGTGGGCCTGATCAAGGCGCTCGGCGTGCGCGCGGAAAACATCATCGTCTGCGATTCCAAGGGCGTGATCTATCGCGGCCGCAAGGAAGGCATGGATCAGTTCAAGACCGCCGTCGCTGTTGAAACGCCGCTGCGCACGCTTGAAGAGGCGATGCAGGGAGCGGACTGCTTCATGGGACTGTCGGTGAAGGGCGCGGTGTCGCAAGCGATGGTGAAGGCGATGGCGCCGAAGCCCATCATCTTCGCCATGGCCAATCCCGATCCGGAAATCACGCCCGAAGATATCCGCGCTGTCCGCGATGACGCCATCATCGCCACCGGCCGGTCGGACTATCCCAACCAGGTCAACAATGTTCTGGGCTTTCCCTACATTTTTCGCGGCGCGCTCGATGTGCGCGCACGCACCATCAATGAAGAGATGAAGATTGCCGCCGCGAAAGCGCTCGCGGAATTGGCCAAGCAGGACGTGCCCGATGAAGTCGCCGCCGCCTATGCCGGCAAGCGGCTCGCGTTCGGAGCGGAATACATCATCCCCGCGCCGTTCGATCCGCGGCTGATCTCCACCGTGCCGCCCTATGTGGCGCAAGCGGCGATGGATACCGGCGTGGCGCGCAAGCCGATCGCAGACATGGAGGCCTATCGCGAACGCCTGGCGCAACGTCTCGATCCAACCGCCGCGCTGATGCAAAGCGTGCAAAGCGCGGTCCGCGCCGCCAAGAAGCGCATCGTGTTCGCCGAAGGCGAAGAGGCCGCAGTCATCCGCGCAGCCTACGCGTTTCAGGAACAGGGCCTCGGCGAATCCATTCTGGTCGGCCGCGAGGATCAGATCCGCGAAAACATGGCCCAGGCCGGCGTGCCGCGGGATGCGGCGCTCCAGATCGTCAATGCGCGCGTATCGCACCGTAACGCCGACTATCTGGACTACGTCTATCGCCGCCAGCAGCGCTTCGGCCTTTTGCTTCGCGACGCGCAGCGGCTTGTGAATCAGGATCGCAATGTCTTCGCCGCCTGCATGGTGGCGTTAGGCGACGCCGACGGCATGGTCACCGGCGTGACCCGCAACTACGCCACCGCGCTGAACGACGCCCGCATCGCGCTCGATCCCAAGCGCGGCGAACGCGTCATCGGCATGTCCATCGTGTTGTCGCGCGGCCGCACGACGTTCATCGCCGACACCAACATCGCCGAATTCCCCGACGCCAACGAATTGGCGGAAATAGCAGTGATGGCCGCGCGCGCCGTGCGCCGCTTCGGCGCCCATCCGCGCCTCGCCTTCGTCTCGCACTCGACCTTCGGCAACCCGGAGATGGAGCGTTCCGAAAAAATCCGCGAGGCCGTCACGCTGCTCGATCGCCGCGAGGATATCGATTTCGAATACGAAGGCGAGATGAATCCTGGCGTGGCGCTGTCCGCGCAATCGCGCGCGCTCTATCCGTTTTCGCGCCTGTCGGAGCCCGCCAACGTTCTGATCATGCCGGCGATCCACTCCGCGTCGATTTCGACGTCGTTGTTGGCGATGCTGGGCGGCGCAACCGTGATCGGGCCGGTTCTGTTCGGCTTCGATAAGGCCGTGCAGATCGCCCCACTCGGCGCGGCCGTCTCCGACATTGTGGCGTTCGCGACCTTTGCCGCGTTCGACGCCGCAGCCAACGCCTAGCTAGGCGGGTGCTGCCCGCGCCTGCTTGCGCGCGATCATCAGCGCCAGGATCAGCCCCACGACGCCGATCATGCACGAATAGATGAAGAACGCGATATAGCCCGCGCCCAGCGCGTCCGGCGCCACGCCCATATCGGCCGCGCGCGCGAATGCTGTCGTCGGCAAATCGCTGAAGAACCCGCGCAACGGGCTAAGCGCGCCGCCCTCATCGGCGCTGCGCGCGCCGGCCTCCACGATGCCGCCCGATTGCGCGCCGATCAGCTTTCCCGGCAACGCGTAAAGCGATGAGAACAACGCATATTGCGTGGCTGTGAAGCCCGCACTCGTCAGGCTCGACATGTACGCGATCAGCACGGTGCCGGAATATCCCGCCGTGACATTGTCGACCGCAATGCACGCCGCGAACGCCTGCCAATCAGGCCCTTGCGTAGCAAGCCAGGCGAACATGAGGTTCGAGATTGGCCCCGCGAACGCGCCAGCGATCAGCGACCGCATCAGCCCAAACCGCGCCACGCTCCAGCCCGCCACGCCGACGCCCAGGCTCAGCATGATCACGCCGAACACTTTACGCACTTCCGCAATGCGTTCGAGACTGAACCCGACATCGAGATAAAACGGGTTCATGATGTTGAGCACGAAATCGCTCAGGCGATAGGCGCAGATCATCGCCAGGATCAGCCCGGCCGTGCCGGAGAAACGCACCAGAAAATCTTTGATCGGATGCCAGTACGAGCGAATGAAATATTCGCCCGGCCGCGTTCTGCGCCCAGGAATCGGCAAAGCGGCGCCGACAATCAGCGCCATGCCCGCCGCCGCAAACCCAACTTGCAGGAAAACGCCCAGCGGCTTCTGATCCCACAACGCCTTCAGCCCCGCCAGCGCGTCTTCGCCAAACAGCGTTTCAAGCAGCGCCAGCTGACCGGTGAACCCCGTTCCGAAGATCAGCGCGCCGGCGAGCAGCAGCGCCAGGCGCCCAGCCCACTCGATCGCTTCCGGCGCAGGCTGCGCCGCCATATCTGTCGGCATCAGCGGCGGCATTTCCGGCCGCGGCTTTTCTTTCGGCGCCGCCAGCACCGCCAAAATCCCAACCACCATCAGCGCGGCCATGACAGCGTACGCAACGCCCCAGTTGGCGCGCGACGCGATGAAGAGCGGCGCCACGCCGGCGGTAAGAATGGCGATGCGATAGCCCCACTGATACGCCGCCGCCATCGCGCCCTGACGATCTTCGCCGACCGCTTCGATGCGCCACGCGTCGATCACGATGTCCTGCGTCGCCGACGTAAACGCCACCAGCACCGCAAACGCGGCGACCAAGCCCAAATTCTCCGTTGGATTGGCGCCGGAAATCAGCCACAGGCCGAAAATGATCGCCACCTGGCACACCAGCATCCACGAGCGGCGATGCCCCAATAGATTGGTCAGGCCGGGAACGCGATTGCGGTCGATCAGCGGGGCCCACAGGAATTTCAGCGAATACGAAAGCGTCGCCAGCGCGAAGAAGCCGATGATCTGCAACGACACGCCCGCCGTCCGCAGCCAGGCCGAAAGCGTGTCGAACACCAGGAGGTTCGGCAGTCCCGCCGCGAACCCCAAAGCCAGCATGACCAGCGACCGGCGCTCGAAATAGACAGCCAGCGCCGCCAGCGTCGATTTTCGGGCCGGAGAAGCGCCGGTTGCCTCGGCTGCGTCGGTCATGGGCCTCTCCAAAGCGCTGCGCCGAACACCATCCCGGGCGGCCGCTGAAGTCTAGCTGAACGAGGCCTGACCAGGCCGTGCGCCTTGGATAAAGCGTTGCGCGACCAGCGCCAACCGCGCCAAGTCAAACGGCTTCTCGATGAAGTCGTCCATCCCCGAGGCCAGCGCGCGGGCGCGCTCGGTTTCACTGGAATCGGCCGTCAGGGCGATGATCGCGCATTGGCCCTGCGCGCCGGGCAACGCCCGCATCCGTTTTGCCGCGGCGAAGCCGTCGACGCGCGGCATGCGCAGATCGAGAAAAATCAGATCATACAAGGTGTGTGTCGCCGCCTGCACGGCTTCCTCGCCGTCGGCCGCCACGTCCACTTGTGCGCCGGCACGCGCCAGCACCGTCCGCGCCAAGAGCGCGTTGACGGGATTGTCTTCCGCCAGCAGCACCCGCAGTCCAGCCAACGCCTGGGACGTCCGCGCGCCTTCATCGACGAGCGGCTCCGGACCCGATGGCGCCTGCGCGCCGAGCGCAATGCGCAGCCGCTCGATCAGGGCGCGGCTGCGCAGCGGCTTCAGCGCGTAATGATGCACGCCGCAGGCGCGGAACCGCGCAATCGCCTCTCGCTCTTCCTGCGGCGTCAAACCGATGGCGACCGGCGCCGATTCCGAGATCCGCATCACCGCTTCGATCGAGAGATTTTGCGTAGCGCCGTGGTCGAGCAAGAGCGCGTCGCAATCGGCCCAGTCGACCGGCGTCAGAGCGCGCGCGAATTGTCCGCCGGCTGCCGCGATCGCCGCCGCAACCGCCTCGGCAAGCATGTCATTGTGACTGAGAATGCGGATCCTCGCCCCGCCGAGGCCCGGCGCTGGAGCGCCTGCCTTATGCTGCGACTCCGGCAGCGGCACATCGACCCAAAAGGTCGAGCCCGCGCCCGGTTTGCTCTCAACGCCGGCCGAGCCGCCAAGCGCGTCCGCCAGCCGGCGCACGATCGCAAGCCCCAGCCCCGCGCCGCCATACCGGCTTGAGATCGAGCCATCGACCTGCGTGAACTCCTCAAAGATTTCCGCATGGCGGTCTGCGGAGATTCCAGGTCCCGTATCGCGCACGCTCAGCCGCACGCGGTTGCGCCCGCACGGCACGGCTTCGAGCAACACGCCGCCAGCGTCCGTGAACTTCACCGCATTGCCCGCGAGATTGAACAGGATTTGCCGCACGCGACCGGCATCGCCGCTCACCCATTCCGGCGCGCCGGGCCGCATGATGGCGGCGATCTCGATGCCCTTCTCGTGCGCCTTCGGGCTCAGAAGTTCGGCCACCGATTGCATCATGTCTTCAACGTGAAACGGCGCGCAATCGAGTTCCAGCCGGCCGTTTTCCAGGCGCGAATAGTCCAGAATCTCCGTGATGAGATCGAGCAGGTGCTCGCCCGAGCGCCGCAGCGCGCGCAAATGATCGCGCGCTTCTGGGTCAAGCCGCGATTGTCCGATCAGGCCGGCCATGCCCAACACGCCGTTCAGCGGCGTGCGCAATTCGTGCGTCAACGTGGCGAACAACCTTGTCTTCGCCGCCGACACGGCTTCAGCCGCCTGCACCCGATCCGTAATCTCCCGCGCCGCCACCACGCGCGTGCCATCGCCCAGCCGCCGATCCGACCATTCATAAATGCGCCCGTCCGGCGCCGGCGCATCGAAACGCCGCATCCCCTGGCGAAACGGCGGCGGCGTCAACCGGCCCCAGGGCGGCCGCTTCGGCGTGATCGGATGGCGAAAGATTTTCCGAAACGCCGCATTGGCTCGGATCACGCCGCCATCGGCGTCGAGATGCGCCATCGCGTCAGGCGCGGTTTCGAAGAGATCGGCTTCGCGGGGATCAGCGCCGGCGGCGGTCATGTCCCCATCTTGGCCGCCATGGCGTTAAGAGACCCTGGATAAGGCCTGCTCGCCGGTTTCCGCGCCGGGCCAGCGCCTCTTGAGACTCAAGGCTTCCGCGATGTGCACGCGCCGCACGCCGGTTGCGCCGTCGAGATCGGCTATGGTGCGCGCCACCCGCAGCGCCCGGTGAAACGCCCTGGCCGAAAGCGGCATCTTTTCCGCCGCCTGCGACAGAAGCGCAGCGCCCGCGGCGTCCGGCGCCGCCAGCCGATCGAGGTCCGCAGCCTCGATCCGCGCATTCAAAAGCCCTTCGCGAAGCCCTGCTTCGCTCGCCCTGCCGCCTTGCGCGTCGCGCGCCGCAGCGACCCGCGAGGCAGCTTCGGCAGTGCCCTCCGCGGGCGGCGGCAGCGCCAGATCCGCCGCGGTGACAGGCGGAATGTCCAGTTGAATATCGATCCGGTCGATCAGCGGGCCTGACAGCCGCGCCTGGTATTCGATTGCGCAGCGCGGCCCGCGCCGGCATCCCCCAATTCCCGTTCCGCCGCCGCACCGGCACGGGTTCATCGCCGCCGCGAGCAGAAAGCGTGCGGGATAGGTCACGCGGTGATTGGCCCGCGCGATCGACACGTCCCCGGTTTCCAGGGGCTGACGCAGCGCATCGAGCGCTTGGGGCGCAAATTCCGGCAACTCATCCAGGAACAACACGCCTTCGTGCGCCAGACTGGCTTCGCCGGGCCGCGCGCGCAGACCGCCGCCAACCAGCGCCGCCATCGAGGCGGAGTGGTGCGGCGCGCGGAACGGCCGCGTCCGCGTCAGCCGGCCGCGATCCAACAAGCCCGCCACGCTCTGGATTTGACTGACTTCGAGAAGCTCCGCCGGCGAGAGCGGCGGCAACAACCCCGGCAGCCTTTGCGCCAGCATGGATTTGCCGGAGCCCGGCGGCCCGACGAACAGGATATTGTGACCGCCCGCGGCCGCGATCTCCAACGCGCGCTTGGCCTGTTCCTGGCCTTTGACATCCCGCAGGTCCGGCGCGGGGCCGGATTCCACGAGATCGCCGCGCGCCGGCGGCGCAATCTGCCCGCCGCCGCGAAAATGATTGACCAAAGCGATCAATGATGGCGCGGCGATCACTTCCCCGCCGCCCCACGCGGCTTCTGCTCCGCATGCCGCAGGGCAGATCAGCGCCAGCCCCTTGCCCTGCGCCGCCATGGCCGCGGGCAGCACGCCAGGCGTCGCCGCGAGCGCCCCATCGAGACCAAGTTCGCCGAAAGCCAGGACGCCGTCGAGCGCGTCCCGCGGCATCGCCCCGATCGCGGCCATCATCGCCAGCGCGATCGGCAGGTCATAGTGCGAGCCCTCTTTGGGCAGGTCCGCCGGCGCCAGGTTCACCACCACCCGGCCGGCGGGCATGGCGAGGCCGAGACTGGCGAACGCCGCGCGCACTCGCTCCCGGCTTTCGCTCACCGCCTTATCGCCCAGGCCCACGATGACGATGTTCGGAAGGCCCCCAGCGATTTGGACTTGAACGTCCACCGGCCGCGCCTCCAGGCCGGAGAATGCGATGGTGGTGACGCTGTCGCTCATGACGCCGCCCCTTGGCGCACGCCCAAGGGCTGCGCCTTTATCCACAACGTGCGCAGCAACTAAAACACTGGGCGAACAAATTGGCAACACAAAACGAACAACACGCCGTGCGGCGTGGTTCAATGGTGTGTCCCTGTGAGTAAAAGCTGCCGCCCGCAGCTGACGGATGCTGCGCCCCACCCGAATGCGCGTCAATGGGGAATCAGGCCGTCCACGCGCCGCGGACGTGGCGCGGCGTCAGTCCTGCGCCCACCACGATCACATCAAAGCGAACCGGCGCGGCAAGCAGCCGCCAGCGCGCGCTGAGCGCCTGCGCCGCCCGCGTCAATCGGCCCTGCTGGGTCGGCCCCACGGCCTCCAGCCCCGCCAGCAGGTCGCGGCGCTGCTTCACTTCCACAATGATCAAGGCGCCCCGCTTGAACGCGGCGAGATCAACCTCGCCGAACGGCGTTCGTAGCCGCCGCCCCAGGAGCCGGTATCCCTTCGCCATGAGCCAGGCCGCGGCGTAGAGCTCCGCCCATCGCCCACGCCGCTCCGCCGCTCGGCGCGCGCGGCTCATCCGCCGCCCTTGATCGCCAGCGCGCGCGCATACGCGTCCCGGCGACTGACGCCTAACAGTGTGGAGACCTCCTCCGCCGCATCCTTCACCGAGAGCCGCTGTAAAGCGTCGCGCAACGCCGCATCGATCGCCGCTTCATCCGGCGCAGCGGTCTCGCCTGGCGCCACCAGAACAACCACTTCGCCCTTCGGCGCGCCGGCGGCGGCGTAGTGCGCGGCCAGGTCGGGCAAGCGGTCGCGGCGCACCTCTTCGAACAGTTTCGTCAGTTCGCGCGCCACCGCTGCGCCGCGGTCGCCAAAGATCGCCGCCATGTCCGCCAAGCTGTCGGCAAGACGCGGGCCCGTTTCGAAGAAGATCAGTGTCGCTTGCATCGCCGCCAAGTCTTCAAATGTCGCGCGTCGCGCCGCGCTTTTATTTGGCGGGAAGCCCGCGAAATAGAATTCATTGCTCGGCAGGCCCGCAACGCTGAGTGCAGCCAACACAGACGACGCGCCCGGCACGGGCATCACGTTGTGTCCGGCTTCGACAGCCGCGCGCACCAATTTGAAGCCGGGGTCGGAGATCAGCGGCGTGCCTGCGTCCGACACCAGCGCGATGGCCTCGCCGGCCGCCAGAGCATCCAAGATCTCGGCGCGGTCGGTGTCTGAGGAGTGGTCATTATAGGTCGAGACGCGCGCTTCGATCCCGTACGCGTTCAGAAGCTTGCGCGTGACCCGCGTGTCCTCCGCTAAGATGCGGTCGGCGCCGCCCAGCACGTCGAGCGCGCGCAACGTGATGTCGCGCAGATTGCCGATCGGCGTGGCCACCACATAAAGGCCCGCTTCCAGAGATGGACTGTCGTCGCGGCGGCGCCTAAGGATGCCCGCGTTTTCCGGCGGAGGTGAGGGTCTGCTCATGAAGTCTAGGGGATCATCGCTGAGCGTGCGGCGCGCGCCAAGCCTGCGGCCCATGGCGGCCGCGAGCGTTGCCGCGCTGCTTGCCGCCTGCGCGACGACGCCCACGCCAGCGCCGCCATCGCCGCCTGGACCCGTTGGCCCCGCCGAACAGCCGCCCCCGGATATCGGCCGCCGCGTGCAAACCAACGAAGGCGTCACGCCGCCCTTCATGGTCGGCCGCCAACTCGTGCGCGTGGGCCTGCTTTTGCCCTTCTCCACCCGGCCGCAGGACGCCACCGCGCTCTATGCCGCCGCGGAGCTGGCGCTGTTCGATCACGGCGACGCCAACACGCTCCTGATCCCCCGCGATTCCGGCGGCAACGCCACCGACGCCGCCGCCGCAGCTGACGCGCTGATGCGCGACGGCGCCGACATCATCATCGGCCCGGTGATGCGCGAGGGCGTCGAGGGCGCAGCCAATGTCGTGCGCCGCGAAAACATTCCCGTCATCGGCTTCTCATCCGACCGCACAGTCGGCGGCAACGGCGTCTATCTCCTGAGCTTCCAGCTCGAAGACGAAGTCTCTCGCATCCTCAATTACGCCGCCGATCAAGGCATTCGCAGCATCGCGATGCTTGGACCGGACAACGAATACGGCCGGCGCGTCTTGGCCGAACTGCGCGCCCAGGCGGCGCAACGAGGCGTCGCGGTCGCTGCTTCTGAGCTTTATCCGCGCACTGAAAACGACGCCGCGCAGGCCGCGGGCCGCATCGCCGCCGCGCAGCGATCCAACCCGGTGCAGGGCGTGCTGATCGCGGAAAGCGGCTCGGTGCTGCGCGCCATCGGACCGGCCTTGGTCAGCGGCGGCGTCAACACCCGCGCCGTGCGCCTGATGGGCACCAGCGCCTGGGCCGGCGGCGACGCCCAGCGCGAGCCCGCCTTCGCCGGCGGCTGGTATGTCGCCTCCGACCCGTCGCTGCGCACCGACTTCGAAAACCGCTACCGCCAGACCTTCGGGACTGAACCGACGCGGCTTTCGAGCCTGGCCTATGACGCGGTCGCTTTGACCACGTTGTTGTCGCGCGATGGCGGCGGCGCGCGCGGCGTGAACCGTCGCGCGCTGGAGCGCTCGGAAGGCTTCCTGGGCTCCGACGGCGTATTCCGCTTCCGTGGCGACGGCTCGATTCAACGCGGGCTCGCCATCATGGAGGTGCGCGCCAGCGGCCCGGTTCCCGCCGATCCCGCGCCGCGCCGCTTTACGACGCCAACCGGCTGAGCTCCGCGATCACCCGATCGCACACCAGCCGTCCGGCAGGCGTCAGCCGCAACGTGGTTGCGTCGAACGACAACAATCCGAGATCGCGTAAGCGCGTCATCACGGTTTCCTCGAACGCAGCGCCGCGCAACGTTTCGATCGGCCGGCGCGCAACGCCTTCGCCCAAGCGCAATCCCATCAGCAGGCGCTCATCCGCGAACGCCTGCGCAGACAGCGTCTCGCGCTCGACCCATCCAACGCCGTTTGCCGAAACTGCATCGATATAGGCGCGCACGCCGCGATGCGCGCTCGTCGCAAGACGTGTCTCCCCATCCGTCAAGCGTCCATGCGCACCAGGACCAACGCCGGCCCAGGCCTGCCCGCGCCAATACAACAGGTTATGCCGCGATTGCGCGGCGGCGCTGCGCGCGTGATTGGAAATCTCGTAGGCCGGCATCCCCGCGTCGTCGCACAGCGCCTGCGTTGCCGCATAAAGCGACGCAGCCTGATCCGCATCTGGCGGCGCCATCCGGCCGCGGTCGACCGCGCGCGCAAACGGCGTGCCCGCCTCGATCGTCAGCTGATAAAGCGAAAGATGCTCCACCGGCAGCGCCAGCGCGCGCACCAACTCGGCGCGCCATGTGTCCAACGTCTGCCCTTCGCGCGCATAGATGAGATCCGCCGAAACCCGCGCGCCCAAGTGCGCGGCCGCATCGATCGCCCACAGCGCGTCGCGCGCGGAATGAAACCGCCCCAGCGCACGCAACGCGGCATCCTCCAGCGCCTGCACGCCAAGCGAGAAGCGATTGACGCCCGCAGCCGCGTGCTCGGCGAACCGCGCGCAATCTTCCGGATTGGCCTCCAGCGAAACTTCCGCATCCGCCGCCAGGCCGAAAGCCGCATCCACAGCGCGCAGCATCTTGTCGACCTGTGCGCCCGAAAGCCGTGACGGCGTGCCCCCGCCAAAGAACACGCTCCGCGCTGGACCTGCGGAAAACCGCCGGCCGTGTTCGGCGATGTCTGCAGCAATCGCATCGATCAGCGCGGAATGATCGTCGCCCCGATCGCGGCGGACATTGAAATCGCAATACGGGCAGATCGCCGCGCAATACGGCCAATGGATGTAGACCCCGAAAGCGGGCGCATTCATTTCAGCGACGCGACAAGTTTTTCAAACGCCCGCGCGCGGTGGCTGATGCGGTGTTTCTCGTCCGGCTCCATTTCTCCGAAAGTGATCGCGTAACCGTCCGGCGTGAACATGGGATCGTAACCGAACCCGCGATCGCCGCGCGGCGGCCAGGTCAACACACCCTCCACGGCGCCTTCGAAAATCTCCGCCGCTTCGCCGGGCCGCTTCAGCGCCAGCACGCAGATGAAGCGCGCCCGCAAATCCTGAGCGCCCGCCGCCTGGACTTCATCCCACACCCGCTGCATGGCGCGATTGAAATCGCGCGGCTCGCCGGCCCAACGCGCCGAATAGATCCCCGGCGCGCCGCCCAGCGCGGAAACCGCCAGGCCGGAATCGTCCGCCAGGCACGCCTCGCCGGATTCCGCCGCCGCGGCGTCCGCCTTCAAGACGGCATTGCCGACAAACGTGTCTTCCGTCTCCTCCGGCTCGGAGAGCCCGAGCGAGCCGGCCGAGACCGGGGCGATGCCCAGAGGCCCAAGCAAGGCGGCGATCTCATCGACCTTGCCCTGATTGTGGCTGGCCACGACCAGCCGCGAGACGCGGCGCACGGGGTTTTCGCTCATCGGCGGCATGTGTTTGACGGTTGGAGCGCTGGTCTATATCGATTATCAATAAAGTTGTGTGACGGTGGCGTCGAAACGCGGCGGAGCGGCGGCATGCGCGTATTGGGACAGGGGTCGGTCGCGTCCTGGCTCCGGCTCGGACTGTCGGTGATCTGGGTCGTCTTGTGGATCGCTGCGGCGGCCCTGGTTCTGTGCGCCGCCGCCTACGGCGTGTTGCTGGCCCTAGTGGCCAACGGCGCGGTCTCCGCGGAAATCCTGACCGGCGGAACCGGCGACATCCGCGTCGGCGCCGGCGGCGGCGTCTTCAATGTGACCTATGACGAGCCCGGCGGCGCGACCTGGCCGGTGGTTGTTCCAGCGCTACTGGCCGGAGGCGTCGTCATCGGCGGGGCGCTGGTGATCGTCCACCGTTTGCGCAAGCTGTTCGACTCATTCACATCGAGCGAGCCGTTTCGCCGGGAGAACGCCGATCATTTGCGCGTCATCTGGATCACCATGGTTGTCGTCGAACTCTCGCGGTTCGCGCTCGTGGCGCTGACCAGCGCGCTCCTGGCCGCGTTCGGACCGCCTGAAGGCCAGGAAGCCACGTTGAACATCCAGATCGACCTCAGCACCTGGGCCTCGATCCTTATTCTCATTGTCCTGTCCGAAGTGTTCCGCGAAGGCGCGCGCATGCGGGAAGAACAGGAGCTGACGATTTAATCGCCATGGCGATCCGCGTCTCTCTCGACCGCATTCTGCTGGACCGGCGCATGTCGCTGACGGATCTCTCCGAGCGCGTCGGCGTGACGCTGGCCAATCTCTCCATTCTGAAGACGGGAAAAGCCAAGGCGATCCGCTTTTCCACGCTCAATGCCTTGTGCAAGGCGCTGTCCTGCCAGCCTGGAGACATTTTGACGTTTGAGCCCAGCGCCGACGATGACGACGATGATGGCGAAGCCGCGCTGTCGGCTGCTGAATAAAGCGTGCGTCGTCCGCCCGTGTCGGCGCGTACGCGAACGCGCTTGATCCTCCGCCGCCAGGATGGCTAGTGGCCTCAACGCCCCAGCGGAAAGGCGCGCAACCCGGCATGCAGGTTAACGGCGTTCCCTATCGCACGATTTTCCCCGCCGAGGATGGCCGCGGCGTGCTCGTCATCGACCAGACCAAGCTGCCGCATCGTTTCGAAGTCGTGCGCCTGGACACCGTCGCCGACGCGGTGCGCGCCATTGCAACCATGATCGTGCGCGGCGCGCCCTTGATCGGCGCCACTGCGGCCTACGGCATGGCGCTGGCCGCGCGCGAAAATGCAGGCGATGCGTTTCTCCAGGAAGCCCATCGGGCGCTGATCGCGGCGCGTCCGACAGCGGTGAATTTGCGCTGGGCGGCCGATCGCCTGCGCGCGTTGATGCTCGCGTTGCCGCGCGCTGAAAGAGAAGGCGCAGCCTATCGCGAAGCGGCCGCCGTGTGCGAAGACGATGTCGCCGCCTGCGCCTCGATCGGCCGCCACGGCGCAGCCCTCATCGAAAAGGCGCGCACGACGGGCCGCCCCGTGAACATTCTCACGCACTGCAACGCCGGCTGGCTTGCCGCGGTCGATTGGGGCACGGCGCTGGCGCCGATCTATTGCGCCCACGATGCGGGAGTCGATCTCCATGTCTGGGTGGATGAAACCCGCCCGCGCAATCAGGGCGCATCGCTCACAGCCTGGGAATTGGCGAGCCACGGCGTCAAGCACACGCTGATCGCCGACAATGCCGGCGGTCATCTCATGCAGCGCGGCGAAATTGATCTTTGCATCGTCGGGTCCGACCGCATCGCCGCCAATGGCGATGTCTGCAACAAGATCGGCACCTATCTGAAAGCGCTTGCCGCGCAAGACAACACTGTGCCGTTCTATGTCGCCTTCCCGCACTCCACGATTGACTGGACGATGGCGAGCGGCGCCGACATTCCCATCGAAGAACGCGACCACGCCGAAGTGCTGGAAATCGCCGGCCTTGACGCAAAGGGCGGCGTCTCCAGCGTCCGCATCGCGCCGCCGCAAACGCAAGCCGCCAATCCGGCCTTTGACGTCACGCCCTCGCGCCTCGTGACCGCACTGATCACCGAGCGCGGCGTGTGCGCCGCGAGCCGCGAAGGTCTAGAAACGCTCTATCCCGAGGCGGCGGCGCGCAAATGAAAAGTCTCTGGTCAGACAAGGACGCGCAAGCGTTCGCCGCACGCTACGCCGATCAGGGCGTCTCCGCCGACTTGGCATTGCGGATTTATTCCAGCCGCTTGCTCGGCGCCGAACCGCGCCTGGTCCAGCACGGCGGCGGCAACACCTCGCTGAAAACCCAGGCGCGCGACGTGTTCAGCCGGCCCGTGGACGTGATTTGCGTCAAGGGATCGGGCTGGGACCTTGATGCCATTGAGCCCGCGGGCATGCCGGCGATGCGGCTTGAGCACCTGCTCGCGCTGCGCGGGCTGGAGCGTTTGTCTGACGAGCAAATGGTCAACGAACAGCGCGCCGCGCTGTTGGATCAGGCCGCGCCCAATCCATCGGTTGAAACGCTGCTGCATGCTTGGGTACCGCAGAAAGTCATCGACCACACCCACGCCAACGCCATTCTGGCGCTGTGCGACCAGCCCAATGGCGAGGCGATGTGCCGCGACGTGTTCGGCGACGACATCGCCTACGTGCCCTACGTCATGCCCGGCTTTGCGCTGGCGCACGCCGCAGCCGACGCCTACGCCGCCCATCGAAACGCCGCCGGCATGATCCTTCTAAAGCACGGCGTGTTCAGCTGGGCCGCGACCGCGCAAGAATCCTACGAGCGCATGATCGCGCTCGTTACCCGCGCGGAGGACCGCATCGCGCGGGCGCCGAAATCCTATCCCGTCGCGCTGCCGGCGCCGGACGCAAGGACAATCGCGGACCTGGCGCCGAAGCTGCGCGGCGCACTGATGCGCGCGACGGAGAAACACAGCCGCGTGGCGCTGGCGTTCCGCACAAACGCTGCGATCCTCGCTTTCATCAACGCGGAAGAGGCGCAGCGTTACGCCAATGCCGGCGTGGTGACGCCAGACCATGTCATCCGCACCAAGCCCTGGCCAATGTTCGCCACGGAAGACCTCGATCGGAACGTGACGGATTTCGTTACACGCTACCGCGCCTATTTCGAACGCGGCAATGCCGCATCCAAACAGCCCAAAAAACCGCTTGATCCCACGCCGCGCGTCGTCTTCGCGCCCGGCCTCGGTCTCTTCGGCGTCGGCGCAACGCTGAAGGACGCAAACATCGCCGCTGACATCGCCGAAACCGCTATCGCCGTGATCGCCGACGCCGAACGCGTTGGTCGCTTCGAAAGCATCGCCGAGCAAGACATTTTCGACATGGAGCATTGGTCGCTCGAACAGGCCAAGCTCGGCAAGGCGCAAGCCAAACCCCTGCAAGGCGCCATCGTCGCCATCACCGGCGGGGCGGGCGCGATCGGCGCAGCCACAGCCCAGGCTTTCGCGCGCGCCGGCGCTGATGTCGCGGTCCTCGATATTGACGCCGGCGGCACCGAAGCGGTCGCCAAAGCCTGCAAAGGCCGCGCATTCGCGTGCGACGTCACGGACGCGGCTTCGGTCACCACTGCATTCGACGAAATCGCCCGCGCCTTTGGCGGCCTCGACATCCTTGTCTCGAACGCGGGCGCGGCCTGGACCGGCAAGATCGGCGAAGTCGATGAAGCCACGCTGCGCGCGAGCTTCGAATTGAACTTCTACGGCCATCAGCGCGCGGCGCAGGCCGCCGTGCGCATCATGCGCGCGCAAGCCGCCGGCGGATGCTTGCTGTTCAACGCAAGCAAGCAGGCGCTCAATCCCGGTCAAGATTTCGGCCCTTATGGCTTGGCCAAAGCGGCGACGCTTTTTCTCTCCCGGCAATACGCGCTGGACTATGGCGCCGACGGCATTCGCTCCAACGCGCTGAACGCCGATCGCATTCGCTCCGGCTTGCTGACCGACGCCATGATCGCGGAGCGTTCAACCGCGCGCGGCCTGAGCGAAGCCGACTATATGGGCGGCAATCTCTTGGGTCGCGAAGTCGCCGCAGCCGACGTCGCCGACGCCTTCGTCGCGCTCGCGCTTTCGGAAAAAACCACCGGCGCATTGTTCACCGTGGACGGCGGCAACATCGCCGCCGCGCCGCGCTAGACCCGTTCCCGATTTGCCCCGGATCAAGTCCGGGGCAAGTCGGGAAGAAACGGGTCTACACTTAAGAATAGAGCGGTTCTCGTCCGAAAACCGATTCACACTTTTCGGGAACCGCTCTAAGGGAAGTCGATTATGGCAGGCTGGAAACTGGGCGTGATCGGCGGATCGGGCCTCTATGACATCCCCGGCGTCGAAGGCGCGTGGAAAGACGTGCGTTCGCCGTGGGGCGACGCGTCGGACGCCGTGTTCGACGGCGCGCTCGCCGGCGTGCCGATGGCGTTTCTGCCGCGCCACGGCCGCGGCCATCGCATTCCCCCCACGCAGGTCAATTACCGCGCCAACATCGATGCGCTCAAACGCCTCGGCTGCACCGACATTCTCTCGCTGTCCGCCTGCGGCTCCCTGCGCCAGGACCGCCCGCCAGGCGTGTTCGTCATCGTCGATCAATATATCGACAGAACCTTCGCGCGTGAGAAAAGTTTTTTCGGGCCCGGCCTCGTTGCGCACGTTTCGATGGCCCATCCGGTCTGCCCCAGGCTTTCAGGGCTTGCCGCGCAGGCCGCGCGCCAGGCCGGCGCCGAGGCCTTCGAGGGCGGCCCTTATCGGGTGATGGGGGGCCCGCAGTTTTCGTCTCTGGCGGAATCCAGGCTCTACCGGTCTTGGGGTTGCGATGTCATCGGCATGACCAACATGCCCGAGGCCAAGCTCGCGCGCGAAGCCGAGCTTCCTTACGCCAGTGTCGCTATGGTGACCGATTTCGATTGTTGGCATGAAGAAGTCGCTCACGTGCAGACGACGGACATCCTCGAGGTGCTGCACAAGAACTCCGACACCGCGAAAATGCTCGTCAAACACATCGCGCAGGCGCTCGCGCAAACCCCGCGCGAACCCTCTCCCATCGATTCCTGCCTCGACCACGCGCTGATCACCGCGCCGGGCGCGCGCGATCCGGCCCTGGTCGCGAAATTGCCCGCTATGGCCAGGCGCGCCGTGCAGGCATGAGCCCGAACTCACGCGGCGATCATCAGCATTCGATCATGAGTTGAAGCCGCCGCGGGTGCGCCCTAAAAACAGGCCAGCGGGGGCGCATCCATGCAGGTCCAACTCGACAGCGATCGATTGCGCATTGGCGTCGCGCTGGCGCTCATTGTCTTGTTCGTTGTGTTCTTGGCGGGCGCCGTCTGGGCGAAGCTGGAGCTTTGGCCGTATGGCCTGATCCGGGAAGCCAAGGCGGACCTTCACTTCCTCCAAGAGACAAACGGCGGCTCTGCGCCGCAATTCGGCGTCGCCACCTTTCGGTCGGGCGAAGGCGTTGTTGAGAATAGCGTAGGCCAGACCTGGGGCGACAGCACGCTGGTCACCACCTATGAAGATATCGGGCCGGTCGTCCGTCTGATCGCCATGGACGGCGCCGTGATCAATCGCTGGCCGGTGATCTTCAGCGATATCTGGCCCGATCCAAGTCATGTCTATCCGCGCAGCGCCATTCCTCAGTTCCGGTTCGGCTACGAAATTCACGGTCTGCTGATCGACCGCGATGCGAGCATCACCGCCATTCTGGGCGGCCTCGGCATTGTTCGGATGGATCGCTGCGGCAATGTTCAATGGACTGTCGACCGGCGTGCGCATCACGCCATCAATCGCGACGTCGATGGATCCTATTGGGCGTTGTCGTGGCGCGACGTGCGCGAACTGCAGGCAAGGCCTGAGCGAGAACGCCTATGGCCGCAACAATTCGATGGGAAACTTCTCCCGCTCACCTACGACGACTCCTACCAGCATTTCAATGATCTCCTCCTGCATATTTCACCAGGCGGTGAAGTTCTCGAAGAGATTTCTGTGCTCGACGCGGTAATGGCGAAACACAGCTGGCCGGAGCTGTTTCCCTCAATTTCCCTGGATTCGCCCCCGCGCGACCCGTTGCACGCCAACGACGTGGAGCTTGTCACTCCGGCGCTGGCGCAGCGGATCGAAGGCGTCGAAGCCGGCGATCTGCTGTTGGGCATGCGCAACATCAACGGATTGGCGGTGATCAGCAGAAGAACGCATCAGCTTGTCTGGTTGAAGCGCGGCCCCTGGGTGCATCAGCACGACCCGGTGATTTTGCCGGACGGCCGCATCTCCGTTTACGACAACAACGCCAACCGATTTGTCGTCCCCAATCGCAACTTGCCCGGCAGCCGAATCCTGGCGCTTGCCCCGGATTCAAACGCGATCACGCAGGTCCTGCCCACGCCAAACCCCGAATCCTATTTCTACTCTCAGATCATGGGCCGCCACCAATACCTCCCCAACGGCAATATTCTCGTCGCCGAGCCGCTGGGCGGAAGCGCGCTCGAATTCAATCCTGACGGCCGCATCGTGTGGCGATACACCCAACTTTTGGATGATGGTCGCGGCATGGTCTTGTCCGAAGCGCAACGCTTCCCGGAGGGCTACTTCACGGTCACGGACTGGCGCTGCGGGCCTGCGGCCTGACCGGAATTCCGGCAGCCCGCGAATCCCCGAGCAATTTGCTCTGCCGCCTCAGGCCGCCGCCACCTTGCGCCGCAGATCGCGCGCAAACATCGTGCGCGTAAAACGGCCAAGACCCGCGGGATGCTCGCCAAACGTCTTGATGCGGCTTTCGATCACGTCCCGCACGCGCGGCTCCACGATCGTGACCATGTCGCGCGGCGCATCGCTGCGGAAATCCGCCAACGGCTTGGCATACGCAAGGTCGCGCCAGGCTTCGATGTCATAGAGCGATTGGAAGCGTGGCGCTGCGGCCAGCGTCTCCGCAAACGGCGCGTGCAAAATTACGCCTTGGAAATAATCGATGATCGCATCCAGCTGGTCTGATGCCGCCTGCGGCGCGCCGCGTTCGTCGATCAGGCTCTGCAGCGCGGTGCGCAGGAATTCCAGCGCCTCCTTCACCACATAGAAGCGGCCGATCATGGAATATTTCGACAACAGGTTTCCGCCGAGCTCGCCGGAAATCAGCTTGTCGTAATTCTCCGTCGCCCAGGCGACGCACGCTTCGCGCGTTTCGAACAATTCGCCGACATTCTCGTCCAGATAGTCCTGGATCGAATCCCGCAGCGCCTGCGGCGCGGTCGGCAGCATGTCCTGCATCCGCTTGATCACTTCGAACGGACGGATGCCGATCTCGCGCGCGAACTTGAACGCCTCTTCGAAATTACCTTCGTAGAAATAGATCGTCAGCAGCAGGTGGAACACGCGCGTATCGAGATAATCCTGGAACGCGAAGTCGGAGCTTTCGACCACCATCTCCTCGGTTTCGACAATCGGCGTCTCGGAGAGATATTTTCCAAGGCACCGCGCAACCACGCGATAGCGCGTCTTGAAGCCGAATTTTTCGCGCTGGTCCGGATCCGACAACGGCGCGCCATGCAGCAGCATCAATTGGTGCGCCGACACGCGCGACACGCCGGTCTCGATCAGCTTGTCGACCGCATCCATGAAGCTGTCTTTGGTCTCGCCCGGCATCGCCAGAATCAACTCGCCATACGCCTGCATGCCCTGGTCCGTCAGCTCCTTTTGGATCTGCGCGTAGGTGTCGAGGCTGATATTGTCCCGCTGAATGTTTTTCAGGACCACCGGATTGAGCGATTGCACCGCCGACGTCATCGGCAATCGGCCCTTGGCCTTGCGCATCACGCGAATGATGCGCTCGCCCTTGTTCTTGCCCGTGGTGGTCCGGATGTATTTCGGCCAGTCATACGTCTCCATGAGATGGCCGAGATAATCCGCCACCTCCTCGTCCTGTTCGTACATGCCGAAATTGTCGTCCGCGAAGCACAAGGGGCTGGCGCGATTGATCCGCGCGACGATGTAGTCGAGGTCCGCCTTGATGCGTGCGAACGAATGCCGGAACGCCTTGGAGTTCGAGCGCGGCGCCGAATTGCAGAACTGGCAGGTGAACGGGCACCCGCGCGCGATCTGCATCAGCGCGAAATAGCCCGTCGGGAAAAACTTATCCAAATAGCCCGCGAGATAGGGCGAGGGAATCTCATCGAGATCGCGGATGCGCGGCAGGTCATCCTCGCCGACGAACGCGCCCGATTGCGGATCGATCCAAAGGCTGCCCGGCACGGCCTGTTCAAAAAGACCGTCGCGCCGCCCGCCCACATCGATGAAGCGCTGCAAGAGATTGGTGAACGCGCGCTCGCTCTCATAGGTCGGCCCGCGCACATGCGCGTCGATCTCCGGCATCGTGCGCATCCAGCTGTCCTGCTCATCGTGGGTGAGCGGAAAATTGGGGCCGCCCATCAGAGTCAACAGGCCGGGATTTTTCGCCTTGGCGTAGCGCGCGAAAGCGGTCGAGAGCCGGTGGTTCCAGGAATAGGACGACACGCCCAGCACGTCGGGGGCCGCAGCGTCGATCGCCGCCTTCAACTCTTCCGGTTCGCGGAAAATTTCAAAATGCAGCGGCTCGGACGCACGCGCATTGACCGATGCATAGGACGCCAGATTGGCGACGCCCAAGGGATACGTGTCCGACGTCGCGGTCACGAGGTTGTGGCCCAGATCGGCTAGATAGACCCGCATGCGATCCCCTCTGCGTTCGTCGCCTTCGCAGCCGCAATATAGTTTACCGTCACGCAAGGTGGGACGCAAACTCAAGCGTCCCTGTCCCTTTTCGCGTCCAAAGCGAGCCCAAGCGCGCCCTGGCGCCGATTTGGGATGCAATCGCCATGCCCATTAAGGACCGCGACGGCCAGGATGGCCGCCCTGGCCCGGGACTTGTAGGATCACGCCCATGGACCTCGCCAGCGTCATCCGCACCATTCCCGACTATCCCAAGCCGGGAATTCTGTTCCGCGACATCACCACCTTGCTGGGCGACGCCCGCGGCTTTCGCCGCGCGGTGGACGAGATGGTCCAGCCCTTCGCCGGACGGCGCATCGCCAAGGTGGCGGGCATCGAAGCCCGCGGCTTCATCCTCGGCGGGGCCGTGGCGCACCAGCTTTCCGCCGGCTTCACGCCGGTGCGCAAGAAGGGAAAGCTACCGGCCGAAACCCTGCGCCAGACCTACGCCCTGGAGTACGGCGAGGACGAGGTCGAGATCCATGTCGACGCCGTCGCCCCTGGCGAAACCGTGTTGTTGGTCGATGACCTCATCGCCACCGGCGGCACCGCTGAAGCCGCGATCAAGCTCTTGCGCCGCGCCGGCGCCGAGGTTGTTGGCGCAAGCTTCGTGATCGACCTGCCCGATCTCGGCGGCGCCAAGCGCATCGAAGCCTTAGGCGTGCCCGTGAGCACGCTGGTGAGCTTCGAGGGACATTAAATGCGACAATCCGCTTGATCGACCCCTTTTGGCGGTGCATCGCCAAATCGGTCGGCCGCTTCAGATTTGTCGTGGCGCAATGAATCGCCAACACGCCCAAATGCCAGCGCCGAATAATAG
This sequence comes from Alphaproteobacteria bacterium, assembly GCA_016124655.1. Lineage (GTDB taxonomy): Bacteria > Pseudomonadota > Alphaproteobacteria > Caulobacterales > Aquidulcibacteraceae > RI-43. The sequence goes on from WGNI01000010.1 coordinate 106,263, forward strand.
CGCCCAAACCAATATCGCACACATCGCCGGCCACACCGCTGGCTTCAGGTCGGCAACGCGCGCGCGAAGCTCTTCGGGAGAAAGTTGCGCCAAACTATCGAGTGTCGATCCCAGCATCAGGCGCCAGACGAAAAAAGCTAGCGCCATTGCCGATACAAAGGCGGCTCCGGTCAGAGTCCCGGTAGCTGCGATGGAAAGCCAACGAGCGCGGAGTGATGGGGGACACGAAAGATTCGCTGAAACAATAAAGAATGCGGTGGCGCAAATTACTATGTCCCAGCTTGCGGTGTCATTCGCTAGGTAGCTGCGCCAAACGTTTGAAAGCGCGATCGCCAACGCAACGGATACGACGCAGTAGCCTGCATACGCGACGAGTGACATGGCCTACACCACCGCCTTCACCTGCGCCTCAAAAAGCCTCCCGCATCCAAGCTTCGCCAGCCGCAGCATTTCGGCGAACTCGTCATCCGTAAACGGCCGCTGCTCTCCGGTGGCCTGGATTTCAATCAGCCGCCCGTCGCCCGCGAGCACGTAATTGGAATCCACTTCAGCGGATGAATCCTCCGCATAGTCGAGATCGAGGACAGGCGCGCCGTCAAACACGCCGCACGAAATCGCCGCCACCTGCCCGCGCACGGGCGTTTCTTTCAGCACGCCTTCGTCCACCAGATATTTGCACGCGCGCGCAAGCGCCACCCACGCGCCGGTGATGGCTGCGGTGCGCGTGCCGCCATCGGCCTGCACCACGTCGCAATCGAGCGTGATCGTGCGATCGCCCAGCGCCTTGAGATCAACGACCGACCGCAGCGCCCGCCCGATCAGGCGCTGGATTTCCTGCGTGCGCCCGGATTGTTTGCCTTGCGCGGCTTCGCGCCGCCCCCGCGTGTGCGTGGCGCGCGGCAGCATCCCGTATTCGCCCGTCACCCAGCCCCGGCCCTGGCCCTTCAGCCAGCCCGGCACGCCCTGCTCCACGCTTGCCGCGCACAGCACGTGCGTGTGCCCGAACTTCGCCAGGCATGAGCCTTCGGCGTAACGGGACACGCCCGTCTCCAACGCCACGTCTCGCAATTGATCAGGCGCGCGGCCGGATGGGCGCATCTTTACGTCCTCGCTTATGGAGTATGGTTCTTGATCTTTTAGGCAATCGGATCGTCGCGCTCGCCCAGGATTTGCGGCAGCGTCCAGCGCAAGATCGCATCGCGCGGCGCGTCCGGCTCAAGCGCATCAAACTGCAACGCCACCGCCTTGGCCGACGCCTCGTGCAGGCGTTCGAGGTCAGCCTCGACCTTGCGGCGGATCGTCGGGGTGAACGCCGCTTCGGCGTCGAGCCGAAACCGAACGATCTCGGCTTTCCATCCGCCCCTCGGCTCCTCCCGCTGCGACCAGGCCAGCTTGAACAAATGCTCGATGATGCGCGCCACATAGGACCGCGCCTCGCGAAACTCGCTCTTCCCCAAGTCCGCAACCTCTTCGGCCAGCCGGTCATAGTCGATCGCGTTGCCCCCGGCGCCGCGTTTGCGCAGCGCTTCGGCCTGGGCCTGGGTCCAGAGGTAGAAGTCCTCTTCATAGAGATCGTCGATCGCCATCAAGCGATCATAGCATAACGGCGTTCACCTGAGCGACTTGCCTCCTGTGCCGCCCTTGCTACCTAAGCGCAACCATGGCCCGCGCCCCATCGGACCTTTCCCAGCTCGACGCCCGCTCGCGCGAAATCTTCCGTGAGATCGTCGAGAACTACCTCGCCACCGGCGAGCCGGTCGGCTCGCGCACGCTGTCGCGCATCGGCGGCGTACACCTCTCGCCCGCCTCGATCCGCAACACCATGGCCGACCTCGTCAGCCTCGGCCTGCTGGATTCGCCTCACGCCATGGCCGGCCGGCGCCCGACCCAGATCGGCCTGCGCTTTTTCGTCGACAGCCTCCTGGAGCTCGGCGATCTCGCGCCCGAGGAGCAGCGCGAAATCGACGCTCAGATCGCCCAGGCCGGACGCACGCCCCAGGACGTCTTGGGCGCGGCCTCGGAGCTTCTCTCCGGGCTGGCCGGCGGCGCTGGTCTTGTCGTCACGCCCGCCCGCGAAGCGCCGGTGCGCCACGCCGAGATCGTCTCCGTCGCCCCAGACCAGGCGCTCCTGGTGCTCGTCTTCGAAGATAACCAAGTCGAAAACCGGCTGATCGCGCTGCCCGCCGGCATGCCGCCGACCGCGCTGCAGGAAGCGACCAATTATCTGAACGCCCGCTTCAAGGGCAAAACCCTGTCCGAAGCCCGCATCGAGGCCGCCGACGCCATCGCCAAGGATCGCGCTGCGCTCGACGCCGCCGCCGCCAATCTGGTGGAGCGCGGCTTGGCCGAATGGTCCGGCGAAGAGCCGAACGCCGGCCGCTCTCTGATCGTGCGTGGCCGCGCCAACCTGATCTCCGATCCCCAATCGACCGCGGAGCTCGAGCTGGTGCGCCGCCTCTTCGACGATCTGGAAAAGTCCAAAGAGCTGCTGCAAGTCCTTGATTTAGCGCGCGAAGGCGACGCCGTGCGCATCTATATCGGCGCCGAGAACGCGCTTTTTTCGCTCTCGGGTTCGAGCCTGATTGTGGCTCCCTATATGAACAGCGAACGGAAGATCGTGGGCGCCTTGGGCGTAATCGGGCCGACCCGGCTCAATTACGCCCGCGTGATCCCGGTCGTGGACTACACCGCCCGCGCGGTCGGACGCGTGCTCGATCGCAGCGGTGCGGAACGGTGAAGGACGAAGGCATGAGCGAAGACACCCTGCCGCCCCAGGACAATCCTTCGGAGGAGCCCGCCTCCGTCGAGATCACGCCAGAAGACCGCATCGCCAAGCTGGAGGCGCTGCTGGCGCAGGCCCATGACGAACGCTTGCGTGCGCTGGCGGAGGCGGAGAACACGCGCCGCCGCGCGGAGAAACAGGTGTCGGATTCCCGCGCCTTCGCCATCGACCGCTTCGCCCGCGAGCTTCTGCCCGTGGCCGATACCCTGGCGCGCGCGCTCGCGGCCGTCAGCGACGATGAGCGAACCGCGGACGGCCCGGTCAAAACCCTGTTCGACGGCGTGGCCCTCACCCAGCGCACCATGCTCGAAGCATTCGACCGCAACGGCCTCAAGCCGCTGGGCGCCCGGGGCGAAACCTTCGATCCCAACCAGCACCAGGCCGTCGCCCAGATCCCATCCGATGTGCCTTCAGGCGCGGTCGCGGAAGTGTTTCAGGTCGGATACGCGCTCGCGGGCCGCACCATTCGCCCCGCCATGGTCGCGGTGTCCGCGGGCGGCCAAAGCCGCGACGAGCCGGCGCCCGATGCAGGTCAGCCGCAAAGCGCCAGCATAGACATCAAGGTGTGAGCAAGTCCCCGTGCCCAGAGGCTGGTAACTATTTCCGTCTATTGACTTCCGCTACAGCAGAGCGAAACTGTTGTTCGAGTTATCCGCTACGCCCGTAGGCGGGCACTATCTGGAACCCCTCGGTTCGGAAACGGGCCGGGGGGTTCTTAATTTGTCTCGCCTGGCTGTTCTGATCGACGGCGGACATTTACGCGTGCTGGCGAAAAAGGCGGAGTACGTATACGACGCGAACTTTATCGAGGCATTTGCCCATGGTTGCGTTTTAAGAGCCGAAGAGACGCTGCTTAGGGTTCTGTATTACGATTGTGCGCCCGACCAAGGCTCAGTCAATCGCCCAATCTCTGGCGAGAAGTATGAGTTCAAGGGGTCAGACGGCTGGCTGAAGCAACTGGCCGCAAAGGACCTGATCGCAGTACGCCGAGGCGTGCTCAAGTTTCGAGGCTGGGTACCGAAAAAAGTGCCTATTGCAACTGCGCCTAGGGACGAAGATTTTAGGCCGGATTTCGAACAAAAGGGCGTGGATATGCGCATCGGTCTCGATGTGGCGACGTATGCGTCCAACCGTGCAGTAGATCGAATTGCGCTCGTGACAGGAGATACAGATTGTGTGCCTGCGATGAAGCACGCGCGGATTGCCGGCATGCAATTGATATTGATTGCACTGCCGAACAGCCGAACGCCTGCTGAACTCCGTTGGCATTCAGACTTCGAGCGAGTTGTGCCTTGGCCGGTTAATGCGAGCAAAATGAAGAAGTGACCGATCATGACTGCGTCGAGGATGCCCTTCGACTTTTACTACTCTTTCCGCAGCCCGTATTCGTATCTCGCCATCAGCCTGATCGAACGGGAAATGCAGACATGGGCGCTGCGTCCGCGCATGCGCATCGTCTTGCCCATCGCGGTGCGCATTCCGGGGTTCTTCAAGAGCGTGAACCCGATGTGGCCGCCCTATCTGATGCGCGACACCTGGCGCATCTCCGAATTCAACCAAATCCCTTATGCCTGGCCCAAGCCGGATCCGATCGTGATGGACATCTCCACCGGCGAAGTGCCGGCCGAGCAGCCGTACATTTATCGCGTGTCGCGCCTGGGCGTTCTGGCGGAGGAAGCCGGCAAGGGCGTCGAATTCGTCGCCGAGGCCGCCCGCGCCATCTGGTCCGGCAAAATCCAGAACTGGCATGAAGGCGGCCATTTGGAGCGCGCGCTCGAACAGGCCGGTTTGCCGCTGTCGCTCGATCAGCGCGCCGAGGAAGAAGCAGCGCGCTTGGACGCGGTAATCGCGGAGAACGAAGCCGCGCAGAAGGCGGCTGGGCATTGGGGCGTGCCGCTGTTCGTGTTCAACGATGAGCCCTTTTTTGGGCAGGACCGCATCGAGCTTCTCATCTGGAGGATGCGGCAGGCGGGCCTGCAACCGGCCTGACCCGCCCAGCGCCCGGGCGCCGGGCGGCCCGGCCGTATTCGGCCTTGTTCGCCAGATGGAGGAGGGTTAACGGTCTGGCGGCGCCAAGGAGGAGGGCCGACAATGAAAAAGCTTTTGATGGCAAGCGTTGCGCTAGCGGGGATGTCAGCCTTGGCCGGACCTGCGTTCGCTCAGGCGCGCACCGAAAGCGCGACGAGCGATGCTCCAGCAGCGACCAACACGCGTGCGCGCCTCGCGCCGGGCGAGACCGCTTCGGGCTCCGTCGGTGAAGCCGGCGACGCGGACTGGTTCCGCGTCTCCCTGGCCGCCGATCAGACCTACCGCATCAGCCTGTCGAGCGCGGCGACCGATACCCCCCTCGGCGATCCGTTCTTGCGCGTCCTGACCGCGCGCGGCGAGGAAGTCGTGACCGACGATGACAGCGGCGGAAACCTGAATTCGTATGTCGAGTTCGTCGCCCCCGCGCGCGGAACCTATTACATCGAAGCCAAGGCGTTCGGCGACGGCGCGACCGGCGACTACACGCTAACGCTGACGCAGGGCGAAACCCCCGGCGACATCTCCACCGATCTCACGCTCGATGCGCAGAATGGAGCGTTCCGCCAAAGCACGCTGACGCCCGCCGGCGACACCGATTGGTATCGCATGCAGCTCGGCGAAAGTGAATCCGTTCGCTTATCGCTCACCTCCAATGGCGAAGACGGGTCCGCTCTTGGCGATCCCTACCTCACTGTGCGCGATTCCAGCGGCGCGGAAATCGTCAGCGATGACGACGGCGGCGAAGGCCTGAATTCGTACATCGAATTCACCGCGCCGACTGCGGGAACCTATTTCGTCGAAGCGCGCGGCTTCTCCGAAGAAGCCACGGGCGCATACGCGTTGAATCTGACGCCCGGCGAAATCGGCGGCGATCCCGGAAGCGGCGAATACATGCAGCCCAACGGCGAGCCGCGCACCAGCCGCATCCAGCCGGAAGGCGACAAGGATTCCTTCTCCATCGACATGATCGAAGGCCGCGCCTACCGGTTCAATCTGATCGGCGTTGGCGAAGACGGCGCCTTGTCGGATCCCTATCTATCGCTCGTCGATGCGGAAGGCGGTCAGATCGCCGCCGACGACGACGGCGGAACCGGCTTGAACGCCTATCTCTCCTTCGTCGCGCCGTCTTCGGGAACCTATTACGCGGTCGTGTCCGCGTTCGCCGACGGCGGCACGGGCGCGTATGAACTGCGCGTGTCGGATTCCGAAGTGCCCGGCAATGCCGGCACCGATGAATTCCTGTCGCTGCAGGATGGCGAAGACGGCCGCATCAGCCGCATCGATATGCCCGGCGACAAGGATTGGTTCCGCGTCGATCTCACAGGCGGCCAGATCTACACGTTTGCCGTGAACGGCTACGGGCCCAATCCGTTGAGCGATTCCGTGGTCACCGTCTTGGGCGACGATGGCTCCGAATTGGCGACCGACGACGACAGCGGCGAAGGCGAAAACGCGCTGCTCGGCTTCACGCCGCAGCAGACCGGCACGTTCGTCGTTCAGGTGACGGGCTATAGCCAGCTCACTGGCGAATACGACCTGACCGTGCGCCAGGGACCGCCGCCAGCGCCGGAACCCGAGCCGCGCCCGGCCGGACGGCGCCGCTAATCAAAGCAAAGCAGACAATCAAAGCGGCCCCGGCGAGAGCTGGGGCCGTTTTTTATTTGCCGCGCCGCTGCAGCTCCAGCGCCATCAGGTGCGACAAGAGCGGATAGAGCGCCGAATAGGTCGCCAGCGCGATCCCGTAGAACCCTTCCTTCCGTCCTTGCCGCGACACGTAGGATTTCCAGAACCGCGAAAAAACCCGCCGCGCCGTCTTCGTCGCTCTCGGCAGCGCGTTCTGCTCCACCATGTCCTCCGCGGCGAGCCGACAATAGCGCAGCAGGCGCGCATACATGTGCGGCAGGTCCTCATAGACGTCATGGATCATCGGCGCATTGAGCGTGCGCACGATATCGGACTGCTGCACCGGCGGATGCAGCCTGCCTTCGCCCCAATGCTTGGTTCCCGCAGCGAACAAGCATCGTTTCGCCGCGACGCCATTATAGGCGCCCCAGCCGTGCTTCACCGTCACGCCGCCGATCCGGTTTTCGAACGGCACAAGAATCGCGCCCGTCGGCGCGGTCTCGATCGCAGCGCGGATTTCAGCGCCGAGCGCGGGCGTCGCGCGTTCGTCGGCGTCAATCTCCAGGATCCAATCGCCGCTGCACGCCGCAAGCCCTGCATTGCGCCGCGGCCCTTCCATAGGCCACGCGCCCTCCACGATCTTTGCGCCATGCGCCAACGCAATGGCTTTCGAGCCATCGGTGCAGCGGTCGAGCACGACGACGATCTCATCAGCGAACGCGACACTGTCGAGGCACGCCGGCAAAAGCGCTTCGGCGTTATGGACAACCGCCAGCGCGGAGAGACGCTTCAAGCGACCGACCCGCGCCGATCCGCGCCCTGCCGCTCCAGCATCCAGCCGGGATATTCCGATGGCAGCGCGGAGACGGCGTCCAGCTTCTCCATGTCCGCTTCGCCCAGCGAAATTTTTACAGCGCCCAGATTATCGCGCAGCTGCTCCGGCGTCTTCGCGCCGATGATCACGCTCGTCACCCAGGGCCGGTGCAGAAGCCACGCCAGCGCGATCTGCGCCACGCTGGCTTCGCGCTCTTCCGCAAGCGGCGTCATGGCGTCGATGATGTCGAAGCCCTTTTCCTTGTTCACCGGCGGAAAATCGAACGCCGCGCGGCGCGCGTCATTCGGCCCGCCGCCTTCGCGCTTGAACTTGCCGGAGAGAAATCCGCCCGCCAGCGGGCTCCAGGGCAGGATCGCCAGCTGCTCGTCCATCGCCAGCGGCGCGACTTCGCGCTCCAGATCGCGCCCTGCGATCGAATAATACATCTGCATCGACTGATACCGCGAAAGCCCTTTGCGCTCGCTGATGCCGAGCGCCTTCGCCGCTTGCCAAGCCGCGTAATTGCACAAGCCGATATAGCGCACGCGCCCCGAGCGCACGATGTCGTCCAAAGCCTCCATCGTCTCTTCAAGCGGCGTGACGGGATCGTAGCCATGCACCTGATAGAGATCGATGTGATCAAGTCCAAGCCGATTGAGGCTGGCGTCGACCGCGTCGAACAGATGCTTGCGCGAAAGCCCTGAAATATTGCGCGCCTTGCCGCGCCGCTCCGCCTCGAACTTCTCCGCATCCGACGCGTTGTCCGGCGCGACCGTCATCACCCGGCCATAGCCCTTCGTCGCGACCACGACCTCGTCGCGCGGCAGCCCGAGCCCGCGCAGGCTCGCGCCCAAAATCTCCTCCGACTGCCCGTTGGAATAGACGTTTGCGGTATCAAAGAAATTCACGCCGGCGTCGAACGCGGCCTTCACCAGATCATCCGCGCTGGCCTGATCCTGCATGCCGATCATGCGCCAGAAGCCGTCGCCGCCGAACGTCATCGTGCCGAGGCAAATTTCGGAAACCACAAGCCCGCTGCGGCCCAGCTGTTTGTACTTCATCGCGCGGTCCTTCTATCGCGCCGCCTGTGCGGCCGTCCCCTCTTACGGCGCCGGCGCGCTCGCGCGAACCCCCGGGGCATTGACGGCCAACCCGAAGCGGGCTTTTGAGCGCCCATGATCCCGGCTTCGCAATCCGAGGCGTTCGCGCGCTTCCTGGCCTCCAGCGCCGCTGTGCGCTTCGGCGACTTCACGCTCAAAAGCGGCAAGAAGAGCAACGTGTTCTTCAATTTCGGCGATCTGTGCGCCGGGCGCGAACTGTCCGAAATGGGCGCGCATTTTGCGAACGCCATCGTGGCGCTCGAACTGCAGCGCAGCGGCGCGCTGTTCGGCCCGGCCTACAAAGGCATCAATCTCGCGCTCGCGACCGCCGTGGCGCTGTGGCGCGACCATGGCGTGGACATGCCCGTCGCTTACAATCGCAAGGAAGCAAAAGCGCACGGCGAGGGCGGATCGATCGTCGGCGCTGATCTGTCCAAAGCGGGTTCGGTCATCGTCCTGGACGACGTGATCACAGACGGCGCCACAAAGTACGACGTGATCGAGATGCTGCGCGCCTTTCCCGGTCTCACGATCGCTGCCATGCTCGTCGGCGTCGACCGCCAGGACGCCGACGATACCGGCCGCGCCTATATCGACGTCCTGCGCAGTCAAACCGGCGTGCGCGTCGAAGCGCTCGCCACGCGCGAACAGGTGCTGCAATGCAAATGATCCGGGCCGCGCTTCTGGCCGCACTTGTTCTTTCCCTCAACGCGGGCGCGGCGCTCGGGCGGATTGACGCCCCGACCGCCTCCGTGCCGCCGCCCCCGGAGATCCTTGATCAGATCGTGAACGAGCGCCTCGAAGGCCAGCGTTTTACCCTGAGCTTCGGCCGCAACGCGGACGGCGTGCCGGTCTGCGTCGAGACCTGGACCTTCGGCCGCCGGGGCGCTCTGCGCGTGCGCAGCGGCGAAGAACGTGTCCGGCTGCGCTACACGCTGCGCGCCACGGCGAATCCCGAGCTGTTCGCACTCGACATGACCGACCGCCGCACCAATGGCCGCCTGGACTGTATGGGAAACGAGGATCTGGAAGTCGCGCCGCGGCGCATCTGGCTGTCCTTCCCCGAAGGCGGCGGCTTCATGACCTGTTATCCCGGCGACAGACAAGGCTGTTACGGCGACGCGGCGCCCATAGCGCGCTGAACCAAACCGCAGCTCGCGCGTATTCAAGCGCATGAACGACTGGATCCTGCGCATCGGCGTGGCGGCGGCCGCGCTTCTGCAATTCGCATTTCCGATCTTTGTGAATCCCTTCGCCGACGGCCAGGACGCCGTGCGCGCAGGGCCTGCCTCACAGATCGAACCTGCGGGCTACGCGTTTGCGATCTGGGGTCCGATCTATCTGCTCGCACTCGCTTACGCGCTCTATCAGCTCCTGCCGATCGGCCGCACCGATCCGGTCACCGCGCGCATCGCGCCCGCAGCGCTTGCGCTCTATCTCGGCTCCACGCTGTGGCTCTCCGCCGTGCAATGGGGACCGCTCTGGGCGACCATGCCGATCCTCGCGGTGATGGCCGCATGCGCCAGCTTCGCACTGATCGCCGCCGTCGCCACGCCCGCGCCAAATGCGTGGCGCTTCTGGACGATGACGCTTCCCTTCGCGCTCTACGCAGGCTGGACGCTGTGCGCGACCTTTGTGAACATCGCCGAAGTCGCCCCGCAATTCGGCTTCAACCGCTTCGGCCTGTCCATTCCGATCTACGGCGTGATGTCCATCACTGCGGCGATCGTCTTGGCCGCGTTCGTGCTCTGGCGCACGCATGGCGAATTGGCGTTCGCAGCGACGGTGGCTTGGGCGCTGGTCGCGATCCTGATCGCTGCGCAAATGCGCGGCTATGATCCGCGCATCATGATCGCCGCAGCGGTGGGCCTGGGCGTTGTCGTGCTCGCGACGGCAGGCTTGAAACTGCGCACGGCCTAGTCACGCCCGCACCCGCCGCAGCGTCAGGTTGATCCGCCCGCCTTTCGCCAACAGCCGCGACGTGCCCGGCAGAATCCGATCGACGCCGTGAAAAGCCCGCCGGCTCGACCCGCCCAGCACGCACACATCCCCGCTCGCCAGCCGCACCGAGCGCGTGGGATCAGAGCGCAGCAAGCCGCCGATCCGAAACACCGCCGTGTCGCCCAGCGAAATCGACACCACCGGCGCGTCCCACGCCTCTTCGTCGGCGTCGACATGCAGACCCATGCGCGCATCGCCTTCGTAATAATTCACCAGGCACGCTTCCGGCGCGTCCGGATAGCCGCCGACATCGTTCCAGATTTGCAGAACTAAATCCGGGATCGCCGGCCACGGCCGCCCGGTCTCCGGATGCGTCTCCTGGTAGCGGTAGCCGCGCTCTTTGTCCGTCACCCAGCCGAGCGACCCGAAATTCGTCATCCGCACACGCATCGGCGCGCCGGATTTCGGCATCCGCGGGATGTACAGCGGCGCTTGTTTCATGCGCGCGAAAATCTCGTCGCGCAGCGCCTCCTGATCGCCCCGGCCGAGAAAGCCGGGGAGCAGGCGGAACCCGTCGAGCGTCCGGGCCTCGGGGCTGGGATGAGGCACACTTATGTTCCTATTACGTTCAAGAACCGTCGCTGCGCAGGGTAGCTGACTCGCGCCCCAAGCATCGCCGATACACCACACTGAAAAAAGGGTTCTTGCGCGCTGGCCGCATGCCCCCATATCAGCCCGGAACGCGCCGAATCGGGCACTGCTCGGCGGCGCACTTGGAGCCACCAGTTTAGGGACGCGCCAGCTGAGCGGACGCCGGGCATCGGGTCCATCCAGGCGGCCGCGCGTCGCCGCTGACAGACTGAGGACGAAGACATGAGCAAAGTGATCGGGATTGACCTGGGAACCACCAATTCCTGCGTGGCCATCATGGAAGGCGGTCAACCGAAAGTGCTGGAGAATGCCGAAGGCGCCCGCACGACCCCCTCGGTCGTGGCGTTCACCCAGGGCGGCGAACGCCTGATCGGCGTGCAGGCTGTGCGCCAGGCCGTGACCAACGCGGAACACACCTATTACGCGGTGAAGCGCCTGATCGGGCGCACCTTCGACGATCCCATCACCAAGAAGGACGTCGATCTCGTCCCCTACAAGATCGTGCGCGGGCCGAACGGCGACGCCTGGATTCAAGGCCGCGACAAGCAATACGCGCCGTCGGAAATCTCCGCCTTCGTGCTGCAGAAGATGAAGGAAACCGCCGAAGCTTATCTCGGCGAGAAGGTCGAAAAGGCCGTCATCACCGTCCCCGCCTACTTCAACGACGCCCAGCGCCAGGCGACGAAAGACGCCGGCCGCATCGCCGGCCTCGACGTGCTGCGCATCATCAACGAGCCGACCGCGGCCGCCCTCGCCTACGGCCTCGACAAGGCCGACAAGAACAAGACCATCGCCGTCTATGACCTCGGCGGCGGCACCTTCGACATCTCGATCCTGGAAATCGGCGACGGCGTATTCGAAGTCCGCTCCACCAACGGCGACACCTTCCTCGGCGGCGAAGACTTCGACATCCGCATCATCAACTACCTCGCCGAAGAGTTCAAAAAGCAGAACGGCGTCGATCTGCGCCAGGACAAGCTGGCGCTGCAGCGGCTGAAGGAAGTCGCCGAGCAGGCCAAGAAGGAATTGTCCTCGCGCACGGATTACGACGTCAACGTGCCGTTCATCTCCATGGACGCGAACCGCAATCCCCTGCACCTCAACATGAAGATCACGCGCGCGAAGTTCGAATCGCTCGTCGAGGATCTCGTGCAGCGCACGCTCGAGCCGTGTCGCGCGGCGCTGAAGGACGCGGGCCTGAAAGCCTCCGACGTGCAGGAAGTCGTGCTCGTCGGCGGCATGACGCGCATGCCGAAAATTCAGCAGGTCGTGAAGGAATTCTTCGGCCGCGAACCGCACAAGGGCGTCAACCCGGATGAAGTCGTCGCCGTCGGCGCAGCGATTCAGGCCGGCGTGCTGCAGGGCGACGTGAAGAACGTCGTGCTGCTCGACGTCACCCCGCTGTCCCTCGGCATCGAAACGCTCGGCGGCGTATTCACCCGCCTGATCGAGCGCAACACTACGATCCCCACGAAGAAGAGCCAAATCTTCTCCACCGCTGAGGACAACCAGCAGGCCGTCACCATTCGCGTCTTCCAGGGCGAGCGCGAAATGGCGGCCGATAATCGTCCCCTCGGCCAGTTCGACCTGATCGGCATTCCGCCCGCGCCGCGCGGCATGCCGCAGATCGAAGTGACCTTCGACATCGACGCCAACGGCATTGTTTCGGTCTCCGCCAAGGATAAGGCGACCAACAAAGAGCAATCCATGCGCATCCAGCCGTCCGGCGGGCTGGCGGAAGACGACATCAAGCGCATGGTCCGTGAAGCCGAAGAGCACGCCAGCGAAGACAAAGTCCGCCGCGAACTCGCTGAAGCCAAGAACCAGGGCGAAGCGCTCGCGCATGGCACGGAAAAGCAATTGGCCGAACACGGCGATAAGATCAGCGCAGCCGACAAATCCGCCATCGAAAGCGCGATCGCCGATCTCCGCGCCGCGCTGGGTACGGAGAACGCATCCGATATCGCCGCCAAGACCCAAGCGCTCGTGCAGGCTTCGATGAAAATCGGCGAAGCCATGTACGGCGCACAACAAGGCGGCGGCGGCGATGCGGGCGGCGCCTCTAGCGCGGCCGACGATTCCGTCGTCGACGCCGAATTTGAAGAAGTCGACGGCCAGAACAAGAAAAGCGCGTAAGCGATTAGGCAGGGGCGCCGCATGACGTCGAACGCGCTGCATTGTGTCCTCCCCCGCGAGGGGGAGGTGTCGGCCGCGAGGCCGGCGGAGGGGGCAGCGCCCTCCCCCTCCGGTTTTGCGTCGCTCAACTGCTGCCCCCTCAAGGGAGAGGCCGCGTCACAGATCGCGACGCCATGACGGACCGCGACTATTACGAAATCCTCGGCGTGGCGCGCGGCGCGGATGCAGCGGCGCTGAAGAGCGCCTATCGCAAGCTCGCCATGAAGCATCACCCGGATCAGAATCCGGGCTGCAAGGTCTCCGAAGACACCTTCAAGGAAATCAACGAAGCCTACGCGGTGCTGTCGGATCCCGAAAAGCGCGCGCAATATGATCGCTTCGGCAAGGCCGCGTTCCAGAATGGCGCCGGTCCCGGCGCGGGCCCGGGCTTCGCGGACTTCTCTGATCTCTTCAACGAAATTTTCGGCGGCGACCTCGGCGACATTTTCGGCCGCGCCGCCGGCGCCGGCCGTCCGCGCGGTCCCCAGCGCGGCCAGGATTTGCGCTACGATCTCGAGATCACGCTGGAGCAAGCCTTCACCGGTACGGAGCGCGAAGTCACCATCACCGCCGCCGCGTCGTGCGAGCAATGCTCCGGCACCGGATCGGAAGGCGCCGCCGCGCCGGAACACTGCCGCGTCTGCGGCGGCGCAGGGCAAGTGCGCGCCAGCCAGGGCATGTTTCGCGTCGTGCGCACCTGCAGCGCCTGCAACGGGCTTGGCCAGGTCATCAAGAATCCCTGCAAGGGCTGCGGCGGGCGCGGTCTCACGCCAAAGGACCGCACCTCACGCGTGAAAATCCCCGCCGGCGTGGAAGACGGCACCCGCATCCGTCTCTCCGGCGAAGGCGACGCAGGCTTGCGCGGCGGTCCGCCCGGCGATCTCTATCTCTTTCTCTCGGTGCGCCCGCACGACCTGTTCGAGCGCGAAGGCTCGGACCTGTTCTGCCGCGCGCCCGTGCCCATGACGACCGCGGCGCTCGGCGGCGATGTTGAAATTCCCACCATCGACGGCGTGCGCGCGAAGGTCACGATTCCCGCGGGCGCGCAGACCGGCCGCCGTTTCCGCCTCAAGGGCAAAGGCATGACCGCGCTACGCTCACGCGAACGCGGCGATCTTCATGTCGAAGTGTTCGTTGAAACGCCCGTCAATCTCTCGCCTAAGCAGCGCAAGCTTCTGGAAGAATTCGAACAGGGCTGCAGCGAAGACGCCCACCCGCAGAGCCAGGGCTTTTTCCAATCCGTGAAGCGCTTCTTCGAAGGCCGGCAAGAGCCGCCCGCGCACTAGAGCGCGTCCGCTAAAAGTGGGAACCGGTTCTGGCGAAAAGACGCGCGGCAACAAATCTTTCAGCGCCAGTCCCAACTCAGTTGAAATAAACGAAGCTAGCTCAGCTTGACTCGCCTGCGCCGCCACAGCGCAAACCCGACAAACAGCAGCGCCGCAGCGCCCACGGCGATCGCCAGCGCATGCACCGCTTGCTCGCCCGCCGCCGCGCCGACGACCGCGACCAGCCCGAACGCCAGGCCGACATAAAGGATCGCGGACGCGACCAGATAACCGAGAAACGGCAGGAAGGGCGCGCCGAACAAACCAGCCGCAAGATACGCCGCGATCCGCGTGCCGGGAATGAAGCGCGCCGCAAACAGCGTCGCGCCCAACCGCGTCAGCACTTTTTCCTTCGCGGCGACCACGCCGGGTTTCTCCGCCCAGGCCCGGACCTTGCCATGCGTCTGCGCCCAGCGGCCCGCCCAGTATTTCCACACATCGCTTGCGATCAGTCCCGCCACGACAGTCACAAATAAGCTCGCCGGATCAGCGCCGATCATGCCGCTGGCCGATGCCGCTGCCGCGCCGCCGAACACCGCGGCGTCCTCCTGGATGAACGGCGCCAGGAACAAGGAGGCGTAGAGAGCGATCATCATGGGCGTCAGTCCTGCGGGCGCCGGGCGCTTATATCAGAGTACGGCGGCGCACGCCGCCGCGTTGCGTACCCCTCAACAGCGTCACGGAGTTGACGAGCAGGGGCGCCTTGTTTGAATTCGCGCGGTTTTTGCGCCGCACGGCGCGCCGGTTCGAGGTGCGATGCCGTTTGAGTATCTCATCATGGCGATCGCCGCGGTCGCGGTGTTCGGCGCGGTGGCGCTGCCGATCCTCGTTTGGGCGTCCATGCGCCGGACCGAGATGCTGCGCCGCGCCCTGAACGCGGCCATGACGCGCATCGACGTCCTGGAATCCTCCATCACTTCCGGCGAGCTGGAGGCCTTCCGCCACGGCCCCGCTATCTCCGCGTCGGCTTCACGCCGCCAGGTCGGCGAAGCCATCGAAGTCAAGGCGCTGCCCGACGCCGCGCCGCACCCCGAACCGGAGCCCACGCCGGTCGAGCCCGCGATCGTCACGCCGATCGAAGCCACGGCCGCGGCCCCTGCCGAGACGGTCGGAGCCGAGCCGCAATCCACCGTGCCGCCGAGCGCCGCGCCCTTGGTGGCGGCGCCGCTTTCCGTCGCCGCCGCCGCCGCGGCCTTGGCCGGCATTGCGCCCGGCGCGCTCGCCCCGCAAATCGGCGTTTCCCTCGCGCTCGCGGCAGGCGTGTCGAATTTCGGCGTCGCCGAATGGCTGCGCCGCCGCGGCGCCGTGCAGCCCTATGCCGGCGCGGTATTGAACGGCCTCGGCGTGCTGATCGTGATCGGCGCGCTGCGCTATGCGGTCGACCCCTTGGCCATCCTGCCGGCGCTGTTTGCGTTTGGCGTCAGCGCCGCAACCGCCGCCGCCGCGCTCGCGCTGTCGCTGCGCCACGGCGCGGCCCTGGCGCTGGTGGGCGTCGCCGCCGGCGCAGCCGCTCCCGCGCTCTTCGACCTGGGCGACAACGCCGTCCTGCTGCAGTCGAGCCTGCAGGTCGGCCTGCTCACCGGCGCGCTGATCCTGGCGCGGGCGCTGAACCGCCCGCCGCTCGCCTGGGCCGGCATGGCCGCGGCGCTCGGCTGGGCTGGCTGGCTGGCCTGGCGCGGCGGCGATGTCAGCGAGATCGTGGCCATCGGCGGTTTCGCCGCGGCCTTGGCGCTCTTGGGCCTCACCTACGCCAGCGACGCCGCGCATGACCCAACGCCGATGCCCCAGATCTGGGGCCCGCCCGGGCATTGGCGCGAGCCGCTCGCCGCCGGCCACGTCCTGGCGATCGGCGCGTGCCTGACCATGATCGTGTTGGTCTGGCGCAGCGACCAGGCCGTCAGCGCCGCCGCCGCCGCCATCCTGACCGTGATCGTCGCGTGCCTGATCGCTGCGTTGCTGCGCCCAGGCCTGGCCCTGATGCCGCTGGCCGCCGCCGCCGCAGGCGCGGCCGCGCTGACGCTCTGGCCCGAGACGCCGCAAACGCTGGTCAACGCGCCGACCGTGATCGTCGCCGCCGGCGCGCTGGCGTTCATCGCCAGCCTCGGCGGATGGCTCTTGGCGCTTCGGTCTGAAAACACCGACGCCGGCGCGGCGCTCGCGGCCTTCGGCCCGATCGCGGCCCTGGTCGCCGCGCGCATCCGCACCGGCGCGTTCGGCCCGGAGCTCTGGTGGATCGGCGCGGCGTTGACCGCGGCGATGCTGTCTGGCCTGGCCATGGCGCGCGCCCCGCGGGCGATGGCGGCCACGCTGCATCTGGCCGGCGCGCTCCTCGCTTTGGCGGCTGCGGTTTGGATCGCCGCGCCGCAACCCTGGACCACGCCGGCCTTGTGCGCAGCGATCGTCGCCTTTGCCGGCGCAGACGCCCGCTTCGATCAGCGCGGCTTTCGCGCCGCCGCGGGCGCGCTCACGGCGGCGGTTCTCGCCCGCCTCGCCTTTCCCGAACCTGCCGCGCTCGCGCCGCTGCGCGACATCGGCTGGACCGCGCCCTCCGCGCCGCACGTCGCATTGGCAGCGACCATGTTCGCCGTCGCCGGCAGCCTGTTCGCATTTCGCCGCGAGCGCGCCTACGCCTTGGCGCCGCAGGGCATGATGGCCGCCGCCATCGCGCTCGTCTGCATCGCCATCGCACTGTGGATCCGTTCGGCGCTCGGACAATCGCAGGCGGCGCCGGTGTCCATCGCGCTGACCGAAATCGGTCTTTACGCCGGCGCGCTTCTGGTCGGCGCGATCGCGTTCTCCTGGCGCTTCGGCTCGCGCGCCACGCCGATTCCGTTCTGGGCCGAGACCGCCATGATTGTCGCCGCCGGCGTGCTGACGCTCATCATAGGCGGGGTCGTACGCAATCCCTGGTGGGGCCTGGCCCCGGCGACGGTGCACGGCGGACCCGGCGTGAACGGCCTGTTGATCGCGTTCGGACTGCCCGCGCTGGGTTTCCTCGCCTACGGCTGGATGCGCGCGAAGCAGGGCTTCATGGTCCGCGCTGAACTCGCCGCCGGCGCCGGCGTCGCGCTGCTCTTGATGAACCTCACGCTGGAGCTGCGCCGCTTGTTCCACCGCGCGGACATGCACATCGCGCAATCGCTGCCGGTTGAAGGCTGGAGCATCACGCTCGCCTGGGTCGGTTTCGCCGGCGGCATGCTGGCGCTCGGCTTCGATGCGCAGGATCGCCGTCTGCGCACGCTGGCGCTCGCGGTAGCGCTCGCGGCCATCGTGAAATCGGCGGCGTTTGATCTCGATGACTTTACCGGCCTTGCGCGCATCGCCATGCTGGGGCTCATCGCGGCGGCGATCGGCGGCCTTCTGGCCGCCTTCCGCAGGTTCGCGTGGAAAGGCGACGCTCCCAGGCCGCGCATGGCGATCGATCCCAACCTGATGCCGCCGCAATGACCTTGCGTCTGGCCATCGCCGGCGCCGAAGGGCGCATGGGCGCAGCCTTGATCCGCGCCGCGCACGCCAGCGCCGATGCGCGCGTGGTCGGCGCCACCGAACGCCCCGGCTCGGCTGCCTTGGGCCAGGACGCAGGCGTGCTTGCGGGCCTGCACAAACCGCTCGGCGTCACGGTCCTGGCGTCCTGCGCCGATGCGGCTGCAAACGCCGACGCCTGGATCGATTTCACCACGCCGGACGCGACCATCGCAGCGCTCAAAGCGCTCAAAGGCGTGCGCGCGGCGATCATCGGCACCACCGGCTTCAACACGGCGGAACACCAAGACGTCATCCGCACGGCGGCCCAGCGGTTCGCGGTCGTGCGCAGCGGCAATTTCTCGCTCGGCGTCGCGATGCTGGCGGCGCTGACGCGCATCGCCGCCGCCCGCCTCGGCCCCGATTGGGACATCGAAATCACCGAAGCGCATCACCGCCACAAGGTCGACGCGCCCTCCGGCACGGCCTTGATGTTGGGCGAAGCGGCAGCGCAAGGGCGCGCCGCGCCTTTGGAGCGCTTGGAGCTGCCCGCCCGCGACGGCGTGACCGGTCCGCGGCCCTCAGGCGGGATCGGCTTTTCGGTCATCCGCGGCGGCGGCATCGTCGGCGAGCATGACGTCGCCTTCGCCGCCGAACGTGAAGTGCTGCGGCTTTCGCATCAGGCGCTGGACCGCGCGGTCTTCGCCGACGGCGCCTTGGAGGCCGCGCGCTGGGCGGTCAATCAGCCGCCCGGCCTCTACGCGATGGACGATGTTCTCGGGTTGAAAGCCTAGAGCGCGTCAGCCAAAAGTGGGAACCGGTTTTGGCGAGAAGACGCGCGAAATCAGGGAAGCTACATCATGTCCCGCGTCGATTTCGAGCGGACATGATCTAGGCTCGGGCGCCGCGCGCGGCCGCCAGCGCCTGTCGCACGGCGGCGGCGAAATCCGCCCGCTCCGGCGGCGAGAGAAATGCGCCGAGCCGCAATGCGCGTCCCGCCGATGCGATGCGCACCGCCCCGGAATCCTGCGACACCTGCGCCCACACCGGGCTGACCTGCCAATGATCGCCCGCGCCGAACGCCGGCGCCCGCGTCACCGTCACGCGCTGCGCGGAGATTCGCACGAACTCGCGCGTGCGGCCGGCTGCATAGTTCAACCGGAACGCCAGCCAGAACAGACCGACTTCCAGGATGATGAACCCGACCACCGGATACGCGCCCTGGCTCACGAACGCCGCAGCGAGCGCAACATCGACCACCGCCAGCGCTGCCAGGATGCGCCAAAAAAGCCGCTTGCTCAGGCTGCGATTGGGCGACAGCACCGCATCCATGAAATAAGGACCGGAATCGCCGTCCGGTTTGGATGGAACGCGTTCCCAATGCGGCGTCATGGCCAGAATGATGACAAAGCCCTCTCCCGCCGCCAAGCCTGCGCGGCGCCTCACGAAAGCGCACGCGGAAGCGCTGTTTGCGGTTCTGGCCAAGACGCGCCCCGATCCGCGCACCGAGCTGGATTACGCCAATCCCTTCACGCTGCTGGTTGCGGTGGTGTTGTCCGCGCAAGCCACGGATAAAGGCGTCAACAAGGCCACGCCCGCTCTGTTCGCCGCCGCCGATACGCCGCAGCGCATGGCCGATCTCGGCGAAGAAAAAATCGCTGGCTTCATCAAGACCATCGGCTTGTGGCGCGCGAAAGCCAAGAATGTCGCAGCGCTCTCGCGCGTTTTGATCGAACGCCACGGCGGCCAGGTGCCGCGCGACCGCGATGCGCTGCAGGCGCTGCCCGGCGTCGGCCGCAAGACCGCCAATGTCGTGCTGGCCGAAGCCTTCGGCGAACCCACCATCGCCGTCGACACCCACGTTTTTCGCGTGGCGACGCGCACCGGCTTGTCACACGGCAAGACGCCCGATCAGGTCGAAGCCGATCTCATGCGCATTACGCCTGCGCCCTATCTGCGCGGCGCGCATCATTGGCTCATTCTGCACGGCCGATATGTTTGCCTCGCGCGCAAACCAAAATGCGAGGCCTGCGCCATCGTCGACATCTGCGGCTACAAGGCCAAGACGCTGCCGCTTCAATCCGCCAAGGCGCCCGCCAAAGCCGCAGCGAAGCGCGGCGCGCCATCCGGCGCAAACGCCAGAAACAAGAATGGCTCGATCGCTTCCAGCTCGATCACGCGCCAATCCCGCGCCGCGCCGCGCACCAAATCCACGCGCACATAGGCAAAATCCCGCTCCGCGGCAGCGAGCGCAGCCTGCGCGACATCCAACGCCCCCGGCTCGGGGTCGCAGCGCGCAAACCGCGCATCCATCGCATTGGCGAACCAATGCCCCTCTGCCGGGCGCTTATGGATCGCGTGCGAAAACGCGCCGCCAAAGTAGAACAGCGACGTCTCCCCATCGGTTTCGATCGTCGGCAGAAAGGGCTGCGCCATCGCAGGACCCTGCGGACCGAGCGCAAGATCGGCTTCGCTCCAGGCATTGCGCTTCAGCCGCAAGGTTTCGCGCGAACCAGCGCCGACTTGCGGCTTCACCACAAGCTCCGCGGTATCGAAGTCGCTGAACGCATGCGCCACGATCGCGCTGTCGAGCCGCTCCGCCCACCGCGTGGGGATCACCGGAACGCCGCGCGCCTCCAAATCCCGAAGATAGGTTTTGCGCGCATTCCAGCGCACCGTCGCGCTGTCATTGAGAATGCGCAGGCCCGCGCGTTCATGCGCCTCCAACGTCGCGATGAAGTCGCTCAATCGTTCAGGATAATCCCAGCAAGAGCGGACCAAAGCGGCGTCAAACCCATTCTGTGCAAGCGCTGGATCATCCCAATAGGCGATCTCGAACGCGACGCCCGCATCCTGGCCCGCTTCGCGCATCAGCTCGAAATCAGGCGCTTCCAGCGAAGGCAGCGCGCCGGGCGCAAGCCGCGCGCCGCGCCAGGCCCGCCCGGTCAGATACGCCACGCGCAGGCTCACGATACGCGCCGCCTTTGTTCCGCTTCGGCAGCGCACGCATCAATGCTTGGCTGCGGATCGCCGAGCCGGCGCACGCCGGGTTGCGCCTCGCGCAGGCGCATCACATTACGCGTATCCGCAGCAAAGATCAGCGCAAGCGCGCAGCCATCGAGGCGATAGGTGAGCATCGCGCCCGCGCCGTCGCGCCGCGCAATATCCGCGGGTCCGAGCAACGCCTCCACCTGCTCCAGGCTCGGCGCGTCGATTTGCCCCGCGCGCGCCAACAGCCCCGCGGCGCCGCCGCCGCGGCTCGTCGTGACGCTGGTTTGCGCGACCGGCGGCGCCGCCGGCGCCGTCGCGCACGCGCTGAGGCTCAAGGTCAGCGCCGCAATCCAAATTCGCATCGCCCGACCATGCCGGGGCGCGCGGCGCCGCGCAAGGATTGCCTTCGCGCGCTGCGCTGCGTAAGGCGGGGGCGACGCCCCTCCCGCCAACGAGATTATTCCAGCATCATGACTGCATACGCTTATGACGTCGTCGCCGTCGGAAACGCCATTGTCGACGTGCTCGCGCAGGCGCCCGACGCTTTTCTGCAGCAGCACGATATCACGCGCGGCGCGATGACCCTGATCGATGAAGACCGCGCGCTTTATCTCACGGGGCTGTTGTCCAACGCCGTGCTCGCCGCGGGCGGATCGGCCGCCAACACCGTGACCGGCATCGCCAGTCTGGGCGGAACTGCGGGCTACATCGGCAAGGTCTCCGATGACGCGCTCGGCGCGCAATTCACCACCGCGTTCCGCGCCGCTGGAGTCGCGTTCGATACCACGCCGCGCAGCGGCCCGCCGGGCACCGCGCGCTCGATCATCATTGTTTCCCCCGACGGGCAACGATCGATGAACACCTATCTCGGCGCCTCCACGCTTTTGGAGCCCGCCGACATCGACGCGGCCCTGATTCGCGCTGGCGCGATCACCTTCCTGGAAGGCTATCTGTTCGACCGCGACGAAGCCAAGGCTGCGTTCGTGCATGCAGCCGAAATCGCCAAGGCCGCCGAGCGCCGCGTCGCGCTGACCCTGTCGGACACATTTTGCGTCGATCGTCACCGCCAAAGCTTTCGCCATCTCGTAGCCGGCCATGTCGACATTCTGTTCGCCAACGAGAACGAATTGATGTCGCTCTACGAAACTGCTTCGCTCGATGAAGCGGTTTCCGCCGCACGCAGGGATTGCCCGATCGTCGCCGTCACGCGCTCCGCCGAGGGCTCGCTGGTCGCAGCGCACGGCGAAATCCTGCCCGTGAAAGCAGCCCCGGTCGCGAAGGTCGTCGACACCACCGGCGCCGGCGATCTCTACGCTGCCGGCTTCTTGTACGGCCTCGCCCGCGGTCGCGATCTCGTGACCTGCGGCAGGCTTGGATCGCTCGCCGCCGGCGAAGTGATCTCGCACATGGGACCGCGGCCAGAGACATCCTTGAAGGCGCTCGCGCGCAGCGCCGGCTTGGAGCACTGAAGCGCGTCAGCCAAAATGCCTGTCCTGGGCTTGATCCAGGATGGGAACCGGTTTTGGCGAAAAGACGCGCGACTTCAAATGCTCGAGATAATGTCCCCTGAGATCACATCGGACATGATCTAGAGAATAAAGCGCGTCAAATCCGCATTCTTGACGAGTTCGCCCACGCGCTCGCGCACATAATCCGCATCGATGCGCACGCTCTCGCCAGACCGATCCGGCGCGGTGAAGCTGATCTCGTCGAGCAACCGCTCCATCACCGTCTGCAGCCGCCGCGCGCCGATATTCTCCACCGCGGCGTTCACATCCGCCGCGCACTGCGCGATGGCCTCGATCGCCTCGTCCGCAAAGGACAATGTCACGCCTTCCGTCGCCAACAGCGCCACATATTGCTGCACCAGGCTCGCTTCGGGCTCCACCAGGATGCGGCGGAAATCATCCCGCGTCAGCGCCTTCAGCTCCACGCGGATTGGCAGGCGCCCTTGCAGCTCGGGCAGCAAATCCGACGGCTTGGCGACATGAAACGCGCCCGACGCGATGAACAGAATATGATCCGTGCGCACCGGCCCATGCTTCGTGGTCACGGTGGTGCCTTCGATCAGCGGCAGCAAATCCCGCTGCACGCCCTCGCGGCTGACATCCGCCCCACCGCGCTCGGCGCGCGACGCGACCTTGTCGATCTCGTCAAGAAACACGATGCCGTCTTGCGCCGCGCTGTCCAGCGCTTCCTTGGTGATCGCTTCAGGATCGAGCAGCTTGTCGCTCTCCTCCCGCACCAGCGGCTCATGCGCTTGCGAAACCTGCATGCGCACGCGCTTCTTCCGGCCCGCGAACGCTTTCCCGAACAGATCGCCGAGATTGATCATGCCGGCGGCGCCCTGCTGTCCCGGCAGATCGATCATCGGCATGGCCGGCGCAGCTTCCGGCAGATCGATCTCCACGTCCCGGTCATCGAGTTCGCCTGCGCGCAACTTCTTGCGAAAGCTTTCGCGCGTGCCTTGCGAAGAGCCTTCGCCGACCAGCGCGTCGAGCATGCGCTCTTCTGCGGCCTGTTCCGCGCGCGCCCGCACCTCCTTGCGCCGGCGTTCGCGCGTCATCTCCAGCGACACCTCGACCAGATCGCGCACGATCTGCTCAACATCGCGCCCGACATAGCCGACTTCCGTGAACTTCGTCGCCTCCACCTTGAGAAACGGCGCGCCGGCGAGCTTGGCGAGACGCCGCGCGATTTCCGTCTTGCCCACGCCGGTTGGCCCGATCATCAGAATGTTCTTCGGCGTCACCTCTTCCTGCAGCGCGGCAGGCAGCCGCCGCCGGCGCCAGCGATTGCGCAGCGCGATCGCCACCGCGCGCTTGGCGTCGCCCTGCCCGACGATGTGGCGATCCAATTCGGACACGATTTCGCGTGGAGAAAAGAACGTCATCTTCGGGTCTACGCCCGCGCTTCGGCGCTGAGAACCTGCACCGTCAGCGACCGGTTGGTGTAGACGCAAATATCGGCCGCGATGTCCATCGCCTGGCGCGCGATCGTTTCCGCGTCATCGAGATGATCATAAAGCGCGCGCGCCGCCGCCAGCGCATAATTCCCGCCCGAACCGACCGCGATCACGGAGTGCTCCGGCTCCACCACATCGCCCGCGCCCGTCAGGAGCAGCGTCTCGCGCGCATCCGCGACAATCAGCATCGCATCGAGCCGCCGCAGCGCGCGATCCATGCGCCACTCTTTCGCCAACTCGACGCACGCGCGCGCCAACTGCGCGGGAAATCGCTCCAGCTTCTGCTCCAGCCGCTCAAACAGCGTCAGCGCATCGGCGGTCGCGCCGGCAAAACCCGCGATCACCGTGCCGTCCGCAAGCGGCCGCACTTTCCGCGCATTCGCTTTCAGGATCGTCGCGCCCGCCGACACCTGTCCGTCGCCGGCGATGACGACTTTGCCATGCTTGCGCACCGCCAGGATCGTTGTGCCGTGCCAGTCTGCGGATGTGGAGGAAGACGCCATCGCCACAGCATGTGGCCGCGAACGCCGCCGCGATCAAGCCGCGTCGATATCCTGTTCCCCAGCATAGACCGGCCGCAGTCCGGACGCCTGGGCCCGCAGCCGCTCGCCGAACACCGCTGCCGGCTCCGGCGCGCCAAACAGGAAGCCCTGCCCATAGATGCAGCCGCGCCGGCGCAGGAATTGCGCTTCGCGCTCCTGCTCGACCCCCTCGGCGACCACATCGAGATTGAGCGTCGCCGCCATCGCCAGGATGGTTTCGATCATCGCGGGCGCATGCCGGTCGCGCTCAAGCCCACGCACGAATTGCTGATCGATCTTCAAGACGTCGAACGGCAATCGCGTCAGCGCCGCCAGGCTGGAATGACCGCAGCCGAAATCGTCGATGGAGAAGCGCACGCCGCGCGCGCGCAACGGCTCGATGATGCGCAGCGCCTGATCCGGATTCTCCATCGCGATGGATTCCGTCAGCTCCAGCTCCAGACAGAATGGCGGCAGACCCGCCTGCTCGAGAATTTTCTGGATGTGCTCGGCGAACGCGTCGTCGCGCAATTGCAGCGCCGACACATTCACCGCCACCTGCACCGCCAGGCCCTCGCGCGCCCACGCCGCCGCCTTCCAGCACGCCTCGCGCATCACCGCTTCCGCGACCTGCCCGATCAGCCCGCACTCTTCCGCGACCGGGATGAACAGCGCCGGGCTGACAATCGTCTTGTCCGGACGGATCCAGCGCGCCAGCGCCTCCGCGCCCATGATGCGCCCATCGGCGAGATTCACCTTCGGCTGGAAGAACGCGTGAAACTCGTTGCGCTCCAGCGCCGAGCGCATGTCGTTTTCCAGCTGCAGCCGGTTGGCGACTTCCAGGTCCAACGCGCGGGTGAAAAATTTCACGCCGGTCGGCGTCGACCGCGCCGCCTGCAGCGCCAGCCGGGCGTTGCGCGTCAGCGCATCGGCGTCGCGGCCATCCTCGCCAATCCGCACCGCGCCGCACCGCGCATCAAGCGAAAGTTTCAGATCGCGCCAAACGAACGGCTGATTGACGGCGCTCGCGATCAATTGCGCATAGCGCGCGATATCGCCTTCTTCAGCGAAAGAATGCGCGATCAGCCCGAATTCATGCTGCCGCAAGCGCGCAATGAAAGTCGGCTGGCTTTGCGCCGCTTGCAGCCGCACCAGCCTGTCGACCATCCGCACCGCCGAGCGCAATCGATGCGCCACCAGTGCAAGCAGATTGGACGACGCCTCCGGACCCAGCGTCTCGAGCATTTTTTGCAGACGCCCGAAGTCGATAATGATCAGCGCGCCCGGCGCAGCGTCAGGATTGCTCTGCGTAATCGCCCGGTTGAGCTCGCGGGTATAAAATTCGTGGTTCGGCAGCTGGGTCGTCGCATCGATGTAGGCCAGCGCCCGCACCCGCCGGGTCGAGGCGTCAAGCCGCTCCATCATCTGATTGAACGCGTTCGCCAGCGTCTCGAACTCGTCGCCCGTTCGGACCTGCAAGGCGCGCCCGCCCTGCTGCGTGTCCGCGCGCTCGGCGAATTCGGTGAGCTGCTGCAGCGGCGCGACCGCGCGGCGCACGAACGCGATCGAAAGCGCCGTCGCCATCGCCACATACGCAGCGATAAGAGCGATGTACCCCCCCATGGTTTGCCACGCCGCGGCGAACGCCGAAGGGTTGCGCACCGTGACCACCACCGCGCCGAAACGAACGCCGTTCTCCGCCACCGGCGCCGCCGAAACCGCTGTCATCCCGGCTTGGATCAAGCTTTGCCGCGCGCGCGACGCGCGCAGCGCCTCCGCCTCTTCCGGAATGGGGGCCGCGCCGTCGGCCATGATCAGCGTCCCAGCCGCATCATAAAACGCGACGCGGTCGACATTGCGCCAATGCGCGCCGCGCGTGATGGTTTGTTGCAGCGACGCCGCGTCGGAGAGATCCTCCTTCGCATATTCCGCAATCGCCGCAGCGATCCGGAACGCGCTTTCATGCACCTGCTGCTCGGCCTTGGACTGCTCCCCGGCATAAAGGGTGATCCCGCACAGCAGGCCCAGCAGCGTCAGAATGCCCGCCGTGAACAGCGAGGCGCGCGCCGACAGGCTGATGCTGCTCGGCCGCGCGGCGCGGACGCCTGGGACGGGGGCGGGTATGGCGGCCATAACTCCTGCGGCGACGTGGGCTCTCGACGGCCTACCAATTTCGCCGGCATTGGTTATGATGTGCTGAACTAACTGTAATGCGCTGGCGCGCAATGCAGCGATCGGTGCGGAGCCTTTATCAAATCTTCGTACATTTCGGTAAATGAGGAAGTAATGCGGAAGGCCGCCATCAAGCGCGACACCAAAGAAACCAAGATCGCCGTCGAGCTGGATCTCGACGGCGTGGGCAAGAGCGCGATCGCAACGGGCGTCGGCTTCCTCGATCACATGCTGGAAAGCTTCGCCAAGCATGGCGCGTTTGATCTCTCCGTCGCCGCCAAGGGCGATCTCCACATCGACATGCACCACACCGTGGAGGACGCCGGCATCTGCATCGGCAAGGCCTTCGCCCAGGCTCTGGACGGCTATGGCGGCATTCGCCGCTTCGGCCACGCCTATATTCCGATGGACGAAACGCTCTCCCGCGCCGCGGTCGACTTCTCCAACCGCCCCTACCTGATCTGGCGAGTCAATCTGCCGCGGCCCAAGCTCGGCGACATGGACACCGAGCTGTTCAAGGAATGGTTTCACGCTTTCGCAATGAACGCCGGCGTCTGCGTTCATGTCGAAAACATTTACGGCGACAACACCCACCACATCGTGGAATCCTGTTTTAAGGCGCTCGCCCGCGCCGTCCGCGCCGCGGTGGAGATCGACCCCCGCCTCGCCGGCGCCTCGCCCTCGACCAAGGGCGTGCTATAGCCGCCTCATGCAGACGATCGCTTTGATCGATTACGGCGCAGGCAACCTCCGCTCCGTCGAACGCGCCCTCGCGCGCGCCGGCGCCGAGCCTGTCGTCACCGCGGCGCCGGACGCGATCGCCGCGGCCGACCGCATCGTGTTGCCTGGCCAGGGCGCCTTCGCGGCCTGCATGACGGGGCTTTCCGCGCAGCCCGGCCTGATCGAGGCGCTCCGCCGGGCCGTGCTGGAGCGCGGCGCGCCGTTTCTCGGCATTTGCGTCGGCATGCAATTGCTCGCCGACGTCGGGCTCGAACACGGTGAGACCCAAGGCCTCGGCTGGATCGGCGGCGCCTGCCGCGTGCTGAGCGTCGGGCCGAAGGATATTCTCCCGCACACCGGCTGGAACACGGCCGCGCCCGCGCGCGCGCACCCCGTGCTCGACGCGTTGGCGCCGGCGCGCCACGTCTATTTCAACCACTCCTTCGTGCTCGATCCGCCTGCGAACACAATCGGCGCGACCACCGAGCATGGCGAAACCTTTGCCTGCGCGGTCGCGCGCGACAATCTCGTCGGCGTGCAATTCCATCCGGAAAAAAGCCAGGCCGTCGGCATCGACCTGCTGCAGCGCTTCGTGCGGTGGTCGCCGTGATCTTGTATCCCGCCATCGACATCAAGGACGGGCGTTGCGTGCGGCTCGTCGAAGGCCGCTACGACGCCGAAACCGTCTTCAACGAAGACCCCGGCAGCCAGGCCACCGCGTTTGAGGCGGCGGGGTTTTCCTGGATTCACGCCGTGGATTTGAACGGCGCGCTCGACGGCCGTCCCGGCAACGCGGCAGCGTTCGCATCCATCGTCGCCGCCACATCCCTGCCGGTGCAGATCGGCGGCGGCGTGCGCGACCGCGCGGCGCTCGAGGCCTGGCTGAGCGCCGGCGCGACGCGCGTCATTCTCGGCACCATCGCTGCACGCGATCCCGATTTCGTTCACGCCGCGGCGAAGGATTATCCCGGCCGCATCGCCGTCGGCATCGACGCGCGCGACGGCAAGGTCGCCGTCCAGGGCTGGACCGAAACCACGGATATTCTAGCGCTCGATCTCGCGCGTCGCTTCGAAGACGCCGGCGTCGCCTGCCTGATCGTCACCGACATCGCCCGCGACGGCAAAAAGACCGGCGTCAATGTCGCCTTCACCGGCGCCATCGCCGACGCCGTCTCCATTCCTGTCATCGCCTCCGGCGGCGTTAAATCCATTGAAGACATCGCCGCGCTGAAAGCGCGCGCCGGCGTCCGGCCCATCCACGGCGCCATTCTCGGCCGCGCGCTCTATGACGGCGACATCGATCCGCGCGCCGCGCTGGCGCAGGCCGCGTCATGACGCTCGCCGCGCGCATCATCCCATGCCTCGACGTGCGCGAAGGCCGCGTCGTCAAGGGCGTGAACTTCGTCGACCTCAAGGACGCCGGCGATCCCGCCGAACAGGCCGCGATCTATGATGCGCAGGGCGCCGACGAAATCTGTTTTCTCGACATCGCCGCCAGCCACGAAAATCGCGGCACGCTGCTCGATGTCGTGCGCCGCACCGCCGACAAATGTTTCACCCCCCTCACCGTCGGCGGCGGCGTGCGCACGCCTGAGGACGTGCGCGCGCTTTTGCTTGCCGGCGCCGACAAGGCCGCGATCAACACCGCCGCCGTCCGCACGCCCGACGTCGTCGACGCCTGCGCCAAAGCCTTCGGCGCGCAATGCATCGTCGTCGCCATCGACGCCAAGCAGGTCTCGCCCGATCGCTGGGAAATCTTCACCCATGGCGGATCGCGCGAGACCGGGATCGACGCGGTGCGCTTCGCCGTCGAGGCCGTCGAGCGCGGCGCCGGCGAACTGCTCGTCACCTCGATTGACCGCGACGGCACGCGCGCCGGCTATGATCTGGCGCTGCTCTCTGAAATTTCTTCGCGTGTGAAAGCGCCCGTCATCGCCTCCGGCGGCGCGGGAACGCTGCAGCACCTCGTCGAAGCCATCACGCTCGGCGGCGCCAGTGCTGCGCTCGCCGCCTCGATCTTCCATTTCGGAACGTTCTCGCTCGCCCAGGCGCGCGAAGCCCTGCGCGACGCAGGCGCGCCGGTGCGCGACGTGGTAGGCTACGCCCCATGACCACCCTTGGCGCAGCGCTCGACGAGCTTGCCCGGACCATCGCCGCCCGCGCCGGCGCCGACCCCGAGAGCTCCTACACCGCCAAATTACTGGCCAAAGGCGTCAATGCCTGCGCCAAGAAACTCGGCGAAGAGGCCGCCGAAACCGTCATCGCCGCCGTCGCCGAAAGCGATGAAGCGCTGGCCGGCGAAGCCGCCGATCTGATCTATCACCTGCTCGTGACGCTGCAGGCGCGCGGCGTTTCGCCCCACGCCGTGGCCGCCGCGCTGGAGCGCCGCAAAGGCGTGTCCGGCATCGCGGAGAAAGCCTCCCGCCAGAGCTAAGGCGCCGCGCGATCGAGCGGTTGCTCACACTGGTTAATCGGCGTTCAATGAGCCCGTCTGGCAATCACGCCTCGGAGGGCCGCCTTATGAGCGTCTATCGCGTCACCGACATCATCGGCACGAGCAAGTCCGGCTGGGAGGACGCCGCCAAGCAAGCCATCAAGGCCGCCGCCGGCTCCTTGCGCGATCTCCGCGTCGCAGAAGTGGTCGCCCAAGACATCACGCTGTCGGAGAAGGGCGACATCGAAGCCTACCGCACCAAGCTGCGCGTCAGCTTCAAATACGAAGGCGCATGATCACCGCGCGTCTTCAGCGCGCTTGAGAAACACATAAAACGCGCCGCCCCCGCCATGCTTGGCGTGCGCTTGCGCGTAGCCGGCGACGACGCCGTGCAAATCGCGATGCGCCAGCCACTCGGGCAGACCGCGTTTCAGCGTTCCGATCTCGCGCGCCCCATCGGCGCTCGTGCGGCCCTTGCCGGTGACGATCAGCACCACGCGTGCGCCGTCCGCCTGCTGCGCGCGCAGAAACGCCGTCACCGCGCGCTGTGCTGCGTGGGCGGTGAAGCCGTGCAGATCAAGCGCCGCGGCGACATCGACGCGCCCGCGCCGCACCCGCTTTTCCGGTCCGCGATCGGCGGGCGCTGAGGGCCGAGGCGCCGCTGCTCTCACGCCAGGAGACTGAGTCTGCGTTGAGGGACGCGGCCTTTGGGCGTTTGGCGACGCCGCGAGCGGCGCTGGCGCATCCGGCAAAGCGTGCCGCACGTCCAGGCGTTCGGCGACCTTGCGCCACAACGCCTCTTCCTCCGGCCTCAGTTTTCGGCCGGGGCCGCGCATCCACGCAAACCTGAGTTTTAAGCGGCGACGACGCGCGCCAGCTTCCAGTTCGGATCCCGCGAGGTGACATCGCGCTCGAACGTCCACTTCTCCCGCGCATCGCGCAGACCATGCTGCCCGGCGGCCAGTTCGGATTCAAACTTCACCACCGCCCGCGCAGTCACCCCATCGAGCGCAATGTCCGCCAGCTCCGCGCTTTTCAACCGAACCAGCTCGGACCCCTGCTCGCCAGTCGCCGCGCGCTCCGTGATGGCGCGGTCATAGGCGTCGAACACGCGCGCGGTCAGCAACGGACGCAGCGTCTCGCGATCGCCGGACGCGAACGCCTGCACGATCAGCTCATAAGCGCTCCGCGCGCCGGACACGAACTCGTCCACATCGAACGCGGGATCGGCGCGCATCACGTCAGAAAGCCCGCTATTGGCCGGCGGCGGCGCGGTTTCCCGCGCATTGACCCGCGGCGCCTCTTGGGCGCGGCCGAGATCGACCTGGGCCGATTGCGGCGCGGTGCGGGGCGGCGGCTCGGCGCCGGTGCGCCGACCGAGAACCGAATAGAGCCGGAACAGCACCACGCCCGCGGCGATGGCCAGAACCAAGAACTCGATCATCTGCGTGGACAACACGCCGCTCCTTCGACTGTCGGGGGGCTTCAACCCAAAGCCCTTACCACATAGTGCGAGGGCGCGCGCGGCGCCAGCGCTTCTCATTG
Source organism: Alphaproteobacteria bacterium (assembly GCA_016124655.1). Lineage (GTDB taxonomy): Bacteria > Pseudomonadota > Alphaproteobacteria > Caulobacterales > Aquidulcibacteraceae > RI-43. The sequence goes on from WGNI01000010.1 coordinate 137,512, forward strand.
CCCGGGCCCGGAAGCCATGTTAGCGCCTGCGCCTTCCTTTTTCGCTAATCGGGGGTCGCGATGACCACGCTCAGCCCTGTTCAGGATGGGGCGCCTGCGCCAGACAGCCCGCATCTGCGCGTCCTGGCGCAATATGTGAAGGACCTGTCATTCGAAAATCCCGCCGCCGCGGGGGCCGCGCGCGCTTATGAGGCGCAGCCTGCCATCGATATGGGCGTGGAGGTCAAATCCCGTCCCGTCGGCGACCAGGGCGACGCCTTCGAGGTCGACCTGCGGATTCATGTCGAGGCCAAGCGCGAGGACGAGACGCTTTTCATCGTCGATCTCGTCTATTCCGGACTGTTTCAATTCATGAACGTGAAGCCGGATGACGTGGAGCCGCTGCTCTGGATCGAATGCCCCAGGCTGCTGTTTCCCTTCAGCCGGCAATTGCTGGCCGAGATTACGCGTGAGGGCGGCTATCCGCCGCTTCTGGTGAATCCGATCGATTTCACCCCGCTCTACTGGGCTGAGCTGCGCGACCGCGAGCAGACGCCCGGCGCCGCGGCGCCATAGGCCGCCGTCCTCCCCCATGATGGGAAGGTGTGCTGGCGCAAGCCAGGACGGAGGGGGCGGCGACTCAAGCTCTTGAAGCTGCCGCAACGGGGAAGGACGGAGAGTCTCGAACGTTACAGACTAAGCCGCCGTCCTCCCCCATGAGGGGGAGGTGTCCTGGCGCAAGCCAGGACGGAGGGGGTGGCGACTCAGGCTTTTGAAGCTGCCGCAACCACCCCATCCGTCTGCGCTGCGCGCATCCACCTTCCCCTCCCGGGGAAGGACGGCAAGTCTCAAGCGTTGCGAAACAAACGAAGGATGCGGGCTCAACTCGTATCGGCGACAGCGGCATAGACCGGCGAAAAATGCATCGCCGCGCGGCGCGTGAAATCGTCCCATTCGCGCAATTCTCGATCTTGAAGATCGTCGGGCGGCGCCGCGGGCCGGCGCAGCTGCGCGCCGAGCATGTGCGGTTTCCGCGATAGAGAAAGCGCCAGGCGCCGCGCATAGGGCGCGGGGTTTTCCGCAACCCGGCGCACCGCCTCGATCCGCCGCGCGATCGACGCGCCGCTGAGCGAGCGCCCCGCGCCGCGCGCTGTGCGTCGCGACCGCGCCCGGCCGAACCGCTCCAAGGGCAGCGTCAGCGCGAAATGCACGCCGCGCCAGGTTTCCGGTGCGCCTTCCGGATTGAACGCGACGCGCGCGACGCGTTTTGGCTTGCGCGCTGTCCGGCGGCGCTGCGGCGCGGCCTGAAGTCCCAGAAGCGCCGCATGCGCCAGAATGAGCCGCCGCGTGAGCGTTTCCAAAGTGCGCAAATATCGCAGGCCGTGTGTCGCCGTGCGGCGCGGCACAACCGCCATCGCGATCAACTCGAGCGGTTCGCCCACAACCGAATAGGCGCAGCGCAACAGCCACTGCACGAAATCCAGCAGGCTTTCGATCTCTCCAGGGTCCAGTCGGGGGCGGGTCAATTGCATCGCGGCCAGTGTAAAGCCCGCGCCGCCCCGTCGGACGGCGCGCGCCAAAACTTTTGCGCCCCAGGAAATTTTGTTTGGAGGTTCAGCGGCTTGGCGCCGCAGCCGACATGCGGAAGTCAGATAAAGCGCGGGATAGCGTTCAACACTATTCCCCGCGCCGCCACAGCGGATCCTTCAGCGTATCGAGAAATGCTTCGTGCGCGGCTGCTTCTTCCGGCGTAATGCGCGGCGCAAGCGGCTTCGGCCGCGGCGCGCGACGCACAAAATGAAGCCCCTGCCCGCCCCCGCCGTTCTGCGCTTCTGAATCCTGGAAAATCGCCAGCTTCTGTTCCCGCCCCCCGCGCAGCTCCAGATACACCCGCGCGAGGATTTTCGCGTCGATCAGCGCGCCGTGGCCGCCCGCGCCCTTGCGCGCGTCGAGATCGAAACCGTCGCGATCGAGCATGAACCGCTTCGACAGCGCATCGAGCGAATTCGACGCGCCGCGGAATTTCTCCCGCGCAATCGCCAGCGTATCGACGAAGCGCGCATCCGGCACCGCCGGCCTGCCCAACAGCGACAGCTCCGCATTGAGGAATTTGCGGTCGAACGCGGCGTTATGCGCCACGATCGGATCGTCCGCGAAAAAATCGATCAGCGCATCCACCACCGTGGGATCGCCGAAGGTCGGCTTGTCGCTCAAGAATCGCGTCGTCAGCCCGTGCACCGCCACGACTTCCGCCGGCACGTCGCGCTCAGGATTGACATAGGCGTGAAAGGTTCGCCCGGTCGGCAACATATTGACGATCTCGACGCAGCCGATCTCCACGATCCGGTCGCCGGCGGCCGGTTCGCGCCCCGTGGTTTCCGTGTCGAACACAATCTCGCGCATCTCGCCCGCCGGTTACGCCGCTTCGCGCAGCGCGTCCAGCACCGCGCGGACCTGGGCGCGCGCTTCCTCCAGCCCAAGACCGGTATTGATGATGAAATCCGCGCGCCGCCGCTTTTCCGCATCCGGCATCTGCTTCGCCAGGATTGCCGCGAGCTTCTCTTCGCCCATGCCCGGGCGCGCGAGCACGCGCTCGCGCTGCATGTCCTCCGGCGCGCTGACGACCACGACAGCGTCGACGAACCGCTCCCCGCCGCCTTCCAAAAGCAATGGAATATCGAGCACGACGATCTCCGCGCCGGCGTCGCGCTGATCCTGCAGAAACTGCATCTGCTGCGCGCGCACCAAAGGATGCACGATCAGCTCCAACCGCTTCAGCGCATCGGCGTCGCCGACGACGCGCTTGGACAAGGCGTCGCGATCAATCGCGCCGTCGCGCGCCACGCCCGGAAACGCCGCCTCGATCGGCGCCACCGCCGCGCCGCCCGGCGCATAGAGCGCATGCACGGCCGCGTCCGCGTCATAGACGGGAACGCCCGCCTCGCGGAACATCTGCGCGGTCGTGGATTTGCCCATGCCGATGGAGCCCGTGAGGCCAAGAATTTTCACGCCAGCGCCCCCAGCAACCGTTGCCGCGCGCGTGAAACATCCGGCTTGACGCCGAACCAGATCTCAAACGCCCGTGCGCCTTGATGGATCAGCATGCCGAGCCCGTCGATGGCGACGAGATGGCGCGCGCGCGCCGCCCGCAGAAGCGGCGTCACGAGCGGCTTGTAGACGATGTCCATCACGATGGCGTTGGCTTTGGCCGCATGCATCGGCCAGGCCGCGTCGGCGGCGCCCGCCATGCCGAGCGTGGTGGCGTTGACGATCAAATCCGCTTCCGCGAAGGCCGGCTCGATCAGGCTCCAGTCGCGGGCGGCGGCGCGCGCAACGGCCTTCGCCACCGCCTCTCCGCGCGCGCGCGTGCGATTGAGCACGATGATCTCGGAAACGTCTTGCTCTGACAGCGCCGCCGCGATCGCCTGCGCCGCGCCTCCTGCGCCCAGGACCAGCGCCGTGCGCACGCGCGTGCGCCAATCCGGCGCGCCCTCGTTCAGCGCATCGATAAAGCCCGCGCCGTCCGTGTTGGATGCGGCAATGCCGCCATCGGACGCGAACGAAAGAACATTCGCCGCCGCAAGCCCGCTGTGATCGGCGGCCCGCGCGGCGGCCTCCTTGTGCGGCACGGTGACGTTCACCCCGCGCAAACCCATCGAACCCATCGCGCGAAACGCCCGCTCCGCATCGCCCGTGATCCTCAGCGCCACATAGACCGCATCAAGCCCGTGATCGGCGATCCAGCCATTGTGCATCACCGGCGACAGCGAATGCGCCACCGGATCGCCGCACACTGCGAGCACTTGGGTTTTCGCCGTGATCGTCATGCCGGCGCCGCGCCGTGTTCGCGCAGAAACGCCAGCAGCGGCAACAAGGGCAATCCCAGCACGGAAAAGAAATCCCCGTCCACGCGCGAGAACAGATGCGCGCCATACGCCTCCAACTGATACGCGCCGACACAACTGAACGCCGCATCGCCGACGGTTTCGAGATAGGAGTCGATGAACCCATCGCTCAACGGCCGCATCGTCAGCTTCGGCGTCTCGATATGCCGCCAGATCACCGCGCCCTCGCGCGCCACAGCGGCCGCGCTGATCAGCATGTGCGTGCGCCCGCTCAAGCGCTGCAGCACCGCCTTCGCCGCGGCCCGGTCGGCGACCTTGTCGAACGCCTCCCCCTCCAGCGCCAGCATTTGATCGGCGCCGATCACAAGACCTGGCCGTTGCCGCGACACCGAAAGCGCTTTCACTTCCGCCAAAGCATCGGCCTGATCGCGCGGCGACAGCCCTTCCGCACGCAAACCGGCCTTGACGCTCTCTTCATCGACCGAAGGCCGCACGATCTCGAATGCAACGCCGGCATGGCGCAACAGCGCCGCGCGCGACGCGCTGCCCGAGGCAAGGATAAGCCGTGCGCTCATGCCTCTTGCGCCCGCCGCGACGCCAAAAGGTTCATCACCGCCGCCGCCGTCTCCTCCACCGAGCGGCGCGACACGTCCACCACCGGCCAGCCATGCTTTTCATAGGTTTTCTGCGCGTGAATGATCTCCGCGCGCACCGCCTCCTCATCGACATACGTCGTCGCGCGGTCTTCCTTCATCGCCGCCAGACGGTTGCGACGGATCGAAATCAACCGGTCCGCCGAGATCGTCAGCCCCACGATCAGCGGCGCGCCGGGTTCAAACAGCGCATTCGGCAGCGCCACATGCGGCACGATCGGCACGTTCGCCGCCTTCACGCCGCGATTGGCGAGATAGACCGTCGTCGGCGTTTTCGACGTGCGCGACACCCCGACGAGGATCACCTCCGCGTCGCGCAGCTCCGGCGTCTGCTGGCCGTCATCATGCGTCATCGCGAAATTCAGAGCGTCGATGCGCCGAAAATAATCCGCATTCAGCACCCGTCCCGCGCCGATGCGATGGTTCAGCTCCATCTGCAGATAGCGCGACATCATGTCCAAGGTGGAATCGAGCACCGCCACGCACGGAATGTCGCGTTCCTGGCAAAAGCTCTCCAGGCGCTCGCGCTGATCGACCGTCGACAGCGTGAACATCACCACGCCCGGCGCCGATTCGATTTCCTTCAGCACCCGCTCCAGCTGGCGCGGCGAACGCACCAGGAAGTAGGAGTGCTCGATGGGAAGGATATTGTCGAACTGCGCGCATGACGCGCGCATCACCCCGGCCAGCGTTTCGCCGGTGGAGTCCGACACCAGATGGACATTGAAGAAGACGCCGGGCGATTGGGTCATGAAACGCGCGCTGATCCTGTGGAAAGCGTGTGGAATGCGCCAGTTGAAAACGGAACGTTTGTTCTCCCGGGTTCGCCCCTGGGGAGCATTGGGGCGCCTTTCCCCACACCCCCCACAAACGCCCAAACCCTGTGAATTTCACAGCCCGAGAATCGCTGTGCTGTGCAAGAGCGTGTCAAACCCCAGCCCGGCCAAGGGCTTGCGCCGCGCTGGCCTTCTCCAACAAACAGTGGATAGCTTGTGAGCAGAAAATCCATCCTCGTTCGCGCCGCCCTACAACAAGAGTCCACTTATGAATCCTAATCAAAAGGAAATAGAAGAGAAGCGCGGGGGATCGGGGAAAGTCGGCAAACCGCTTTTGCGCGTCCTTCAAGGCGAAGTCCTGGAGCGCCCGCCGATCTGGATCATGCGCCAGGCCGGCCGCTACCTGCCCGAATATCGCCAGCTCCGCGCCCGCTCCAAAAGCTTCCTGGACTTCTGCTATGCCCCTGCCCTTGCAGCGGAGGCGGTGTTTCAGCCCCTGCGCCGCTTCCCCCTCGACGCGGCGATCCTGTTTTCCGACATCCTCGTCGTGCCCGACGCCCTGGGCCGGTCCGTCTCCTTCGTCGAAGGCGAAGGCCCAAGGCTCGATCCCTTGATCGCCGAGGACGTCTGGCGCTTCGGCGAACCGGAAAAAGCCATCCAGCGCCTCGCCCCGGTCTATGAGACGGTCGAGCGCATCAAGGCCGGCCTGGACGACGACATCGCGCTGATCGGCTTTGCCGGCGCGCCCTGGACCGTGGCGACCTACATGCTTCAGGGCGAAGGCGGCGAGAAGGACCGCGCCCGCAAGGCCGTCTATCAGCGCCCGGCCGATGTCGATGCGCTGCTCGATCTCCTAGTCGAAACCACCGCCCGCCACCTCGCCGCCCAGGTCGAAGCCGGCGCCGACTGCCTGCAGATTTTCGAAAGCTGGGCCGAAGGCATGCCGCCCCCGCTGTTCGAGCGCGCGATCGTGCGGCCGACGCAGAAGCTGATGGCGCGCCTGCGGGGCTTGGGCGTGTCCGTGCCCGTGATCGGCTTTCCCCGCGGCGCCGGCGCCCAGATCGCCGCCTATGCCCGCGCAACCGGCGTAGACGCCATCGGCCTCGACACCAGCGTCGATCCGGCCTGGGCGCGCGAAGCGCTCCCGTCCGGCATGGCGCTGCAGGGCAATCTCGACCCCCTCCTCCTCACGCTGGGCGGAGACGCGTTGTCGCACGGCGCCGATCAGGTCCTCGCCGGATTCCGCGGCGCGCCCCACATCTTCAACCTCGGCCATGGCATCACGCCGGATGCTGACCCCGCGCACGTCGCGGCGTTGGTGACGCGGGTCAAGGACGGCGTTTGAGCATTGGGCGCACGGGTGTGGCGCTGAAGCGGCGGGGATAATGACGCAGCAACGCCGTGTGGCGATCATTGTGTGCAATCTCGGCGGGCCCGACGGGCCTGACGCCGTGCGTCCGTTCCTGTTCAATCTCTTCAACGACAAGGCGATCATCGCCGCGCCGCAGCCGATGCGCTTTGCGCTGGCGCAGCTGATCTCGCGCACGCGCGAACAATCCGCGAAAGCCAATTACGCGCTGATGGGCGGCGGCTCGCCGATCGTTCCGGAAACCGAAAAACAAGCGCGCGCGCTCGACGCCCATCTCCAGGCCCGCCGCCCAGACATCGCCTTCAAGAGTTTTCTGGCGATGCGCTATTGGAAGCCGTTCCCCCAGGACGCTGCGCGCGCAGCCCAGGCCTGGGGCGCGACCGAAGCGGTGGTTTTGCCGCTCTACCCGCAGTTTTCCTCAACCACGTCCCGCTCGTCCATCGAGGCTTGGCGCAAGGCTTCAGCGCTGCCCAGCACGGTGGTCTGTTGCTTTCCCGCGGGAGAAACCTTCGCGCATGCCCACGCCGACGCGATCCTTGCGGCCTGGCGCGACGGCGGATCGCCCGCATCGCCGCGGGTCTTGTTCTCCGCGCACGGCCTGCCCCAGCGCGTGGTCGACGCCGGCGATCCCTATCAATGGCAGGTGGAGCAAACCGTCGCGTCCGTGAAGCCGCGCCTGCCCGCCGATTGGGAGTTTCAGATCTGCTACCAGTCCCGCGTCGGGCCGCTGACCTGGATCGGGCCGTCCACCGAAGAAGAAATCGAACGCGCCGCGGAAGATAAACGCGGCGTCATCGTGTCCCCCATCGCGTTTGTGTCCGAACACATCGAAACGCTCGTTGAGCTTGACGTGGAATACGCAGAGAAAGCCAAGGCGCTGGGCGTCCCCTTCTATCTCCGCGCCGCGGCCTTGGGCGCCGCCGATCGCTTCATCGCAGCGCTCGCCGATCAGGTCGAACGCGCGCTGGAGCATCCCGGCGCCACGATCAGCGAAGCCGCGGGGCGTTTGTGTCCGGCGCAGTTTGGGCTATGCGCGCACAGCTGACCGATCATGATCCCCGCTCTCATCCCCTACGATTTCGCGCGCGCGCTGCACCTCATCTTCGTCATCGCCTGGATGGCGGGCATGCTGATGCTGCCGCGCATGCTCGCCTACCAGACCGAATCGACGCCCGGCGGCGAGCTTGACGCCAAGATGGCGCACGCCGCCGACCGGCTGCGCACGATCATTGTCAATCCGTCCATGATCGCGGTGTGGATTTTCGGTCTTTACCTTGCGTTTGCCTTTCACGCCGCGGGCCAAGCGCTGCTGTTTCCGCTCTGGCTCTGGATCAAGATCGCGCTGCTGCTGGGCTTGACCGGATGGCATGGCTACGTCGTCGCTGAAGGCAAGCGCATGGCCAAGGGCGAACGCCGCCGCAGCGCCCGCTTCTGGCGCATGACCAACGAAATTCCCTTTCTGATCGCGATTGCGGCGGTGCTTCTGGCCACGCTTGAGCCGCGCCTGAACTGACACGGCCTTGACGGGCGCTTGACGGGCGCCCATCCTTATGCTGTCCATCGTGACGACGCGCAGGGTTCCTTGCGCACGCGCCGGCGGCGCGGTCCCCCTTCTCTCATCCGCCGATCATCCTCCCCTTTCGACAACGCCCTGGGCCGTTCGGTCCGCCGGGCCTCATCCGCGATCACAAGATGCCAGACGATCTCACGCCCTCCGCGCCCACGCTCGACGCCGAGCCTGAAGCCGCGCCCATTGAAAAGCCCACCCATCCATTGTTGGCGGGCCTCACCCAGATCACGCTGCAGGATCTGAAGCGCAAAACGCCTGCTGAACTTTTGGAAATGGCTGAAGCGCTCGAAATCGAGAACGCGAACAATCTGCGCTCGCAGGACATGATGTTCGCGATCTTGAAGCAGCTCGCCGAACAGGGCGTGGAGATCGGCGGCGGCGGCGTGCTTGAAATCCTGCCCGACGGCTTTGGATTCTTGCGCTCGCCGCAAAGCAATTATCTCGCCGGCCCCGACGACATCTATGTCAGTCCGCAACAGGTCCGCAAAATGGGTTTGCGCACCGGCGACAGCGTCGAAGGCCAGATCCGCGCGCCAAAGGACGGCGAGCGCTATTTCGGCCTCGTCAAAGTCACCGCGGTGAATTTCGAAGATCCCGAGCGCGTGCGCCACAAAGTGCACTTCGACAATCTGACCCCGCTCTATCCCAATGAGCGGCTGAAGATGGAGATCGACGATCCCACGCTGAAGGATCGCTCCGGGCGCGTCATCGATGTCGTGGCGCCGATCGGCAAGGGTCAGCGCTGCCTGATCGTCGCGCCGCCGCGCGTCGGCAAGACCATCCTGTTGCAGAACATCGCCAAGGCGATCGCCGCCAATCACCCGGAAGTCTATCTGATCGTTCTGTTGATCGACGAACGCCCGGAAGAAGTCACCGACATGCAGCGCACGGTGAAGGGCGAGGTCGTCTCCTCCACCTTCGACGAGCCGGCCACGCGCCACGTCCAGGTCGCCGAAATGGTGATCGAAAAGGCCAAGCGCCTGGTCGAACACGGCCACGACGTGGTCATCCTGCTCGACAACATCACCCGCCTTGGCCGCGCCTACAACACCGTCGTTCCCTCTTCCGGCAAGGTGCTGACCGGCGGCGTCGACGCCAACGCGCTGCAGCGCCCGAAGCGCTTTTTCGGCGCCGCGCGCAATGTCGAGGAAGGCGGTTCGCTGACGATCATCTCCACCGCGCTGATCGATACCGGCTCGCGCATGGACGAAGTGATCTTCGAAGAGTTCAAGGGCACCGGCAATTCCGAAATCGTGCTCGACCGCAAGGTCGCCGATAAGCGCGTCTTCCCGGCCATGGACATCTTGAAGTCCGGCACCCGCAAGGAAGAGCTCATCACGCCGAAGGAGCATCTGCAGAAGATGTACGTGCTGCGCCGCATCCTGGCGCCGATGGGCACCACCGACGCGATCGAATTCCTGCTCGACAAGCTGCGCCAGTCGAAGAACAACGACGACTTCTTCCAGAGCATGAACACGTAGCGCCATGACCGAAGAGGTGTTCACCATTTTGGCGCTGGCCTTTGCGGCCATCGGTGCTGTGGTGGCCCTCCAGGTCTTCCAGGGCCCGTCGCCGCGGTAAGGTCTCCGAAGGCACAATCCGGCTTTCCGCGTGCGCTGGTGACGCCTAGCATTGGCGCGCATGAGCGTGCGGCTGGCCCACCGCGTGGACTTTGACGACGGCGAAACCGCCGGCTGGATGGCCGAGTTCGCGCCCTCCCCAGCGCTGTCGCCCATTTTGCGGTCCTACGCCTTCTACGAAGAACGCACCTTCGGCTTCACCACGCGCCGGCAACCGCCGCATGGCGACGGCGTGTTCATCCTGAATTTCGCCGATCCCATCATCATCACCGACGGCGCCGGCGTCGAAACCATCGTCCGCGCCGGCGAAGGCTTTGTCGCTGGCCCGCATCTGCGCCCTGCCTTCGTGCGGTCCACCGGCGCGCAATCGGGCATGCACCTGCACATGTCGCTCCTCGCGCAGGCGCGCCTGCTTCGCATTCCGATGGCGCAATTGAAGGACAGCGTCGTCGCAATCGATGCGCTGCTTGGCCCCGCCGCCGCGCGCGCCATGGCCGATTGCGCCGGCGACCCCGCAGCCGGCGCCGCACGCTTCGACGCGATTGCGCAGAGGCTTCTGGACGATTCCGAAATCGATTCCAGGCTTGAAGCCGGCGTAGCGCTTCTGCAGGCGCGGCCCGATCTCGACATCGCCGCCATCGCGTCGTGTATTGGCTGGAGCCGCAAGCGCTTTACCGAAGTGGCGCGCGAAACCTTGGGCGTCGGCCCGCGCGCGTTTCGGCGCCTGTTGCGCTTCAACGCCGCCGCCGAGGCGCTTCGGCGCAAGACGTACGCCTCGCTCGCCGATCTCGCGGCGGCCTGCGGCTATGCCGACCAGGCGCACATGAACCGCGAGTTCAAGGAATTCGCCGAGCTCACGCCGGCTGAAACCGCGCGCCGCATGACCGGCCAGTTCAGCGGCATCGTCGAAGCCTGAGTGTGCGTTTCGTTCAAGACGCGCCACGCCCGCGCCGGCACGCTGCGTCCAAACCACGGAGACTGCGATGCCCGCCAAACCCTACATCATCCCCTGCCTGCTCTATCGCGATGCGCCCGCCGCGATCGAGTTTCTCTGCAACGCGTTCGGATTCGAACAGCGCGAAGTGCATGTCGATCCCAACGACGCCTCGATCGTCGTCCATGCCGAGCTCACGCTCGGCGACGCCATGATCATGCTGAGTTCGCAGCGCGCCGATCCCGGCCGCGAGAAATATCGTTTCCGCACGCCGCAAGAAGCCGGCGGCGTCACCGCCTGCATCTGCGTGGCCATTGACGATCCCGACGCGCACCATGCCCGCGCCAAAGCCGCCGGCGCGGTCATCGTCACACCGCCGCACGACAATGCCGGCTATCCCGGCCGTTCCTACAATTGCTTCGATGGCGAAGGCCACAACTGGGATTTCAGCACTTACGATCCGCTCGCGGGTTGAGCGCCGGCGCGCGGCGCAGCATTCCACACCACCGCGCTGATATCGTAGCCCAGCGCCTGCAGCCGCGATTCAAAGAACGCGCGCTGCGCATCCGTGACGCCGTCTTCGCGCGTCAGCACCCAAAGATACCGTCCCCCCGGCTCGCCGACGATCGACCAGCTGTAATCATCCGCGCGCGCGAGCACCCAGTAATCCGCCCAGAACGGCCCGAAGAAACTCACCTTCAGCCGCCCCTCCCCCACGATGCGCGCGCGGCCTTGCACGTCGCGCGTTTCCCCATCGGGCTCGAAACACGTGTTCACGACGCTTAGGAGCCCGTCCGCGCGCAGGCCGTATTCCGCCGTGGCGTCGGCGCAGTTGCGCTCAAACCAGTTCGGCAGCCGCGCCGCCTCGTGCCAGAGGCCGAGATAGCGCTGCGTTTCGATCGGCGTCGCCACCAGCGGCGTCTGCGCCGTGCGATGGACGGGCTGGATGGCGCACGCGCCGAGAAGCGCCGCAGCCGCGGCGAGGATCGCAAGTCTCATCCCGGAGATATAGCGCGCCCCCGCGTTCGGTTCCCCACGCATGGAACTTGACAGCAGCCCAACGCATTTCTTCAGCAGTTTATGAGGTAGACCTTGGCCGCCGAAGCGCGAGCAAATAGTCGATCAGTGTTTCGAATATACTTCAAAGGAGATCGTGAACGTACCTTATCAAAGATCTGAGCCGACTTTACCTCGGCAGACTGCGTTCATCCACACCTATATTCAAGCACTTGGGTCTCTTTACTCTTGCCCATTGTGAGTTGCTCTCTTGCGCGGCTGTGGATTTCGGGCGCTGGACTGCACGATATGGGCGAAGTTCACGGGCTTGAAATCCTTGGCTTGAAGTTGTGCAGGTACCCAATAGCAGTCACCGGGGCGGCTTGCCTTGGCTAGCGCTGCGATCCGCGGAAACCACAGCATGAGGTGAGCAACCTTGTACCAACCATGGTGATTGGCCCAATTTCGATTGAAGAAGAAGCCCTTGAGCTTCGCCTCTCGGAACGCCAATAGCTGATGCGGTCGACGGGCAATATTCTTGTCTGCGCTTAACACAATCTCGCCGCCGAATCGACGAAAAGCGTCCAGCCAAAATTCATCCTGCGCATTCGCGGGGGCGAAATCTGGTTCCCACATGAATTCATAGCCGAGATCGTTGAACGCAGCGCGCAACAACGAAACGAGCCGCTCTGGAAGATTTGCGTCGAGGGCCACTCGAATCCGCGTCACGCCACTTCCAACCGCGTCTCGCGTAAGCTTATTTCGAACGCAACAGCCTCGCGAACCTTCGTTTCTGGTAGGCCAAACCAAAAAGCAACGTCAGCCTGATTGTCGTTTTCGGCGATCCAGGCGTCATAGATTGCCGCAGTCGCAATGCGTGACTCAAGGGTTGGCTGACCAAAAGCGGCCTTTGGATCTATAACTACAGACGGGTACTGGTACGGTCGAGGCCTCCATGTTTCAGCGAGCTTCGTCTCGGGATTGAAGATGACGCCGTCAAGCAAAGAGTTCTTGATGACTTCGTACATTTCATATTGATCGGTCACCAAGCCCCAAAGGATAGAGTCTTCTACCTCTTCGGCGGCGGGCTTAAGCGCTTCTTCGACGAATAAGTTTCTTCCATCCGTCAAGAACGAAAAACGACACGTGGCAAATGGCTTCTCTGTGCGAAAATACTCGCGCGCCCTCTCGCACGCGCGCCTGAGCGATCGCACCGAAACGCCACTGTTGCGAAAGTACTCGACAAATCGAACTTCCATCAAATCCAGGAAGCTGAGCTCTTGCTTGTCGTTGATCGGATCAAAGTCTCTTCGTAGAAGCGGAGCCTCCTCACCGTGGTAATCATTCAGCCAGTTTCGAATCCGCCCGGCGCTAGCTCTCGGAATTAGTCGAGCAGCCTCGCCTACCGTGTAGAATCCACGTGCTAGCGGGCTTTCCGAGGACCTTCTTAGATGTTCCATTCCGCGCTAACCTGGCAGGCAAAGCTGTCTTTGCAAAGTACCATACGAATGCGACCGATGGAATCGTCTAGACGCACCGCCGCCCACTTCCTCGTTGCGATCAAGCGCCCCGAGTGCCTGATCTGGTGCGCCGTTGGCTCACCGGTCCAGAAGGCTGGTCCTTTCAAACCTGCGATATCGATCTGCGCGTGGGCGGCAAATTCCATTGGGTGTGGGTCAGCGGCGACGGCCAAACGCTGACGCTCAACGGCGCCTATCATGACATCGAAGCGCCCGGCCGCATGGTGCACGAAGAGCGTTTTGACGAAGACTGGGCGACCTCCTCCGCAACCGTCACCACCCTCTTCTCCCCCGAAGCCGGCGGCACGCTCATGCACATGACGATGCGCTTCATCGACAAGGCCACGCGCGACACGGCGTTTGGAACCGGCATGGTCGATGGCATGGAGGCGAGCTACGCGCGGCTTGAGCGCACGGCCTTGGCGGCTTGATGGCGCGCGCAGGCGCGATCGGATAGCATCCGGCTTTGCTACTGCAGGAGACCGCCGATGCTCACGCTGTATCATTCGCCGGGCACGCGCTCGATGCGCGTGCGCTGGCTGTGCGAGGAAATGGGCGTTCCGCTGGACGTCAAGACAAATGCGTTTCGCAATCCCGATGCGGCGTTTCAGGCCGTCAGCGTGATGGGCACCGTGCCCGTGCTGGTCGACGGCGATCTCGTGATGTCGGAATCGATCGCGATGATGCTTTACATCGCCGACAAATACGGGCCGACCGATTTGAAACTCGCCCCGTCTGAGCCTGAATTCGGGCGCATGCTGAATTGGCTGATGTTCGCCGAAGGCGCGATCGGCGGCTACATCAACCCCATCTTGCGCGCGCGCTTCTTCGGGCCCGAAGACGCCGGCGCCGCGTGGTCGGTCGCCGATTCCGCGGCCAAGTGCGAAAAAGCGCTGTCCGTCTTGGCCGATGCGCTCAACGGGCGCGACCACATCGCCGGCGGACGCTTCACGATGGCCGATATTGCTTTGGCGCACGCGATCGGCGTCGCGCGCCGTGTCTTGCCGTCCGGCGACGCCGTCGCCGATCATGTCGTGGCCTATCAGGAGCGCCTGTTCGAGCGCCCAGCGTATCAGCGCGCCGCTGCGTAAAACGTCCGCTCTGGCGCTGGCTCCGGCGCCTCGCTAAACACGGCGGCGAATACGCCGGAGACCTGTGATGCTGAAAATCCACCACGCCGCCCATGCCCGCTCCTTGCGCGTGGTCTGGATCGCGGAAGAACTCGGCGTGCCCTACGAACTGAAGCACGTGCCGTTCAATCCCGCGGCGATGCGCACCGATGAATTTCTGTCCGTGTCGATGTTCGGCGCCCTGCCCGCGATTGAAGACGGCGGCGTGCGCATGGTGGAATCCGGCGCCATCTGCCAATACCTGACCGAGAAATACGGCAAGGCGCCGTTCAAGCGCGTTCTGGGCGACGCCGATTATCCAGCCTACCTGCAATGGATTCACGCCGGCGAAGCGACGATGACGCCTCCCCTCGGCGCCATCGCCCAGCACACCGTCATTCGCCCGGAAGAGAAGCGCATGCCGCTGGTTGCGGCCGAAGCCGCTGAAACCTTCAAGGAGCGTCTCGGCGTTTTGAACAAGTGGCTGCACGGCCGCGATCAGAACGATTATTTGCTCGGCGCCGACATGACCGCCGCCGATGTCATGGTCGGCTACGCGCTGCACCTGGCCAACTTCTTCGGCATGATGGAAGGCGCGCCGGCCGACGCGGCTGCGTACTGGGCGCGGCTTCAATCAAGACCCGCGTATCAAAAAGCCGTCGCGGCTTAGGCCGCGGCGTTTGTGATTCCTCCCCCTGCAAGGGGGAGGTCGATCGCGTCAGCGATCGGGAGGGGGTCAAATGCGCAGCGCCAATGCTGCAACAAGTCGGAGGCAAAGAAGAGACTCGATCGGCTTTCCACGCCATGACGCGATTTTCCCGAACGCCGCAACGCACGGCCCGCGCGCGATCATTGCGGCGGTCGATGACGGCGCCGGAAGTGTCGTTGTGGCAATATCTCCGTCGCGAGGGTCTCGGCGTTCCGTTTCGCAAGCAGCACCCCTTTGGGGCCTACGTGCTCGACTTCTATTGCGCGCCGCTGAAACTCGCGATCGAATTGGATGGCTCGCAACATATCGAACGCGCCGATCATGACGCGCGACGTACCGCGTTCCTCAACGAACACGGCGTCGAAGTTCTGCGCTTTTGGAACAATGACGTGATGCAAAAGATCGACGGCGTCGGACAAGTCATCATCGAGGCGATCCGCCGGCGATCGGCGGATTTGTCCAACTGACCCCCACCTCACCTCCTCCTTGCAGGGGGAGGAATTGACCAATGCTGTGGTTGTAGCCTGACGATACGTTTCTCGTTCCTCCCCCTGCAAGGAGGGGGTAAGGAGGGGGTCGAACACACGCCCCAACATCAAGGCTTCAACACCAAGCTCCCCGTGGTCTTGCGCGCCTCCAGATCGCGATGCGCCTGCGCGGCGTCCGCCAGCGCATAGACCGAAGGCGCAGCGATCTTCACCGCGCCCGAGCGCACGACGTCGAACAGATCCTGCGCGGTTTCCTCCAACAGCGCGGCGGTGCGCACATAATGAAACATCGTCGGCCGCGTGAAGAACAGCGAACCCTTCTGCGACAGGATTTGCGGATTGAACGCCGGCGGCGGCCCCGACGCATTGCCATAGCTGACGAACAAGCCCAGCGGCTTCAGGCAATCGAGCGAGGCGTCGAACGTGTCCTTGCCGACGCTGTCATAGACGACGTCCGCCCCCTCCCCCTTGGTGATCTCCCGCACGCGCGCGGAAATATTATCCGTTGACGAAACGATAACAAGATCGGCGCCGAGGCCTTTCACGAGCTGCGCCTTCGCATCGGACCCGACGACCGCGATCACCGTCGCGCCGAGATGCTTCGCCCATTGCACAAGGATTTGTCCAACCCCGCCCGCCGCCGCGTGCGCCACGATCACGCTGCCCGGTTCCACGCGAAACGTCTTGCGCAAGAGATAACGCGCCGTCATGCCCTTTAGCAAAATCGCCGCCGCGATCTCGTCGCTCACGCCGTCCGGGATCGCCACCGCGCGATCGGCGGCGACGCAATGCGCGTCGGCATACGCGCCGATCGGGCCCGCGCAATAGCCCGCGCGATCGCCGACCTTGAACCGCGTCACGCCCTCGCCCACCGCGTCCACGACGCCCGCGCCTTCCAGCCCGAGCCCGCTCGGCAGCGGGATCGGATAAAGGCCGGTGCGGTGATAGGTGTCGATGAAATTGACGCCGATCGCTGCGTGCTGGATGCGAATTTCGCCGGCCTTCGGCTGCGGCGCCTCAACATCGGCGAGCGCCAAAACCTCAGGTCCGCCGGTCTGTTCGATGCGGATAGCGCGCATGAATAATTCCCCTCAGCTCTCAGCCGCGCAGCGCAGCGGCGCATAGCCCTCGCCGTCGGCGGCGTCCAAATCGCGCTGCGCCGCGATCGGGCGATCGGTGGCGATCACTTCCAATCCGGTTTCCGCGAACGCGGCGTACTGGTCGGCGCGATCGCGCGCAAAGCGTCCGTCCCAGCTCTCGCTCGGTGGACCGAGCGTGCCGAAAATCGACTCCACCCCGCGCTGCGCCAAAGCCGCGTTCAGCGCCGCATTCGGTTCGCGCGTGCCCGTCCATGCCAACACGCGCGTGAAATCCATGGTCTTGCCCGCGAGCCGCCGCAGGTCGCCTTCGTCGTACATGGAAACCGAAATCATCAGTTCCGGCGCGAGACGCTGCACCAGTAGCGCATCGTCGTCATTGTACGTGATCACGATCACGCGGTTCTGTGCACCCGCCGCACGCACCGCGTCGATCACGTCTTCGAACGGCACGCCGCGTTTGACGTCGAGCTGCAGGATCGTGTCGCGCCCCGCATCGAGCGCTTCCGCCAGCGTCGGCGGATGCCCCGCGAGCACGAGCCCCTGATTGTCGCGCAGGCGCAACTGCTGAAACTCCGCGAGCGTGAAATCGCCGACCGCGCCGCGTCCGTTCGTCGTGCGATCGACCGTGTCGTCATGCATCAGCACGAGCGCGCCGTCGGCGGTCTGCGCGACGTCGATTTCCAGAAGCGCCGGCGCCTGCGCCAGCGTGTTGCGCATTGTATCGATCGCGTTTTCCGCAAAGCCCGGCGACGGCCCCGCGCGATGCGCGGACGCAACCGCAGCGCTCTCCCGCTGCAGGCAATCGAAGAAAGTTTCAATGTCGTTGGGCGCGAGCGAGCGCGGCGTCTCCGCGGCGTCTGCTGCAGGCGGCTGCGGCGCGACCGCCGGCGGCGCGCATGCCGCAAGCGCCAGCGCCAACGCCGCGCCGGCAACGCGCTTCCGCATGTGCGCCGGCCTCACGCCAGATGCTTCTTCAAAAACCCAATCGTGCGCTCATCCGCGATTTTCGCGGCCGCGGCGTCATAATGCTGGCCGCCCTCGCGCGTGAACGCGTGATCCTGCTCCGCGTAATCGTGCAGCGTGACGAGCGGATTGGAATCAAGCCCCGCATGCATCGCGGCCTGCGCGTCCGGCTTCACGAAGCCGTCCTTGCCCGCGATGTGCAGCATGAGCGGTTTGGACAACCGCGCCGCCTGATCCAGCATCTTGTCGATGTTCACGCCATAATAGCCGACCGACGCGTCGCAATCGGTGTTGCACGCGGTCAGGTACGCCAAGAGGCCGCCGAGACAATAACCGATCGCGCCGACCTTCCCGCCGCCCACCAGAGACCGCACCTGCGTGATCGTCGCTTGAATGTCGCCCACGCCCTTTTGCGCATCGAACGCATTCATCAGCGAAAACGCCTTGTTCCACTCCACTTCGGATTGATCGGTGATGTCGACCCCCGGCTCGATGCGCCAGAACAGGTCCGGGCTGACCGCCAGGAACCCTTCCCGCGCCAGCCAATCGGCCTTGCCGCGCATCACCGCATTGACGCCGAATATCTCCTGGATGGCGATCACCGCGGCCTTCGGCGTCCCAGCCGGGCGCGCGACATAGGCTTTGAACGCGCCGTCCGGCACAGAGATGTTGATCCACTCGCCCATAGTGTCGCCTCCTGTGCGCCGTCCCCGCGGCGTTCGCGCGCCGCACGGGAAGCGTCTATAACCGAGGACGACTCGGAGGTCGAAGCCGCATGAAGTTCAATGTCACCGTCGAATGCACGCCGGAGGAAGCGCGCCGGTTCGTCGGCCTCCCCGACGTGACCCCGCTCAACGATGCGCTGGTCAAGGAAATGACCAACCGCATGGAGCAGAACCTCGCGCTGATGAGCCCGGAGACCATGATGCGCTCCTGGATGTCGGTCGGCACGCAGGCGCAGGACGCCTTCGTCAAGCTGATGTCGTCCGGCGCGGCTGGCGCGCTGAAGGGCTGGGGCGGAACGGGCGATGACGGCTAGGCCGCAGCGCCCCGCGTCCAAAAGGTGTCCAACACGCCCGCGCTGCTGCCAGATTTCTGGCTCTGACCCCCCTCGACGCTCCGCGTCGGTCCCCCCTTGCAGGGAGGACAGCGCCCACCTTTTGTCCCCCCTGCAAGGGGGGACTGGCCCGCAGGGCCGAGGGGGGTCAAATCAACAAAGCCCGCAGGGCCGAGGGGGGTCAAATCAACAAAGCCCGCAGGGCCGAGGGGGGTCAAATCAACAAAGCCCGCAGGGCCGAGGGGGGTCAAATCAACAAAGCCCGCAGGGCCGGGAAAGGTCGAAGCACAAACGCCCAAACCGCCGAGCGCTGGTTGGGCTGATGCGTCCAAAGCGCCACGGCGCAGAACCCTCGATCCTTGCGTCGCACAGCGCAGCCGCGAAGCGGCCTTGAGCTCCGCGCAAAACACCATCGCAGCATTGGCCTCAGGCGCGGGCCGGGCCGGCGTCGCGGTGATCCGCCTGTCCGGGCCCGACGCGGGCCCAGCGCTCCGCGCGCTCTGCGGACCGAACCTGCCGCCTCCGCGCAAAGCAGCACTGCGCCGCATCCATGCCGCCGATGGCGCCGTGATCGATGAAGCCCTGGCGCTGTGGTTTCCAGGCCCTGGAAGCTTCACCGGAGAGGATGTCGCCGAATTGCACGTGCACGGCGGCCAGGCCGTGATCGCCGCCGTGATCGACGCGCTGAGCGCGCTGCCGGGCGTGCGCGTCGCCCGCCCCGGCGAATTCACCCGCCGCGCCTTCGCCAACGGCAAGCTTGATCTCGTGCAGGCCGAGGGCCTCGCCGATCTGGTCGACGCCGAAACCGACGCCCAACGCGCCCAGGCGCTGCGTCAGATGCAGGGCGGGCTGTCGGCCCACATCGCCGATTGGCGCGCCCGCCTGGTGGAGATCATGGCGCTGTGCGAGGCCGAGATCGACTTTCCGGACGAAGACCTGCCCGGCGCCTTGGCGCGCTCCGCCCGGCCCGCCATCGCCGCGTTGGCCGCGGACCTGGGCGCGTTTCTCGCCGACGGCCATCGCGGCGAACGCGTACGCGACGGCTATCGCGTGGCGATCATCGGCGCGCCGAATGCGGGCAAGTCGTCGCTCCTGAATGCGCTGGCGCAGCGCGAAGCCGCCATCGTGTCGGATATTCCCGGCACCACGCGCGACGTCGTGGAGGTCCGCCTGGTGTTGGGCGGATACCCCGTCTGGATCGCCGACACCGCGGGCCTCCGCGAAGCCGCCGACGCCATCGAAGCCGAAGGCGTGCGCCGGGCGCTGGCGCGCGCTGAAGACGCCGACCTGCGCATTGGCGTGATCGACGGCTTGGATGGAAAAGCCTCCCGCGCAGCGCTTGCAGCGCTGCTGCGCGACGGCGATCTTCTGGTGCAGACCAAGGTCGATCTCAACGCCGACGTTTCACGTGAAATATTGCCGGTATCGACAAAGACTCTCGACGGCGTTGCGGGCGTCCTAAACGCGATTGAATCCCGCGTCGTTCAAGCGCTTTCGCGCGAGGAGGCCGCGCCCATCACTCGCGCCCGTCATCGCCGCGCATTGGAAGAGGCGCGTGAGTCATTGTTGCGCGCTGATGCAATCGTCGCCCAGAGCGCGGAGCTTGCGGCCGAGGATTTGCGGCGCGCCGCCCGCGCGCTCGATGAGCTGCTTGGCCGCGTGGACGTCGAAGACATTCTCGACGCCGTGTTCTCCCGCTTCTGCATCGGCAAATAGAACGGCGTTTCCGCCCCCTCAGTCAGCCTGCGGCTGACAGCTTCCCCTCGCGGGGGAGCACGGCGCCGAACACTGAACCACTTGAAGTTCGCCGTCCTTCCCCGTGAGGGGAAGGTGGATCGATCGCGTCGCGATCGAGACGGATGGGGCGGCGGCGCACACTTGGTTGTATGTTTTCAGAACCATCGCGGCGCGTTCCACGCGAAACATGTAAATGGCCGTAAACACGCCGAAGCCGGGCAGGCGGGTGTTTCATGTGGAACGCAAATATTGCGGAGTCTGATGTCATCCCGGACGCGGCGCGGCGGCGATCCGGGACCGCCTTCAAACATTGCGCCCCCGCATCGCGCCCCGCGCCCTTTTCCTGTATGACCCCGCCTCCCAGATGAAACGCGCATGATCCAGGACAGCTCCTTCGACGTGATCGTGATCGGCGGCGGCCACGCCGGCTGCGAAGCCGCATCCGCCTCCGCCCGCCTCGGCGCGCGCACGCTGCTGATCACCCACCGCGCCGACACGATCGGCGAGATGAGCTGCAACCCAGCGATCGGCGGGCTGGGCAAGGGCCACCTCGTCCGCGAGATCGACGCGCTCGACGGCCTGATGGGCCGCGTCATCGACCAGGCCGGCATCCAGTTCCGCATGCTCAATCGGTCGAAGGGCCCGGCCGTGCGCGGCCCCCGCGCCCAGGCCGACCGCAAGCTCTACCGCCAGGCCATGCAGGCCGCGCTGGCTGAGCAGCCCAATCTCACCATCGTCGAAGCCGCGGTGGAGGACCTCGACATGGAGCCGGGGCGCCTCGCCCCGGCCAGCGCGGGCGAGGCGCCCGCGCTCCAGATCCGCGGCGTCATCGCCGCCGACGGCCGCGCATTCTGCGCAGCCCGCGTCGTGCTCACCACCGGCACCTTCCTCAAAGGCGTGATTCACGTGGGCGCCAAGCGCATCCCGGCGGGCCGGGCAGGCGAAGCGCCGGCGATTGGCTTGAGCGACCGCCTCTATGCGCTGGGCTTCCAGATGGGCCGCCTGAAGACCGGCACGCCCGCCCGCCTCGACGGCCGCACCATCGACTGGGCCGGTCTGGAGATGCAGGCCGCCGACGATCCGCCGACGCCATTCTCGTTCCTCACCGAGCGCATCACGACCCCGCAGATCGAGTGCGGCATCACCTGGACCACCCCGGAAACCCACCGGATCATCGCCGAAAGCCTCGGTCAGTCCGCGGTCTATTCCGGCGCCATCGCCGGTCGTGGTCCGCGCTACTGCCCATCGATCGAAGACAAGGTCGTCCGCTTCGCCGACAAGTCCCAGCACCAGGTTTTCCTGGAGCCGGAGGGCCTGGACGATCCCACGATCTATCCGAACGGCATCTCGACCTCGCTGCCGGAAGCGGTGCAGGAAGCCTTCCTGCGCACAATCCCGGGGCTGGAGCGGGCGGCGATCATCCGCCACGCCTATGCGATCGAGTACGACTACGTGGACCCGCGCGAACTCTATCCGACGCTGGAGACCAAGCGCCTGCCGGGGCTCTACCTGGCCGGCCAGATCAACGGCACCACCGGCTACGAGGAGGCCGGCGCACAAGGCCTGATCGCCGGCCTCAATGCGGCGCTGGCCGCGGCCGGAAGCGCGCCGTTTGCCGTGAGTAGGGCCGAGGGCTACCTGGGCGTACTCATCGATGACTTGGTCACCCGTGGTGTGACCGAGCCCTACCGCATGTTCACGAGCCGCGCGGAATACCGGCTGACCCTGCGCGCCGACAACGCCGACCAGCGCCTGACCGAAAAAGGGCTCGCGCTCGGCTGTGTCGGCCCGGACCGCGCCCGCGCCTTCGCCGAGAAAATGGCGGCAATCGAAGCGGGACGGGCCCTGGCGCGATCGCTGACGCTGACGCCCAAGCAGGCCCAGGACGCAGGTTTCCTGGTCAACCAGGATGGCGTCCGCCGCGATGCGCTGCAGCTCTTGTCCTACCCCTCGATCAGCTTCGATCAGCTCGCCGCCCACTGGCCGGAGCTCGCCGCGCTCGCGCCGGGCGTCCGCACCCAGCTCGAAAGCGACGCCCTCTATAGCGGCTATCTGGAGCGCCAGGAGGCCGACGTCCTGGCCTTCAAGCGCGACGAGGATCTGCGCCTGCCGGCCGATCTCGACTATGGCCGGGTCGGCGGGCTTTCCACCGAAATCCGCCAGAAGCTCACCGCCGCGCGCCCCGTCACGCTGGGCCAGGCCGGCCGCATCGAGGGCGTCACGCCCGGCGCCCTGACCGCGCTGCTGGCCCACGTGAAGAAGCGGGCGTGATGGCGGTCCCTGCTGCCGCCCCCATCCCGGCCTTCGGCCGGACTTCCCCCGCGTGCGGGGGAAGAAAGCGCATCCTCGCTCTTCCTCCCCCGTGCACGGGGGAGGTGTCGGCGAAGCCGACGGAGGGGGCGTGGCCATGAAACCGCCACGGCCCAATACGCTCGGCCTCTCCGTCACGCCCGGCGCGAAGCGCAAGCCGAAGGTCCCGGAAAACCCCGCCGCCGATCCCGGCGCCATGAGCCTCGACGCGCTCCGTGAATCATTGAGTGTTTCACGCGAAACGACTCACCGATTTCTTACCCACCGCCACCTGCTCGAAGCCTGGGCCCCGCGCATCAACCTGATGGGCCCCCGCGAGTTCGAGGATTACTGGCACCGCCACGTGCTCGATTGCGCCCAGCTCCTGGCCTTTGCGCCGGACGCGCGCCACTGGGTCGACATCGGCTCAGGCGCCGGTTTCCCCGGCCTGATCCTCGCCGCGATGCTCGCCGACACGCCCGGCGCGAAGGTGGACCTAGTCGAGGCGTCGGCCAAGAAATGCGCCTTCCTGCGCGAGGCCGCCCGCGCCATGGCGGTCCCCGCGACCGTTCAATTCTGCCGCATCGAGACCGCGATTCCCGGCCGCATTCCTCAATGCGATGTCATCACCGCGCGCGCCCTCGCGCCCTTGTCGCGACTCATCAACCATGCCAAGCCGCTTTTGGACCACGGCGCGGTGGGGCTGTTCCTGAAAGGGGCGGACGCTGAATCCGAGCTCTTCGACGCCGGGTTCGTTCGCGATGGTGGGGACTATCGCCGGAGCGACCTGATCGCTGAGGCCGCGGCGAGCAAAAGCGATCCGCGCGCCAGGGTGATCAAGCTCCGCACAATTTGAACGCCGGAGGCTTGTGATGCGCACGCTCGCGATCGCCAACCAGAAGGGCGGAGTCGGCAAGACGACGACCGCGATCAATCTCGGCACCGCGCTCGCCGCGACCGGCAAACGCGTCGTGATCTTCGACACCGATCCGCAAGGCAACGCCTCCACCGGCATCGACATTCAGCCCGAACAGCGCGTCGTGACGAGCTACAACGTGCTCGTTGGCGACCGGGCTTTGTCCGGCGCCATTCTGCAAACCAAAGTGCCGAACCTTTGGATCGTGCCGGGCGATGCAAACTTGTCGGGCGTCGAAACGGAATTGATGGCCGGCATTCGTCCGCAGCATCGTCTGCGCGATGCGATCGCGGCCTATGTTGCAGAAGAGCAGGGCGCGGGCTTCGAATACATGCTCGTCGATTGCCCGCCGAGCTTGAACATCTTGACGGTGAATGCGCTGACCGCGGCGAACGCCGTGTTGGTGCCGCTGCAATGCGAGTTCTTCGCGCTGGAAGGCTTGGCGCAATTGCTCGCCACCATCGAAGCGGTCAGGCAGAATCTGAATGCCAGCCTGGAGATTCAGGGCGTCGTGCTGACCATGTACGACCGCCGCACGTCCTTGTCCGATCAGGTCGCCAACGAAGTGCGGCAATACTTTCCCGACAAAGTCTATGACACCGTCATCCCGCGCAATGTGCGTCTCTCGGAGGCGCCGTCGCACGGCCTGCCCGCAATCGTCTACGATCAATCGGCGCCGGGTTCGAAAGCGTATATTTCGCTTGCCCGTGAACTGATCGCCCGCGAGGAGCAGCTGAAGGCGGCGTGAACAAGTTGCGTGCGCAAAGTTCGCGTGAGCGCCGCCGCCCCATCCGGTCGCTTCGCGACCACCTTCCCCTCGCGGGGAAGGACGGGAATCCGGGCGTCGTGCGCACCGCTCGTCAAAGATGAAACGAGGACGCCGTCCTTCCCCGCGAGGGGAAGGTGGCTGCGAGCGTAGCGAGCAGACGGATGGGGCGGCGACACTACTTCGCGCTACCCGGTAGCGCCGCGCCAAATTGAGGCCCGACTCCAAAGCGCGGCCCAATTTTGCTAAGACTTCGTCAACCAAAGCGCCGGACTTCTCAACATGCGGAAGACGGCGGGAGCGCTCGATGATGGACCGGCCCAGAGGATTAGGACGCGGGCTTTCGGCTTTGCTTGGCGAACCCGTGCGCACCGATATCGGCGACAAGCACAAGCAGCACGCGCCGCCGCCCCAAACCGCGCAGCAAAGCGCGCCGGCCTGGATTCCGCCGTCGAGCCCGGTGGCGCAGCCGCAGCCGCCGGCCGCGCCTCAAGCCGAGGCGCCGGCCAATGTCGTCGAGCTGCCGAAAGCTTTCACCCCGCCGCCGCCGGCCGAAGCGCCGCCGCCCGCGGTCGAACCCTCCAACATCGCGCCCGCTGCGCTGCCGCCGGAGGAGGGGCCCAAGGGCCTGCCGATCGATCTGATCCAGCGCAACCCGGGCCAGCCGCGCAAAACCTTCGACGAGGCCGAGCTCAATGAACTCGCGGCGTCGATCCGCACCCGCGGCGTTCTGCAGCCGATCCTGGTGCGCCCGATCCCGGGCGGCCGATATGAGATCGTCGCCGGCGAACGCCGCTGGCGCGCCGCCCAGCGCGCCGGCCTGCACTCCATCCCCGCCGTGGTCCGCGAACTCGACGAAGTCGAAGTCCTCGAGATCGCCATCATCGAGAACGTCCAGCGCGCCGACCTCAACCCGCTGGAAGAGGCGCAAGGCTACCAGGCGCTGATCGATCGCTTCGGCCGCACCCAGCAGGAATTGGCCGATGTTGTCGGCAAGAGCCGCCCGCACATCGCCAACATGCTGCGCCTCTTGAGCCTGCCCGGCGACATCCAGGACATGGTGCGCGACGGCCGCCTGACCGCAGGCCATGCGCGCGCGATCCTGACCGCGCCCGATCCGATGGCGCTGGCGCTGCGCGCGATCAAGGACGGTTTGAACGTTCGCGAGATTGAGCGCCTGGCCGCCAACGCCAAAGAACAGCGCGATGGCCCGCGCGTGTCGTCTTCGGCTGCCGAGAAGGACGCCGACACCCGCGAAATGGAAGGCCGCCTGTCGGACATGCTGGGCCTTGCCGTGA
Source organism: Alphaproteobacteria bacterium (assembly GCA_016124655.1). GTDB lineage: Bacteria > Pseudomonadota > Alphaproteobacteria > Caulobacterales > Aquidulcibacteraceae > RI-43. Next base: position 163,166 of record WGNI01000010.1, read on the forward strand.
CGATCACGACGAAAGGCGAGGGCGGGGAGCTGAGGATCTCCTACAAACGCCTCGAACAGCTCGACGACATCGCCCGCCGCCTAAGCAGCTGAAGCGAACCATCGCGAGACGCTCGGTCCCGGCGAAGGCCGGGACCCATGAACACAGACGGCCGCGGAAATGGGCCGCGGCCTGCGTCGGGGCCGAGCGCTTCTGATTTGTGCGTGCAAGAATTTGCGAACCCTCTGGAGCGCGGACGCCCTCGTCCGCGCTTGCAAGGCGGCATGCCGAGAGCAGGGGCGGGGGCGCCCCCGCTCCAAGCCGCGATGCAGAATATTGGCCGTCCGCGCCCCCGCTATCCCACCAGCCGCGCCACGCTGCGAAACGCATCCGCCGCGACCAGCTCCTGCGGCGCGCCCGATGTCTTCGCCGCGATCTCCGCGCGCCACAGCACGTTCGCCGCTGCAAGCAGACGCGGCGTCGACCACAAGCGCAGCTGCGCCTGAAACGCGTCGCGCTCCTTCCAGAACAGCGGCGGCCGTAATTTCGCGGCGGCGTCTTGTGCGTTCAGCCCGGCCTCCATGTGCGCGCGCGCCTCCAGCAAGCGCAGCACGCGGCGCTGAAGCGATTTGATCGCCGACACGCCGGACAACGCGTCCGCCCGCGCCAGCGTCTCCATCGCTTCGCCATGGCGGCCGATCAAAGCGGCAAGCGCGGCCTCATCCACGTCCGATTGATCGAGCCCCGCGATCACCGGCGCGATCGCGTCCAGCGTCAGCGGCGCTTCTGCGTTATGCGCGAACGCGGCGAGCTTCTCCAATTCCTGCCGCACCAAACCGCGATCCGACGGCAACAAGTCGCTTAAGTGCTGTCGTGCGTCGGGCGCCAGATTGACGCCGTGCGCGCTGAGAAACTCGCGTGCGAACGCCGCGCGCTCCGCATCGCTTTCTTCGTAAAACGCAAGACAAGCCGCATCCTGCACTTTCTCGAACGCCTTGACGATCTTCGACGACCCGCCGAGATCGCCGCCTTCGACAATGAAATACGCCGCCGCGCGAACGAGATCATCCAGCGCGGCGATGATCGTGTCGGCGTTGGAATCGTTTTCCGCGCGCACCCAAACCACGCGCGCGCCGCCCAAAAGCGATTGCGCCGCCAGCGCATCCGCGAGCGCGGCCTTGTCCTTTTTCAGATCGTCATCGGCAAGCCGCGTCAACGCGAACGGATCGTCTTCGTCTTTCAGCGCGCGGTCGGCGAGACGCTTGGCTGTTTCTGAAACCAGCGAACGATTAGGCCCGTAGAGGAGGGCGGCGCGCATCGCCGCATCGCCGCGCTCCAGAAACGCGCGCGCGCCGGCGCCGCTCAATTTCACGAAGCGGGGTCTTGATTGGCCAGCCGCAAGACGAGATCGGCGCGGATGCGTTGCGCCAGCGTTTCCGCGGCGCGCTCGCGCGCATCGTCCTGCGCCGCGATTTCGCCGAACGCCGCGGTCGGAATTTCGTAGGAGACCACGCTCGTCGTGGTGCCGACCAGCGGCGGGCGATTGTCGATGGAAGACAAGGTGTACCGCGCGGTCAGCCGCAAATCGGCGCGCGTGGCGGATTCGTCGGTCCGGATGCCGAGATTGGCGATGTCTTCCTGCAGCAGGATGTCGAGCGTGCGCGTCGGCGCATTCGCTTGCGCGCCGATGCGCAACAGCCGGTCGAGCTCGGTGCGCAGCGTGTGGCCCGCGCGGCCCGGAACGGTCGCGATCTGCACATTGCCGATGCCGGGCCCGTCGCCCGGCTGCGGCGCGTAGAGCGGCTGAAATCCGCACGCCGCAAGCAGGAGGGCGAGACCGACGAGCGCAAATCGACCCTTAGTGTGCATGTCGCGCATTCACCCCTCATCCGTCATTCGCTGCGCTCACGACACCTTCTCCCACAAGGGGAGAAGGAGAAGGCGCCAACCCTCTCCCCGCGTGGGAGAGGGTGGCCCCGGACCTGATCCGGGGCCGGGTGAGGGGTGCAGGCGATGCGCATGAGCATCGCGCGCGCAGACCCTCATTCAGTCTTCACGTCATGCGGACCGTCTACCACCGTCAGGGCAGACGCCGAAACGCTACCCCGCCACGATATTCACGATCCGGTCGGGCACGACAATGACTTTGCGGACAGTCAGCCCCTCCAGGAATTGCGACACGGTTGGGTGTTGCAGCGCGGTCTCGCGCACATCGCCTTCGCCGAGCCCCTTGGCCACGGAAATCTCGCCCCGGCGCTTGCCGTTCACCTGCACCGGCAGCGTGATGACGTCTTCTTTCACCAGCGCCGGATCGGCTTCCGGCCAGGCCGCCTGCACGATGAAGCCCTCCTGGCCAAGCATGTTCCAGGCTTCTTCCGCGAGGTGCGGCATGAACGGCGCGAAGATCTGCGCAAACAGCCGCAGCGCTTCCCCGCGCGCCCACACCGCTGCGGCGTCATTCGCGCCCTTGGCCTTGTCGATGGCGTTCGCCAGTTCGTAGCAGCGCGCCACCGCGCGGTTGAACCGGAAGTGCTCGATGTCGCCGGTGACGGCATGCACCGCGCGATGCGCAGCCTGGCGCAGCGCCAGCGCCGCGCCCTGGTTCGCGCCGGCGGGCGGCGCTTCGCCAGGCTTCGGCGCGTGTTGGCCATGCGCCTCCACCAGCGCCCAGACGCGTTGCACGAAACGCCACGCGCCTTTCACGCCGGCATCGGTCCATTCCACGTCGCGATCCGGCGGACTGTCGCTGAGCACAAACCACCGCGCGACATCGGCGCCGTAATCGCTGACGAACGCATCGAGATCGACGACATTCTTCTTCGATTTCGACATCTTCTCGATGGCGCCGATTTCAACCGGCGCCTTGGTTTTCAATTCGATGGCGCCGTCGGCCGTGCGCTCGACGTCTTCCGGCAGAAGCCACGCGCCCGACTGCGCCTTGTACGTCTCATGCACCACCATGCCCTGCGTGAAGAGGGCGGAGAACGGTTCGCCGCTCTTCAGATCGACATAGCCGCAATCGCGCATCGCGCGGGTGAAGAAGCGCGCATACAAGAGGTGCAGCACCGCGTGCTCGACGCCGCCGACATATTGATCCACCGGCAGCCAATATTTCGCGAGCTTCTTGTCGAACGGCTTCTTCGGATTGTGCGGGTCCGTGAACCGCGCGAAATACCACGAGGAATCGACAAACGTATCGAGCGTATCGGTCTCGCGCTCCGCCGCGCCCCCGCATTGCGGGCAGGGGACATGCTTCCATGTCGGATGCCGCGCCAGCGGATTGCCCGGCAGGTCGAACGCGACATCCTCCGGCAACGCCACCGGCAAATCCTTTTCCGGCACGCCGACGACGCCGCACTTCTTGCAATGGATCACCGGGATCGGGCAGCCCCAATAGCGCTGCCGCGACACGCCCCAATCGCGCAGCCGATACTGCACCGTGCCTTCGCCCTTGCCGAGCGCCTGCATGCGCGCGATCGCTGCGGCCTTTGCGTCCTCGATGCGCATCCCGTCGAGAAAGCCGGAATTGTAGATGCTGCCGGAGCCCGTATACGCTTCGTCCAGCACTTGAAAATCCGCCGCGGAAGCACCCGTCGGCAACACCACCGGCAACACGTCGAGCTTGTATTTCCGCGCGAAGTCCAGATCGCGCTGATCGTGCGCCGGACACCCGAAAATCGCGCCCGCGCCGTAGCCCATGAGCACGAAATTCGCGACCCACACCTGCAGCCGCTTTCCGCGCACGAACGGATGATTGACGACAAGCCCGGTCTTCACGCCGCGCTTCTCGGCCTTTTCGATCGCTTCTTCCGACGTGCCGAGCGCGGCCACTTCTTTGCGGAAGTCGGCGATCTTCGGATTCGACTCCGCCAGCGCGATCGTCAGCGGGTGATCCGGCGACAGCGCCACGAAGCTCGCGCCAAATAGCGTGTCCGGCCGCGTCGTGAACACTTCAATGCCGCGCCGCTTGAAGCCCGGCGGCGGCGTCTGATCTTTTGGAAATCCGAAACGGAATTTCAGCCCTTCCGATCGGCCGATCCAATTGCCCTGCATGGTGCGGACTTTGTCGGGCCATTTCTCAAGCCCCGCGAGGCTTTCCAGCAAATCGTCGGCATACGCCGTGACGCGAAACACCCATTGATCAAGCTCGCGCGTCTCTACGGCTGCGCCCGAGCGCCAGCCCTTGCCGTCGACCACCTGTTCGTTCGCCAGCACCGTCTGATCGACGGGATCCCAATTCACTTTCTGTTTGCGCCGCGCCACCAGCCCATGTTTCCAGAAACTCAGAAACATCGCCTGCTGGTGCTTGTAATAGGCCGGATCGCACGTTGCGAGCTCGCGCTCCCAATCAAGCGCCAGGCCCAGCAATTTCAGCTGGCCTTTCATGGTTTCGATGTTCGCCCGCGTCCACGCGTCCGGATGCGCGCCGCGCTCCATCGCCGCGTTTTCCGCCGGCAGACCGAACGCGTCCCAGCCCATCGGATGCAGCACATTGAAGCCCTGCGCGCGGCGGAACCGCGCGATCACGTCGCCCATCGTATAATTGCGCGAATGCCCGACATGGATGCGCCCCGAAGGGTAGGGGAACATCTCCAGGATGTAGGCCTTGGGCTTCTCGCCGGCCTCTTGCGGCGACTGCGCCTTGAACAGCTGCGCGGCGTCCCAGCGCGCACGCCATTTGGGTTCGATGTCTTTGTGATTGTAGCGGGACATGGGTCTGATCGATTGCGGTGGAAGGAGCGCTCTTAACCCGTATCGCGGGGTCCGGGCAGTCTAGTTGTCGAAGATTTACGCCGTCCTCCCCCGAGAGGGGGCTTCGGAGCGATCAGCGATCGATCCGAGGGATCGATCGCCGCGGAGAAGGCGTAGCGAAGCGGAGCAGGGTGGCCGCGAAGCGGCCGGAGGAGGCGGAAACCCAATCGTTCCACGATCGATGAGTCGCCCCATCCGTCTGCGCGCTGCGCGCGCATTCACCTTCCCCTCGCGGGGAGGGACGGGCGCGCGCAGGCGCGCTAGTTCCGGAGCGTGGAGAGTCGCAGCTCCCGCGCACGACGCAAGATCTGGTTCTCCAGCTGGATCGTGGTGTCCGGCGACACCGCCGCATCCTGCCAGGCGGCCCCATTGCGGGTCTGGCGGAACAGCGAAACCGTCACCGCGTCCGCGCGCAGCCGGGTGTCGAGGATATAGACCGTGGCCTTGAAGCGCTCATTGGGCCGCGTGGGATCCACGTACCAATCCGTGATGATCACGCCGCCGAACGGGTCTTCCGACGCCAGCGGCATGAAGCGCAGCGTGTCGAGCGAGGCGCGCCATAGGAAAGAATTAACCCCGATGCCTTCTTCGCCCGCATTGCGATCGTCGTCGCCGCCGCCAAAGCCCAGGAAACCGCCGCCGCCGTCACGCTCCGGCCGCGGGCTGTCGCTGGAGGAAGCGCAGCCGGTCGCGATGCTCGTCGCCGCCAGCACGATCGCCGCCGTGAGCGCCATCCGCGTGCGTTGCTGCATCTTGATTCCCCTCCATGAGCCGCGTGCGAGCCGCGCGTTCGCGCGGATGGCGGTTCTGCAATGCTTTTCGCGGGCTGTATAGCATGGTGAAGCAGGCCGAATAGGGGCGGCGCCGGCGGCCAGTCCGTGGCGCAACGGTCACGCGGACGCCTAAATCTGGCCTGAGCGCGGTGTTTTTGATGGCCGTGCGACGCGATTCGCGTATTTGTAGAGTGTGTGTCGACCTGGGGAAGGTCGCGGGGTGTCGGCCGTGTTAATTCGCAATGCGATGATGATGGTCAGCGTGGCGCTTGCCGCCACTGCTGTGACTGCGCCGGTCGCCGCCGCGCAGGACGCTTCCGTGGCCGAGCGCGAGGCCATGCGCGCCGAAACGCCCTGGTACGAACGCTTCACCACGTCATCGGGCCTGACCCAGAATCTGAATGGTCTGGGCCCCAGCGCGGAGCGCGCCCCGAACGGCTGGAACGCATCCTCCCGCTGGGGCGTCACCGTCGATCTGCGCGAAAGCGAAAGCCAGGTGCAGCGCAATCCTGCCCGCAACGAAACCTCGGTCGGCGCGTTTTATCAGTTCACCCCGCGCGTGCGCGTCGGCGGTCAATTGAGCGTCGCGCCGCCGCCGCGGTCCGCCGCGCCGTCGGGCGTCGAGCAGGACGAACCCGCCGCTGGCGTGCGTCTGGAATCCGCGTTCCGCTTCTAGCGCTGGCTCAATGCTCAGGGCTCACCGTGAGCCACGCCTCAATCGCCGCCAGTCCCGCAAAGCCGGTCAGCCGCGCCGCGCGCGCAGCCGTAACGCCGCCCAATGCGATCACGGGAACGCTCGCGGCGCGCGCCCAGCCGGCGGCGCGGCGCATCCCGATTGGCGTTCCCCCGGACGCGCTCGCGGTCGGAAACACCGGCGAGAGCAGGGCGGCATGGGCCCCGTCTGCGCGCCGCAATGCTTTGGGCGAGTGCGCGGCCGCCGTCACCAGCCAGTCCGGCCGCCGCCGCCGCAACCGCGCCGCCATCCAAGCCTGCCTCTCCGGCAAATGCACGCCGTCGGCCCTGACCCGCGCCGCCAGCCGCCAATCCGCCCCGATCAGCACCAGGACCCCGCGCCGGCGCGCGATCCGGAGTGCATTTTCTAGCAAAGTTAGGTCCGGCTGACCAAAATGCCGGTAAATGAGCACGCCGCCGCGCGGCAGCACGTGCGCCAGCGCCACGGGGTCCGCCGCCCGCTCCGGGTCGGTCAGCGCAAACAGGTGCGGGGCGCCGTTTGCGCCCGCAGCCCGGTTGAGCCGACGCGCCTGACGCCCTAGCTCCTGAAGCGAGTGATTCATGACCGCTGACCTCTCGCCCGCGGACGCGCGCGCCGCAATCCTGAGCCGCATCGCCGACGCCGCCCGCGCCGCGGGTCGCGATCCGGCGGACGTCACGCTTGTGGCCGTCTCCAAGCAGCAGCCGTCCGATCGCGTGGCCGCGATATTGGCCGCGGGCCAGCGCGTGTTCGGCGAAAACCGCGTCCAGGAAGCGCTTGCGCGTTGGGAAGGCCAAAAGACCCCTGCGCTGACGCTGCGCCTGATCGGCCCGTTGCAGACCAATAAGGTCCGCGACGCGGTCCGCCTGTTCGACGCCATCGACGTGCTCGACCGCGAAAAGCTCGCCGAGGCGCTCGCCGATGAAGCGCAGAAGGCCGGCCGCAGCCCGGAGATCCTGGTCCAGATCAACACCGGCGAAGAGCCGCAGAAGTCCGGATTGATCCCCGACGACGCCGACGCCTTCATCGCCCGCGCGCGCGGCGTCTATGGCCTGCCGGTGTCCGGCCTGATGTGCATTCCGCCGGCCGACGAGCCGCCCGCCTTGCACTTTGCGCTTCTGGCCAAGATCGCCGCGCGCAACGGCTTGGCCGCGCTCAGCATGGGCATGAGCGACGATTTCGAAACCGCGATCCGCTTCGGCGCCACGCATGTGCGCATCGGATCGGCGCTGTTCGGCGCCCGGCCGCAAAAATCGCAGGAGCCCGCGTAAGGCTTGCGCGGCCGCGCGCGCTGGCGCCACACTCTCTTTACGCAAAAGGTTGAACGACACGCCGATGCCCGCCCGCAAACAGACGGTTCTGATCATCGATGACGACGCCGATCTCCGCGCGGCCCTGATCGAACAATTCGAGTTGGAGGACACCCTCAGCGCCGTCGGCGCGCAAACCGCGGAGGAGGGCGCAAGGCTCGCCGCCGAGCTCAATCCCGCCACGATCCTGCTCGACGTGCATCTGCCCGATCTCAATGGCTTTGAGGCGTGCCGCAAATTGCGCGCGTCCGGCGTGCGCGCGCCGATCATCATGCTCACGGGCGCCGCGCGCGAAGAAGCAGATCAGATCGAAGGGCTCGACGCCGGCGCCAATGATTATGTGCTGAAGCCGTTCAAATTCTCAGTCCTGTTGGCGCGCATTCGCGCGCATCTGCGTAGCCATGAAGCCAGCGAAGACGCGGTGTTTCAGGTTGGCCAATACGAATTTCGCCCCTCGCAGAAACTCTTGGTCGATCCCAGCAAGAAGAAGATCCGCCTGACGGACAAGGAAACCAGCATCCTGCGCTATCTCTATCGCTCCGGCTTGAAGCCCGTCAGCCGCGATGAATTGCTGCGCGAAGTGTGGGGCTACAACGCCAATGTCACCACCCACACGCTGGAAACCCACGTCTACCGCCTGCGCCAGAAAATCGAGCCGGATGCGCAAAGTCCGTCGCTTCTGATTACAGAAACCGGCGGCTATCGATTGCAGACCTGATGTCCGCGCCGGCGTGCGACGCGCCCGCGTCGGAAATTCTCGCAGCGCTTCTGCGCCGCCAGAGCGATGCGATCGCCGCCCACCTCAACACGCTGATGACGTCCGACGATCCGGAAGGCCCGCACAAGCTGCGCGTCGCCTTGCGCCGGCTGCGCGGCGGTCTGCGCGCGTTCAAACCGATCCTGCGCAAGAAGCAGCGCCGCGCCCTGGCCAGAAACGCGCGCGCCTTGGGCCGTGCGGCGGCGCCGTTGCGCGACGCCGATGTGCTGATCGAAGACTGGCTTGCGCCGCAGACCATGGATGCGGACGCGCTGCGCGACGTGCGCGCCAAGCGGGATGCGATTCGCGATCAAGTGCGCGCAGCGCTCACGGACTTGAACGCGCAAGACGTCGCAGCCCAGCTCAAGGGTCTCGCTGAATCAGGCGCATGGCGAAAGCGCTCCAAGCGCGCGGCCGCTCGCGCCGAAGCGCCGGCGCGTGACCTTTTGGCGAAGGCGCTAAACAGAGCATGGGCATCCATCGCGCCGCGCGGCGATCGGCTTGTTGCGCTTTCGGACGCTGACCGTCACGAGCTGCGCAAGGATCTCAAAACCCTGCGCTACATCGCAGAACTTCACCCCGCCAGTACGGACGCGCCGTTCATGCGTGCGCTGCGACGCGTGCAAAATCGCTTGGGCGATCTCAATGATCTGCGCACGCTCGCGCACGCCGCAGCGACCTATGAAGGCGCAATCGCTGAGGCGCTCACGGCGCAATTCGACGGCGAAGCGCGCGAGCGATGGCTGGCGTCGGCGGCGCGCCGCTGGGCCGCGCTCGCCGCAGCCGAACTGTTCTGGCGCAGCAGCTAAACGCGAAAGCCCGCAACCACTGGCACATGATCGCTCGGTCGCTCCCACGAGCGGCACGGCACATGGATCTCAAACGCCTTGGCTTGCGACGCTGGCGCGAGATCGGCGCTGGCCCAGATGTGATCGAGCCGCCGGCCGCGATTGTTCACGGTCCAATCCGGGCTGCGATAGCTCCACCAGGTGAACACCTTTTCCGGATCGGGCCGATGCGCGCGCGCCAGATCAACGAAGCCGCCATCCTTGATCACCGCCTTCAGCCCGTCCGTCTCCACCGGCGTGTGCGACACCACGTCGAGCAATTGCTTGTGGCTCCACACGTCATGCTCGCCCGGCGCGATGTTGAGATCGCCGACCAGCACCAGCGGCCCTTGGCCTTTGCGCTTTTTGTAAACAGTCCGCATGCGCGACACGACGTCGAGCTTGTGTGCGAACTTCGGATTGACGGCGGGATCGGGAATGTCGGCGCCGGCGGGCACATAAAGATTGTGCACCTCGATGCCGTCGATCTTCACCGCCGCCGCGCGCGCTTCTCCATGACGGCAAAGATCCGGCGCATCGACCGGCTCCAGCTTCACCTTCGAAACCACCGCGACGCCGTGCCAGCCCTTCTGCCCGACGACATGCATGTGCTTGTAGCCGATGTCGCGAAACACGGAGGAGGGGAACTCCCCGTTGCGGCACTTGATCTCCTGCAAACACAGGACGTGCGGCTTCGCCTCGCTCAGGAACCGCGCCACCATGGGCGCGCGCAGCCGCACCGAATTGATGTTCCAGGTGGCGATGGTGAGCATGGGACCCGCTGGGCTAGGGAGCGACGACCATCAACTTTCGAATTGTCACCGCATCTCCGAGAACATGGTAGACGACGGCTATTTTGGGGTCTCCCCGGGCCGCATCAGCGGGAAAAGACACCAACCGGTCGCCATTTGGAAGTTCCGCGCCCTCGCGGTGTGCGGTGTATTTGAGGCGCTCGACAATGTTCGACCACGCGAAGTCAAAGCGTGGAAATGCCGCCGAAGCTGTGGCGACCGCTTGCTGCGCGATGTCAGATAGAACAATCGCGAAACCTTCCGGAGGTCTCGCGATTCTCACAGTTCAATCGCCTTCCAGCGCCCAAGCCAGGGTTTCTTCATCAACAACATCTTCGGGACGATATGCAGCGGCACTAATTGGGATTTGCTTGAACATGTCAATTTCGTCCCAAAGCGCATCGTGCGTGAGATTGCTTACCTCGTCCGAATCCAGCGATCGCAAAGACTCTATCGTTACGCCAATGATGTCGATCTCTTCGGGGGAAAACCCGTCAAGCGAGGGGGTCGTCAGGCACTCGTACGTGTTCTTCTGACCGAAGGGCGTGCTCACGGGATGGTGCGCAATGCGGCCGGACTCTTTCAATTCCTTCAGCGCCTTGAGAGCGCCGTTGGGGATCGGTCCAAGCTTCTGTTTTTGGTAGTGGCTCGCGCCCGTTATTGTCGCGCCGTTCCGCCGAAACGCCTCAAGATCAGCGAACCATAGGACCTTATACAGCTTGGTTTGCCCAAAGGCGTAAGCCTCGGTCCGCGCAATCACATAGTGAAGCACGTCAGCGAGGCGTGGGGCAGGCGTTTCAGAGGGCCGGAGCATGATCAGAGTCTAAGCTAGCGATTCGCGATTGACAAACCCTCGATTCGGAGTCCTTCGCTGAAAGAAAAAGGGACGCCCGACCGTTTCGATCGGGCGTCCCATCTCGTGCGCCTTGAGGGAGGGCGCATCAGCCGGGAGGGGATTCAGTCCGGCACGCGTGGCCGCCGCGCTGGATCCGTCAGCGGGGGGACGACGCCGATCCAGGGGGATGAGCGACGGCCAACACGTGTCATCTAAGCCACACAGGAGAAAAAAACAAGAGTTTCGATCATGAAACAGCTTGCCTGCTGCGCTCACGAAACAGTGACGAAAAGGGAATTTCTCATCAGCTCAACGCCTTAGGGGCGATTTGAGCGGGGCAATTGATCCCGCCGCAGGCGAAACAGCTGTGGATCAATCCGGCTGGGCGTTTGCAAATTGGTAAGGGTGACGCGGGTGCGCGCCCCGGTTGCGTCGATCACGTCCCAACCCTGCAGCTGCGGCGCGGCGCCAGCGCTGAAGCGCATCGTCAGCTCGCCGTCGGCCTGGCCTTGGCGGTCGCGGGCCGACACAAGCAGCGCGCCGCCCTGGCGGTACACCGAGGTCACGCGCGCATCGCGGTTCAGGTCCAGATCGCGCTTGAGCACGAAATAGAGCGGGGTTTCCCGCAACGGCGAGCGATTCGTGGTGCGCAGCTCCTCATCGACCACCGCCACGGTGGAGCCGTCCGCGACCACCAAAAGCGCCGCCGGCGGATCATAATCGAACCGCAGGCGGCCGGGCCGCTGCATGTAGAAGGCGCCGCTCGCCGCCGATCCGTCCGGATTGATCTGCCGGAACCGGCCCTGGACCGCCGCCTGGGCGTTCAGAGCGCTATTGACCGAGGCGATCGCTCGCGCCCGGGCCTCGCCGGTGAGCGGCGTCACCTGGGGAACCGCGGCGGAGGCCACGCGTGGCTGCGCCGCGCGGGTCTGCGCCAAAGCGTGCGGCGCCAGCGGCGCGAAAGCGAGCGCGGACAGCGCCGCGGCGAGAAGGGCTCTGCGTTTCATGGGGCCTTAGATGGCGCCCAAACACGCAGATGTCAGGGCGCAAAAGCGGCGCCCGGGCCGCTTTTGGTTCAATTGCGATTCATCCGCGGCGTCAGTGGGGCCGCGACGGCGGGCGGATTTTCACGGTCTCTTCCGTGCCGTCGGGCCGCGTGATGAACACAAGCCGGTTGTCGGTCGAGGCATGGGCCTTTGCCCCGGTCGCCTCCGCCAGCGCGATTTCGCGCGCGGCGCGGTCGCGAAGCTGGTCCTGCTCTTTGCGGGTCGGTGTCATGTGCGCCTCCTTTCGCAGTGAGCGCTCTAGAATGGCGCGCGCGGCGGACAGGTCAACCCCGTCCGCCGCGCGTTTTGTTTCCTCCGAATGCAAATTTACTCGACCGACCCAACCAGAATGTCACGTTTGCCCGCGGCGTTCGCGGTGGAGATCACGCCTTCCTTCTCCAGCCGCTCCACCAGGGTCGCGGCGCGATTATAGCCAATGTTCAGACGCCGCTGCAGATACGAGGTCGACGCCTTGCGGTCGCGCACCACGATCTCCACCGCGCGATCATACAAATCATCGCCCGTATGGCTTTCAAACAGCATCGGCGCTTCGTCTTCGATCTCGGATTCGTCTTCCGTCACATCCGAGCGATATTTCGGCGAGCCTTGCGCCTTCAGCATGTCGACGACGCGTTCGACTTCCGCATCCGTCACGAACGGCCCATGCAGACGCCGCACGCGCCCGCCGCCCGCCATGAACAGCAAATCGCCCATGCCGAGCAATTGCTCCGCGCCTTGCTCGCCCAGGATCGTGCGGGAATCGATCTTCGAAGTCACCTGATAGGAAATGCGCGTCGGGAAGTTCGCCTTGATCGTGCCGGTGATGACGTCGACCGACGGCCGCTGCGTCGCCATGATCAGGTGAATGCCCGCAGCCCGCGCCATTTGCGCCAGCCTTTGCACCGCCGCTTCGATTTCCTTGCCGGCCACGATCATCAGATCGGCCATCTCGTCGATCACGACGACGATGTACGGCATCGGCTCCAGCGGCAATTGCTTGGTGTCGTACACCGGCTCGCCGGTTTCCGGATCGAACCCGGTATGCACCGTGCGCTCCAGCGGCTCGCCGCTGCGCATCGCCTCATGCACGCGCTCATTATAGCCCGTGATGTTGCGCACGCCGAGCTTGGACATTTTCCGGTAGCGCTCTTCCATCTCGCGCACGGTCCATTTCAGCGCGACGACGGCCTTCTTCGGATCGGTGACGACAGGGGAGAGCAGATGCGGAATGCCTTCATACACGGACAATTCCAGCATCTTCGGGTCGATCATGATGAAGCAGCATTCTTCCGGCGTGTGCCGGTAGAGCAGCGACAGGATCATGGCGTTGATGCCGACCGACTTGCCCGAGCCCGTCGTGCCCGCGATCAGCAAGTGCGGCATTTTCGAAAGATCGGCCGCGAACGGCTCGCCTTCGATGGTTTCGCCCAGCGCTAACGGCAGCGCGCCCTGACTGCCGATGAAGGACGGCGAAGACAAAAGCGTGCGCAGATAGACGGTCTCGCGTTTCGGGTTCGGCAATTCGATCCCGATCGCGTTGCGCCCGGGAATAACAGCGACCCGCGCCGCGGTCGCGCTCATCGAGCGCGCAATGTCGTCTGCAAGACCGATGACGCGCGAGGATTTCACGCCCGGCGCCGGCTCCAATTCAAACAGCGTCACCACCGGGCCGGGCCGCGCCGACGTGATTTCGCCTTGCACGCCGAAATCCTGCAGCACCGCGGACAATTTCACCGACATGGCGTGCAGCACCGCGCCGTCGGGTTGGCTTGACCGCGCGCGCGGCGGTGCGAGCAGATCTTCGCCAGGCAGCGAGAAGTCGCCGGCGTGCTGGAAGATGTTTTGCGGTTGCGGCCGCGGCGCGGGGCGCTCCTGCGGACGTTGCGGCTTGCGCGCGGCGGGTTCGGCTTGCGGCTGTGCCTGCGGACGCGCTTGCGGCGCCGGTCGCGGCGGCTCCGGCGGCGCATAGATCGGCTCGTCGAGCGGCGAACGATGCTCCAATGTGGGGCGGCGATACGCCTCCATCGGATCGGGTTCGTCGCCGCGCACGCGATCGGCCATATAGGTCAGCGCGCGTGTCGCAGCGCCGGATGCATTTGCGGCGGCCTTGGAGGCGGCGTCCGCGGCGGTGCGCAAATCCTGGCTGCGCAATTGGAACGCCCAGCCTACGCCCAACGCGCCGGCTGCGCCCGCAAGCGCGCCCGCGATCAGCGCCGGCGCCGGCAGACCCGGCAGGCTCAACATCCCGCTCAACAGATTGTGCACGCCGTCGCCCAAAACGCCGCCCAGTCCAGCTGCGAGCGGCCAGCCATCGGGCGAGGGGATCGCGGCCACCGCGCCTGCGAGCAACGCCACGCCGGCCGAACCGGCGAGAAGCCGCGTGCGATCGATGCGCGCCAGCAGTCGCTTGCGCCAGATCCGCAGTCCGCCGGCCGCGCACAAGGCCGCCATCGCCAAAGGCGCCGCCGCGCCAAGCGATTGCACCGCGATGTCTGCGAACGCCGCGCCCGGCCCGCCGAAAATGTTGCCTGCGGCCGCGTTCGTCGCGGTGTTGAGGCTGGGATCTTCCGGCGAATAGGTCAGCACGGCGCCCAGGCCATACGCGCCTGTCAGCGCCGCGCCGACCGTCAGGCTCGCGCGCTTCAGCGCCAACCGGCCGGAGGCCGACCAGGGCTCGGACGGGATCGACGATCCTTCAGCGGTGTAAGCGTCGTCTGTCATGCGGGCGGGGCGCGCTTTCTTCAGAGAGCAAATCGAGGCGCACTCTTGTCCCGGCCGGTTACCAAGGCGTTGACGGTATGACCTTTCAAAAGAAATTCACAGGGAAACCTTGGCGCGCAACGCTTCCGGCAAAGCGCTACCAAGTAGTGCGCACGCTTTATTCATGCATCCTGACGCGCTGTTCATAATGATGAATCAAAAAGAGAAGCGCAGTTCTTGCTGGACTGCGCTTCCGAGGGGAGGAGCGTCCCACCGTCGAGGGACGAGATGAGCGGCGCGTGCAGACCTCTGCACGCGCCGCAATGCGCTTATGGATGGTAGGCGACTTCGCCGTGTTCGTTGAGGTCGAGGCCTTCGGTCTCGGTTTCCGCCGACACCCGCAACAGACCAAGCACGCGCAGCACGAACCAGATGATCAAGCTGCCGATGCCCGACCATGCCAGCGTCACCAGCACGCCTTTGGCTTGCGCGATGACTTGTGTCGCCATGTCGTAGGTCGCAACCGGGCATGTCGCGAGCACGACGCCGGCTTCCGAACAGCCGACATAATCGACCACGCCCGCGCCGCCGAACGCCGGATTGACCGCGATGCCGGTGCCGATGGCGCCGACGATGCCGCCGATGCAATGGATGCCGAACACGTCGAGCGCGTCGTCATAGCCAAGCATGTTCTTCAACGTGGACACGCAGAACAGCGAGATCGGCGACACCACCAGGCCAAGCACGATGGCGCCGATCGGTCCTGCAAAGCCAGCCGCGGGCGTCACCGCCACGAGGCCCGCCACGATGCCCGAGCACATGCCGAGCAAACTCGGCTTGCCCTTCGTCAGCCATTCCACCAGCGCCCACGAGAAGCCCGCCGCGGCGGTCGCGAGGAACGTGTTGGCCATGGCCAGGCCCGCATAATAATTGGATTCCAGGTTCGAGCCGGCATTGAAGCCGAACCAGCCGACCCAGAGCATGCCCGTGCCGATCAGCGTCATCGTCAGCGAATGCGGCGGCATCGGCTCCTTGCGGTAGCCCAGCCGCGGTCCCAGCACCAACGCGCCCATCAGCGCGGCGATGCCGGAATTGATGTGCACGACGGTGCCGCCCGCGAAGTCGAGCGCGCCAAAGCCCCAGATCAGGCCCGACTGAATGGCGTCTTCGGGATTGGCGGCGACCGTGTCAGGGCCCGGCCACCACCACACCATGTGCGCCATCGGATAATAGACCAGCACCGGCCACACGATCGCAAAAATCACGATGCCGATGAACTTCACGCGCTCCGCCAACGCGCCGATGACGAGTGCGGCGGTGATGCACGCAAACGTCATCTGGAACATCGCGAAGACGATTTCCGGAATGTAGACGCCGGTCGAGAACGTCGCGACGTTGTTGTCCGACAGATCGGTGCCCGCGTCGCTCAAGAACAGCCGGCCCATGCCGCCGACAAAGCTGTCCAGGCTGCCGCCATCGGTAAATGCCAGCGAATAGCCGACAATCGCCCACATCAGCATGCCGATCACGGTCACCGTAGAGACCTGCATCAGCACGGACAGCATGTTCTTGGTGCGCACCAGCCCGCCATAGAAGAGCGCGAGGCCTGGAATGATCATCAGGAGGACGAGGACCGTCGACACCATCATCCAGGCGGTGTCGCCCTTGTCGACGGTCGGCTCGGGCGGCGTGATCTCGGTTGGCGCAGCTTCAGCCGCCGCAGCCTCGGGCGCGGCTGCTTCCGCGGCCGCAGGCTCCGCTGGGGCGCCCTCGACCGCTTCCGCGGCGACAGGCGCAGCCGCATCCTGCGCCATCGCCAGGTCGGGCGCGACGGCCGCGATGGCCAGGGCCGCGATCGCTGCGGCTGCGCCTATGCGCAGCGCTTTGAGCGCCTCCCTCATGATCGACGGCCATTTTGTTGTCTTTTTCATAGTGCCCAACTCCCGTTTTCGGCGGATGAAGCTCAGCGGGCCTCCGCGCGCATCCCCGGATCGCGACCGATAGGGGGAGGAGGGCGCGCCGGCTCGCAAGCGCACGCGCGAACGTTTTCTGCTGCGGCGCCGAAGCGCTCAAAAAAGCGGCGGCGGCGCCCATTTGCTTTGCGCTGCCAAGCGCCGCATCGACCGGGCGCGGATTCCGGCCCATTTTGCCTCTATGACAGCCCTGGGTTCAGCGCCGCAATCCGACGTGGTGATCGTCGGCGGCGGCATGGTCGGACAGACCCTCGCGCTCGCCCTGGACCAGGCTGGCGCGCGCGTCGCCGTGATCGACGCCTCGCGGCCGCAAGAAACCCTCGCCGAACATTTCGACGGCCGCGCCTTCGCGATCGCGTTCGCGTCTTACAGGATGTGGCGCGCGCTTGGGATCGCCGGCGCGCTCGATCCCGTCGCGCAGCCAATCAAGCGCATCATGGTCACCGACGGCCGGCCGCTCGGCGATCCGCGCGGCGGCGGCGTCTCGCTCGCGCATCTGCAATTCGACGCCGATGAGATCGCCGGCGATGCCGGCGAAGCGCTCGGCGTCATGCTGGAGAATAGGCACATCCGGCTTGCGCTCGATGACGCCATGCGCGCGCGGCCCAACATCGCCATGATCCAGCCGATGCACGTCACGGCCCTGGCGCGCGACGCCGGCGGCGTCACCGCGACCTTGGCTGATGGGCGTACGTTGCGCGCCCCGCTGCTCGTCGGCGCCGACGGCCGCAAATCATTCGTGCGGCAATGGGCCGGCATCCGCACCATCAATCGCGACTACAAAGTCACCGCCATCGTCTGCACGGTCGCGCACGAAAAACCCCACGACGGCGTCGCCCACGAAGTGTTCTTGCCGGCCGGTCCGTTCGCGATCCTGCCTCTGACGGAAAACCGCGCCAACATCGTGTGGGTGGAGAAGCCCGCCGCGGCGAACGTTCTCTTGCGCCTGCCGCCGCAGGACTTCCACGCCGAGCTGATGCGCCGATTCGGCGATTTCCTCGGCGAAGTGAGCCTTGAAGGCCCGCGCTTTTCGTATCCGCTGTCTTTGCAATTGGCCGAAAGCATGACCGCGCCGCGCGTCGCGCTCGCCGGCGACAGCGCGCACGGCATTCATCCCATTGCCGGCCAGGGCTTGAACCAGGGCTTGAAGGATGTGGCGGCGCTCGCGGAATGCATTGTCGACGCCTTGTCGGTTGGCCTGGACGCCGGCGACGTCACCGCCCTGACGCGCTATCAGCGCTGGCGCCGCTTCGACAACACCGCGATGGCGTGCGCGACCGATGTCTTCGATCGGCTGTTCTCCAATGATATCCCGTCCGTGCGCTTCGCCCGCGATCTTGGTCTCGCGGCCGTCAATCGCATCGGCCCCGCGCGGCGCTATTTCATGCGCACGGCCGGCGGCGCGGCAGGCGTCTTGCCGAAGCTGCTGCGCGGCGAAAAACTGGCGGCTTAGGAAGAGATGCGGGCTTTGTGCTGCGCCATGCGCGCGTTTGCGTTGCGGCCCAGATCGTAGAGAAAATCCCACGAATAAAGCCCGCTGTCGTGGCCGTCATCGAACACGATGCGCACGGCGTAGCGCCCGACCGGTTCTGCGGCGGTCACGCCGATCGTCTCTTTGCCGCGAATCGCGGGCAGGGGACCCGCGCCATGGCCGCGCACTTCCGCGCTGGGGCTCTCAACGCGCAGCAACTCGAACGGAATGGAATAGCGCGCGCCGTCTTCGAACGTGATGCGCAGCGTCTTCGCCGCGCGGTCGAACACAAGCTCGGACGGCCAGGCGGTCGCGCTCATTCCTCCGCGCCCAGTTCCCGCGCTTCTTCCTCCCACAGGATGGGCACGCCGTCGCGAATGGGATAAGCCAGCCGCGCCGCGTCTGAGATCAATTCCTGCTTCTCGCGGTCATAGCGCAGCGGCGTGCGCGAGCGCGGGCACACCAGCACTTCAAGCAGTTTAGGATCGAGCTCGATCGCATCGCTCATTGCATGCGCCGCCCGGAGAGATCATCGTTGTCCACGCCCATTTCCAGAAGCGCGATCAGCGCCGCGCAGCGATCGGCGATGGTTTCGCTTTCCAGAAGCGCCTGCTTGGCGGCGGGATCGAACGGGCACAACGCAGCGATCGCATGCACCAGCATTTCCGGTTCCGCGGCGTCGACCGCGTCCCAATCCGCTTCATAGCCATGCTGATCGACGAACGCCTGCAGCGCCAAGCGCAGGCGCTCCCGGTCGATGTTCAAGCCGCGCTCCGGCGGATAGAGATCCGACGCGAACCAATCATACGTCACCGAGGCGCGGCGATACGGCGTCGTCGTCTCCAGCTCCTGCGTCACCCGGAAGCGGCTCACGCCCGTCAGCGTGATCAGATAGCGGCCGTCTTCGGTCTCCGCGAACGACGTGATGCGCCCCAGCGTGCCGACGCCCGCCAGCGCAGGACGCCCAGGCGTTCCGCCTTCGGAGAGCGGCTGAATCATGCCGATGATGCGGTCGCTCGCCAGCGCATCGTCGACCATGTTGAGATAGCGCGGCTCGAACACATTCAGCGGCAATTGCCCGCGCGGGAAGAGAATCGCGCCGGACAGCGGAAACAGCGCCGCCGTCGCCGGCAAGTCCGAAGGTTTGCGATATCCAAACACGCCGCGCTCGCGATCTAAGAGAACAGGATGGCGGAGAGACGACGCCGTCCCTGCTTGGCGAGTTCCGATCCCGCGCCCGCCGCGTCGAAGATTTTGATGAGATGCTTGCGCGCGGCTTCGTCGTTCCACGCGCGGTCGCGCTCGATGATGCCGAGCAGATGATCGATCGCGCCGCCGAGATCGCCGCGCGCGGCGAGCGCGCGCGCGAGATCATAGCGCGCCGCGAAATCCTTCGGATCGGCTTGCACCTTGGCGAGCAGCGCGCGGGGATCGCCTGCGTCGCCCGCATCCGACGCCAACTCCAGCGCCGCGCGCACGCCGGCGATGTCGGAATCGTTCTTCTTGTCGTCCGGCGCCATGTCGAGCGTGGCGCGCGCTTCCTCCGGCTCGCCGCTCGCGAGATAGCAGCGCGCCAGCCCCGCGATCGCTTTGGTGTTCTCGGGCTCAACCTGCAGCACGCTGGCGAAGCCTTGCGCCGCGCCGCCGAGATCGCCGATGTCGAGGCTTTCCTGCGCCTGCGCGAGCAGCTCCGTCACCGCGCCGTCCATGCCGCCGGCGCCCGCCAGCCGGTCGATGAACATCTTGATCTGGCTTTCCGGCACTGCGCCCATGAAGCCGTCGATCGGGCGGCCCTTGTCGAAGGCGTAGACCGCCGGAATCGAGCGCACGCCCAATTGCCCGGCGATGGCCGGGTTCTCGTCGATATTGATTTTGACGAGCCGCACTTTGCCCTTCGCGCCGCGCACCGCGCGTTCAAGCGCCGGCGTCAGCTGCTTGCACGGCCCGCACCATGGCGCCCAAAAATCGACCACCACCGGCGTCGTCTTTGACGCCTCGATGACGTCGGCCATGAACGTCTGGTCCGAGCCGTCCTGGATCGGCTCTTGGAACGCGGTCGGATCGTGGGAATTGCCGAGCATCGACATCGTGCGCTGTCTTCCTTTCGCTGCAGCTTACATGGGCCGGTTAGCGGCCCGCTTCAATCGCGCGCGGCGCGCCGTCGGCGTCAAACGCGAGCACATCGGGCGTGCGCTCCAGCGCGTCGAGGAACCGCCGCAGCCCATCGCCGCTGATCGCGGTCGTGGCCGCGTTGGTCAGCGGATGAAAATTCACGACGTCGGCGCGCATCAGCGCGTCATCCATCACCAGCCGCACGCGCCGCGCCTTGTCATTGATCAAGGCAAACAGCGTGACCGATCCTGGCGTCACGCCCAGAACCTCCAAAAGCAGATCAGGACTTCCGAAGCTGAAGCGGCCCGCGCCCAAGACTTTGGCGGTCGCGTTCAAGTCAATCTGCGCTTCGCCTTCTGCGCACAGCAAGAACAACGCGCCCTTCTTGTCTTTCAGGAACAGGTTCTTTGTGTGCAGTCCAGGCAACCGCGCCTTCAGATCGCGGCCTTCCTCAACCGTGAAGATCGGCGCGTGCGCAGTGGTGTCGTGCGCGATTCCATGGCTGTCCAGATAGGCGAAGAGATCGTCGGGCGTTGCCGGCATGGGCTTGAGGCTTGGAGGAGGGCGCCCGTTTCGTCTAGAGGCGACTCATCTGCGCCCGCGACGACGCCGTCCTCCCCCGGGAGGGGGAGGTGTCGCCGCAGGCGACAGAGGGCGAGGATCCGCCCCCTCAGTCTGCTTCGCAGCCAGCTCCCCCTCTCGGGGGAGCGCGGCGACGGGGCCTGGACGACATGCGCTGATGAAGGCCCGAACGAGCCCATGAAACTCACCTGCTACGCCGTTGACCCCACGCCCGCCGAAATGGTCCCCGGCCGTCCCGACCGCCAGTGGATGGACGTGTTCGGCGACCGCCATCCCTATCGCTGCCTGCCGCTGGTCGTGGCCAACACCACCGGCTGGGAGCTGATATCCCCGGTGTCGTTCACCGCCTCCTGGAACGGCGGCCCGCGCTCCACCGATATCCGCCTCGACGCCGACGAAGACACCACGCCGGACAATCTCGCCCGCTGGGCCGTGTCGCACTTCTCCGGCGGCGTGCTCACCTTCCACACCGGCTATCTGTTCCGCACCGATCCGGGCTGGGATCTCTGGGTCGGCGGCCCGCCGAACTGGATCAAGGACGGCGTCCAGCCGCTCACCGGCGTGGTTGAGACCACCTGGCTGCCGTTTCCATTCACCATGAACTGGCACTTCACGCGCCCCGGCATGGTGAGCTTCAAAAAGGGCGAGCCGTTCTGTTTCGTGATGCCCGTGCCGCACGCCGCCATCGACGAAGTCCAGCCCGTGGTGAAGCCGATCAGCGCCGATCCGGAATTGGAGAAGCAGTACAAGGAATGGGGCGCCAGCCGGAACAAGTTCCTCGATGATCTCGCTAATAATCGCGAGGAGACGGTCAAGAAAGGCTGGCAGCGCGATTACTTCACCGGCCGCACGCCGGGCGGCCACATCATCACCGACAGCCACATCCACCGCCGCCGCCTCAAGCCGCCCATCAAGGGGTAGGGCCGCTGCGCAAGGATGGGAACGCCCGCCCCAGGCATGCGGTTTGCGAAGGGCTCGTCTGCGCCCGCGCGCTGCAGAGCCGTCACGCAATCGCCATCGGAATCGGTTAACCGCGGCGCCGGGATAGGGAACGCACGAACGCCATGACCGATCAGACCTTGCGCCGCCGCGTGGCGGCTTGGCTGTTGACGCTGCCGAAACCGGTGGCCGCGGCCACCGACGCCAGCGCCCGCGAAGCCCTGCGGCTGGCTTTCGATCCGCGCGTGCCGCAGCCCGCGTTCGATTCAGCGCTCACCGAGCTGGGCTATGATTTGAGCGCCGATCGCGACCGCCGGTTCCGGCTTCACTCCGCCGCGTGAGCCCCTTGCGCGGCGCGCGGCCCTCTGCGATATCACCGCCCCTCAGACCCGGGGCGAAACCCGGGATCACCCCACGGATGCGGGCGTAGCTCAGGGGTAGAGCACAACCTTGCCAAGGTTGGGGTCGTGAGTTCGAATCTCATCGCCCGCTCCATGGAAACCCAATAAAATCAACGGCTTATGCCGGATTCGGATTGGTAGCAAAGCTTCGGCGACGGGCGTTATCCACAGACTGCTACCAGTTTGCTACCAAACTCGATGCTCCCAGATTTCTGTGGATTGCGCCGCATCACTCGTGATGGCTCGCCCTGGATCACTAGCGGCTTGTCGCTTCCGTCCGCGCCAATGCTAATGCAACCGAGGCGGGGAGAGTATGAACGCAGTCGAGATCGAAGAGGCAGTTACGGCGCTCGCTGAGCGCCCGTTCGACGCGGCGGAGTTTCCGTTCGCCTTCCTTGAGGCGTTCGGAAACAAAGAGACGACCATCAAACGGCTGCGGAAGGGCGAGTCCAACAAGTCCGATCTCGGCGGCGTGCTCCAGACCAACAACATCCACATCGCCATCCCGCCGGCCGGCGAAGTGACGAAGGCGCTGACGGCGTTGCGCGAAAGTCCCGCCACCAAGCGCTTCAAAGCGAACTTCATCCTCGCCGCCGATGGCGACACCTTTGAAGCGGAAGACCTGGATACAGGCGAGACCATCGCCTGCGCCTATGCCGACTTTCCTGACCACTTCGCCTTCTTCCTAGCGCTGGCCGGTATCTCCACGGTCAAGCAGGTTCGCGACAGCTCGTTTGATATCCGTGCCACGAGCCGTCTCAACAAACTGTACCGGACGCTGCTGGAGGAGAATCCGGATTGGGACGTAGCCGAGCGCCGCCCGGACATGAACCATTTCATGGCGCGGCTAATCTTCTGCTTCTTCGCGGAAGACACCGACATCCTGCGTCCCTCTTATCGCTTCACCGACACGGTGGAGCGCATGAGCGACGCCTCGAACACGCATGACGTGATCGGCGCAATTTTCCGCTCGATGAATACGCGCCCAGAAGAGAAGAATGCAGCTGGTATTCCGCGCTGGGCGGACGGCTTTCCCTATGTGAACGGCGGCCTGTTCTCAGGCAGCATGGACGTGCCGCGCTTCAGCCGGATCGCGCGGTCCTATCTGCTGCATATTGGCAAGCTCGATTGGACCAAGATCAATCCGGATATTTTCGGTTCGATGATCCAGGCCGTCGCCGACGACGAGGAACGCGGCGCGCTGGGCATGCACTACACCAGCGTGCCGAACATCCTCAAAGTGCTCAATCCGCTTTTCCTGGACGACATGCGCGGCAAACTCGAAGAAGCCGGCGACAATCAACGCAAGCTCCTGAACCTGCGCAACCGGATGGCGCGCATTCGCGTGTTCGATCCGGCCTGCGGCAGCGGCAATTTTTTGGTCATCGCCTATAAGGAAATGCGGGCGATCGAGGCCGAGATCAACAAGCGCCGCGGCGAGCCCGACCGACGCTCGGAAATTCCGTTGACAAATTTCCGCGGCATCGAGCTGCGCGACTTTCCCGCCGAGATCGCCCGGTTGGCGCTGATCATTGCGGAGTATCAGTGCGACGTCCTCTATCGTGGTCAAAAGCTGGCGCTGGCGGAGTTTTTGCCGCTGGATGCGGAAAATTGGATCACCTGCGGCAACGCGCTTCGGCTCGATTGGCTCAGCATATGTCCGCCAGCCGGAACCGGTGTGCGTGTCGTTTCCGACGACTTGCTGCAAACGCCGCTCGATCAAACGCAGATCGATTTCGAGAACGAGGGTGGCGAGACCTACATTTGTGGGAATCCACCGTACAAGGGAAGTCAGACCCAGACCAAAGAGCAAAAAGCGGACCTAGCTGCCGTGTTTGACGCCTACGAGGTCTCATCCAAGCAAATTGACTACGTCGGCGGCTGGTTCATGAAGGCGGCGGCCTACGCGCAACACACACAACCCTTCTTCGAGAACATCACGCCAAACGCGACGTGCGCCATAGGTGCGATCACTGCGAACAAAACTCTCGCGCACACTGGCGCCGATCGCGGCGTCGCTTTTGGCTCGAGCGGCCTGGGGCCGCGTCAGCCAGGCGAAG
>WGNI01000004.1 GCA_016124655.1 Alphaproteobacteria bacterium
CAACCCGGCGCGCGGGTTCCGGTTCGAGGAAAATCCTCTCACCTCCACCATTCTTGTTTGCGCGCCGCCGACGCCCGCCAACCCGGCGCGCGGGTTCCGGTTCGAGGAAAATCCTCTCAACTCCACCATTCTTGTTTGCGCGCCGCCGACGCCCGCCAACCCGGCGCGCGGGTTCCGGTTCGAGGAAAATCCTCTCACCTCCACGCGCTTTGCTTGCGGCCCCGTCAGGGCTTTGTCGTTTGTCCGTGCTCGCACCAGCGTCGCTTAATACAAATTCTCCGTCGCATCTTGATCGAGCATGGCGTCGACGGCGGCGGCGGGAACTTCAAGCGCCATCTGATCGCGATAGACCGCGCCGGCGGTGGGGAAGCTCGCGCGATCGACGCGCGCGTCGGGATTCCACAATTGCGCGCGCTTCATCGCCTTCACGCAATGCAGATAGGCTTCCTTCACGTCGACGACGATGACCGAGCGCGGCGGCTTTCCGTCCACGACAAAGCGCGCCATGAGCGCGGGATCGGTGGTCACGCGCGCACGCCCGTTCACGCGCAGAGCGTCATCGAAGCCTGGAATGAAGAACAAGAGACCGACGCCCGGATTGCGGGTGATGTTGGAGAGCGAATCCAGACGATTGTTTCCCGGCCGGTCGGGCATGGCCAGCGTGTGTTTGTCGATAACGTGAACAAAGCCCGGCTCGCCGCCGCGGGGCGACACATCGCCCAGCCCGTCCGGGCTTGAGGTGCCGATGCACAGAAACGGCGAGAGCGCGATAAAGTGCGCGAAGTGCTTGTCGATCTGGGCAATGTCCTTGCCGACGGCGCCGCCGGCGGGCGGCTTGTAAAGACCGCGCAGGTCGGTTTCGCTTGTGAGATCCGCCATGGCGCCCTTCTCCTCTGCATTTGCGCTGCGACGGTAGTGCGGCGGCGCGCGCCGCGCCAGCGCAAAGACGATGGCCCGCCCCGGCTTCATGTCCCGGTCGGAAAAGGCTTTTCCTTCAGTTCGTCAAAGGGGATCATGACGTGTTCGCGATAGGCCGGGCGTGTTTCAAGGCGATCACGCCACGCGGCGACATTGGGGACGTCTGGGCGGGGAATGTCCAAACCGAAATAACGATAGAGCGTTGTTCCCACGGCGATGTCGGCCAGCGACAGCGTTTCGCCGGCGAGGAAGGGACGCTGCGCCAGCGCGCGATCGAGCAAAAGCATCAGCCCCGCACACGCTTTGATCGATGCGGCGATTGCGTGTTCATTGCGTTGCGCGACGGGCGTTCGGTACATGCCCCAGAACACGCCGTCGAGAAAACTCGGCTGCCACGCGGTCAGCGCCCAATCCATCCAGCGATCGACCTGCGAACGCCGTGCCGCGCTTTGGTCCCAGAAAAGGTCCGCGCCATGAGACGCTGCGAGAAAGCGCAGGATCGCGTGGCTTTCCCACACGACGAGTTCATCGTCCTGAATGACGGGAATGCGGCCGTTCGGGTTCAAAGCGAGAAAGGACGGATCATTGAGCCCGCCATAATCGCCGCCGATCGCATGATGATGGTGCGGCAGGTTGAGTTCGCCTATGAGCCACATCACCTTTTGCACATTGCTCGAACTGCGGCGGCCATGGATTGTGAGCATTGGCGAGCATCCTCCCGGCGCGCTGCGCAGTGTGCGCAAGTCTAGACCGGCGGGGGCGGATTTGTCCCGCGGACAGCCTGAAAGGAGACCAGGGACGATGCTTCAAGGAAGCTGTTTGTGCGGCGCGGTGGCCTATGAAAGCGGGCCGTTGGCGACGCCGATCGGACTTTGTCACTGCCGTACGTGCCAAAAAGCGCACGCCAGCGCGTATGCGGCGACCGCGCGCACGGCGCGTGCGGATTTTCGCTGGACGCGCGGCGGCGATCTGGTTGCAGCGTTTGCAAGCACGCCGGGAAAGAAGCGCTGGTTTTGCCCACGCTGCGGCACGCACCTGATGGCGGAATGGACGGATCAGGACCAGGTGATCCTGCGCGTCGGTTCGCTCGATACGCTTCTGGATCAACGCCCTGTCGTGCACATCTGGATGGCCGACGCCACGCCTATGCTGGAGCCGCCGGCCGGACTTCCAATGTTCGAGAAGGGGCGGTAACGCGCTTGCCGGCGGCTGCGCTTGTGCTACGCACGACGCATAAAAGGGGACGCGCATGGCAGGCGTTTTCGTGTCTTACAAGCGCGGCGACGAGGCGCTCGTGGAGCGGCTGGTGACGGCGCTGCGCGGCGCGGGCCTCGCGGTCTGGTGGGACAAGGACATTGCGCCCGACGCGCCGTGGGAAGACACCATTGAGCGCGAATTGCAGGCCGCGAAAGCGGTGATCGTGGCGTGGTCGAAGGCTTCAGTCGATAGCGAAAACGTGAAAGCCGAAGCGCGGCGCGCCCGCGCGCAGGGCAAGCTCGTGCAATGTTACATTGAAGCATGCGAGGCGCCGCTGTTTTTCGGCGAGCGCCAGGGCGTTGATCTTTCCGATTGGCGCGGCGATGCGCAGGACCGGCGGTTTCAAACCGTCGCGGCGGCGGCGCGCGCGCTGATCGAAGGCCGCGCGCCGGCTGTTGCGGTTGCGACCGCGCCGCGCAAACGCGCGAAATGGCCGCTCGCTGCGGGCGCCACGGCGCTGGTCGCGGCGATCCTGATTGGGATTGCGCTGTTTGGTTTTCCCGGCGGACAGATTGCACGGGAGGCCGAAACCCCGATCGCGAGCGACGGAGACGTCGCCGCTTCGGCCGCGCCGGCGCCTTCCTCAAGTCTTGCGCCAAGCGCTGCTTCGACGCCCGCGCTGACGCCGGGACAGCCGCATCGCCTCGATATCGCGCCCGGCTCGGCGGTCGATTTCGATTCCGGAGCGGTTTCGACCGCAATCACCGATGCCAGCGATTTTGTGCTGACAGGACGCGCGGCGGACGGCTTTTCCATTGCAACCGCGAACGATGGCGCGCTCATCGGCGTCGCCGCCAGCGGACCGGCGACGCCTGCGGCGTGCGGCACGGAGCTGACGCGGCCGACAATCTCGTGGCAGATTCCAATGGCCAATGACGTCGGCGAAATCCAATGCTTCAGAACCAATGCCGGGCGCGAGGGCGCGCTGACGCTGGAGCGCGGGCGCGCCGGCTATGACGGCGCTGTCGTCACCATCCTGCTTTGGCCGTAGATGGGCCCTGGTCAGGCTTTTTCTGAATAGCTCACGGCCATGCCGTCGCGCACGTCCTGCTGCACGCCATATTGCGGGAACGGATAGCGGAAGCCGTTTTTCGCCAGCGCGGTCATGCCCTCGATCGCCTTGCGCATGTCTTGCGGCGTTGCCGCCATCAACATTTCATCATCGAGCACGCCGCCATAGCGGCGCTCGGCAAAGCAAGGAATGGAGAGGCTCGGCTGGCGCGTGGTCAGCGCGCGGCCCCAGGAATCGGCGCACGCGGATTCGCCGACGACGCTCCAATCGAAGCGCTTGTAGCCGCTCCATTGCAGGCCGTTGATGAAATAGATCATCGCGCCGGGTGTTGCGTAAAACAGCGCGATGTCGGGGTCCTGCAATTTGCCGCCGGCAAGCGGACCAATGACGAGCGCTTCGTAGCGCCCGTCCGGCACGCAATGCATGGCGCGCTGGTGTGCGCCGGCATCCTCCAGCGTGGAGAACCACACGCCGGTCATGTGTGCGCCGGACATCCAATCATCGGTTTTGGCGCCGCCGAGACCGACAACGGCGCGGCATTGCGCGCCGACGAGATTTTCGCTGGTCACGCCCACGGTCCAGCCCAATCGCGCGGCCTGGCCGACGATCTGATCCAGCGTGTGAATGGCTTTGGGCCGACGCAGGCGGGGAATGGCGTCGAGCTCCTCCTTGCGCTCGAACAATTTCATCGCGAAGGGAATGGTTCGCAATTTCAGCAAACGTTCGAGGTCCTGGGCCAATTCGCTCAAGGCTGCAGCGTCCATGATCTCCTCCCCGGCTTGGAAATTCCTGCATGATAGGCGCAATGCGCGGCTTGCGCGACGCTCTGGACTTTGGCGCCGCGCGCGTCCAGCCTGGGCTGAAGAAGCGAGACGCATGAGGGAGACGCCCATGGCGCGCATGACGCGCCGCATCGTGCTGGCCGCGCCGATCGAGGGCGCGCCAAAGCGTGCGGATTTTCGCCTGGAGGAGACCGCGCTGCCGGATGCGCTGCGCGAGGGCCAGGCGCTGGTGCGCACGCTTTACGCCTCCGCCGATCCCGGCACGCGGTCGAGGCTTTCGGCGGGCGCGAGCTATGCGCCGCCGCTAAAGCCCGGCGAAACAATTGACGGCTTTTGCGTCGGCGAAGTGACGGAAAGCGCCAATCCGCGCTTTGCGCCGGGCGACCTCGTGGCGCTGGGCGGCGGCTGGGCCGAGCATGTGTTGTTTTCCGGCCGAGGCTACATGCAGAAAATACCACACCGGCGGGTTCCGCTTTCGGCCTGGATCGGCGCGCTCGGCGTGCCGGGGATGACGGCGTGGTTCGGGCTCAAGCGCGTGGCGGAGATGAAGCCCGGCGCGCGCGTGCTGGTGACGTCGGCGGCGGGACCGGTCGGCGCGACGGCCGGGCAAGTCGCCAAGGCGTGGGGCGCGGAGCGTGTCGTCGGCGTCGCCGGCGGCGCGGAGAAATGCGCATGGCTGCGCGATGTCGGGTTTGACGCGGCGATCGATTACAAGGCGGAGGCCGATCTTGGCGCTGCGCTGAAGGCCGCGTCGCCTGAGGGCTATGATATTGTGTTCGACAATGTCGGACCGGCGATGCTCGATGCGGCGATTCCGCTGACGCGGATGAACGCCCGCGTCGTCATTTCCGGTCAGGTGGCGGATTACAACACGCCCGCGGGCGCAGCGCCTGGCCTGCATACGACGCGGTATTTCATCGCCAACCGTTTGCGCATGGAAGGCCTTGTGGTGTTCGACGATCTGCGCGGCTTCGCGGAAGCGCAGGACGCGCTGTGCGCGCTCATTGAATCCGGCGCGGTGCAGACCCGCGAAGTGCGCAGCGCGGGATTGGAGTCCTTGCCGAACGCCTTCATCGGGCTTTTCAATGGCCAGGACTTTGGCCGCCGTATCGCTGCGATCGGCGCAGAGCCTTAAGGATCAGGCATGACCTTTGACGCTTACGAACGCATCAAGGCGACGCGCGCGGGACGCATCCTCACGCTGACGCTGACGGGGACGAATCCGGTCAACGCCGTCGATGCGCGCATGCATCATGAATTGGGCCGCGTCTTTCTCGACGCGCAGGACGACGCCGACAGCGATCTGATCATTCTTACCGGCGCGGGGCGCGCGTTCTGCGCGGGCGGCGATGCGGCGTGGTTTCAGGCGCAGATCGATCACCCCGAGACGTTTCGCGCCATCGCGCCGGAGGCCAAGCGCATCATCACCTCGATGCTCGATTTGGAGAAGCCGATTGTGTGCCGATTGAACGGCGCGGCTGCGGGCTTGGGGGCGACGCTGGCGCTGTTGTGCGATGTTGTGGTCGCGTCGGAGAAAGCGGTCATCGGCGATCCGCACGTGAAGGTGGGGCTTGTGGCGGGCGATGGCGGCGCGGTGATCTGGCCGCAGCTGATCGGTTTCGCTCGGGCGAAAGAATTGCTGATGACGGGCGAGATGCTCACCGCGCAAGCCGCGCTCGATCTGGGGCTCGTCAATCACGTGGCGGCGCCTGACGCGCTGGACGACAAGGTGCAGGAGATCGCGGCGAAAATCCTCGCCAATCCGCGCTGGGCGGTGCGCTGGACCAAGACCATCGCCAATATTCCGCTGCGTGCGCTGGCGGCGCAGATCAATGATGCGGCGATGGGCTATGAGACGCTGTCGAACATGACGCGCGACCGGCGCGAAGCGGTGGCGGCGTTTCTGGAAAAGCGCGCGCCAAACCTGACGGGGGAATGATGATCGAAAGCGCGCTGCCCGAGCCGGAGCACGTTACGGCGCTGCGCGCGCAATTGCGCCGGTTCGTGGCGCAGAAGGCGCCGCGGGAAAAGCGCCGCGCGTGGGACGCCGCGCACGACTGGCCGCGCGATCTGTTTGCCGAACTGGCGGACATGGGCCTTTGCGCACTGACAGTGCCGGAAGAGTATGGCGGCGTCGGCCAAGACATCGTGGCCGCGGTCGCCGCGATCGAAGAATTGTGCCGCGCCGGGCCGTTCCTGGCCGGGCCGTTCATCCATTGCGCGTTCTATGGCGGGATGAACATCGCGGAGAATGGTTCTGAGGCGCAGAAACAAACGCTGCTGCCGAAGCTGGCGCGCGGAGAGTTGTTGTTCGCCTATGGCCTGTCGGAGCCGAATGTCGGCGGCGATCTCGCCAGCGTGGAGACACGCGGGCGCGTCGATGGGGATATGCTCGTCATCAATGGCGCGAAACGCTGGTGCACTGGCGCCGATTGGGCGGATTACATCTATTGCCTGATCAACACCGCGCCGCATGCGCCGAAGCGGCAGGCGCTGACGTTTGCGCTTATTCCCGCCAAGGCTAAAGGCGTCACCGTTACGCCGATCGCGCATGTCAATCTGCGCTACACCGCCTCTTGCGACGTGCATCTCGATGACGTGCGGATTCCCTTGGACGCGGTTGTCGGAGGCCCGGAAAAGCTGAACCAGGGCTGGGGCATGCTGGCGGGCCGCGCGCTCGATGTGGAAAAGCTGGAGGTGGCCGCGGTTACGTTCGGCATTGCGCAGGCGGCGGTGGAGGAAGCCTGGACGTACGCGCAGGAGCGCGTGCAGTTCGGCAAGCCGATCGCCGCGCACCAGGCTGTGGCGCACAAGCTGGTCACAGCGCGCACAAAGCTTGAAGCCTGCAGGCTGATGCTGCACCGCGCCGCGCAATTGGCGCATGGGAAGCAACCGTGCGCGATCGAAACCTCGATGGCGAAGTTGTTCATCGCCGATGCGGGCGTGGAGATCGCGCTTATTTGCCAACAGGTGATGGGTGCGTATGCGCTGTCGGACGGGTTCGACATGGAGCGGCATGTGCGCGATCTTCTGGGCATGCCCATTGTGGGCGGATCATCGGACATGCAGCGCAACAATCTCGCGGGCCTGTGGAGGCTGAAGCCATGACGATCTGGGTTGAGCGCGCGCGCGATCTGCGCGGCGATATCGTAGGCGCGCAAGCCGCGATGGACCAGGACCGGCGCATGCCGGACGCGCTGGCGGCGCGGTTCGCGGAGGCGGGGCTTTTCAAACTCTGCGCGCCGAAGGATTTCGGCGGCGCGGAGATCTCCCCTGCTGGGCTTGCGGAAACGCTGGAGGCGCTGGCGGAGAGCGATGCGTCCGCCGCCTGGGTGGCGATGATCGGGGCTACGACGAGTTCACTCGCGGCGTATCTCGACGCCGACGCGGCCGGCGAAATTTTCGGCGATCCCAAAACCATCGCGACCGGCGTCTATGCGCCGATGGGCAAGGCGAATATCGAGGATGGCGTGATCCACGCTTCGGGCCGCTGGAAGTGGAACAGCGGCGGACAGAATTCGCACTGGATCGCCGGCGGCTGCATGCTGTCGGAGAATGGCGCGCCGAAGAAGACCAGGAGCGGCGCGCCGATGGCGCGCATGATCTTTGCGCCGCGCGACAAGATCCGCTTCATCGACACGTGGCACACGGGCGGCCTGCGCGGCACGGGCAGCGGCGACATGGCGATGGAGGACATCGCAATTCCGCTGGCGCACGGCGTTTCGATCGTGGACACCCGCGCGCGGGTCTCCGGCGCGCTCTATGCTTTTCCCGCGTTCGGCCTGTTGGCGCTCGGGATTGCATCGGTCGCCAGCGGCAACGCCAAGGCGGCGCTTGTGGATTTCGACGCCGCGGCGCACGGCAAGAAAATGCCGAACGGCCGGACGCTGGCCGAACGCGGCACAACGCATGCACTGTTTGCGCAGGCGCATGCGGAGTACGCCGCGGCGCGGGCCTTTCTGTTCAGCGAAGTCGACGCCGCGTGGGGCGAAGCGCAGCGCGACGCAGCGATTTCATTGGCGCAGCGCGCGCGGTTGCGGCTGGCGTGCACGCACATGACGCGCACGGCGGCGGAAATCGTGCGGCGGCTGCAGGATCACGCCGGCGGCGCGAGCGTCTTCCTCGACGATCCGCTGCAGCGGCGCCTGCGCGACGCGCAAACCATGACCGCGCACATCATGACCGCGCCCGGGACGTACGAACTCACGGGACGCGTGCTGATGGGCGGGGAAGGCATAGCGGAATTGTAGGCGCGCGCTTATCTTCGCGGGTATGGCTGAAGCGTCCCTGACCGACCTCCCCGCCGACAAGGCGGACCGCTACGCCGCGTTGCGCCAAGAGATCGCGGCGGTGGTTGCAGGCGAAACAAGCGTGACCGCGCGCTACGCCAGCGCTGCGAGCCTTTTGGCGCATGGGTTTCCGGAAACATTCTTGTGGACCGGATTTTACGTGGTCGATCCGCACAAGCCGGAGGAACTCGTCGTGGGCCCGTATCAAGGCACGCTGGGATGTTTGCGCATTCCGTTCGGCAAGGGCGTGTGCGGCGCGGCGGCGGCGCAGCGGCGCACGGTCATCGTGGCGGACGTGCACGCCTTTCCCGGCCATATTGCGTGCGATTCCCGATCGAATTCCGAGATCGTGGTTCCGGTGTTCGATCGCGAGGGCGCGCTGGCGGCGGTGCTTGATGTCGACAGCGCGCAATTGAGCGCGTTTGACGCGGCCGATCAGGGGGGCCTGGAAGCGATCTGCGCGGACCTGTTGCGGCTCGATTAAGCGACGGGCTCGAAGCCGGCCTGCTGCGCCGCGAGATACATGCCGATCACCGGCGCGGGATCGCCGATCGCGATCAAGCGGCCGCGGTCCAGCCAGGCGACCTTGTTGCACATCGACTTCATCAATTCGGTGGAGTGCGTGGCGAGCACGACGATCTGCGTGACACCCATCATCTGCTGCAAACGCTGCTGCGCGCGCTGATAAAAATCGGCGTCGCCGGTACCGAGCCATTCGTCGAGCAGCAGCACTTCGCCATGGATGGCGGTGCACAGCGCAAAGGCGAGCCGTGCGCGCATACCTTCGGAATACGTGCGCACGGGCATGTGGATGAACGCGCCGAGACCGGTGAATTCCGGCACCTCCTCCTTGGCGCGGCGCACTTCGGCGTCGCTGGCGCCAAGCAAGCGCAACGGCAATTCGATGTTGTCGAAGCCCGACAATTCCGGATTGACGCCCAGGCCCTTGTCGATCAGCGGCAGGACGCGACCTTCGATGCGCATGCGGCCCTTGGTGGGGTGCGCGAGCCCCGCCAGAAGCCGCAGCATGGTGGACTTGCCGGAGCCGTTGCGGCCGACAAGGCCGAGGCGATCGCCGGGCCCCAGATGAAACGAAATCTCCGACAGCGCCGCGATCTCCACCGATCCCACGCCGAGATCGATCTTGGAGCCGACAAGCTGGCGCATGACCGTCATCTTCAGCGAGCGCCCAGTGACCTCAAACACCGGGTAGCTGAAGGAGACGTTGTCAAGTTCAACCGCCGCCATCGCCCCTCACAGCCACGTAAAGATGCGCTTGCGCGTGGCCGACAAGGTCACCAGCGACAGCCCGACAAGACCCCAAACCAAGCCGAGCGCGACGTACCAGTTTATCAGTTCCGGAGGATGGCCCTGGATCGGCGCGCGCACGAGTTCGAGGAGATGATAGAAGGGATTCGCATGCACGATCACGGGCGGAAGGCGGCCCTGATCCGGCATCCAGATGATCGGCGTGAGGAAAAACGCCAGCTGCAATACCGAACCCACAACCTGGGTTAGGTCGCGAAAGCGCAGGCAGATCGGCGAGACGACCAGGGCAAAGAAAAAGGCATATGCGGTCAACAGCGCCATGCCGGGCGCTGCGTAGAAGAGCGCCATGGAGGGGCGGAAACCAAAGACGACCATCACGCCGCCGACGACCAGCGCATTGTGAAAGAAGATCACCAAGTTGCGTTGGATCATGCGCGCCACGAGCACCGGCGCGGGCAGCGGCACGGCGCGCAGATGGCTCTCCGCCTCGACCAATACGCCGCATCCGTCATTCATCGACCCCGCAATGAAGTTCCAGACCAGGAAGCCTGCAGCCAAGTAAAACAGATATTCCTGGAAGCTTCTTTCAAAGACATTGCCGAAGACAAAGGACATGCCGATGATCGTGAGCGACATCGAAATGCTGATCCAGAACGGGCCGATCAGCGAGCGGCGATAGCGCATCATGATGTCTTGGTTCGCCATCAGGAACCAGGTGCGCCAGCGTGCGAACACCGCGCCAAAGTCGCTGATCACGCCTGACATCCCCGCTCCTGCTTCGCGCCGCTTTCTGGCGACTGCGCCTGCACCGTTACACGCGCTCGTCCAAAGTCCCCTGCCGGACGCGGAGCTGGCGGGCCCAGCTTCATGCTTGCGCGCGCGCGCGGCGACTCGTGAAATAGCCTAACTTGCGACCTCGCCTCAAGATTGCGCCGCTGTCAGCCGTTTGGAGGGATAGCCTGGGATTGTGACAAATCTTCCGCGCGTTCGCGCTGGATCAGCATCGAGGCCCATGGCGCCAGGCCGGCGACGACGATCGCCGCGCCGATGATCGCGCCAATCAGAAAGCCCCAGCGCCCGGCGGCGCGGCGCACTTTCATTTCGGCTTCCGATGGCCGGGCGCGCGGCGGCGGCGATGCGGCTGGCCTGGACGGTGGTGCAGCTGCGGTGCGCGCGGGCGCGGGCGCCGGCGGCGGCGGCGCGACCCGGGGCGGCGGCGGCGCGGTCGAGGACGATACGAAAATGCCGAGCTTCAGGCTGCGGGCGATTTCCGCGATCTGGCCGGCGGCGGACTCCAGATCATCGCTCATGGCGATGACGGGGGTGCGCCCTTCACTGGTGCCGACCGGCGGGCGGCGATTGTCCCACACGAGCAGCGCTGCGCGGCGCGGCTGCGCGTCGAGCGCGTCTTGCAGGCGGACGCCGACGCTGTCTTCAGAGCGCGCGGTCCACACGCCGAAGACCTGCATCTGGTTGCCGAACTGGAGCGGCTGCGCCTCATCCTCCGGCGCGGGGCACGGGATGGCGTTCATGCCCTTCAGCGCGCGCGCCAGGGTCGCGGCGAAATCGGCATCCGCTTTGGCGTGCAACAATACGGTGTCGACCACCCGGCCTTCCCCCTTGAGCGAGCGCTCGGGCTAGCTCAGCCGCCAGACGCGCGTCCAGCTCAGATGACGGATGAACCCTGCTCCGGGTTCCATAGCTCCGCATCGTCCGGCGCGGAGACGGGCGTCGCCAAGGCCGGGACCGAGGCCGTGTTCAGGTCAGGAAGCGCTTCGATCGGCGCGGGCGAGGAGAAGTCCGCCACGCGATCCAGCGGCGCCGTCGCCGCGGGGCTGGGGCGCCAATCCTGGCGCGACCAGGAGTCGAGCTGGTTGACGAACGGATCGGTCGCTTCGCGCATCGCATCGAGCTGCGCGGCGGCGGCGGCCAGCCGATTTTGCACATCGGCCAATTCGTTCTGATCGACGGGCGCGACGGCGACCTCTTCTTCGCCCCAGTCGATATCGGGGGCGGCGGCCACCTGGCTGAGCACGCGCATGTCTTCAGGCGCGGAGGCCGCGGCGGCGTCGCGGGGGCCGGCCGCGCCAAGCTGATCCACTGCGCCGAGCGCCACCGCGCCGCCGACGCCGAGAAATGCGACGCTCGCGGCTGCGCCCTTCATCAGGCCGCCGGCGAAGGCGCCAGACGCGCGCCGCGCAGCGCCAGGCTCGCGCGGCTCCGCCGGGCGAGCGGGTTGCGCGGCGCGGGCGTTGCGCGCGGGCGCGGCATCGGCAGCGCGGAGCGCTTCAAGATCATAGACGACCGTGCGATCGCGCAGCGCGGCGGGCAGCGGCGCGTCATCGCACGCGCAGATCAACAGCGCGCCGGCGTGACCGGCGGCGATATCGGAAAACACGCGGCCGAGGCCTGCGTCCTGCGCAACGCGAGACCAGGCCAGC
Source organism: Alphaproteobacteria bacterium (assembly GCA_016124655.1). Lineage (GTDB taxonomy): Bacteria > Pseudomonadota > Alphaproteobacteria > Caulobacterales > Aquidulcibacteraceae > RI-43. The sequence continues at coordinate 11,969 of WGNI01000004.1, forward strand.
CACACGCTGATCTGCGGGCCGAACGCCATCGCGCGCGCGTCGCTCGACAGCGGAGACAGCAAGGGACGGACAGAAGCGGAGGCATCGCTGATGGCGCGGGCGCGGTCGGCGTCGCCTTCGGCGTAGAGCAACACAACGCTGGCCATCGACGCGTCTCCTCAATTCCCGCCATCGTATCCGAAAAGCGGCATCCGCGCAGCAAAAAAGTCCCCTGCCGCGCGGGATTTGACGCCGCTGCTCCCCAAGCGGGCGGCATGACGGGACATACCGGGCGGGCGCCGCGCTGACCAGCCCCATTGCGTGAAATTTCCAGATGAAATCAGCGCTTGCACGCGAACGCCGCCGCGCGGCATGCACGGGCGCCCGGCGCATGAGCAGGAGGTGGCGATGACGGACGTGCGAGACCGACTCGGGTTCGGCGCGGTTGCGTTTGCGGCGCTCATGGCTTTGGCGCCGGCAGCGGCCGTTGGCGGCGGCATGGCGCTGGCGCCGATCCAGGGGCTCGCGGGCGTGCTCGCCGCGCCGTGGCGGCGGCTGTTGCGCGCCGCGATGCGTCACTGGATGGTGGTTGTTTCCATTGCGCTTTTCGTCGGCTGGATGGGAATTGCCGCCAGCTGGTCGCCGTCGTCGAGCGCTGTTGAGCAAGCCGTGAAGCTTGGCGCGCTCGCGATCACGGCGTTGCTGCTGATCGCCGGCGCCGGCGGCGCGCACGAGCGCGATCGCGCGCTGATCCGCGCGGCGTGCATGGCGGCGGTCGCGCTCACGGCGCTGATGCTGCTCGTCGAGGCGTTCGCGGACATGCCGATCAACCGGCTCGACGAGGCGGCGAACGTCGATCCCGTCAAGCTCATGCGCAACCCCGCGAAGGGCGCGAGTTTCCTGGTGTTGATGCTGTGGCCGGCCATGGGCGCGCTGATCGGCGGGGCGCCGTGGGAGCGCGGCGCGTGGAAAATCCTCTTCGCGCTCAGCGCGGTGTGTGCGCTGCAGTTCGGCATGGAGGCCAATGCGCTGGCGCTGGGCGTGGGCCTGGTCGCGTTTCTGATCGCGCTTTCAGCGCCGCGGTTCGCACTGATCGCGCTGGGGCTCGGGCTTGCGGGCTGGCTGATCGCAGCGCCGTTCGTGACGCCGGTGATCATGGCGCAGGAGGCGCTGGTGGCGCGGCTGCCGGATTCCTGGGCGATCCGCGCGGAGATGTGGACGTTTGTCAGCGAGCGCATCCGCGAGGCGCTCGTGATGGGTCATGGGATGGACGCGGCGCGCACGATTGAAGGCCAGAGCGAGGTGCGCGGCATCGTGTTCAACCTCGTTTCGCTGCACCCGCACTCCGCGAGCCTGCAGATCTGGTACGAGCTCGGCGCGGTCGGCGCGGGGCTTGGCGCGCTGGCGCTGATCGTCGGCGGGTTCGCGGCGGCGGCGGGACTGGCGAAGCAGCGCGAAGCGGCCGCGGCGGTCGCGGGCGTGATGGCCAGCGCGGGCGTGATCGCCAATGTCAGCTTCGGCGCATGGCAGGAATGGTGGCTTTCGGGAATCGTGATCGCGGCGGCGTGCGCGAACGCGGTGCGGCGCGCGAATTCGGCGGATTCGTTCAATCCGTCGGCAGCGCCTTGATGCGATCCTCCAGTCGCAGCAGCTCCGCGAACGCCAAGAAGACGTGATAGAACGTCGAGGCCGGCACGACTTTGGAGAGCGGCGCGCCGTTGGCGTCGAAATGATCGATCCAAAGGCCGGGAACGTCGGTGTTCAGGTAGCGGTTCAGCAAGAGATTTGCGGACTCCGACACGGCTGCGCGCGGATCGGCGCCGTTCAATTCATACAGCGCCAGCCAGCCCTTGATGCGTTCGGTGTTCGGCCAGGTGCGGGAGGATGAATCGACGATCGCTCCATCCTCGCGCACGACCATGCGCGTGGCTTTGGATTGGGGATCGACGCCATAGGTTTCGGCAAACGAAACCAATTGCGCCGCGGCGGAACTGACGTCTTCTCCTGACACCTTGGCGAATTGCGCGAGAATCCAGGCCCATTCCAGTTGATGGCCAGGCTCGGCAAGGCGTCCCTCTTCGCCCGGCGCGCGGGACCAATCGTCTTGAAAATATTCGGCCAGCGTGCGGCCGTTGAAGAATTTCGTGAGGAATAGCGCATAGATTTCGCGCGCGAGATCGAGATAGCGCGGCGCCTGGGTGGCCTCGAACGCTGCAAGGCTCGCCTCGAACAGATGCATGTGCGGATTTTGCAGGCGCCAACCCTGCATCGGCTTTTCATGCAGGAATCCGCCGGCGGGATGACGCATCGCGTGGGTGATGAAGTCGTAGGCCAGATCCATGCCGCGCCGCGCATCGGCGTCGCGCGTGGCGCGATAGGCCCAGGAAAACGCAAACAGCACGAAAGCGAGATCGTAGAGATCGGGCGTGGCGTCGGCGACGCTCCCGTCGCGATTCAGGCATTTCGCAAAGCCGGGATCCGGGCCGAGATAGGCTTGGGTGAGCAGGAATTGGACGCCGTGGCGGCACAGCGCGCGGCCGTCGTTCCAGCCGAGCGCTGCGGCGTGCGCAAAAACGTAGGTCTGCCGGCAGGCCACGCGCGTGCGCTTGCGCGGCGCATCGGTGGGCGCGCCGGCGAAATCCAGTTCTTCATGGAAGCCGCCATGCGCGCGATCGACGCCGCGTTCGGCCCAGAGCGGCAGGGCGACCTGAAACATCCAGGCGCGCACGGCGTCAAACGGCGGATTTACCATCCAAGCGGCCTCCCATCCCGGCCCGTCTTGGTACGCAGCGTCGCCGCGCGCGTCGAGGCCCGAGGCTTGCTTGCGTCGTTGCGTGGGCGCGCGTACCACGCGCCGGCGGCGACACGGGGACCATGAGGCATGGCGCAGACGCGCATCCTTCCAGCAATCATGTCGGGCGGATCGGGCACACGGCTGTGGCCGACGTCCACCGATGACCGGCCGAAGCAATTCCATGCGCTGGGCGGCGCGCGCACGCTGATCCAGGATACGATCGCGCGCGTGCAGATGGACGCTGCGGGCCTCTCGTTCGCGGCGCCGATGATTTTGTGCAATGCGCGCCATGGCGCGCTGGTGGAGGCGCAGCTTGCCGCGATCGGCGCAACCGCAAGCGCGATCGCGCTGGAGCCCGTGGGGCGCAACACGGCTGCGACCGCGGCGATCGCGGCGCAACTGGCGCTGGAGATCGACCCGGAAGCGCTGGTGCTACTGTTGCCGGCGGACCATGTCATCGCCGACGCAGATGCGTTTCTCGACGTGGCAGCGCGCGCGGCGCCGATCGCGCGCGAGCGCATCGTGACGTTCGGCATTGCGCCGTCGCGGCCGGAAACCGGCTATGGCTACATCAAGCATGGCGCGCCGCTGACGGAGGGCGTGTTCGCGATCGAGGCGTTCAAGGAAAAACCGCAGCGCGATGTGGCGCAGCGCTATCTCGATGACGGCGGCTATAGCTGGAACGCAGGCATGTTCCTGTTTTCGCCGCGCGTGTTGTTGCAGGAATTCGCCGGCGCGGCGGACATCCGCGATGCAGCGCTTGCCGCCTTGGCGGCGGCGCCGCGCGACGGCGTGCGCATCGCCTTGCCGGACGCGCTGTTTGCGCAGGCGCCATCCGAGCCGCTCGACATAGCGGTGATGGAGAAGACGCGGCTGGGCGCGGTCGCGCCGTGCGATATCGGCTGGGCCGATGTCGGCTCGTGGGCGGAGATCTGGCGGCTCGCGCCGCAAGACGGAAAGGGCAACGCAGTGAGCGGCGACGTCATCGCGCATGACGCGTCCGGTTTGCTGGTGCGCAACGACAGCGGCTTGAAGATCGCGCTGGCGGGGGTGTCCGATCTCATTGTCATCGCGACGGACGAGGCAGTGATGATCGTGTCGCGCGAGCGCGCACAGGACGTGAAGAAGCTCTGGGAGCTGGCGCGGAAATAGGATGGGCCGCCGCTGCGTCACGCCTACCGCCCGCGCGGTCGCCGCTGTAGGGTGCGCTCCAAACCCGCCGCTGGACGCGGGATGGATGGGAGAGCGCGATGAAGGCTGCGGTTCTGCGCGAGGTGGGCAAGCCCCTGCAAATCGAGGACGTGGCGATCGGCAAGCCGGCGGCGCACGAAGTGCTGATCCGCACGGCGGCGGCCGGCGTGTGCCATTCCGATCTGCATTTCGTGGAAGGCTCGTATCCTTATCCGCTGCCGGCCGTGCTTGGCCATGAAAGCGCGGGCGTCGTGGAGGCCGTGGGCTCGGAAGTGCGCACGGTGAAGCCCGGCGATCATGTGATCACCTGCCTTTCGGCGTTCTGCGGACACTGCAAACATTGCGTAACCGGGCACATGAACCGTTGCGAGAGCGGCGAAGTGCGGCGCGGGGAAAGCGAAGAGCCGCGGCTGACGCAAGCCGCCGCGCCGTTGAACCAATTCCTGAACCTTTCCTCGTTCGCCGAACAAATGCTGATCCACGAACATGCGTGCGTGGCGATCCGGCCGGATATGCCGCTCGATCGCGCGGCGCTGATCGGCTGTTCGGTGATGACGGGCGTGGGCGCGGTGTTTCACACCTCCAATGTGCGCCCAGGCGATACGGTGGCGGTGATCGGGTGCGGCGGCGTGGGGCTGGCGGCGATCAATGGCGCGCAGATCGCAGGCGCCAGCCGCATCATCGCGATTGATATGGCCAAAGGCAAAGAGAACCTCGCCAAGCATTTCGGCGCGACGGATTTCGTGTGCGCGAGCGAGACCGATCCGGTCGCGGCGGTGATCGAAATGACCAAGGGCGGCGTGGAGCATTCGTTCGAGGCGGTCGGGCTGAAAGCGACCAGCGAACAGGCGTTTTTGATGCTGGCGCGCGGCGGCACGGCGAACATCATCGGCATGGTGCCGGTGACGCAGAAGATCGAATTGCCGGCCTACATGTTCCTCGGCGAGAAGCGCATTCAAGGATCGCTGATGGGCTCCAACCATTTCCCGGTGGATATGCCGCGGCTGGTCGATTTCTACCTCGCGGGAAAGTTGCGCCTGGACGACATGATCAGCCGTCGCATCCGGCTGGAGCAGGTCAATGAAGCGTTCGCGGAAATGAAGACCGGCGGCGTGGCGCGCTCGGTCATCATGTTTGATGCTTGAGGCTTGCGCGATGGATTTGCAGCTGAAGAACAAGGTCGTGTTCGTCGCGGGCGGAAGCCGCGGCATCGGGCTCGGCATCGTTGAGGCGCTGTTGGCGGACGGCGCAAAGGTCGCGATGGCCGCGCGCGGCGAAGCGGCGCTGGAGGCCGAGCGCGCGCGGCTTGCGGGCGTCTATGGCGCGGAAAAAATCTGGGCGCGCGCCGGCGATCTGCGCGACAGCGCGGTCATCGATGCCATGGTTGCGGCGGTGGAGAAGGATTTCGGACCCTTGTGGGGCGCGGTCGCGAATGTGGGTCTTTCGCCCTGCCCGCCCGGCTTTGAGGTGGACGACGCCACATGGGACGCCGGCATGAGCCAGAATCTCGACAGCGCGTTTCGCCTCGCGCGCGCGGCGCTGCGCGTGATGGTTCCGCGCGGAGAAGGCGCGATCGTGACGATCTCGTCCATCGCGGGTCTCGGCGCGCTCGGCACGCCGATCACCTACGGCACGGCGAAAGCCGCGATGAACCACATGGCGAAAGAGCTGGCGCGCGTTGCGGGGCCGTCCGGCGTGCGCATCAACGCAATCGCCCCGGGCAACATCATTTTCCCAGGCGGCGATTGGGAGAAGCGCTCGACCGGCGAACGCGGCGACGCGTGGACGCGCTGGGTCAACCGCGAAGTGCCCCTGAAGCGCTTCGGCACGCCGGAAGAAATCGGCGCGGCGGCGGCGTTTTTGTTGAGCCCGCGCGCAAGCTTCATCACCGGCGCGATCGTGCCGGTCGATGGCGGGCAGACGCGGTAGCTACGCCAACGCCTTCGCGGTTTCGACGATGGCCTCGGCGGTGATGCCGAAATGGGCGTAGAGATCCTTCGCGGGCGCTGAGGCGCCGAAGCCGTGCATGCCGATGAAGGCGTCGAGACCAAACGCTTCAAACCAGCCCAGGCCAATCGCGGCCTCCACGCCGATGCGGACTTCATCATCCGCGCCGAGCACGGAATCCTGATAGCCTTCAGGCTGTTCGCTGAAGAGTTCGAAGCACGGGGCGGAGATCACGCGCGTGGGCACGCCCTCCGTCTGCAGCGTTTCTCTTGCGGCAACAGCGAGCGCGACTTCCGTGCCGGTGGCGAAGAGCGCCACGCGCGCGGGCCCGCCGGTTGCGGGCAAGAGTTCATAGGCGCCGCGCGCGCACAAATTCTCTGACGCATCTGCGCGCAGCGCGGGCACAGATTGCCGCGACAGCGCCAGCGCGCTGGGGCCCTTCTCATGCGCAATTGCTAGCGCCCAGCATTCGGCGGTCTCCACTGCATCGCAGGGGCGGAACACGCGCAGGTTCGGAATCGCGCGCAAGGCGGCTAGATGCTCCACCGGCTGGTGCGTGGGACCATCTTCGCCGAGCCCGATGGAATCGTGGGTGAGCACATGCACAACGCGCACGCCCATCAACGCCGCAAGCCGGATCGCGGGGCGCGAATAATCCGAGAAAACCAGAAAGGTTCCGCCATAGGGAACGACCCCGCCATGCAGCGCCATGCCGTTCATCGCGGCGGCCATGGCGTGTTCGCGCACGCCATAATGCACGTAGCGGCCGGCCGGCGTTTCATGGTCGAACACCTGGGTGTTCTTCACGAGCGTGTTGTTGGAGCCGGTGAGATCGGCTGAGCCGCCGATCAGCGCGGAGAATTCGTTGAACATGGCGTCAAGCGCCGCGCCGGAGGCTGCGCGCGTGGCCATGGCGGGTTTTTCCGCGGCCATCTTTTTCGCGTGCGCCGACAGCGCGGCGATCGCAGGCGCTGGATCCATCGCCAACGCCGCACGCAGGGCGTCGCCCTTTTCGCTTGTTTGCGCGCGCGCTTCCCAGGCTTCGCGCGCGGCCTTGCCGCGGGCGGCGATGGCGGACCAGCCTTTGCGGATATCGTCGGGCACGAAGAACGGCTCTTCCGGCAGGCCGAGCGCCTTTTTCGCGGCGGCGAGTTCTTCGGCGCCCAAGGGTTCGCCATGGGCGTTCTTGGTGCCGGATTTTTTCGGAGCGCCGAAACCGATCGTGGTCTTCACCGCGATCAGCACCGGGCGATCGGATGTTTTCGCCTCCGTCAAAGCATCGTCGATGGCCTTGGGATCGTGACCGTCGCAGGCAAGCGTGCGCCAGCCGGAGGCTTCAAAGCGCTTGCGCTGATCGGTGGCGTCGGAGATCGACACCGATCCGTCGATGGAAATGGAATTGTCGTCCCACAGCACAATCAATTTATCGAGGCGGTGACGGCCCGCCAGCGTGATGGCTTCCTGCGACACGCCTTCCATCAAGCAGCCGTCGCCGGCGATCACGTAGGTGAAATGATCGATCAGCTGATCGCCGAAGCGCGCCCACAGGCTGCGCTCAGCCATCGCCATGCCGACGGCTGTGGCGAACCCCTGCCCCAGCGGGCCGGTGGTGGTTTCGATGCCTGCGGCGTGACCGTATTCAGGATGGCCCGCGGTTTTCGAGCCGAGCTGGCGGAAGCGCTTGATTTCATCGAGCGCCATGCCGGGATAGCCGGTCAGGTGCAGGAGCGCATAAAGCAGCATCGAGCCGTGGCCGGCCGACAGCACAAAGCGGTCGCGATCGGGCCAATCCGGCGCTGAAGGATCGAACTTCAGGTGCCGCGCGAAGAGCACGGTCGCGGCGTCGGCCATGCCCATCGGCATGCCCGGATGGCCGGACTTGGCGGCCTCCACCGCGTCCATCGCCAAGGTGCGGATGGCGCCGGCCAGGCGCTTGATTTCTGCGGCGTCGATCGGCTTTGCGTGGGACATTCTGGATAAGGGCTCCGAGTCGCGCGATTCTGCGAACCGGCCCCGTCTTGAGGCAAAGCGGCGTGCGCGCCAAGACGCGCGGCCGGCTTGGGAAGAAGGAGATGCGCCCGTGTTGCTCTTCATCGACAGCGCCGATATCGGCGACATCCGCGCGCTGGCCGATACCGGCCTGGTGGACGGGGTGACGACCAATCCGAGCCTGGTGGCGAAGTCCGGCCGCAAGTTCGAAGAGGTGCTGGCGGAAATCTGCGCGGTCGTGGATGGGCCGATCAGCGCGGAGGCCGTGGCCACGGACTATGACGGCATGCTGGCGGAAGGCCGGAAGCTCGCGAAAATCCACGAGAACATCGCGGTGAAGCTGCCGCTGACGCCGGACGGGCTGAAGGCGTGTCTGGCGCTGTCGGAGGAAGGCACGCCGGTGAACGTGACGCTGTGCTTTTCGCCGGTGCAGGCGCTCTTGGCCGCAAAGGCGGGCGCGACCTTCATCTCCCCTTTTATCGGGCGGCTGGACGACGGCGCGCAGGACGGGATGGAGCTGATCCGGGAAATCCGCACCATCTATGACAATTACGGCTTCGAGACGCAGATCCTGGCGGCGTCGATCCGGTCGGTCACGCATGTGCGGCTGTGCGCGATCGCGGGCGCGGATTGCGCGACGCTGCCGCCGGCGGTGTTCAAGAGCCTCTACAAGCACCCGCTGACCGACGCCGGGCTGGAGGCGTTCCTGAAGGATTGGAAGTCGACCGGGCAGTCGATTTTGTAGGGCGTCGCCGGCATCTCCCCCCGTTCACGGGGGGAGTACGGCCGAAGGCCGGGAGGGGGGCGGATATGCGCGCAGTCGCTGTGCCCCCTCCGGCCCTTCGGGCCACCTCCCCCGCCATGCGGGGGAGGATGGCGCTAATCCCTGCCCCGCCGCCGCACGCTCCAGCGCATCGGCAGGAGCCAGGGCAGGATCAGGGCCATGGCTTCGGCCTGCAGGCGCGACCAGGGACCGCGGGCTGAGGTGCGGAAGAAGCGGACATAGCCGCGCGCTTTGTGGCGTTCGACTTCAGCGCGCGCAACATTTGAGGTCGCGCCCTCGTGGCGGCCTTCGGCGCGCGGATCGAACCAGACCGATCCTCCGGCGCGGCGAGCGCGGGCGCAGATGTCGATGTCTTCCACGTGCAGGAAGTACGCTTCGTCGAAACCGCCCAGCGCGCGGAAATCCCGCACCGTCATGGCCATCAGCGCGCCGCTGACCGCGGCAACTTCAATCGGCGCCGCGGGAACCGGATCGCGCTCGCGAAACGGCGAGCGAAAGATCGGGTGCAGCGGCTCAAGCCGCGTGAGGCCTGAGAACGCCGCGAAGACGCGCCAGGGCGTGATCGCCTCGCGCCGCGCGCCGCGCTGTTCGGCGCCGTCGGGCCCAAAGAGGCGGCCGCCGGCCACGCACGGCTGCGGCCCGCGCGCGGCGGTTTCGGCGAGGCGCACTGCTGCGCCCGGCGCAAGCGCGAGGTCGGGATTGACGAAGAGAAAGACGTCCGCGTCCGGGGCCGCGGCCGCGCCGAGATTGCAGCCGCGCGCGAAGCCGACATTGCCCTGCCCCGCGATCAGACGGGCGCGCGCGTTCGCGGCTGCGAAGGCGCGCAGGCGGGCTTCGGCTTCCGGTGGATTGCCGTTGTCGACGACGACGATGGCGGCGATGTCCGGGTCCGCCGCCAGGCGCGCCAGACAGGTTTCGAGGATGGGACCGGTGTTGAAGCTGACGACGATCGCGACCACCCGCGCGGGCGGGGCGCCGGACTCAGGACCGCTCACGCGTTAGAGCGCGGAGCCGCCCCGGGCGTGGCGCGACAGCAGCGCGACCGCGCCGCTGGACGCGGCCCGATGGCGCTCGATCGTGGCTTCGGCGGCGTCGATCTGGGCTTCAATAGCGGCCAGTTCCGCAGCCGAAATGGCGTCCGTCGTCGCGACGACGGGGAACAGCGAGTCCGGAATGCGGTCCTCGACCGGCGCCGGCTCATGGGCGATGGCGCGGCTGGTTTGCAGCGAAGGGGCGAGAGCGCCAAGGGTGATCGCGGCCACGCCCAGAGCCAGGCTGCCCAGAACGGCGCCCAACGGTGATCTGTGGCGGAACCCGCCCTGCGCCTTCGCGTTGCCCTTCACTTGCGTAGCCATCGTCGCCTCACATCAGCCTGCATATAGGCTCACACAGCTGTGTTGAAAGACCGTCTATGTTGCATTGCACACTTTGACACGTGACGCCCGTCACGCCATCAACCAGCGCTCGGGACGTAGGCGGTTTTACGACCGATTAAGGGGGACCTCGTGACCACAGCGCATTCTGGCGCGCAGCGCGTCCGCAAGGCGGTTCTGCCTGTGGCCGGGTTCGGCACGCGCGTTTTGCCCGCGACGAAAACGATCCCGAAAGAACTCTTACCGGTTTTTGACCGTCCCGCCATCCAGTACGTCGTGGACGAGGCGATCGATGCGGGCATCGAACACCTTGTGTTCATAACCGGCCGCAACAAGGGCGCGATCGAGGACTATTTCGACCGCGCATTCGAACTTGAAGAGTCGTTGCGAAATAAGAACAAAACCGAAGCGCTGACGACGCTCGACCGCACGGTCCGGGCGCCGGGGGCCATGAGCTTTGTGCGGCAACAAGCCGCACTGGGTTTGGGCCATGCGGTGTGGTGCGCGCGCGACATCATTGGCGACGAGCCGTTCGCGGTGTGCCTGCCGGACATGCTGATGATGGGCCAGCCGTCCTGCCTGCGCCAGATGGTCGACGCTTACGCCCAGGTCGGCGGCAACATGATCGCGGTGGAGCCGACGGATAATCCCTCCGGCTATGGCATCATTGATCCGGCGTCGCGCGACGGGCGGCTCATTCGCATGAAGGGCATGGTGGAGAAGCCGGCGAAGGGGAGCGAGCCGTCGAACCTCTTCATTTCCGGCCGCTACATCCTGCAGCCGGAAATCTTTGCGCTCCTGGAAAACCAGGCGAAAGGCGCTGGCGGGGAAATCCAGCTCACGGATTCCATGGCGCGGCTGATGGACGTGCAGGCGTTTCACGCGTTCGAGTTCGAGGGCCGCTCCTATGATTGCGGCGACAAGCTTGGATATCTGGAGGCGGTGGCGGCGTTTGCGCTGACAAATGCGGAGTTCGCCGGCGGCGCGCGCGCGATGCTGGAGAAGACGCTCGCCGATCCCAGCCTGCGCTGAGCGGGCCGGTCATGCGCGATCCCGCTGCGGATTATTTCTACGCTCCCGAAACAGGCCACGGCCTGGAGCACGATCCGATGAAGGCGATCATCGCGCCGCGGCCGATCGGCTGGATGTCGACGATGGACGCTGAAGGCCGGGTGAACCTGGCGCCGTTCAGCTATTTCAACGCGTTCTGCTCGCGCCCGCCGATCCTGGGCTTCGCCAGCGAGCAGATCAGCGACACGCTGCAGAACATCCTTGAGACCGGCGAGTTCGTGTTCAACCTCGTCACGGAAGAGCTGGCGGAGGCGATGAACGCGACTGCGCTCGCTGCGCCGCGCGGCGTCAATGAGATGGCGCTTGCGGGACTGGCGCCGGCGCAGTGCCGGGCGGTGCGGGCGCCGCGCGTGGCGGCGAGCCCCGTGGCGATGGAGTGCAAGGTTCTCTCCGTGCAGACGCTGCGCGATCTCAGCGGCGCGGAGACAGCCTCCCATCTGGTGCTGGGCCAGGTCGTGGGCGTGCACATCGATCCGGATTATCTGCGCGAGGGGCGGTTCGACACCGCGGCGGCGCGGCCGCTGGCGCGGTGCGGATACCTGTCGGACTACGCGGTGGTGCGCGAGATGTTCAAGATGCGCCGGCCGCGCTGAGCGCGGCGAAACCGTGTTGACAGTCGCCAAACGGCGGGCACAACCTCCCGTACGCGCGCAACGATCGCGCCTGTGGGGGGACAATGACAAAACGATTTCTGGCGAGCGCCGCGTGCGCGATCGCATTGGCCGGCTGTGCGACCGCGCCGCAATATCCGAGCATGCGGCCTTTGACCGACGCGCACGTCGAGACCATCGGCGCGACGCCGGTTTCGGTGGCTGAGAACAATGCCGGGGTGGAGAAGGCGTGGTTCTACACGACCACCGCTTCCGCCGGCGCCGCCTATGGCCTCATCGGCGTGCTGGTGACGACCGCGATGGACGCCATCATCAATGCGGGACCGTCGCGGCGCGCGCAGAAGGCCGCCGATGAAATGGCGGAGCTGATGCCGCCGGACACGCTCAATGCGTCGCTGACGGCGCAGTTGCAGCGCGCCGCGCAAGCCGCCTCGGCGCCGCCGGCGCCGGCGGCGTTGACGGTCGAGCCCATGGCGGATGCAGCCCTGGCCGCAGATGCGGCGCAGAGCGCAGAGCCCGTCGCGGACGCGACCCTGATCACACTGCCGGTCGAAAGCACGGAGCTTGCGACGGTCGACGCCGCCCTGGCGGTTGCGCCGGAGCCCGCGCCTCCGCCTGCGCCGCTGGCGGGCGTGCGCTATTCCGAAATCCTCACCGCGCAGAAGCTGACCGCGCCGGATCCGCTCGACGACGTGATCGAGATCGCCGTGCGATATACGCTTTCGGAAGATTCCAGCACGCTGCGCATCATCGCCAATGCAAGCTATCAAAGCCCGCGTACGCCTTATGCGACGCGCTACACGTTCACCGGTTCGACGCCGCGGGCGGAAACGCGCGGGCCGGTCTATCGCAACACCTTCACCTATTACTCCACGCAATTGCCGGTGCCGGTGCTGACCCCGGAGCTGCGCGAACGGCTGATCGCGTCGATCCAGGACAGCGCGCGCGATGAAAATGGCGCCCTGCCCGCGGAAGGCACGGACGAGTATCGCTCGATGAGCAATGAACTGGAGAAGGCGCGCGACGACACGCTCACCAAGGATGAGATCGCCATTTTCCTCACGCGCGAATGGCTGCGCGACGATGGCGCGCGGCTGCGCGAAGAGGTCGAGCAAGCGCACGCCTTTATCGCGCGCTATGTGGTTGCGGACATGAACCGCACCGTCGTGCCCAGCATTGACGGCGCGGATGAGCTTTTGGAGACGCTGCCCAATCAACGCACGGTGCGGCGCATCGGCGTGGGGATGGAGGCCGGCTCTTATGTGTCCTCCGCCGGCAACGTCATGTCCTTCGCGACCTATGGCAATGCGATTGGGGTGTCGCGCGCCGCGCGCGACCGCGCCGAAGCCATTCGCGATTCCGCGCGCGCATCGCAGCGCTCGTCACGATGATGCGGCCGGGATGGATCGCCGCGTTCGCGGCGCTCGGCCTTGCGGCATGCGCTGTCACGCCGCTCGCCTACGGTCCGATCACGCCGGACGGGTCGCACTACGGCTATCGCGACACGCAGAACCCGGACGGCAGCTACACGATCCTTCTCGTCACCAATAACGCGGCGCTGGCGCAGGCGTTCTGGGATCGGCGCGCGGCGGAATTGTGCAACGGCGCGAGCGTGCAGAAGAACATCTTCCGCGCGCAGCGGCCGGTCTATCAATATACCGGCTACGCCACGAACGGGTATGGCGGCGGCGGCTCGTACACGGAAAGCCGCTACGGGGACTTTTTTCTCGAAGGCTATCTGCGCTGCGGGGACGCGGAGACCGCCGCGACCGAGACAGCGGATGCAGCGCCGGACGCCGCGGCTGCCGAGACGGCGGCCGTTAGCGAAAGCGGCGAGCCATAGCGGCTAGAGCATCTTGCGACCATACACGCTCGCTTCAGCGAACGGATGGTCGGAAAAAGATGCTCTACAACTTTGGTTCTAGAGCAACTTTATCCGATCACTGAATCGCCCCGCGATTCTATTTGATCGGATGTTGCTCTAGTGCGCGTGCGTCGATGGCGCCGCCGGCGCTGTGACGGTCAGAACCGGCGCCGGGTTTGTCACGCTATGCCAGGCCTGGCCTGGCGCGGGGATTTGCGTCCAGCGGCGTTCCCCTTCGGCGCAGGTCTGCGTGACGGGGAAGTAGATCGGCCCGGAGTCAACGGGTGCGCGCACGAGCAGGCCGAATTCATCGAACTGATCGGCAGGCAGCGCGCCGCGCCACGTAACGGCGGCGACCCGGTCGTGCTCGGCGCGGCCTTCGACCATGACGGGCGCTGGGCGCGGTGCGCGTTCTATCTCCAACGTCCAGCCCGGCTTCGGCTGCGGCCGCGCGAGGGCTACGCTTTCAGGAATCTCCACACGAACGGCGATCGTGGTCGAGGCGTCGCAACCGTGGCCGATGCGAAAATATGCTGCGTGATAGGCGCCGGGCGCGGCGATCGGATCGGCGATCACCACATGCGCGGACGCAGCGGCGCTGAACATCAGCACGCCCGCCAACGCCGTCGCGTGGATGCGCATTCTCAATGCTCCATCGCGTGGGGCGCGGCGCGATCGCGGACGGCGAAATCGACGGTCATCGGGTCCTGAGTTTCAAAGGTCATCGTCACCGAAACCGTTTCGCCGTCGGCGAGGGGTTCGGGGAGATCGACGAACATGATGTGATCGCCGCCGGGCTCGAGGGCGACTGCGCCATTCGCGGGGATCTCCAACGCCTCGATCGGGCGCATCTGCATCACGCCGCCGTCCATCGACATCGTGTGCAGCTCCACGCGCGGCGCGCTAGGGCTGCTCAAGGACACGAGGCGATCCGGCGCGTCGCCCGCATTGCGCAGCGTGACATAGCCGGCCGCGATCGCCACGCCTTGCGGCGAGGCCGCGATCCAGGCGTCTTCCACCACGACATTCGGCGCGGCGGCCGCCGCTTCCGGCGCCGCGGGGGCCGTGTTTTGACTGCATGCCGCGAGCGATAGCGCCAACGCAAGCATGCCTGCGCCCCAAACTGATTTCATGTTCACCTCCCGCTTGAATCCAAATCAAAACCGGTAAGACAGTCCGGCATACACGGAACGCCCTTCGCCTGGATAGAACACCGCTAAATTAGACCCGGGCGCTGCGGCGTTCACAACCGCGCCGAATTCCGGAACGTAGATTTCGTCGGTCAGATTGCGCGCATCGACGAATGCGGACACGCCATTGGCGAAGTCCCAACCGGCATTGAGGCCCCACAGGGCGTAGCCCGGCGCCTTCAGCGTGTTGGCGTAGTCAACATAGACGTCGCTCGGCCGCCATTCGACATTCGGCGCCAGATACCAGCCGGATGCATGCGCGTAGGTGAGGCTTGCGCGGTATTGATGTTCGGGCGCGACGGGGAGACGATTGTCGCCGTACACCCGATCGCCGTCGAACGCGAAATCGGAATATGCGTAGGCTTGGCGCAGCGCCCAGCCTTCGGCGAAGCGCCAATCGAGCGCCAGCTCCAGGCCTTGATGCACGGTGTCGCCGGCATTGAAGACCGCGGCGGGCACGCCGGCGGCCGGGCTGAAGCTCAGCAATTCGTTCTGAAGCTGCGCGCGATAGAGCGTGATATCCCATACCAGCGACGCCGCGCGGCCACGCGTTCCGATCTCTCCTGTCCAGGCTTCCTGCGGGGCCACAGGCACAAAGCCAGCATTGGGCGCCTGCACGAGCGCGCCATAGTGCGGCGGCTCCACCGACTTGGTGATGTTGGCGTAGATTTGCGCGCCGCCCTCGCCTTCCCAAAGCACGCCGATGCGCGGGGCGAACCAATCATCGTCGCGCGAGGCATTGTTCGATGCGTTGAGACGATCTTCGTAGTCGCGCGTCGCGCGGCCATAGGAGCCGCCGGCGACGAGCGCGACGTCGTCGGTGACGAACAGGCGCGCTTCCGCAAACACGTCGAGGCCCGCGGCTTCGCGGCGGCTGTCGCCGGCAACAGGAAAAAAGACCGGGCCCAGAAACTGTTCGACGTAGCCTTGGCGATAGGATGCGCCGGCGAACAGATCGGCGCGCAAGCCTGCAAGCTCGCCCGCCCATTCCACGCGTCCAAACGCGCCTTGGGTTTGGATTTGCTGATTGATGAGAAGCGCGATCGGGTGGTGCAGGTCGGTGGCGGTGGCGTAGACGCCGCCGGCGAAGTCTGTGTGCGCGTTGAGCCGCCATTGCGTCTGCACGCTGGCGCGGAACACGCTTTGATCGCGTTTCCAATCGGTTTGCTCTACGCGGAAGCCGGCGGCCTCGGGATTGCGCAGCGCCTGCTGCAGCGTGAGCGTGCCCGGGACTTCCTGGTGGATGTCGGCGCCGTACAGCGTCACGCGCAGCGCGCGACCCTCGGCGACGCGGTAGCCGACATTGAGCGTGCCGCGGGTTTGCTCCTGGCTGGAATTGACGCGGAACCCGTCGGTCCTGAGCGCGGTGAGCGCGGCGAATCCGTCCCAATCCTCGCCCGCACGCGCGACCTGCACTGCGCCGCGACGCAGGCCATACGATCCGCCTTCAATGCGCAGCAGGTTTTGAGACTGCGCGGTGCGTCCCGTCGGCGTGACGACATTGACGGCGCCGCCCAATTGCGCGCCGCCGAAGCGCAAGGCGTTGCCGCCGCGATGCACTTCGACATATCGCGCGGTGAGCGGATCGATTTTCTGAAAATCGGAAAAACCGTCGGCGTCCGCGAAGGGCACGCCGTCCTGCGCCAGGAGCACGCCGCGTTGATGGAAGGATTGGTCCAGGCCAGAACCGCGGATGGAAAGCCGGGATTCCTCGCCGTAGCGCTTCTGCGCCAGCACGCCGGGCGCATCGCGCAGGATATCGGAAAAGCCCTGCGCCACACGGCGTTCGATCGATTCATTGGGAATGACCGACACCGCGCCTGGCGTGCGGGAGAGGTCTTCGCGCGCCTGCGCCACCACTGGGGGATCTTCCGGATCGGGACGCGCGGTGACGATGATGGTTTCCGAGACGTTGGCCTGCGCGGCGCAAACGCTTGGCGCGCACGCCAGCACGCCGCCGATGAAGACGGTTCGCAACATGGTGAAGTATCGCCGGGACGGCCGCTTGCGCGGCGCGATGCACGATGCGCCGCTGCACGCGGCACGGTTTCAGCGGTAATTTATGCAGGCATCGGCGGGCCGCGCGCCGGCAAAGGCGGGCGGACTGGCGCCGCGACACCGGCTTGCAGCGGTTCGGCGCCGGGATCAGCATCGATGACGGTCGACGTATCGAGCGCGACGCGTTGCGGAGGCGCGGTGAGCGCTGCTGCGCCCATCATGGCGAACGCGCAGGCCGGCGGCGCTGCGCGATCATCGTGTTCGCGCGCGGGCGCCTGGTCGTCGCTGCGTTCAATGCTTAAGGCGATATGCGCATCGCCGCCGCCGCACAGCGCGACCGTGACGCCGGTATCAGCGGACGCCTTGAGCATGTAGCCGCTAGGCGCAAGCGTCATCAGCGTCGCGGCGGCGAGCGCGAGAATCAGGCCGAACCGCCTGCATGCAGCGAGGAGCGCTTCATGCGTCATCGCCATATTCTTGCCTGAACGGATAAGCTTTCGCTAGTGCGCAATCGTCGCAAGCGAGTTTGGGACTTGTTAAGCGCGCGCGATGGCCGCCAAAACTGCTCTCTGCTACCGGCTATCGCGCGCTACGGTCTCTGCTTAGCGCGCGATGGCCGCCAAAACCGGTTTCCACTCTTGGCTATCGCGCGCTAGGCCCCGCCCTCGGCGTCGGCCATTTCCTCGCGCTCGATGCGCAGCGCGGTGATCTGGTTGCGATAGCGGCGCAGCACCTGGAAACGATAGCCGTGAAAGGCGAAGCGCTGGCCGGGCTCTGGGATGGCCTGCGCCTCGTGAATGACGAGGCCTGCGACGGTCACCGCCTCTTCGTCCGGCAAATCCCAATTCATTGCGCGGTTGAGATCGCGGATCGGCACGACGCCATCGACATTCACCGAGCCATCGGGCTGCGGGCGCACGCCGACGACGGCGACGTCGTGCTCGTCCTTGATGTCGCCGACGATCTCTTCGAGGATATCTTCCAGCGTGATCAGGCCCATCAGCGCGCCGTATTCGTCAACGACCAGCGCGAAATGTTCGCGGCGGCGCAAGAATTCCGCGAGCTGGTCTTCCGCGCTCGTGGTTTCGGGCACGAACCAGGGCTTGCGCGCGACATCAACGGTGGAGAAGCCGTCCCGGCCCTTTTCCGAAATGGCGCGCAGCAGGTCGCGCGCATGCAGCACGCCGACGATATTCTCCGGCTCGCCGCGCCAGAGCGGAATGCGCGTGTGCGCGCTGGCGGTGGCTTGGGCGGCGATCTCGCGCGGGGGCAGATCGGCATTGAGCATGCGGATCGCCTTGCGGTGGATCATCATGTCGCCGATCGTGAGATCGGAGAGATCGAGCGCGCCGCGCAAACGGTCGCGCATATTGATCTCGACGGCGCCCTCTTCGGCGTGAAGCTCCACGGTGCCCAGGATTTCCGCGCGCGCGGCGAGCACGTCGATGCCTTCGGCCACTTTCACGCCCATCAGGCGCAGCGACTGATTGACGATGATCTGCACGCCGGCGACGATCGGGGCTAGAATTTTCACCATCCACGCCACGGGCAGCGAGACCGAGCGCGCGAGCTTATCGGCATTGGTGATGGCGAACGTTTTCGGCATCACTTCGCCGAACACGAGAAGCAGCGGCGTCAGCGCCAGCGTGGCGATGACCGGGCCGGCTTCGCCATAGAGTCCGGAGAAGATGGTCGACGCGATCGCGGATGCTGCGATGGTCACGAAGTTCGCGCCGAGCAACACCGCGCCGATCATGCGCTCGCGATCTTCCTGAAGATCGGACACGCGCTTGGCGGCGGCGTCGCCTTCTTTCTCCAGGCTCGCCATGCGCGCCCGGGAGGCCGCGGTCAAAGAGGTTTCGGCCATCGAAAAGAAGGCGTTGAGCAGGATCAGCGCCACGATGACGAGGCCGGCAATGATCAGTCCGGTCATCGCGCGGCCTCCAGCACGGCGCGCACGGGCGCTTCGTCGACGCCCTTTTCAACGAAGGCGCGGCCGATGCCGCGGGTGAGCACGAACGCGAGCGCGCCGGCTTCGGCCTTCTTGTCGTGGCGCATGTGGGCGATCAGCGCGTCCGCGCTCCAGCCGGCGGGCAGGATCGCGTTCAGCGCGGTTGCAAAGCCTGCGTCGCGCAGATGCGCTTCGACGCGCGCGGCGTCGTCGTTTGGCGCGGCGTTGAGCTGCGCGGAGAGTTTGTGCGCCATCACCATGCCGGCGGCGACCGCTTCGCCGTGCAGAAGCGTTGCGCCAAAGCCGGTCTCGGCCTCGAAGGCGTGCGCGAAGGTGTGGCCGAAATTGAGCAGCGCGCGCTGGCCGGCTTCGCGTTCATCGGCAGCGACGATGCGGGCCTTGGCGCGCACGGCATGCGTGACGGCATGGGCCAGCGCCTGCGGATCGCCCTGCAAAAGATGCTGGCCGTTTTGTTCACACCAGGCGAAAAAATCCGCATCGTCGATCAAGCCGTATTTGACGATCTCGGCGTAACCGGCGCGCATCTCGCGGGCGGGAAGCGTGTTCAGCACGTCGAGATCGGCGATCACGAGGCGCGGCTGATGAAACGCGCCGACGAGATTTTTACCAAGGCGGGTATCGATGGCGGTCTTGCCGCCGACGCTGGAATCGACTTGCGCCAACAGCGTCGTGGGGATCTGCACGAAATCGACGCCGCGCATCAGAATGGCCGCGGCGAAGCCGGCCAGATCGCCGATCACGCCGCCGCCGAACGCGACAAGCAGATCGCCGCGATCGAGGCCTGCTTCCAGCGCGGCATCGCAGACGCGCGCGAGATGGGCGAAGCTTTTGGTCTCTTCGCCGGGCGGCGTCACGATATCGATCTGCGTTAGGCCCGCGCTCTGAAGCGCTCCGCGCAAGGACGGCCCATACAGCGCCGCGACGGTTTCATCGGCGACGACAAACACGCGCCGGCGCGGCGCGAAGGGCGCGATCATCGCGCCCGCATTCGCCATCAGGCCTGGGCCGATCGCGACATCGTAGCTGCGCGCGCCGAGATCGACGCGCACGCGCTTTAGTTCGCTCATGTCGTCGCGCCCATCGCGCATTGGCGGGCGCGCAGCGCACGCAGCACCGCGGCGACGGAATCGTTGTGCGGGCCGGTGGAGGATTCCACCGTCAGGTCCGCCTGCGCATAGATCGGGTACCGCACGTCCATCAGTTTCTGCATCACCGCTCTTGGATCATCCGTTTTCAGCAAGGGGCGATCATCCCGGCGCTCCACGCGGCGCATCAACACGTCCAGGCCCGCGCGCAGCCAGATCGACACCGCCTTGGCGCGCATCAAGGCGCGAGTCTGCGGATCGATGAAGGCGCCGCCGCCGGTAGCCAGCACGAAGGGCTCACCGCTCAACAGCCGCTCGATCACGCGCCGCTCGCCCTGACGGAAATAGGCCTCGCCGAATTCGGCGAAGATTTCCTGAACCGTCATTCCGGCGGCGCGCTCGATTTCGGCGTCAGCATCGAGGAACGGCACCTGCAGCGCGGCCGCAAGCCTGCGCCCGATCGTGGTCTTGCCGGCGCCCATGAGCCCCACCAAAGCGATCGGCCGGTCGACCTTCAGCCCTTCCGCCAGCGCCGCGATTTCGGCGGCGTCGTCCGGCTTGTCTCTCAGGTCGCCCCCATCGCGGTCCGGGCGCGTCACGGTTAACCTCCAAGGGGTGCGCCGAAACCCTTTTGAAACCCGGTTCGGCTGGAAACTCGCCGCATTTTGGGGTCAATCTGGATGCTTCGCAATGGCGAGAGGGTTTGAGTGAGACGGCGCAGGCGCAGAAGCGGGTTCAGCCGCGAGTCCTGGTTTTCCGGCCGCACGCGCGTGGCGACCCTGGCGCTGGGGGCAGCGCTCGTGCTGGGCGGGTTCTGGTATCTGCAGACCCGCGCCGACCAGATCGAGCCGGAGCGCGCGGAAGTGCGCATCCCCCTGCCCGACGCCTTCAAAGACGCCGCAAGGCCCGGCCCTTGATGCGGCGGCTGACCCTGGCTGCGGCGCTGGCGTCGGCGTGGGCCGGGCCTGGCCTCGCCCAGACGCCGGCGGCGATCGAGGTCGGCCAGCTGCGCGAGCTCAATGTGTGGACGGTGGGCGCGGTCAGCCGCGGCGAGGCGCTGCCCATGACCGCCTGGTCGGGATCGAGCGCTGCCTATGCCGGGGCGCTGTTCGACCGGTTGCCGGCGGCGCCGGACTCCCCGGCGGGCTTTGCGCTGGCGCGCCGGCTTCTGGCGTCGCCCGCCGACGCGCCTCCCGATCCCGGCGGCGCGGAGGCCGCGGCCAAGCGGTTCGCGGCGCTCGGCCGGATGGGTCTGGCCGACGATCTGGCCGTCATGGCCGCGAGCGCGGGGTCCGCGGCGAGCGCTGCGTCGGTGGCGCAATATGTGGCCCAGGCGGAGCTGGCGCGCGGCGACATGGCGGCGGCGTGCCGGCGCGCCGCCAATGCCGGGGGCGAAAGCCAGCCGGCCTTCATCCTGCGGCTGCGCGCCTTGTGCGCGGCGGCGGCGGGCGAACGCGCCGGCGCCGACCTCGCCATCGCCGTGGCGCGATCGGCGAACGCCGGAGACCCGTGGTTCGAGTCCGTGATCGGGCACATGGTGGCGCCCGCGGCGCGGCCGCCGGCGGCGAAGTTCGACACCAGCCTGAACGCTTCGGCCTCGCTGGCGGCTGGCCTCCGCGCCGGGGCCAATCCCTTGGCGGAGTCCTCCACGCTGGCGCTGCTGACGGTGGCGCGCGGGGAACGCGCCGATCCGGCGCTGCGCGCGCAGGCGGCGGCGCTGGCGTTTCGGCGCGGCGCGCTTTCGCCAGCCGATGCGCGGCGGATCATTCTTTCAGTCTATTCCGGCGCGGTGGCGCCGCCGCCGCTGGCGCGCGCGTTGCAGCTCTCGGAAGCCGCGCCGGGCAGCCTGGAGACCGGCGCCGCGATTGCGCAAGTCTTGCGCGCGGCGACCGCTTATCCCGATTTCGCCGCGGCGGCGCGGCTGTTCCATGGCGACATCGCGGCGCTGACGGCGGCGCCGGACGCGGCGGCTGTGCTGGTGTTCTGGCGCGCGGCGCTGGCGGCGGACGATCTCAATCTCGCGCGGCGCATGGCGGAATCGGCGCAAAACGCCGCCATACCCGAAGCGGCGCGGGCATCGCTTCTCACCGCCACCGCGATCCGGATCCAGGCCGATACCGGCGCGCTGGCGCGGCGGTTGTCGCTGGGCGGAGACCGGGCGGCGCGCGACGCCGGCATTCTGATCGCGCTGGGCGCGCCGAGCGACGCGGCCACGCGCGCGCAAATCACCGCCGGCGCGGGCGCGGGCGGCGCAAGCGCCGATCCCGCCGTGATGGCGGCGCTCGCAGCTTCGGCGCAGGCCGGCGCGACCGGCGAGACCGCAGCGCTTGCCGCCATCGCAGTAGCGCCGGGCGCGCATGCGCTCGATGCGGCCAGTCTCAATGCTGTGATCGCCGCTTTGCGCGCGGTAGGGCTTGACGGCGCGGCGCGAAGCATCGCTGCTGAAGCGCTGATCGGCGGCGGCTGAGGGCCAAAGCATGCATGCGCGCATCGACGCCTTCCTGGAAATGCTCTCCGCGGAGCGCGGGGCGCGGCGCAACACGCTGGCGGCCTATCGCCGCGACCTCGCTGACGCGGCGTCCGAAATCGGCGGCGATCTGAGCCGGGCAAGCGCTGAGCAGCTGGAGGCGTATGTCGCGGGACTTGCCGCGCGCCAGCTCTCGGCGGCGACGGCGGCGCGACGTATTTCCGCGCTGCGGCAATATTTCCGCTTTCTGCTCAGCGAAGGCGATCGCAGCGACGATCCCGCGCAGCGGCTCACGCCGCCTACGCGGCGCCGGCGTCTGCCGAAGACTCTTGCGGCGGCGGAAGCCGTGCGCCTGATCGAGGCGGCGGCGCGGATCGAAGGGCCGGTCGGCGTGCGCGACCGTGCGCTTCTGGAATTGCTCTATGGCGGCGGGTTTCGCGTCAGCGAATTGGTGTCGTTGCCGCTGAAGGCGGCGCCGAAGCCCGGGCAATCGCATCTCATCATCACCGGCAAGGGCGGACGTGAACGGCTGATTGCGCTGGGGCGGCCGGCGCTCGAAGCGCTTGACGCCTATTTGCGGGTGCGCACGCACTTCCTGCCGAAATCCGCGGTGAAAAAGGACAAGGCCGAACGCTGGCTGTTCTGTTCGCCGACATCGCGGGACGGAAAACTCACGCGCCGGCGCGTGCAGCAAATCCTGGCGACCGCGGCGCGCGCGGCGGGGATCGATCCGAAGAATGTCTCGCCGCACGTGTTGCGCCACGCGTTTGCGACGCATCTCGTCGATGGCGGGGCGGATCTGCGGACGGTGCAGTCCCTGCTCGGCCATGCCGACATTTCCACGACGCAGATTTACACGCATGTTGCGCAGAGCCGGCTGCGCGCGGTGATGGAGCGCGCGCATCCGCTGGCGAAGCGCGGGCGGCGCTGAAACCTTGCCGTCCTTCCGCGTGAGGGGAAGGTGGATGCGAGCGCAGCGCGCAGACGGATGGGGCGTCGGCTCTGATCTTTGCAGGCTCGGCAGTTCCGCCCCTCCCGTCGGCTTCGCCGACACCCTCCCCTCACGGGGAGGGACGGCGGCTCATTCTGCGACGCTGGAAGTTTGCCGTCCTTCCCCGTGAGGGGAAGGTGGATGCGAGCGCAGGGCGCAGACGGATGGGGCGGCGGCTCTGATCTTTGCAGGATTGGCGGTTCCGCCCCTCCCGTCGGCTTCGCCGACACCCTGCTCCGCTTCGCTTCGCCTTCTCCGCGGCGATCGATCCCCCGGATCGATCGCTGATCGCTTCGAAGCCGCCTCACGGGGAGGGACGGCGTCACGATCAGAAAAACAGCGTGTAGAGCGTGTAGCCGGCGAACGGCAGCATCGCCGCGCCCAACAGGATCACGACGCCGTCGCGCGCGGTCATGCCCAGACCGATCAGCACGGTGGCGATGCCCGGCAGCAGCGGCGCGAACGGCACAAAGCCCAAAGGAAACGTGACGAGCGCCGCCAACATCCCGGTGAGCCCAACGAGATTGACGAAGGGCGTGTTGGTCAGAAACGTCAGGCGCGGCTTGAGGACTTTATCGATGCTGCGCGCGCTGGGGCGGAGCTTGTCGATGAACGTGACCAGGGGCTGTTCGGGAATCGCGACATCGAGAAATTTTCGCGGCAGCCACAGGCGCTGGGCGCCGACGGCGATGTGCGCGCACACGACGAACGACAACGCCGCGCTGACCCAGGTCAGGCCGGGCACGGCGGTCGCCGGGGAAATCGCGAACACGCCGATGGCCAGAAGCACGGGACCGAAGGAGCGGCGGCCGACAGCGTCGAACAGATCGGCGACCGACAGCGCGCCGTCGCCCTGGGCTTCGGCGTGGGCGCGGTTTTCGATCTCGTCGAGCACGCCGGTCAGGTTCATCGGATCGGCGGCGGTGGCCGTCGCGGTCGCAGCCGTCATGGCGAATCCTTTTGGCTGGGTATAGGAACTGCAACGCCCATATAGGGGTTTTGCTCCCGGGAGGCGCGCATGACTACGCTTGACCAGCCGACGAGCGGCGCCACCGGCCGCATGGCCGCGTTTATCGTCTATGGCCTTTATCTGCTGAGCATACCGAGCGCGGCGGCGTTCGCGCTGGTCGGCGTGATCGTCGCGTATGTGGCGCGAGCGGATGCGAGCGGGCTGGCGCGCGTGCATTTGGACAACGCGATCCGAATCTGGTGGCTGGCGTTCTGGTGGGCGGTGGGCCTGATGCTGGTAGCGGCGCTGGCATGGCTGTTCATCGTCACGATCATCGGGGCGATTATCGGCATTCCGCTTCTGGGCCTCGTGGGGCTGGCGGGATTTCTGGTGTTTATCTGGTTCACCGTGGTCAGCGGCTGGGGACTGTTGAAGCTGCTGGCGGGGGAAGGCGTTTAGGGGGCGGATTGCTCCACGCAACCGCGCATCGCCTTTCGTCACGCGTGAACCATGGGGCCCGGATCAGGCTGCGCCTGTCCGGGCCGATGGGTCAGAGTATTTTATCGTCCGCACGCTCATAGGCTGAAGCCGCATGGGCGCGGACGGGGGCGTCCGCGCTCCAGTCTCTCCGTCTGCCGCTCGGCCCAGGACCTGATCCAGGGCCCATTCCTGCAAGCGCCTCTGTTCATGGGCCCTGGCTTTCGCCAGGGCCGAGCCGCGCTCATGACAAGAGGGCAGAGTACGGAGCGCGGACGCCCTCGTCCGCGCTTTCTTGTTTTCCTTCGTGCGCGCAGGGGCGAGGGCGCCCCTGCTCCAGGTCGCGCTAAACGCCATACGCCGCCTTCATCGCAGGGTCTCTCGCGGCCACCAATTTCGCCAGATCGACAATCACTTTCGCCTGTTTCCAGGTGGCGTCGTCCTGCATCTTGCCGTCGATCATCGCGACGCCGGCGCCATCGGGCATGGCCTCCAGAATCCGCAGCGCGAACTTCACTTCCTCGACCTCCGGATTGAACACCTTCTTCGCGATGGCGATCTGGGAGGGATGCAGCGTCCATGCGCCGACGCAGCCCATCAAAAACGCATTGCGGAATTGCTGCTCGCAGGCTTCGGGATCATCGATCGCGCCGAAGGGCCCATAGAACGGCTTGATGCCGTGCATGGCGCAGGCGTCGACCATTTTCGCAAACGTATAGTGCCACAAATCCTGCTGCACGCTTTCGCGCGCGGCGCCGTCTCCTGAAGGATCAGCGATCACACGATAGCCCGGATGGCCGCCGCCGACGCGCGTGGTTTTCATCTTGCGGCTCGCGGCGAGATCGGCGGGGCCTAATGAAATCCCCTGCATGCGCGGCGATGCGCCGGCGATGGCTTCGACATTGGCGACGCCTTCGGCCGTCTCCAGAATCGCGTGCAACAGGATCGGCTTTTTCACGCCGTGCCTGGCTTCAAGCAGCGCGAGCAGCTGATCGACGTAATGAATGTCCCACGGGCCTTCGACCTTCGGGATCATCATGACGTCGAGCTTGTTGCCGGCTTTCGCAACGATTTCGGTGACGTCGTCCAGGTGCCACGGCGAGTTGAGGCAATTCACGCGCGTCCACACGCCCACGCCCAGGCTCGCGAAATCGGTCGCGTTGGCCATCTCGATGAAGCCGGCGCGCGCGGCTTCTTTGGCGTCGGCTGGGATCGCGTCTTCGAGATTGCCGAGCACGACATCGACGTCGCGGGCGATCTCGGGGACCTTGGCGCGCACCTTCTCCAGATGCGCCGGCACGAAATGGATCATGCGCTCCAGCCGCACGGGCAGGTCGCGCAAGGGCTCGGGCGCGCCGATGGCCAGGGGCTTGAAGAAGGATCTGGGGGTTTTCATGCGCGCGGCTCCTTGCGCCCTGGCCTAAAGGGGGCCGCGCTGCAGCGCAACATGGGGTACGCCGCGCCCTCCGACCTCCCCTGGCTTGCGCCAGGGTCGGCCACCTCCCCCGTAAACCGGGGAGGATGGGCCGCCTGGCCTGCCCCTCACACATGTCTGATCTGGACTGGAACCGGCTTCTGCGTATGGTCCCCAGCTCTTCAGGTTTGGAGTGTGATATCCGCCAAAACCGGTACCCACTTTTGGCTATCACGCTCTTAGGGCGGCTCGGTGCGGACTTATCTGGACTTCGAAAAATCGATCGCGGAGATCGAGGCCAAGATCGAAGAGCTGCAGGCGCTGGCGGAGAGCTCCGACGCGCTGGAGATGGGCGTCGAGCTGTCGCGGCTCAAAACCAAGTCCGAGCGAATGCTGCAGGACATCTACGCCAAGCTCGATCCGTGGCAAAAAACCGCCGTGGCGCGGCACCCGGAACGGCCGCGCTTCCGCGACTTCGTGGCGTCTCTGGTCACGGATTTCGTTGAGCTTTCCGGCGACCGTACCTATGGCGAGGACCCCGCCGTGCTTGGCGGACTGGGCAAGTTCCTGGGCCGGCCGTCTGTGCTGCTCGGCCACGAGAAAGGCCGCACCACGGCGGAGCGGCTGAAGCACAATTTCGGCATGGCGCGGCCGGAGGGCTACCGCAAAGCCGTGCGCCTGATGGACATGGCCGACACCTTCCAGCTGCCGGTGATCAGTTTCGTCGATACCGCCGGCGCCTATCCCGGCATCGGCGCGGAAGAGCGCGGCCAGGCGGAAGCGATCGCGCGCTCCACCGAGCGCTGCCTGACGCTGGGCGTGCCAATGGTGTCGGTGATTACGGGCGAAGGCGGCTCGGGCGGGGCGCTGGCGATCGCTGCGGCGAACGCGGTGATGATGCTGGAGCATGCGGTCTATTCGGTGATCAGCCCGGAGGCCGGCGCTTCGATTCTGTTCAAGGATTCCGGGCGCGCCAAGGACATGGCCCATGCCATGAAGATCACCGCGCAGGACCTGATCGGCCTGAAGGTGATCGATTCCATTATCAAGGAGCCGCTGGGCGGGGCGCACCGCGCGCCCGAGCGGGCGATCTCCACCGTCGGCGCGGCGGTGGCCCAGGCGCTGGACGGGCTGAAGGACCTCTCCCCCGACGCGCTGCGCGCGCAGCGGCGCGAGCGCTTCTACGCCATCGGCCGGCTGGAAAATGACGCCGCCTGACACGGTTTGACGGTTGCGCGGCCGGGCCGGGACCGGCATCGTTAACCATCCTTCACCGTAAAGGACGGACCATGCGCAGGATTTCGGCCTGGATCGCGGCCCTTTCGCTCGCGGCTGTGTTGGCGGCGTGCAGCGCCCAAGTCGAGGCGCCGCCGGACCAGCAGGCGACAGAGGCCGCGCCGGTGGACGACGCGCCGCCGCCCGCCGCGGCGCCCGATCAACCGGCCGCGCAAGAGGAGCAGCAGGCCGAAGCGCAGCCTGCGCCACCGCCGATGCCGCCGCCGGCGCCGGTCCAGATTCCGGACGAACAAGCCTCCATCGCGCCGGCGCCGAGCGCGCCGGGCTCGGTGCAAGACCGCACGCGCGGCATCAATCCGCCGCGGGCGGAAATGCGCGCGCCGGCCTCCACGACGGCGCCGGTTCCGCGCATGCAGGAGCGCACGCTGACGCCGGTCGTGGTGGAGTTGCAGCATGATCAGGCGCGCACGCCGCGCCAGGGCGGCTCCGCAGTGGTGCTGTTGGGCGATCCCGCCGTGGCGCTGTTGGCGCGGCGCAATCTGGCGCTGTGCGAAGCGCTTTACACGACATTCGATCAGGCCACGCGCGAACAGGTGGAAGTCGGCGTGCGGCGCGACGCGGAAGGCCAGGTGCAATTGCTGCGGCCGATCTATTGGCTGGCGCGCACGCTGACGGCCGGCGCGCCGGGCGCGGAGGGCTGTGCGCGGCGGCTGCAGGCGTATGATTATCCGCGCGCGGCGGTGATCAAGAGCAAGTTCCGGCTTTCGGGCACGGGGCCGTATCTTATCGTGGAGCGCAACGATCAGAGCGCAACGGAACGCGTCGTCGCCGTGATCGATCTATCGCGCACGCGGGATGCGGATGTCGTCAATATGGTGCGGTATTTCCGCGACGGGTTCGTGCAGCGCGGCGACATCTGGAATCCCGGCATCTACGCACCGGACCGCACGCGCGGCGATCTCACCGCGTTTTTCGGCGCGCCGGTGCAATTCGGATTGCTGCCGCGGCTGGTGCGCGTGACGCATCATGTCGGGTGTCCGCTTGCGAACCTGTTGGATATCTGCGACTCCGCGCCGGGGTGACGGCGGTCATGGCGGCGCAGCGGCGGTGCGGGCAAGCGGAGCACGAAGGAGACGGCGTCATGCGCGGGATCATCGCTGCTTGTTTTGCGGTCGCCATGCTGGCGTTTGGCGCAGCAAGCGCACAGGCCCAAGAGGCCAACCTGGAGCGCTGCATGCGCATCGCCATCCAAGGCTGGACCAGGGACGTGGTGCCGCTGCAAAGTGCGCTGGGCATCACGATCGGCGAAGTCAGCGCCAGCGCCCTGGGCGATCTGCGCAGCGGTTCGGTGTGCCCGTCCGATCCGGCGCGCGCACGCGTGACCATCAATGGGCAAACCTATTGGATCGCGTTGAGCGACATGCGCGCGACGCGCGACACAACGGCGAGCGACGGCGTTTCGCCGGGACCGCGCGGCGTGAGCATCGATCCGCCGCCGAGTTTCGGCCGCGGCGGCGAAACGGCGGCGCCATCGCGGCCGCCGACTGCGGCGCGCGAAACGCCGGACCGCAGCGCCACGCGCGGCGTGGGACGGCGCGCGCGCACGCTCACGCCGGCGCTGGTGGAATTGCTTGGCGATCAGGCGCGCACGCCGCGCCAGGGCGGTTCGGCGGTGGTGCTGTTGGCGCGTCCCGGCGCGCGCGCGCAGGCGCAGCGCAACGAACTTCTGTGTCAGACGATGTTTCAGGTGTTCGACCAGGCGACGCCGTCAGAAATCGCGGTGGGCGTGCGCACCGATCCTGACGGCGGCACGCAATTGCTGCGCCCGATCTATTGGCCGGTCGTGGCCAATTCGCAGAACGCGCCCGGCGCGGGGGGATGCGCGCAGCGGCTGGCGAATTTCGATTTCCCGCGCGGTCAGCGGTTGCGAAACAAGTTCCGGCTGACGAATGCTGGGCCGTACATTGCGATTGAACGCTATGAACCCAATCAGACCGAAACGCTGGTGGCGGTGATCGATTTCACCGATGCGCGGCCGAATGAAATTCCAAGCGTGGTGAACGATTTCCGCGACGGCTTCTCGCAGCGCAACGATATCTGGAATCCCAATCTCTATACGCCGGACCCGAACCGCAGCCTGGTCGCTTCGATCTTCGGGGGATCGACGAGCCGCAGCGTGCTGCCGCGGCTGACGCAGGTGACGCAGCACATTGCGTGTCCGCTGGCGAACCTGCTGGACGTGTGCCGGAATTGATTTTCGCCATGGGAAGGGGCTCCGCATGCGAACGCTCACGCAATGGATAGTAGCCGCCGCCACAGCGCTTCTGGCGGCCTGCACGACGCCGATGAGCAGCGCGCCGCCGGCCCCAACGGATCAGGTGGTGGTGACGGGCCGCCGTGTCATAACGCCGGTCCTGGTCGAGATTCGCCCCACTGAAGCGCGCACGCCGCGTCAGGGCGGCTCTGCGGTCGTCATTTTAGGCCCGGACACATTCGGCGAGCAGAACGCGGCGGTGTGCGTGGAACTCTATCGTCGGTTTGACGAGGCGCGGCGCTCGGAGGTCCTGGTCGGCGCCCGGCGCGGCGAGAACGGGGAGACGGAATTGCTGCGGCCGATCTATTGGCCGCTTTCCGTGCGCTCGGGGCCTGAGCCGCAGATGTGTCTGGAGCGGATTCAAGGCTACGATTTCGCGCGCGCGACCGCGCTGAAGCGGAAATTCGGCTTGACGGCCGCGGGGCCATTTCTCGTGGTGGAGCGGTTTGAGCCGAGCCGCGGCGAGACCCTCGCCGCCGTCATTGACATGACGCGCCTGCGTGCGGACGACATTGCGGCCGCCGTGCAGTATTTCAGCGAAGGATTTTCCCAGCGAAATGACATCTGGGACCCGCAGATTTACGAGCCTGCGCGCCAGAGGCAGGATATCGCGTCGTTCTTTGGCGTCGACCGCCCGGCATTTCATGCGCGGCTCTTGCAGGTGACGCAGCATGTCGGCTGCCCGCTGGCGAATTTGCTGGACGTGTGTTCTCCCGCTCAATAGCCGATCGTGCGCGCGAATGACCGTACGTCGGCGGTGAAGACTTCCGGCTTCTCCATCGCCGCGAAGTGACCGCCTTCGGCCATGTCGCTCCAATGCACGATATTGTAGATGCGCTCGGCCCAGGAGCGCGGCGGAATCTTGAACACCGGCTCGCCGGCGAAATTCGCCACGCCCGTGGGCTTGTTCACGCGTTCGCCGGGCGCAAGAAAAAATCCGCCCTCCTCCACGCGCGCGCGATAATACCACACGCTGGTGGCGATCGCGTCATTGACGAGATAGAGCATGATGTTGGTGAGCAGCTGATCCTTGGAATAGACGCTCTCAAGGCCGCCGGCGCGGAGATCCGACCAGCCGTGGAATTTCTCCAGAATCCAGGCCGCGGTTCCGACCGGCGAATCCATCAGCGCCATCGCCAGCGTCTGCGGTTTGGTGGATTGCTCCTGCAGATACGCGCCCTCCAATTGCAGCGCCATCTGCATGTGCGCGAGCCAGGCTTTTTCATCATCGGTCTGCGGCGTCGCATCGGCGCCGCGCAGGCCGATCATGTTCACATGAATGCCAATGCACGCATCGTGATCCATGCCGAGGTAGGATGTGACCAGAGAGCCCCAATCGCCGCCCTGGGCGATGTAGCGCGGATAGCCGAGTTCTTCGGTCATCATCGCGTTCCAGAGCTTCGCGGTGGCGCGCTGGCCGAGCGGCGTTTGCGGCTTGAAGGAAAAGCCGTACCCCGGCAGCGACGGCGCGACGACGTCAAACGCGTCTTTCGTATCGCCGCCGAATTTCGAGGGAAACGCCAATTTCTCGATCGCGGCCCAGAATTCGTAGTGCGAGCCGGGCCAGCCATGGGTGAGGATCAGCGGGCGCTTGCCCTGCGCTTCGCCGACGACATGCACGAAATGCACCGACTTGCCGTCGATGGTCGCGGTGAATTGCGGATAGCGGTTGAGGTCAGCCTCTTGAGCGCGCCAATTGAAGCCATCCAACCAATAGGCGCACAGATCCTTAAGGTAGGCGGTGTTGACGCCGCGCGCCCAGGCCTCGCCTTCATCGGCGGGCGCTGGAAACCAGGGAAACGCCCGCACGCGCGCGGCGATGGCGTCGAGTTTCGCCTGCGGCACATTGACGGAAAAGGGCGTCGCCATATTTCGCTCCTCACAGCTTTGGCAGCATCGCGCCCGCGGCGCTGGGGAAGTCAAGGCGCAACAGGAGATCGGCGTGCCGCGCACGCAATGGTTTGAAGAGCGGGTCGCTGCGCTCAACGCGCACGCCACAATCATCCCGCCGCCCGGCGATGGGCCGGCGCCGGTGGTGGTGCAGTTTCATGGTTGCGGCGGGCGAAAGCGTTTTCAGGACGTGTGGGCGGAGAAGTTCGCGCAAATGGGCGCGGGTGCGGTGATCGTGGATTCGTATGCGCCGCGCGGGGTCTCCACGGCCGAGGCGTACGCGACGATCTGCACGGGCCTGCGCTTTTGGGGCCGCGAACGCGCGGGCGACGTGTTCGCGGGACTTGCGATCGCGCGCGATCTGCCGTTCGCCGATCCGGCGCGGCTTTTCCTCGCGGGCTGGAGCCATGGCGGCTGGGCGGTGCTCGATGCGATGGCTTTGCGGCCCGGCGCAGAGATCGAACGCGCCACCGGTTTGCGCGACGTACCGGATGAGCCGCTGGAGGGATTGGGCGGCGCGCTGTTGTTTTATCCGTATTGCGGACGCGCGGCGGTGGCGCGGCGCGGCTTGCGTCATGGCGCGCCGGTGAGCGCTATTCTCGGCGGCAAGGATTCGATTGTCGGCGCGCGCGAGCCGTCGCGCGTGTTGGGCGCGCTTGCGCAATCGGGCGCGCCGATCGCGACGCATCTGTTTGAAACCGCCACGCACGCTTTCGATGAGGCTGACGCGCGCGATGCGCGGGTGTGTTACGATCAAGACTTGGTGGATCGCGCGGAAGCGCTGGCGCGGGATTTTCTGTTTGGCGCGCGGTGACGCGCGCGTTTGCCTGGACCCCGGCTGACGCTGCGCGCCGCCGGGGTGATGGATAGATGCAAACATCCGCACTCGGCGCGGGCGAACGCCAGCGCCCATTTGCGCAAGCCTCCCTGATCATGCGCCCTGGCCTTCGCCAGGGCCGAGCGCTTGGTTCATGCGCAAACTTTGCAGCTGCTTTCCCTCATCGCCCCGGGCCTGCTCCGACGCAAATCGATGCACCCCGGCTGACGCTGCGCGTCGCCGGGGTGATGGGGTTGTTGTTTATTGCGGAAACATTTCCGCTCGGTCCTGGCGAAGCCCGGGACCCATGATCACACAGTTGCGGCAATGGCCCCCGAGCCGCGTCGGGGCCGAGCGATTGTGCACAAGCGCAACTCACTTCGCGCCCAGCGCCTCTCAATGCGCGATGGCGCTGGCGAGCGCGCGCATCTCCGCGGTGGCGATCATCAGCTTGGCGAAGGTCCAAGGGCCCTGCTCTTCCAGCTCAGCCATGGTGCGGCGCACGGGATCGGCGACCGCGCCCAAGGCTTCGGCCCACCGTGCGACGCCCTGCATGGCCCAGGCTTTATCGGCGCGCGGCGGCGAGGGCAGATGCGCAATCGCGGCTTCAGCCAAGAGCCGCTGAATTTCGAACAGGTCTTCGCTGGCGCGGCGCATGGCGAGGCGATCCCAATGCTGGGACAGCGTCAAGGACAACGCTTCGGACCGCAGTCGATCGAGCGCAAAGGTTTCGCCGATGGCGCGATAGGCAAACGCGGTGGCGTCCACCGGCCAGCCGACCTTGAGCGCTGCGTCGGCGATATCGAGCCCCGCGGCGCGCGCGCTGACGAGCGCCGCATCGCCGGCGACATCGTCGGGCGCGCCATGGGCGCGGAAATCATCGCGCCGCGCTTCGGCGCGTTCGCGCTCCAGCGCCGTCAAGCTCGCCCAGGTGACGTCGCGCTGCGCATCGACGGCGTCGCGATAGGCGGCGATGGTTTGGCCGACGCTCATGCTGGGGCCGATCGGCGCGCGGCGCACGAGATAGACGGTCAGGCGGCGCAAGGCGGCGACGACCTGGAGATGCATCTGCGTCTGCAATTCGGCGGGCGCGCGATTGTCGAGCGCATTGATGCGGCCGGACAATTCATCCAAACGGAAAATACGGCGCGCGGCCTCGAAGGCGCAGGCGATATCGACGGCCTTGGCGCGCGCGGTTTCGCGCACACGGTCGACGAAGCTCGGCCCGCCCATGTTGACGAGGTCATCGGCCAGCGCGGTGGCGATGATTTCGCGGCGCAGGCGATGGCGGCGCATGCTGGTCTCGAAGCGCTGCAATTGGGGCGGAAAATACGCCACGAGGGATGCTTCGAAATGCGGATCGTCAGGCGCATCGCTGGCGACCAGCGCGTCGAACAGATCAATCTTGGCGTAGGCGACAAGCTTGGCGAGTTCGGGCCGCGTGAGGCCGGCGCCGGCGTCGCGCAGCGCGCGAATGTCTTCGCTTGAGGGCAAGCCTTCGACGGCGCGATCGAGCTTGCCGGTGCGCTCCAGGCGCTGCATCAGCCGTTCGTGACTGTCGAGATCGGCGGCGGCGGTCGCCTGGGACAAGGTGAGCGCCAGGGTCTGATCGTAATTGTCGGCGAGCACAAGGTTCGCCACGTCGTCGGTCATGTCAGCCAGGAGCGGATTGCGTTCCGGAGGCGAAAGCACTCCGGACTCCAGCGCATCCTTGAGCAGGATTTTGATGTTCACTTCGTGGTCGGAAGTGTCGACGCCGGCGGAATTGTCGACCGCATCGGTGTTGATGCGGCCGCCGCCGTCCTCGCGTTTGTGGCGCGCAAAGGCGATGCGGCCGGCTTGGGTCACGCCGAGATTGGCGCCCTCGCCGATCACGCAGGCGCGGAGGTCCTCCGCGTTGACGCGCAGGCCGTCATTGGCCTTGTCGCCAACCTGTTCGTTGGATTCCGATTTCGCCTTTACATAGGTTCCGATGCCGCCAAACCAGAGCAGTTCACACGGGGCCTTGAGCAGTGCGGAGATCAATTCCGCGGGCGTTACAGCAGTTTGCGAAAGCCCTGTTATCTCTTGGATTTCCGCGGTGAGCTGCACGGATTTGAGCGTGCGGGAGAACACGCCGCCGCCTTGCGAAATCAGGCTGGCGTCATAATCCTTCCAGGACGAACGCGGCATGTCGAACAGGCGTTTGCGTTCGGCCCAGGTTGCGTCGAGATCGGCGGGATTGGGGTCGATGAAAATGTCGCGGTGATCGAAGGCCGCAATCAGCCTCGTCTTCTGCGATAGCAGCATGCCGTTGCCGAACACGTCGCCGCTCATATCCCCCACGCCGATGGCGGTGAACGGTTCTTCCTGGATGTTCTTTCCCATTTCGCGGAAGTGCCGCTTGACCGCCTCCCAGGCGCCGCGCGCAGTGATGCCCATGGCCTTGTGGTCGTATCCGACCGAGCCGCCGGAGGCGAAGGCGTCGCCCAGCCAGTGGCCATAGTCTTCGCTGATGGCGTTGGCGATATCGGAAAACGTGGCGGTGCCTTTATCCGCGGCGACGACAAGATAAGGATCGTCGGCGTCCCAGCGCACGACGTCCTTCGGCGCGAAGATGTCGGCGCCGGCGATGTTGTCGGTGATGTCCAACAGGCCGCGCAGAAACGTGCGGTAGGCGGATTGTCCGGCTTCGAGCCAGCCCGGCGCGCCACGCGGCGGCAGACGCTTGGGATAAAAGCCGCCCTTGGCGCCGACGGGCACGATGATGGCGTTTTTCACCTGCTGGGCTTTGACGAGATCGAGCACCTCGGTGCGGAAATCGTCGCGCCGGTCGGACCAGCGCAAGCCGCCGCGCGCGACGGCGCCGAAGCGCAGATGCACGCCCTCCACTTCCGGGCCGGCGACCCAGATCTCGCGGAACGGTTTCGGCGCGGGCAGATGCTCCAGCGCGCGGCTGTCGATCTTGAACGACATCCAGGCTTTCGGCGCGCCGCCGGCGCCGGACTGATAATAATTGGTGCGCACGATGGCGTGGATCAGCCGCGCAAGCCTGCGCAGCGCGCGATCCTCATCGAGGCTGGCGACCGCGTTCAACGCGGCCTCGATCTTGTGATCCAATTGCGCAAGCCAGGTCGTGCGATCGGATTCGCCTTCGGGGAGCGCTGGATCGAAGCGCACGCGAAACATCGCCAGAAGCAGCGCGGCGATTTCAGGATGCGCGGAGAGCGCGTCTTCCTGCACGGCCTGCGAAGGATCAAGGCCGGATTGCTGGCGGTAGCGGCAGAGCGCACGCAACAGCGCCGCTTCGCGCCACGAGCAGCCCAGGGACAGGATCAGTCGATTGAAGCCGTCGCTTTCGGCGGCGCCGGTCCAGATCGCGGTGAAGGCGGCCTCGAAATGCGCTTCGACCTTGGCGAAATCGAGCGCCGCGCCGCTCGATGCGCGCATGTCGAGATCGTGAATGAAGACGACCTGATCGGCGGCGGCGCCGCCGGCAAAGAGATCGAGGCGATAGTTCAGTTCGGATTCAATATAGAGGCCCATGTGCTCCAGGATCGGCACGGTGGCGGAGAGTGGCAGCGCTTCGCCGCGCGCATAGATCTTGCAGCGCAGACGATCGGGCGCATCTTCAGGGCGGCGATAGGCGCGCACGCGCACGGTTTCATCGGCGCGGCCGCGCTGAATTTCGCGGACGTCGCACAAGGCTTCATCGACGGGAAACGCTTCGCGATACGCCGCGGAAAAGGCGTTGCGAAAGCGCGCGCCGGCGTCTTCGCGGGCCGCTTCATTGAACAGCGTGCTGCGCACCAGCGCCTGATCGAAGCCATCCTCCCAGGTGCGCGTGAGGGCTGCGATATCGTCGTCCAGCTGTTCCTGATTGGGATCGGGCAGATTGCGATCGATGTCGGAAATGACAAACAATACCCGCGCCATCGGCCCTTCGCCGAGCTGCGGATAATACGAATCCACGCGCCCGCCATAGGCGCGCTCAAGCCGGCGGCCGACCGCTTCGCGCACGGTGGAGTTGAAGCGATCCTTGGGCAGATAGACGAGCGAGGTGACGAAGCGATTGAACGGATCGCGGCGATTGAAGGCGCGGGCGCGCGGGCGATCCAAGAGGTGCAGCACGCCGCGGGCGATGCGCAGCATTTCCTCGCGCGAAATCTGCCACAGCTCGTCGCGGGGATAGGATTCCAGCGTTTTCCGCAGCGTCTTCGCGTTGTGGCCGCCGGCCATGTAGGCCGCCTTCTCGATCACCCATTCGACCTTGCGGCGCAGCATGGGAATGTCGCGCGTCATTTCGATATAGGCGTCGGACGCGAAGAGCCCGACAAAGCGCGTTTCGCCGGTGACTTCGCCATCGGGCCCGTAGCGTTTGACGCCGATATAATCGGCGGTGACGCGGCGATGCACGCGCGAGCGCATGGTGGATTTCGCCACGATCAGCGGATCGGGCTCGCCCAGCATTTTTTGGATTTCCGGCGTCAAGAGCAGCGGCTCGTTGCTGGTGCGCAGAACATAGCGCTCGGGATCGGCCAGCACGCCGATGCCGGAATTCTCCAGGATGATCGGCTCGTCGGCGAGAAACTTGCCCGACGCATCGCGCGGATAGGCGTAATCACGCGCGCCGAGAAACGTGAAGCGATCGCCGGCGAGCCAGCGCAGCAGCGCCACCGCCTCACTTACGGTTTCGCGCGGCAGCGTCGTCACCGCGCGCGCGAGTTCGTCGGCGCAATCCATCATGCGCCGCTTCATCGCGGCATAGGACGAAACCGCGATGCGCACATCCGCCAGCGTCTGGCGGACGCCGGCGTGCAGCGCTTGCGTCTTCTGCGGCGACGACGGCGGCAGGTGCACCTGGATCATGGATTCCGCGCCGGCGCGGGCGGGGTCGTGCACGATGGGATGGAACAGCGCCAATGGCGACACGCCCTGATCGGAAATCTCGCCCATCACGGAATCGACGAGGAACGGCATGTCGGGGCCGTAGATTTCCAGAATGTCGCGGCCGATTGGGCGCCCGCCCGCGCCGACGCCGGCGCGGATGCGCACTTTCTGTTCGTCGCCGCCGGCTTCGCCGCGCCAGAGCCAGAACTCATGCGACAGCGCGATGAGATCGTCGGTGGACAGCCCGGTCAACTCGTCGGCGGTGGCGTCTTCATACATCCCCATCAGGAAGCGCTGCGCCGCGGTCCCCAGCGCGCCGCCTTCCTTGAACGCCGGATACGGGCCCGAAGCGGCGCGCGCGACGAAATCGCTCTCGGAAATGGCGAGGTCGCCTCTGACGGCGGTGTCCATACGGGGGTCCTTTGGATGGCGCGAGACGGCGGCCCGGCGCGGAATCGGCGGGAGCCTAGGCTTCGGCGCGGACAAGGCAACCCGCGCACGAAGCGTGCGCGCAGCCTTCGCTTGAGACGAGAAAGCGTGCGCAAGCCCCCAAGCCGACGCCGCCGGACGACTGAATTCGTCCGGCGGCGCCTGCAGGCCTCGCTCGCAGGCTGGGTGGGGGACGCACGCGGAGGCCTACTTGGCAATCGCAGCGAGCCGGCCGGCCCGTCACGAAAGATGTGTGACGAAACTGTTACAGAGAGTCGTACCAGTTGCAAGCTCGCGCGCCCGCGGCGCGTCGGCTCGGAGCGGCTCAGGCGCGGGGTTCCCGCCGCCGCCGCGCCGCGCCATGGTAAGGCCGAATCCGCCAAAAACCCGATGGAGACCCGATGACCGACGCCATCCTGATCGGCGTGAGCCCCGAAGGCCCGCAGGCGCTGACGCTGAAGCGCGCCAACCGGCATGGCCTGATCGCCGGCGCCACCGGCACGGGCAAGACCGTGACGCTGCAGGTGCTGGCCGAAGCCTTCGCCGACGCGGGCGTTCCGGTCTTCGCCGCCGACATCAAGGGCGATCTTTCCGGCGTGGCGGCGGCCGGGGATCCGGCGCCGAAATGGGCGTTGGCGCGGGCTGAAGAAATCGGGGTGACGCTCGATCCCAAAGCGGCGCCCGTCGTGTTCTGGGACGTCTATGGCGATCTGGGCCATCCCGTGCGCACCACGATCACCGAAATGGGGCCGGTTCTTCTCGGGCATATTCTTGAAGCGACAGACGCGCAGGAAGGCGCGCTCACCATCGCGTTCAAGATCGCCGACGAGTGGCTGAAGGAAGGCAAGGCGGAAGGGCTTCTGCTGGACCTCAAGGATTTGCGGTCGATCCTGACCTATATCGCGGAGAACGCAGACGATATCGGCAAGACCTATGGGCTGGTTACGCCGCAGACCATTTCCGCGCTGCAGCGAAAGTTGCTGCAATTGGAAATGGACGGCGCGGAGCGCTTCTTCGGAGAAAAGGCGCTTGAGCTTGAGGATCTGATGACGCTCGACCCATCGGGGCGCGGCGTGATCAACGTGCTCGCCGCGGAAAAGCTCGTGCAATCGCCGCGACTCTATTCGGCGTTCTTGTTGTGGCTTTTATCGGAATTATGGGAGAGCCTTCCGGAAGTCGGCGATCCGGACAAGCCGAAGCTCGTTTTCTTCTTCGATGAAGCGCATCTTTTGTTTCGCGATGCGTCAAAGGAATTGCTCAACCGGGTGGAGCAAGTGGCGCGGCTGATCCGCTCCAAGGGCGTGGGGATTTACTTCGTCACGCAATCGCCGTCTGACGTTCCAGATACTGTTTTGGCGCAATTGGGCAACCGGGTGCAGCACGCGCTGCGCGCCTACACGCCGTCGGATCAGAAGGCGGTGAAGGCGGCGGCGCAATCGTTCCGCGCCAATCCGGGCGTGGACGTCGCCAAGGAGATCCAGGAGCTCGGCGTGGGCGAAGCGCTGGTCTCAACGCTGGACGCGAAGGGCGCGCCGACGCCGGTCGCGCGCACCAAGGTGCGCCCGCCGAACAGCCAGGTGGGCGCGCTGTTGCTGGCGGCGCGTCAAGAGATCGTGGCGCAAGGGCGGTTTGAAAAAACCTATCGCCAGGCGATCGACCGGGTTTCGGCGTACGAAGTTCTGTCCAAGCGCGCGGGTGATGCGGCGGCCGCTGCGGCGGAAGAAAAAGAGCGCGAAGCGCGGGACAAGGAGCGCGCCGCGCAGGAAAAGGAACGGGAAAGAGAGCGTTCGCGCGGCTCTTCGGCGCCGCAGACCCGGCGCCGCTCCAGTTCAAGCTCAAGCGCTGCGAAAACCGCCGAGCGCGTCGGCGGGCGCGTGGCGTCGAACGTGTTGAGCACGATCGGGCGCGAATTGGTGCGCGGCATCTTCGGCACGCCGCGGCGGCGCCGGCGATGAGCGCGCCGGAACGCATCGCCGCGACCCTGGAGCGCGCCATCGAACGCGGCGGCGATCCCGAAGCGGCGGTCTATGCCGCGCTCTATGCGCGCCATCCCGACACCGAAGCGCTGTTTGTGCTGGACAAGGACGGCGGGCGGCGCACGCACATGTTCACCGAAGCGATCGAGGTGCTGATCGATCTGGCCGGCGCAAATCGCTATGGCGGCAATTTCCTGCACAGCGAAAACATCAATCACGAGGCGCTGGGCGTATCGCGCGCGATCTTTCCGGAATTCTTCGCGCTGATCCGCGACGTCGTGCGCGCGCAGTGCGCGGAGACATGGGACGGCGCGGATGAAGACGCCTGGACGCACGCGCTCGACGCCGCCGCGGCGCATTCGGCGTAAGGCTTTGCGCGCCGCACACCGGCGCTGGACCCCGGTCTTCGCGTGCCGCGAAACCGGGGTGATGGGGTTGGAGCGCGGACGCCCTCGTCCGCGCTTTTGTTTCGATGTTTGGCAAGCAGGGGCGAGGGCGCCCCTGCTCCACTAATCCACCAGGCCGCGTTTCCATTCCGCGTCGCGGCGCGGGAGCGCGAGATAGGCCTGGCTGCGCATCTCCATCAGGCGCGAGGCGGTGCGCTCAAATTCAAAGCTCTGATCGCCGGCGAGATAGAGCTTCTCCGGCGGGGCTTCGGCGGAGGCGACGAGTTTCACTTTCGCTTCGTAGAGCGCGTCGACGAGATTGCGGAAGCGCGCGGCCTCCTCGCGCCTGGCGGGCGACAATTGCGGGATGTCGTCCAGCAGCACGGCGTGGAACCGTTCGGCGATCTCCAAATAATCCGCGGCGCCGAGCGGGCGTTCGCACAATTCGGCGAAGGAAAAGCGCGCTACGCCGGCGGCCTGCTTGTCGACATGCAGCGCGCGTCCATTGACGTCGAGCTCGGCGGCGTGGGGATGGGCGCCGAAGGTCAGCCGCGACCACGCCGCATCCATCATCTCCGCCGCGGCCGGGCCGAGCGGGGTGTAATAGACCGGCGCCGCCATCAGGCGCTCAAGGCGGTAGTCGCGTTCGGCGTCGAGCGAAATGACGTCGAGCTGTTCCTGCAACAACGCAATGAAGGGCAGGAAGAGCTGGCGGTTTAGGCCGTTCTTGTAGAGCTGATCGGGCGGGCGATTGGATGTGGCGACGATGACGACGCCATCGT
This sequence comes from Alphaproteobacteria bacterium, assembly GCA_016124655.1. Taxonomy (GTDB): domain Bacteria; phylum Pseudomonadota; class Alphaproteobacteria; order Caulobacterales; family Aquidulcibacteraceae; genus RI-43. The sequence goes on from WGNI01000004.1 coordinate 52,814, forward strand.
CGAACAGGCGCTCGAACAGCCGGCCCAAGATCATCGCGTCGGCGATGTCGGTGACCTGCAATTCGTCAAAGCAGATCAGCCGCGCCTCCTCCGCCACCTGGCGGGCGGCGCGGGAGATCAGTTCGTCCTGGGCGGCGCCCGCCTCCGCCCGCGCGCGGCGCATGAAGGCGTGGCGCGCGAGCATGAACTCATGGAAGTGCCAGCGGCGTTTCTTCTCGAAACGAACGGTCTCGAAAAACAAATCCATCAGCATGGATTTGCCGCGGCCGACGGGCCCGAAAATGTAGAGGCCTTTCGGCGTGCGCTTGGGCCCGAACCAGGCTTTCGGGCGCCAGCGCTCCAGCTCATCGGCGAGCGCGTCGAGACGCGCGGCGGTTTCGGCTTGCGCTGCGTCGGCGGCCAGGTCGCCTGCGGCGATGCGCGCCCGATAGGCCTCGGTCACCGCCGCCATGGAAACAAGATCAGGCGCGCGCCTGGAGTTCAGCGGCGAGCTGGCGCGCGGTCTGTGCGCGGACGCCGCTGGCGGCGCGCCAGAGGCCGTCTTCGCCGCGCCACACCAGATACGGCCGGCCGAGGGCGACGCCGCTGTCGCGCATGGCGCGTTCAAGCTGCGCCTCGGCGCCGCGATCGGAGGCGTCGGCGGCGGCGCCGATCAGGCGCAAAAGCGCGCCGGAGTCGCGTTCTTCAAGCTGCACAAAGCGCACGCGCGCGCCCGCGGCGCGCAGCACTTCGGCGTCTTCCCGATGCAGACGGGCGCAGGCGGCGCACTGGTCCGGCGACACTATCCAAACATCGCGCCCATCGGGATGGGCTTCCGGCATGCCGACCGCGGCGGCGAGCACGAAGGGATTGTCGGGATGCGCGGTCGCAAGCTCCGTCCAGGAGCGCGCGCTGAACGCCAGGCTGACACAGGCGAGGAAAGCGAGGCACAGCGCCAGGATCGGGCGCTCAACGCTGGCGCGGGATTCCGTCAAGAACATGCCGCCTCGCTCATTGCGCCGCTTTTCAGCCTCAGTGCGCTGATTTGCGCAAGACGCCCAACCCCAAAATCGCAGTAATCCACCACCCATGTGCCTTCCGGCGCACATGCGTTGAGTATTCGCCGCCCATTTCGGCAGCTAGACCTTGCGCAAAGCCTGCAGCGTCTGGGCGCGATAGGCCGCGAGGTCCTCACCGGCATCGTCGATGAAGGCCTCCGCGGCGGTGAAGCCGCCCTCCCAGAACAGCGACGCGCCGCTTTCGCCCTCGCGCATTTTGCGTCCGAGATCGCCGCGCGTGATGAACCGGCGGCGATCGTTGAGCAACCGCTGGTCCTTGGCGATGAACGTCACATGATTGTCATCAATCTCCACGAACCAGCGGTGGTGATTGAAACCGACATCGGGCATGCGCCCCAGCGCCGTGCGCACATCGAAGAAGCGGGCCTTGGCGAAGATTTCGCGGGCGCGCGACGGTGTCTCGATATAGCCGGCCTTGGAGACGCGGACCAATTCCTGGCACACCGCCAGCGGATCGCGGACGTCCTCCAACAGGTGCGAACAGAAGGAAAAATCGAAGAATTTGTCCGGGAACGGCCAGGGCGGCGCGCAGGCGTCGTGGACGATCCAGGTCTCGGCGGTGAAGCGGCGCGGGTTATCGGGATCGAGCGCGCCGTGATGATCGCGCTCGTTGAAGGGTTTCAAATCGAGCACGTGGGTGGCCAGATTGAGCGGGTGGCGGCCGCCGCCGGCGTCGAGCACGCGCTCCGCCGCGCGGGCGCGGGCGTAGATTTCAGGCAGGTTGGACCGCAGGATCATGGCCTGCCCTCTATCCGCGGGCGCGGCGGCGGTCCAGCGCGAGGGCCTTTTCGGGCCGCGGGCGGCGTGCTTGAATCGGCGACGCGCCATGACTGACTTCGCTCATCCCAGCGCCGGCGCCCGAGCCGCGTCGCCGCGGCCGGACAAGCACATCGTCGACGTGCTCATCGAAGAGCGCGCGCCGAAACTGTCGAAGAGCCCGGCGTGGCCGCTGGTGCGCCCGCCGATCTATCAAATTCTCAATCACCGCAAAGCCTTGGGCATGGCCGATGCGATCGCGCCGATGGGCGGGCGGGCGGCGCTCGATCATATCAGCGCGATCCTGCGGCTCGACGTGCGCGCGCGCGGCATCGAGCGCACGCCGCAGAGCGGGTCATTCCTGGTGATGGCCAATCACCCGACGGGAATCACCGACGGGATCGCGGCGTTCGACGTGCTGATCCCGCGGCGACCGGATCTTCTGATCTACGCCAATTCCGATGCGCACCGGGTGTGCGCCCGGTTCGATGAAATCCTGATCCCGGTGGAATGGGTGCTGGCCAAGCGCACGCGCGAGCGCACGCGGCTGACGCTGAAAATGACGAATGAGGCGGTCGCCGCCGGCCGGCCGATCGTGATCTTTCCCGCCGGGCGGCTGGCGCGGATGCGCGACGGGCTTTTGACCGATCCGGAATGGATGGCGACCGGCGTGAGCCTGGCGCGGAAATTCTCGCTGCCGATCCTGCCCATTCATGTGCGCGGGCCGTACGCCTTTTGGTTTCACTTCTTCGACAAGTTCTCCGGCGAGCTGCGCGACATGACGCTGTTCCACGAGCTGCTGAACAAGGAAGGCAAGACCTACAATCTGACGTTCGGCCCGCTCATTCCGCCCGAGCATGTCGCGGGCGACGCCACGTCTGTGACGCGCAAGATCAAGCGCTATGTCGAGCGCGTGCTGGGCGAGGATTCCGACGCTACGTTCGATCCCGACGGGCCGGAATGCGCGTGGCGCGATCCGGCGAGCGCGCAGACGTTCGCGCAGGGGTGATGGGGGGGCGCGAACGCCTTCGTCCGCGCGCTTGTTTTCGTTGAGCTTAGGCAGGGGCGAGGGCGCCCCTGCTCCAGCTTGGCATTCGCACGCGTTGTCATCCCGGACGCTGAGCGTCAGCGAAGCGATCCGGGACCTTGTGCAGACGAGACCGCGCGCTTGCACGAGGTCCCGGCTCTCCCCCGGCTCACGTCCGGGGTTCGGCCGGGATGACAGAAGAGTGGACCCCGGCCGATGCTGCGCATCGCCGGGGTGATGGGTAGAGTTTGGAGGCAATGGTTTGGGCTCGGCCCCGGCGAAGGCCAGGGCCGAGCATCAGTCATCGCAGTCATCGAGTCATCGGGACACTTCGATTTTTCCAGAAAGCCGAAGTGTGCGGATGTAAGAAGCAGCCATGTCACACAAGAAAAAAGGACACCTCACCACATCCGAAGACTGGGCGGTCCATCTCCGGAAAGAGAGGAAGCGCAGGTATTGGAAAGGTGAGCGCCAGGCCGGAAAAGACGACGCATACAGTCAGGCGAGCGATCCAGGCGTGGACGATGCGCCCGTGAAAGCTGAGCCGCCGGCGTGATGCGGGCGGGTTGTGGAAATGTCGGCGCCCCAGACTTTGGCGCCATACGCCCCTACGCTTCGGCTCGGCCCCGACGAAGGTCGGGGCCTATTCCCGCAAACGCCCGTGCGCATGGGCCCCGACCTTCGTCGGGGCCGAGCGCCGCGACCATTGCTCCGGCGGGCGGCGGGACTGCGCTGGACCCCGGTCTTCGCGTTCCGCGAAACCGGGGTGATGGGGTGGCGGTTTGGCTGCGCATGCCCGACTAGAGCGCCCACCAATCGCCGCGCCGCCTACACTTGCCGCTCAACCAAATCCTTCTTGATTTCGGCAATCGCTTTGCTTGGGTTCAGACCCTTTGGGCAGACCTGCGCGCAATTCATGATCGTGTGGCAGCGATAGAGCTTGAAGGGATCTTCGAGATCATCGAGCCGTTCGCCGGTGTGTTCGTCGCGGCTGTCGGAAATCCAGCGATGCGCCTGCAACAGCGCGGCGGGACCCAAGAACCGATCGGGGTTCCACCAATAGGACGGGCACGAGGTGGAGCAGCAAGCGCAGAGGATGCATTCATACAATCCATCGATCTTGGCGCGTTCTTCCGGGCTTTGCAGGCGCTCCTTGGTGGGATCGGGCGTCTCGGCCTGCAGGAAGGGCTTGATGGAGGCGTATTGCGCGTAAAAGTTCGTCAGATCGGGAACCAAATCCTTGACCACAGGCTGGCTCGGCAACGGCGCGATGGTGATGGTTCCGGCAGGCAATTCATCGATGCCCTTGGTGCAGGCGAGCGTGTTGCGGCCGGAGATGTTCATCGCGCACGATCCGCACACGCCTTCGCGGCAGGAGCGGCGAAAGGCGAGCGTTGAATCGATCGAATTCTTGATGGCGATGATGGCGTCGAGCACCATCGGGCCGCACGTGGAGAGATCAAGCTCGTAGATATCCCAGCGCGGATTTTCGCCGGCCTCGGGGTCGTAGCGATAGACTTTGAAGGTCCGGACGTTTTTGGCGCCTTTTTCGGCCTTGTAGCGCTTGCCGGCTTTGACTTCGGACCCGCGCGGCAACGTCAGCTGCACCATGAGGCATCGACCCTTTTGTGACCGGCGCGGAAGGTGACGGGCGCTGCGTTGAAAATCAAGACGTTGCCGGGTCGCAACGCGGGGCCGGCGTCGGTTTTGTTTGGAGCTTGCGATTCATCGCCGCTCAGTCCTGGCGAAAGCCAGGACCCATTTCTGCAAACGCGCTTGGTCATGGGCCCTGGCCTGCGCCAGGGCCGAGCGCAAAGTGTTACGCCCGGGGGTGATGACGGATGCTAGTCCGCCTGCACGCGCAGCGCGGCTGCGGCGCCGACAGGACCAAGCGCCCAGGCGCCCAGCGTGAGCGCGCAGAGAACCAGGAAGGCCGGACCGAAACCGCCCGAAGCGCTGGCGGCGGCGCCGAAGATCACGATCGGGGCGAAGAAGGGCAGCACGAGCAGCGCGATCAGCACGCCGCCGCGGCGCACGCCGGCGGCGACGGCTGCGCCAACAAGGCCTGCGGCGATGTAGGCGCCCATGCCGACGGCGAGCTGGAGCGCCACGACCGGCGCCTGGGCGGGCGGCGTCTGCAGCGCGATGGCGGCGAGCGCGCCGACCGCCGCCAGCGGCAGTCCGACCGCGACCCAAAGCGCTGCGGCCTTGGCGGCGACCACGGCGGTCAGGGATTGTGGCGCGAGTAATTGATGATCGAGCCCGCCATCCTCCAGATCGGCCTGAAACAATCTTTCCAGCGTCATCAGCGCGGCGAGCGCTGCGGCGATCCATAAAAGCGGCGCGCCGGTCTGGCGCAGCAGCGCGCGCTCGGTCCCAAGCGCGAAAGGCAAGAGCGTCGCCGCGCCCAGAAAGAAACCGACGGGCGCAGCTGCGCCGCCCCCTGCTCCCCAGGCCAGCGCGACCTCGCGCTTGAACACGGCGTAGAGCGCGCTCACAGCGCCAGCGTCCGCGCGCCGGGCAGGCCCAGGCTTTCGTGCAAGGCGGCGAGCGCCACGCCGCCGGTCTTGAGATGCTCCACTATGAGATCGCGCAGCAGCGCCTTGCCGGCGGAATCGAGGGCAGCGGAAGGCTCATCCAAGAGCCAGATCGGCCGCGGCGCCGTTATGAGGCGCGTCAGAGCGAGGCGGCGCGCCTGGCCCTGGCTGAGCGCGCGGGCGGGCAGATCGGCGATGGCGCTGAGGCCCACGCGGTCCAAGGCGGGCGCCACGCGCGCGGCATCGCCTTGATACAGCGCGGCCCAGAAGCGCGCATGCGCGCGGGCGGTGAGGGTCGGTTTCAGACCGTCGCGATGGCCGAGGAAGTGGAGGCTTTCGCTGCGCTCCGGCACGGCGATGGTTCCGGAGAGCGGGCGCAGGAAGCCGGCGATGGCGCGCAAGAGGCTGGTCTTGCCGGCGCCGTTGGAGCCGGTGATTTCAATCGCTTCGCCGGCGGCGACGCGAAGACTGAGGTTCTGGAACAGCACGCGCTCGCCGCGCGCGACGGCGAGGTCGTCGAGGCTCAGCATGGCGGCGTTCGCGATGGGGGATGGGCGCGTCCCGGCATGGAGGAGTGCTAACCCCGATTCGAGGCGGGATGAACTGGGCTCCCCCGGCGCGGCGGCGGCGAGCGCCCAGCTTTGCGACCGCTTGTGGTCATGGGTCCTGGCTTGCGCCAGGACCGAGCCTTGAGGGTCGTGACGACTACAAACCCATCACCCCGGCGACGTGGAGCGTCAGCCGGGGTCCAGGCGGATGGCGCGCCTGGGCCCCGGGTCTTCCTCCGGTCGCCCGGGGCGATGGAGAGGCGGTCGTGAATTCGCCGCAAGCATCGGCAAGCTCAGGCGCAAAGGAGAACCTATGCGCGCTTTGATTTTCGCTGCGGCGTTGGCGCTGGCGGCATGCAGCCGCGGCGGCGAGATGGAGGCTTCGGCCCCGCCGCCGCCGCCGATGGCGGCGCATTCAGCGGACATGGCGGTCACGGAAGCTTATGCCGGGGAAGCCGCCAACGCCGCAGCGCAACCTGAGCCATCGCCGGCGGGTGCGGAGCGCGGCGCAATCGAAGTTGAGACCGAGGAAGGCCGTCGGCAGGCGACCCCGGGTCCGGCGGCGCCGGCGATGTTTCTCGCCTATTCCTACGCGATGGGGATCGAGACGCCGGCGAACCGGCTGATCGCCGTGATGGACGCGCACACAGCGGCGTGCCGGGAAGCCGGGCCGCAAGTGTGCCAAATCATTTCCGCGGGCCGCGACGGCGATGCGGATACGTATTTGACCGGCACACTGAATTTGCGCGCGGAGCCGCGCTGGCTTGCGACCTTCATGGCGCGGATCGCGGCGGATGCGGAGCAGGCGCGCGGGCGCGTGCGCTCCACATCCACGTCGACGGAAGATTTGACGCGCGCGATCATCGACACCGAAGCGCGGCTCAGGGCGATGACCACGCTGCGCGACCGGCTGCAAAATCTGCTCGCGTCCAGGCCAGGGCGGCTTTCGGATTTGCTCGATGTCGAGCGCGAATTGGCGCGTGTGCAGGGGGAATTGGATTCCACGCGCTCAAACCTCGCGGCGATGCGCGCGCGGGTCGATATGTCGGCCTTGTCGGTCAACTATCAGTCCGAGCCGCGCTCGGTGACGACCTCGACGTTCGAGCCGCTGGGCCAGGCGTTCGCGAATTTCCTCCGCAATGTGGTGGGCGGGATCGCAGCCATCGTCACGTTGATCGCAGTCGCGCTGCCGTGGCTGATCGTGGTGATATTGGCGTTGTGGGGCCTGCGCGCGGTGTGGAGGATGCGGCGGGCGCGGCGCGCGGCGGCGCCGGACGCCTGAACGACAAGGGCGGATTGCATGGATCTCGGCATCGCAGGACGCAAAGCCATCGTCGCGGGCGGCAGCGCGGGCATGGGCAAACAGGCTGCGCTGGCTTTGGCGCGGGCGGGCGCGGACCTGGTCGTCGGCGCGCGCGGCGCAGAGCGGCTTGAGGCGGCCTGCGCGGCGATCGCTGCGGACTCGGGCCAGCGGCCAACGCCCGTGATCGTCGATCTCGGCGATGCGGCGGGCCGCGAGCGACTCTTGGAGGCTTGTCCCACGCCGGACATCCTGGTGCTGACGGTTTCGCCGGCGCCGCCCACGTCGGACCTCGATGATATCGCCGCGGAGGATTGGGCGCAGGCGCTGGGCCCTGCCCTGATCGGGCAGATGGAGATGATCCGCACGGTCAGCGCGGGGATGGCGCAGCGCGGCTTCGGGCGCATCGTGATCATCGCGACGATCGCGGCCAAAACGCCTTCGGTGTGGCGCGTGCTTTCGGGCGCGCCGCGCGCGGCGCTATTGAATTACATGGCCGCCGCCTCGAAAGCGCTGGCGAAAGACAATGTCACGCTCAACGCCATTCTGCCGGGCATGTTCGACACCGAAGGCGCCCGCAAGGGCTTCGCCGACGAAGCCGCGTTTCAGGCGCATGCGGCGACGCAGGTGCAGCGGCTGCGCATTCCCGCTGGCCGGTTCGGCGATCCGGAAGACGTCGGCGCGCTGTGCGCGTTCTTGTGCAGCCGGCATGCGGGCTACATCACCGGGCAAAGCATCGTCATCGACGGCGGGCTGACAAACGTTCTGTTTTGAAGGCCTCCGCAACCCAATTGCCATTGGCCGCGTACGGGCATACATAGAGTGTTGCCGCGCGCCGGTTCGAATCCGGATGGGGCGCTCCCCGCCGCGCCTGCGATCTCTTTCACGCTAAAGACATCCAGGGGCCCTCCATGCCTTCACTCGATTCCTTTAACTGTCGCTCAACCATTTCGGCGGGCGGCAAAAACTACACGTTCTTCGATCTGAACAAGGCGCAGGCCAGTGGCCTGGGCGATATCTCGCGGCTGCCGAATTCGCTGAAAGTGCTGTTGGAAAACCTGTTGCGCACGGAAGACGGCGTGGCGGTGAAAAAAGCCGACATCCAGGCGATGGCGGCGTGGCTGTCCAACAAGGGCAAGGCCGACGTCGAGATCGCGTTCACGCCCGCACGCGTGCTGATGCAGGATTTCACCGGCGTGCCGGCGGTGGTCGATCTTGCGGCGATGCGCGACGCGGCCAGGGCGCTCGGCGCCGATCCGCAAAAAGTAAATCCCCTCGTGCCGGTCGATCTCGTGATCGATCACTCGGTAATGGTGGATCATTTCGGCAATCCGCAAGCGTTTGAGAAGAACGTCGCGCTGGAATATGAGCGCAATCTGGAGCGCTATCAGTTTCTGCGCTGGGGCCAGAAGGCGTTCCGCAATTTCCGCGTCGTGCCGCCGGGTACGGGCATCTGCCACCAGGTGAATCTGGAGTATCTCGGCCAGACCGTGTGGGTGAACGATGAGGGCGTCGCGTATTGCGACACGGTCGTCGGCACCGACAGCCACACCACGATGATCAACGGCATCGGCGTTCTGGGCTGGGGCGTGGGCGGCATCGAAGCGGAGGCGGCGATGCTGGGACAGCCGATCTCGATGCTGATTCCGGAAGTCGTCGGCTTCGAGCTGACCGGAAAGTTGCCGGAAGGCGCAACCGCCACGGACCTGGTGCTGACCGTCACCCAAATGCTGCGCAAGCTGGGCGTGGTCGGCAAGTTCGTGGAGTTCTATGGTGCGGGGCTGGCGCATTTGAGCCTCGCGGATCGCGCGACGATCGCGAACATGGCGCCGGAATATGGCGCGACGTGCGGGTTTTTCCCGGTCGACGACACGACGGTGAAATATCTCGCCGCCACGGGCCGCGAGCCGGATCGCGTGGCGTTGGTGGAGGCCTATTGCAAGGCGCAAGGCTTGTGGCGCAGCGATGTCGCTCCGGAATTCACCACCACGCTGAAGCTTGAGCTCGCGGACGTGCGGCCTTCCTTGGCTGGACCGAAACGGCCGCAGGATCGCGTGTTGTTGAGCGACGCGGCGAAAGGCTTCGCCGACGTGATGGCGAGCGAATTCAAGAAGGCCGATGAAATGAGCAAGCGGTTCGCCGTCGCAGGCGAAGGCTTCGATATCGGCCATGGCGATGTGGTGATCGCGGCGATCACGTCGTGCACCAACACGTCCAACCCGTCGGTGCTGATCGCGGCGGGGCTTGTCGCGCGCAACGCCCGCGCCAAGGGCCTGAGCGTGAAGCCGTGGGTGAAGACCTCGCTGGCGCCGGGCAGCCAGGTGGTGACGGATTATCTCGCCAAGGCGGGGCTGACCGATGATCTCAACGCGATGGGATTTAATCTTGTCGGCTATGGCTGCACGACGTGCATCGGCAATTCCGGCCCGCTGCCGCCGCCGATTTCGAAATCCGTGAACGACAACCAATTGGTGGTCGCCTCGGTGCTTTCAGGCAATCGCAATTTCGAAGGCCGCGTGAGCCCGGACGTGCGGGCGAATTATCTCGCCTCGCCGCCTTTGGTGGTCGCGTATGCGCTTGCGGGATCGATGAACATTGATCTCACAACGCAACCTTTGGGAACCGGCGCCAATGGCCAGCCGGTGTATCTGAAGGATATCTGGCCTTCGAATGCGGAGATCGAGCAGGTCGTGCGCGCGGCGGTGACGCCGGAGATGTTCTCCACGCGCTATGCCGACGTGTTCAAGGGCGACGAGCATTGGCAGGCGATCCAGGTGACGGGCGGGGACACTTATTCCTGGGACAATGCGTCGACCTACGTGCAGAACCCGCCCTATTTCGCGGGCATGACGATGCAACCGAAAGCGCCGACGGATATTGTCCGCGCGCGCGTGCTCGGGTTGTTCGGCGATTCCATCACCACCGATCACATCTCGCCGGCGGGCTCGATCAAGAAGGTCAGTCCGGCGGGCGAATATCTCGTCGCGCACAACGTGACTCAGGCGGATTTCAATTCCTACGGCGCGCGGCGCGGCAATCATGAAGTGATGATGCGCGGCACGTTCGCGAATATCCGCATCAAGAACCAGATGGTGAAGGACGCGGCGGGCAATGCGGTGGAAGGCGGCTTGACGCTGCATCAGCCGGACGGCGCGCAGATGCCGATCTATGACGCAGCGATGCAGTATCAGCGCGAAGGCGTTCCGCTGGTGATTTTCGCGGGCAAGGAATACGGCACGGGGTCTTCGCGCGACTGGGCGGCGAAAGGCACGAACCTTCTGGGCGTGCGCGCGGTGATTTCGGAAAGCTTCGAGCGCATTCACCGCTCCAACCTGATCGGCATGGGCGTGTTGCCGCTGCAATTCCAGAACGGGCAAAGCTGGGCGGCGCTCGGCCTTGACGGCTCGGAGACGGTGTCGATCACGGGCGTCGCCAGCCTGCAGCCGCGGCAGAATGTGCAGGTGGAGATCACCAAGGGCGACGGGTCCAAGCTCGTCGTGCCTGCGCTGTGCCGCATCGATACGGAAAACGAAGTCGATTACTTCAACAATGGCGGCATTCTACACTTCGTGCTGCGCGGCCTGGCGAAGGCGGCGTAAGGGTTCAGCTGCTCGGCCCTGGCGAAGGCCAGGGCCCATTTCCGCGAACGCTTGTGGTCATGGGTCCTGGCTTTCGCTAGGACCGAGCGGCGTTGTTTTCGCGCATGCACAACAAAGCGCGGACGGGGGCGTCCGCGCTCCAAATCCATCACCCCGGTTTCGCGGAACGCGAAGACCGGGGTCCAGTGCATGCGATTACGGTCCTGGGCCCCGGGCCGGCCTCCGGTCGCCCGGGGCGATGGGGCATTGAGGGTTCACTCGGCTTTCGCCTCAATCCGTGCGCACGAAGGCGGCGGTGACGGGCTGGTGATCGGTGAACCGGAAGGTCAGGTCGCGGGTGCGCAAGTCCGCCGCTTCGACATTCGGCGACACGATGAAGCCGTCGATGATGGTGGTGTAGTTCTCGCCGGCGTGAAATGGGCGTTCATTGGTGCGGACGCTGGGCGTGGATGGGTCGGCCACGATGCGCCAGCCTTGCGGCAATTCCTCGCGCGGAAACGGATGGATCCAGAACAGCGCGCTATCATCGGACGTGTGCGGGAAATTGGTTTCGGTCAGCACCAAGTTCCAGTCGCCGCCGAGGACGACGGCGCGGCCTTGCGCGTGGTGGGTCTGCGCCAGCGCAAACAGCGCGCGCAATTGCTGCAGCCGCGTGTTGGCGCCTTCGTCGAAGGCGGAAAGATGCAGGTTGATGATCGTCCATGGCCGGCCGCTGACATCAAGCTCCGTCACCTGCACATGATAGCGGCGGCGAATGAGCCCCAGGATCGCGCGCGGCTCATCCGGCATGCGCGCGATGCGTTGACCGGTGAGCGCAGCGCGCGTGAACGCGCCCAGACCATGGCGCAGGCGCAGCCAGGGCGGCATCAGGCGCGTGCGCGTGTCGACGCTGAACAGCATGGCGCGATCGGCGAGCGCTGAGCGCACGCCCGACAGCACATCGACATTGCGCGTCAAAAGGCCTGGGCCGGCCACTTCCTGCATGATGATCACGTCGGATTCGATGTCGCCCAGCGTCGCGCGGATGGCGGCGAGATTTCGCTCCACCGCGGCGCGGCTGGGCGGGCGCAGCATGCGGCCGCCATCGGCGAAGAAATCGGCGTCCGCGCCCAGCCCGGCATAGCCGATGTTCCACGTCGTCACGCGCAAGGGCGCTTGCGCTTCGCTGAGCGGGGCGGATGCTTCAGAGATTTGCTGAGGCACGCCGTCGGTCCAGGCGGTCGCTGCAAGCGCAGCCGCTGCGTACGCGATCAGCGCTGCGAGCACGCCCGCTGTGGCGATGATTGCTCGGGACGTGAATGCGCGCATGGTCGCCCTGCCGTTTCAGGGCGATGGTTGGGGGCTGTCGCGTGACTTGGCAAGTTGGGGTTGGGGGGCGCGAGGCTTGACCAGCGCGGACGGGGCGTCCGCGCTCCGAGCTCTTCACCCCGATTTCGCGGGACGCGAAGACCGGGGTCCAGCGCATGCGATCGCGGTCCTGGGCCCCGGGTCTCCCTGCGGTCGCCCGGGGCGATGGTGATTGAAACACCCATCACCCCGGTTTCGCGACACGAGACGCGCTCGGCCCGGACGAAGGTCGGGGTCTATTTCCGCAAACGCCCGTGTTCGTGGGTCCCGACCTTCGTCGGGAACCGAGCCCCGGGCGCCTGGTTACTGCGCGGCGTCTGGATCAGGGATCTCCACCAGCGTGCGGAAATTGCAGCGCCGCCCGTCGACGATGACGGACGAGAAGCGATCCACACGATTGCCGGGACCCTGATCAATCGCAAGCACATCGGCGAAGCGCAGGCCGGTGCAGTTCTGAAAGAACGTCGCGCGATACCAATGGCCGGTGCGGCCTTCGATCAGGAGGGAGTTTTCCGGCCCTGCGCGCCAATCGCGGATGCCGCCGAAATCGGCGAACGGAATGGAGGCTTGCTCGGCCTGCGCGTCGGTGTCGGCGATGGAGGGTTCATCGCTTTGCGGCGCGGGCGTGGCGCAAGCCGACAGCGCAAACGCAGCGGCGAAGAGAAACGCGCGCATCATCCGCCCGCCTCCGCCGGCGCCGCGGCGATGTCCGCATCGGGATCGGCGATGCGGTCGAACGTCACGAGCTGACAGCGACGGCCGTCAATGATGGCGGTCGCGAATTTGTCGAGCGTGTCGGAGCCGGGGCCGGTGTCGAGCGCGATGGAGAATTCCCAGGGCAGATCGTTGCGGCAGCCGGCGGTGAGTTCGGCGCGGTACCAGCGGTCGCGCGTGGCTTCGATCAGGAGCGAGCCGTCGCGGCCGGAGCGGAAGCCGTGCACCGTGGTGTTGGAGAAGGGCAGCGAGGCGTTGGCCTCGACGATGTCGTAGGGGCGCACGACTTCTGCTTGTGCAGCCTGCTCCTGCGGCGCGGTCGCGCACGCGCTCGCGGCGCACCCGGCGGCGATGATGACAGCGAAGCGTTTCAAGGCGGGCCTCCCTGGCGGCGCATGCCGTGACGGATGCGCAGTCTACGCCTTGGCGGCCCGATCAAGACTTCACCATGCTGTGAGCCGCGGCGGGATGCGGCCGCAGCGGACCTAGTTGCGGCGCAGCGACGGCAGGTTGGTGCGCACGCCGACATACCAGAACCGGCCGAGCGGATTGACCGGATAGGCCACCTCGCCGATGTCGGGCTCCTGGTCGGTGAAATTGTTCACGCCCGCGTAAACGCTCCACACGCTGGAGAAATCGTAGCGAGCCTGGAAGTCGTGCACGGAGCGCGCGTCGTAATAGAGATATTCCGGCGCGGCGATGGCGGGATCGCCGGCGACTTCCTCGGCGTCGAAGCGGCGCGTCTCGTCGTGCCAGCTCCAGCCATAATTCAACGTCAACGGCCCGCGCTGCCAGGTGAGATCGAGCGCGAACTGCCATTCCGGCGTGGCCTCGTCAGGGCCGCCCTCGCCTTCGTCGAAGTCGCGCGGCGCATTGGGCACGTTGATGAAGCTCAATTCTTCGAGATAGTTTCCGATCAGGCGAATGTTCAGCAGGCCCCAATCGCCATCGACGCCCCAATTGGCGGGATCGAACAGATAATTGGCGCTGAAATCGTAGCCCTTGGTGTTGAAGGACGCGACGTTGAAAGGCTGCTGGGTGAAATTGTCGATGCCGCCCGTGGCTGGGTCGCGCGAGACGAATTTGCAGAACTGATTGTTGATGTTGGGCGCATCGACGCACAACTCAGCCAGTTCTTCGCCTAACGCGGTGTTGACCGCGTTGGAAATCTCGATGTCGTAATAATCGACGGAAAAGGTGAGATTGGGGATGAAGCGCGGGCGCACGACGACGCCCATCGTCTGGGTGTCCGCCTCTTCCTCCTCCAGCGCGGAATTGCCCTGCAAAGTGCCGCCAACGCTGGAACTATTGGGATCGATGAAGGTCGTGGGATCGACGCCCAAAGCGCTCAGGATCGCTGCGCAATTGGCCTGACGGAATTGCGTGCCGAGATTGAGATTGGCCTGCGAACACGGATCGTTGATGAGTTCAAACGTCTGGCCCGCGGGCCGGAACAGTTCGGCGATGTTGGGCGCGCGCACGGCTTGCGCGAGGGTTCCGCGGAACGTGATGTCGCGCACCGGCGCATATTCAAGACCGACCTTCCAGGTCGTGGTCTGACCGATCGTGGTGTAATCGGAGATGCGCGCGGCGCCGTCGAGACGCAATTCCTCGGCCAGGAACACGCCTTCGAGGATCGGCGCCTGCAGCTCGACAAAGGCTTCGCGCACTTCAAACGAGCCGGCGGTAGGGAAGCGCACATTGCCGAACGTCAGACCTGCTGTGTCTTCCGGCGGCGGCGTGCTTTCGCTTTCCTCGCGGCGCCATTCGCCGCCGATGACCCAACCGATCGGGCCGCCGGGCAGGCTGAAGAGGCGTTCGGAATCGCCGGTGAGGAAGGCGTTGACGACATGCTGGCGCACCGAGGCGCTTTCGCGGCTCGTCGTCATGATCCAGTTGCGCGCTTCGGCGCTGACGGAGTTCTCGCCGAAGATATTGACCGGCACGCAGCCGGAATTTGCGCCGGGCGTGAAGCTTGTCGGCGCGGGAAAGCCCTGGATGAATTCGTTGTTGGAAAAGTAGGTTGGATCGAGATCGATGGCGCAGACGATGCGGCCGGTTGCGGGATCGATCACCGCGTCGAGCGCCTGGGAGAGGCGGTCATTGTAGCGGTTGTTGAGGATGCGCGCGTCGACGTCCGTGCGGCCATAGGTGTAGGAGGCCTCGTAGTCGACGGCGTCGCCGAACAGCGAGCCCTCCACGCCCCAGACGCCGCGATAGGTTTCGCGCTTGATGCGTTCGCCGCGGACGCCGAGATCGAAATTGTCGCGGCTGACGAAGATCAATGGCGCGCCCGTGGAGAGCGCGGTCTGACGGATGACGTCAGGCACGTACGGGTTCGTCGCGGGGTCGATGGCGAGAAAGAAATCGAAGGTCGGCTGCGAGGTCGATTCCGATTCGGTGACGACATATTTGAGCTGCGTGAAGACGCGCAGATTGGGCGTCATGTCATAGCGGCCGCCGGCATTGACGGCGAAGCGCTCAAGGCCCTGGATGGGATCGCCGTTATAGCTTGCGATCGGCGTCGCGGTTCCGCCCTGCTGGAAGATCGGCGGCACGAAGATGCCGGGATCCCACGGCGTTCCATCGCCGACGAAATCGAGATCGAGAATGGCGGCGGGATCGATTCCGAAGAGCGCGTTGTAATCGTCCAGCTGCGCGTACACCGCGCCGCCGACGGCGCTGTCGAAATAGCGGATGTCGCCGAGCGGAATTTGCGTGAATGGCGGGGTGACCTCGGGAACGCCATCGCCGTTGATGTCGGCGAATCCGGGATTTTCGCGGAAGCCGACGCCGCGCAAACCGGAGAATTCGCGATCATAGAGGCTGAGCTTGCGGTCGTTGGAGTATTCCAGCGACACGGTGAAGTTGCCGCGATCGGCAGCAAAGTTGGAGCCGGCGGTGACGCCCAGAAATGTCGATTGGCCGCCGCCCTCTTCTTCCGGCGAGCCGTATTGCGCGCGCGCGGTCATGCCTTCGAAATCGTCGCGCATGATGAAGTTGACGACGCCGGACACGCCGTCGGCGCCGTAAATCGCCGATGCGCCGCCGGTGAGCACTTCCACGCGCTCGATGAGATCGATGGGAATGGTGTTCACATCGACCGCAGCGCTGCCGGGATCGGACGAGACGTGACGGCGGCCATCCACCAGCACGAGCGTGCGATCGGTGCCGAGATTGCGCAGATTGAGCAGGTTCAAGCCTGAACCCGCGATGCCGGCATTGATCGACGCGGCGTCGTTGGAATCGATCGAGTTCGTGAGCGCTGGAAGCTGCTGCAGGAAATCGGTGAGATTGGTCGTGCCTGAAAGCTGGATCGCCTCAGCGTCCACCGACACGACGGGATTGGAGGATTGGAAATCCGGCTGCCGGATGCGGCTGCCGGTGACGATGATTTCCTCTTCGGCCTGCGCAGAGTCCTGCGCCAATGCCGGATGCGCCACAGCCCATGCAAAACCCGCGAGGCAAACGCCGCGCAGCATTCGGCCTTTCGCGCCGACGCGACCAAATCGATCCATTGTACACTCCCTCCTGCGGCGCGCGTCGCCCCCAATCGACGCAACGTCGCCGCATGAACGCCTGTTTTGTCCGCAGCAGCCGACGAGACGCCGCGATCGTCGAGCGCGTTTCGATCAACGGCCAATTTGTGCGGACGAATGGCGCAGAGCGCGCGACCGCCACTGGAAACGGCGCGCGCGAACGCCTATTCTCGCGTTCATGCCCCGTTCCTCACCCCAAGGCGTTTCCGAAGCGCCAGGCGCTGCGTTCGTGTTTGATCAGACGGCCGCGGTGTGGACGCCGCACCGCCCGCAGCGGCAGTGGGAGAAGCTGGAGGGCGGGCGGCGCTTCAAGCTCGTCAGCGATTATCAGCCGGCCGGCGATCAGCCGCAGGCGATCGAGGAGCTGGTGGCTGCGGTCGATGGCGGGGAACAGGACCAGGTGCTGTTGGGCGTCACCGGCTCGGGCAAGACGTTCACGATGGCGCAGGTGATCGAGCGCGTGCAGCGGCCCGCGCTGGTGCTGGCGCCGAACAAGACGCTGGCGGCGCAGCTCTATGGCGAGTTCAAAAGCTTCTTCCCGGAGAACGCGGTCGAGTATTTTGTTTCGTATTACGACTATTATCAGCCGGAGGCGTACGTCCCGCGCACGGATACGTACATCGAAAAAGAATCCAACATCAACGAACAGATCGACCGCATGCGCCATGCGGCGACGCGCGCGATCCTGGAGCGCGACGACGTGATCATCGTCGCCTCGGTGAGCTGCATCTACGGTATTGGTTCCGTTGAAACCTATACGTCGATGACGTTCACCGCCAAGGCGGGGGAAAGCTTCGGCCAGCAGGAGTTCATCCGTCATCTCGTGGCGCTGCAGTACAAGCGCAATGAGCAGAGTTTCGCGCGCGGGCTGTTCCGCGTGCGCGGCGACGTCATCGAGGCGTTTCCCGCGCACATGGAGGATCGCGCGTGGCGCATCTCCTTCTTCGGCGATGAAATTGAATCGATCGAGGAGTTCGATCCGCTGACCGGCAAGCGCACGGCGCGGATGGAGGCGATCAAGTTCTACGCCAATTCGCACTATGTGACGCCGCGGCCGACGCTCAACCAGGCGGTGGAGCAGATCAAGGAAGAGCTTGAGGTGCGGCTCAATGTGTTTCGCCAGGAGGGCAAGCTTCTGGAGGCGCAGCGGCTGGAGCAGCGCACGCGCTTCGACATCGAGATGATGCTGGCGACGGGCAGCTGCGCGGGCATCGAGAATTATTCGCGCTATCTGACGGGCCGCAAGCCGGGCGAGCCGCCGCCGACTTTGTTTGAATACATCCCCGACAACGCGATCCTGTTCACCGATGAAAGCCATGTCACGATCCCGCAGATCGGGGGCATGTATCGCGGCGACTTCAACCGCAAGAAGACGCTGTCGGATTACGGCTTCCGCCTGCCCTCGTGCATGGACAACCGACCGCTCAAATTCGAGGAATGGGACGTGATGCGGCCGCAGAGCGTGCATGTTTCGGCGACGCCGGGCGGATGGGAGATGGAGCGCACGGGCGGGGTGTTCGTGGAGCAAGTGATCCGGCCGACGGGGTTGATCGATCCGCCGGTCGAAGTGCGCCCCGTTTCGGAGAAGGGTTTCTCCCAGGTCGATGACGTGATCGCGGAAGTGAAGGCGAAGGCGAAGCAGGATCAGCGCGCGCTGGTCACGGTGCTGACCAAGCGCATGGCGGAGGACCTGACGGAATATATGCACGAACAGGGCGTGCGCGTGCGCTACATGCACTCCGACATCGATACGGTGGAGCGCATCGAGATCATCCGCGACCTGCGGCTTGGCGTGTTCGACGTGCTGGTCGGCATCAATCTCCTGCGCGAGGGTCTCGACATTCCCGAATGCGGGCTCGTGGCCATTCTCGACGCCGACAAGGAAGGTTTCCTGCGCAGCGAAACATCCCTGGTGCAGACGATCGGGCGCGCGGCGCGGAATATCGACGGAAAGGTGATCTTGTACGCCGACAAGATCACCGGCTCGATGCAGCGCGCGATGGCGGAGACCAATCGGCGACGGGAAAAGCAGGCCCAGTTCAATGCCGCCAACGGCATCACGCCGCAAAGCGTGAAGAAGAACATCGCCGACATTCTGGAGAGCGTGTACGAGAAGGATTCGCTGACGATCGATCCGCGCGATCCGATGAGCTTCAAGCGCGGCGCGGGCGGGGGCAAGCGGCGCGGCGTGGCGGAAGAGACCACGCCGTTCATCGGGCACAATTTGAAATCCTACATCGCGGACCTCGAGCGCCAGATGCGCGAAGCGGCGGCGGATCTTGAATTCGAAACCGCGGCGCGGCTGCGCGACGAGATCAAGAAGCTGCAGGAAACGGAATTGTTCATCGCCGACGATCCGCTGGCGCGGCAGGCTGCCGTGAATGAAGGCGTGGCGATGGCCACCGCCGATGCGCGCGCGCCGCTGAAGCCGCAGAAGAAGCCTTTTCGCGGGCGGCGGCGGAAGGGACCTTAGGTCAAACGCCGCCCCTCTCCCCCGAAGCGGGGGAGAAGGTGGCAGCGAAGCCGACGGACGAGGGGGTGGAGGGAAGCGTGAAGCGCAGCTCTTGCCCATGCGCCCACCCTCATCCGGCCCTTCGGGCCACCTTCTCCCGCCCATGCGAGAGAAGGATGACTAATCCTTCAACGCTTCCAGAATAACGCCCAATACGCCGTCCAAATCCGCAAAAAACATCGGCGTTTGACACGCGCACCACGCGCCAGCCGGCGCGTTCGAGAAACGCGGTGCGGTCTGCGTCGAAGATTTTCTGCTCCTGGCGATCATGCGACGGGCCGTCGACTTCGATCACGAGGCGCGCGGCGACGCAGGCGAAATCGACGACGTATGGCCCGATCACGTGTTCGCGTCGGAATTTAGTTTGCTGAAAGCGCCGTCCGCGCAGCGCGCGCCACAGGATCGCTTCCGCGGCGGTCGGTTCGTGGCGGTTGTTCTTGGCGCGTTGGAGCGACTCCACTTTGCGCGCCATTGCTAGCGCAGTGACGACAGCGCCAAACCCGCCGCAAATCCTTCCAGCATCGCATCGGGCGCAATCACGCGCGCGGCGGCGCCGGCAAACACGTGCGTGTCCTTGGTTTCGGCATTGATGACCCAATAGGGATCAACGCCGTGCTTGGCGTAGAGCGCGGCCTTCGGCCCAAGATCAAACGCCAGCGAGCTATCAGCGATTTCGATGAGCAGCTGCACGTCCGGCCCGCGCACATCCTCCGGCAGGATGTGTTCGGGATAGATCATGATGTCGGGTTCGACGAATGTGTTCTCCGCCAAATAGAGCGTAGACTCCACGGCGATCACCAGGCCTGGGGGCAAGCGCTTGGCCAGCCACATGTTCAGGCGAACCTTCAGCCATTCATGCTTATTATGCTTGGGCGACATCAGCGCGAGCTCCCCCTCGATCAGCTCGACGCGCTCGTCCGGCCGCAGGACGCCGCCTTCAACCATTTTGAAGACGTCCTGCGTGGTGAATTTCCGGGCCATGCGGGCGGGGGCGATTGGCGCGTTCATGACGCGTCTATAGCACATCGGCGGCGACCGCGCCTTCCCCCATTCCGCTAAACTTATCCCCGGGCGGAAAAACCGTGCGATGCTTGCGCATCACCCATGAGCGATCCGCTCCCTCCCCGGCCCGATGCGGGCACGCTTGCAGCACACCAGATTATGCTGCGCGCCTTCCTGTTGCGGATCGCGGCGGCGCTTCTGGAATTGTTTGTCGATGACGCAAGCATGCCGCGCTGGCTGCGCGCGCGTATGCACAAGGCGTTGCGCGACGCTGCGCTGTGGGTGAAGTGCCACTTGTTTTTGATGGCGGCAAGTCATCCGGTTGCGCGGCGGCGCACCTCGTCCCCCTTGCCGGTCAATGCGGGCCCAGGCCTTTTTGCAGCACGTCCACGCGGAAGCGCGTTGCGGCGGCTGACGCGCGGCATTCTCCCGCGCACGCGGCGCAGCGGGCTGTTCGCGCGCATTGCGGTTCTGCGCGCGGTTCTCGACGCGCCCGAACGCTTCATCGCGCGGCTGAAAAAGCGCCGCCAGCGCGGACTGACGGCGGTTGCGCTGCGCCCGCGCATCGTGCGCATGCACGCCCTGATAGCGCTTGCTTTGCCCATCACGCCGGCGCACGCCGACACGTCGTAGCCCCTTCCACATCCCGGACTCACTCACGCGCGAAGCCGGCGTTTCGCGCGGCGCCGGCGCATGCCTCGCATCAGCCCGCCTTGTTGTGCTACGCTCCGTCCATGGCCGTCACGCATTCCCATTCCGCGGCGCGCATCGAGCGCCCTTCCGCCAGAACGCTGCGCCGCGCGGGCCTTGCAGCGGTTTGCGCGCTGGCGATTGCGGGCGCGTGGGCTGCATCGGACCCCGCGCCGATGCTGCGCGCCGATCCGGAACTGGCTGCGCTGTTGCGCGGGATGGCGGCGCTGAAAGCGCTTCTGGCGCTGGGCGCGGGCGCCGCGGTGTTCTGGCGGTTCGGGCTGCCGATCTCCAACGGCGCAGCGGCGCTTTATGCGCTGTGCGTTGCGGCCCTGTTCGCGGGGGCGACCGCGATCTGGCAATTGAGCCATATCGGCGCCATCGCGATTGCGTTTCATGGCGCGCTGATCGCGCTGGGCGTGCTGGCGCTGCGCGACGAACCGATCGCGGCGAAGGCGTTCAGGTCAAGAGATCGCGCTTGATCGTGCGCGCGGCGAGCATGAAGTGCACGGCCGCCCAGAGATTGAACAGCGACAGGATCAGGATCGAAAGCCGCAAGCCGCTTGCTTCTGCGGATGCGCAAATATCGGCGCGCACGGCGGCGCCGCACGCCTCGGCAAAGCCCTGACCCACGGCTTCGCGCACGGCGGCGTCGGAGAATTGATCGGACATCCAGCCGGCGAAGACGGGGCCCACGCCCATGCCGATCAGGCTTGAGATGAAAATGAAAACCGCCACCGCCATGGCGCGCGTTTGCGGGCGCGCGAGGCCCTGCACGGTTGCGAAGGTCGGGCCGTAATAGAACGTGGCTGCAAAGGTCGGCGCGGCGACGAGCGCGAGCGCGACCCATTTGTCGGGCACGTAAAGCGCGCCGGCGAAGAGCGGCGCGCAGATGACGATCGCGGATGCAGGCACAAGCAAGGTCGCAGCGACGCTGCGCGTGCGGAATCGATCGGCCAGCTGGCCGCCGCTCCAGGCGCCCAATGCGCCGGCGAGGCCGACGACGAGACCAAGCGAGAGACCGAGCTGGCCATAGGACATGCCGTGGATGCGCACAAAAAACGCCGCATAAAACGCGGCGAATCCGTAGGCGACGAAGGCCACAAGGGTCGCTGCGGCGCAGAGGTGCCAATAGGTCGGCTTCCGCGCGAGTTCGCGCAAAGCCGGTCCCAGCGCGCCCGGCTCGGGCGCGGTGTGGGCTGTGCTGCGGCGCGGCTCCTTCAGCGTGAAGGCGACAATGAGCGCCACGATGAGGCCCGGCACGCCGGCCAGCATGAATGCTTCACGCCAGGAGAAATGATCGACGACCCAGCCGCCGGCGGCGTAGGCGAGAAAGGCGCCGAGCGGAATGCCGATGGCGTACCAGCCGAAGGCGCCGGCGCGCGTCTCAGGGGGAAAATAGTCGGCAATCAAAGAATGCGTCGCGGGACCCGATCCGGCCTCGCCGACGCCCACGCCCACGCGGGCGAGAAACAATTGCGTGAAGGTCTGCGCCATGCCGCACAGGATCGTCATCGCCGACCACACGGCGATGGCGGTGGCGATGATGCGCGGGCGATGCCAGCGATCGGCCAGCCAGGCCACGGGAATGCTGAGCGTGGTGTACATCAGCGCGAAAGAGAGGCCCGCGGTGAGCCCGACCTCGCTGTCGGTGAGGTTCAGGTCGCGCTTGATGGGCTCTGCCAGGATGGCGATGATTTGCCGATCGAGAAAATTGATCAGCGCCACGAGCGTGAGAACGCCCAGCGCGTAGCGCGTATAGAGGCCCGATGCGGCGGGGGCGCCGGCGGCGGCGGTTGTCGTCACGGGCCTCTCCCTGGCCGCGCCGTGTTTAAAAAACCGGACGGCTTGTTTTCTTGTCGGGGATCAGCCTGCCCTGCCGCCGCCCGCGCGGCAAGCCGCCGCACGGATGAAAGTGGGCTCAGGGGCGAGACCGCAGGTCGCGCGCGCTATTTGCCCTTCCAGTTCGGCTTGCGCTTCTCGGCGAAGGCGGCGGCGCCTTCACGCGCGTCTTCGGAGGTGAAGACGGGGCCGACGATTTCCTGCTGCTTGCGCCACATCTCTTCTTCGCTCCAGGCGCCGGATTCGCGGATCACCTGTTTGGACTTCTGCACCGCCAGCGGGCCATTGGCGGCGATGGCGGCGGCGAGCTCCAACGCGCCGTCGAGCGCGGGCCCGCTGACGAGGCGGTTCACCAGGCCCACTTCATAGGCGCGGGCGGCGGGCATGAAATCGCCGGTCAGCGCCAGCTCCATGGCGACGCGGGCGGGAATTTGTTTCGGCAGGCGCAAAAGACCGCCGGCGGCGGCGGCCAGGCCGCGCTTGACTTCGGGGATGCCGAACTTCGCGTTCTCGTTGGCGACGATGAGATCGCAGGCGATGGCGAGCTCCAGGCCGCCGGCGAGCGCGTAGCCGTCGACCGCTGCGATCAGCGGCTTGGCCGGCGGTTTTTCGGTGAGGCCGGCGAAGCCGCGGCCGCGGATCGAGGGCGTTTCGCCGGCGAGGAAGCCTTTCAGATCCATGCCGGAGCAGAACGTGCCGCCGGCGCCGGTGATGATCCCAACGCGCAGATCGGCTTCGCCGTCGAGCCGGTCCATCGCGGCGGCCACGCCTTCGGCGAGCGCGCGGTTGGCGGCGTTCTTCGCTTCGGGCCGGTTGAGCGTGACGATCAGAACGCCGTCGCGCACGTCAGTCAGGACCACTTCGGACATTGCTTCTCTCCACCATGTTGCATTCGCTCGCGCGACCTTGGCGCGGCGAACGCTTGCGCTCAAGGCGCCGTGGCGGGAAGCGCGGCTTAGGCGGTTGCGTCGGCGGGCGTGGGCGATGCGACGCGCGCGGCGAGGTCATCAAACGCTGCGAGGAATTGCGCGCGGATGTCGTCGGTCTCCATCATGAGTTCATGATAGGCCCCGGGGACGGTGATGTGTTTGGCGTTCGGCAACAGACCCGCGACAGCGAGATGGCTGTCATTGTCGACAAGCTTTTCTTCTCCAGCGCTGACGACGACCACGGGGATCGCCACGTGGGCCAGCGCTTCAGGTTTGCGGAAGCCGTGAATGGCTTTGAGCGCAGCGCGCAGCCAGGCATAGGTCGGGCCGGCGATGGCGAGATCGGGATTGGCGGCGAGGATGTCCTGGCCGCGTTCATGGCGTTCGCGGGAATGGGTGACGCGCTGATCCTCGAACGGCTCACGCGCCCATTGCTTGGCGGGGCTGGAGACAAAGCCCTTCCCCGCGCCAACGGCGTAGGCGGCGGACGCCAGGAGGCTCGCGCCGGGCGGCGCCTTGATGCCCCACATCGGCGCTGAAAACAGCGCCGCGGCGGGATGCAAATAGCCCTGCTGCAGGCCGCGCAGGATGATGCCGCCGCCCATGGAGTGCGCGACGATGATGCGCGGGCGCGGCAGGCGATCGGTCCAGGTGCGAATCGCGAAGGCCAGATCCTTGGCGGGCCGATCGAGCGTTTCGAGGTGGCCTTTCAGCGGGTTCTTGGTGGCGCGCTCGGAGAGCCCCTGCCCGCGCCAATCCACGCACAGCACGCAAAATCCGCGCGCCTGAAAATCTTTGATGGGCTCGAAATATTTCTCGATGAATTCGGTGCGGCCCGGGCACAGCACCACGGTGCCGCGGGGATTGGCGGGTCCCGGCGCGAAGGCAAAGCGCAGCCGGGCCCCGTCCTTACTCGTCAGCCAAAGCTCCTCAAGACCTTCCGGGGCAGGATTGCCCGGCGTCTGGACAAAGCCTTGGCTCATAAACCCATCCTTATTGGCGGAGCTTGGCCATGACGCTTTGCAGCTGCATCGCCACGCCCATGTCGCCCAGCACTTTCAACTTGCCTTGCATGAAAGCGGCCGTCGGGTCGAGCTTGCCTTCGGCCATGGCGACGAAATCTTCCAGCTTGATGGAAATGGTGGTGTCGGCGGCGGCGTCTTCCTGGCTGACCGCGCCGGCGGCGCCGTCGAGGAAAATCTTTCCGGCGTCGCCGAAATCGAACTTCACCTTCTTGCCCGGCACCGTCGCGCTGGCGCTGGAAAACCGTTGATAGATATCGTCGAAAGTCATGCCTGCGTCTCCTCACGGCCCAGCGCACGCGGCGCAGGGATTTGCGTCCATAGAGGGCCGCTGACCGGGCGGCCGTCCGGCGCCTGGCGGCGCGGACCGCGACAGGCCCCGCCGTTACACACCAGACGCGCGACCCAAGCAAGCTGACGCGGGCGTCACTTTTTAGTTTTGCGGCAACGCATCCTCTTCCGGTTCGGTGGGCGCGACCTCGCCGGGCATGCGTTTGCGGAATTTCAACGTCATGCGGTCGCTTTCGCCGACGGCGTCGTACGGTCTGCGATCGAAGGCGGGATCCTCCGGTTGGCCGAGCGGGGCGGTGCGCCGGGTCGGCGGCAGCGTCCAGACGCCGAAGGGGTGGTCGCGATCGTCGTTCGGATTGGCGTTGAGGTCGCTGGCGGCGACGAAGTCGAAGCCCGCTTCGGCGGCGAGCGCTTTGACATAGGCTTCCTGGACATAGCCGGTCCGGGCTAGTGGATCCTGCACGCCGTTGGACGCGCCGCGGTGCTGCTCCACGCCGAGAACGCCGCCAGGTTTGAGCGCCTGGAACAGATCGGCGAAGGCCTTTTCCGCAAAGCCGCCGGCCATGAAGGTGTGCACGTTGCGGCAGACGATGGCGAGATCGACGCTTTCGGCCGGCGCGGGAGGACCGGATCGGGGCGAAAGCGCGCCGCGCTCCACCAGACCAAAGCGATCGGGATCGGCGATGAAGCGCTGGCCGAACGCGGCCATTGTGTCCTTTTGCGCTTGCGTGGCTTCGTCCATCGGCCATTCGGCGACGATCAAGCGCCCGGCATTGCGCGCGAGGTACGGCGCGATGATCGCGGTGTACCAGCCGAGGCCGGGATAGACTTCCAGCACGGTCATGCCGGGCGCCAGGCCCCAGAACTCCAGCGTCTCGCGGGGATGGCGGAAGGGATCGCGCGCGCGCTCGGCGGGCGTGCGCCAGTCCCCGGCGATGGCCCAATCGAGCGTGCCCGGCGGCGGCCCGCCGGCATCGCCAGATCGCGCGCATGCGGCTGTAGACGCTGCAGCGATCAGCGAAACGGCGCGGCGGCGGGTGAGCTGCATTTCGCCGCTCTGCCCGCAGCCGCGCGCGAAGTCAAAATGGCGCCGCTCTCCAATCAGGCCGGCTTCACGAAGCGAAGCGTCATGCGGTCGCTTTCGCCAATCGCGTCGTACGGGGCGCGATCGAAGGTCGGGTCGGCGGGCTGACCCTGCGGCGAGGTGCGGGCCACGGGCTGCAGCGTCCAGACGCCGAAGGGATGATCGCGATCATCGGCCGGATTGGCGTTGATCTCGGAGCGGCCGGCGAGCACGAGGCCGGCGCGCTGGGCGGCTTCGATGACGTAGGATTCCGGCACATAGCCGGTTGGCGCGACGGTCGCGACGTCGGCGCCGTCGGGCGCGCGATGCTGCTCCACGGCCAAGACGCCGCCCGGCTTCAGGGCGCGGGCGAACTCCGCCATGAAGCGATCGGTGGCGCCGTCGCGGCGGGCCCAGTTGTGGAAGGCGCGCGCAACCAGGATGAAGTCCGCGCTGGCGTCGGGCACGGCGAGGCCGGAGGTCAGGCCGAAATCGACGACCTGGGTTTGGCCGTAGCGCGGATCGGAGGCGAGTTTCGCTTCGATGCCGGCGCGGGCGGCGCGGCCGGCGTCGGAGAGATTGGGGCTTTGCATGTCGACATAGCCGGCGATGTAGCGGCCGCCGGTGGATGCTGCGTACGGGGCGAGGATTTCGGTCCACCAGGCGCCGCTGCCGGGCTCGATCTCGACGATGGTCATGCCGGGCGCGACGCCCCAGAAGGCCAGCGCAGCGGCGGGGTGACGGTAGGCGTCGCGGGACTTGTTGTCGGCGGAGCGCAGATCCGAGGCGACGAAGGGCGCAAGCGTTACAGCCGTGGTCGCGGGCGCAGCAGCCGGCGCGGGGGCCGACTCCTCCACAGGCTGTGACGCGCACGCCGCCAAGCTCAACGCGGCCAGCGCCGCGGCGATTGTCCTGATCATGATGTCCCTCCGGTTTTCGTCGCGGCGGACCATACCGGCGGCGCGCGCGATGGCCAGTCACGCGACGGTGAGCCGCCTCTTGAACGCGATGAAGCGGCGCCTACCTGAAGGGCGTCGGCGCGCTCCCCGGAGGCGCCGGCAGGACGACAAGGCCGCCGTTTCGGGGCTTTGGCCGTCCCTCGAAAACGTCCGCCTGGATAGCGGGCGTCCCCATGTCGCTTAACCTTTGGAGGACATGTTCATGGCGACCACCGATCTCTCTCCCCTGTACCGCACGCTTGTGGGCTTCGACCGCATCTCCAGCCTGATCGATCAGGCCACGCGGCTCGACACCGCGACGGGCTATCCGCCCTTCAATGTCGAGCAAGTCGACGATAACGCCTTCCGCATCGAATTGGCGGTGGCGGGCTTTGCGCAAGACGATCTGGCCATCGAGTACAAGCAGAACACGCTGATCGTGGCCGGCAAGCGCACGCAGCCGGACGACGGCCGCACCTTCCTGCATCGCGGCATTGCGGAGCGCTCGTTTGAACGGCGCTTCTCGCTGGCCGACCATGTGCGCGTCGATTCCGCGAAGCTGGAGAACGGCTTGCTGACGATTGATCTGGTGCGCGAGCTGCCGGAAGCGCTGAAGCCGCGCAAGATTGAAATCGGCGCTGCAAAGCCTGTGAAAGCCCGCGTCGTCGACGCTGCGAACGAAGCCGCGTAATCCGCTTCTCTTTCCCCTCCCACTCGATATGCCTTGCGGCGCGCTGGAGACAGCGCGCCGTTTTGTTTCTATTTTCGCGAACGATCAGCGGCGAAGAAAATTGCGCACGGCGGCAATGAAATCCGCGGACGCTCCCTCGCGGCCCAAGAGAAGATGATTGGGACTGTCGAGGCCGACGAATTCCGCGTTCGGGATGGCCGCGGCCAGATCGCGGCCCTGGGCGCTGGGCACGCGCAGATCATTGAGGCTGTGCACGACGAGCGTCGGCGCGGCGATATCCTTCAAGCGGTGGCGCACGTCGATGTCGGCGAAGGCGTGGAGAAAGCGCACGGCGTTTTCCGGCGACGTGGTGCGGCGCTGGAATTCGTCGAACCATTCGAGTTCTTCTGCCGTCGCGGTGGGCATGAAGGTTTTTGAGAACAGGTGCCGGTAGGCCGGGTTGGGGCGGCCCCAGCCCTGCTCCGTCAGCACCATCACCGCCTCGCGTTCGCGCGCTTCGGCGGCGGTGGCGGTATGGCGCCAGCCGGCGGCGTATCCGCCGAACAGGATGAGGTGCGACACGCGCTCGGGGTAGCGCGCCGCGAACTCGATGGAGACCGCCGAGCCCTGGCTGATGCCCAGGAGCGGAAAGCGCTCGACGCCGGCGGCGTCGGCCACAAGCGCCAGATCATCGACGAAGGTCTCGAAGCTGATGTCGGCGACGTCCCAATCGGACAGGCCGCAGCCGCGCTCGTCGTAGCGCACGAAGTAAAATGATTGCGCCAGCTCGCGAAACAGCGGACTCCAGATCGGCGCCTCCCAATCGAGCTCCAGATGCGAAAGCCAATTGGCGGCCTTTACCAGCGGCGGATTGGCGGCGTCGCCGACGGTCGCCCAGGCCAGCGACAGACCGCTCGGCGCGCGCACGAAGCGGATCGACTGCCGCGGCGCGCGAAACTCCGTCTCTGGCGCCGGCGGGGCCGCAGCCGCGGCGGGCTCGCGCCCCGGGGCCGGCGGCTCCAAGCCCGCCTCGCGATAGATACGGGCGAAATCCTCAGCCAGGGCGTCGGCCTCGCGGGGACGGCCCATGCGGCGGCGCGCCCGAACGGCATGCTGCATCGCGGCGGCTTCAAACGGCGCGTCCTTGGCCCAGCGCAGCGCCCAGATTTCGGCGTCCTGCGGCGTCAGATCCGGCGACAGGGCGATGCGCCGGGCGATCTTCATGCGCAACAGCGCCGCCTCATTGCGCTGCGCTTCGAGCCAAGCGGCGAAGCCGTCCTGATTGGGCAAATCGCAATCGACCAGAAGCGTATCGTTGGCGCTGTCCCAGGCCGCGCGCAACAAGGAGAGATCGGCGTCCTCGGAGTCCGCCAGCGTGCGCAGCGTATCGAGATCGACGCCCACTTCCGTCATGTCGATCGAGACCCGCTCGCGGTCGGCGATGAGGCGCACCGAAGCGTCATCATTGACGATGGGGCGCAGTTTGCTGAGCGACCAGCGCAGCGCCCCGCGCGGATCGTCGGGCACGTCCCAAAACAGTTCGCAGAGGCGCTCCTGGCGCTGAGGGGCGCCGGAGAGTGCGAGATAGCCCAACAGCGCGCGGGTCTTGCGCGAAGCCGGCAGCGGCAGCGGTTCGCCGTCGCGCACGACTTGAAGTGAGCCGAACGTGCGTATTGCGAGCATGGGATCGCCTGCATCCACGATAGCACACATCCCCGCCTAGCGGACGCAGCGCCGCGCGAACGCGACGCAGCAGACGCCGCGGCGGGGGTTGTGGGCGCCATCTAGTCGTCGGCGAGCGCGGTGCGGGCGATGACGGCGGCGCCGGCGAGCGCGGCCCAATTCACCGCCGAGGCGAGGCTGACCTCGCCTGCCTGGCGCAAGGCTCGGGCGATGGCGGGACCGGCCGCGTCGGCGCAGGCGCCGATCGGGCACGCGACTCCGCGGACCAACGCGAACGCTTCGTGCATGACTGTCTGCGCGGCTGGATTGAGACAATAGACAAGGACGCTTATCGCCGCGATCCAAGGGGTGGCGGACATGGTATTTCCTTCCAGGGGCGTGCGCGCCGGACGCGCGTCGTGCGCGCCCGGCGGCGTTCGTTTTGGCGTGTATGGCAGGCCGCGTTAGGCGGCGGCGATCCGGGCGGCGTCGGCGTCGTCGATGTCGAACACGGTGGCCGCCAGGCGGGCGGCGACGCGGTACGGATCGGCGTTGGCGCCGGGGCGGCGGTCTTCGAAATAGCCCGCGCCCGCGCGCTTGACGCCCAGCGGGATGCGGATGGACGCGCCGCGATCGCAATCGCCAGCCTTGAACTGCGTGATCGAGCAGGTCTCGTGCAGGCCGGTCAGGCGCTCCTCCAGGCGTTCGCCATAGACGGAGATGTGCTGGGCGTGGCTGCGCTCGAGCCGCTTCATCGCCTTGTAGATGGCGTTGACGCCGCCTTCGGCGCGCATTCTGGCGCTGGAAAAATTGGTGTGCAGGCCGGCGCCGTTCCAATCGCCCTTCATGGGCTTGTTGTCGAACGAGGCGGTGACGCCATGACGTTCGGCGACGCGCTGCAGCAGATAGCGCGCAAGCCAGAGATGATCGCACACGTTCAGCAGCGAGGGATCATCGCCGTCGACGCCGCGATAGCCGATCTGAAATTCCCATTGGCCCGGCATGACTTCGGCGTTAAGGCCGAAATAGATCAGGCCCGCGTCCTGGCACAATTGCGCATGTTCTTCAGCGATGGCGCGGCCGAAGGCGCGGTCAGCGTCGACGCTGCAATAATAGGGGCCCTGCGGGGCGGGAAAGCCGTCCTTCGGGAATCCCAGCGGGCGGGCGTCGCGCAGCAGCGTGTATTCCTGCTCGAAGCCGATCCAGGCTTCATGCTTGTCGGCGCCGGCGTCGAGGACCGTGCGCAACACGGCGCGCGTGTTGGAGCGGTGGCTGGCGCCGTCGGCGTCCAGCATTTCGCAGAGCGCAAGCCAGTTGTCGCCGCCGCGGATCGGGTCGCGCACGACGGAAACGGGCTGCAGCGCGCAATCGGAATTCGATCCGCTCGCCTGCCCCGTGGAGGAGCCGTCAAAGCTCCACTCGGGCAGATCCTCAGCGTCGAGGCGGCCGGGATTGACCGTGACGACGCGGGTCTTGGCGCGCAGACCCTGGGTGGGGGCCGAGCCGTCAAGCCAGATGTATTCGATGAAAGACATGGGTTCAGGTCCTTTGAAGGCGTGTGTTGCGTGCCTTGAACCAGCCCATCGTGGGAGCCATCGTGGCAATGGGCGCGGGGACTCCGCCCGTGAAGCGTGGAAATTGCGTGTGAAGGCCCGATTGTAGCGGTTTATTCCGCGATCAGGCGGTTTGGCGCGCGGATCGCGTCGGGGCTTTGGTTGAGCGCCAAAACTTCCGCCAGCAAGGAAAGAACCGAAGAGGAGCGATCGCCGTGTTCGGCGTCGTCGCGGCAAGGCCCGCGCTCTGAGGCCTGATAACAGGAGCGGCTTACCGCAGGCCCTGCCCAATAGCGCTTGCCGGCATATTCGACGCTGGCGGCGTAAGGCCGGCGGGCGGAATCTTCATCGAGCTCCATGCGAAACAGCGGCACCGAACCGCCGCCGCGCAGGCCCGCCGTGCGCACATTCAGCGGCGCTTCGATCGCGCCGTGATCGCCGGCCTCGCCGCGCATCAATTCGCCGACATAATAAATGCAATCGTCCAGCGAGCGCAGGTGAAACACATAGATGGCGCCGCCGACGACGAAGCGCGGATCGCATTGTTCGCCGCCGGGCGCACGCTGGACGGGGCGTTCGGGCGCGTAGGCTTCGACCAGACCGCAGACTTCGCGCGCGCCGGACGGCGTCATGCGCTGCGGGGTCTGACCTTCAATCGACGCAAGAAAAGCGCGGGCCTCGCGCACGAAGCCGCAGCCGGAGCTGTCGACGCCGTCGGCGCAATCGGCGCGGATATTGTTTGCTTCGTTGACAAATTCTTCGACGCGCGGGGCGCCGTCCGCGCCCGGCGTGATTTTCGAGATGCGCTCCACGAGCACGAACGTGAGCAAGTCGCGCGGCCAGCCATTGCTCCAGTAATGGCCGAAGATGTCGGGCGCGATGGGCTGAAACGCGGTGCGGGTCAGGGTTTCGGCGGAAAAGGGCTGGACCGCGTAAGACGGGCGCGACTGGGTTTCGCGGGTCAGGCCGAAATTGCCGAAGCCCCAGGGCGAGGAGCCTTCGCCGAGCGGGATCGAGCCTGCGCCGATATTTTCCTGAAAGCGCAAAGACGGAGAATCCTGGATGCCCGTCATGGAGAGATAGAAGCGCGGCAGGCGATCGCGGGAGCGCAGCACGTTGAGCAGGATTTGCGCGGTGACGGCGCGGCCATAGGCGTCGTTGAAGGCGGCGGCGTCATCGCTGATCTGGCGCGCCAGGCTCTCGCGCCGCAGGGGAAGGCTCGGCGCGGTGGCGCAGGCGGCCAGCGCGGCGGCCATTCCCAGCACGGCGGTCGATCGCACCATCCCCATGACGGCTGTCGTAGCAGCGAACGCAGGCCGACGCGATATCGCTCCCCGGACAGGCTGTGCGGCTTGCCTTGTTCGCGCAGCGATGTTTGAAGGCCGTCCATGAAACTGCTGCTTGAAGGCTATGAGCGCTTCCGGGGCCAGACTTGGCCGCGGCTGGCTGACATCTATCGCGGGCTGGCGGACGGCCAGTCGCCGCGGATCCTGGTGATCTCCTGCTCCGACAGCCGAACCGATCCGGCCACCATCTTCGACGCCGCGCCTGGCGAGCTCTTCATCGTGCGCAACGTGGCCAATCTGGTGCCGCCGTTCGAGCAGGGCGAAGGCTTTCACGGCACCAGCGCTGCGATCGAATTCGCGGTGACGGCGCTGAAGGTGCAGACCATCCTGGTGCTCGGGCATGCCCGCTGCGGGGGCTGCGCGGCGGCGCTGGCGCCGGAAACGCTCAATCCTGGGTCGTTCCTGGCGACCTGGGTGACGCTGCTGGAGCCCGCCAAACAGCGCATCGCACATGTTCACGGCGACAAGCACGAGGCGCTTGAGCATGAATCCATCAAGGTCGCGATGGAGAACCTGCGCACGTTTCCGTTTGTCGCGGAGGCGCTGGACGCCAAAAGATTGAGCATCGTCGGCGCACGCTTCGATATCGCGACGGGCGTCCTTGAGATGTACGACGCTGAGAGAAACACGTTTTCTCCGCTGCACTAAATTGGCTTAATTCTTGATCACCCCAGTGATCGGCCGAAAAGAGCGTGCTAAAGACCCTTTGGCGGCTGTGAATAAGGGGATCGGAGCGCCTGCTTCGAGTGCGCGTTGGGAGACGGCATGGCGGACGTGCTCATTGTTTGTGTCCGCGAGGACGAGCATCAGGCGAAGGCGTTCGCCGACATGTTCGAGCGCGCGGGCCTCAACGTCGGCGGCGCGCCCAGCGCAGACGCCGATCTTCGCCGCGCCGGCGCCTCGGTCGTCGTATGGTCCCACGCCAGCATCCGCTCGCGCGCCTTTCTCGACGCCGCGCAGCGGGCGGTGAACGCCGGCAAGGCCGTGATCGCCTGCCTGATCGATCCGCCGCCGCCGACCAGCATCAACAATTCGCCCTGCTTCGACCTGCGCGACTGGAGCGGCGATACCGAAGACCCCGCGCTCGATCCGCTGTTCTTCGCGGTCGACCGGATGGTGACGCAGGCCCGCTCCGGCGGGGCCGCGGCGCCGGTTCATGAAGGCGGGCTCGCCGCCGCAGCCGCCGCGAGCGCGCCCGCGCGTCAACCGATGGCGCAGACCGCCGCCGCCGCGCCGCCGCCCTACGCCCGCGGCGCGCGCGCCGCGCCGGCGCCGAGCTTCGATCCAGCGCCGCGCCAGCCCACGCCGCTGCGCGCGGCCCCGGCTGCGCCCGCGCCGAGCAGCGATGCGGTGACCGCTGAAGCGCAGCACTGGAAACAGATCCGCCACAGCCGCAACGCGGAAGACTTCCTGCGCCATCTTGCGCAATTTGGCCCAGACGGCGCCTTTTCAGAGCTGGCGCAGATGCGGCTCGACGAATTGCAGGCGCAGCCGCCGCGCGCCGCGGCGTCGCGCGCGCCGCGCCGGCCCACGCAGCCGGCGCCGACGCCGCCCGCTGCGGCCGCGCCGCGCCCTGTCGCGCCGCCGCGTCCCGCTGCGCCCGCGCCGCGCCCGGTCGCGCGTCCCGCGCCGGCGCCGATGCCGCCGGCTGGAGCATCCATCGAACCCGTGTGGGGCGAAGGCGCGCCATTGGCCGCGCCGCGCCGTCCCGAACCCGTACAGCCCGCGATGGGCGGATTTGAGCCGCGCTACGAGCCGCAGCAGCGGCCAATCTATGTCGACCGCGCGCCGGTCGAGCCGCGCCGCGCCGGCGGCATGGGCCGCGTCGTGGTGGTGCTGGCGATCCTGGGCGCGGGCGCGCTTGGCGCGGGCATGTGGGCCGGCGGCGGCTTGAGCGGGCTCTCGCTCGCCGGCGTGACCGCCAGCAACGCGCCCGGAGACGGCGAAGACTGGGCGGCCCCGGTTGAGCAGGCGGAAGCCGCGACCGGCACGGAAGGTCTCACCGCTCTGGCCGCGACGACCACGCAAGACGCCAGCCCGGCTGTGGCGCCGGCGGGTGTTGGCGGCATCGAAGAAGACGAACCGCCGCCGCGGCCGCGCACCACAGCGAGCGCAGCGCCGTCGACCTTCCGCCCGGCGCAGGAAAACTCCGCCGCCCTCGCGCCGCTGCCGACGCCGGCGGCGCAGGTGACGCCGGCCTCCGCGCCGCAGCTGCAAGCGCCGACGCCGACCCCGCCACAGGTGCGTCTTCGGCCCGGAGCCGTAACGTGGGCCGATCGCCCCTCGGCCAGCCGCATCTCGGCGCTGTTTCCTGCGCGCGCGCTGCGTGAAAACGTGTCCGGGCGAGCTGAACTCGACTGCCTGATCCTGACGACCTACCAGGCGCGCTGCGTGGTGGTGAGCGAGTCCCCTCAGGGCTACGGCTTCGGCCAGGCCGCGATGCGCGCGTCAGGCGGCTTCCGCGCCGAACGCGCGCTGGACGACGGATCGCCGGCCGTGGGCGCGCGGACGCGCGTGGCGATCACGTTCCGCGCGGAGTAATCGCGGACGCGCTCAGTGCGTGATGCGCAGCTCGCCGATGCCGGTGCCGATGGCGCGGAATACAGCGCGCAGTTCTGATTGGCTGTCGGCGGTGAAGGCGTGCTCGCTGTCGGTCGCGCAATTGCGCAAGAGCGTGCGCACGGCATTGCTCGGCTCACGGAACACGACGGTGTAGATCTCGATGCCGGCGTTCTTGATGTTCTGGCACAGGATCGCTTCGCGCGAGTCGACATAGCTCACGTACGCGCCGGAAGACGTAATGTTGCGGCGATACTGAACGGGCATGCTGCCGTGCACGGCGCCGGCTTGGCTCTCGCCGTCGGCGAACTCCGTCCAAAGGCCGCGGTGATTATAGGCGGCCATATCGGACGCCAGCACGTCGATGCTGCCCACATTGGTGTTTTCACCGTCGGTCATGAGCACGACGATCTTGCGCACTTCCTCGGGGTCGTACGGCGCGCCTTGCGTGAACGGCGCGGTCGGCGACAGGACATGCCAGCCCCAGGAGAGGCCCGCGACCTGGTTGGTGCCGCCGCCGCTCCAGTGGCGCATGGCGCGGGCGGCGTCGACCAGCGTGTCGCGGTCGTTCGTCAGCGGGATGATCGGCGTGGGGCAGCCGCGATTGGGGCCCGACACGTTGGGGGCAGCGCCGCCGACGGGGTTGGCGTTCTGGCCGTTGTATTTGAAGACGTTGAACGTGCGCCAATAATTCGCGTTCGCCGCGCTGCCGCCGATGTCATAGCGCATGGTGACGCCTGCGGTGTTGGCGCCGTTGGTGGCGATGATGTTGGCGAAGTCGTCGTCGAAATAATCATTGGTTTCGCCGTCGCGCGTGTCGATCCACATGAAGGGCACGAACAGCGTGTCGGGATTGCCGATGCTGGGCGCGGTG
Organism: Alphaproteobacteria bacterium; assembly: GCA_016124655.1. Taxonomy (GTDB): domain Bacteria; phylum Pseudomonadota; class Alphaproteobacteria; order Caulobacterales; family Aquidulcibacteraceae; genus RI-43. The sequence continues at coordinate 88,192 of WGNI01000004.1, forward strand.
TCCTGCACATCATACGGCTCAGGGCGCAATTCGACGCAACCGCCCCAATCCTCGTTGCCGACGAGATCGTAGAGCGTGAAATAATTGATCTGATTGGGCGTGAAGGCGTAGCAGCGCGTGCCGTTGCGCACCCAATTGACGCGATAGGGACCGGTATAACCGGCATAGGGCAGCGTGTTGATGTTTTCGCAATTGGCGCCCATCCAGTTGGAATGGTTGACGCGGCCAATCATGCGATCTTCCAGCAATTCGCCGTTATAGGGCGCAACGCCCGTGGTATCCATCCAATCCAGCCGCGAGGGATCGTTGCCGATATTGACCTGCGCGACGAACGGCACGAGCGCCACTTTGACCGTGTCGCCATCGATCGACAGAAGCGATTCAATGAGCTCTTCGGTGCTGTCGCGCAGCACCTGCATGTCGTTGGACATCGAGCCGGTGTTGTCGAGCACGAGCGCGACTTCCAGCGGCGGGCTGGCTTCGGAAATCGATTCCGAAGCGACGCGGATGGTCCAGTCCTGATTGCGGATGAGACGCGCGAGGCCCAATTCCATGTCGAGGCTGACGCTGACGCGGTGGCCGCCGTCCTCCATCTGTACGACATTGAACGTCAAATCATTGGTAAGGCCGGGATTGCCGAGGGTCTGATCGAAGTAAGCGCGCGCGGCGGTGACGCGTTCAGCGAAAGGCAAAGCGGAGCTGCGCTCAGCGACCAGCGCTGCGCCGTCGGTGGCGTTTTGCACCTGGGCGCGCAAGGTCTGCGCGCGGGCGAAGTCCGTCGACAGGCCGATCAGCGCAAGCAGCGTGGCGCCGACGAGGCCCCACAGCATGGCGACGTTGCCGTCGCGATTGCGCGCGAAAGAGACGAGTTGGGCCCAGAGGCCCAAAGGCGCTTGCAGTGACACGGTTCAGCCCGATCCATACAAAGATGCAGCTGAGCCTTTATCAAAGCTCTCTTAACGTCTGATTGTTTCGTATGGTAAAAAGCGACTTCCGATGGTGCGGCGCGTTGATATCTTAGACGCCCGGCGCGCAATTGCGCAGGCGAATCCTTTTCAATTCCTTAAAACCTTTGCGAAACCGCGGGAAGACCGGGGCGCCGAAGGCCGGCTGAAGCGGCGCGATCGTCCCCTTCGCGCGCGCGGGGCAGGCGGACGCGGGAACGGCTTGGTCGAACGCGGCTGGGGCAAGCTGCGTCAGCCCTGGGCATTGCGCACCCGCCCCGGCGCCGTTAATCACGCCCGATCCTGACACCTGGGATCGATTCTGGAATCGGCGCGGCTTGCGCCGTGGGCCCGCACGCATGCCAAAACGGACCGACCTCTCCTCCATCCTGATCATCGGCGCGGGGCCCATCGTCATCGGGCAGGCGTGCGAGTTCGATTATTCCGGCGTGCAGGCGGTCAAGGCGCTGAAGGCGGAGGGCTACCGCGTCATTCTGGTCAATTCCAACCCGGCCACGATCATGACCGATCCGGGCCTGGCGGACGCCACCTATATCGAGCCGATCACGCCCGCGATGGTGGCAAAGATCATCGAAGCGGAGCGGCCCGACGCGCTGTTGCCGACCATGGGCGGGCAGACCGCGCTCAATTGCGCACTGGAGCTGGAGCGCAGCGGCGTGCTGGCGCAATTCGGCGTCGAGATGATCGGCGCGCGCGCCGACGTGATCGAGAAGGCCGAAGACCGCCTGAAGTTCCGCAATGCGATGGATGCGATCGGACTGGAGAGCCCGCGCTCGCGGCTGGCGCATTCGATGACCGAAGCGCTGGAGGCGCTGGAGTTCGTGCAGCTGCCGGCGATCATCCGGCCGAGCTTCACGCTGGGGGGCTTGGGCGGCGGCGTCGCCTACAATATCGAAGAATTCCGCGACATCATCGAGGGGGGCTTAGCGGCTTCGCCGGTGCACGAAGTGCTGGTGGAGGAAAGCATCATCGGCTGGAAAGAGTATGAGATGGAGGTGGTCCGCGACCGGGCGGACAATTGCATCATCATCTGCTCGATCGAAAACATCGACCCGATGGGCGTGCATACGGGCGATTCCATCACGGTGGCGCCGGCGCTGACGCTGACGGACCGGGAATATCAGCGCATGCGCAACGCCTCGATCGCGGTGCTGCGCGAGATCGGGGTGGAGACCGGCGGCTCCAATGTGCAGTTCGCGGTCAATCCCAAGACCGGGCGCATGGTGGTGATTGAAATGAATCCGCGCGTGTCGCGGTCCTCTGCGTTGGCGTCGAAGGCGACGGGGTTTCCCATCGCCAAGGTCGCGGCGAAGCTGGCGGTCGGCTACACGCTGGATGAAATCGCCAACGACATCACCGGCGGCGCGACGCCGGCGAGCTTCGAGCCGACAATCGATTACGTCGTGACGAAAATACCGCGCTTTGCGTTCGAGCGGTTTCCAGGCGCAGATCCCACGCTGACGACCTCGATGAAGAGCGTGGGCGAAGCGATGGCGATCGGGCGCACGTTTCAGGAATCGGTGCAAAAGGCGCTCAGATCGCTCGATATCGGGCTCGACGGCTTCAGCGAAATCCAGATCGAAGGCGCAGGCGATGAAGATTCCGGCCGGCAGGCGGTGCGCGCGCGGCTGGTGACGCCAAGAGCGGATCGGCTTTTGGTGCTGGCCGAAGCGCTGCGGCGCGGCTTGAGCGAAGAGGAAATTTGCGCGGCGGCGAATTACGATCCCTGGTTCGTGCGCCAGATCGCGGAGATCGTGGAGACGGAAGCGTATGTGCGCGCAGAGGGCCTGCCGCGCAACGCGGAGGATATGCGCGCGCTGAAGATGATGGGCTTTTCGGATGCGCGGCTGGCCAAGCTCTTGGGCGTGCGCGAGCGCGCGGTGCGGGAGCATCGCCGCGCGCTTGGCGTGCGGCCGCAATTCAAGCGCATCGATTCCTGTGCGGCGGAGTTTCGCGCCACCACGCCGTACATGTATTCGACGTACGAAAGCGGCGCTTACGCTCTCCCTTCTCCCCTTGTGGGAGAAGGTGGTCCGAAGGACCGGATGAGGGGTGACACCGCGTTGGCTGACGCTGCCGGCAACACCCCTCACCCGGTTTCGCTGCGCGAGACCACCCTCTCCCACAAGGGGAGAGGGGTGATCGCCTACGCGCCCGAATGCGAAGCGGAGCCGTCCGCGCGCGACAAGATCATCATTCTGGGCGGGGGCCCGAACCGCATCGGCCAGGGCATCGAATTCGATTATTGCTGTTGCCACGCCGCGTTCGCCTGCGCGGAGCTCGGCGTTGAATCGATCATGATCAATTGCAATCCGGAAACGGTTTCGACCGATTACGACACGTCGGACCGGCTCTATTTCGAGCCGCTGACCGCGGAAGACGTGCTGGAAATCCTGGAGACGGAAAAGCAAAACGGCCGCGTGCTCGGCCTGATCGTGCAGTTCGGCGGGCAGACGCCGCTTAACCTCGCGGCCAAGCTGGCCGATGAAGGCGCGCCGATCCTCGGCACCAGCGTGGATGCGATCGATCTGGCGGAAGACCGCGAGCGCTTCCAGGCGCTGTTGCACAGAATCGGCTTGAAGCAGCCCGACAACACCACCGCGCGCTCGGCGGAAGAGGCCGTCGCGGGCGCGGCGCGCATCGGCTATCCGGTGGTGCTGCGGCCCTCCTTCGTGCTCGGCGGGCGGGCGATGGAGATCGTGCACGATGAAGATGGCCTGCGCCGCTACATCGCCAACGCCGTGCAGGCGTCGGAGGAACGCCCGGTGCTGATCGATCGTTATCTCAACGACGCGATCGAGGTGGACGTGGATGCGCTGTGCGACGGGACCGACGTGTTCGTGGCCGGCGTGATGGAGCACATCGAGGAAGCGGGCATTCATTCCGGCGACAGCGCGTGCGCGCTGCCGCCCTATTCGCTCGCGCCCGAAGTCATCGTCGAGATCGAAGCGCAGACGGCGAAACTTGCGCTGGCGCTGAATGTTTGCGGGTTGATCAATATTCAATTCGCGGTGAAAGGCCGCGACATCTACGTGATCGAAGCCAATCCGCGCGCCTCGCGCACCGCGCCGTTCGTGGCCAAGGCCATCGGCCTGCCGATCGCGGCGGCGGCGGCGAAGGTGATGGCGGGAACGCCGTTGAAACAGCTCGCCCTGAAAAAGCCTTCGTCCGGCCACGTGGCGGTGAAGGAAGCCGTGTTCCCCTTTGCGCGGTTTCCAGGCGTCGATCCGATCCTTGGGCCGGAAATGCGCTCAACAGGGGAAGTCATGGGGCTGGACCAGAATTTCGCAGCCGCCTTCGCCAAGAGCCAAATCGCATCGGGCTCGAATCTGCCGACGGCTGGCGCGGTGTTCATTTCGGTCAAGGATTCAGACAAGGCCGCCATGGCCGAAATCGCCCGCGACCTCGCCGATCTCGGCTTCTCCATCCTTGCAACCGGCGGCACGGCCGCCCATCTCAAAGCGTCGGGCGTTCCCGCTCAATCCGTAAATAAAGTGGCGGAAGGCCGTCCCCACATCGTCGACGCCATGAAGAACGGGGAGGTGCAATTGGTGTTCAACACGACCGAAGGCGCCCAATCCTATCGCGACAGTTTCTCCATCCGGCGCACCGCGGTTGGGCAGAATATCCCCTATTACACGACCGTGTCGGGCGCGCGCGCATCGGTACAGGCGATCCGCCGGCTGAAGACCGGCGCCTTGGACGTTCGCCCGCTTCAGGCCTATGCTTGACGCCGCGCGCGCGGCTGGTTCAACCTCCCTCCCCTGACTGAAGAAGACCTCATACCGCCATGGACAAAGTGCCGATGACCGCCGAGGGCTATGCCGCCCTCGACGCAGAATTGAAGCGTTTGAAGAGCGAAGAGCGGCCCGCCGTCATTTCCGCGATCGCCGAGGCGCGCTCGCACGGCGACCTCTCGGAAAACGCGGAATATCACGCCGCGAAAGAGCGTCAGAGCTTCATTGAAGGCCGCGTTGCGGAGCTGGAAGACAAGCTGGCGCGCGCGCAGGTGATCGATGTGTCCAGGCTTTCGGGAAAGACCGTGAAATTCGGCGCGACCGTGAAAGTGTATGACGAGGACACCGAAGAAGAAGCGGCGTACAAGATCGTCGGCGAAGACGAAGCCGACGTGCGCTCGGGCAAGGTGTCGATCTCTTCGCCCATCGCGCGCGCGCTGATCGGCAAGGAAGAAGGCGACATTGTCGAAGTGGCGACGCCCGGCGGCCACAAGAGCTACGAGATTTTGAAGATCAAGTGGGTCTAAGGCGACGAAGGTTGAAGTCGACGCGCCATACGCGGCGCCATGACATCGAGTTCAACGTTCAAGCTCGCTTGAGCGGCATCATGACTGCAAAGCGTCTTTGTGCAGCTCATGCGGTTTCGGCGTCTCGCCCAGGCGGCGCCTCGTGCTTGCTGCATGACGCATGGACTACACGACCGCTGTCGCGCTGGAGAGCGTGAATGCGCAACGCAGGCTTTCAAAGCGCCGAACCGCTTTCGGTTTGGGCCGTAACAGACGGCCGCGCCGGCATCGAAAACCAGGCGCTGGGGCTGGCGGAAGCGATTGCGCGACGCACGCCGGTGAAGCTCACGACCAAACGCGTGCAGCTGCGCGCGCCCTGGAACATCGCGCCGGCGGGATTGCTGCCGACGCCGCGCGCGCTGACGACGTTCGCATCCGACGGCTTCGAGCCGCCATGGCCCGACCTGTGGATCGGCTGCGGCCGCGCATCGCTTTCGTTCTCCATGGGCGTGCGAACCTGGTCGCGCGGGCGGACGTTCGTCATTCAATTGCAGGATCCGAAAATCAATCCGCGCGAGTTCGATCTTGTCGTTCCGCCGAAACATGACGGGCTGGAGGGCTCGAACGTGTTGTCGATCGTCGGCGCCTGCCACCGGGTGACGCCGGAGCGGATCGTTGCGGAGACGCAGAACTTCGGCGCGGCGCTGCATGAGCATCCGCGCCCGCGCTTTGCGCTGATGATCGGGGGCAAGAGCAAGCGGCAGGACATTTCGCCCAAGCGCGCGCGGCTGATCGCCAATGTGGTCGCGGGCCTTCGCACGGCCACGAGCGGCTCGATCCTGTGCTCCTTATCGCGCCGCACTGGGCGGGCGGCGCGCGCGGTGTTCGCCGCGCATTTGGCGCCGCACTGCGGGGTCTATTACGAAGGCGACGGACGCAATCCCTATTTCGCCATGCTTGAGGCGGCGGACGCGATCTTCGTCACCGCCGACAGCGTCAACATGGCCGCGGAAGCCGCCGCCACCGGCAAGCCGGTGCACATCATTCCGGTCGACGGGCGCGCGGGAAAGATTGCGCGGTTTCACGAATCGCTGCGCGCGCGCGGTTGCGCCCGCCCGTTCCAGCTGCCGCTGGAGTTCTGGACCTATCCGCCGCTCCTGGAGGCGGACCGCGTGGCCGCATTCGCGCTGGAGGCCCTGGCCGCACGCGCGCAGCGCGCCGCGTAACGGGGTTTCGCGGCCGCGCGTCTTTCCCCATATTCCCGTTATTGCAAACTGAGTCTGGTTCATGAGCATCCATCACGCGCCCATCATCATTCTCGGCTCCGGGCCCGCGGGGCTGACGGCGGCGATCTATGCGGCGCGTGCGATGCGCGGCCCGCTGGTGATTTCCGGCGTGCAGCCGGGCGGGCAGCTGACGATCACCACGGATGTGGAGAATTATCCCGGCTTTGCGGAAACGATTCAGGGGCCGTGGCTGATGGAGCAAATGCGCGCGCAGGCCGAACATGTCGGCGCGCGGTTTGCGGAAGATCACATCGCCTCGGTCGATCTCTCGCGGCGGCCGTTCACGCTGAAGGGCGACAGCGGCGCAACCTACACCACCGATGCGCTGATCATCGCCACCGGCGCCAGCGCGAAATGGCTCGGACTCGACAGCGAGAAGCGGTTCCAGGGCTTTGGCGTGTCGGCCTGCGCGACGTGCGACGGCTTCTTCTATCGGGGCAAAGAGGTGATCGTGATCGGCGGCGGGAACACCGCGGTCGAAGAAGCGCTGTTTCTCACCAATTTCGCATCCAAAGTGACGCTGGTGCACCGTAGGCATGAGCTACGCGCCGAGCGCATCCTGCAGGAGCGCCTGCTGCGTCACGAGAAGATCGAGGTGATCTGGGATACGGGATTGGACGAAGTTCTAGGCGACGCCGATCCGCCGGGCGTGACGGGCGTGCGGCTGAAGAACTTAAAGACGGGCGAAAGCTTCACGCGCGCCGCGCACGGCGTGTTCATCGCCATCGGCCATGCGCCGGCGACGGATCTGTTCAAGGGTCAGATCGATATGCGGGCGAGCGGCTACATCAATGTGAAGGCTGGAACCACGCAAACCAATATTCCCGGCGTGTTTGCAGCCGGCGATGTGGCCGACGATGTCTATCGCCAGGCGGTGACGGCGGCTGGCATGGGCTGCATGGCGGCGCTGGAGGCGGAGCGTTTCCTCGCCGCGCTGGAGCATGACGAAGCAGAAGCGGCGTAGCGCCTCGCCGCGACGGGCGCCGGCTGTTACGCCCTCAAGCGATGAATTGAAAACATCTCGCCGGGGGCCAACCAGAGCCCGTCGGCGCGCCAGCCGGCCTCCTCCGCGCGTGCGATGAACACGTCCGGCGCGATCTTGTGCGAGCTTTCGGTGTGGATGGTTTCGCCTTTGGCGAAGGATATGCGCTCGCCCAGGAGATGCACGGTCTGCGCGCGCGTCGACACAAGATGCATTTCGATGCTGCTGGCGGCGGCGTTCCAGCGCGCCTCGTGGCGAAACGCGCCCAGATCGAAATCGGCGCCGAGTTCTTCATTCATGCGGCGCAAGAGATTGAGATTGAATGCGGCGGTGACGCCGGCTGCGTCGGCATAGGCCGGGATGAGGATATCGAGCGCCTTGGGCGTATCGACGCCGACGATGAAGACAGCACCGTCGCCGAGCGCCTCGCGCGCGTTGCGCAGAAACTGCGCCGCGGCCGCGGGCCCCATATTGCCGATGGTCGAGCCTGGAAAAAATCCGACGCGCGGTCCTGCAAGGGCTTCAATATCGGAGGGAAGGCGCGCGATGCGCGTGAAATCCGCCAGGATCGAGCGCACGGCCAATCCCGGCATCGCAGCGCGGATCGCGGCGGCGGCTTGCTCGAGGTAGGTTTCCTCAATGTCGAGCGGCGCATAGAGCGCCGGCGCGTTCAGCGCGCGCAGGAACAAGGGCGTCTTGCGGCTGGAGCCTGCACCAAACTCGATGACCACCGCGCCGGGCGCGACGCCACGCGCCAATTCCGGCGCAACGGCGTTCAACAGCGCGATCTCGGTGCGGGTGGGATAATATTCGCGCAGATCGGTGATCTGCTCAAACAATTCGGCGCCGCGCGCATCGTACAGCCATTTCGGCGAGAGCGCTTTCGGGGTTGCGCGCAACCCATCCAATGCCGCACGCGCGAACGCATTCGGCGGCAGATTGCCGTCGCTGCTCATCGATCGTTGGCCAGGCGTACGCCGGCGAATTGCCAGCGCTGATGGGGATAGAAGAAATTGCGATATGAGCGTCGGATATGGCCAGGCGGGGTTGCGCAGGAGCCGCCGCGCAGCACGCACTGATTGATCATGAATTTGCCGTTGTACTCGCCGACCGCGCCAGCGGCTGCGCGAAAGCCGGGATACGGCGCATAGGGCGAGGCGGTCCATTCCCAAACATCGCCGTACATCTGCGTGAGGCCGTCATCCTGCGCGGGCAAAGGCCGTAATGCTTTCATGTCGAGGAAACGGCCGGAGACGTCTTCCGGCGCGGCGCATTCCCATTCCTGTTCGCTGGGCAGGCGCGCGCCGGACCAGCGCGCGAAGGCGTCCGCCTCGTACCAGCTGACATGGCTGACCGGCGCATCCCAATCGACCGGCTGCAGGCCGCGCAATGTCATCGTGCGCCAGCCTTCCGGGCTTTCGCGCCAGTAAAGCGGCGCGGTCCATTGTTCCTGTTGCGCGGTTGCAAAACCATCGGAGGTCCATAAAGCTGGCGTGGTGTAGCCGCCCGCTTCGATAAACGCGCGCCATTCGCGGTTGGTTGCAGCGCGCGACGCCAATTTGAACGGCGCGACGATCACGGCGTGGCGCGGGCCTTCGCAATCGAAGGAAAACCCATCCTTGGCGGCGCCGATCTCGATGACGCCGCCCTGCACTTCGATCCAATCCAGCGGAGGCGCCTTGCCCGCGCTCGCGCGCGCGCCGGGCGCATAGGACGGCGCGATCGGATTGTGCGCAAACAGGTGCAGGAGATCGGTGAGCAGCAATTCCTGATGCTGTTGCTCGTGGTGGACGCCGAGCGTGATCAGCGCCAGCGCGGCCTCATTCAGCGCGCCGGATTCGGCTGCGCGCTGCATCGCCTCGTCGACATGCGCGCGATAGGCCAGCACGTCGCGCAGGCTGGGCCGCGTGAGCAGGCCGCGCTGATGGCGCGGATGGCGCGCGCCGACGGCGTCGTAATAGGAGTTGAACAGATACGCGAAGTGCGGATCGAAGCGGCGATAGCCTGGCGCGTGCGGGGCCAGCACAAATTCTTCAATGAACCAGGTCGTGTGCGCGAGGTGCCATTTCGCGGGACTGGCGTCCGGCATGGATTGAGCGGTGGCGTCGGCGTCCGACAGCGGCGCGGCGAGCTTGAGGCTGAGCGCCCGCGTTTCCGCGAAAGCGAAGAGCGCCGCATCCGGGCGCGCCGCGGCGGCGGCGTGGGTCGAGCTGCGCTCCACCCGAGCTATCTAGGGTCGTGCTTCCAGGGGCGCCACCCCAAGCGCCGTTTAAGCGCGCGCGCTTTTTAAACCGCGCAAGCTATGCGATATCGCATACATGGATTGGGGCAAGCTCAAGACCTTCCACTTCGCGGCCGAGACCGGCAGCCTGACGGCGGCAGCCGAGCGCTTGGGCGTGAGCCAATCGGCGGTGTCGCGGCAAATCGCGGCGCTGGAGGAAGCCATCGGCGTGCCGCTGTTCCAGCGCCATGCGCGGGGGCTGTTGCTGACCGGTCCCGGCATGGCGTTGCGGGAGCTGACGCGGGAAATGTCGGCCGCGGCGGTGATCGCGGAATCGACGCTGAAGGACGCGCGCGAGAAGGTCATCGGCGAATTGAAGGTGACCGCGCCGGTGGCGTTCGGCTCAACCTGGCTGGCGCCGCGGCTGGTCAATTTCTCGGACGCCTACCCCGAAACGCGCGTGCATCTGATGCTCGACGACCGGGAATACGATCTCCTGAAGCTGGAGGCGGAGTGCGCCGTGCGGCTGTGGGCGGCGACGCACGCGGACCTGATCCAGCGGAAAATCCTCTCCGTTCACGTCAGTCTCTATGCCTCCCCCGCCTATCTAGAGCGGCACGGAACGCCGAAATCGGTGGAGGACCTCGATCACCACCGGATCATCGCCTACCAGACCCAGGGCGCGAGCGGGATGCGCGACCTCGACTGGGCGCTGCGCGCGGGGCGCGAGGACGCCCGCCAGCGGACGCCGACGCTGGAGATCAACAATGTCTACGGCATGCTGCGGGCGGTGGAGAGCGGGTTCGGGATCGCCAGCCTGCCGGACTACATGGCGCGCGGCTCCAAGGGCGTGGTGAAGGTGCTGCCCGACCTCGCGGGGCCCGATTTCGAGGTGTTCTTCATCTATCCGAGCGACCTGAAACGCTCCAAGCGCATCGCCGCATTCCGCCAATTCCTGATCGAGCAAGCCGCCGGCTGGGCAGGATAACCTTTACGTGAAGGTTAACAGATCGAGGCGGGCCTGACCCAATTCGGCCTTGTCGACGCCGAACCTCGCGCCCATGTGTAATGCGTGCGACGCCTCTCGCACGCGTCCCGCGTTCCCCGCGGGCGATCCTCCCCCCCGAGGCACACCTTCAAGGCCGCGCGCCGCAATGGCTTGCGCGGCCTTTTCTTTTTGGCCGCGGCAGGCAAGGTGAAGCGCGGGCAGAGCGCGGCACGGCGCGCCCCATGGGAGGACGCATGACGCCGCACGACCAGCAGGCGATGCCGCCGACGCAAGTCGCCCCGCTCGACGCCGAGCCGCTCGTCACGCTGGATCAGCAATCCGCCGGCGCCACGCGCGACTGGCGCATTTGGGTGGCGTGCTTCGGGCTCTGGATCGCGCCGGCGGCGACGGTCTCGGTGTCGCCGATCATGAACAGCGTGGCGATGGATGCGCGCTCGCTGAACGAAGCCGCGATCGGCATGGTGCGAACGCTGGAAATTCTGCTCAATGCGGGGCTGACAATTTGGCTGTCGCTGCGGCTGGGGACGCTGCATCCGCGGCCGCTGGGGCTGCTGGGGCTGGCGCTTTTGATCGCCGGCAACGCCGGATCGACCTTCGGCACGGATCAGGCCAGCCTCATCCTCGCGCGGCTGGCGGCCGGCGCGGGCGCGGCCTGCGTGATGAGCGCGGGCAGCGCGCTTGTGGCGCAAATCAAAAGCCCGCAGCGTCTGATCGGCGCGCTGGCGATCCCCATCACGGCGATGGGCGTGATTTCGACATTGGTCGCGGGGTCGCTGGCGGCGACGCAAGGCCAATTGGGGGCGTTCGGCGTGATCGCGCTGGCGGCGTTGTTCGGTGCGCCGTTCGTCGCGTTTGCGCCGCGCCGGCGTGCGCAGACGCCGCAGACCGCGCAGGTGCGGCCGCTGTTTTCCTCGATCGGGCATCCATATGTGCTGGCGTCGGCGGCGTGTTATTTCGGCGGCACGGCGGCGTGGACGTTCTTCGCGCGCATTGCGCGCCTGCACGACATGAACGAAGCGCAGGTATCGATGCTGATTGCGGGCGTCAGCGTCGGCGCGGGCGTGGTGGTGGCGATCGGCGCTGCGGTGCGCGATCGCTGGATCGCGTTTGGCGCGCTGGCGGCGCTGACGCTCTATACGGTGAGCTATGTGGTGGTGCCGATCTCGCCGTCGCTGCCGTACGGCGCGACCGCATTCATGATCGCCTTCGCAGGCGGCTCGATCGCCTATGGCTTCATCCAGAATTTCTTCACCGTCGTCGGCGTGCGACTGGATCGCACGGGCGGCTTGAACGCCGCCGGCAATGGCTGGGCGTCGCTCGCCAATGCCGGCGCGCCGTGGACGGCGGGCGTGCTGATCACGACGACCGGGTCCTATGCGCCGATTGCGATCATGGCGCTGATCGCGGGCGCTGCGACGTTCGCGCTGATGGTTGTCGCGATGCGGAACATGCCGCACGCCTAAGCGCTTGCAAACCCGATCAGCATGGCGCCGGCGGCGACAATGGCTGCGCCGAACCAGCGGCGCGCGGTGACAGCTTCTTTCAACGCCAGCGCGGCGATCGCGGCGCCAAACACGACAGAGGTTTCGCGCAAGGCCGTCGTCGGGCCGATCGGCGCGCGCATCTGCGCCCACAACACAAGCAAGAAACCCGCGCTTGAAATGGCGCCGGCGAAGGCGCCGATTGCGAAGCGTCCGCGCCCGGCTTCGACAAAACGCTGTGGCCCGCGCCGCGCGAGCACGAAACACAGGATGGGCAGAAACGTGCCGATCGTGCCCCAACCTTTGTAGGCAAAGACATTGCCGGACGCGCGCGCGCCCAAAGCGTCGATCAAGGAATAACTTGCGATCGCTGCGCCCGTGAGCGCAGCCCAGGCGGTGGCGCGCCACGGCGCGCTTGGGCTGAAGCCGACGGCGAACACGCCGGCGCTGACGCACGCGACGCCCAACGCCACGGGCGCTGGCGGAATTTCACGCGCCGCGAAAACAGCGCCAAGCGTCACCAGGGCCGGCGCGGACCCGCGCGCGATGGTGTAGACGTGGCTCATGTCGCCGGACGCGTAGCCCTGGCTTAGCGCAGTCCAGTACACGAAGTGCACGATGCAGGACGCTGCGATGTAGGGCCATGCCGCGGCCGGCGGCGGCCCAACCAGCATGGTCAAGGCAAGGCCGAACGCCACGCCGCCGATCGCCATCTGACCCAAATCAACGAAGCGATCGCGACCCGCTTTCAGCGCAGCATTCCAGCCGGCATGAATGAGCGCAGAGAGTAGTGCTGCGGCGATGGCTTCGGGCGGCAGAGTCACCGCGGCAAGGCGCGCACGAAACCTGGCGCGCGCGTGCGGCGACGGTATTCGCTGGGGGTTTCGCCGACCATGCGTTTGAACAAGCGGCGAAACGTCGGCGCGTCCTGGTAGCCTACAAGCGCTGCGAGTTCGTCGACGCCGACATCGCTGGTCTCCAGCGCCTGCTTGCTTTCCTCAATGCGCAAGCGTTGCACATAATCCAACGGGGCGAACCCAGTCGCGGACTTGAACCGGCGCGCGAAGGTCTTCAACGGCAGCTGGGCGTGTTGGGCAAGCGCGGTGACGATGTCGGGCGTGGCGTAATGCAGCGCCACCCATTCCTGCGCGGCGCGGATCGCAGCGTCGGAGGTTTGCGGACGCGCGCTCAGCCGCGCATAGGGATTTTGACCGTTATGGTGCCAATCGAACAGCGACATGCGCGCAAGCCGGCGCGCCTCTTCTTCGCTCACGAAGCGGCCCACGAGATACAGGACAAGATCAGTCCAGGACGTGGCGCCGCCCGCGGTGACAATGCGGCCGTCTTCGTCGGCGGCGACAATGATGCGATCCGCGCGCACGCGCACGTTTGGATACTCTTTGCGCATCTGTTCGACGAAGGCCCAGTGCGTGGTCGCTTCACGGCCGTCGAGCAAGCCCGCTTCCGCGAGCAAAAACGAACCCGTGCAAGACGAGACGACGCGCGCGCCGGCTTTCTGGCGCTCGCGCACCCAGTCCAGCATGGCCGCGTTCTCGCGGCCCAATTCCGCGCCGGAGCCCGCCAGCAGCGAGGGCACGAAAATCAAGTCGACATCGCCAGCATCAGCGATCGTGGCGTGGGGCCGGATTTCCGCGCCCGTGCCGGTGCGCAAGGCGCCCGCGTCGGCGGCGATGATTTCGGGACGGAAGGCTGGCGCCTCGGCCTCTCCCATCACGCGGTTCCAGAGCACGCCGACGGCCCAGAATGCGTCATGGATGCCAAGCGCCACCCACGGCTCGACCTCGGGCGTAGCGACGATGGCGACATGAATGGGTTTGCTCACGTGTCCGTTTTGCCCTCAATCCAGCGTTTTCGCCACTCCCAGGGCACAGGGAAAGAGCGCAAGGTCGGCGGCATCGAACAGGAGATCAAAGATGTTCCAGGAAGCGACCTATCGCGACCTCTATGACGCCTCCGTGCATTTGAATTGGCGCATTGAAGACATTCTCGGCGGCGATGGATCGACGCTGGATTTCGGCCGGCCGTTCATGCCCGAGACGTTTGTGCGCTCCGCGCAGCTGCCATTCCTTTCGCCTGCGGAGAAACTGACGCTGAACCATATTCGCGCGCACGGCTATCTTTCGATGTTCGGGCTGGTGGAGGAATTCATTCTGCCGTTCGTGCTTGAGCATGCGCGCAGCGATCTCGGCGACGACAGCCGCAATCGCGCGCTGCTGAATTTCGCGCAGGAAGAGGCCAAGCACATTGAGCTGTTCCGCACATTCCACCGCGAATTCGTGGCCGGCTTCGGCCATGCGTGCGGGTTCATCGGGCCCGCCGACGAGATCAGCCGGGCGATCCTTGGACACGAACCGCTGGCGGTCGCGATCGCCGTGCTTGGCATCGAATGGATGTCGCAATGCCATTATCTGGAGAGCGTGCGCGACGACCAGGATCTCGATCCGCACTTCAAAAGTCTGCTCAAGCATCACTGGATGGAGGAGTGCCAGCATGCGCGGCTGGACGGCCTGATGCTCAATGAGCTCGCGGCGCGCGCTTCGCCTGAAGACATCGCGCGCGCGGTCGACGGCTATTTCGACATCGGCGGATTCTTCGACGCGGGACTAAAGTCGCTGGCCGAGCTTGACCTGGCGAGTTTCGAGACCGCGACCGGGCGCGCGCTCAGAGGCGAGGACCGCAGCGCGTTCTTGAGCGTGCAGCATCAGGCGCTGCGCTGGACGTTTCTGGGCTCAGCGATGACGAACAAGCAGTTTCTCGCCGCACTCGGCGCGCTGGGCGGAGACGCACGCGCGCGCGTGGAAGGCGCTGCGCCAATGTTCTCTTGAACACGAGGCTGCCCTGATCGCCGCGGACTGGTTCTGGCCGCGGCGATCAGGCTTCAGCGCAAACTCCCGCAGAAGCGCTGAATGCGCGCGCACGCATCCTCCAGCAATTCGGTGCTGGTGGCGTAGGATATGCGGAAGCATGGGCTGGAGCCGAACGCAGCGCCATGCACCACCGCCACGCCTTCGGCCTGCAACAGCTCGCGCGCGAAATCCTCATCGTTGGCGATGATCTCGCCGGACGGGGCGCGCATGCCCACCGCGCCCGCGCAGGAGGGGTAGACATAGAACGCGCCTTCCGGCGTGGGGCAGTTCAACCCCTGCGCCTGATTGAGCATCGAGACGACAAGATCGCGGCGGCCTTCGAACAGCTTTTGATGCCTCCGAATGAAATCCTGCGGGCCGTTCAGCGCCTCGACGCTGGCCCATTGCGAGATCGAAGACGGGTTCGACGTCGATTGGCTCATCACGCTGGCCATGCCCTTGATCAGATCGGCGGGACCAGCGGCATAGCCGATGCGCCAGCCGGTCATGGAATAGGCTTTGGAGACGCCGTTCATCGTCAAGGTGCGCTCATAGAGCCGCGGCTCCACTTGCGCGATCGTGGAAAATTTGAAACCGCCGAAAACAAGATGCTCGTACATGTCGTCGGTCAGCACCCAGACATGGGGATTGTCGACCAAGACGGCGGCGAGCGCCTTCAATTCCTCTTCGGTGTAGGCCGCGCCAGTGGGATTGGACGGCGAATTGAGAATAAGCCACTTGGTGCGCGGAGAAATCGCGTCACGCAGCGCGCGCGGCGAAATCTTGAAGGCGTTTTCGATGCGCGCATCGACGAACACCGGCGTTGCGCCGGCCAGCAACGCCATGTCGGGGTAGCTCACCCAATACGGCGACGGAACAATCACTTCGTCGCCGGGGCTCAGCGTGGCCATGAACGCGTTGAAGATCACCGCCTTGCCGCCCGGCGAGACGTTGATCTGCGCGCGGGTATAGTCGAGCCCGTTCTCGCGCTTGAATTTCGCGACGATGGCGTCCTTCAATTCCGGAATGCCGTCGACATCGGTGTACTTGGTCTTGCCTTCGCGGATTGCGCGGATGGCGGCTTCCTTGATGTTCTCTGGGGTGTCGAAGTCCGGCTCCCCGGCGCCGAGGCTGATGATGTCGCGGCCCTCGGCCTTCAGCGCGCGCGCCTTCGCCGTCACCGCGAGGGTCGCGGATGGCTTGATGCGTTGCAGGGCTTGGCTGACGGGCGAGGGCATGCGGATTCCTTTAGAGCGGTTCCCGAAAAGTGAGAATCGGTTTTCGGACGAGAACCGCTCTATGTCTTGAGTGTAGACCCGTTTTGTCCCGATTTGCCCCGGACTTGATCGGGGGCAAATCGGGAACGGGTCTAGTGTTGCGGGGCGGACCATAGGGGGCGTTTCGCAGAAGCGAAAGGCGCGCCTCAGGCTGCGGCCTTACTGGATCGGATAATAGATCTCGATCCGCACGGGCGCGGCGGGATCGGCGGCGGCGGCGTCGCCCTCCCCGTCGACCGTCGCGTTTTCGCCGCGCAGCACCACTTCCCAAGGCAGGCCATCGCCGCGCAGCTCGAGATGGTGCGCGGCCAGATAGGCATAGGCCTTTTCATAGGTGCGGCGGATGTCGGTGCGGGGGCCGACATGCAGCACGCGCAGCGCGCGGCCGGAGGGCGTCTGGCCGGTCTGCACGCCGACCAGCGTGAGCGGCGCGGGGCCCGTAAAGGGATAGCCAAGGCGGAACGCATAGCGCCCGTTCTGCGGGTCCCACACCGCGGTCACGCGGTGCAGCGGTCCCGCGGTGGTCACTGCCGGCTGCACTTCGGCGAGGAATTGGCGCAGCTGGGCGACGCCGCGCGCTTCGGCGGCGCGCAGATCGTCAGCCGTTGGGGACGGCTTCACGATCGTGGCCTCGACATAGACGAACGGCCGCTGCTCGACCGTGATCAGATCGGGGCGAAGGCCTTCGAAGTCCGCCTCCGGCAGCTCTTCGGTCATGGATTTCAGCCGGGCCAGGCCGGCATCGAGATCGCGCGCGATGGAGCGTTGCAGCATGAAGTTCATGTAGCGGCAAGGCACGACGATCACGGGATCAGGCCGGCATCCCGCCTGCACCACCCAGGTGACATTGGCGCCGGCTTCCGCGGGGCGGATCACGACATGGGAATCCAGCGACACACGCTCGCCGAAGCGCATGATCATGTCGACGCGCTCATTGGCGCGCAGGCGCGTGATGGTCATGGCGCCGGAGCCGACCTCGCTGCTCGTTGAAACCCAGCGCATGGTCTGGCCGGGGCCTGGATCGCCGGTGAAGGTCCATTCGGCGTTGGGGTCCATGGCGTAGTACGGGGACCAGGAGCGGACGTTTCGCAGATCGGAGACTTGCGCATAGACGGTCGCGCGCGGCCGCTCGATCAGCACGGAGCGCGACACGTCCAGCGTGTTCGGCAGGAAAAAGTATCCCACGCCGAACGCCGCCGCGCCGATGAACACGACAAGCGTGACGACCCAGACGAGCCACCTCACAGCGCGCCCCCGTTTGTCTGCCCTGCACGCTCCGCGCGCTTTGTCGCTTGCGTCTTCGCCACGCCAGCCGCCTCGCCGATGAGCCCCCGCACATCGCCTGGCGAGGTGTATAGACTCTCCTTTCCAGTTCGTCAGCCGAGGCTATTGGGCGCGCACATCCGCGGCGTCGGGGTGGCGCGCGAACCAGGCGGCGGCATAGGAGCAGACCGGCTCCAGCTTCAGATCCGCGGCGCGCGCATGCGCGACGATGGCCTGCATGAGCTGCGCGGCAGCGCCTTTCCCGCGCAGCGCGGGCGGGGTTTCAACATGCAGGATCGCCAGCACATCGCCGCGGCGCGCATAATCGGCGAAGATGACGTCGTCGCCCCAAGCCAGCGTGAAGCGGCGGCGCGCAGCGTCGTCGATCAGGTCCGTCATCGGAGCAGCTCCTCGCCCATGATCCCCAGCGCATGAATTATCGCCACGCCTTCCATGCCGGCAATCATGCGGATGTGCTGAAGCACATGGCGCTGGTCTTGTGCCTCGACCGGCTCATGGAGAAGCCCGCGCCGCTGTTTGCGCTGGACACGCATGCTGGCGCGGGGGCGTACGATCTCTGGTCGGCGGATGCAGAGCGCAATCCGGAGTGGCGCCAGGGCGTTGGCGCGCTGGGTCCGCTGGAGTCGTGGCCGGACGCGCTGGACGGCTATCGCCGCGGCGTGGCGACGCTCAATCCGGACGGGGGCCTGCGGCATTATCCGGGATCGCCTGCCCTGATCGGACAGCGCTTGCGCGCGGGCGATCGCTTCGCGGCGTGCGAACGCCATCCTGAGGAGGCCAGCGCGCTGCGCGCAAACTTCGGCGCACGGGCGGAAATCCATGAGCGCGACGGCTATGAAGCGCTGATCGCGCTCTCGCCGCCGAAAGAGCGGCGGGGCCTGATCCTGATCGATCCGCCTTACGAAGACGCCGAAGACATGATCCGCGCGCCCCGCGCCATCGCTGCGGCGCGCAAGCGGTTTGCGCATGGGGTGTATGTGTGGTGGCGGCCGCTGAAGGCGCGCGGCGCGCTCGACGCCGGCGATGGAGAAGCGCGGATGGGGGCGGCGTGCGAAATCCTGCGCGCGGATCTCTGGACCGCGCCGCCGAGGCCGGACGGAAAGCTGACGGCGTCTTCCCTCCTCATCCTCAATCCGCCGTTCGGCGTTGCGGCGCGGCTGCGCGAAGGACTTGGGTTTTGCGCCGCGCGGTTGGGCGCCCAGGCCGGCTTCAGCGTGCGCGAAGGATAGAAATTGCGCGGCGCGCCGGGCTCTGCGAGCATTGTTTCGCATGCCATCGTTCGTTGAAGCCTTCACCTTCTTGCAGCGGCCGGAAATTTCCGTGCCGATCTGCGCCGCCGTCGTGGGCGCGTTTTTTCTCTCGGGCCGGCGTTGGACGGCGCTTTATGTCGCGCTGATGCCGCTCATCAATTGGTCGTTCGCGGCGGTGCCGACTTTCCCCATTCCCGATGCGTGGGGCGGCGGGCAGCTGCAGCCGCTGGCCATCGTGACCGGGCTGGTGCTGGTGGTGCGCGACTTCGCCCAGCGCGAGATCAAGCACTGGATACTGGCGGCGATGCTGGTCGGGCTGGCGCTGTCGAGCCTGACGTCGTGGATCACGATCGTGCTGGCGAGCGGGGCGGCGTTTCTGATCAGCGAGACGGTGGATTGGGCCGTCTACACCTTTTCAAACCGCCCGCTTTCGCAGCGCATCATGATTTCAAGCGTGGCCTCGGCGCCGCTGGATCAGCTGGTTTTCATCTATCTGGCGT
This sequence comes from Alphaproteobacteria bacterium, assembly GCA_016124655.1. Taxonomy (GTDB): domain Bacteria; phylum Pseudomonadota; class Alphaproteobacteria; order Caulobacterales; family Aquidulcibacteraceae; genus RI-43. The sequence continues at coordinate 107,557 of WGNI01000004.1, forward strand.
CGCTGGTGGTGCCGGGCATTTTCGCATGGGGCACGATCGCAACCGGCATCGCCTCCAAGCTGCTGGGCGCTTTCGCGGTGTCGCAAATGGTGGCCGCGCGGGAGCGCCGTTTGGCGATGAATCCCTCGTAAGTCGCCTGTTTTCCGCCTTGCGTTGTCCTTGTCCGTCCAGCATATGGAACGCAGGAGCAGCCGACATGTCGTCGGCAAGGTAAGTTGATCCGCAGCGTGCGGCAGAGTTCTACACCCCCCAAACATGCTGAGGTTCACGGTCAAGCGCGGACGCTGCGGGCGTCTGCGGCTGAGGACTATTGCGGTCCCGGCGGCGCAGGAAAGTTAATGAAATGAGTGACGACTACGACTTCGAGGACGACGGCGACCGCGACGACAAGAAAAAGGATAAGCGCCGCAGCCGAGGGAAGACGGATGAATTTTCACCGGCGCCCGAATTTGAAGGCGGCGGCGGAGCCGGCTTTGGCGGCGGCGGCGGCGGCAGCGGTTATGGCGGCGGCGGCAGCGGTTATGGCGGCGGCGGCGGCGGGTTTGGCGGCGATCGCGGCGGCGGCGGCGGATATGGCGGCGGCGGCGGTTATCGCGGCGGCGGCGGCGGCGGCGGCGGTTATCGCGGCGGCGGCGGCGGCGGCGGTTATCGTGGCGGCGGCGGAGGCGGCGGCGGCGGCTATCGTGGCGGCGGCGGCGGTGGCGGCTATGGCGGCGATCGCGGCGGTGGCGGCGGCGGCGGTTTCAGACCCCGCGGCGAAGGCGGCGGCGGGTTCCGTCCGCGCGGCGAAGGCGGCGGCTTTGGCGGCGATCGTCCGCCGCGTGCGCCCCTCGGCGATCCGCAGGACGGCACCGTGAAGTTCTTCAACGGCGCGCGGGGCTTCGGCTTCATCACGCCGGACGGCGGCGGCGCGGACGTGTTCGTGCACGTGTCCGCGGTCGAGCGCGCGGGGCTGCCCCCGCTCGTGGAAGGCCAACGGGTCAATTTCCAGACCCTGCCCGACACCAAGGGCAAGGGCCCCAAGGCGGTGAATCTCCGCCTGGTGGAATAGAAACCAAGACGGCCCGGCGGATGACGCCGGGCCGTTTCGCATTCAGGTCCCGCTTCGCTAAAGCTCAGCGCTTGAACGCCCGCACACCCACATAACAGGGTTCGCTCTCGCAGGCTGCGAGCCAGATGCGGGCGAAATGCACGCCCTCCGCTGAGGGCGTCACCTCGACATAGGGCGTGTCATTGACGGCCACGTCGCGGCCGATGAAGCCGCCGCGCGCGTCATACAGCTCCAGATCGACGTCCGAGCAATCGTTGTCGCAGACCGCAAACAATCGATAGGTCACGCCGCGGCGCAGGTTAACCGCCCAGATGGCGCCGCCCTCGATGCGCAGCGGGCGCACGAAGTCCTGAATCGAGGCGTCGCGGGTGAAGCCTTCCGCTGCATGCTTGCTAGCTTGGGTGTCGAGATAGCGCTGCACCTGGCCTTCAAAGTCGTTCGCGCCGGGGGTCTGCGCGTGCGCTGCCGGCATCGCCGCGCACATCAAGACTGCTGCGCACAGCGCCTTAGCGGCGCTTCTCATTGCGCGCCCGCGGTGAAGGTGCGCACGCCGACGAAGCACGGCTCCTGTGAGCACGTCACGAGCCAGACGCGCGCGGTGTAGGCGCCGGAGCGCGCGGCGGTGAACTCCACAAAGGGATTGTTGTCGAACGCGAAGTCGGACGCGACCTGCTGGCCATCGGAATCGAGCACTTCGATGTCGATGTCGGAGCAATCCTGATCGCATGCGGCCTGAACGCGATAGCGGCGACCCGCTTCGGCATTGAGCGTCTGGCGATGGCCGTCGCCTTCCAGAGCGACTGCGGCCATGACTTCCTGACCGAGCAGCGCATAACCCGCCGTGGCGTGGCGCTCCGAGGAGGCGTCGAGAATTTCACGCACGCGCGTCAGATAGGCGGGACCATCTTCCGCCGCGACGATCGTGGAGCGATCGACCGACTCGCCGCCCGACATCGCGCGCACGCCCACATAGCAGGGCTCGGCCGAGCACGACGCCAGCCACACGCGCACCGTGGCGCGGCCGTTGGCGTCGGGGCGCAATTGCACGAAGGGCGTGTCGTCCGGCAGGATATCGGTGTCCGCCAAGCGGCCGTCCGGCCCATACACTTCCATGTCGAGATCGGAGCAATCGTCGTCGCAGGCGCCGTAGAAGACGTAATTGGTCCCGCGGCGCACATTGACCTGCCAGAGCTGGGACGTTCCATTCTCAAGCGGCGCAATCATTTCCGGCGCGCGGACCGCGCGGTGCCCGCGTTCGGCGTGCACGGCCGCGCCGTTGTCGAGATAGCCGCGCACCTGCGCGTTGTAGTCTGCGTCTTGCGCGCCCGCTGTCCCGATCAGCGCCGCCGCGGCCAGCGCCGCAACCGCAATCCCCCACGCCGCCTTGCGCATGTGCGCCTCCCTCTGTTGGCGGCTATGGCGTACGCGCCGGGCGGCTGGGGATCAAGCGCAAGCGCGCCTTGCCGCCGCCGCGATCCGCGCATACCACCCCGCGATGGCCGCGATCGCCTACGCCGAAGACGACACCATTTGGACCCCGCGCCGGCAGGTTTCGCTGGAGCGCGCGCGGCGGCGTTCGCGTCTGGTGGCGGTGCTGCGGCGGCTGTTCGTGGCGCTGTCGGGCGCGTCGGCGGCGTCGGTGTTCGTGTTCATGGCCATTTTCACCGCGCAGGGCGGCTTTTCCGGCGGCGCGCGGCTCAACGGCGCGGAGCCGCTGACCATGATCAATCCGCGCTTCACCGGCCGGGAGCAGGACGGCGGCGCGTATCGGCTGACCGCGGACATGGCGATCCGCGAAGTGGTGGGCCAAAGGCTGATCCGACTGTCAGGCCCGCTCTACCAAGCGCAGGAAGGCGCCTCGCTGATCGCGCCGAAGGGCGAGTATGACGAGGCCGGCGCGATGGTGCGGCTTACCGAAGGCGTGACGCTGGTCGATCGGCAAGGCAATCGCTTCGTAACGCCCAGCGTCGAAATCGATCTGCGCACCGGCATCGTCTCGGGCATCAATGGCGTCACCGGCACAGGGCCACTTGGCGTGCTCAGCGCCCGGTCCTATGAATTGCGCCGCAGTGATGGGGCGCTTGTCCTAAGGGGGGGCGTCACCGGCATGCTTCCGGCCAACCGCACCGATCCCAGGGCGGAGGGAGTGAATTGATGGCGCAGCGCATCGCTTTGAAGGGTCTGGCGCTCGGTTGCGCGCTCGCCGCGGCATCGCTCTTCAGCGCGCCGGCCTTCGCGCAGCTGAGCACAAATGGCGGGCCGATCTCCTACGCGGCGGACTCGCTTGAATATTTCGACAGCGAACGGCGGCTGGTGCTCACCGGCAATGTCGAGATCGTGCAGAACGACGCCAATCTGCGCGCCGACCGGGTGACGCTCTACTTCGCGTCAGGCGGCGGCGGGCAAGCCCAGGGCGGCATGTCTTCGGGCGATATCAACCGCATGGTGGCCGCCGGCGACGTCTATTTCGTGCGGCCGGAGCAGCAGGCGCGCGGCGACAATGCGGTTTACGAAACCGGCGCGGGCACCGTGACCTTTACGGGCAATGTCGTGGTGGCGAGCGCGGAGAACGTGATCCGCGGGGAAACGCTTGTGCTGCAGATGAACGCCGGCTTGACCACGCTGTCTCCCGGCGGGGGGCGCAGGGTGCAGGGCGTATTCCGCCCGCGCGATCAGTAAACAGCGCTTACGTTAAGGATTGAGCGGTTGTTGTCCGAAAACCGATTCACACTGTTCGGGAACCGCTCTAAGTTCATGAAATCTTAGACTTGGTCGGCGAAACATGAGCCCTGAGGGCGGAACGAGCCATTCGATCCACCCGACGCAGACCGCCTCCGACGCCGAAGGGCTCGCGGTGGTTCGCATCGGGAAATCCTACCGCAACCGCCGCGTCGTCAAGGAAGTGTCCTTGACGCTTCGGCGCGGTGAGATCGTCGGTTTGTTGGGCCCCAACGGAGCAGGCAAAACCACCTGCTTCTATATGATCACGGGGCTCATTCGCGTGGATCAAGGGCGCATTACCATAGACGGTCAGGACGTGACCGGTCTGCCCATGTACCAGCGCGCGCGCTTGGGCGTCGGCTATCTTCCGCAGGAAGCGTCGATTTTCCGTGGTCTGACCGTCGAGCAAAATGTCGCCTCGGTCGTCGAGCTTGTCGAACGCAATCGCGACAAGCGCCAAGACGCCGTCGACGGCCTTCTGGCCGAGCTGCATATCGAGCATCTGCGCGAAGCGCCCGCCGCCGCCCTCTCCGGCGGCGAACGGCGGCGCGTCGAGATCGCACGCGCGCTCGCCACGCGGCCCTCCTTCATGCTGCTCGACGAACCTTTCGCCGGCATCGACCCCATCGCCATCAACGACATCCGCGAACTTGTGACGTTTCTCAAGGAGCGCGGCATCGGCATCCTGATCACCGACCACAATGTGCGCGAGACGCTCGAAATCGTGGACCGGGCTTCGATCATGTATGACGGCGAAGTTCTGTTCGAGGGCACGCCCGAACAGATCATGGCGAATGAAGCCGTCCGAAAGGTGTATCTCGGCGAACGGTTCAACTGACGGGGGCCGCGCGGATGGCGCTCTCCCCGCGCTTGGAGCAGCGCCAGGGCCAGGCCCTGGTGATGACGCCGCAATTGCAGCAGGCGATCAAGCTGTTGCAATTGTCGAATCTCGAACTCGCCGACTTCATCGAACAAGAGCTTGAGCGCAATCCGCTTCTGGAGCGCGTGGAAAGCGAGCCCGCTCAGCGCGAAGACGCGGCGAACGAAAACGATTCAGCGCCGGAAGGCGCATCGCAGGCGGAGGCCGATGGCGGTCTCGATGTCGACGCTGAAGCGATGCATCCGGATCTCTCCGCCTCCGATCTCGCCGACGCGGGCGCTGCGCCGCTGACGGATTGGTCGAAGGCCGGATCGGGCAAGGGCTTCGACGATCTTCCGGAATTACAGGACACGCTGACAGAAGAGATCGCGCTGCCCGATCATCTGCGCGCGCAACTCGCGGCGGCGGGCGTGACCGCGGCGCAGCACATGATCGGCGCTGCGCTGATCGATCAGATGGACGATTGGGGCTATTTTCGCGGCGACGTCAGCGAGCTTGCGCGCCAACTCGGCTGCGCGGAAGACGATGTGGTCGCGGTCTTGCGGATCATGCAGAGCTTTGAGCCGACCGGCGTGATGGCGCGCGACCTGGCGGAGTGTCTGGCGCTGCAATTGGCGGAACGCGATCGTCTCGATCCGGCGATGCAGATGTTGCTTGCGAACCTCGATGCTTTGGGCAAGTCGCAGTTCGAGCGCCTGCAGCATCTGTGCGGCGTCGATCGCGACGATCTGATGGACATGATCGCGGAAGTGCGCGCGCTGACGCCTAAGCCGGGCGCGGCGTTCGGCGGCGCGCCGGCGCAGACGATGATCCCCGACGTTTACGTCAAGCAGGCGCCGGATGGCGACTGGATCGTGGAATTGAACACCGACACGATGCCGCGCGTGCTGATGAACCAGCGCTATTATGCGCGCGTGTCAAAAACGGCGAAGTCCGATGCGGACAAGACGTTTCTTTCCGATTGCGCGGCGAACGCGAACTGGCTGGTGAAGAGCCTGGATCAGCGCGCGCGCACGATTCTGAAGGTGTCGCGCGAGATCGTGCGCCAGCAGGACGCGTTCTTCGCCTATGGCGTGGCGCATCTGCGGCCGCTCAATCTGAAAACGATCGCGGCGGCCATCGACATGCACGAGAGCACAGTGAGCCGCGTGACGTCGAACAAATACATGGCCACGCCGCGCGGCACGTTCGAGCTGAAATATTTCTTCACCGCCTCGATCCAATCGGCGGACGGCGGGGAAGCGCATTCCGCGGAGGCGGTTCGTTTCCGGATCAAGCAGATGATCGAGCAGGAAACGCCAGAGGACATTCTCTCCGACGACCGGATCGTCGATATCCTGCGCGGTTGCGGCATCGATATCGCACGGCGCACGGTGGCGAAATATCGCGAGAGCCTGCGGCTGCCTTCCAGCGTGGAGCGGAAGCGTAAGCTGGCGCAGGTGCGCTAGCGCCCCGGCGGCGCTTCGGGCCATTGCGGCGCGTCGCCGCCGATGCGCTCCCAGGACGCTTTCGAATTGACAAAAATATGGGCGATGACGTGCAGGCCCTCGTCGTCCTCAAGCGCGCCGGCGGGGATCCAGTAGCCCGCGGCGCCGGGGCGCTCCACGGGCGCGGGGCAGCCGCACGTGGCGCAAAACGCCGTGCGCCATCCGCCGCCATCCACATAGAGACGGACGTCGCGCTGGCCGGAGAGCCATTCGAAGGCGTGCGGCGCAACGATCAGCACGGCGTTTGACGCTGCGCCCGACGCTCGGCGGCATTTGGAGCAATGGCACATGCCGACGCGACGCGCGCCCGCGTCGATCGCAAAGCGCACGCGCCCGCATAAACATCGTCCCTGTCGCGCATTCTGCATGACCGCCTCCGCGGCCATGACTGCATTTCGCGACGCGCGCTGCAGTGACGGCGGTCACAACGGCGTGCGCTGCGCCCTGGCTCAGCACCGCAAGCCGCGCTCCATCCAAGGCGCAGTCTCTAGCCTGGCCAGGCGCCGTGATACTTGAGTGTCGCTTGGCGAAGGAACATCTCCGCTTCATGCTTCGCAGCATCCGAAACGATCGGCCCTTGCGTCTCGTACTCGGCGCGGGCCAAGGCAAACTCCTGATCGATGAAGGCAGCGATCGGCGCAGGCACGGCCTGCGAACCCAGCTCCCGGGTTATTGCTTTTCGCGCGACCAGGTCGCTTACGAGTTCGGCCACATCACTTGGCGGATCGCACTCTGCCATTAGGGTTGGAAAATGCATCGGCGCAATGGCCGCTTCCGGATGCAGGCGAAGCCAGCGCAACGTCGATGCGGGTCTTAGCGCGTAGAAGATCTTCTTTTGCGGAACATGTGCGCCATCGGCAAAGTAGACGCGTCTTTGGCGTTCGCCGAGATGCAAGTAGTGGCGGCCAATCAGGCCTCTGCGTGCGAACCGCATGGCGACATCAAGAAAGGCGTCGCGAAACCATTCGTCGCCGCGATAGATGATCGGTGATCGCAGCCACTCGATGATGACGGCATTGCCCTTTAGAAGCAATTTGAGCGCCTTGCCCAACTCCCAGCCATTGACGTCAAGTTCGTCAATCAATGGCGTTTCGATCACGTCACGGCGGGCCCATGGCGAAAGGTGATGATCGACCGGCCGCACAAAAACGAAGCGGCAATCAAAGTCGCTGTCGGGAGAAGGAAAGCCCCACGCGCGGCTGCCGCTCTCGATTGCCCATGGAATAGCCACGCGTTGTGACGCGCAGATGCTGCCAAGCCGCACATCGATTGCCGCGACCACGTCTTCGGAAAAGGTTGGCGGCAAGGCGCGGAGGGTGGCGTGTAGGGTCACATCAAATGAAGGGCCCTGGCTTTCGCCAGGGCCGAGCATAATCGTTGCAGCTGGATTCGTTGCGCAATCCGGCGCTAGCCTCTGGCCACTGCGCCGCCGACATCGCCGTGGCACTGCTTGTACTTCTTGCCGGAGCCGCATGGACACGGCGCGTTGCGCGAAATCTTGCCCCAGGTGCGCGGATCGGCGCGGTCGAAGCCTTGCGACGGCGGCGGCGGAGCGTCGTCCATCTCGTTCTCGCCGGTGACGGGATCGCGATGAATTTCGTGCAGTTGCGTGGGCTGCTGGGGCGCGACGTCCTGCTCCGGCGCGCCGATCTGCAGGCGCATCAGCATCCGCGTGACGGACGTGCGCAAATCCAACAGCATGCGCTCGAACAGCGTGAAGGCTTCGGTCTTGAACTCGTTCAGCGGATCGCGCTGCGCGTACCCGCGCAGGTGGATCACAGAGCGCAAATGGTCGAGCAGCGAGAGGTGCTCGCGCCAGCGCATGTCGACCACCGATAGCAGGATTTGCTTTTCGATGGCGCGCAAGCGCTCAGGCCCGAGCGTGGCGGCCTTGGCGGCGTAACCGCGATCGGCTTCTTTGAGCAGGCGCTCGAGAATATCGGCCTGATCGACGCCTTCTTCCCGCGCCCAATCCTCGATCGGCAGGATGAGACCGAAGATTTCCGCGGCCTCTTCGCTCAAGCCCGCGACGTCCCATTGTTCGGGATAGGACTTCTCCGGCATGTGGCGCGAGACAAGCCGCTCGGCCACGTCGTGGCGCATGTCCTTGATGATCGGCGCCACATCGGCGGTGCGCATGAATTCGATGCGCTGCTCGAAGATGGCCTTGCGCTGATCGTTGATGACGTCGTCGTACTTCAACAAGTTCTTGCGGATCTCGAAATTGCGCTGCTCGACGCGGCGCTGCGAGGTCTCCAGCGCCTTGTTCATCCAGGGGTGAACAATCGCCTCGCCTTCCTGGATGCCCAGTCCGCGCATGATTGCATCAAGCCGGTCGGCAGCGAAGATGCGCAGGAGATCGTCTTCCAGGCAGATGTAGAATTTCGACTTGCCGGGATCGCCCTGACGGCCCGTTCGGCCGCGCAGCTGGTTGTCGATACGGCGGCTTTCGTGGCGTTCGGTGCCCAACACGTAGAGGCCGCCGGCGGCGAGTGCGACTTGCTTCTTGGCTTCGATTTCGCGCGCGAGGCGGGCCTTGATCTCGGCAATCTGTTCGGGCGTTTCGCCGCCCTTGAGGGCAGCGCGCAGCTGCATGTCGAGATTGCCGCCGAGCTGAATGTCGGTGCCGCGGCCGGCCATGTTGGTGGCGATCGTCACCGCGCCGGGAATGCCGGCCTGCGCCACGATCTGGGCTTCCTGCTCGTGATAGCGTGCGTTGAGCACCTGGTGCGGCACACCGCCCTGCTTCAAGAGGTTGGAGAGCTGCTCGCTCTTTTCGATCGAGACGGTGCCGACGAGGACAGGCTGACCGCGGCGGTGCGTGGCGAGGATGTCGTCCAGGATCGCTTTGTTTTTTTCTTTCGCGGTGCGGTAAACTTCGTCGTCGATGTCCATGCGCTGGACTTTGCGGTTGGTGGGAATCTCCACCACGTCCAGCTTGTAGATTTCATGGAATTCGGAGGCTTCGGTCGCGGCCGTGCCGGTCATGCCGGCGAGCTTGTCGTAAAGCCGGAAATAGTTCTGGAAGGTGATCGAGGCGAGCGTCTGGTTTTCCGGCTGGATCTCGGACTGTTCCTTCGCTTCGATCGCCTGGTGCAGACCTTCGCTTAGGCGCCGGCCCTGCATCATGCGGCCGGTGAATTCATCGATGAGAACGACTTCGCCGTCCTTGACGATGTAGTCTTTGTCGCGATGGAACAGCTTGTGCGCGCGCAGCGCCTGATTGGCGTGGTGCACGACGGAGATGTTCGAGGGCTCGTACAGCGAGCCCTGCAGCAGGCCGTGCTGGACCAGCAAATCCTCGATGCGCTCCGAACCGGTTTCGGTGAAGGTCACCGAGCGTTGCTTTTCATCGATCTCGAAATCGTCGGCCGTCAGTAACGGGATGATGCCATCGATCGAGCGGTAGAATTCGCTGCGATCTTCGGTGGGGCCGGAAATGATCAGCGGCGTGCGCGCTTCGTCGATGAGGATGGAGTCCACTTCGTCGACAATGGCGTAGCGGTGCCCGCGCTGGACCATCTCGCCCAGCGAATACTTCATGTTGTCGCGAAGATAGTCGAAGCCGAATTCGTTGTTGGTGCCGTAGGTGATGTCGGCGGCGTAGGCTTGGCGGCGTTCGTTGTCGTAGAGGCCGTGAATGATGACGCCGATATTGAGGCCGAGGAACCGGTAGACCTGCCCCATCCATTCCGCGTCGCGCTTGGCGAGATAATCGTTGACGGTTATGACGTGAACGCCGCGGCCTTCGAGCGCGTTGAGATAGCACGGCAGCGTGGCGACGAGGGTTTTGCCTTCGCCGGTGCGCATTTCAGCGATCTTGCCGTCGTGCAGCACCATGCCGCCCATCAGCTGTACATCGAAATGGCGCAGGCCGAGCGTGCGCTTGGAGGCTTCGCGCACCGTTGCGAACGCTTCGGGGAGAATGTCGTCAAGCTTTGAGCCGCGCGCGAGGCGCTGGCGGAATTCGCTGGTCTTGTTGCGCAGGGCATCGTCGGACAGAGCTTCGAAATTCGGCTCCAGCGCGTTGATGCGGTTCACGGCGCCGCGCATGAAGCGCACTTTGCGCTCATTGACCGATCCGAAGACCTTCCTGGCGAGATTGAGCATGGCGCGAAGACTACCTACACACGCCGTTGAGGGCGAAGTTGCGAGCGCTGGCGAACTGCGCGCGAGACTGTATGAACATGCAGCAAGCGCAGCCCACGCGCGTGCGAAAGGGCCTCGACTCGCGCGTTGCCGAGACTTAAGGACGGCCATGGGCGGTGTCAATTGGAGCGCCTGCGCAGGCGCCGAAAAAGCGTCCAAAATCAAGCAGGCGTATACATGCGGGATGGTCGATCCATGGTCCTCTTGAGACGTATGGTTCACGGCGTTGCAGGGGCGCTTGCGCTGGCCGTTTCGGGTTGCGGCCTGATCGGCGACGGCGCCCCGAAAGGCGCGTCGTCGGGTCCCGCAGACCCGGTGGTCGCCGCCACCGTGAACGGCCGGCCGATCTTCCGTGAAGATGTGCGGGCCTATGCGGTGGAAACCAATATGGCGCGCGACGGAGAGGATCTGCCGGAGGATTCCGACGCCTTTCACCTCGCGCTCAATGCGCTGATCGAGCAGCGGCTGTTTGCGATGGAGGCGGAGCGGCGCGGGCTCGACCGCACCGCAGAGGTGCGCCGCGCGCTGGAAACCGCCCGCGAGCAAATCCTCGCACGCGTCATCCTGCGCGAAGTGGACGACGCGGCGAACGACCCGGCGGTTCTGGAGCGGCTTTACCGGGAGAATGCGCGGCAATTGGGCGAGCCCACGGAAGTGCACCTGCGGCACATCCAGTTTGAATCGCGGGAATCCGCGCTGGCGGCGCGGCGGCGGCTGGAGGGGGGCGAGCGGTTCGAGGCGCTGGCGTTCGAGCTTTCGACGGACCGGGTGTCCGGCTCGGAGGGCGGCGATCTCGGCTTTGCGCTTTTGGATAACCTGCCCGACGGGTTGCGGGAGGCGGCCGAGGGCACCCCGATCGGCCAGATCGCGGGGCCGGTGCAGACGGAAGTGGGCTGGCATTTGGTGAAGCTGGAAGACCGGCGCGAGCGCGGACAGCCGAGCTTTGCGGAGCTGCGGCCGCAGATCGTGAACTGGCTGCGCTTCCAGGAGACGAGCCGGCTTCGCGAGCGGCTCGAGCGCAGCGCGCGGGTGGAAATCCGCTCCGCGCCCGAGCCCGGCATGGCGCCGGCGGGAGAGGTGACCGCGCCCGAAGACGCGCCAGGCGGCGCCCAGCCGCCGAGCGCGGATGCCCGACAGGCGCCTGTGTTCCCCTTCCCCATGGGTCCGGGCGCGGTGGAATCCGGCAGCGAAGCCGGCGCTGCACCGCCGGCGGCGGAAGCCGGCGCTGCGCGGCCCGCGCCGCAGCGTCCGCCGGAAGCGCCGCGCGAGCGTCTCGATCCATCTCTTCTGCCCGGCGCGCCCGCCGCCAGTCCGCAACCTTGATCCGAGGCGCCCGATGCGCGTGACCACTGTTTCGCCGCTGGCGCCGGCGCGCTTTCCGGACGTGCCAAAGATCGCCGGCGTGGAGGCCGCGATCGGACGGGCGGGCTATTACGCCTATGACCGTCCCGACCTCGTATTGTTTCGCTGTGCGGCAAAGACCCGCGCGGCCGGCGTGTTCACCACCAACGCCGTGGGCTCGGCGCCCACCGATTGGTGCAAGGCGGCGCTGAAGGCCGGCAAGGGCCGCGCGCGCGGCCTGTTGGTCAATGCCGGATGCGCGAACTCGTTCACTGGCGCGGTGGGCGACGCGGCCGCGCGGCGCGCGATTGCAGCGGCGGCGGAGGCCGCCGGCGTATCCCCTGAAGAGGTGCTCGCTGCATCCACCGGCGTGATCGGCGTGCCGCTCGACGACGCCAAGGCGCGCGCCGTGCTCCCCGCCATGGGCGCGCGGCTGGCGCCTGCGGATTGGCGCGCCGCGGCGGACGCGATCATGACGACCGACACGTTCGCCAAGGGCGCGGGCGCGAAAACCAAGATCGGCGATGCGCGGGTCTCGATCGCGGGGATCGCGAAAGGCTCCGGCATGATCGCGCCGAACATGGCGACCATGCTGGCGTTCGTGTTCACGGATGCGGCGCTTTCCGCGCCGGTTCTGAAAGCGCTGCTGCGCGAGGCGACGGAGTCCAGTTTCAACGCCATCACCGTCGACGGCGATCGGTCGACGAACGATTGCGTGCTGCTGTTCGCGACCGGGCAAGCGGGCCATGCGCCCGTGACGTCGGCCGATGACGAGGCACTGAGTTCGTTTCGCACGGCGCTGAACAAGACGCTTGCCGATCTCGCCATTCAGATCGTGCGCGACGGCGAAGGCGCAACCAAGCTCGTGAAGGTGACGGTGAGCGGCGCGCGCGACGACAGAAGCGCCAAAATCATCGCGCGCACGATCTGCGAAAGCCCGCTGGTCAAGACCGCGATCGCCGGCGAAGACGCCAATTGGGGCCGCATCGTCATGGCGGTCGGGCGATCCGATCAGCCGATGGCGCGGGAAAAGATTTCGGTGAAGTTCGGCCCGCACTGGGCGGCGAAGAACGGCCTGGCCGCGAAGACTTACGACGAAGCGAAGATGACCGCCTACATGAAGAATGCCGAACTCGATATCGCCGTCGATGTCGGTGTGGGCAAAGGCCGCGTGGTGATGCACACGTGCGATCTCACCAAGCGCTATGTTGAGATCAACGGCGATTATCGGAGCTGATGCGTGCAGGCGCGCGCCGCATCACCACCAGCGATGGCGCCAGGTCTTTTGCGTCATGCCGACATAGGCGTCTTCGGGGAGAGTGGCGTTGCGCGCCAGCACGTCGCGCAAGGTCGAGGTGGATTGGATGACCTCCCAGCCTTCGTCGGAGAAGGTTTCCGGGCAGAAGGCGTGCTCAGAGAGCAGCGGGTTGGTGAGCGCCTGAGAGAACGCGTCGAGCGCCACCATTTTCAGGATTAAAGGCGGCAGCGGCGAATTGATCTCCAAATCCTCGGAGAACAGCCCGACGAAGAAATCGATGTCGCCCGGATCGGCATAGACCTCGGAGAGGAATTTCTGCACGCGCTTGTCGCGCGAGACATGGCGCCATTTCTTCGGCGGCTTCAGCTTCACGTATTCCCGATACGCGGCGTAGGGCTGCAAGCGCGCGTCGCGATCCTGTTGGATGGACGCGAGTTCGACATGCTTGAGCGCTTCGGCGGTGTTGAACGGGCCGACCTTGCCGGCTTTCTGCGCGCTCAGGTCCGTGATGGCGCGGGCAAGGCCTGCATCGAGCAGATAGCCATTGTTCATGAACGTTTGTCGGACGGGCACGGGCGTTCCGCTCCAGACCATGTCATCGGGTATCAGCGCGTGCCAGCGGTAGAGCAGACTGAATTCCGCGGTGATCCAGTTGGGCTTGTTCCAGGGCGCGAGCCAGGCGATCGACGGTTCGGCGTAGAGCTTAAAGGGCGTCGGCGAGATGTGGTTGATGTAGTCCTCCACCACGATCTTGATGAAGCAAACGACCACCACGTTGCGTGCGGTTTGAAACACGCGTTCGTCATCCCACGTGGGATGGCCGCGTTCGATGGCGGCGGCGACGCGATTGTGTTCGCGCAGAAACAGCGTGTTGATCGTGGCCACCTGCGGCACCGTGTTGACGCGGTCGCCGCCGACGGCGAACAGCCGGCCGCGCTGCACCGGATCGACGACATTGTTCAGCCCCAGCGGTTCATCGAGCGCGGCGAATTCCGGCTTCATGACGCCAGCGGCGTCGAACAGGAATTGCGCGTATTCTTCGCCTTCCACGATCTGGCTCTTGAGACGGCCGCGGCGGCCTTGCGTTTCATCGCGCGCGCGCAGCGCCAGCGTCTGTTCCGGCGTGCGGCCATAGAGCGGGCACAGATCGATATTGTGATTGGAAGTGTTGCGGCGGCGCAGCGCGACCGGCTCGTCGCTTCGGGGCATGCGCGTACGGATGAAGCCGTCGGTCAGATATTGCGCGAAGGCGGGAAACAGGCAGGTGGACTTGTCCGACAGCACCTGCCCCTGAGTACGCTGGAACAGCGGAAGGATCGCTTCCGGCGTGGGGTTTTCCCGGACCGGCCCCGGCGGCAGGTGCCTGGCGCTCCAGGTCTGGTCGGTCAGCGACGTCCAGGACACGTAATCATGGTAGGTGGAGTAGATGTGCGGGCGCCGGCGCGCGGAATTGACCGCCGAGTTGACCGCCGCGCGGTTGACGATGCGGCGCAGCCAGGGCCAGCGATTGGCGATCGCGGCGGCCAGAAAGACGATCCAACGCGGCCAATTGTTCAGCATGGGTGAGCCTCCCCTCCGCTGCGGCGCTGCGAGCCTACGCCCGGCTTCGGCCCGCCGCATGCGCGATCGCCTTTCGGATGGCTTTTTTTTGGGGTGCGTGGCGTGACCGGGGTCGCCGCGTTCGAAGATTGCTTTCCAGGACCCTTTCCGCTAGACACCCGCCTTTCCTTTTTCCGGCCAGACCAGAATTTTCAGGGGCGTTTCCCGTGGCGGGCATTGTACTGAGCGTTGAACAGCGTGAGCAGACGGGCACGGGCGCGTCCCGGACCACCCGCAATAACGGCCTGCTGCCGGGCGTGCTTTACGGCGGTCCCCGCGGGGCGGTGCCGATTTCGCTGAAGTTTGTTGAGGTCGACCGGGCGCTGCGTTCGGGCAAGTTCATCGCCCACATGGTGGAGATCGATCACCGCGGCGAGCGCCAGCCGGTCATTCCGCGCGACATCCAGTTTCACCCGGTCACGGACGCGCCGATCCATGTCGATTTGTATCGCGTGGAGGAAAACTCCGTGATCACGGTGGATGTGCCATTGCACTTCATCAATCATGAAGCCTCGCCCGGCCTGAAGCGCGGCGGCGCGCTCAACATCGTGCGCCACACGGTGAACCTGCGGGTGAAGGCGAACGCCATTCCCGAAGCGATCACCATCGACCTTTCCGGGCTCAATATCGGCGATGTCGTGCACATTTCGTCGGTGGCGCTGCCGGACGGCGCGCGTCCCACCATCCGCGACCGCGACTTCACGCTAGCGACGATCGCCGGGCGCGGCGGCAAGGCGGATGCGGAAGACGAGGCCACGGAAACCGCGGCCAGCGAAGACGCGCCGAAGGCGCCCTGATCCGCTCCGCCGGTTGCGGCGGGGCCTGAGTTGTCGCCATGCTCCTGCTCGCCGGCCTCGGCAATCCAGGCCCGAAATACGCCGGCAACCGGCACAATATCGGCTTCATGGCGATCGACGCGATTACGCGGCGGCATGGCTTCGGCCCTTGGCGCAAGAAGTTCCAGGGCGAGATCGCCGAGGGCGCGATCGACGGCGTGCGGTGTCTAGCGCTGAAGCCGCAAACCTTCATGAACGAGAGCGGGCGCAGCGTCGGCGAGGCCGCCCGGTTCCATAAGATTGCGCCGCTCGGCGTGGTGGCGTTTTACGACGAGATCGATCTCGCGCCGGGACGCTTTCGCATGAAGACCGGCGGCGGCGCGGCCGGACATAACGGCATCCGCTCGATCATCGCGTCTCCGGTGGGCGAAGGGTTTCGCCGCGCGCGCCTGGGGGTGGGCCATCCGGGCCACAAGGATCAGGTGCACGGCTATGTGCTGAGCGATTTCGCCAAGGCAGACGCGGGCTGGGTGGACAAGCTGATCGAGGCGGTCGCCGCCGCGGCGCCGTTTCTAGCGCGCGGCGAAGACGACAAGTATCAGGCCGAAGTGATGCGCCTGGCGCCGGCGGAAAAGGCCAATCCGCGCCAGACGCCGCCGCAGGACGCATGATTGCGCTGACGCCGTGGGACGCTTAGGTCAGCCGCGATGCTGATCCTGATCGCCACTTACCTGCCTTCCCTGTTGTGCGGCATCCATGTGGTGCGCACGGGCCGGGAGATGTTCTGGCTGTGGCTGTTCATCATCGGGCCGGTGATTGCGCCGATCTTCTATTTTTTCGCGGTGCTGGTTCCGGAATGGATGGGCGGCGGGACGGCGCGGCGCTTCGGCAAGGCGGCGCAGAACGCGCTCGATCCGGAAAAGGATTATCGGCTGGCCAAGGCGGCGCTGCAGGACACGCCGACGGTCGGCAACCGCATGCGGCTGGCGCGCGCGGCGGAAGCGCTCAACAAGTGGCAGGAAGCGGAAACGCTGTGGCGGGAGAGCGCCACCGGCCATTTCGCAGATGACCCCGCCGTGCTGATGGGCCACGCGCTGGCGCTGTTGGAGCTGGACCGGCACCAGGATGCGCTGGACCGCTTGGAGGCGCTGGAGAAGCTCGGTTCCGAAGGCCATACGCCCGCCGCCGCGCTGGCGTTCGCGCGCGCCTATGAGGGGCTGGGCCGGTTCAATGAAGCGGACGGGCCGTATCGCTATGCGGCCGATCGCCTGCCGGGCCTGGAGGCCGCGGGGCGATACGTGGCGTTTCTGGTGCGCGCGGGCCGCATGGACGACGCGCGCACGGGGCTGGAGGAAGTCGAGCGCCGGTTCTCCAAGATCAACCGCGCGCTGCGGACCGAAGCGCGGATCTGGCGCGATCTTGCAGCCAACGCAGTGGCCACAGGGCGCTAGAGTCCACGCACCTGCTTGCGGCTGGCGCCGCAGAGATTGGAGACGATTCCGTTTACGCCAGCCTTGCGCATGGCCTCTTCAGCCTTGCGCATATCCCAGTGCGGCACGCGCAAAACGCGCGCTTCCGCATTCGCGCTCTTCAATTGCTTGGCCGAATGTTCGAGATGCGCGGCGGAGCCGGATCGATCGACGACCTGCGCCTTCTTGCCGTCCTTCGCCGCCTTGTTCAGCCGGCGGCGGCGGGCCGCTGGAGGCTCAGTGAACGCCTCCTCGATGACATCGTAGGCGTGCGTATGCCAAGTCCGCGCTCGTCCCATGCCTGCTCTCCAGCTCGCATAAAGACCCCACACGCTTCGCGGGTACATGTGTTCGCAGCGGACGCCAAGCGTTTATCCACACGCGCGGTATACAGGCGCCGCCGCGGGCGATATGCAGCGCGGTTTCGCGCAAGGACGATTCAAGCATGGGATTTCGGTGCGGCATTGTGGGGCTACCGAATGTGGGCAAGTCGACGCTGTTCAACGCGTTGACGCGCACCGCCGCCGCGCAGGCGGCGAATTATCCGTTCTGCACGATTGAACCGAATGTCGGGGAAGTCGCAGTGCCCGAGCCGCGCCTCTTCAAGCTCGCCGAGATCGGGAAATCGAAGGAGATCATTCCCGCGCGCATGAACTTTGTCGACATCGCCGGCCTGGTGCGTGGGGCATCCAAGGGCGAAGGACTCGGCAATGCTTTTCTCGCCAATATCCGCGAGACCGACGCCATCGTTTACGTGCTGCGCTGTTTCGAGAACGACGACATCACCCATGTCGAAGGGCGCGTGGATCCGATTGCCGACCTTGAGACGGTCGAGACAGAGCTGATGCTCGCCGATCTGGAAAGCCTGGAAAAGCGCATCGCCAATCTGGAGAAGAAGGCCAAGGGCGGCGACAAGGAGGCCAAGCTCACGCTCGATCTGGTGCTGCGCGCCAAGGCGCTTCTGGAAGACGGCAAGCCCGCGCGGGCGGCGGCCGTCGCGGACGACGAGCAAAAGGCGTT
Source organism: Alphaproteobacteria bacterium (assembly GCA_016124655.1). Classification (GTDB taxonomy): domain Bacteria; phylum Pseudomonadota; class Alphaproteobacteria; order Caulobacterales; family Aquidulcibacteraceae; genus RI-43. The sequence continues at coordinate 125,308 of WGNI01000004.1, forward strand.
CGCCATGCTGCAATTGCTGACGGCCAAGCCAGTCATGTTCGTGTGCAATGTCGATGAAGGCGACGCCGCCTCCGGCAATGCGCACAGCGCACGCGTGGCGGAGCGCGCGACGCAGGAAGGCGCTGCGTGCGTCGTTATCTGCGCGCAATTGGAGGCGGAACTCGCCGCGCTCGATGATGCGGAACAGGCCGAGTATCTCGCCGCGGCCGGGCTCGATGAGCCGGGACTGTCAAAGCTGATCCATGCGGGCTACGCGCTGTTGGGCCTGCAGACATATTTCACGGTGGGGCCGAAAGAGGCGCGCGCGTGGACGATCCATCGCGGCGACACCGCTCCGCAAGCCGCAGGCGTGATCCATACCGATTTCGAAAAAGGCTTCATTCGCGCGGAAACGATCGCTTATGACGATTTCGTCAAGTTCAATGGCGAACAAGGCGCGAAGGACGCCGGCAAGATGCGGCTGGAAGGCAAGGACTACGTCGTCCGCGATGGCGACGTGATGCATTTCCGGTTTAACGCCTGAATCCGCCGCCACGCGGGAGGAAGTAGAGCCGCGCGTGGCCGTAGTCGATCGCCAGCGCGTGGGTTTTGCTCAGTACGTCCATACCGAGCAGGATGGTCGGCTCGTGCTGTAATTGCCAAACGTCGAAAATGTGCAGATCGCTGATCAGCACGGGAAAGGACGTCGCCTCCATATCGCCCATGCGCATGCGCGACACGAACAGCAATTGATCGATGATGATGTCTGGCCCGAAGGCGGAGCCGACGACCTCGAAGCGCTGCACGCGCCGTGTGCTGGCGCTTTCCAGCGCGGTCGCCAAGGCCTGATTGCCGAACGAGGTGTCGGCGCCGGTGTCGATGATGACATTGACGGGCGTATTGTCGATTGAGCCGCGCGCAACGACGAGGAGGCCCAAGCGAAACTCGGCGCGCACGCTGCGCCAATCCTGGCCCGGCGCGCGGCGCGAAGAGCGGGCGATGCGCATGGAGCGCTCGGTGAAATTGATCGTCAGGCGGCGATCGGCCATGGCCTCAACGCCCAAAACGCCGGCGGCGCGGCCGAAGGCGCCGCCGGAAAGGATCGGCAGGCGCACGTCGCCAAGCCCGATGGCGCCGGATTCCAGCGAACCAACGTGCGCCGTCGGAGCGATGATCGCGCCGGCCAAGCCGTGGACGCGCATTTCTCCGGCCACTTGCAGACCCAGGCGTTCCGCCAAGCGATCGGACAAAGCGCTGCTGTTGGCGCCGGTATCGACGAAAAAGCGAAACGGTCCTTCGCCATTGACCAGCACGGGCGCGGTGACCCTGCCCGTTTCGTCGATGCCGGTCTGCGTCTCGACGACAATCTCCAGATCCGCTTCGGGCGTGATCGGAACAATCACCGCGGGCTCTTGCGTCCAGCCATTGGACGCAGACGCGACGAGCGCGACGCATGCCAAAAAGACTGAAGCGACCGCTACATGGCGCGCGTTTCTTCCCATGGCGAAAGCTTAGCGCAGCGGCGCTTCCACGGTCCATGGCGTCTGATCGCAATTCACCGATCACGTTCGCGTGGCGGCACGCTTTCCAACGCCGGCGCAATGGGCCATGGAGAGCCGTGCTCAGGCCGCGGGGAGATGGCCATGGACGTCACGCTCACCAGTCCGCACGACGGGTTCAGCTTCACCGCCTATCGCTGCGACGCGCAGGGCAGCCGGCGCGGCGGCGTGGTCGTCGCCCAGGAAATCTTCGGCATCACCGACCACATCAAAGCGATGTGCGCGACCTTTTCTGCGCGCGGCTATGACGCCATTGCGCCTTCGCTCTACGACCGGGTGGCGCACGGCTTTCACGCCGGTCACGATCAGGACGGCATCAAGCGCGGAATCGAGGCCGCGCAGGCGACGCCGATGGCGCAAGCCGCGGGCGATTTGCAGGCCTGTATCGACGCTCTGCAAGGGCCGGTCTATGCGACGGGGTTCTGCTATGGCGGCGCGATGGCGTGGCTCGCTGCGGCGCGCTGCACGGGGCTTGCGGCCGCCAGCGGATTTTATGGCCGGCTGATCAACCAGCTCCTGGGCGATGCGCCGAAGGTTCCCATCATTCTTCACTATGGGCGCAATGACGGCGGCATCCCTTTGAGTGAAGTCGACAAGGTGCGCACGGCGTATCCAAACGTGCCTGTTTTTCTTTATGAAGCGGGCCACGGCTTCTGCCGCGAAGGCAGCGCCGACTTTCACGCCGAAAGCCGCGATCTGGCGCTGCAGCGCACGATCGATCATTTTCAGGCGCACACGTAAGGAGCGCGCATGGCCCTCGATCACATCTCCATCGGCGTCACCAACATGCAGCGCGCGAAGGCGTTCTATGATGCCGTACTCGCGCCGCTCGGCATGCAGCCGGTGTATCCGGTGGAGATCAACGGCCAGCTGGTGGGCGTCGGTTACGGCGATACGCCCGACAAGCCGACCTTTTGGATCCAGTTTCCCATCAACGGCCAGCCGGCCAGCATGGGCAATGGCGTGCACATTGCATTCACTGCAGCGACCCGCGAGGCGGTGGACGCATTCTATCTCGCGGCGCTCGATCAAGGCGGCGCGGAAGACGGCCGGCCGGGGCTGCGCACGGAATACCACCCCTCCTACTACGCCGCGTTCATTCGCGATCCCGATCACAACAAGATCGAGGCGGTGTGCCATGCCGAGACCTGAAGTGCGCCCATGAAACAGGCTTGGGCGACGCTTGGAGGCGTTGCGCCCAACGCCCTTTGCGAAGCGCGGCGGCGTGTGCATCGGCGCGCGCAATGGCTGGCGCGGTTCGCGCACGCCTATCTGCCCGCGCAAGCGGATGACATGCACACCGCGCTGTGCTGGTCCGATGCGCCGGTGAGTTCACTTGCCGACGAACCGGAAGCCGCGCCGCACATCGCGCTCGGCGAAACCATTCCCGCTCACTTCACGATCGTCGCGCCGCGTTTGACGGTGCGCTATGCGCCGCTTTTAGATCAGCTTTGGCTGGGCAATCCTGCGCGCCCCAACAATGTATTCAATCTTGTTGGCCGTGAAGAAACGGACTTGGCGGAGGAATTGCCGCTGGCGATGCGCAGCCTTGGCGCTGAAGCGCTGCCGCTAAACGTTGCGCTGCCTCATGCGGACGACCTGCCGCCGGAGAATTCCGCGTCGCCGCCAGTGGCGGAAACAGAAGAGCTGATGCGGTATTATGCGAATGCGGCGCTGCTGCTTGAAGGCGTTGCGCCGCCTACGGGCGCAATCAGCGCAATTCGCCTCTGGCCGCACCATTTCGACATGGCGCGGACCATCGCACTGGAAGGCGGCCGCCTGCTGACGCTTGGCCTTGCGCCAGACGATGCGTTTTACGATCAGCCCTATCTCTATGTCACCGTCTACCCGGCGGCGCCGTCGCGCGCGCTGCCCGCGCCGCCGGACGGATTTGCATGGAGAACGGAAGGCTTCTTTGGCCTTGCGGCGCGGGCTAGCGATCTCCTCCGCGGCGCGAACGCCGCGGAGCGCGCCGGCGCCGCATTGAACCGCGCCGTAGCGCTGTGCGCGGACTTGCCGAAGGCGGCGGATTAGCCCTCGCGTGCGGCGCGCGTGATCGCGGTTTCGTCGAAGGTTGCGTTTTCGCGCTTGAGCGCATCGGCGGCGCGGCGTTCAGCGCCCCATTCCGCAAGCTTCTCCAGCTTTTTCAACTCCGCGTAGGCCGCCTCCAACAGCGCGCGCATGTGATCGACTTCAGCGGCGCAATACTCCGCGTCGCGCACAAGCGCTGCGCGATCCTCCCGCGCGGCGAAGGCGAACGCGCCATAGGCCGCGCCACCCATAGCGCTTTGCGCGGCGATGCCCTGTTCGACGACGACGCGCGCATCGAGCGCTGCAATGCGCGCATCGGCGGCGGCGCGCCGGCCTTCCGCGTCAGCCAAAAGGCGCATCAATTGATCGACCTCGCGCTTGGCCAAGCGAATGAGTGTCGCGATGGTTTTCATGCGCCCTCCCCGTTGAGCGCGTGCGCCAGCGCCGCAAAGCTTTGTTCTATGGTCGCGCTGTCTTCACGGCCTTGCGCGAGCACCGCTTCCAAGGGGCCGCGCAGGCGAATGGCTTCATCGAGTTCGGCGTCCGATCCGGGCCGGTAGGCGCCGATGCGGATCAGCTCTTCCATGTTCTGATACGCGCTCATCAGCGCGCGGGCCTTGGCGACGAGCGCGTTCTCTTCCGCGGCATGGCACATCGGCATGAGACGCGAGATGGATTTCAGCACGTTCACCGCGGGATAACGGCCGCGTTCGGCGATGGCGCGCTCCATCACGATGTGGCCGTCCAAGATGCCGCGCACGGCGTCGGCGATCGGCTCGTTGTGATCGTCGCCATCGACGAGCACGGTGAAAAGTCCGGTGATTGAGCCTTGAACGGAATGCTCGCGGCCGGGACCGGCGCGCTCCAGAAGTTTTGGAAGGTCGGCGAAGACCGACGGCGTATACCCCTTCGTCGTCGGCGGTTCGCCGGCGGCGAGGCCGATTTCGCGCGACGCCATCGCGAACCGCGTGACGCTATCGAGCAGCAGGAGAACCTGCTTGCCCTCATCGCGGAAATGTTCGGCGATCGCACACGCCATGTGCGGCGCCAGCCTGCGCTTGGCGGCGGCTTCGTCTGAAGTCGCCACGACCACAACGCTGCGCGCGCGTCCTTCGGGGCCGAGCGTATCCTCCAGGAATTCCTTCACCTCGCGGCCGCGCTCGCCGATCATGCCGATGACGATCACATCCACTGCGGCGTTGCGCGCGAGCATGGACAGCAGCACCGATTTGCCGACGCCGGAGCCCGCGAAAATGCCCATGCGCTGACCGCGGCAAACCGCGGCGAAGAGATTCAACGCGCGCACGCCCAGATCGAGCCGTTCACCGACGCGCGCGCGTGCATGCGCCGGCGGCGGCGACGCGCGCACGGGACGTGCGACGAGGCCCTCCTCCAGCGGTCCCAAACCGTCGAGCGGCGCGCCGAACGCGTCGACCACGCGACCCAGCCAGCCCGCGCCGGGACGCACCATGGGCGCCGCGCCTGATAAGCGCACACGCGCGCCGGGCCGGAGGTTTTCAGTGGAGTCAAACGGCGTGAGGATGGCGCGATCACCCCTGAAACCGACGATTTCGGCGCGAACGACGGCCGGCCCTTCGATCATCGCGCGCCCGCCGATCGCCAGTCCCTCCAACGGGCCCGTCGCTTCGATGGAGAGGCCATTGAGCCCGGTGACGCGGCCATAGAGCGCGCGCGTCTCCAGCGCTTCGATCTCTTCGGCGAGACGCCGCAACGGGCGATCTTCAGACAACGCAAACACAGGTTTCGACTTGAGGCGAAGCCGTTAGCAATGTGTTAGCGCTGCACAGCTGGGACGCCGCCGCGGACCGCTAAATCACTTATCTGCAGAAAGTTTTGGTGCGACGGCGGAACGAAGATTCACATTCTTGCCGAATTCGTTGACCTGTTAACTATTCCTTCAGACGGTTCGGCCAAGCCTGAGTCGTCTTAACCTTTACTCATCTTGCGCAAGGGGCTGCGCAACAGAAACGAGGGCGAAATGCGCGTTTTGTTGATCGAGGACGATCCAGCAACCGCTCAGGGCATCGAGATGCTCTTAAAGTCCGAGGGGCTGAACGTCTACGCGACCGATCTTGGCGAGGAAGGCATCGACCTCGGCAAGCTCTATGATTACGACATCATCCTCCTCGACCTGACGCTGCCCGACATGCACGGCCTGGACGTGCTCAAGCAATTGCGCGTCGCGCGGATCGATACACCGATTCTCATCCTTTCGGGCGAGCAACATATCGAGACGAAGGTGCGCGGCCTGGGCGGCGGCGCCGACGACTACATGACCAAGCCCTTCAACAAGGACGAGCTGGTGGCGCGCATCAACGCCATCGTGCGGCGTTCGAAGGGCCATGCCCACTCCACGATCAAGACCGGCGACGTGATCGTCAATCTCGACGCCAAGACCGTGGAAGTGAACAGCCAGCGCGTGCATCTGACGGGGAAAGAGTATCAGATGCTCGAACTGCTTTCTTTGCGGAAGGGGACGACGCTGACCAAGGAGATGTTCCTCAATCATCTCTATGGCGGCATGGACGAGCCGGAGCTGAAGATCATCGACGTCTTCATCTGCAAGCTGCGCAAGAAGCTCGCCGCCGCGACCGGCGGAGAGCACCACATCGAGACCGTGTGGGGCCGCGGCTATGTGCTGCGCGATCCGCAGGAAGCGAGCGTCGCGGCTTAATATCCCGCGACGCGTCCAAGCGCGCGGCCGTCGACAATCTGGTCGAGATACTCGCTCATGCCGTAGCCGATGAGATCGCCGCAGCGATACTCGGTGAAGCCTTCGGTGATGCGCGTGTTGAGATCCACGCCATCGGGCGAATTGCGCCGGTTGCGCAGCGGGATCAGCGAAAGCACGCGGCCGCTGATCTCATAGGATTTGCCGGCTTCGGTGCGGACTGACGCGCGCAGCCCGGTTTGATAGTCGTTTTCGTCCCAATCGCTGTCGATCCGGCATTCCGAAATCAGATCGTAGACGCCGTCGCGAAACACCATGCCGCCTTGATGCGCGCCGCCTTTGCCGTCGCCGATCACCGAAAGCATCATGCCGAAATCGGGGCCGAAATTCATCGGACACCAGCGATACCATTCGATCGCCTGCCAGTAGCGCGGGCCCCAGGATTTATCGCGCAGGCCGTAGCCCGAGATCGGAAAGCGCTCGTCGCCGACGGTGATTTCGCCTTCGGCGGCGCAATGCTGCTCATAGTGCGCCTTGGCGAAGGATTTTTCGGGATCGACGGCGATAGGTGACCCGTCAGCGTTCACGGCTTCCCCGCCATACATCGGCGAAAGCCCCGTGAACCGCAGGCGCACCGAACACGCCGCGCGTAGGTTGTTGAGATAGGCCTGCTTCGGATCGGCCATGTCGTGGGGTTGCGCCAACACCAGCGCCTTGCCTTCATAGGTGACGTCGAGGCGTTTGAAAGGTTCGACCACGTCGATCTTCAAGCCGCCGGCATCGAGCGCGGCGTTGTCGTGGATTTCAGGCCTGGCGAAGGTGAAGGCGACGCGGCCGTCTGGCAGATACACGCACACGCTGACTTCGGCGTAGCGCTCGTTCGGGCGATTGCCGATGCGGAACCAGCCGCCCATTTTGCGCGCCGGATCGAACGCGTTGAAATACATGCTCTCGTTGTAGTTCTTCGCAGCGCCCGGATCGTGGGGATGCTCGTCTTCCGGCGCGAGGCGGTAGGTGACGTTGGACGCGGCTTTGGCCATGCGGGATCCTCCGTTGGCAAGTTGGCGCGAGCTTACCGGCCCTGCCTTGCGGCAGCGCAAGGCGCGCGATCACAAAATGTATTCGTCGCCGGACGCGCGCACGGTGATATCCGACAGCGACACGCCCCAGGGCTGATCGATGGCGTGGATCACGGCGTCGGCGATAAACGTGGGATCGAGCGCGATATAGTCCATGCGGTTGGGATCGAGCCGCGCGCCGTTGCCCTGCCCGCTGGCGACCGCCTGGAGCTCGGGCAGATAGGTTTGCGCCTTCTGGCCCAGAATGCCGACCACCGCGTCCATGTTGACGATGCCGGAGGACAGATTGGTCGCGGGCACGCCGGTGGGGCGGATGGTCGTCACCTTGATGCGGCCTTGCGATTCCACACGCAGCGCATGGGAGAGGAAATTCACCGCCGCTTTCGTCGCGCCGTACACGCCGGCGCCGACGACGGGATAATTGCCGTAGATGGAAGACAGATTGATCACGTGGCCGCGGCCCTGCGCGATCATCTGGTCATGGGCGGCGATGATGCCGTTCAGCGTGCCCTTGATGTTGATGTCGATGCAGCGATCCCAAGCGCGTTCCGCAGCGGCGTGATCGGCGAAGAACGCCAGCGGCATGACGCCGGCATTGTTGATCATCACGTCCAGCGCGCCGAATTCCGTGACCGCCGCTTCGACCAGAGCTTTCGTGTCCTGCAACGCCGTGACGTCGGCGCGCCGCGCTATGATGCTTCCGCCGCTCGCTGCGACGGCGCTGGCGACGGCGGTGAGTTCGGCTTCGTCGATGTCGGCGGCGGCGATGCGCGCGCCCATCGCGGCGGCCTTCTCGCAGATCAGGCGGCCAAAGCCGCGCGCCGCGCCAGTGACCGCGATGACCTTGCCCTTGATGTGTTCGCCCATGCGCGCCTGCCCTTTTTTCTTGAACGGCGCGGTGTCGCGCGATCCCTGCGTTTGGCGTAGCGTGCGCCTCCAACGGCAAAAAGCAATGCGGAGGCGAGGATGAAGGGCGGATGTTTGTGCGGCGCGGTGCGCTACGAAGCCCAGGGCGCGCCCCTCGTGACGGCAGTGTGCCATTGCACGCATTGCCAGAAGACCAGCGGCTCGGCGTTCACCGTCAACGCAATGGTTCCAGGGCCTGCGTTTTCGGTGACGGGCCCGGTCGTCACCTATGCCGACAAGGGTGAAAGCGGCGGCGCGGTGGACCGCATGTTCTGTCCATCCTGCGGCTGCCCGATCGCGTCGCGGCTCGCCAACGGGATGGTGGCGATCAAGGTCGGGACGCTCGACGAGTCCGCAGGGCTGTCACCCGCGGTGCAGGTGTGGACGCGCAGCGCGCAAGGCTGGGCGAAGGGCCTCATCACCGCGCCAGGATTTGAGCAAAATCCGCCAGGGTGACGTTCAGGTGTCGCGCAGGGAGCCGCGCAGTGAGGCCGAGCGCAGCGCGCCGGCGCGCAAGGCCGCCTCTTCCTGCGCATCGCGGGCGCGGCGCAGGCGATCGATGCGATCGCGCTCCATCTGGAACAGCTCCAGATCGCGGCCGCTCAGATTGCGGCCGGTGGGCACGCGCAGGCTCATCGGGTTCATGGCGCGGCCGCGATAAATCACTTCGTAATGCAGGTGCGGCCCGGTCGAACGGCCGGTGGTGCCGACATAGCCAATCACCTGCGTCTGGCGCACGCCGACGCCGGGGCGCACGCCGCGCGGGATGCGCGAGAGGTGTGCGTAGGCGGTCTCATAGCCGTCGGTATGACGAATGCGCACATAATTGCCGTAAGTGCCGAACCATCCCGCGCGCACGACTGTGCCTTCGCCGGCGGCCATCACCGGCGTGCCGCTGCGGGCGGCGAAATCCGTGCCCTGATGTAGACGCGAAAAGCCGAGGATCGGATGGCGGCGCATGCCGAAGCCTGACGACAGCCGCGCGCCGTTGATCGGCGTCTTCATCAAGAATTTGCGCGCGCTCTTACCGTCGCCGTCATACCAATCGGCATTGCGATCGCCGGGCGCTTGGAAGCGATAAAATTCACGCGGGCCGCGGCGCGTTTCGAGCGCCAGGAACAACAGATCGCCGGTGCGCACGGTGGCGCCGTCTTCATCATAGAAACGCTCGAACACGAGTTCGAAGCCGTCGCCGGGGCGCACGTCGCGCTGGAAGTCGACATCGAACGCGAACGCGTCGGCGAGCGCCTCGACCTCGCGGCTGGTGGCGCCGAGGCGCAGCGCGCTGTCGTACAGCGATCCTTCCACGGCCGCGGAAATGCGCGCGATCTCGAAGGTGAGCGGCATCAGCACTTCGCGGGCGGCGTAGGCGCCCTCGGCGCCACGGCTGACCACCACGGTCGCGCCGGGCTGCGAGCGGAAGGCGATGCCGCACAGCTGGGCCCCGCCTCCGGCATGCTCGAACGACAACTGAATTTCCTGACCCGGACGGATCAGGCGCGGATCGAACACCGCGCCCATCGAGACCAGGGCCGCCTGGGCCTCAGCCGGGCTCGCGCCGGCATCGACCAGAATGGACGCCAGCGTCTGGCCGCGCTGGACAGAGACCGCACGGGCCTCCTGGGATTGAAACGCGCCGGTGAAGGCGGCGTGCTGGGTCTGAAGATCGATGGCTTCCTGGGCCGCGCGGCGGGCCTCCAGCTCAGCCGCCGACGGGCCGACGATCGCGCCCTCGCTGAAGGCCCAGCCAGCGCCCACGGCCAGCGCCGCCGCCAGCGCGCCGCCAGCGATCGTCCTCCAAACGGAGTACGAGGAAAGGAGATTGAATGACCCCGTCACTGCGTGCTGTTCGTCCGCTGAAGGCTGTCCCGCCCGGTCGCCGGGCCGGCGCCGCCTGAATATCGCCCTCAAAACCAATAAAAAACGTTATTGACCCCGAATCGACGCTACTCGCCCATTCCGTGATTCGAGGGAGCAAACCTTACGCCAGAAAGGCGCTCATGGCGGACAACTTGGTCGAAGCCGAGGCAGCGTCAAGCCACGCCGCCGCCCCCGATCGGGGCGAACGGCCGCCTGCGCCTAAAAGGGGCGCCGGACTGCGGCTGGCGGCCGGGGCGCTGGTGGTGCTCACCGCGACCCTGGCGACGGCCTGGTTCTTCCGCCTTCCCCTAGCGGAAGCTTTTGTGCGCTCGCGCTTGGCGGCCATGGGGCTGCAGAGCGATTTCGACCTGCTGACGCTCGATTTTTCCCATATCCGGGCGGCGAATCTGACGCTTGGGCCGCCCTCGGACCCGTATTTCTCCTCGCCGAGGCTTGAAGCGGACATCGCCTGGTCGTGGCTGCGGCCGCGGCTCGATCATCTGCGGATTTCAGACCCGGTTGCCCGGCTGCGGGCCTCTGAGGATGGCATGGCGTTCGGGCCGCTGCGGCCGAGCGGCGCAGCGCCGGGTCCGCGGCCTGAACTGCCCGACATGGGGTTGGACATCTCCGGCGGCTCCCTCGTTCTGGAGACGCCGTTCGGGACCTTGCCGTTTTCGGTGACCTCGTCGGGCCGGTTTGGACGCGACTGGACGGCGCAGGCCGCCCTACCCCGCACGACCACTCAGTCAGGGGTTTACGTCCTTACGGGCGCCAGCGCCGCGCTTGCGCTGCGCTCGACCGAAGCCGGCCTGGCGCTGTCCGCGGAGGCGCGGGCGGCGGAGCTCCGCTGGGAGGACTGGCGCTCCAGCGGCGCGGCGGCGACCGTCAGCCTGCAATCGGCGGCCGACCTGGAGTCGTTTGAGTCCGCGCTTCGGTTCACTTTTGCGCAAGCCTCCGGGCCATCCGCCGATGCGCGCGGCGGCGCGGTGGCCATGGACGGCCGGTTCACCCTTGGACCGGAAGGCTTTGCGCCAGAGCGCTGGCAAGGGTCCAGCACGAGTTCATTTCAGGCGCTGAGCATCGCCGGCCTGGTCCTGGACCAGGCGGAAGTCTCAGGCGTCGCCAATGCGGAGGGCGCGGAGTTCCGCGGCGGCGGCGACGTGACGGCTTCAGGCTTCCGCTTCGGGGTGCTGCAGAGCCAGGGCGCGCGGGCGGCGGTATCGTTCGCCGGACGCAGCTCGGGCCGTGGCGCGGTCAACCTGAACGCCAATCTGGAGCTGCCGCGCGGGCGGCTCGATCGCGACGGGCTGCAGTTCGTCAGGGACGCCTGGCCGAATCTCGACGGCTTGCCGATCGCGCCCTTGATGGGGTCGGGAGAAGCGGCGCTGGTGCGCGCGCTTTCGGATTTTTCCGTGCGGGCGCCGGTGTCTGCGGCGCTGTTTGATGGCGTGGGCGCGGTAACATTGACCGAGCCGGTGGCGCTGCGCGGGGCCTCCGGCGGGGTGATCAGGGCGGCCCCGCTGCGCGAAGACCAGGCCATGTTCACGCTGCGGCTGGCGGACCAGGATCTCGACGCGGCTGCGTTGCTGACCTTCGAGGGCGGCGGGCTTCCCCCTGCCCGGCTGGCGATTGAGGATCTCTCCGGCGGCGGGGCCACGCCGATCGAGGCGTCCGGGCGCCTGGCTATCGCCGATTGGCGGCAGAGTGGATCGCGGCTGCGCGCGCCGGACCTTGCAGTGGAGTATGCCGGGCGAGCTGGCGGCGGCGAGATCACCGTGTCCGGCGATGCGGTGATGAGCGGGCCGACCGCCGGCGTGATCGTGCATGATCTTGCGGCGCCGCTCGATCTTGCCGTGGCCTGGGGCGGCGGCTTCCGGGTTGCGCCGCGAAACGGGCCGCTCGATGCGCGCATTCGTCTGATCGAGGCGCCGGGTCTGCTATTCTCGAATGCGCGGCTGCGGGTCTTGCCCGGCGCCGGCGGCGCGTTCGTGTCGTCGGACGCTGCGGGCCGCATGAGCGGCGGCTTTACGCTGGACAATGTCGCGATGACGGGGCGCGCGGCGGGTGAAGACGCTTCACCGGCGCGCATCGCCGCGCGCCGCATCGAAGGACGGTTCGGCGGCGGCGCCGACGCCATTCGGCTCGATCTGTCTGTTGCGTCGCCCTCCGGCGCGATCGCGCTCGCGCCCGATCGCACTGTCACGTTCGCCGCGGCAACGCTGACTGCGACGAATGTCATCGCAGATGGCTCCTGGCGCATGGAGGGCCAGGTCGCGGAGGGCGAAGTGCGCGATCCGGCTTTGCCGGCGGTCGTTTCCGCTTTGTCGTCGGCCTTCACCGCGACGCCTGAAGGGGATCAGGCCATTGTGCGTTTCTCCGATGCGCAGGCGCTGATCACCGGACTTGCGCTTCCGGGCGGCGATCCGCGTCCGCTGTTCAATCCCATGCGTTTGGAGCGGGGCGAAGGCGTCATGCGCGACGGCCGCGTCACGCTGGAGGGCGCGCTTGCCTTGAATGCGGGCGGTCGCGCGCTTGGGACGGTCAATGCCGCACATGACTTCGCAAACGGTTCGGGAGATGCGCAGGCGCGCATGGCCGATCTCAGGTTCGGGGAGCGGCTGCAGCCGTACCAGATCAGCGAGCTTTCCCGCGGCGCGATCGAAAATGTACGCGGCGTGGTGGACGCAACGCTGCGCGCGGCATGGACGCCTGACGCGCTGGAGACCGGCGCGCAGCTTGGGCTGCGCGATGTTTCGCTTGCGACGAAAACAATCCCGATCATCGAACATGTCAGCGGCGACGTCGCCTTCAACGACCTCATCGCGCTGACCACGCCGCCGGGGCAACGCGTCACGATCGGCGTGCTCAATCCCGGCGTCGCCGTCGCGAACGGCGCGGTGCAGTTTCAAATGCTGCCGGAAGGCCAGGTGCGCATCGAGGATGCGCGGTTCGGATTTGCGCAGGGCGTGCTGCGCGTGCAGCCCACCACGATTACGCTCGGCGCTGAGGAAACGCGTGTGGTGCTGTCGCTATCGGAGGTCGATGTCGCGGCGCTTTTGGAGCAATTGAACACGCCCGATCTGCGCGCGAGCGGCACGGTGGAGGGCCGGTTTCCGCTGGTGCTGACTGAGCGTTCGACGGACATCATCGACGGCGAATTGCACGCGGTGGGCGGGGGTGAAATTTCTTACGTCGGCACTGCGGGAGACAGCATGACCGGGCCGGCGCAACTCGCGTTCGAGGCGCTGCGCGCGTTTGAGTACGACACGCTGGCGCTGACTTTGAACGGCAGTCTCGGCGGCGATGTGGTCACCGATATCCGCTTTCGCGGCCGCAACGAGGCCGCCGCCGATCTCGGCGCCATTACCGCCGCACCGGGCGGGGTGCAGCTCAATGCGCGCGGCATTCCGTTTGTGTTCAACGTCAATATTTCCGCGCCGTTCCGCAGCCTGGCGGATACCGCCGCCACCATCACCGACGGCCGCAGAGCGCTGGACCAGTTCGGCCGCGGCGAAGAGGCGCCGCTTGACCCGGACGCGTCCACGCCCGAATAGCCCCTTCAGCATGCGTTCAGATGCATTTTTGTCCAATATGTCATGGTAGGAGGTTCTGGATGCAGGCAGTGATCGACAACGCGCGCGGCAAGGCGGCCGTGGCCGTCCTGGCGGCGGCATGGGTCGCGGCCTGCATTCCCGTGCAGGTGCAGGCGCCGGATAAACCCATCGAGATCAATCTTAACGTCAACATCCGGCAGGAAGTGGTGGTGCGCCTGGAAGGCGCCGCGCGCGACCTGCTGCAAGACAATCCCGACCTGTTCTAAGGCCGGCTGGACGAGGACGCGCCATGAAGACGCACTTCCCCTATTTCACCTTGCCCCGCGCGGTGACGGTCGCTGCGCTCAGCCTTGCTTTGCTCGGCGCGCCCGCCGCGGCGCTGGCCGATGACGTGGTGGACGCCGCGCGCAGCGCGGGCGCCGTCGGCGAACAGGCTGACGGGTATCTCGGCGTCCGCGCCGGCCAGACCGCATCGGCGGACCTGCGCGCGCGCGTCGACCAGATCAATATTCGCCGCCGCGCCGCCTATACGCAGCGCGCGCAGCAGACCGGCGCGACCGCCAATGAAATGGCCGCTGCGGTCGCGTGCCAGATCCTGTCGAGCCGGGTTGAAGCCGGAGAATGGTATCAGGGCGAAGGCGGCCAATGGCGCCAGCGCACGGCGTCGCAGCCGGTCGTCCTGCCCTCCTTCTGCCCGAGCTGAGCATGCGCGCCGCGCTCCTCGCGGCGGCGGTTCTCGCGCCGTTGCTTGCGGCAGCGGCGTGGGGCTTGTGGCGCAGTTTCGATGGGCTCGGCATGGGCATGAGCCTGCACGGCTGGATCGCGCTTGGACTTGGCGCGACGCTGTCGATCGCGCTTGGCGGCGGCCTGATGGCGTTGGCGTTCATCAGCCATCGCCGAGGCTTCGATGAGCGCGCGCATTGGGACGACGGCTCCGAGTCCGAGTGAGCTATTGCCGCGCGTAGTCGCGCACGATGGCTTCGAGGAAGTCGCGGCTTTCATACAAGGATTGCACGCGGAGCTTTTCGTTCAGTCCGTGAATGTTGGACTCGCCGCGAACCATGAAACGGCCGCTGACGCCGTAGGTGGGGATGCCGGCGCCGATCAGATAGCGGCCGTCGGTTGCGCTGGTGGCCATGAGCGGCACAACGGGAACGCCCGGCCACATGCGCGCGGCTGCGCGCTCAATCGGCCCCATCACATCGCGGCGCAGATCCGGCGCAGCGCTGGATTCGCCGCGCTCGACGATCTCGATCGTCACCTGCTCGTCATTGATCACCCGCTGCAAGACGTCGCGAATCTCCTCGGCGGAATGGCCCTGCAGCGCGCGGCAATTCACCGTGGCGACCGCGCGTTGGGGCAAGGCGTTCGCAGCGTGACCGGCAGTGAGCTGCGTGGCGACGCAAGTGGTGCGCATGATGGCGTTGTAAGCGGGATCGCGGGACAGAAAGGCCGCCGCTTCGGCATTCTGGGGATCGCGCGCAAGTGCGGTCATGGCTGCGGCGTCTTCGCCGCCGACGATCGGCGCCATGGCGGAGAGGTAGCCGCGGGTGACGGGATTGAGCTCGACCGGGAATTGGTGCTGGGACAGGCGCTGCAAGGCCGCGCTCAAGCGATAGATGGCGTTCTCCGGCACGGGGCGCGAGGAATGCCCGCCCGGATTGGTTACGGTCAACGTGAACAATTGATAGACTTTTTCACCGGCCTGAACATTGAGCGCGACGCGGCGGCCGTCGGGAGACAATTCTCCGTCCGCGCCCTCGTTCAGCGCGAAATCCGCCTGCACCCAATCGCGGTGATGTTCGATCAAATAGGACAGGCCATTGAAGCGTTCGGATGTTTCTTCCCCGCAGGTGAGCGCCATTTTGATGGTTCGCCGCGGGCGCAAATTCTCGCGACGAAACTCGATCATCATGTCGGTGAAGACGGCGGCCATGGATTTGTCGTCGGTGGTTCCGCGGCCATAGAAGAAGCCGTTCTCCTCGATCAGGGTGAAGGGGTCGCGCTCCCAGTCCGCCCGGTTGGCGTTCACCACATCAATGTGCGCGAGCAGCAGCACCGCGCGATCGGATGAACGTCCTGGAATGCGCGCGACGAGATTGCCTTCCGTCGGCCAACCTTCCGGCGTGATCACCTGCACGTCGCTTTCAGGAAACCCGGCGGCGCGCAAGCGCGCGGCCATGGCCTCCGCAGCCGGCGTGCAGGCGCCGGTGGCGACCGAGGTGTCGATCTCGACGAGCTCGCGATAGAGCTCACGAAAGGCCCGCCGCTCGGGGCTCAGCTCTTGCGCGCTCGCGCTCGCCAGCGCCGCCGCGCACAGCGCCGCGACCGCATAGATCATCCGCATGGAGGCTCCCTCACCCTGTCCCTGCCAGGAGACATTGCGATGACGGCGTGGGGCGAGGCAAGCGCAGCCCTGACAGGCGCGCGGAATTTCGCTCAGGCCGAAAAGGCGCTATGGCGGTCGGCCCATGCTGGAAGACGCCCTTATCAATCGCCTGACCGAGGCGCGGATCGCGGTCATCGGCGACGTCATGCTCGATCACCATGTCGTCGGACGGGTGTCGCGGATTTCGCCGGAAGCGCCCGTGCCGGTGCTGCAAGTGCAGTCGGAGCGCAGCGCGCTTGGCGGGGCGGCCAATGTCGCGGCCAATATCGCCGCGCTCGGCGGCGCGGTCGATCTGATCGGGCTGGTGGGCGAGGACGCCGCCGCCGCTCAGCTGGTGCAGCTGATGGAGACGGCCTACCCCACCATCGCGCCGCGGCTCGTCGCGGTGAAAGGCCGACCGACGGTGACCAAGACGCGCTATCTCGGCGGGCAGCACCAGATCGTGCGGGTCGATCGCGAACGCGTCACGCCGATGCCGGCGGAGATCGAAGAAGAGCTGATCGAGGAATTGCGCGAAGCGCTCGATGCGTGCGCGCTGCTGGTCATTTCCGACTACGCCAAGGGCGTGATGTCGGATGCGGTGCTCAGCGCCGCGCTGGCGCTGGCGAAGGCGGCGGGCAAGCCCAGCATCGTTGATCCCAAACGGCTGCGTTTGGCGGATTATCGCGGCGCGTCGATCCTGAAGCCCAACCGCAAGGAATTGGCGGAAGCCGTCGGCCTGCCGTGCGAAACTGACCAAGAGGCGGAGGCCGCGGCGCAGGCGGCGATCCAGCAATCCGGCGCGGCCATTCTGCTGACGCGCTCGGAAAAGGGCATGACGCTCTACCAGCCGCAACAAAAGCCGCTGCATCTGCCGGCGGATGCGCGCGAGGTGTTTGACGTGTCCGGCGCCGGCGACACCGCGGTGGCCGGGCTGGCGCTTGGCATCGCCGCGAAACTCTCCATTGAGCAGGCCATGCGCATCGCCAACGCCGCGGCGGGGGTGGCGGTGTCCAAGCTCGGCACGGCGGTGGTGACGGCGAACGAGCTCGCCGCGGCGCTGAGGGTTCAAGGCCGCGGGGCGCCGGTGGCGGCCGGCCGCGCGGTGTCAGACCTGGAGCAAGCGCTGGCGCTGCGCGAACGCTGGCGTCGGGAGGGCCTGGTGGTTGGGTTCGCCAATGGCTGCTTCGACCTTCTGCACGCCGGCCATGCGGCGCTGATCGCCCAGGCGGCCCAGGCCTGCGACCGCCTGATCGTGGCGCTCAACGCCGACAGCTCGGTGCGCCGGCTTAAAGGGCCGACCCGGCCGGTGCAGCCTTTGGCGGCCAGGGCCGCTGTGATTGGGGCCATGAAGGGCGTCGATCTGGTGGTCAGTTTCGAGGACGACACACCGCTGGCGCTGATCGAGGCCCTGCTCCCGGACGTGCTGGTCAAGGGCGAGGACTATGCCGAGGCCCAGGTCGTGGGCGGAGATGTCGTCAAGGCCCATGGCGGGCGGGTCCTGCTGGCCAGGCTAACCGAAGGTCAATCCACCTCCGCTATCGTGGATCGGGCGCGAACCGGCGCGTGACCCTTATGTTCAAAATGAGCATAATGGGGTAAGGGTGGGTATGGCCAAGCAGAAACCGACGGGGGCGGACCGCTTCCTGTGTCCCTTCACGCACGGATTCGTGCGGATCGCCGCCGCTGCGCCGGTGGTGCGGCTGGCCGACCCCGCTGCGAACGCGGTCGCGATCCTGGCCCTGGCGGAAGGCGCGCAGGCGCAGCACGCGGCGGTGCTGCTGACCCCTGAGCTCGGGCTGACGGGGTATGCGGTCGACGACCTCTTTGGGCAGGACGCGCTGCTGGACGCCGTGGAAGCGGCGATTGAAATGCTGCGCGCTGCATCGGCGCAGCTGAGCCCGATCCTGATCGTGGGCGCGCCGCTGCGGCTGCGGAGCGCGCTTTACAATTGCGCGGTGGTCATCGGCGGCGGACGCGTGCTCGGCGTCGTGCCAAAATCCTATCTGCCGAATTATCGCGAGTACTACGAGAAGCGCCATTTCGCGACGGCGTTCGACGCGGGCGCGGATGCCATCCGTCTTGGCGGCGAGACGGCGCCGTTCGGCGCCAATCTCATCTTCTCCGCCGACGACGTGCGCGAATTCTGCTTCCATATCGAAATCTGCGAGGATTTGTGGGCGCCGTCGCCGCCGTCGACGACCGGCGCCTTGGCCGGCGCGACGGTGCTGCTCAATCTCAGCGCCTCCAACATTACGATTGGAAAAGCCGACGAACGCGCAGCGCTTGTGGATGCGCAATCACGGCGCTGCGCGGCGGCGTACATCTACGCCGCGGCGGGGCGCGGTGAATCCACCACCGACCTTGCATGGGACGGACAGGTGATCGCCTATGAGATGGGCGAGAAGCTCGGCGAGAGCGCGCGGTTTGCGCGCACACCCGATTTGTTGGTCGTGGATGTCGATGTCGACCGCATTGCCCAGGAGCGGCGGCGCTTCGCCACGTTCCATGATGGACAGGGCCGCGCGCGCGCGACGTGCGAAACGTTCCGCACGGTCCCCTTCTCGGTGAACGCGCCGACTGTGCGCACGCCGCTGATGCGGCCGGTTCCGCGCTATCCGTTCGTGCCCGACGATGCTGCGCGGCTCGATCGCGATTGTTTCGAGGCTTACAACATTCAAGTTGCAGGGCTCGCGCAGCGCCTGGAAGCCACTGGGCTAAAGCGCGCGGTGATTGGCGTGTCCGGCGGCCTCGATTCCACGCACGCCTCCATCGTGATCGCGCGCGCGTTCGACCTGATCGGCTTGCCGCGCTCCAACGTGATCGGCGTGACGATGCCGGGTTTCGCCACGAGCGATGAAACGCGAACCAATGCGTGGGCGCTGATGCGCGCGCTGGGCTTCGATGCGCGCGAGACTTCCATCGAACCGCTGGCGCAGCTGATGTTTCAGGAACTCGGCCACCCTGCGGGACACGGCGCGCCGGAATACGACATCACGTATGAAAATGTGCAGGCGGGCCTGCGGACGGATTATCTGTTCCGCCTGGCCAACCAGGAAGGCGGTCTCGTCGTCGGCACGGGCGATCTCTCGGAGCTTGCGCTGGGCTGGTGCACGTATGGCGTCGGCGATCACATGTCGCACTACAACGTCAATGCCGGCGCGCCGAAGACGCTTATTCAACATTTGATCCGTTGGGTGATTTCCGCGGATCTGTTCGACGGCGCGACAAGCGATACGCTGGCGCGCGTGCTCGACACTGTGATCTCGCCGGAGCTTGTGCCCACGACAGGCGATGCGCCGCAAAGCACCGAAGACATGATCGGCCCCTACGCGCTGCAGGATTTCAATCTCTTTCATCTCGTGCGTTGCGGCATGCCGCCGAGCAAGGTCGCGTATCTGGCTCTGCAAGCCTGGGGCGATGCGGAGAAGGGACTTTGGCCGCTGAATTTGGAGCCCGATGACAAGCGCGCGTTTTCGTACGAGGAGATCCGGCGCTGGCTTGGCGTGTTTCTGACCCGCTTCTTCCAGACGAGCCAATTCAAACGATCGGCCGTGCCCAACGGGCCGAAGATCACGTCGGGCGGGGCGCTTTCGCCGCGCGGCGATTGGCGGGCGCCATCGGACGCCAGCGCAGCGGTCTGGCTTGCAGAGCTTGACGCGAACGCGCCGCGCTCCCTTTAGTGCCGGCGTGTCTGCGCTCCCCTTCCCTCGCCCCAAACTTGAAGACTTGATCGCGCTTGCCGTGGAGGCCGGCCGCGAAATCATGATCGTGCGCGAAATGGGCTTTTCGGCGCAGGAAAAACTCGACGGTTCACCGGTAACGATCGCGGACGCGCGCGCGGAGCGCGTCATTCTTGCGGGATTGGCGAAGCTTTCGCCGGGCGCGCCGGTTGTGGCGGAAGAATCCGTCGCTGAAGGTCGCATTCCAGAATGCGGGCAAGCGTTTTATTGCGTCGATCCGCTCGACGGCACGCGCGATTTCGTCGAAGGCGGCACAGGCGAATTCACCGTCAATATCGCGCTTGTGGAACACGGAACGCCGACGACCGGCGTGATCTACGCGCCCGCCACGCACGCGCTGTGGGCCGGCGAGCCGGGACGCGCGCTGCGCGGCGATTTCGATGCGGCGTCGGGCGCGGAGATTTCTCCTCTGCATCCGATTCAGGTGCGCGCGGGCCAGGCGCCGTTCTCGATCATCGCCAGCCGGCGCTCGAAGAGCGACAAGCTTTCAGCGTTCTGCAAGCGGATCGAACATCATCCCGCGGCGTCGAGCTCCTCGGTGAAGTTCTGTCTGATTGCGGAAGGCGCCGTGGATCTTTATCCGCGGTTTGGGCAAGTGTCGGAATGGGACGCCGCTGCGGGCCACGCCATTCTTGTTGCGGCAGGCGGCGGCGTAATGCGGTCTTCGGATGCACAGCCGCTCACTTACGGCCATCCAGAGCATCGGTTTCTCGTTTCGGGATTTGTCGCTTATGGCGGCGCCAACAGCGAAGCGGCGGCGCGATCGGCGCTCAAGGCGATTTAGTTCGCCATCCTCGTAATCAATTTTTCCATGAACAGCGCGCCCTTCGTCAGCTGATCGAGCGCGATCCATTCATCCGGCTGGTGCGCTTGTTCAATCGAACCGGGTCCGCAAAGGACAGCCGGCAAGCCTGCGCGCTGAAACAGGCCGGCTTCCGCGGCGTAGGACACTGCGCGCACGCCATTATCGCCAGTCAAAGCGCGGGCGAGACTTTCGGCTTCGCTGTCGAGCGCAGGCGCCAAGGGCGGCGTTGCGGCGCGGCGCGTGACTTCAATGCCGGCTTCCGGGGCGCGCGCCTTCATCGCTGCGTCCGCGCGTTGAGCGGCTTGCAGAAACGTTTCAGCGATGCGTTCGGTCTCTTTGGGATCGGGGCTGCGCAAATCCCAAATGAAATCGCAACGGCCGGCCAAGATATTGGCGGCGGTTCCGCCTTCGATCTTGCCGATGGTCATCGTGGCGCCGGGCGGCACAAAGATGGAGCCGCTCGGCGCATTGCGGGCGGCGTCCTGCGCCATGGTATCGACCAAGGCCATCAGCGGCAGCGCCTCCATGATCGCGGAGACGCCGCGATGCGTGAGACTCGAATGCGCTTCCTTGCCTTTCACGCAAACCGTAAATGTGGAAATGCCCTTGTGGCCGGAGATGACCGTCATTTCCGTCGGTTCGCCGACGATCACCGCGCGCGGGCGATGGCGCAGCGCCGTCAACGCATCAATCATGGCGGGCGCGCCAAGGCAGCCGACTTCTTCATCATACGAGAACGCCAGAATGATCGGCGCGTTGAGCTTGGCGGCGAGCGCTGCATCGACATAGGCAAGCGCCAGCGCGAGAAAGGATTTCATGTCGGCGACGCCGCGGCCGAACAATTTTCTGTCTCGTTCCACGACAATGAACGGATCGCTGGTCCAGGCCTGACCATCGACGGGCACCACATCGGTATGGCCGGACAACACCACGCCGCCGGGCGCATCCGGGCCGACGATGGCGTAGAGATTGGACTTTCGTTTATCCTCGCTCTCGACACGCACGGAGCGGACGCCGCGCTGCATCAGAAACGCTTCGACCCAATCGATCAGATCCAGGTTGGAATTGCGCGAGGTGGTGTCGAATGCGACCAAGCGCTCCAGGATAGCGCGGGCGGGCGCGATGTCGGGCGGCGCGCTCAACGCCTCAACCAGGCGCGCGCGGCGGCGGCGGCACGATCACGCCGTCGGCGCCGGCAAAGGCGACCAATTGGATGCGGAAGCGCAGCGCCGAGTTCGCGGGAATGTCTTCGCCCTGCGCGCGCGCGCCATAGCCGATTTCCGGCGGGATGTAAGCGATCAATTCATCGCCGGGACGCATCAGGCGAATGGCTTCGGAAAAGCCGGGTATGACTTGATTGAGCGGGAATTCCGCAGGCTGGCCGCGTTCGAAGGATGAATCGAACACGGTTCCATCCGCCAGGCGGCCTTCATAGTGCACCAGAACCGTTGCGCCGTCTGGCGTCAGCGGCAGGTCTTGCCGCGGACTGCGCGTGACGAATTCATAGGCGAGGCCGGACGGGGTCGATTCAACGCCGGTGCGTGCGCGCTGTTCTGCAATGTATCGCGCGGACGCTTCGGCGCGTTCGCCGGCTTCCGCGGTCGCGGCGCGCTCCTTCTGCTCCAGTTCGCGCATCACGGCGCCGTGCTGGTCGCACGCTGAAAGCGCCAGGAGCGCTGCGATGGCAATGATCTTCATGTGTACAATTGATCCGCTTCTGGAATGGCCCATGGTTCTTGTTCGGCGCCGGCTTCCCATTCGCGGAACGCGGCGTCGGCGAAGATTGCATCGCAATAGGCCTGCGCGTCGGCCGGCAATATTACGCCATAGGTGCGAAAGCGCGTTGCGACCGGCGCGAAGAAGGCGTCAGCGATCGATCGCGCGCCGAACAAGAATAGGCCGCCTTTTGCGGCGGCTCGCGCCGCTGTCCAAATCTCCACGACGCGGTTGACGTCTTGGATCACGTTCGGCTCCCAATCGGCGACGACCACGCGGCGGCGGATGTTCATCGACATGGCCGTGCGCAACGCGGCGAAGCTGGAGTGCATTTCGCACGCCGCGGACCGCGCGCGCGCGCGCACCAAGCGATCGGCCGGCCACAGCGACGGCGCCTGTTCAGCGGCCCATTCGCAAATCGCGAGGCTGTCGGTGATCGTCGCGCCCTCAAGCGCAAGCGCCGGCACGCGTCCCGAGGGGCTGACGGACAGAATTTCCAGTATCTTCGACTTGCCGTATCCGGGACCGCCGAGCGCGATCACCTTCTCCTCAAAGGCGATGCCGGCCCATTTCAGGGCGAGCCATGGCCGCATCGACCAAGAGGAATAATTCTTGTTCCCAATGTAGAGCGTGGGCGCATTCATCGCGCGCCGTCTTCGGCGCTGCGCGCGCTTGGGTCAAGCCGTCGGCGCAAACAAAGACGCCCGGCCGCATGCGACCGGGCGTCCATGACAATGCCCAAACCTGATCAGTTGCGCGGTTCGAGGAAGTCGTTGCGGATCCAGCCGCGATTGTCGTTCTCGTCGATCACTTCCCACCACAAGTCTTCGCGCGTGCCCGTGGGATAGACGGTTGCGCCGACGGGCATGCTGCGCACGACGCGAGAATCCGTCGTGGGATAGGCGCGCATGTTGACTTGCTGACGCGTGACGAACGAGCGCTGCGGCGCGGACGCCGCCGCGTTCGGATCGAGGCCGCCGAGTTGGGTGACCATATCGGCATAGGCCTGGATAAACGCCGCGGAGACGACGCGGCCTATATCGGTGTCTTCCCAGCCGCCGCCGACAGCGCCGCCCCAGCCGTAGCCGCCGCCTGCGCCCCAGGCGATGTTGCGGTTCTGCGCGTTGCCTTCGGTGACAGCAACAGTTTCCGTGGTGCGCACATTGGTGAGGGACAACACCGCGGTGGCTTCCTGGCGCTGCACGCGCATGCCGCTGGCGAGCGCGCCCACGCGGCCGCCGATCAGGCCGCCGACGATGCCGCCGACTGCGCCGCCGCCGGCATTGTTGTCTTGCGCTGCAACTTCCGCGATCAGCACATAATCAGCCGCGCGCATCTGGCCTCGGCCCATGTTCTGGCCACGCTGAAGATCGCCGCCCGACGCGAGATTGCGCTCGCCCTGCGCGACATCCATGCCGACGCCGCGCTCCACGATCGTGAAGCAGCGCGAGCGCTGCACGACGACGCGCAGCAAAGTCTGTGGCGATGAAAGATTGTAGGCGCGCCATCCCGAGCGGTCGCCGTCGACCAGGGTGATCGAGCCCAGGCTGCGCGCGCATTGCGGAATCTCCGGCGGCGCATCGCGATCGATGTCGCGGCCCCGGTCGCGTTGCGCGAAAGCCGGCGTCGCGATCAGCAACGCCATTGCGGCCGCCGCCGCGCCCCACTTCATGTTCATTTGAGCCTCCCTGCCGAGATTGCGGCAGCTAGCACAGCCTGAACGAAGTGTCATCCGCCGTGACGGCGGTCACAGGCGGCGCGGCGGATACCCGCAGGCGGCCAGGGCGTCGATGATCTCCTGGGTGTGCTGGGCGTCGCGCGTTTCGATCAGGATATCGAACTCGGCGCCCTTGGCGGGCACGTCGAGCGCGAGCCGGTTGTGCGCGACTTCGATGATGTTGGCGCCAAGATCGCCGATCACATGGGAGACCTTGGCGAGCAGGCCCGGGCGGTCATCGCCGATCAGCCGCAGGCTGGAGATGCGGCCTTCGCGCACCAGCCCGCGCGTCAGCACGGATGCGAGCAGGCGGGAGTCAATGTTGCCGCCGCAAAGAATTAATCCAACGCGCTTGCCGGCGAACTGGTCGCGGTGCGCCAAGAGCGCCGCAAGGCCCGCGGCGCCGGCGCCCTCGGCGACGGTCTTTTCAACGTTGCACAACAAAGCAATCGCCTGCTCCAGATACGGCTCATCGACGAGCAGCACCTGATCGACCAGGGCGCGGCAGATTTCGATGTTGAGCCGGCCGACCTGCTTGACCGCGATGCCTTCCGCGATGGACTGGCCGCCGCATTGGGGCGTCTCGCCGCGCAATTCAGCGTAGAGCGCTGGATACATCCGCGCCTCAACGCCGATGATCTCGATGTCGGGTCGCATATGCTTGGCCGCAATCGCGTTGCCGCTGATCAAGCCGCCGCCGCCGACCGGGATCACAAGCGCGTCGAGATCGGGCTGCTTGGCGAGCATTTCGAGCGCAATGGTGCCCTGCCCCGCGATCACGAAGGGATCGTCGTACGGATGCACGAAGGTGAGGCCTTCGCGCTCCTTCAGCTGGTAGGCGTGCGTGGTCGCTTCGGCGATGCCTTCGCCGTGCAGCAGCACGCGCGCGCCATGTTTGCGGGTGTGCTCCACCTTGGTGAAGGGCGTGCCGATCGGCATCACGATGGTGGCGGGGATGCCGAGCTTGGCGGCGTTGTAGGCCACGCCCTGGGCGTGATTGCCGGCCGAAACCGCGATGACGCCAGCGCGGCGCTCGGCCTCGGTGAGCTGAGAAATCTTGTTGAGTGCGCCGCGCTCCTTGAACGAGGCGGTGAACTGCAGGTTCTCGAACTTGATCCAGACTTCAGCGCCGGTGATGTCCGACAGCGTTCTGGACATGCGCATCGGCGTGCGCTCGACCTGGCCCTCAATGCGCGCCGCGGCGGCCTGCACATCGGCGAAAGTGACCGGCAGAGCCGGCGCGCGCACGTCAAGATTGGGGGCGGAATCTGGCATCGGCGGACCATAGCCAGCGCCGGTGAAGGTTACAACGAAGCCCGGCCAACCCAAAATCTCAGGCGGCGCGGGCGACGCTGGGTTCGACGCGGTCGGAGATCGCGCCCCAGACCAAGGGCCGGCGGCCCGTCGCAAACGGCCGGCATGCGCGCGGCAGCCGAGGCCCGAAGTCCACTTCGGTCACGCGGTCCGCACCCGCTTGGGCGACGATGGCGCGCGCCAGGGCGGCGAGGTGCAGCGCTTCGGCTGCGCCGCGCTGAAGCCAGACATGCATGACGCCGGCGCTTTGGATGCTGGCGGCCCGGGCCAGAACTTGGGCGCCAGCGCGGAGGGTCAGGATCGTTGGGGCGAGCGTGCGGGCCGAGGGGTGCTGCAAGTACGCCCACAAGCCCCCGCCTCTACGGGCCGCCTCCATGGGCTCGGCGCGCCAGGCTTGAAGCTTGACACGGCCATGGATTTTTTCCGCGGACTGCAGCGCCTGGGCTGCCGTTTCGACCGCTTGGGGGCAGGCCGCGAGGAGACGGGCTTCGTAGGCGGTCGCGCCATCGGCGCAGTCCGCGACCCAGGAGCCAAAGGCGCCGCGGGCGAAGGGACGAAATGCGTTCTGACCCGCGGATGCGCTCAGGAAACGGACGGGCTGGCTGCCCAGCGCCGCCGCGACATGCTTCAGGCGCACGTCGGCGCCGGGCGCTGCGATCAAGGCCTGGCGCGCGCCGGTGCGGAAGCCCGGCAGACGAAGCCGGCCGGTCTCGAAACCCACCACCGGGAGGTATCCGCAAACATCTGCGCCGTCGTGAACCGCCAGCATGCGGGCGTCGGCGCGGCCAGACAGCGTCGCCTGCATCCAGGCGGGCGACAGATGGGGATGGCTCAGCGCCGCATCGGCGCGCCGCCAGGCCTCCCATCGGGTCCAGTCCGCCGCGGTCATCGCCGCTGGGCGGCCCGCCTCCACACGCATCTCGAAACGTCCTTGCGATCGGTTCTCCAGGCGGGCGAAGCAAAGTCCGGACCAAAACCTTGCTGGCGCAGCGCAGGCATTGCCAAAGCCGCAGCGCAGCGGGTTAGGTGCGGCTCATGACAGCGCCTCCCGTTCTTGACGTTTCCGACCTCGCGGTTTCCTTCGACACGCCGGACGGCGTGGTTAACGCGGTGCGCGGGGTCTCTTTCAGCATCGAAAAGGGCGAATGCCTCGGGATCGTGGGCGAGTCCGGCTCCGGCAAGAGCCAGACGTTCCTGTCCGCGTTCGGGCTGACCGCGGAGAACGCCAAGGTTTCCGGATCGGTGAAGTTTCAAGGCCAGGAGGCATTGGGCCTCAACCGGCGCGCGCTCAACGAGATTCGCGGCCGGAAAGTCTCGTTCATCTTTCAAGACCCGTTAACTGCGCTGACGCCGCACATGACAGTGGAGGCGCAGATGCGCGAAGCGCTGGCGCACCATTTCGGGATGCGCGGCGCGGATGCGCGCGAGCGCGCGCGCAGCTGGCTGGAGCGCGTGCGCATTCCCGAAGCGGCGCGGCGGCTGAAGCAATATCCCCACGAGTTGTCGGGCGGCATGCGGCAACGCGTGATGATCGCGATGGCGATGATGGGCGAACCTGAACTCGTCATCGCCGATGAGCCGACCACGGCGCTCGACGCCACCGTGCAGGCGCAGGCGCTCGACCTGCTCGACGATCTGCGCCGCGACACGGGCGCGGCGGTGGCCCTGATCACGCACGACATGGGCGTGATCGCGCGGATGGCGCAGCGCGTCATCGTGATGCGCAATGGCGACATCGTGGAGACGGGCGGCGTCGACCAAATATTCTCAGCCCCGCAGCACGAGTATACGCGCATGCTGCTGAGCGCGGTGCCGCGCGTCGACGGCGCGCGCGCGCTGCAGCTGGCCGTACCGGACATGAGCGCGACGATCGTCAAGGCTGATGACGTCAAGGTCTATTTTCCGATCCGTCTGGATGACGGCGTGTTCGGCCGCACGAAGCAATTGAAAGCGGTCGATGGCGTCAGCTTTGACGTGCATGCGGGCGAAACGCTCGGCGTGGTGGGCGAATCAGGATGCGGAAAATCCACGCTGGCGCGCGCGGTCGTGCAATTGCTGCCGCGCACCGGCGGCGCGGTGACGTTTCTTGGCGCGGGCCTGCATCCCGGCGATCGCGAAGCCATTCGCAAGGCGCGGCAGGATTTGCAGATCGTGTTCCAGGATCCGCTGGCGAGCCTTGATCCGCGCATGACGGTTGGACGTTCGATCGCGGAGCCGCTGATTTCGTTCCGTCCCGAACTGAACCATCTGCAACGCGATGCGCTGGCGCGCGACATGATGGCCCATGTCGGGCTTGATGCGGGCTTCATCAACCGGTACCCGCACGAACTTTCCGGCGGCCAGAACCAACGCGTCGGGATCGCCCGCGCGATGATCCTCAAGCCCAAGCTTGTGGTGTGCGACGAGGCGGTCAGCGCGCTTGATGTTTCCATTCAGGCGCAAATTCTGCGGCTCTTGACCGATCTGCAAAAGGAGTTCGGCATCGCCATGCTGTTCATCAGCCACGACCTGGCGGTGGTGCGCGAGATCAGCCACAAGGTTTTGGTGCTGTATCTGGGCCGCGCGGTGGAGATCGGGCCGTCGGAGACGATCCTGCGCGACCCGCGCCATCCCTACACCAGGGCGTTGCTGGCCGCGGCGCCGAGACCCGATCCGGTGGCGGCGCGCAATGCGCCGCGCGAGCGGCTGGTGGGCGATTTGCCGAGCCCGCTCGACACGCGCGCGAGCCTGCGGTTCCTGAAATCCAAAGTGATCGACAATGCGGACGCCGAACAGTACCGGCCGCAGATGATCGAAGTTGCGCCGAGCCATTTCGTGGCGGAGTTCGATCCGCCGGAAACCGCCGTGGCTGCGGCATAGCGCGATCCCCTATCCCGCACTTTGGTCCGATCGCGGGGCGATTACGCCAGCGGCAATCGCTGATTTCTCTTGATATTTCTTGCCAACGGCAAGCATCTGCATGTGGCTGATCCGACTGGGTTGCGCGCGGCGGTATGCTCGCATCCATGTCCAGTTCAACGCATCTGCAATTGCCCTATCTGGCGCCGGCCCAGGCGCAAAAGCACGTGACGGTCAATGAATCGCTGTCGCTGCTTGATCGGATCGTGCAGCTCAGTGTCATCTCCGCCACCACGAGCGCGCAGCCCGGTTCACCGGCCGACGGCGACATCTACATCCTGCCGCCGGGAAAAACCGGCGCAGCCTGGGGCGGTTTCGCCGACCATGCGCTGGCGCATTATCTCGACGGCGCATGGGCGCAGATCACGCCGCGGCTCGGATGGCGCGCATTTGTGCAAGATGAAAACACGCTGGTGCGGCGCGCTGCATCGAGTTGGGAAGACGTGGCTTCTCCGCTTTCGGCGGCGATTGCCGGCGTCGGCGCAAACGGACTTATCACGCGCACTGGGCCGGCTGCGGCGGCCGCGCGCTCTATTGCAAGCGGCGTGGGCGTGAGCGTCAGCAATGGCGACGGCGCCGCTGGCGATCCAACGGTGGCGATCGATCTCACCGCCGATTTCGCGTGGTCCGGCGCGCATGACTTCGGCGACGACGTATCGTTTGCCGGCGCGGTCGCGCCGCTTTCCGACAACAGCGTCGATCTCGGCAGCGGCAGTCTGCGCTTTGCAACCGTCTATGCGGCGACCGGGACGATCAATACGTCGGACGCGCTGGAAAAGACGCCGCTTACCGCCATTCCCGAGAGCCTGCTGCGCGCAGGCCGCGCGCTTGCGTACAAGATCGGCGCGTTTCAATGGCGCAGCGCCGTCGCCGACAAAGGCGCCAGCGTCGCGCGGCGCCATATCGGCGTGACTGCACAAGACGTGCGCGACGCCTTCCTTGCGCAGGGCGAAGAACCGCATCGCTGGGGCCTTTACTGCGTAGATCAGCGCACGGGTCGTCTCAGCCTGCGCAGCGACCAGGTCCTGTATCTCATGATCGCCGCGCTCGCCGCGCCTGCGGCTACGGATTGACAGGTGCGGGGGCGGCGTCGCTGTTTTGCGGCGCGGCTTCGCGTTGAAAGCGGCTGGGCGAAGTTGGAATCGGAAGATCCGCCGGCGGCGGCACAAAGCGCGCTTCTGGGTCTTCTTCGGGCGCCGCTTCGGGCCGAGGGCGGGCGCGCGCCGCCGGCGCTGCCGCAGAAACAGCACGCCGATGCCGGCTCAATTCGGGAATGAGATCAAACCCGGCCGCGGCTTGCAGCGAGGATGCGTTGAGCTCGTCGCCAAGGGGTTGCGCGCGACCGCGCAGACACGATTGCAGAAACGTTTCGGTCAACGCCGCGAGCGCCAATCGGTTTGCGGGCCGCGCCATGCCATGGCCTTCATCGGGAAACACGACATAGACGAGCGATCGATTGCGGCTTTGCAAGGCCTGGGCGAAGCGATCGGTTTCCGCGTAAGGCACGCGCACATCGCGCGCGCCATGCGAGAGCAATAACGGATCGCGAATGGCCGAGGGCGTGAAGGCCGGCGAATAGCGGCGCAGGCGCCGTCGACCCTCGGGCGTGCTGGCGTCGCCGAGACGCAATTGCAGTTCGGCTTTGTACGGCGTCCAATAGGCCGGCGCAGAGTCCAGCAGCGTCAAGAGATTGGTCGGGCCGGATGCGCTGGCGCCGCAGGCAAAGCGGCCCGGCGAGAACGTCAGCGCGGCGATTGCGGCATAGCCGCCATACGAACCGCCAAGGATCGCCACGCGGTCCGGCGCCGTGAGGCTTTGATCGATGGCCCATTGCACGGCATCGTAGAGATCGTCCTGCATCAGGCCGCCCCATTCGCGGTTGCCGGCGTTGAGAAACTCCGCGCCGAATCCGGACGAACCGCGAAAGTTCACGCTCAACACAAGATAACCGCGATTGGCGAGCCATTGATGCGCAGGATTGAAGCCATAGGAGTCGCGACGCCACGGCCCGCCATGCACGACAAGCGCTGTGGCGACCGGCGCCTGGGGCTTGCCGTCTCCATCGGTGTCAGCGCCAGGCGGCAAGGTGTAATACGCGACCAAAGTGGCGCCGTCGCGCGTTGGAATTTCAATTGGAATCATCGGCTGCAGCGCGCGCGCCTCCAATTGCGGCCGGCGGCGGAAGAGCAGCGTGAGCTTGCGCGCGGCGGGATCGGCGCGATCATAAAGCCAGGTGCTGCCAGGCGATTGGGGCCCTTCTTCCTCGATGATCCAGCGGGTGTCGTCCAAGCTTCGGCTGGTGACTGCGGAATCCCCGCGCAGCTCGCTGGCGAAATAGGCGATGTCGCCCTGCGCTTCGTCGGTGATGGCGCGCCATTCGCGGCGCAGATATTCCGCGCCATAGGCTTCCGCGGTCTGGGTGGCGGGATCGATCCAGGCGTCGATGACATCCGCGCGCGGCGATTCTCCGAGCAAAGTCTTTTCGCCGGTATCGATGTTGACGCGCATGAGCGCGGCGCGGTCGCGCTCAGACGCGTCCAACATCAGAAAGTGCACGCTATCGGCTTCAAAACCGAGCACGCGCGCCGCCACCGCGTGCGCGAAATCGATCTGCAG
Organism: Alphaproteobacteria bacterium; assembly: GCA_016124655.1. Taxonomy (GTDB): domain Bacteria; phylum Pseudomonadota; class Alphaproteobacteria; order Caulobacterales; family Aquidulcibacteraceae; genus RI-43. Next base: position 156,145 of record WGNI01000004.1, read on the forward strand.
AAATGAACGCCATCCGCGCGCATCGCGCTTGAGGATGTCCACGCCGCCATCGGCGCGCATTCGCATGCCGAGGCGCACGGCGTTTTGCCGGTCCACGACATAGGCGGCGATGTTCTGGGTGTTGCGCTCCAGGAGCGTGCGGTCTCCGGTGCGGATGTCGATGCGATAAAGATCGCGCCAAGCGGGATCGCGATCGTTCAGAGCGACAACAACATCATTGGGCGCGCCGGGCGTGATCGACACGATTTCTGCGCGCACTGCGCCTGAAGGCGTCAACGCCCGGGAGACGCCGCTGGACAGGTCCACCGCGAACAGCTGGGCGTTTTCCTCGCCGGATGCGTCGACGAGGTAGAGCATGAATGCGCCGTCGCCGGACCAATGAAATTTGGTTGCGCCGCGGTCGCGCAGGCTGGTGACCGGCCGGGCCTGGTCCATGGCGTCGGTCGGCGCCACCCACACGTTCAGGACGTCCTGATGCGGCGCCAGGAAGGCGACCCGATCGCCGCGCGGACTGATGGCCGCCGCAGAGCGAGCAGGATCGCCGAACAGCTCCGCGCGCGGGATGATGTCTGGGCCGCGATCGGCGCCTTCCTCGGATGCGCGGGGGCCGCACGCCGCTAACGCGGCGGCGACCAACAGGATCGCGAGCGATCGCATCTGCCTCACGCGCACCCCTTCTGGGCCCGACGGCGCCAAATCATTACGACTTTTTCATGCAACTTCGTCAAGCGCCGCGGCGCATCGGCGCGCGCCGACCCGGTCGGCGCCGACCGGTTTTGACACCCCGTGCGACTGTTTCTACACGTCCGCCGCGCAGATGGACCATCGCATGCCTCCGACATCTCTCACCAAGGCCCCGACCGCGGCACTCGTCCTGGCCGACGGCGCCGTCTTCCTCGGCCAAGGCCTAGGCGCGACCGGCGCCGCGCCCGGTGAAGTGTGCTTCAACACGGCGATGACCGGCTACCAAGAGATTTTGACAGACCCGTCCTATGCCGCGCAAATTATTGCCTTCACTTTTCCACATGTTGGCAATGTCGGGACCAATGCTGATGACATTGAGGCAAGTTCGCCCGCGGCAGCAGCAGCGGCGCGGGGCGCGGTGTTTCGCGCGCTCCCGACCGAGCCTTCGAACTGGCGGGCGCAGCAGACTTTTTCCGCCTGGTTGAGCGCACGCGGCGTGATCGGGATCGCGGGCGTCGACACGCGGGCGCTGACGCGCCGGATTCGCGAATCCGGCATGCCGAACGCAATGATCGCGCATGCGCCAGACGGGACGTTCGATCTCGACAGGCTGCGCGCAGAGGCGGTCGCATGGCGCGGCCTTGAAGGCGCCGAGCTGGCGAAAGACGTCTCCACCACGCAGTCCTACACCGTTGAACAGGGCCGTTGGCGCTGGCCCGAGGGCTTCCCGCCGGTCGCTGCGCCGGCTTTGAAGGTCGCGGTGATCGATTACGGGGTGAAGCAGAACATCCTGCGCGCACTGGGCGATGTCGGCGCGGCCGCCATCGTGCTGCCGGCGAACGCCACGGCTGAGGAGGTGCTCGCGCACGCCCCCGACGGGGTGCTGTTGTCGAACGGTCCCGGCGATCCCGCGGCGACAGGCGTCTATGCGGCGCCGCAAATCAAGAAACTGGTGGAGAGCGGCACGCCGGTGATGGGCGTTTGCCTTGGCCACCAGATGCTGGCGCTCGCGCTGGGCGCGAAGACGATGAAGATGCCGCAGGGCCATCACGGCGCCAATCATCCGGTTAAGGACCTCGAGACCGGCAAGGTCGAGATCGTGTCCATGAATCATGGCTTCGCCGTCGATGCGGACACGCTGCCCACAGGCGTGAAGCAAACGCACGTGTCGTTGTTCGACGGCAGCAATTGCGGGCTCGAGGTGGCGGGTAAGCCGGTGTTCTCCGTGCAATACCACCCGGAAGCGTCGCCTGGACCGCAGGACAGTCATTATCTGTTCGAGCGTTTCGCGGACGCCATGCGCGCCAAGAAGAGCGGCGCGCCATCCTGAAGCGCGGCGCAGTCGCGGCCCCTATCGCTGCCCGCTGCGCCGGGCAATAAACGGCCATGGCCTCTTCCTTACCGCTTGTGCTCATCCATCCGCCGCTGCCTGGCTTCGAAGGGCAGATGTCGGCGCTTTATTCCGTGCGCCACATCGCAGACATGGGCGATGACGCCGACGCGATCACGGCTGCGGTCGTGATCGGCTCGGTGGGCCTGCCTGCGGACGCCCTGCCGCGGCTCACAGGCCTTAAGCTCGTGCATTGCCTCGGCGCGGGCTATGATGGCGTGGATGTCCCTGCGATGCGGGCGCGCGGCGTGACCGTCACGAATTGCCCGGCCGTCAACGCCATCGACGTGGCCGACACCGCGATGGGGCTGTTGCTTTCCGTGACGCGCATGATCGCGGCGGGCGACCGGCTGGTGCGTGCGGGACAATGGGTTCCGCCATTGGCGTTTCCGCCGGTGCGGCGCGTTTCGGGGCGGAAATTGGGGATTGTCGGCTTCGGCGCGATCGGATCTGCGATTGCGACGCGCGCTGCGGGTTTTGGTCTCGACATTCGATGGACCGGACCCCGGCCCAAGGCCGACGCGCCCTATCCTTTCGAGCCAAGCCTTCTGGCGCTCGCGGAGTGGGCGGACATTCTCGCCATCGCCGTGCGCGCGGATGCGTCAACGGAAAAGCTCATCGATGCAAGGGTGCTGGAGGCGCTGGGGTCTGAGGGCGTCGTGATCAACATCTCGCGCGGCTCGGTCATCGATGAAGACGCGCTGATCGCGGCGCTGAAGGCAAGACAGCTCGGCGGCGCAGGTCTCGACGTGTTCGAGGAGGAGCCGACGCCGCCGGCGCGCTGGGCGGACGTTCCCAACGTAACGCTGACGCCGCATCTGGGCGGCGGCGTGCGCGAGGCGCTGATTGAATTCAATCGCATCACATTTGACAATCTGAGGCGGCATTTCGCCGGCGAGCCGCCGGCGACGCCGGTGCCCTAGCGACAGGACAGCGCCATGGCGAACACCACGATCGGCGGCGGTCCCAAGAAAATTCTCTACACGCTGCAAACCGCTGCGCGGATGGGCGTGGGCAACGCGGCGAAGGCGCTGACGTCCAAGAATGCGTGCAAAGCCTGCGCCTACGGCATGGGAGGCCAGAATGGCGGGATGACCAACGAGGCGGGAGAATTTCCGTCGATCTGCAACAAATCGGTTCAGGCGCAATCATCGGATGTTCGCGGCGCCATTCCGCTGGAGGTTCTGCGCCATCCCTTGGCGGATTTCCGCGAGCTTGACGGGCACGAGTTGGAGCGGCTGGGCCGCCTGGGCGCGCCGATCTTCAAGGCGCGCGGCGCGGACCGGTTCGACGTGGTGGAGTGGGATTGGGCGTATGCGCACGCCGCGCGGCGCTTCGCGGAAACGCCGCCTTCGCGCGCGTTCTTCTATTCGTCGGGCCGCTCGTCCAATGAAGCGGGGTTCGTGCTGCAATTGCTGGCGCGCGCGTATGGGGCGAACAATGTCAACAATTGCTCGTATTATTGCCACCAGGCGACGAGCGTTGCGCTTGGCGGCACGATCGGCACGGGCACGGCGACCGTCGAGCTCGATGATCTCGATGCGTGCGACCTCATCTTCGTCATCGGCGCCAACCCATCCTCCAATCATCCGCGCTTCATTCACAAGCTGAAGGCGTGCCGGGATCGCGGCGGCGCGGTGATCGTGATCAATCCGGCGAAGGAAGCGGGGCTGGTGCGCTTCGCGATCCCGAAAAGTCCCGCCTCGCTGTTGAGGGGCGGCGATTGGATCGCATCGGAGTATGTGCAGCCGCGCATCGGCGGCGATATCGCGCTGTTCAAGGGCATCGCGAAGCACATACTCGACGCAGGCAAAGAAGATTCGGATTTCATCACCGCGCACTGCGCGGGGTTTGCGGCGTATCGGGAGGATGTTGCGCAAACGCCCTGGAGCGAGATCGAAGCGAAGAGCGGCGTTGGCCGAAATGAGATTGAGCGTATTGGCGCGGTCTATGCGCGCGCACGTAACGCGGTGTTTGCCTGGGGCATGGGCATGACGCACCACACGCATGGCTGCGACAATGTCGAAGCTATCGCCAATCTGTCGTTGCTGCGCGGGCAGATCGGACGGCCGGGCGCGGGCCTTCTGCCGTTGCGGGGACATTCCAATGTGCAAGGCATCGGCACGATCGGGGTCAAGCCGGTGCTTGCGGAGGATATCCTCGCGCGCATGGAAACGGCGTTTTCGGTGACGCTGCCGCGCACGCCGGGTCTCGACACGATGGGCGGCATGCAAGCGGCTGCGCGCGGCGAAATCGACGCGGCGCTGATGATGGGCGGCAATCTCTTGGAGGCCAATCCCAATCGCGCGTGGGCCGAACGCGCGCTGAACCGCATTGGGTTCAAGGTTTTTCTCACCACCACGCTCAATGCCGGGCATGTGCACGGGATCGACGACGGGGAGACGCTGATCCTGCCGGTCACGGCGCGCGACGAGGAATGGCAGCCGACGACCCAGGAAAGCATGTTCAATTACGTCCGCCTTTCCGATGGCGGCATCCGGCGGCTGGAGGGCGTGCGCCCCGAGGTGGTGATCCTCACGGAAATTGCACGGCGTCTCCTCCCCGACAGCGCCATCGATTTCCCTCGGTTTCAACTGCACAAAACCATTCGCGAGGCGATCGCAGCGATCGTGCCCGGGATGGAGGATCTCGCCGACATCGATGTGGCCAAGCGGGAGTTTCACATCCGCGGGCGCATCCTGCATACGCCGCGCTTCAACACGCCGGACGGCAAGGCGCACTTCGTTGTGCATGCGATGCCGCGGTTCGACGATGACACCCTGATGCTGACGACAGTGCGCTCGGAAGGGCAATTCAACACGATCGTCTATGAGCGCACGGACAGTTATCGCGGCGGAGCGGATCGCTGGAGCGTGATGGCGAATTCGGACGATCTCGCGGCGCATGGTCTGCGTGACGGCGACAAGGCCTCGCTGATTTCCGATCACGGGCGCATGGAGAATGTCACCGTGCGCGCATTCGACATCGCGCGCGGCGCGGTGATGGCGTATTTCCCGGAAGCCAATGCGCTGACGGGAACCCACGTCGATCCGCGCTCCAAGACGCCGGCGTTCAAATCAACGCCGGTTCGCCTTGTTCCCGCGCGCTAACAACGCGTTGCCACGCCCTTAGGCCTTGCCGGGCGTCAGGCGGCGGTCGAACTGGTCGGGATGGATGAATTCCTCTCGGAACCAGGGATAGTCCCTGGGCTCGAAGATCGCGCGCAGCCAATCGCCGACGGCGCGCACACGCGCGCTTTTCATGGCGTCGCGACGATACACCATGGACAAGCGCACTTTCGCCAGCGGCTCCTGCCAGGCCAGCTCAAGCGGCGGCGCGTAAGGCTTGATCCAAGTCGGCGCGGCCGCGATGCCTGCGCCGGCGCTCGCGGCGTAGATGTGCACGGCGCTTGAGTTCGATTCCACGCCAATCTCAGCGACCGCGGCGATGGATTGCGCGCGATCATCCCAGGACGCGCGCTGATGCGTAAACGCGCGAAGATGAATGAAGCGGTGATGGGAGAGCTCGGGCAACGTCTTGGGCGCGCCATGCTTGCGCAAATACCCTTGCGAGGCCCAGAGCATGTAGTGATACGTCGCCAAAGGCGCGATCACCATGTCGGGCCGATGCTCGTCCTTGAACGCGAGCAGGATGTCCGGCGTCTCTGGAAAAGCGTTGTGCGGCCACATCCCGCAATCGATCTTTACCTGGATGCTGGGGTTCTGCTCGTGAAACCCCTCCAGTTTCTGCGTCAGCCAGAACGTCGCCAGTCCGTCGGGCGCGGCGACAAGGACGCTGCCCTGGCGGCGTTTGTCTTGGGCGCCGGCGACGCGCTCTATCGATTCCGCGGCGCGCGCCATGGTTTGGGCGTACTCCAACACCTCCTGGCCGGCATGGGTCAGGGTCACGCCCTTGGCGCCGCGCTCAAAGAGCTTGGATTGGAGGCGCGCCTCCAGCAGGTCCAAGCGCTTGGACACCATACTTGGCGTCACGCCGAGAATGCGCGCCGCGCCGGAAATGCTATGGGCCTCGTACACCGCGTTGAACACGCGAATGTCGTCCCAGTCCATTTTTGGCCGCCCGCTCGCTGATTTCGGAAACGAGCCCTTTCCATCTTTCGTCACGCGAAACCCTCCTTCCTCATCTAGATTTCAAACTGCACGCGGGGGCGGTTTGACCCGGCCTCGCTCAGCGCTGGGGGTTGGGGACTTGCGTCGTCGCCGTCTTGGTCCATCGCTTCTGTGGCTCGAAGCGCGGCCAGGCTGCGGACAGGCGAGCTTTCGGGCTGGCTGCGACGCAAGCCCCCGCTCCCGGCCCCCGGTCTTTCAAGCAGCGTGAACCCGATGTCTTCCTCCCTTCAGAGCCTCTGGCAGGCTGAGGCCATGGTCCGAACCCTGAGCGCCCTGCAGGACACAGTGGCTCACTTCGATCATTACGAAGCAGAAACGCTTTTGGAGCTGCGGAGGGCGCTCGCAATTGCATACGCCGCTGCGGCGCGCCTGGAGGCGGAGCTTTCCCTGGCCCTGGAAGAGACCGCCTGACGCGCTCCGGCGGCCTTGGCCGGCTTCGCTAGAAGTCGCTGGCGAGGCCTTTGCGCTCCCAGTCGCGGTAACGCGTCGGTTCTGGGCCTTCCAGACCCCCAATTTCAGCAGGGAGGTCGGGCCCCGCCGCACGCCGGCGCGCTGCGGCCTCCTCCAGGGCGCGCTTCGCCTCCGGGGTCAGCGTCTTGCCGGGCGCGGTCGCGGTGACATCCGCGTGATCCGGCTCGCCCGGCGACTTCCAAGCGCCTTGGGCCATGACCATATCTCCTGCCACTCGCTCTCTTGGCGCATGGGGCGCCGGGCGAAGGATACTCGCTTCGATGAACCAGACGAAGACCTTCATGCTCCTTGCGGCGCTGACCGCGCTGTTTGGGGGCGTCGGCTATTTGATCGGGGGCGCATCGGGCATGGCGATCGCGCTTGTCGTGGCGGTCGCCATGAACGCATTCGCCTACTGGAACGCGGACAAGATGGTGCTGCGCCACTTCCGGGCTGTTGCGGCGGACGCAAACCATCCCGACCCGCGCGTGCGCGCCTATGTGCAGGACACGCTCGACCTTGCGGTGCGGGCGCAGCTGCCGGCGCCGAAAGTCTACATCATCGACAACCCGCAGCCGAACGCGTTCGCCACGGGCCGCAATCCCGCCTATGCGGCAGTCGCGGCCACGACCGGGCTGTTGGGCATGCTTACGCGCGAAGAGATTCGCGGCGTGATGGCGCACGAACTTGCGCACGTGAAGAACCGCGACACGCTGACCATGACCGTGACGGCGACCATCGCCGGCGCGATCGGTCTGTTGGCGAATTTCGCAATGTTCTTCGGCGTGCGCGATTCCGAGGGCCGTCCGAACATGATTGCGGGCCTTGCGATCATGATCCTGGCGCCGCTCGCGGCGTCGCTGGTGCAGATGGCGATCTCGCGCGCGCGGGAATACGAAGCCGACCGCATCGGCGCGGAGATCGCCGGCGATCCGCAGAGCCTGGCGCGCGCGCTGGAGAAGATCGAGCATTATGCGCGCAGCGGCCGCGTGAACGTCGACGCGGAACGCAATCCGGCGATGGCGCACCTGTTCATCATCAATCCGCTGAGCGGCCAGGGCGCGGACAATCTCTTCTCCACGCACCCGGCGACGCGCAATCGCGTCGCCCAGCTGATGGAGCTGGCGCAGCGCTTCGGCCAGGCCTGGAGCGCGCCGGCGCCGGCTGCAGCCAGCGCAGGCGGGCCCTGGGGCGCGCGCAAGCGCGGACCTTGGGGGTAAACGCGGGCGATTGCTCCGCAGCGCCGCGTCGCCCACAAGACGGCGATGCCCGCACCATCCGCTCGCCGCGTCGCGGCTGGACTTTTGAGCGCAGTCCTCGATGAGGGCCGGACGCTGGACGACGCGCTGGCGCGCTCGGACACGTTTGCGGCGCTGGAAGGCCGAGACCGCGCCTTCGCCCGCGCAATCGTTTCGGCTGCGCTGCGCCGGCTGGGCGGGATCGATCTGGTGCTGGCGCGGTTTTTGAGTCGGCCGCTGCCGGAGTCCGCGACATTGGCGCGCGCGCTGTTGCGCACGGCGGCCGCGCAGTTGCTGGTGTTGGGCACGCCGGCGCATGCTGTGGTGAGTGAAACCGTGTCGCTGGCGAATGCGGAGCGCAAAGCGCAGGGCTTCGCCAAGCTGATGAACGCGGTTTTGCGCAAAGTGGCGGGCGAAGGTCCCGCCATCCTGGATGCAGCGGCGCCGGGGGTGGACTTGCCGGCCTGGCTATCTGCGCGCTGGCGCGCGGCTTATGGCGGCGAGGCTGCGGCAGCGATGGCTTCTGCGCTTCTTTTGGAACCGGCGACGGACCTGACCGCGAAAACCGACGCCGCGGCATGGGCTGAGCGGCTGGGCGCGGAGCTCACGCCGACGGGATCGCTGCGTTTGCCGCCCAAAGCCGCGCCTGTGCCCGATTTGCCGGGCTTCGCCGAGGGCGCATGGTGGGTGCAGGACGCGGCCGCGGCCTTGCCCGCGCGGTTGCTGGGCGAGGTCCGCGGTCAATCCGTGGCTGATCTTTGCGCCGCGCCTGGGGGGAAAACGCTGCAGCTGGCGGCGGCGGGGGCCAAGGTGACAGCCATCGACATCGATGCGGCCCGGCTGGAGCGCGTGGCGCAAAACCTCAAGCGCGCCCGGCTTGAGGCCACGCTGATCGCGGCGGATGCGGGCAATTGGTCCCCGGCGGCGCCGTTCGACGCGGTTCTGCTCGACGCGCCCTGCTCCGCCACCGGGACGTTGCGGCGCCATCCGGACGCTGCCTGGCTGCGCCGGCCCGGGGATATCCCGAAGCTTTCGCAGCTGCAGCGCCGCCTGCTCGACGCCGCCGCGCGGATGGTGAAGCCGGGCGGCTTGTGCGTTTACGCGGTGTGCTCGCTTGAACCCGAGGAAGGCCCGGCGATTGTCACGGCCGCGCTGGGCGCCGGCGCGTGGCGGCGCAAGCCCTTGAGCGCAGAAGATGTTTCTGGCTGCGCGGCGTTTCTGACGCCGGAGGGCGACTTGCGGACAACGCCGGCGCACTGGCCTGAGCGCGGCGGGCTCGACGGGTTCTACGCAGCGCGTCTGGAGCGCTGCGGGTGAACTTGCGCTCATGTGCGCACCCTGATACCCGCGACCCATGGCGCGGACCCTGATCGCGCCGTCAATCCTGGCGGCAGATTTCTCAAAGCTGGGCGAAGAAGCGGTGGCGGTGGAAGCCGCAGGCGCCGATCTTCTGCATGTCGACGTGATGGACGGGCACTTCGTGCCCAACATCACGATCGGGCCGGTGGTCCTGAAATCGCTGAAGCCGCACGTCAAAATCCCCTTCGACGTGCATTTGATGATCAGCCCGGTCGACGCGTATCTGCAGGCCTTCCGCGACGCGGGCGCGGATATCCTGACGGTGCATCCCGAAGCCGGGCCGCATATTCATCGCACGCTGCAGGCCATCAAGGCGACGGGGGCCAAAGCTGGCGCATCGCTCAATCCCGGCACGCCCGTTGAAACGTTGGAGCCGCTGCTCGATCAGCTCGACCTGGTGCTGATCATGAGCGTGAATCCCGGCTTCGGCGGGCAAAGTTTCATCGCCAGCCAATTGCGCAAAATCGAACGCGCGCGCACTATGATCGATGGGTGCGGGCGCGACATCATCCTGGAAGTTGATGGCGGCGTGAACGAAACGACGGCGCGACAATGCATTGAAGCGGGCGCCACCGCGCTGGTCGCGGGCACCGCAGTGTTTTCCGGCGATCGCGCCGATTACGCGCGAAACATCGCACGGCTGCGCGGCGACGCGCGGTGACCATGGCGGGGTTGCGCGCAACATCGCCCAACGCATGGCGGGCGCTGTTGAATGCGGCGACCGAAGAATGGCGCTCAACCCCGTTCTATCGCAATTCGCTCAACGGCTCGGACCCGCAGCGCGTGCTGCAATGGGGGCGCGATCCGCGCTTTGGCGATCCTGAGCGCGGGCGGGAAATCCTGCGCGGGCAATGGCGGATCGCTACGGAAAAGCTGCATCCCACGCACCCGATCCCCTGGGCGGTGACGCATCCTTCGCCGCATTTCACGGCGCGGCTGCATTCGTTCTCGTGGCTGATCGATCTGGCCAGCATCGGCGCTGACAGCTACCCGCTCGCGGCCAAGCTGATCGAGACCTGGGCTCAGGCCTATGGCGATTGGCATGACGCCGCATGGGCCCCAGAACTTGTGTCGGAACGGCTCTATGCCTGGATGTGCCACGGCCAACCGGCGTTGGCGCGCGCGGATCCCGCCATGCAGCCCGCGCTTTTGCGCTCGATCGGGCGCCAGGCGCGCCACCTGCTGCAGGCGGCCAAGGACATCCACAATCCCATCGCGCGGATCAAAGCCGGCGCCGCGCTTGTCGTGACGGGCTGCGCGATCGCCGACGGCGAAGCAATGGTCGATCTCGGCAAGGAAATCCTGGTCGAAGCGTGCGCTTCGCAGTTTCATCCGGACGGCGGACATTTGTCGCGTTCGCCCGAGGCCTGCCTGATGGCGGTTTGCGACCTGATGACCGCGGATGATGCGCTGGCGCGCAAGGGCGTGGAGTGCCCGCGCCTGATGCACGACACGCAGACCCGCACAGCCACGCTCTTGCGCCTTCTGCGCTATCCCGACGGGGCGCTCGCCAACTTTCATGGCGGCTCGGAATCTGATCCGCGCGCCATCGCACGCATCCTGACGGACCTGCATGTCGCCGAGCCGGCGTTTCAGTTCGCCACGCAGTCGGGCTATCAGCGCATTGTCGCCGGCGAGACGACCTTTCTGATGGATGTTGGGCCTGCGCCGCCGCGCGGCTTCGGCGAGCGCGCGCATGCGAGCGCTTTGGCGTTCGAGTTGTGCAGCGGCGGCGATCGGCTGATCGTCAATGTCGGCGCGGCGCGCGAACTGGCGCCGGAGTGGCGCGCGGCCGCGCGCGCGACCAACGGCCATTCCACGCTGGGCGTCGATGACGCGCTCTCAGCGCCCTTTCGGCGGCGAGGCCTGCGCGGCGCGGCTGAGCCATCCGGTCCTGATGTGCGCAGCAAGCGCACCGAAGGCCAAGAATGGATCAGCGTCGAAGCGGAGCATGAAGGCTATCGCGCGTCGTATGGCTTTATTCATCGCCGCACGATTTCGCTCGACGCTTCAGGCCGGCGCGTCGCGGGCCTTGATCAATTGAGCCGGCCGTTTGTTGACGGCAAGGCGTCGAGCCAGCGCGCCATCCCCTACGCGATCCGGTTTCATCTGCATCCTGGCGTGCGCGCGGGATGGCACGCGCCGCGCGAACCGAAGCTTGAAACCCCTGGCGGACGGGTGTGGCGGATGAAAACCGACGCCGTGCAGGTGCGGATCGAAGACAGCGTGTATCTCTCCGCCGCGAACACGCCGCAGCGTTCGACGCAGGTGGTGATGTTCGGCGAAGCCGATCCCAACGGCGCCGGAACCGAGCCTTCCAACCAGGTGTTCTGGCAATTGATCCGCATTGATTAGCGATCGCGTCAATCATGCGCCCGGCGCGGGCAGAGATTCGCCCAACACCTTGTTGACGTACAATTTGATGATGAACGTCGCCATCACGACCGCGATCGGCAAGGCCAGAAGCACGCCCAGCGGTCCGAACAGCAAGCCCATGGCTAGCACGACAAACAAGGTCACGGCGGGCGGCATGGATACGGCGCGGCGCTGCACCAGCGGATAAATCACGTTCGCCTCCAATTGCGAGGCGATGGTGTAGCCGATCACGGCCCAGAGCGCGGTCTGCGGGCTGACGGTCAACGCCAGCAGCGCAGCCGGGATCATCGCAACGAAGGGACCAACCAAAGGCACGATCTGAGCCGCGCCCGCGATCAGCGCGAGCGCCAGGAAAGCCGGCACTTTCAGCGCCCAAAAGGTCACGCCCACGAGCACGGCGATGGTAGCCATGGAGATCAGCGTGCCCTGCATCCATTTGCGCAACGCCACCGCGGAGGCGCGCATGGCATCGGAGACATCGGGGCGCAGGCCGCGCGGCAAGAGCACGAGCGCACCGTCGATATAGGACCGCGGACTGGCGGCGAAAAAGATCGCGGCGACCAGCACGACGAAGGTGTCCACTGCGGCGTTGACGAAGGACAAGGTGACGTTGCCGAGATTGGCGATCACATCGGAGATGGCGGCGCCATCGCCGCGGCGCGCCAGGAACTGCTCCATCTGCTGGACCGCCGCGGGCCCGAACGGGGCCTGCATCAAATAGGTCCTGAGATCGCTCCAGGCTTGCGGCAGGCGCGCGGCGAGATCGTCGGTCTGGGCGCTGATCTGGGCGCCGAACATCCAAAATAGGCCAATAACGGCGGCGAGGAAGAGCACCACCACGAGCGCCAACGAGCCCGCCGGGCCGAGCGGCGTGCGCCTGGCGATCGGGTTGGCGAGGCCGCGCAAGCCGACGGAAATCACCGCGGCGGCGAAGACCAGCAACAGGACGTGGCGCCACGTCCAGGCCAGGAGCGCGACGGCGACGACAGCCAGCACGATGAGAGCGCGGCGGAGCGTTGTGTCAGAACCGCCGGCGGCGCGATGTTGGTCTGCCATGCCTAGCCAACTGTTCCGGCCGGGCGGCGTTCCGGCAGCCGTCCGCTGCGGCGCCCCGCGCGCTGGCGCGGGCCCCCGAAGCCGCCTAACCAGACATTTTTCGCGCAGAAGGTCCGCATGTCCCTCCTCCCCATCCGCCGGGCGCTGCTTTCGGTTTCCGACAAGACCGGACTGATCGAGGCCGCGCAAGCTTTGTCCGCGCGGGGCGTCGCGCTGATCTCGACGGGCGGCACCAAGGCCGCCATCGCAGCCGCGGGCCTGGCGGTCAAGGATGTGAGCGCGGTCACGGGATTTCCGGAAATGATGGATGGGCGGGTGAAGACGCTGCATCCGAAAATTCACGGCGCGCTTTTAGCGCTGCGCGACAATGGCGAGCACAACGCGGCGCTTGAAGCGCACGACATCGCGCCGATCGATCTGTTGTACGTCAACCTTTATCCGTTTGAGGAAACGCTGCGCAGCGGCGCGGACTTCGAAACTTGCGTGGAGAACATCGATATCGGCGGGCCGGCGATGATCCGCGCGGCGGCGAAGAATCACGGCTTCACGACGGTGTGCACAGACACGGGCGATATCGCGCGTGTCTTGGAGGAGATGGCGGCGCACGACGGCGCTGTGACACATGCGCTGCGCAAGCAGCTTGCGGCAAAGGCCTATGCGCGCACGGCCGCTTATGATGCGGCGATTTCAAATTGGTACGCCGCGCAAACGGGCGAAGACGCGCCGGCGTGGCGGGCTTTCGGCGGCGGTTTGAAGCAGACGCTGCGCTATGGCGAAAATCCGCATCAGACCGCGGCGTTTTATGTGTCGGCGGATGCGCGCGCCGGCGTCGCCACGGCGCGGCAGATCCAAGGCCGCGAGCTTTCCTACAACAATATCGCCGATGCCGACGCGGCGATCGAACTCATTGCGGAATTCGATCCTGCGCAGAGCGCGGCGGTCGCGATCATCAAGCACGCCAATCCGTGCGGCGTCGCCTTGGGCGGGGATGTGAAGGCCGCCTATGAGCGTGCGTTTCTATGCGATCAGGTGTCGGCGTTCGGCGGGATCGTGGCGGCCAATCGCGCGCTCGACGGCGCCGCGGCGACCGAGATCGTCAAGATCATGACAGAGATCGTGATCGCGCCGGACGCCGACGCCGACGCGCTGGCGATTTTCGCGAAGAAGAAGAATCTGCGACTGCTCCTGACCGGCGCCCTGCCCGATGCGCACGCGCCGGGTATGACGTTCCGATCGGTCTCGGGGGGATTTCTGGCGCAAACCCGCGATGCGGGTCGCATCACGCGCGAGAACCTCACCATCGTCACGAAACGCGCGCCGACCGATCAGGAGATCGCGGACATGCTGTTTGCGTTCACGGTGTGCAAGCATGTGAAGTCGAACGCCATCGTCTACGCGAAGGACGGCCAAACCGCGGGCGTCGGCGCGGGGCAGATGAACCGCCGCGACAGCGCGCGGATCGCTGCGGTGCGGGCGCGGGAAGCAGCTGAGGCCGCGGGCTGGGCCAGCCCGCTGACGCTCGGCAGCGCGTGCGCGTCGGATGCGTTCTTTCCTTTCGCCGATGGGCTGATCCAGGCGGCGGAAGCCGGCGCGACGGCGATCATCCAGCCGGGCGGATCGATCCGCGACAAGGAGGTGATCGAGGCCGCCGACGCGGCGGGCCTGGCCATGGCGTTCACGGGGATGCGGCACTTCCGGCACTGAAGCGCCGCGCCGATACGGTTGCAGGGCTTTGCGGAAAGGCCCCGCGCGCCGTATGAAACGGCATGGCTGTGCAAACGACCTTCGAACAGGAGACGGACGGCGTGATCGTGCGCGCCTCGCCGGCTTATCTGCCGGCGGAGTCGCAGCCGAAGGCGTCGAAATTCGTCTGGGTCTATACGATCGAAATCGAGAACAAGACGGCGGAAACGATCCAATTGCTTTCGCGGTTGTGGAAGATCACCGACGCGAATGGGGTGACGCACCGCGTCGAGGGCGACGGCGTGGTCGGGGAGCAGCCGGTGCTCGAGCCGGGGGAGATGTTCCGCTACACCAGCGCCTGCCCGCTCTCCACGCCGAGCGGTTGGATGGTCGGCTCGTATCGCATGACGCGACCGCAGACCGGCGAAGTCTTCGAGGTCGCCGTGCCTGCGTTTTCGTTGGATAGCCCGCAACGGCCGCAATACGCCAATTAGCCGAACTCGCTTGGAGGCGCGCATGCACGCTCAGTTCGAAGAGGCCATGCGCCGCGTGATCACCGGCGACGACGCATCGGGCCAATCGACCATCATCGTCGATGGACCGCCCTCGAACGCGGGCGGCGACAATCCCGCCAATCTGTTCGAAATCTGGACGGACGCGGTGAGCGGCGCACTTGATCCGAAAGAGCACGCCGATCTCGGCGCCAAGAAGGCGTCGCTGTGTCCGCCGCATGGATCGGTCAAGGTGCGGTGGTTCGTGGCGCAGCCAACGCCCGACGGGATTCCCGCGGAAAAGATCAACGCCATCGTGCGCGATGCGTTCGCGGCGATTGACGCGGGACATTGCGTGACGGATCAATCCAAACATCCCGCCATGCACAAGACGGAATCAATCGATGTGATCTGCGTGTTGCAGGGCGATGTCTCGCTGATTCTCGACGGCGTCGAGACGCGCCTGAAGCCGGGCAATGTCGTCATTCAGCGCGGAACGTCGCATGCCTGGAAAGCGCATGGCGCACCGGCGCTGATGCTCGCCGTGCTGATCGAGCGCGGGCTCAAGTAAAAAAGCGCGGCGCGATCTCGGCAGGCGGAATGCGGTAAGTACGCGCGCAGAATTCGCACCGCGCGTGCATGAAACCGTCGGGCTCGACAAGATCGGCCAATTCGTCGCCGGAAAAGGACCGTAGCACGGCGGTCAAACGCTCCTTGTCGCAGGTGCAACGATCGCTCAGCGCAGACGGCGTCGTCATGCGCACGCCGTCCTCATGGAAGAGCCGATACAAGACGCGGTCCGCCGGCAGCGCTGGATCGACCAATTCCTCGTCGCGCAGCGTGCCGAAAAGGATTTCCGCGCGCTCCCACGCGTCTTGCGTATCCCCGCGCGCGGCGTCGCCAGCGATGCGCTGCATGAGAGCGCCGCCGGCGCGCCAGGTCTGCGCACCCGCTTCGAGGACCTGTGCGACCGCAAGCGCGACGCGCGTCGGGGTTTGTTCGGAATGGAGAAAATAATGCTCCGCGGCGGCGGCGAGCGTTTCGCCGTGCAGCGCCACAACGCCTTGATGGCTGGGGCCGTCGTCGCCGCGATCGTGCGTCATCACCAGCGCGGCCTCTCCCAAGAGCGCGCGGGGCGTCATGCGCACGGACGAGAGCGCTGCGCGATCGGCGATTCGGGCATAGCCGCGCAGGCCGCCATCGGAGCGATATTCCGCGACCAACAGGTTTACCGGTCCCGCCCCCTGGGCCTGGACAACGAAGCGGCCTTCGGCCTTCAGGAGCGCGCCGACCAGCGCGGCGAGCGCCAGCGCTTCCCCAAGCAAAAGCGCTACCGGCCAAGGATAATCATGGCGCTTCAGAATCGGATCGAGGGCGCCTGGCCCGAGACGGGCGATGCGGCCGCGAAGCGGCGCGCCTTCGACGCTGAACGTCGCCGCGCAATCATCGTCGGGCGGCGTCATAGCAGGCGGAAGCACCACATGAGCGCGGCCTTCTGTGCGTGCAGGCGATTTTCCGCTTCGTCCCATACGGCCGATTGCGCGCCGTCCATCACATCGGCGGATACTTCTTCTCCGCGATGCGCTGGCAGGCAGTGCATGAACATCGCATGCGGCGCCGCGCGTTGCATGAGTTCGGCATCGACAGCAAACGGCGGGAACGCCTGCATGCGCTCGTCCTTGTCCGGATCGCCCATCGACACCCAGGTATCGGTGACGACGACATCGGCGCCGGCGACCGCAGCGCCCGGATCGGCGCCCACGTCCACCCGTGCGCCGGATGCGCGCGCGGCGTGCACATCCTGGGTTCGCGGCGCGTAGTTGGGGGGCGTTGCGATTCGCAAGGCGTAGCCCAAGACAGGTGCTGCGTGCAGGAAGCTCGTCAGCACGTTGTTGCCATCGCCGACCCAGGCGATTGTCTTGCCGCGCACGTCGCCGAGGCGTTCCTCGATCGTCAGCAAGTCCGCCAATATTTGGCAAGGATGCGAACGATCACTCAAGCCGTTCAAGACCGGCACGTCCGCGGCTGAGGCGAAGCCTTCGATATCCTCATGCCGGTTGGCGCGGATCATCACGGCGTCGACCATGCACGAGAGCACGCGCGCGGTGTCCTCCACGGTTTCGCCGCGGCCCAATTGCATGTCATTGGCGCTCATCACCAGCGCGGAGCCGCCGAGCTGGCGCATCGCGACGTCGAACGAAACCCGCGTGCGCGTCGAATTCTTCTGAAAAATCATCGCCAAGACGCGCCCGTCGCAGGGGCGATCGGGATCGGACGCGCCTTTCGGCATGCCGGCGCGCGCCTGCTTACGCCGGCGGGCCTGGTTCAGAATTGCGCGCAGGTCGGCTGCGCCGAGCGCTGTCAGATCCAGCAGATGGCGCGGCGGCGCCGCATCGCTCACGCGGCGGCTCCGGCATCGATGTCGTTCAGCGCGGCGTCGAGCACATCGACAGCATGCGAGACATGGGTTTCGTCAATGATCAGCGGCGGCGCGATGCGCAGCACGTTATCGCCTGCAACGCCAACCAGGAGTTTGCGCGCGCGCGCGGAGGCCTGCACGGTCTTGGGATCGATCGTGAGCTTCACGCCGCGCAACATGCCCTTGCCGCGCACATCGACGACGAGATCGGGGTGACGATCGCGCAGGCCTTCCAGCGATTGCCCCAGATGGTTCGACATGTCGCGCACGCGCGAGAGAAATTCCGGGGCGTTGATGATGTCGAACACGGCGTTGCCGACCGCCATGGCGAGCGGATTGCCGCCGAATGTCGAGCCGTGCACGCCGCGCGTCATGCCCTTGGCCGCTTCGGCGCTGGCGAGAAACGCGCCCATCGGAAATCCGCCGCCGACGCCCTTGGCGACGGCCATGATGTCGGGGGTGACGCCGGCCCATTCGTGGGCCCAGAGTTTGCCGGTGCGCGCTGCGCCGCATTGCACTTCGTCGAAAATCAAGAGCGCGCCCACTTTATCGCAGGCCTCGCGAATGCCGCGCAGGCATTGTTCGGGCACGGCGCGCACGCCGCCTTCGCCTTGAACGGGCTCAAGGATGATTGCGGCGGTTTTTTCCGTCAGCGCGGCGTTAAAGGCGTCGTGATCGCCGAACGGAACTTGCACATAACCCGGCAGCCGAGGGCCGAAGCCTTCGACATAGTTCGGATTGCCCGACGCGTTGATCGCAGCGTACGAGCGGCCGTGGAATGAGCCAGAGAATCCAATGATGTCGATCCGCTCCGGCTGGCCGTTCGCTGTGTGATATTTGCGCGCCATCTTCAGCGCGCCTTCGATCGCCTCGGTGCCGGAATTGGTGAAAAACACGACGTCGGCAAAGCTGGTCTCGACATATTTCGCGGCGAGGCGTTCCTGGCCTTCAACGCGGAACATATTGGAGAGATGCCAAAGCTTCTGCGCCTGGCCGGTCAATGCATCGACCAGCGCGGGATGGGCGTGGCCCAGCGCGTTCACCGCGATGCCGGCGATGAAGTCGAGATAGCGCTCGTTCTTATCGGTGAAGAGCCATGCGCCCTCGCCGCGCACGAACACTTCCTGCGGCGGCGAATAGACGGGCAGGATTTGCGACGGCGAGGCGGACATGGTGCGGTTTCCCTTCGAGAAAAGGCGGGGCTTGTCAGCCGCAACGGCCCCTGCGTCAAGCTACGATATTAGGCCTTGAGGCGATACCCGCTCTTCAGAAGCGCCCAAGACCCCCAGCACAACACCGCCGCGATCAAAGCGGCGCTCACGGCGCTCAGCGCGAGCGGCGCGTCGGACACGCCGATGAAGGCGGAGCGGAATCCGTCGATCAGGAAGAAGACCGGATTGTAGTGGCTGATGGTCGAGAACGGCTGGGGCAGCGCGTCGACGCTGTAGAAGGTGCCGGACAGGAAGGTGAGCGGCGTCACCACGAAGTTGGTGAAGGCAGCCAGGTGGTCGAACTTGTCGGCCAGGACGCCGCCGATCAGGCCGACCGCGCCGAAGATCACGGAGGCGCAGACCCCGAAATAGATCGCGCTGAACCAGTTCTTCGGGACCACGTCAGCAAACAGCGCGACCGCCACAAGGCTCGCCGCGCCCACCAAGAGCCCGCGCGCGGCGGCGCCCAGAATAAACGCGATGGCGTGCTCCAGCGCCGAAAGCGGCGGCATCAGAAAGTCCACCGAATTGCCCTGGACCTTGGCGATGACCATCGACGAGGCGGCGTTTTGGAATGCGTTGGTGATGATCGCCATCATGGCCAGACCCGCGGCGAGCCCATCGGCGTAGGGCACGCTGGTCAAGCCCCAGCGGCGGTCGCCAAAGGCCAGCGAAAACACCATCATGAACAGGATCGTCGACATCAGCGGGGCGAACACCGTCTGCATGCCGACCTTCAGAAACCGCCAGATTTCACGCCAGAGCAGCGTGCGCAGGCCGAGCCAGTTGATCGCGCCGTAGCGCCGCGACTGCAGGCGCATGGCGCTCTCGGCGTGCAACACTTCTGTCGGGGTGGGCGCATCCATGGGGCAAATTTATCCTTCGTTAACCGGTTTGGGCGTCACGATTTCCGCGCGCCAAAAACCGCGCGCCGGCGGCCGCCCGTCTTGGCCCGCCGGCTGGGAGAACCCTTGAGCAATCTGTGAGTGATTCGACGCAACTGTGGAAAGGCAAGACACTGTATCTTGTGGCCAAGTTGGATCGAGGTACCATACATATGGGTTGCTCGCCTAACCGGTGAGTTGATGGGGCTTCGGGAGAAGCCAAGGCTTAAGGGGCAATGTTATGGGATGGACTGACGATCGTGTCGCCCTACTTCGGAAATTGTGGGCCGAAGGTCTGAGCGCAAGCCAGATCGCGAAACAATTGGGCGGGGTCACCCGCAACGCCGTCATCGGCAAGGTGCACCGGCTGGGTCTGGCCGGCCGCGCCACGCCGTCGCGGCCCGCCAAGCGCCCTGTGCGCGTTGCGCGCCCGCGTACGCTTTCTCCTTCCGCGCCGCGCCTGCGCAGCTTGAGCGCGTCGCCGATGCCGGAGATTCCGCAATTGGAGCCGCTGCGGGATGAACAGGGCCGCACCACGAACGTGCTGACGCTCAGCGAACGCGTGTGCAAGTGGCCGATCGGCGATCCGAACGACCAATCCTTTGCGTTTTGCGGCCGCAACGCCTGCACGGGTCCCTATTGCGCGGATCACTCCCGCTTGGCGTATCAGCCGTCCCAGGCGAAGCGCCGCCGGGCGCTGGGCGAGCAGGACGAGTTGCGCAGAATGGTGCGTCTGGCCGCGATGTAACGGGTTCGGACGAAAATTCACACAACCATGTGGATGATGTGAGTAGAGCGGCGCTGCAAAGCGCCGCTCTTTTCCTTTCCAGGGCGCAATCGGGCCTCTTGACGGACGAAAAACTTTGCCCGCCTGAACTTGATTCGCTCATTTTTCGTCAATAGGGTTAGGTCTTGCCGGGCGCGCGCGCCTGCAGGGCCTTGAGCGACGGTCAACCGCGCCAGGGCGTATCGCGATCTTCGGGGGGACGCGATGAACCGCCGCCGCACCACATCCGCCGCGTTTGTTGGCGTCGCAGCTGCGCTTTTTTCCGCCGAGGCCGGCGCGCAAACCATCGGCGCGTTCGGGACCGGCGTGGGCGAAGACGAGCGACGATCGCTCCCGCAAGACATCGAGGACAAGTTTCTTGAAGAGGCGCTGCGCGCGCGGGGCCTGAGCGAGCGGCAGATTTTCTCGCTGCCCGACGACGACCCGCTGATCGAAGCGCTGAAGAACGAAATCCGGCGCGGCAACCGGCCGATCGGGGGGCTCATTGTCGACGCCGGGCTGCCGCTGACGCCGAGAGGCAAAGACACGGTGAGCCAGGTGCCGCCCGGCACAGACCCCATGCTGCCGCCCTCCGCGCCGCCGCCGCTGCCGACGACTGATCCGCTGCGCATTCCCATTCTGGACCTAGAGCCGCAGCCGGACGGCACGTTTCGGCCAACGCCTGCCGGCGGCGGTCTCTGCGACACCGCGCTTCGATCCTATGCCGACATTCAGCGCACGCAGATTGTCTCGACGCAGGCGCAGATCGACGCCGCGGAGGCGATGTTCCGGCACTGCTATTACGCCGACCGCCCAGCGCCTGCGGTTTTTGCGCCGATCCTGAACCGCTCGGTCGTTATTTATCACGCGGCGACCGAGGCCGTGGGCGGGCATTGTTCGGGATTTCTGATCGATGCGCGCACGATCGTCACGGCGGCGCATTGCTTCGACACGCGGCCGACGCAGGATGCGCAAATCGTGATGTCCGGCGCGTGCACGGATTTTCGCGTACGCACAGGACGCGATCTGTTGGCCGCGGGACTGGAGCCGGGCGCGGATTTTCCGGCGCGGCTTTCGGGGATTCCCAGTTATCGCATTGAATCGCTGCGTCTGGCGGATGACCCGTCAGGTCAGTCGATTTGCGCGTTTGCGCCGCGCGTGCGCGCGGACCTGCGCGGCGACGTGGTCTATGCGCAGATCGGCGACGCCGCGTCGCTGCAGGAGCTCGCGCCAAGCGCGTATCCGAGCGGCGCCAGCGACGTTTCGCTCACGCCCGGCGCGGGCCTCTTCATGATCGGGCGCAGACCGTTTCCGAACAAGGCGCGCGGCGCCGTGCTCGTGGCGCTGCGGGAAAACCGCTGCCAGCTGATCTTCGATCCCGCGCAGGAACTCGGCGTGTTGATCCACCATTGTCTGGCGCAAAGCGGCATGAGCGGCGGACCGATCTTCGCGGCCGATCGCAATGGCGCACTTCGGCTCGTGGGCATCCATCAAGCGGGCCTGTCGATGGGCGCGTATTGCCATGGATCGTTTCGCGGCGCGGCAACCATCCCGCAATGCAGTCAGCGCGACCCAGCGACGGGACAACTCAAGCCTTTGTCGATCCGCTACATGAACGCTGGCTATGGCGTCGGCGAGCCTGCGCCCCTGGCGCCGGGCGAAACGGGGGGAAACCAGAATGGCGCAATCCAATAAAGCCGCGGCGGCGGCGCTGTCCATGGCGCTCGCATCGGCGCTGAGCGCGTGCGCAACGCCCGGCGCGGTTGCGGCGGACGGCGAAGACGGCGAAGCGTCCCTGCCCCGCGCAATCTCTCCAGGACGCGTTGGCTTGCTTCCCAATTGCATCCTGTCGCCGAGCGAAGGCGCGGGCGGTTCTGAATCGGTGCTGGGCGGAACCGCGGGCGCCGTGCTGTTGGCGATCGGCGATGCGGTGATCCCGGCGGTGACGGGCTATTTGTTCGATCGCGCAATTGAACGAGCAGAAGCCGAGACTCGCGCGCGCACGGCGTCAACAACGGCTTCCAGCGATGGGCGGCCTTCGGAGACGTTCTGGGTGGCGACGGCGGGCGAGAGCGCGCTGCGGCGCGAGTTCGGCTGTGTCGTGTTCGTGCGGCCTGCGCACGCGAATTCCGTGATCAACCCAAATGTCGGGCCCGCGCTGGACGCGGCCTATCCCGGCGTGAGCACCTGGCGCAGCGATCTCAACGCTGCGATCCCTGGGCTTGCGCTTTCAGCGGACGCGGTTCCGGAATTGCTGGCGGAATTCCGCGTTGAGCCCATCACTGCGACCAATGCGGAAACCGGCGCTGTATCAGAGGTCGGATTCCGGCTGCGCGCCGTCACGGTCGCGTATGCCGCCACCGGCGCAATGCGCACCTCCGCCGCCAACGCCAAGGATCTCACCTTTGCGCTTTCGGTGAAGGGTCTCGCGCCGGCGGGATCGGACGGGCTGGAGATCGTTGACCTCTACGCGCATGATTTTGTGATGGAGGATGTGCCGATCGGAACCGTGGCGGTGTATCGCCCCGAAGACGCGATCGCGCCGGCCGCGCTGGCGGGGCAGATCGGCCCGGTGGCGGCGCGGCCCAATCCGCGATTTGAATACCGCGACGCGGAGCATTTCACCACCGTTCCTTTGACCGCGACGATGACGGTGACGGAGTTCGAGGAAGGGGGCGATCTTGCGCGCGCGGTGCTGAAGGCGCTTGCCGACAGTCAGGGCGAGATTCGCGCGCCGATCGACGCGCGGCTGCGCGCTGTCGTTGAAGACATCATCAGCGAAAAGGAAGACGAAGACGAGGACTGAGTCCGCGTCAGCGGTCAGGCGTCGGCGTCGAGCGCGTAGCCGGCGCTGCGCACCGTGCGGATCGGATCTTCCTCGGTTCCTTCGTTCAACGCCTTGCGCAATCGGCCGATATGCACATCGACCGTGCGGGCTTCGACATAGACGTCGGAGCCCCACACCGCATCGAGCAATTGCTCGCGCGAAAACACGCGACCGGAGTGCTGGGCGAGATAGTCCAAGAGGCGAAACTCCGTTGGGCCGAGATGGACTTCGCGCGCCCCGCGGCGCACGCGGTGGGCGGCGCGATCGATGATGATGTCGCCGACGCGGACCTTATCCTCCGCAAGTCCAGGGCGAATGCGCCGCATCACCGCGCGCAGGCGAGCGAGCAGTTCCGAGATCGAGAAAGGCTTTGAGATGTAATCGTCGGCGCCGGTATCAAGACCGCGAATGCGATCGCCTTCGTCACCGCGCGCGGTGAGCATAACGATGGGCGTGTTTCGCGCGTCGGCGCGCGTGCGCAGCCGGCGGCACACTTCGATGCCCGGCACTTTGGGGATCATCCAATCCAAGAGGATGAGATCGGGCAGCTCCTCATCCACCATGACGAGCGCCTCTTCGCCGTCCACCGCCAGGCGCACGGCATAGCCTTCCTTCTCAAGATTGTACTTCAGCGTCTGGGCGAGGGCGTCCTCATCCTCGACCACCAGCACTTGCGCAGCCATGCAGAGCTCCGGTTACTCGTCCATTTCGGTTGGGGTAGAATCCGCACGGGGGCGCTCTGTGGCGATTTCCTCGCCCGTGACAAGGTAATGCACCATTTCGGCGATATTGGTGCAATGATCCCCGATCCGCTCAATATTTTTCGCCACGAACAACAAATGCGCGCATGGACCGATCGTGCGCGGATCTTCCATCATGTAGGTGAGAAGTTCGCGAAACAGGCTGTTGTAGTGGGCGTCGACGTCTTCATCTTGAAACCAGACGCCGACCGCTGCGCGCACGTCCCTGTTCGACCAGGCGTCGAGCACCTGCTTCAAGTGGCTTGAGGCGATCTTGCCCATACGTTCGATGCCGCGCGTGATCGGGATCGGCGCAGATTGGTTGATCACGAGCGAGCGCTTGGCGATGTTCTTGGCCAGATCGCCGATCCGCTCCAGATCGCCGCTCATGCGCCACGCGGCCAGCACTTGACGCAGGTCCGCCGCGACGGGGTGGCGCAGCGCCATCAAGCGGATGGCGCGGCGCTCCACTTCGCGATGGGTGGCGTCGATTTCCGCGTCGCGCTCGACGACCGCATTGGCGAGCGCTGTGTCGCGGCGCACGATCGCGGCGAAGCTTTCGGCCACTGCGCGTTCGGCCAGGCCGCCCATGCGCGCCAATTCGTTGGCGAGACCGTCAAGTTCTTCGGAAAATGCCTTTACCACATGGTCGGCCATGGCGCTCGCGGTCCTTTCGTCAGAACGCCGTGCAGTGCATTGCGCGGATCATAGCCGATTCCTAGCCGAAGCGCCCGGTGATGTAGTCCTGCGTGCGGGTGTCGCGCGGGCGCGTGAAAATCTCTTCCGTCGGACCGGTCTCAACCAGATTGCCAAGGTGGAAGAACGCCGTTTTCTGCGACACGCGCGCGGCCTGCGCCATCGAGTGGGTTACGATGATGATGCAATAGGTTTGCCGCAATTCGTCGATCAGTTGTTCAATCTTGTCGGTGGCGATGGGGTCAAGCGCCGAACACGGTTCATCCATCAGGATAATGTCGGGATCGACCGCAATGGTGCGCGCGATCACGAGGCGCTGCTGCTGACCGCCGGACAGGCCCGTGCCGGATTGATGCAGGCGGTCTTTCACCTCCTCCCACAAGCCGGCGCGGCGCAGCGATTTCTCCACGATGTCGTCAAACGCGGCCTTGGATTTCGCCATGCCGTGGATGCGCGGGCCGTAGGCGACATTCTCGTAGATCGACTTCGGGAACGGGTTCGGCTTTTGAAACACCATGCCCACGCGCGTGCGCAAAACCACGGGATCGACGCCGCGCGCATAAATGTTCTTGCCCTCGATCTCGATGGAGCCGGACACGCGCGCGCTTTCGATGGTGTCGTTCATGCGGTTGATGCAGCGCAGGAAGGTGGTCTTACCGCAGCCGGAGGGACCGATGAAGGCGGTGACGGCGCGATCGGGAATGTCGATCGAAACGTCGAACAAGGCCTGCTTGGCGCCATAATAGACAGAGATGTCGCGGGCGCTGACCTTTGCGGCCGCGCCGGTCAAGGCGCCGCGCTCTACGCGCTCAGCCGTCATGACTGGCGCGGCGAGCGGTCCGCGTTCCGTAGAGTCCGGCATCTGATCAGCCCCTGGGGCATGCGCACCTTGCCGCGTCGCCCGGCGTCGGCTTTACCGAGGTTTTGTGACAGTCCGGTGAAGCCGCGGTCATGCCAGCGGCCGCACGGCCTCGGCTCCAGTGTGGGCGTTTTCGGCCAGGGCATTGTCGCCGGCCTGCTCAAGATAGACCGCAAACGCAGATCCCTGCCCCGGAATGCTTTCGACGACGAATCCGCCGCGGTGGCGGTTGACGATGTGCTTGACGATGGCAAGGCCCAGGCCGGTGCCGCCCTTGGGCTCGCCGATCTCACGCTCGGCGCGGAAGAAGCGCTCGCCCAACCGCGGCAGGAAGCGCCGGGGGATGCCGGGGCCGGCGTCCACCACCCGCAAGAAGGCGTAGGTCTGCGCCGTCGGCGACGGCGTGAGCAATGAAATGCGCGCCGAGCCGCTCCATGCGCGCCCCGCCCGCTCGATCGCGGCTTCGCGCGTCGCCGCTTCGCCCAGCTCCACCGTGACGGTTCCGCCTTTGGGCGAATACTTGATGGCGTTGTCGATGAGGTTCTGCGCCACCTGCGCCAGCTGAAACCGCTCGCCGACGACGACAGCGCGCGGCAGGCCCTGAACAACCAGCGTCACGCCGCGCTCCTGGGCGATCGGGGCAAGAGAATCAACGACTTCCGCGGCCACCTGGGCCAGATCGGCCCGGTCGGTCGGGGGCACGTGCTCATCGAGTTCGATGCGGGACAAGGACAAGAGATCGCTGATCAGCCGGCGCATGCGATCGACCTGCGCCTCCATCATGCGCAGAAATCGCGCCCGCGCCTCGGCATCATCCCGGGCCGGCCCCATCAAGGTCTCGATGAGCGCTGAAATGGCCGCGACCGGCGTGCGCAATTCGTGGCTGGCGTTGGCGAGGAAGTCCGCCCGCATCCGCTCGGTGTTGATGCGCGCGGTCTGGTCATGGAAGACCATCAACGCCGCATTGGCGCCGCTCCAGGCAACCGGCGCGACGTAACAGCGGATGTGTTCCTCCACCTGGGCCGCGGTTTCGTACTCCACGGTGCGCGTGACGCCATCCTTGGCGGCCGCCTCTGCCGCGTCGAGCACCGGCGGATGGCGCAGGATCGAAGACAGCCGCAACCCTTCAGCCTCGAAGCGCAGCTGCAGCCGCGCGGCGCGGTTGGAGCCGACGATCCGGCCGTCCTGGTCCACCAACAGAGCCGGATCGGGCAATCCCTCCAAGAGCGGCGCAAGGCCGGCCAGGGGCATGGGGCGCTCGACCGGCCCGGGCTGGGACTGCGCCGCGGGCGCCGTCGACTTCGCGGGCGCATCCTCAGTGCGCGGCGCAAAGCGCCACGCAGCGACGCAAACAAGGCCAGCAAGCATCGCGCCGATCGCCATATCGATCTGGCCGAAGAGCGCGAGCAGGCCCGAGACGCCCAGCGTCGCGATCGCGGCGACGCCTAAACGCGATTGACTGACGAGTTCCTGGCGCTCTGGCGCGGTCATGCCGGTCGAGATTCCTTCCGCGTCGCGAACCCTATAGTGCCCTGCCGTTGTGTGGCGCGAAAGGCGTCGGCGCCGGCGGAACCAGCGGTTTTGGCCCAGCCCGCGCATCCAATCGCGCCGCAGCCGGCATCTCTGCTGCGACGCATGACACAGCGCCGAGCGCGGCGGCACGATCCTTATCGAATTTCAATGTCTATTTATTGACTTTCGCTAAGGGGTTTTGTATCCCGGCGGCACAGGGGGAATGAATGACGCGAACCGTCCGGTTGATGCTGGGCCTGGGGATCGCCACGCTTGCCGCTGGATGCGCCTCCCGGCCCGATCTCCCGGAGGCGCCGGACGCGTATGTGGCGGGCGAGGCGCTCGGCGCCGACGCGGCCGAGGCGCTGCGGACCGCGCCGGAAGCGGCGTGGGTGGATTCCCTGACCGCCGAGGAAATCTCCAGCTATGTGCGCGAAGCCTTGCTGGCGAACCCGGATCTGCAGGTGGTGCGTGAGCGGGCGCGGGCGGCGCGCTGGCGCGCTCGCGGCGCGTTCGGCGGCAATCTCCTGCCCAGCCTGAACGTCGGGCTCGGCGGATCGCGCAGCGAAACGCCCGACCCCGCAGGCGGCCGCATCCGTCAGGACCTGATGACGTCCGAAGTGGTCGCGAGCTGGGA
The DNA here is from genome assembly GCA_016124655.1 of Alphaproteobacteria bacterium. Classification (GTDB taxonomy): domain Bacteria; phylum Pseudomonadota; class Alphaproteobacteria; order Caulobacterales; family Aquidulcibacteraceae; genus RI-43. The sequence continues at coordinate 183,553 of WGNI01000004.1, forward strand.
AGTGGATTTATGGGGCCGGCTGACGGCGCGGGCGCTGGCTTCGGACCTCGACGCCGATGCGCTGGAGGCGGACCTCTACGGCGCGCGTCTTTCGGTTGCGGGTCAGACTGCGCAAGGCTGGGTGTCCTTGGTCGAAGCGCAACAATTGCTGGCGCTGGCGATTGAAGATCTGGAGACGCGCGATCGCGCGCTGAACATCACGCAGCGCCGCTACGAGCGCGGCCTCGCGGATGCGCTGGCGTTGCGCACGGCGCGCTCGCAGGTGGCTTCCGCGCGCGCAACCGAAGCGCAGGCGCGCGATTCGCTGCTGATCGCGGCGCGGCGGCTGCAACAATTGCTCGGCCGGTATCCTGACGGTCAGATCACGCCGGCTGCGCCGCTGCCGGCGCTTGCCGTGTTGGACGCCGCGGGCGCGCCGGAAGATCTGCTCGCGCGGCGGCCGGACGTGCTCGCCTCTGAAGCGCGGCTGCGCGCTGCCGGTTTTCGCGCGCATGAAGCGCGCGCTGCGTTGCTGCCGCGCCTGACCATCACCGGTCGCGCCGACGGCGCCGGCGAAGGCCTGACCGATATCGTCGATGCGCGTGATCTGGTGACCAACGTCATCGGCGGCTTGACCGCGCCGATCTTCAATGGCGGCGCGTTGCTCGCGGAATCGCGCGCCAGTGAAGCCGAACGCCGCGGCGCGGCTTCCGATTATGTGTCGACGGCGCTGTTCGCATGGCGCGAAGTGGAAAGCGCGATCAGCGCGGACGCCGCGCTTGCGACGCGCGAACGCGAACTGGACATCGCGGTTGTCGAAGCGCGCGAAGCGCAAGATCTCGCGGAACGCGAATATGGCCGCGGCGTCGCAACAATCTTTGAATTGATCGACGCCTATACGCGGCGCATCGATGCCGAACGCGGATTGATTTCGGCGCGCGCGGCGCGCGTCTCCAATCGCATTGCCTATCACGTCGCGCTGGGCGGCGGCGCCCGCTCCGGCGGGCTCACTAGCGCCGCTGGGGAGAGGACCCCATGAACAAGATGGATCATGATTTCAATCCAGCGCTCGACGCTGAAGAAGAGACCAAACCGCGCTCGCCGGTGTGGATGCGCCGGGCCGCCGTGATCGGCGCGCCGCTTGGCGTGATCGCTGTGGCGGTGGCGGGCTTTGCGATCCTCGACGCCACGGGACCAAAGCCCGACAAGAACAAAGAACCGCCCGGCGCCGTCGCGGTGCAGGTCGCGCCCGCGCAGGCGCGCGAGACCACCATTTCCGTCACCACGCAAGGCGAAGCGCGGCCGCGCGTGGAAGCCACGCTGGCGTCGCAAGTGAGCGGGCGTCTTTTGTGGACTTCGCCGGCCTTCGTTGAAGGCGGCGCGTTCCGCGAAGGCGATGTGCTCGCGCGCATCGACACCGCGGATTACCAGCTCGCCGTCACGCGCGCGCAAGCGCAAGTGGCGCAAGCGCAGGAAGGCTTGGCGCGTGAAGAAGCCGAGGGCGAAATCGCGCGGCAGGATTGGGCGGAGCTCGGCCAAGGCGACGCATCGCCGCTCGCCTTGCGCGAGCCGCAGCTGGCGCAAGCGCGCGCCACGCTCGCCGCAGCGCAAGCGCAATTGCGCGAAGCGCAGCTTAATCTGTCGCGGACGTCGATACGTGCTCCGTTCAGCGGGCGCTTGAGCGCGCGGCGCGCGAATGTCGGCGATCTGGTGACGATGGGCTCGCCGGTCGCGGACGTGTTCGCCACCGACATCATGGAAGTGCGCGTACCGCTGACGGACGCCGATCTCGCCGCGCTCGATGCGCCGGTGGGCTATATTGCCGGGCGCACGGCTGCGCCAGCAGCGCATCTTTCGGCCACGATCGCGGGCGAGCGGCGCACCTGGAATGGCCGGCTGATGCGCATTGAATCGACGGTCGATAGCCAGACGCGTCTTGTGTACGGCATCATCGAGGTGCGCGACCCGTTCGGGCAGCGCCGCACTGCGCCGCTGGCGCCGGGCGTGTTCGTCACGGCCGTGATCGATGGCGCGCGCACGGAGCAGTTCGTCGCCGCGCCGCGGGGCGCCTTGAAGCGCAACGAATATGTTTACGTGATCGACAACGAAAACAAGGTCGACGTGCGCCAGGTGCGCGCGGCGCAGACGACCGCCACGGAAGTGCTGTTCCGGCAAGGCGTCGCGGACGGGGAGCGGGTCGTCGTTTCGCACTTGCCGTCACCGCGCGACGGCATGAGCGTGACGCCGATCGATCGCGCGCCGGACGCCGAAGCCGCCCCCGCCGCCGCACGCCCGGCGCAGTAAAAACGCCCCGCCGAAACGCGGGAGGAGACGAACGATGTTGAAGGGCCTTGTGGCTTGGTGGGCCAAGAACCCCGTCGCCGGCAATCTCCTGATGCTCGCCTGCTTTGTGGCGGGCGCGCTTTCGTTCATGCGCATGGAAAAGGAGTTCTGGCCGCCTGGCCGGGATGTCGGCGTCTGGGTTGAGGCCTATTGGCCCGGCGCCAGCCCCGAGGACATGGAGACCCAGGTCACCGCGCGCATCGAAGAGTCGCTGGCGGACCTCGACGGAATCAATTGGGTGCGCTCGCGCTCCAGCGAAAGTTCGGCGTGGATTCGGCTCATCGCCAATCCCAGCGTCGACGTCGACAAGCTGACTCAAGAAGCGCGTGCGCGCGTAGAAGCGATCTCCGGTCTCCCGCCGAGCCTGGAGCCGATCCGCGTGTCGCGGCAGGTGTTCCGCGATTGGTCGTTGATCCTCAGCGTGCATGGCGAGGTCAGCGAAGCGACGCTGCGCAGCACGGCGGAGCGGTTGCGGGATCAGTTGGCGGTTTTGCCGGGTGCTGCGAACACGATCGTTTCAGGCGTGCGGGACCGGGAAGTCTCGATCGAGCTCTCTGAAACGGCGCTGCGCCAGTACGGCCTAACGTTCAGCGAAGTCGCCAATGCCGTGCGCGCCCACTCGTTGAACGTTTCGGCGGGCTCGGTGCGCACGCGCGACGGCGAATATCAATTGCGCGCGCGTAATCTCGCGGATTCCGAGCGCGACTTCTCCTCCATCGTGGTGCGCCAGACTGCCGGCGGCGCGGCGATTACCGTCGGCGACGTCGCGACCGTGATCGACGGCTTCCAAGACGTGAACATGTATTCGCGGATGAATGGCGAGCCGTCGGCGCTGGTCGTCATCCAAACCGCCGACGACTTCAATATCGGCGAGACCGCGAAGGCGGCGCGGGAAAAACTCGACGAATTCCGCAACACGCTGCCGCCCGGCGTGCAGGTGACGCCGATTTATAATCAGAACGAAGACTTCGAAGCGCTGACGGGCATTCTGTTCTCGAACGCCTTGCAGGGGTTTGCACTCATCTTTCTGCTGCTGATGCTCTCGCTGCATCCGAAGGTGGCGGTCTGGGCGACGTTGGGCGTGATGACGGCGTTCGCCGGCTCGTTCTTCATCTTGCCCTATGTCGACGTGTCGCTGAACTTCATGAGCGTGTTCGGCTTCCTCCTGGTGCTTGGCATCATGGTCGACGACGCGATCATTGTGGGCGAGTCCATTTATGAGAGGGCCGAGGAAGGCCATACCGGGCCGGACGCGGCGATCCTCGCCACGCAACTGGTGTTGAAGCCGCTGGTCGCTTCGGTCCTGGTGACCATGCTGGCGTTCAGCCCATGGATGCTGATCGACGGCGAAGTGCGCCAGTTCACGCGCGCGATCTCGATCGTGGTGATGTCGACGCTGGTGTTCTCGCTGATTGAATCGCTGATCATTCTGCCGGCGCACCTCTCCCACGTGACGAAGCCGGACCCGCAGGGCCAGGGCGTCATGGCGCGCCTGATGCGCTTCCAACAGCGCTGCGCGCATTCAATCATCTGGGTGGCGCGCAACATCCATGGCCCGTTCCTGCGTCAGGCGGTGCGGTGGCGGTATCTGACGGCCGCGAGCTTCATCGCGATCTTCATTCTCGCGATCGGCATGGTGGCGAGCGGGCGCATCAAATCGACCTTCATGCCGGAAGTCGAAGGCGACTTCATGATGGCGACAATCGAACTGCCGCGCACGACACCGTTTGGGCGCATGGAGCAGGTCGCGGAGCAATTGGATTCCGCGCGGCTGGCAATGGAACAAGAGACCCGCGAGGTCGCCTACGAAGATCCCAACACCGGCGCGCTGTCGCGCGGCGTCATTCGGTCCTGGAGTCAATCGATCGAAGAGAACCAGATCCGCGCCTATGTCGGGCTCACGCCGCCTGAAACGCGCGATCTGAAATCCTCGCAGGTGACCGAGCGGCTGAAGGAGTTGTTGGGCCCGGTGCCGGATGCGGAACGCATCAGCTTCCAGCTCAGCGGCAATGATGACGGGCCCAACATCAATCTCGCGATGATGAGCGAGAACCAGTCGGATTTACGCGCGGCCGTCGATGAATTGAAGGCGCGGCTGCAACAGTTCTCCGCGGTGTCGAGCGTGCGCGACAGCGAAGATGCTGCAGTCGAGGAATTGCGCTTCCAATTGCTGCCGGGCGCGGAGCAGATGGGCGTGACCCTGGCGGATGTGTCCAATCAGGTGCGGCAAGCCTATTTCGGCGAGGAAGTGCAGCGCCTGCCGCAAGACGGGGACGAAGTGCGCGTCTATGTGCGCTATCCGCGCGACGACCGGCGCACGCTGGACAGCCTCAATCAGTTCCGCGTGCGCACGCCGGACGGGCGAGAAATTCCGCTTGCATCGGTGGCGACGGTCGAATTCGCGCCTGGGGTGACGGGTCTCGACCGGCGCCAGCGCATGCGCTCGATCATGGTGGAGGCGGAGGTTCCTCCTGAAGACCGCGCGCCGATCATGAAGGAATTGAGCGAGGAGTTCTTTCCATCGCTGGAGGCGCGCTACCCCACTGTGACGCGGCGTGCGCTGGGCGAAGCGGAAGCGCAGGCGGAGTTCTTCGAACAACTGCAGGCCTACGGCTTGATGGCGCTGTTCGGCATGTACTTCCTGCTGGCGGTGACGTTCCGGTCCTACTGGCAGCCGGCGCTGATCATGTCGGTGATCCCGTTCGCGTTCATCGGCACGGCGGTCGGCCATTATGTGCTGGGCTTGAACTTCGCCCTCTTCTCCTGGCTTGGGATGATTGCGGCGATTGGCGTCGTCGTGAACGACAATGTCGTTCTCATCGACAAAGCCAATCAATTTCGCGACGAAGGGGCTGATCCGTTCGCCGGCATCACCGGGGCGAGCGTTTCGCGGTTCCGGCAGATTTTTCTGACGTCGATCACGGAATTCATCGGCCTCTTGCCGATGCTCGTCGAACAGGCTGCGATCGCGCAATTCCTTAAGCCGATGGCGGTGGCATTGGCGTTCGGCGTGCTGTTGTGCATGCCCGTGACGTTGATCTTGACGCCAACATTCTACATGATCGGCAAAGACATAAAGACCGCCTTCGGGAGCGGGATGCGCCAAATCCGCCGCTGGTGGGGCAGACGCAGCCCGAGCGCGATACCGGCGGAATGATCGTCACATCACATCCGAGGGAGCGTATTCATGATCAATCTCACCCGCCGCGCGATGGCGGCCTCCTCGCTTGCGTTGCTCGCAGGCTGCGCGGCGCGCCCGATCGGGCAGACGCTCGCCGGCGCAACGCGCGCGCCGGCTGACATCGGTCCGTTTGGCATCGATCTTGATGCACGAGACCTCGGGATCGCGCCAGGCGACGATTTCTTTCTGCATTGCAATGGCACGTGGCTGCGGAACAATGAGATTCCCGCAGACCGCACACGCTGGGGCGCGTTCGATGCGTTGCGCGACAAATCCGAACGCGATCAGAAGGCGATTATTGAAGAAGTCGCGGCCGCTGGCGGACCGCCGGGCTCAAACGAACAAAAGATCGCGGATTACTACAATTCATATCTCGATCAGGACGCGATCGATGCGCGCGGGCTGGGGCCGATTCAGGCCGAGCTTGACGCCATCGCCGCACTGACCAACCACGAGCAGACGATCCGGCTGATCGCCACGCCCGGCATTGCGGTGGACTCGCCGATCGCGATGTTCGTCGGCCTCGATGAACGCAATCCCGATCGCTACATCGTCAATATGGGGCATGCGGGCCTCGGCCTGCCGGAGCGCGAATATTACCGGCGCGCCGATGGCGAGTTCCCCAACATTCGCGCGGCTTATGTTGCGCATCTAGAGCAAATGCTGACGCTGGCGGGACAGAGCAATGCCGCTGCGCAGGCGCAGGCGATCATGGCGCTGGAAACGCAGATCGCTGAACGGCACTGGCCGATCGCGGAGCGCCGCAACCGCGATAAGACCTACAATTTGAAAACGCGTGCGGAAATCCGCGCGCTTGCGCCGACCTATCCGTGGGACGCGAGCTTCGAGTCCGCCGGCTTCGGCGGCGTCCAAGAGGTCGTCATCAGCGAACTGAGCGCGATGGGCCCACTCGCGGAGCTGTTCATGGCGACGCCGGTCTCCACGTGGCGCAGCTATCTCACGTATCACCTGATGCACAACAACGCCCACGTGCTGCCGCGCGCGATCGACGACGCCAACTTCGCGTTCCACGGCCGCACGCTGAACGGTCAACCGCAGCAACGCGATCGCTGGAAGCGCGCAGTGCAAGCGGTGAACGGCGCGATGGGCGAAGCGATCGGACAGATCTATGTCGCGCGGCATTTCCCGCCCGCGTCGAAATCGAAGATGAGCGATCTCGTTGAGAATCTGCGCCGCGCCTACGGCGAACGCATCGACGTCGTGTCGTGGATGTCGGGGCCGACGAAGGTGGCCGCACGCGAGAAGCTGGCGACGTTCCGGCCGAAGATTGGCTATCCCGACAAGTGGCGCGACTATGCCGGACTCATGGCGCAGAGCGGCGACGCCTACGGCAACGTCAAGCGCGCGCAGGTGTTTGAGTGGAATTATGATGTAGCGCGACTGAGCCGGCCGACGGACAAGGACGAATGGTTCATGACGCCGCAAACGGTGAACGCCTACTACAATCCCGTGTTCAACGAGATCGTGTTCCCCGCCGCCATTCTGCAGGCGCCATTCTTCGATCCGAACGCAGACGCTGCCGTGAATTACGGCGCGATCGGCGGCGTGATCGGGCACGAAATGGGCCACGGCTTCGACGATCAGGGCGCGAAGTCCGACGCGTACGGCGTGCTACGCGATTGGTGGACGCCGCAGGATGTTCAGCAGTTCGAACTCGCGACCGCGAAGCTCGAGGAGCAATACAACGCCTACGAGCCGCTGCCGGGCATTTCAGTCAACGGACAGCTCACGCTCGGAGAAAATATCGGCGACAATGGCGGGCTTCAGGTCGCGTACAAGGCCTATCAATTGCACCTGAACGGGGCTGCGGCGGAAACGCTTGTGGGCACCACGGGCGACCAGCGCTTCTTCATGTCGTGGGCGCAGGTGTGGCGTACGCTGATCCGAGACGAGGCGCTGCGCAATCAGGTGCTGACGGATCCGCACTCGCCTGCGCAGTACCGCTGCAATGGCGCGGTGCGCAACATGGACGCCTGGCACGCCGCGTTCGACGTACAGCCCGGCCAGGCGCTCTATCTCGCGCCAGCAGATCGCGTCACGATCTGGTAGCGCACCAAGACGAAAAACGACGAGCGGGCGGGGATGATCATCCCCGCCCGTTGCGTTTCCGGGTCAGCGATCGCCGCGCAGTTCGCTCGCCAGGCTTTGCATGCCATAGACGTCCACGAGGGCTTCCTGCACCGCGGTCGCGGCCACCGCGATTGTGCGGTTCAAACGCGGATCGAAGAAATATTCTCCGCCGAGCGAATGAATATTCCCATCAAAAACCGCGCCGACGACGCGCCCCTCCCGATCCAGGAGCGGGCTTCCGGAATTGCCGCCGATGATGTCGTTGGTGGTGGTGACATTGAAAATCGTGTTCGGATCGAGCCTCGGCTGGGCTGCCGACCATGATGGCGCGAGCGCATACGGATCGGCGCCCGTTGCGCGGTCGTAGAGGCCTGAGAAGCGTGTGAACGGCCCGACATTTTCGCCGCCCGCTTCGGTCCATCCCGCCACGCGGCCATAGGACAGACGCAGCGTGAAGGTTGCGTCGGGGTAGATCGTTTCGCCGAAGGCGCGGAAGCGCGCGCGCGCAATGCGCTCCTGGGCGCGTTCGGTGGGCCCTTCGACTTCTTGTTCATAGCGCGTGCGCAGCGCGCGTGCAGCGTCATCCCAAGCGCGCACGAAGACGATCATCGGATCATCGCTTGCCGACACGGCTGCAGCGCCGCCCTCCCACAATTGGCGCCGGAACGCGGGATCGCCGATGCGCGTGCCGCGGGCCAAGCGCGTGGCGAGTTCTTCCGGACTTTCGCGGCCCAGCATCTGGCGCACGCGCGGATCATCGGTCGTCAAGTATTCGCGGGTTTTCTCCAGCCAGAAGGAGAGAAGCAATTCCTCAAGCGGCGCTTCGATCGGCGTCGCGGCGAACAGTTGCGACTCCAAGGTTTGCAGGCGCGCATCGGTGTAGGCAGTCAGACGCTCGTCGTTGGGCTTCTCGCGTTCAGCTGCGCCGCGCACGATGTGCCGCGCATAGTTGAACAATTCCGAGCCGCTGCCGGCGCGACGCTCGAGATACTGGTAGGCGAGGAAAAAGCCGCGATACGCAGCGGTCGCTTCGGAGACGTCATTCCACGGCTGTCCGGCTTCGCGCTGGGCTGCGCGATTGCGCGATACGCGCGTTTGCAGATCGGATTCCGCGCGCGAGACCTGCGCGAAGGATTGCGGATCGACCAGGGCAAGGCGGCGGCCCGCCAGCGCCTTCAACGTATTTTCTACGCTGAACAAAGTATCGGAGGCGATGCGCGCCTGCTCGGCGCCCTGATCGGAATAGACGGAAAGACGGCCGCGCAGTTCCGCAAGCGTGGTCAACCGCCACGGCAGAAAGTAGTCGCGTTCGAAGGTGAGCTGGGATTGCGTGAGAAGGCGGCTTGTGGCGCCGGGATTGCCGGAGACGAAGACAAGTTCGCCATCGCTCAGCGGCGTGGCGCGCATCTGCAAATGCGCCGGCGTCGCAGCCGGCGCGCCATTTTCGTAGAGACGAATATAGGCGACGTCGAAGCAGAAGCGCGGGAAATTGAAATTGTCGGGATCGCCGCCGAAGAACGCTGCAGCGATCTCCGGGGCGAATGCCAGGCGCACGTCGTCGAAGCGCTTGTACTCGTAGAGCTTATATTGGCCGCCTTGATAAAGCGTCACGACCTGGCAGCGCTTGGCGGCTTCTTCGCCGCGGCACTCTTGTTCGATGCGCGCAATCTCGCCGTCGCGCGCGCGGGTGAACGCTTCCGCGCTGGCGCCGCCTGCAGCGGCTTCGATGCGCTGGGTGACATCGGAAATGCCGGTGAGAAGCTGCACGGCAAGCCCAGGGCATTGCGCTTCTTCTTCGCGCGACATGGCGCGAAAGCCCGTCAACACGAGATTGTTTTGCTCAGACGACAAATTCTGCACGCAATCGACAATGCAGTGATGGTTGGTCTGCACCAGGCCCGCGCCGCTGACGATCGCTGCGGAGCAGCCGTTCTCCAGTCGCGCGGATGCGGCCTGAATGCGGTCAAGCCAGGCCTGATCCGGCGCCCAGCCATAGGCCTGCTGCACGCGCGCGGCGGGGAAATTGTCGAATGTCCACATGCCTTCGTCGGCCTGCGCAGCCATGGGCGCAACGACGGACAGAGCGGCCGCCATGGGCAGGCCGCGCGAAAGCGCTTTCATTGTAAAACCCCTTAAAAGTCCAGTTTGGGCTTGTCTCAGCGCATGTGCGGCGCGGGCGCAACCTGGAATCGACGACCTCCCTACCCTGTGACGGGGGCGACCGTTTGTTCGATGCGGCCGAAAATGGAATGGCCGCGATCGTCGAGCATTTCGATTTCGACGCGGTCTCCCGGCTGCATGAAGGGCGTCCTGGGGGCGCCGTCGCGCAGGGTTTCGATGGTGCGCAGCTCCGCGATGCAGGAATAGCCGGCGCCGCCCTCGGCGACCTGGCGGCCCGGGGAGCCGTCAGGGTCCTTGTTGGACACCGTGCCGGAGCCGATGATGGCGCCGGCGCCGAGCGGACGCGTCCGCGCGGCGTGGGCGATGAGCTGGGCGAAATCGAACGTCATGTCCTGGCCGGCGTCGGGCCGGCCGAAGGCCTCGCCGTTCAGCCGCGAGAGCAAGGGCCGGTGGAGTTTGTTGTCACGCCACGCCGCGCCAAGCGCGTCGGGCGTCACGGCGACCGGCGAAAATGCGCTCGACGGCTTGGATTGAAAGAAGCCAAAGCCTTTTGCGAGTTCGGCGGGAATGAGGCCGCGAAAACTCACGTCGTTGCACAGCATGACGAGGGCAATGCTAGTGGCGGCATCCTGCGCCGAGGCGCCCGTGGCGACATCCGTGGTGATGACCGCGATCTCCGCTTCGAAATCACAACCCCAAGCAGGATCGCCCAACGGAATTGGGTCGCGCGGGCCCAAAAACGCGTCGGAGCCGCCCTGATACATCAGCGGATCGGTCCAGAAGCTGGGCGGCATATCGGCGCCGCGCGCGCGGCGGACCAGTTCCACATGGTTCACATAGGCCGAACCATCCGCCCATTGATACGCGCGGGGCAACGGCGCGGCGCATTCGCGTTCGTGAAAGCGATCTTTGGGCGCTGCATCGCGCGCCAATGCTTCGGAGAGCGCGCGCAATTTCGGCTCGGCATGCGCCCAGTCATCCAAAGCCGCCTGCAAGGTCGGCGCGATCAAGGCCGCGTCGCTACACCAGGCCAGATCGTCAGAGACCACAACCAGCCGGCCGTCGCGGCCGTGCTTCAGGCTCGCCAGTTTCACGCAACGCTCCCCTTCGCCGCCAGGACGCGGCCGCGCACGCTAGACCTCTTCCACGATCACCGTGAGTCGCCAGCCCAAATCGGCGACGCGGGTGCGGAACCGGCGCATGCCGTCATGGTCTTCCAGCGCACGCGACACTCTGGAGGCCCCGTCATGGCCAACCATATCGATCCATACGGTTTTGTTTTCAACGCGGAAACCGTCCACAGACAGGAGCGATGGGTCGATCGCCTCGGCATAATGCGTTAGCGTTTGGCCCCAGCCGAACGCCTCTTGGCCCCACTCTTCCCGCGGATCCAAGATCAGGCTCATTCGGACGCGACAGATCTGGGGCAAGCGCGCGCGCAAGTTCATTCGTGATGGTCCCAAACCCGCGCCCCAGATGGTTTTGCAGCGTCCGTGTGAACGCCGCAAGACTCATTTTGGTTTCCAGCTGTCCACGTAGGATGCGCGCTCGACCGCGGACGCGGCATCGCCCACATCCAGCGGATCGCGCGTGTCGATCATCACGGCGTACTCGTCGGTTGCGGGTTTGTCCTGCTTGAGCATTTTCGCCAGCGCCTTGGGGTGCGGGCCGTGGGTGAAGCCGGCGGGATGAAACGTCATCATGCCGGCTTTGATGTCGTCGCGGCTGAAGAAATCCCCGGCGTGGTAGAACAGCACTTCGTCGAAATCGTCATTGTTGTGAAAGAACGGCACTTTCAGCGCGCCGGGATCGGTTTCGAACGGACGCGGGCAGAAGGTGCAAACCACGAAGCGCTCGGAAGCGAAGGTCGTGTGCGCGCTGGGCGGCAGGTGATAGCGGTGCGAGGTCAAGGGACGCAGGTCGCGTACATTGATGCGCACGGGCGCAAGATCGCCGTGCCAGCCGACTGCATCGAGCGGATTGTAGGGATAGGTGGCGATCGAGACCGCGCCGCGTTTCTTGATCGCAACGCGCGTTTCCCGATCATCGGCCTGATGCGCGCGGAAGGCGTCGTCGAAATCGGGCGTATCGAGCATGGCTGGGTCAAAGAAGGCGTGCGCACCGGCGAGGCCGCGGTCGGGCATGGTGAAATGCGCGTTCGTGGCTTCGATCAGCAGCGCGTCGATGCGATCGTGCGGCGCGATGCGCCACATGCAGCCTCGCGGAAGATAAACATAGTCGCCGGCGGCTATGGCGAGATGACCATAGTCGCAATAGAGATCGCCGGCGCCAGCGTGGATGAAGGCCAGCGTGTCGCCGTCGCCATTGCGCGCCAGACCCGGCATCGGCGCGGCCAGGCGCCAGAAGCGGATCTCGGTCGCCGCGTTGCGCAAGATCACCGGCGCGCCCCAAGGCGACGAAGCGGCTTCATTGAGGGCGCTTAGGTCGAACGCGCGCGGCCGCAGCGGGCCTTCGAAGGACGACCATCCCGTGGGCGGCCGCTTGTGATGGAAGAAGGCAGCCGGGCCAAAGAAGCCTTCCTTGGACGCTTCGCGCTCATAGGTTCCGTCCGGCATATCCGCATGCGCCTGGCGCGAATGGACGCCTTTCGCGGCGCGGACGGGAATCCAATTGCGCTTGCTCATGGAATTGGCCTCATGGTTCATCCGCGAAAATCGAAATGACGGGCGCCGTTTCGCTCGTCTCGAAACCGCGATACATGCCCGGCGTGTTGAAACTCCAGGCGGGCGCGCCCTCTGCGTCGATGACGATCACGCAGCCGTCTCCGCCGATCGCGGTCAATGCGTCGCGGATCACCGCGTCCGCCGCAGTCTTGCCGGACTCGCTTAAATATTCGATGCGCGCGCAAATGGTGCGCGCAACGCTCAAACGAATGAAATATTCGCCGGTTCCCGTGGCGCTGACCGCGCACACGCCGTTGCGCGCAAAGGTTCCCGCGCCGATGACGGGGGAATCGCCCACCCGCCCCCAACGCTTTCCGGTCGTGCCGCCCGTCGACGTGCCGGCTGCGTAATGTCCGTTTTGGTCGCGCGCGACCACGCCGATCGTGCCAAAGGCGTGATCGTCAAGCGGCGCGAGCGCAGCGCTCGGCGATGGCGTCGCCCCTTCCGGCCGAGCCGGGATCGGCGCCCCGCGCGCGCGCAGCGTTTCCTCCAATTGCAGCCAGCGCCGCTCGGTGAAGAAATAGGCCGGCGGGACGCGCGCGAGCCCTTGCTCGGTCGCGAAAGCTTCCGCGCCCGCTCCCATCAGCATGACGTGCGGCGATTTCTCCATCACTGCGCGCGCGAGGCTGATGGGATTGCGCACGCTTGTCACGCCTGCGACCGCGCCCGCAGCGCCGGCGCGCCCATCCATGATGGACGCGTCCAATTCATTGCGCCCGTCGGCGGTGAAGACGGCGCCGCGGCCCGCATTGAAAAGCGGGTCGTCTTCGAGAATGCGCGCGGCCGCCTCAACGGCGTCGAGACTGGCGCCGCCATCGCGCAAAACCGCCGCGCCCGCCGCGAGCGCGCGGGCGAGCCCGTCGCGGTACGCCGCTTCCGTTTCCGCGGTCAGTTGCGGGCGTTCGATGATGCCGGCGCCGCCATGGATGGCGATCGACCAGCCTGGCGCGGATTGCGTTCGCGCTGGCGCCGCGGCGCACGCACTCAGCAGAACAAGGATTGCGAGCGCACCGGCGATACGCATCAAGCGCGCTCCTTTAGAACGCCGCGGCGGATCTGATCGAGTTCGATGGATTCGAACAGCGCTTTGAAATTGCCTTCGCCAAAGCCTTCATTGCCTTTGCGCTGAATGATTTCAAAGAAGATCGGGCCCACGGCGTTCTGGGTAAAGATCTGCAACAGGAGTCCCTGACCCTGGGTCGGCGCGCCGTCGATCAGGATGCGATTTGCCTTGAGGCGTTCGATATCCTCGCCGTGCTGGCCGACGCGGGCGGCGACGCCTTCATAATAGGTTTCGGTGGTGTCCTGAAGGGCTACGCCGCGCCGGCGCAGCGCTTCCACGGATTCGTAAATGTCATCCGTGCCGAGCGCGATGTGCTGAATGCCTTCGCCGCGATACTCGCGCAGGAATTCCTCGATCTGGCTTTTGTCGTCCTGGCTTTCGTTGAGCGGAATGCGAATTTTTCCGCAGGGGCTGGTCATGGCCTTGGAGACGAGCCCGGTGAGTTTGCCTTCAATGTCGAAATAGCGGATCTCGCGGAAGTTGAAGATGCGTTCGTAATAGTCGGCCCATTGGCTCATGTTGCCGCGAAACAGATTGTGCGTGAGGTGATCGAGATAGGTCAGGCCGACGCTGTTGGCGGCTTCGTCAGCGCCGTCGATGGGTTTGAAATCGACGTCATAGATGGACTGGGCGCCGTATCGATCCACCAGATAAACAAACGCGCCGCCGATGCCCTCGATGGCGGGAATGTCGAGCTCCATGGGGCCGATCGGCATGTCCACCGGCTTGGCGCCGCGCTTCAGCGCCTGTTCGAACGCGACCTTCGCGTCGCGCACGCGGAACGCCATGGCGTTGGCGCTGGGGCCATGCGAAGCGCGGAAATCCGCCGGCTGGCCGGCGGGCTGCATGTTCAAGATGAAATTGATATCGCCCTGCTTGAAGCGTAGCACATTCTTGGAGCGGTGGCGCGCCACCGCGGTGAAGCCCATGGCTTCGAAATAGCGGCGAATGGCTTCGGGATCGGGCCCGGTGAACTCGACGAACTCAAAGCCGTCGGTGCCGATCGGATTGTCGAACAGCTCCGCCATGGGGCGCTCCTTCGTGCGTTGCATTTCAGGCGTCGGCGCGCCAGCGACGAGGCGGCGCTTGCCAATTCCTCCATTTAGTTTCATTTGTAACTGATGTCCAGTCCGCGCCCAATGCGTCGCGCCGGCGATGCGCTCGTTCTCGATCGGTTTCTTCCGTACCGGCTGTCGGCGCTGTCAAACCGCGTGTCACGCGCCATTGCGCGCGCCTATGAGGCGGCGTTCGATCTCTCGATCCCCGAATGGCGGGTGATGGCGGTGCTTGGGCGCGAGGGCGGGCTGACCGCCAGCGCGCTCGCGGACGCCACGCAGATGGACAAGGTCGCGATCTCGCGCGCGGTGGCGCGTCTGACGCGCTCTGGCCGGCTGAAGGCGCGCGCGGAAGCCGGCGATGCGCGCCGCCGCGCCTTGTTTCTCACGCCGCGCGGGCTTGCGGTCTATGAACAGATCGCGCCGCTGGCGCTTGCATACGAGCAGCAGCTCATGACTGCGCTCAGCCAGAGCGAACGTCACGCGCTCGCGGCTCTGCTCGACAAGCTCGATCATGCGTCGCGTGCGCTGGGCGACATCGCGCGATGATGGTTCTGCACGATTATTTCCGCTCCGGCGCGTCACACCGGGTGCGCATCGGGCTCAATCTCAAGGGCGCGGCCTACGAGAAGCGCGCGGTCGATCTGCGCGTGGGCGCGCAGAAAGCGCCCGGTTACACCGCGCTCAATCCGCAAGGCTTGGCGCCGACGCTGGTGACGGACGACGGCACGGCGCTGACGCAAAGCCTGGCCATTCTGGAATGGCTTGACGAAACCATCCCCTCACCGCCGTTTCTGCCGCGGGACGCGATCGACCGCGCGCGCGTGCGGGCGATCGCGGAAATCGTCGCGTGCGACATTCATCCGCTCGGCAATCTTCGCGTGGTGCGCTGGCTGCAGGATACGGCGCAGTGCGACGACGCGCGCATCAAGGCGTTCATGGCGGGCTGGGTGAAGGAGGGCTTTGACGCGATCGAGACGCTGATCGGGCAAGGGCCTGGCGGTCCGTGGTGCTGGGGCGCTGCGCCTACGCTGGCCGACATTTGCGTCGCGCCGCAAATTTACGCGGCGCGCTCACGCTATGATTTCGACATGGGCCCTTATTCGCGGCTGCGCGCTGTCGAAGCCGCGGCGGCGGCGCATCCGGCCTTTCAGCAAGCACACCCGGAAGCCGAATAGGCGCCTACAGCCATTCGTTTGCGCATTGAAGGGGACGCGCTCCCGGGCTTCTTGATTGCGCGCGTCTCGTCGCCAAAACCGGTTCCCACTTTTGGCTGACGCGCTTAGCGCCGCCAGGGCGCGCTCATGCGGCGGCGTTCTTCAAACGCGGCGATGGCGTCGGCGCGTTTCAGCGTGGAGCCGATATCATCCAGGCCTTCGAGCAATTTTGTTTTCCTGCCGGGATCGATCTCGAACGGATAGACGCGCCCGCCGGGGCTTGACACCGTCTGCGTCGGCAGGTCGATCATGAAGCGATGATTGGCGCCGGAGGCTTCCTCCATCAGCGCTTTCACCGCCTCATCGGACAGCACAATCGGCAGGATGCCGTTGTTGAAGCAATTGTTGTAAAAGATGTCGGCGAAGGACGGCGCGATCACGCAGCGAATGCCGAAATCATCGAGCGCCCAGGGCGCATGTTCGCGCGACGAGCCGCAGCCGAAATTGGCGCCCGTGATCAGGATCTCCGCGCCCTGATAGAGCGGCTTGTTCAGGACGAAATCCTCGCGCGGCTTACCCGCATCGTCGAAGCGCATGTCGTAGAACAGGCCTTTGGCCATCCCTCTGCGCTCGACCGTCGCCAGAAATTGCTTGGGGATGATCTGATCGGTGTCGATGTTGGCGATCGGCAGCGGGGCGGCGATCGCGGTCAGTGACGTAAAGGGTTTCACGGCGCGCTCCGTTGCGCGGGTTGCAGCATCAAGGTCGGCACGCCGGCGGGCGCATTGCGAACCGTGAAGACGCGCGTGCCGGGCTTGCGGCCTTCGCGCACCTCAGACACGTCCATGCCGGAGGCCTGGAGATGCGCGCGCGCAGCGTCGGCGTCGGGCACGCGCCAGGACAAACCCCAGACGACATCGCGCTCCTGCGCGGGCGCGTTGAGCGCGTGCGCCACTTCCACGATGGCGTCACCGCAGCGGAAGAACATGAGGCGCGTGCCCCAGTCCGGATTGGTGCGGTCGAGCGCCATCTCCAGTCCTAGACGGGCGCCGTAGAACGCGGCCGCACGCTCGGGATCGGAGGTTTGAACCACGACATGATCGAGGCCGGCGACGGCTGCGTTCGCGGGGGCGACCTTGGCGACGGCGGGCCAGTTGGCGTTCTCCTCGGTGGCTTCAACGAGGAAGAGCGTTGCGCCGCGCGCTGCCTTTGGATTGAGGATGGATGTCGGCCAGACGCGCGCGGCGGCGCCATCGGCGCGCGTTGAGCGGACGGGCATGGTTTCGGTGGCGCCAACGCTGCGGCGCTCCAGCCGGCGGCGGACCGCGGCGATATCGTTCACGGCGAACGCAATCGCCCACAGACCTTCGCCATGCGCGTCAAGCCGGGCCTTGATCTGATCGCCAGCACGGCCTGGGCCGGCGACGCCGATCACGTCCAGCGCGGTGTTGCCGAGTTGAAACCATGCGTGCGCCACGCCGTCGTCGCCACCGCGCCAATTCGGCGGACAGCCGAGCAACGTTTCGTAGCCCGCCACCGCTTCATCGAGCGCATGAACGACGAGCGCGATGTGATCGATGGCGGTGAGCATTCCGATCAGTTCGCACGCGGCAGACGCTGCGTTTCCGGCGCTCCCGGCGTGACGCGCAACACCTGGCGAATGGTGAGATTGACCGGCTCCTGCGCGGCCTGATCGGGCTTGTCGTCTTCGGCGGCGCCGTCCTCGTCTTCGGCTTCCTCTTCACCGCCCAAAGACGGCATGCCGAGCGCGGCCGCGCCGGCGGCGGAGACGCGCATGGTGTAGGTGGTGTCCGCCTGACGCACGAGGCCGGTGCGTAGATCGATGTCGCCGCGCGTGGATTCCGTGACGGAGAAATCCGCGAACGCCAGCACCATTTCCGTCATCGCGGAAATCATTTCCGGCGTGACCTGGTCGGCCTGCGGAATTTCGCCGCGCAACGGCTCCATCACCGGCCCGCCGATATACGCCGCCATGGCGCGGATCGAATCGCGCACGCTGTCGCGATCGAGTTCGGCATTGCGCAGCACGGTGGCGGCGCCTGCCGTGCGATCGATGGATTCCAGCGTCAATGTGCCGGTCATGCGGATCGGCGGCGCGGAGAACGGCATCGCCCAATCTTCGGTGAAAGCGCGCGGTGCGCCGACCGACAGCGTCTGGCCTTGCGCGAGCGCGATGTGGCCATAGCTCGACAGGCCTGTGGCGGCGGCGCGCGCGCCAAACCCATCCAGCGCCGCGGCGATGGCCTGGAGAATGGGAACGCGATGCTCGTTCCAATCGAAGGCCTCGGTCGGCTCTCCAGCGGCGACATCGTCGTAGCGCTCAGCCGCTGCGGAGACGGCGGCCTGACGTTCCGCCTCCTCCACGGTTTGCGGCTTGGGACCCGGCGGCCGGCCGACCGTCTCCATGCCGAACGCCGAGCCGCGCGCCGCGGACATGCCGACGCGCGCAAATCCGTCGGCCATCAGCACGAGGTCTTCGATGCGCGCCGTCCATTGCGGCCAGTTGGTCATTTCCGTGCATTGGCCGCGCACATTGATGCGGCATTCAAAGCCGATGTCGGTGCCCAGGCGCAACGCGGCCGACATGGCTTCGTTGAAGCCGGCCATGTCGATGGCGCTTAAAGCCTCGCCGCCGGGCCAATCCTCCATGCCCGAGACCGCCATGCTCACAGGCGTGTACTGCCAGCGGGTCGGGGTTTCGATGTCGAGGCGGGTGACGACCGTTGAGCGCACGTGGCTGGTCTCGCCGCCGAACGCCATTTCCTGATCGTAGTCGAGCGTGACGGAATAGCTTTGTCCCGGCGCCACGCGGATCGGCAGGCTGGCCTGCTGGGCGGCGGCCTCCGAGGCGCCCCACAATCCCAGCATGCAAACGCCCGTCATCAGTCTCCGCATGGTCCCCTCCTCATCGTTCTGACGCGCGGCCTCTATGGCATGGGCGTGTGGGCTTGTCGAAGGCGCGCGGCCCTGACCTAAATTGCGCGCACGTCGGTGAGCATGCCGGTTACGGCGGCCGCTGCGGCCATCGCCGGGCTCATCAGGTGCGTGCGTGCGCCGCGGCCCTGGCGGCCCTCGAAATTGCGGTTTGATGTGGAGGCGACGCGCTCGCCCGGCTTGGCGATATCGGGGTTCATGCCCAAGCACATCGAGCATCCCGGCTCACGCCATTCGAAGCCCGCGTCGATGAACACGCGATCGAGATTTTCTTCTTCCGCCTGCGCGCGCACGAGGCCGGAGCCGGGCACCACCATGGCGCGGACGCCGTCGGCGACGGTGCGGCCGCGGACGATCTCCGCGGCGGCGCGCAAATCCTCGATGCGGGAGTTCGTGCACGACCCGATGAAGACGCGATCGACAGGCAGGCCCTGCAGCGGCTGCCCCGGCGCGAGGTCCATATAGGCCAGCGCGCGGCGCGCGGTTTCGACGCGGATGGGATCGGAGAAGCTTTCAGGATCTGGAACGGCATCGGCGATCGTCGCGCTCTGCTCGGGGTTGGTGCCCCACGTGACCATGGGCGCCAGCGCATCGACATGGATATCAACCACGCGATCCCAGGACGCGTCGTCATCGGATTTCAGCGTGCGCCAAGTGACGAGCGCCTCCTGCCAGGCGCCGCCTTTCGGCGCGAAGGGTCTGCCCATGACATAGGCGAAGGTCTTGTCGTCCGGCGCGACCAGGCCCGCCCGCGCGCCGGCCTCGATGCTCATGTTGCAGATGGTCATGCGCGCTTCCATCGAGAGCGCGCGGATCGCCTCGCCGGCATATTCCATGACGTAGCCCGTGCCGCCGCCCATGCCGATCTTGTTGATCAGCGCGAGAACCATGTCCTTGGAATAGACGCCGTGCGGCAATTGCCCTTCGAAGCGCACGAGCATGTTCTTGGTTTTGCGCGCGCGCAGCGTTTGCGTGGCGAGCACGTGTTCGACTTCCGAAGTGCCGATGCCGAAGGCGAGCGCGCCCAAGGCGCCGTGCGTGGAGGTGTGGCTGTCGCCGCAGACGATGGTCATGCCGGGCTGGGTGCGGCCCTGCTCCGGGCCGACGACGTGGACGATGCCGTTGCGCACGTCGCCCATGGGGAAGAATTCGATGCCCGCGGCTTCGACATTGCGCTCCAGCGTGAGCAATTGGATGCGGGCTTCCTCATCCTTCACCGCGCCGGCGCCGGCGGCCTGGTTTTCGGTGGGCGTGTTGTGATCGGCGACCGCGAGCGTGAGGTCTGGCCGGCGGACGCCGCGCTTGGCCTCGTCCAGACCCGAAAACGCCTGCGGCGTGGTCACCTCATGGATGAGGTGGAGATCGATGTAGAGCAGGACCGAGCCGTCCGCCTCGCGGGCGACGGTGTGGGCGTCGAAGATTTTGTCGTAGAGCGTCTGGCCGGGCATGGACGTGGTGTAGCGAACGTGCGGCGCGGGTAAAACCGCGATTAGTCACATCCGTCTCTTTGGCCGCGAAACACTGGCTGCAGCCGGGCGCCGTCATGGATGTCGAACACCAGCGCGGAGGCGGACGCGACGAGCGTCGCCCGGCTCGGCGGCTCGTCGGCCTCGGTGGGCAAGGTCGTGTCCAGCGGCCAGCAGCGCGCGGCGTCGTTGTCGCAGACCTGCCAGACGTCCGGCGCGGGCAGTACCCGGTAGCGGGTCTCTGAAGGCCTGCGATTGCCCGGCCAATAGACCAGGAGTTCGCCGCGCCAGCCTGCGCCATCTGGAAACCAGCGCATGGTCCGCGCCGCATCCCCGCCGCGCTGGATCCAACAGCCGCGCAGGAGGCTCAAGTCCGGAGACGGCGGCATGGACGGGGCGCTGGCGCAGGAGCCCAGCGCCAAGGCGGCCGCCATCGCCGCGATCAGTTGCGCGCGCGGGCCGAACGGGCGATCATGGGGAAAATGGGAGGTCCGCATGGCTGACGGTCATACATCCGATCGCGCGCAGTTTCACGCCATGGCAGAGAGCACGCAGGAGGATTGGGCCAAGATTGCGGCGTGTTCGGCGCAGTTCAATCGCGGCCTGGCGGACCGCGTGCTCGCTCACCTGAAATTGCTCGACGGCGATTTCGGCGGCTTTGCGGTCGACCGCCTGACGCACTCGCTGCAATCAGCCACGCTCGCGCATCGCGACGGCATGGATGAAGAATATGTCGTGTGCGCGCTTCTGCACGATATCGGCGACACGCTGGGCTCAATGAACCATGCCGATATCGGCGCTGCGATCCTGAAGCCGTTTGTGTCAGACGCCAATCATTGGATGCTGGAGCATCATGGCGTGTTCCAGGGCTATTATTTCTTCCAGCATCTGGGGCTCGACCGCGACATGCGCGAGCAGTTCCGCGGGCATCCGCATTTCGAGTACACGGCGCGGTTCTGCCACCGTCACGACCAGAACGCGTTTGATCCCGCTTATGACACCATGCCGCTGGAGGCGTTCGAGCCGATGGTGCGACGGGTGATCAGCAGGCCGCGGCAGAGCATTTATATGCGGTCGGCGTAGAAGAGCTGACTAGCCACGAGTGCGCGGCTCCGCGTGACCGCCAGTGAGATCGTCATCCACGTTGGTTCGTCTCGCCTGTTCCTGTTGTCGACGCATGCGCGCGAGGGCATGACCAGGGCTCGGCGCGGCGATGCGCCAACTGGCGCAAACCGCCGGCCTTCCCACACCAACGCCCGCGCTTGCCGTTCCAGGCGCGGGCGAACCCCCGTTCAATCAAGATGGAGCCAAGATCTTTATTGTCCACAACAACGAAAGCAAGGACGCGTCCGTATTTGTCGAGTTCTCCGGTGGGATGAGCCGTCACTACGCGCGCCTTCGTGAGCACGGCGCTGGCGTAAGCCTTGGCGCGCTCTCCCATGGCCCGCTCCATTTCGCAACCGGCGCGATTGCCCGTCTCCGGCGCATCAATGTTCGCAACCCGATATCGCGCTCCCGTTGTCGCATCGTCTAGCGTATCGCCGTCAACCACAATGACCCGAGCCAATGCATGCGGGCCCTTCGCTTGAGCGCGCGCGTTCAAGTAGCGGCCTACGCTCGCGCGTATGCGCCGCATCAACCATGCCATGCCGCCGCGCCACTGCGTAAGCGCTATCGTTGCGCCGACAACAATCAGCAATGCCGACCTGTCCAAGTCACGCGCATCCGACGCAACAAAGTACATGAGCCCGACCGCAAACACTGCGACCGCAGCGAGCGCCCCGAAAACTAGGTCTGCTATCCAAGTCTTGCGCGATGCGCGCCAATGCTGCGACGTCATGGGCAACCCCGCCAACGCGACCCTAGCGCGTGGCGGTTGCAGTTCGACTAAGCTGCGTAGTTAAATCCGCATTCATCACACTTTAGGGCGAATGGCGCTCACAGCGATGATTGCTTGGCTTGCGGTGGGTATTACGCCTCCACCTTCTCCTTCGCGCGGTGGGTGCGGATGTCCGCTGGCGGCTTGGAGAATTTCTTCTCCACTGACGTCAAGGCCGCGAGCGCTTCGGCGCGGTCATCCGCGGTGAAGGCGCCGGTCGTCAGGCAGAATTCGACGAGATTGTCGTTGGGGTCCTTGGTGTAGATCGAGCGGCACCAATTGTGGTCGATCTCCATGACATTGAGGCCGGCATCGAGCCATTGCTGCTTGCGGCGATCGAAATCGGCGCGATCCTTCACGTCGAAGGAAATATGATTGATATGGTCGGGCAGACCCGCGGCCTTGGAGATGTTGCTCTCAAAGCCTTCCGTGCCGGGCATGTCGTGCATTTCCCAGAAGGCGATGAACTTGGAATCGTCCTCCATGCGATAGAAGAAGTGCTTGGCCCAGCCGCCCTGCGGCGACGGGCCAATCTCGACCTTCACCAGCTCGAAGCCCATCACGCCTTCATAGAAGGCGTGCAATTTGTTGATGTCCTTCGCGGCGAGCGCGAGATGATGATAGCCCATCGCGTCATTCTCCCTGTTTCGGTTGCTGCCGGTCGACCATGCGCATCACGTCGAGGTCGGCGCCTTCGGGCGCGGCGATCTCGACGATGCGTTCGTCCACATCATCATACTCCACGCGCAGCGCGCGGCTCATGACGGCATGCATGTCGTACATCATGGTGATGTAGGTGAACTCCAATATCTCCTCGTCCGACAGATATTTCTTCATTTCCGTAAAAATCGCCTCGGGCACGCGGCCCGATTGCAGCGACAGGCAATCGGTGTAGGCCAACACAGCGCGTTCGACCGGGCTGAAGACGTCCGTGATCGGCCAATGCGGGATGGCCTCGATCTGGGCTTCGCTCAAGCCGACGGCGCGGCACGATTTGCAATGCTGGGAAAACACGAATTGCGAGCCTTTGACGAAGCCGGCGCGCGTCTGGCCAAGTTCGCGGAGCTTGGGGTCGAGCTTGCGCTTGCGGCTGCGATAATATTGGAAGCCTTCGGTGGCGTGCTTGAAGGCGTCGGGCGAAAGCGCGAACACCGTCCACCAATTGCCGGGCGTGCCGGTCGCGGTGCCCGGCTCCTTGACGGGATCGCGCTCGCCGAAGAGGAAATCGTACAGGCCGATGACGTAAGGGTCGGCTTCGGTCCTGGGCACTTCGCGCAAGCGCGGCATCGCGTTCCTCCGTTTTGCAGCAGAATTCGCCATCAGGGCGGAAGTTGCAACTCCCCGACCCGCTCCAGTTCGACAGGGCCGGTCATGCGCACGCGGTCGTCCTGCGCGCTCCAGTCTATGAGCAAGGCGCCCCCATCGACGATCACGTCGCAGCGGCGATCCACCAGTCCACGGCGGTGGGCGGCGACCACCGCCGCGCAGGCGCCGGTGCCGCAGGCTTTGGTCAGGCCAGCGCCGCGCTCCCAGACGCGCAGACGCATGCGGGAACGCCCTTGCGGCGCGCAGAAGCCGACATTTGCGCGATCGGGAAACAATGCGTCATGCTCGACCAGCGGCCCGATGACGTGCGCCGGCAGCGCTTCAGCGTCGTCGACGAAAAACACGACATGGGGATTGCCCATATTGGCCGCGCCGGGATCGCTGAGGCGCACGCCGCCGGCTTCAATGGAATAGTTGAGCGTGATGGTGTCCATCTTCCGCGCCAGCGGGATTTCCTCCCACTTCAAAAGCGGCGAACCCATATCGACCGTGACCTGGCTGCCGCCGGCGCTGTGCGCACGCAGAAGGCCGGCGCGGGTTTCGATCACCGGGCTGTCGCGGCCTTCGTCGATGAGGATCCAGCCGACCGCGCGCGCCCCGTTGCCGCAGGCGGACACTTCCTCGCCGGAGGCGTTCCAGATGCGCATGAAGACGTCGCCGCGTTCAGACCGCTCCAGCGCGATCAGCTGATCGAAGGCCATGCCCGGGCCGGTCTGCGCCACGGCCTGCACCGCCTTGGGCTCGAGCGAGACCGCGCCGCCGGCGCGCGCGTCCAGGATCACGAACGCGTTGCCTGCCCCGTTCATCTTCAAATAGCGCATGAGCAGCGATGTAGGCGCTTTCGCGCCCGCGCGCGAGACGGGCCGCGCCTTCCCTCCGCGCGGCTGATCTGCTTTGACGGGGCGCAATGGAGGATCCATGCGCTTTTCCGCTCTCGCAGCCGCCGGCGCTGCGCTGTTCGCCGCCTCGTGCGCCATGACCCAATGGCTGCCGCACAGCGAGCCCGACGACCCCTATCTTTGGCTTGAAGAGGTCGAGGGCGAGCGGGCGCTCGATTGGGTGCGCGGCGAAAACGCGCGCTCGCTGGCGGAACTGGAAGCCGATCCGCGCTATGCCGGTCTTTACCAGGAGGCGCTGGCGATCGCGCAGAACCGCGACCGGCTGCCGCTCGGCAGCGTCCGCGACGGGCATTATTACAATCTCTGGCAAGACGAAGCGAACGTGCACGGCCTGTGGCGGCGCGCCAGCCTGCAAAGCTTCGCCTCCGGCGCACCGCAATGGGAGACGATGCTCGACCTCGATGCGCTGTCGGCGGCGGAAAACGTCAATTGGGTGTGGAAAGGCGTGGCGTGCGCGCCGTCGGGCGCGCGGTGCATGCTGCAACTTTCCGATGGCGGGCAGGACGCCAGCGTGTGGCGCGAGTTCGACATGGCGACGAAATCGTTTGTCGCGAACGGGTTCATGGTTCCTGAAGCGAAAGCAGACGTCGCGTGGCGCGACGAAGACAGCCTGCTTGTCGCCACCGATTGGGGCGACGGCACGCTGACCGAGAGCGGCTATCCGTTCATCATCAAGGCCTGGTCGCGCGGCCAGGCGCTTTCCGAGGCGAGGGAAGTCCTGCGCGGCCAGAATACGGACGTGGGCGTGTTTCCATTCGCGGTGGAGGATGTCGACGGCTACCGCATTGTCGGCGCGGTGGAAGCGGATACTTTTTTTGAATCGACGAAGTGGATTTTGGGCGAGACGCCGCGGCGGCTGAGCTTGCCCGCGAAATCGACGCTGCAGGGGCTGCACAAAGGCCAGCTCATCGCCACGCTGGAGCAGGATTGGTCCTTGCCGGGCGGCGCAACCTTTCCGCAAGGCGCGCTCGTCGCGATCGGCGAAAGCAGCGCAGGCGACTTAAGTCCCGCAGTGACGCAGCTTTACGCGCCGGGCGCGCGGGAATCGATCGAGGCAGTGGCGCTGACGCGCGACGCGGTGCTCGTGGCCGGCTACCAGAACGTGCGCGGGCGCATCTTGAAGTTCGCGTATGACGGCCGCGCATGGATTGAAACCTCGATCGCATTGCCGCCGAACGGCGCGGTCAATTTCGCCGGAAGCGATCCCGGCGAGAGCCAGGCGTTCGCGGTGTTCGAGGATTTTCTGACGCCGGACACGCTTTACTCAGTCGATGCGCGCACGGGAACCGCGGATGCGGTGCGATCCCTGTCTGCGGAGTTCGACGCCGCGCGCTTCGTGTCGCAGCAATATGAAGCGGTGAGCAAGGACGGCACGCGCGTGCCCTATTTCGTGGTGCGCGCGCGCGATACGCAGATGAACGGCGAAAATCCCACGCTGCTCTACGGCTATGGCGGATTCCAGATCTCCATGACGCCGGCCTATTCCGGCTCGATCGGCAAGCTGTGGCTGGAGCGCGGCGGCGTCTATGTTTTGGCCAATATCCGCGGCGGCGGCGAGTTCGGCCCGGCCTGGCACCAGGCTGGCCTGCGCACGCAGCGCCAGGTCGTCTATGACGATTTCATCGCGGTGGCGGAGGATCTGATCGCGCGCGACATTACCACGCCGCGGCGGCTCGGCATCATGGGCGGGTCGAATGGCGGGCTGTTGATGGGCGTGATGCTGACGCAGCGGCCTGAGCTGTTCCATGCCGCGGTGGTGCAGGTGCCGCTGCTCGACATGCTGCGCTTCGATCAATTGCTCGCGGGCGCATCCTGGGTGGACGAGTATGGTTCGCCGCAAAACCCGGAAGAACGCCGCTGGCTTCGCCAGCTTTCGCCTTACGCCAATCTGCGCAAGCGCGACGATTTTCCCACGCCTTTCTTCGTGACCTCGACCAAGGATGACCGCGTGCATCCCGGCCACGCGCGCAAATACGCCGCGCGGATGGAAGCGCTGGGCATGCCGTTCTATTATTACGAAAACATCGAGGGCGGGCATTCGGCGGCAGCGAACCTGCAGGAAACCGCGCGCAGGCGGTCTCTGGAGTATACGTATCTCATGCGGCGCCTCATGGATTAGGCCCGCTCGGCTTGACGTTCTGTAATTTATAAGTTACAAGCGCATGCAGGTCCTTCGAACCGACGTGTTTGACGCGTGGTTCAAGGGCATGCGCGATTTGAAGGGACGCGCCCGCATCGATATGCGCATCAAGCGCCTGGCGCTCGGCAATCCCGGCGACGTCAAGCCCGTCGGCAAAGGCGTCAGCGAGATGCGGATCGATGTCGGCCCTGGATACCGCGTCTATTTCGGCGCGCACGGAGATGACGTCATCTTGCTCCTCGCCGGAGGAGACAAGGCGTCTCAAGATAGCGACATCAAAACCGCGCTCAAGCTTTGGAGCGCGTGGAAGGCGGAGCAGACATGAGCAAGATCGCGACGCGTCCGTTCGACAGCGCCGAATATATCGACACGCCCGAAGCCGCCGCCGCTTACCTCGAAGCCGCACTTGAAGACGGCGATGCGCGCATCATCACGGCGACGCTTGGCGATATTGCGCGATCAAAAGGCATGGCCATGATCGCGGAGCGAACCGGCTTGTCGCGCGAGGCGCTCTACAAGTCGCTCAGCAAGGATGGGAACCCTAGGCTGACGACGCTTGTGGATGTGCTGAAGGCGATGGGGCTGAAACTTTCCGTCGCCGTCGATGACGCTCCGCAGACACGTTCGCGGCGCTGAGCTTGGATGGTGCAGAGACTGGTAGAATGTCTGCCGCCAATGGACTTCGGCGCGCGGCCGCGGCCTTACCGCAACGGCTTCTCCAGCAGAATTGTCACGAGATCGCTGCGCCATTCGGTGTCAGGATAGCGGGCGCGCTCGATGAATCCGCGCTTTGCGTAGAAGGACTGGCTCACCTGATTGAAGGTGTCCGTTTCGAGGCGCGCGCTGGCGAAGCCTGCGTTTGAAATCGCATGCTCGGCCTTGTCCATAAGACGGGAACCGACGCCGCCGCGCGCATGGGCGCCGCGAACGTGCAGCGCGTTGATGAAATCGTCCTGCCAATCGACGAAGCCGACGACCAGATCGGCGCACGCGCAAACCCAGAACAAATCCCCTCGCTTGGCGACATAGACATCGGGTCGGCGCTCGTCGCGAAAGGCTTGCGCGGCGGCGGCGGTGATGTTCGGCCGCCAGGTGCTTTCGAAGGTATCGTAGAGAATAGCGATCAGATTTTCGGCATCAGTTGCGCGCGAGGGACGGACCTGAAGAGCGTGGGACAGCCCCATGCTACACCGCCGCAGGCTCCGGCGCAGCGGCAGGCTCCGGCGCGTCTTTCTCCCCCTTAGACACAATCGTGGCGATCGCGAGATCGCCAGCGACGTTGAGCGTGGTGCGGCACATATCAAGGAAGCGATCAACGCCGAGGATCAGGCCAATGCCCTCCGCAGGCACGCCGACCATCACCAGGATCATGGCGACGACGGGCAACGAGCCCGCCGGCACGCCCGCCGTGCCGATGCCGCCCAGGATGCATACGAACATCACCATGATCTGCTGGGTCAGCGTCAGCTCCACGCCGAAGAATTGCGCGAGGAACAACACCGTCACGCCTTCAAACAGCGCCGTGCCGTTCTGGTTGGCGGTGGCGCCGATGGTCAACACGAAGCGTGCAATCTTGCGCGGGAGCTTCAATTCCGTTTCGGCGATGCGCAGCGACACCGGTAATGTCGCGTTCGATGACGCGGTGGAGAACGCCACCACCATCGGCTCGCGGATGTTGGCGAAGAATTGCACGGGCGAGCGACCGCCCAACAGCCAGACCGCAAGCGGGTAGACGATGAACATGTGCAGCGCCATCGCGCCGACGGCGACGCCGGCATAGGCCGCAAGCCGGGCCAGCAAGTCCCAGCCGAACAGCGCAGCGAGATTGAACATCAGGCATGCCACGGCGATCGGCGCGAGACGAATGACAAGCCCGATCAGCTTCATCATCACTTCAAACACGCCGTGCAGCACGGTCTGCAATTGATCTGTCGCGGGGCTTTTGACCATCACCAGGCCAATGCCGAACAAAAGCGCGAAGACCATGAAGGGCAGGATCTGATTGTTCGCGGCGGCGGCGATCGCGTTCGACGGCACGAGATCAAGGAAAAACTGGCCCGCCTGAACCGATTGCGGCGCATTGGAAATAATCGATTGCGCGCCTTCGGAGCCGTCGGCCAGCAGGCGTTGGGCGAGCGCTGCGTCGACGCCGTCGCCGGGCCGGGCGAGGTTCACGCAGGCCAATCCGATCACCACAGCGGCAGTCGAGAGAACGACCGTCATCAGCAGCGTCTTCCAGCCGACGCGGCCGAGCGACGCCAGATCGCCCATTTCCGCCACGCCGATCGCCAGCGCGGAAAACAACAGCGGCAGCACCAGCACGAAGAGCAGGCGCAGGAAAATCTGGCCGACCGGCCCGGTGATGTTCTCCGCGATCCAGGCCACCCAAGGCGTGTCGGCGCCGATCGTCAGGTTGACGGCGAGCCCCGCGCCGAGCCCGATGACAAATCCCGCGAGCATCAGCCAATGCAGCGGCACGCCCGGTTTCGCTTGATCCATTATCGCTCCTTGGGGGTTGGCTAACCTCTGAGCGCAGCCATGGCAATCAAACCGGGTCGTGCTGGAGCGCGTATCCCGGGTCCGCTTGATTTTCGGCCTCGGACGCGGGCAAGTCGGCGCCGGAGATCGCATTCATGACTATTCTGCGCGGAGCCATCGGGATCGGCGGCCTCATTCTCTTGGGGCTGATCCTGTGGGCGTCGTTCGCCCTCAAGGATTTGCACGGCGGGTTCTTCGATCAGTTCGCCGTTGTCTCCACCTTGCCTTGGGGCGTGGTGGCGCTGGTCGATCTGTACCTGGGATTCTTTCTCTTCGCCGTGCTGGTGCTGATGGTCGAGCGCAGCCTGATCCGCGCGGCGCTGTGGGCGCTGCCGATCTTCGTGCTTGGGAATATCTGGGCGGCGGTGTGGTTTGTGCTGCGCCTGCCCTATCTGGCGGACCGGCTGACTATGCGTGGCCCGCCCTCTGCTTAGCGACGGCTTCGGCGAAAATCGGCGCCAGCGCGCGGGCCTCCTCCTCCCGCGCCCCGCCCGCGCGCCAGGCGACGCCGATGGAGCGGCCGATCACGGGTTTCTCGAACGGGCGGATGGCGACAGGCGCGCCGGTCGCGGCGCCGCCGTCGGCGGCCAGGCGCGGCAGCAAGGTCACGCCCATGCCGCCGGCGACCATGTGCACCAAGGTGTGCAGGCTCGTGGCGCTGACCTCGGCTGAGCGCGCGCCAGGATCGGTGCGGCAGACGCTGAGGGCGTGTTCGCGCAGGCAATGGCCGTCTTCGAGAAGAAGCACGTCTTCGCTCTGCAGATGCTCGGGCGCGAGGTCATTGCGGTCAGCGAGCGGATGGCCGCGCGGGGCGAGGAAGAGGAATTCATCCTCGGTCACGACCGCGGTTTCGATGTCGTGGGCGACATAGGGCAAGGCGATTAGGGCCGCGTCGAGCGCACGGCTGCGCAATTGCTCGATCAGGCGGTGGGTGACGTCTTCGCGGAGCGTCAGGCGCATGGCGGGAAACCGCGCCTGCAGAATCGGCAGGGCCGTAGGCAGCAGAAACGGCGCGATGGTCGGGATGGCCCCAAGGCGGAAGCGGCCCGTGAAGGGCGCATTGGCGCCGCGGGCGGCGTGCACGAGGTCCTCCACGTCCGCGAGGATCCGGCGCGCACGAACCGCGGCCTCCTCTCCGGCAGGCGTGAGGATCGCGCCGGCCTTGCCGCGCTCGACCAGCAGCGCCTCAAGCGCGTTCTCCAACTCCTTGATGCCGGCGGATAAGGTGGGCTGGGTCACGCCCACGCTTTCCGCGGCCTTCACGAAGCTGCCTTGCGCCTGCAGCGCCGCAAGGAATTGCAGCTGGCGCAGCGTGGGGATGGATGACGCCGGGAGGTCCATAGACGAATCCTATTCGTCCTGGATATGCAATTGATCCAGCAAATATCAAGGCAAAGCCCGGCGTCTTCGCCTCAAATCGCGCGATTGCGCACCAAGTCCCAGCCGGCGCTGACAGGTTTCGCCACGCGCGCCATTGGGTTGTTGCCGTGCATACTCGATCTGAATGGACTGGAAGGCGAGGGTCACCTCCTCGATCTCGCCTTCCTGCGCGTCCCAACGCTGGTCGAAGCTGGAGACGGCGCAATTCGCGAGCTTGATCCCGTAAAACTCAAACGGCGGCTCTCCCGCACGGCTGACCGTCAGGATGGCGTCGCGCACGCGCGCGCCGTTGAACGCCAACAGCGCCAGCCGCGGCGAGGCGCGATCGACGCGCTTGCGAAGGACCAGGTCCTTGAAAGTGGTCTTTCCCGCGCCCGCGCCCGTGCCGAAGCTGCGCTGGCCGGATTGGGCGGCGCCCAGCTCGAGGCCCAAGAGTTCAATTTCGTCCTGGTGGCGCGTGTCGGCCGATTCGCCAGCGACGCCGTCCAGCTTGAGATAGATTTGAAACGCCATGGCGACCTCCATGCCCAAGGTTGAGAACGGGCGCGGCAGCCATGACTCAGCGCCATTCCAGGCGCGGTGACGGGCGTCATGCGGCTGCGCCGCAATTGACGGTTCCGCCCGGCGCCAGTAAGGCCAAGGCGCGCGTCTAAACGCCCGCCTTCGACCGGCGATCCCTTTGCAGGGTTGATCCGGCGAAGCCCCCGCCCGACGTTATCGTCCGGCGGGTCTTTTTGCGTTTTGAAGGATGCGCCTTCTTCCCCCGCGCGCGGGGGAAGTGGCCCGGAGGGCCGAAGGGGGTCTTGGTCTTTGCCCCCTCCGTCCGCTTCGCGGACACCTCCCCCGTTTAACGG
Source organism: Alphaproteobacteria bacterium (assembly GCA_016124655.1). GTDB lineage: Bacteria > Pseudomonadota > Alphaproteobacteria > Caulobacterales > Aquidulcibacteraceae > RI-43. The sequence goes on from WGNI01000004.1 coordinate 214,664, forward strand.
GGGAGGAAGGGATGGGAAGGTGTTGGCATGTTCGAAGCCCTGACAGAACGCCTTGGCGGCGTGTTCGACCGGCTCACCGGGCGCGGCGCGCTGTCGGAGGCGGATGTCGACGCGGCGCTGCGCGAAGTGCGCGTGGCGCTGTTGGAGGCCGATGTCGCGCTGCCCGTGGTGAAGGAGTTCATCGCCAAGGTGCGCACCGAGGCGGTGGGCGAAGCCGTGATCCGTTCGGTCACGCCGGGGCAGATGGTCGTTAAGATCGTCTATGACGCACTGGTGGAGATGCTCGGCGGAGGCGCGCCTCCAGAGGGTCTGCGCATCGAGGGCGAGCCCCCGAACGTGATCATGATGGCGGGCCTGCAGGGCTCGGGCAAAACCACGACGACCGGCAAGCTTGGCCTGCGTCTCACCAAGACCGACAAGCGCAAAGTGCTGATGGCCTCGCTCGACGTGCGCCGGCCGGCGGCGATGGAGCAGCTGAAAGTGCTGGGCCAACAGATCGGCGTCGATGTGCTGCCGATCGTGGCGGGCCAGTCGCCGGCGGACATCACGCGCCGCGCGCTGCAGGCCGCGAAGCTCGGTGGCCATGACGTTCTCATTCTCGACACTGCGGGCCGCACGACCATCGACGAGCAGATGATGAGCGAAGCCGCGGAGATCGCGGCGATCGCGCGGCCCGGCGAAATTTTGCTCGTCGCGGATTCGCTCACCGGCCAGGATGCTGTCGAGACCGCGAAACGCTTTCACGAGCGGCTGCCGCTCACCGGCCTGGTGCTGACGCGCGCGGACGGCGACGGACGCGGCGGGGCCGCGCTGTCGATGCGCGCGGTGACCGGCCTGCCGATCAAATTCCTCGGCCTTGGCGAACGCGCCGACGCGCTGGAGCCGTTCGACGCCGCGCGGGTGGCCGGACGCATCCTGGGCCAAGGCGATATTGTTTCTCTGGTTGAGAAAGCAGCTGAAACCGTCGATCGCGAGCACGCTGAAAAGCTCGCGAAAAAGCTGCAAAAGGGCTTGTTCGATCTGGAGGACATGGAAAAGCAATTGCAGCAGGTCATGGCGATCGGCGGCATGAAGGGCATCATGGGCATGCTGCCCGGCGTGCAGAAAGTGAAGAACCAGATTTCAGACGCTGCGCTCGACGACAAAGTGATCAAGCGCCAGATCGCGGTGATCCGCTCCATGACGCAGGCCGAGCGGCGCAAGCCGGATCTGTTGAACGCGTCGCGGCGCAAGCGCATCGCGCGCGGCGCGGGCGTGGAAGTCGCCGACGTCAATCGCCTGATCAAGATGCACCGCTCCATGGCCGATATGGCCAAGGCGGTCGGCAAAGGAAAAATGCCGGCGGGACTCGGTCAGCTTGCCGGGATGCCGGGCGGCAGCCGCATGCCGTCGCCTGAGATGATGAAGCAGATGGCTTCGAAGATGGGCAATGCCGGCGGCGGACTGCCGGGCTTGCCGGGCGGCGGCGGATTGCCGGGGCTGCCTGGATCGGGAGGCAAGAAGTGATGGATGACCTCTCCCGCTTCCGCCACTCGATCGACAATCTCGACGCGGCGCTGATTCATCTTTTGGCGGAGCGCTTCAAGCTCACCAAGGCCGTCGGCGCCTACAAGGCCGCGCACGATCTGCCTCCGGCCGATCCTGAACGCGAGAAGCAACAAATTCAGCGCCTCCGCGCGCTGGCGGTCGAAGCCGATCTCGATCCGGATTTCGCGGAGAAACTTTTGAATTTCATTATTCAGGAAGTCATTCAACACCACCAAGCGGCGCGCGCGTGATGCGGCGCGCGCACATCGCATCCGTCCTTCCCCGCAAGGGGGAGGTGGTCCGGACGAAGTCCGGGCCGGAGGGGGCGGTTCCTCCCCCTCAGTCAGCGCTGCGCGCTGACAGCTCCCCCTCTCGGGGGAGCACGGCGAACCCGCCGACAATTTTGGTTCTACAGGAGAAGAAGCAGTGTCCTTGAAAATCCGTCTCGCCCGCGGCGGCGCCAAGAAGAAGCCGTATTATGCGATCGTCATCGCCGACAGCCGCAGCCCTCGCGACGGCCGCTTCATCGAGAAGGTCGGCACGTACAATCCGGTTTTGAAGAGCGATGATCCCAACCGCGTCGTTCTGAAAACCGAAACCATTCAGGAGTGGCTGAAGAAGGGCGCGACGCCGACCGATCGCGTGGCGCGATTCCTCGATCAGGCCGGCCTGATGAAGCGCGACGCGCGCAACAATCCCAACAAGGCGCAGCCCGGCAAGAAGATGACCGAGCGCGCCGCCGCCAAGGCGCCGACGCCGGCGGCCGAAGACAGCGCAGAAGCCTAGTTGGCGACCGCGCGGCCTCCGGCGGCGAAGCGGAGCGCTTCGGCCAAAGGACGCCGCGCGCCCACCCCGCACCAGCGCGCGGAAGAAGTGCTGGCGGCGTATGGTTTGACGTTTCCGGAAACGACGGCGGGTTTGGGCCTGCCGCCGAGCCGGGCGCTTTATGTGCGTACAAAGACGTTCTGCATCTTCGGCGCGAAGGACGAGCCGCTCGACGCGCTGACCTTGATCATGAAGCTGCCGATCTCCGCTGAAATGGCGGAGACGCTGCCGTTCGTGCTGCCCAGCAAGGGCTGGTACAAGCAGCATCGATGGGTGCATGCGCATTTCGGACCCGACGACGACATCTTCGCGGAGCTGGAGACACTGAAGGGCTGGATGCGGCAAAGCTATTGCGCGATCGCGCCGAAGAAATTGGGCCGCGTCGTGCAGCCGGAGGCGTTTGTGTGAGCGAGCCGGGCCGTCTCGTGCTGGTCGGCGCGATCGCCGGCGCGTTCGGCGTGCATGGCGAAGCGCGGGTGCGCAGCTTCACCGCCGACCCCGAAGCCTTGATGGGGTATGCGCCTTTGTTGCGCGAAGACGGAAGCATCGCGCTCACGCCGTCGCGCTGGCGCGCGATCAAGGACGGGTTTGCGGTCACGGCGCCGGAGATCGCCTCGCGCGAGCACGCTGAAACGCTGAAGGGCACGGCGCTTTACATTCCGCACGATCGTCTGCCGCCGACCGAAGACGATGAATTCTACCATGTCGATCTGATCGGCTGCCGGGTGGAGAATTTGGCTGGAGACCCGCTCGGCGAAGTTGTCGCAGCGCCGAATTTCGGCGCCGGGGACCTTTTGGAGATCAAACCAGCGTCCGGCCCCGCCTGGCACCTGCCCTTCACGCGCGCGGCGGCGCCTGTCATCGACATCAAGGCGAAGCGCATTGTCGCTGTTCCGCTTGCGGACGCCGAAGACGCCCCATGAGTTTCGCCGCATCCATTCTAACGCTGTTTCCCGAAGCGTTTCCCGGCACGTTGGGGCTTTCGGTGATCGGGCGCGCGTTGCGTGAGGGCATGTGGTCGCTTGAAACCAGGGACATCCGCGATTTCGCGACCGACAAGCATCGCACCGTGGACGATACGCCGTTCGGCGGCGGGCCCGGCATGGTGATGCGCGCGGACGTCGCCGCGGCGGCGATCGATTCCGTTCCGCGCAACAATCGGCCGCTGATCTATCTTTCGCCGCGCGGCAAACCGTTCACGCAACACCGCGCGAAATCCTGGGCGGAAGGCCCCGGCCTGATCGTGTTTTGCGGACGCTTCGAGGGACTCGATGAACGCGTGATCGACGCGCGCGGCATGGAGGAAGTTTGCGTCGGCGATGCGGTGCTGACCGGCGGCGAGGCTGCGGCGCTCGTCGTGCTTGAGGCGGTGGTGCGGCTATTGCCGGGCGTGCTGGGCAATGACGCCTCGACGGCGCTTGAATCCTTCGAGGACGGCTTGCTGGAGCATCCCCACTTCACCAAGCCGCGCGAATGGGAAGGCCGCGCGGTTCCGGAGGTTCTCTTGTCCGGCGATCACGCGAGGATCGAGGCGTGGCGCAAGGCGGAACGCGAACGCGTCACGCGCGCGCGGCGTCCGGACCTTTTGCCTCCGAAAGACGGCTGAACGACGCAGCCGCGCGATGAACGGCCATGGCGCGTCCGTCCGCCAGGCCATACAAGGCTGGCAACCAGAACGCCGGGAGACGCTGATGAAATTCGCCGCCGCCGCACTGCTGGCCTTCGCGCTCAGCGCCTGCGCCTCCACCACGCAAACCCAAGCGCCGCCGGAAGAGGCCGCCGCGGCGCAGCCGGCGGTCGATCCGCTGGCGCATCCCGAGCGTTTCGCGGGCGATGCGGAGAATGACGCGCGGCGGAAGGCTGCGGAGACGCTGGCCTTCTTCCAGATCGGCGCCGGGGATTTCGTGTTCGAGATCGAAGCCGGCGGCGGCTACTGGACGGAGATCTTCTCGCGCGCGGTCGGCCCCAGCGGGGCGGTCGTGATGCAGAACCCGGCCGGGTTCATGCGTTTTGTCGGCGAGCAGGTGCAGAGCCGGCTCGCTGAGGGACGGCTGGGCAATGTGCGTCCATCGCTGTCGAACTTCGACGCGCTCGATGCGCTGGAGGGAACCGTGGACGTCGTCACCTGGGTGCAGGGGCCGCATGAGCTCTTTTTCCGGCCGGACGGCGGCAGCCTTGGCGATCCGGCGACGTCCTATGAAGAGATTTTCCGCATCCTGAAGGCGGGCGGCGTGTTTGCGGTGGTCGACCATTCGGCGCCGGACGGCGCGCCCTCCTCCACCGGCAACGACACCCACCGCATCGACCCCGCGATCGTCATCGCCATGGCGGAGGCGGCGGGCTTCACGCTGGAGGCGCGCGGCGCGTTCCTGGCCAATCCTGAGGATGCGCGCACGGCCAATGTGTTCGACCCCGCGATCCGCGGCCGCACGGACCAGTTCGCGCTGCGCTTCCGCAAGCCGGGCTGACGCCTTTTCCCTCGACAGGGGGCGGGCTTTCGCCTATACGCGCGCTCTTTCCCCGCCCGAGCCTCGCGCCGGCGGCCTGACGGCCGTGGGGATTTGGCATTCTTTTGAACGGTCCCGCGTGCGCCCATGAACCTGTTGCAGACGCTCGAAAAAGAAGAAATGACCCGCGTCAGCGAGGGCAAGACCATCCCGGACTTCCGTCCCGGCGACACGCTGCGCGTGAACGTCAAGATCAAGGAAGGCGACCGCGAGCGCGTGCAGGCCTATGAAGGCGTGTGCATCGCCCGCTCCGGCGAGGGGCTGAACGCGAACTTCACCGTGCGCAAGATCAGCTTCGGCGAAGGCGTCGAGCGGGTGTTCCCGCTCTACTCGCCGTCGCTCGATTCCATCCAGGTTGTGCGCATGGGCCGGGTTCGCCGGGCGAAGCTCTATTATCTGCGCGAACGCCGCGGCAAGCGCGCGCGGATCGCGGAACGGCAGCGCACCCGCACCGAAGTCGATTCCGGCGCGGACGCCGAGGCCTGATCCCCGCGCCGTATGGCGGCCCGATCCGGGCCTATACGCCCGATCCGCCGAACCCGTCGCGCAGCCGCTGGCCGAAGCGCTGGCTGAAGTTCACGCGGCGGTTTTCGCAAACCATCGATCTCGATACGCGGCATGGGCCGATGCGGCTCTTGCGCGCCGATCTCACGATCACGCCAAAATATTTGCGCACCGGGCAAATGCACGGCGCGTTGAATACGATGTTCGATGCGCTGCGCCGTCTTGGCGCCGGCGACATCGATCTTGTGGTCAATATAGGGGCCAATAATGGCTGCACGGTTCTGCCGCTTCTGGCGCACGGGTTCGCGAAGCGCGCGCTCGCCATCGAGCCGGAGCCGACCAATGCAGAGCTCCTGAAGCGCAACATCGCCGCGCATGGGTTTGGCGCGCATGTCGCGGTGCTGGCGTGCGCGATGGGCGCGGAGGCTGGCGCGCTCGCGTTCGAGGTCAGCCCGACGAACAAGGGCGACCATCGTCTGGCCGGCGACGGGCCGACGCCAGCGGGTTGGCGGCGGATTGAAACGCCGGTGCGCACGCTCGACGCGGCCGTGTTGCCCGATCTGGCGGACGCCGATCCGCGCACGACGCTGACCTGGATGGACATTCAGGGCGCGGAGCCTTTGGCGATTGCGGGCGGCGCCCAATATTTCGCACGGTTTCCGTTGCTCGTGACCGAGTTCAATCCGCGCGCCATGGCGCGTCTGGGCGCGAGCCGCGATGGGACGGCTGCGCTGTTTGCTCAACATTGGGGCCAGGCGATCGATCTTGGCGAGGGATCGGCGCTCGGCGCAGGCGGGATCGCTGTGTTGTGGGATCGTCTCTTTGCCTCAGGCGGCGAGACCGATCTGGCGCTGGCGCGCTAGACCGTGTCCACGCCAGATATCGTGGGGACATGGTCTAGACTTTTGGCTTTCGCGCGTCTTGTCGCCAAAACCGGTTCCCACTTTTGGCTGACGCGCTCAGGACGCCATCCTTGACGATGCGGCGGCGAACGCGCACCTCCTGGCCATGACCGCGCTCGCACCGCCGCGCCCGCGCGACGTTTCCGTCGTGTCGTTCGGCTGCCGCCTCAATGCGGCGGAGAGCGAAGCCGCGCGCGCCTCCGCGCTGGACGCGGGTCTCGACGACGCCGTGATCATCAACACGTGCGCGGTGACCGGCGAAGCCGTGCGCCAGGCGCGGCAATCGATCCGACGCGCGCGGCGCGAACGGCCGGATGCGCGCATCATCGTCACCGGTTGCGCAGCGCAGATCGATCCGGATGCGTTCATCGGCATGCCGGAAGTCGATCTGGTGCTCGGCAATGCGGAGAAGGCGCGTGCGGAGGGTTACGCGCTGGGCGTTGTCGAGCGCGCGCGCGTGTCCGACATCATGGCCGTGCGGGAGACCGCGCCGCATCTGGCGTGCGCGTATTCGGACCGCACACGCGCTTATGTGGAGGTGCAGAACGGGTGCGATCATCGCTGCGCGTTTTGCGTTATTCCGTTTGGGCGCGGGAATGCGCGATCGGCGCCGGCGGGGCGCGTGATCGAAACCGTGCAGAAGCTTGTCGATGCCGGCGCGCCGGAGATCGTTTTGACGGGCGTTGATTTGACGTCGTGGGGAACAGACCTTCCCGGATCGCAGCGGCTCGGCGATTTGGTTGCGCGCATCTTGAAGCATGTACCGGACCTCAAGATGCTGCGGCTCTCCTCCATCGACGCGGTGGAGATGGATGAGCGGCTGTTTGCACTGGTGACAGAGGATGCGCGAATTGCGCCGCACCTGCATCTGTCGCTGCAGCACGGATGCGATCTGATCCTGAAGCGGATGAAGCGGCGGCATTTGCGCGGCGATGCGATCGCCTTGTGCCAGCGCTTGAAGGCGGCGCGGCCGGAGATCGCCCTGGGCGCCGATCTGATCGCGGGATTCCCTACCGAAAACGAGACGCATTTCGGCGAGACTTTGTCTTTGGTGGATGATTGCGGCTTGTCCTTCCTGCACGTGTTTCCGTTCAGCGCGCGGCCGTTCACGCCCGCGGCGAAGATGCCGCCGGTTCCGGCGGCGACGATCAAAGAACGCGCTGCGCGGCTGCGGGCAAAGGGCGACGCGGCGCTGCGCGCGCATCTCGATCGCTGGGTTGGGCGCGAGAGCGCGGCTCTGGTTGAACGCGACGGGTTCGCGCGCTTGCCGGACTTTACCGGCGTTTCGACGCCGGCGCTCTTGCCGGGCGCGCGCGTTCGCCTGCGGTTTGACCGCCATGACGGGGTTCAACTGATGGGATCGCCGGCATGAGCTGGAACCTTTTCGGCAAGAAGAAAGATACGCCGGCCGCGGCTGCGCCGCCGCAGGGATTTTTCTCACGGCTTTCGGACGGCTTGCGCAAATCATCCTCCCGTCTGGCGGACGGCATGTCCGGCGTGCTCGGCAAGAAGAAACTCGACCAGGAGGCGCTGGACGGATTGGAGGAGTTGCTGATCCGCTCCGACATGGGCGCAGCCGCCGCTGCGCGCATCACGGCGGGGCTTGCGGAAGACAGCTTCAACAAGGACGTTACCGAAGACGGCGTACGCGAAGCGCTCGCCGCGCAGGTCGCGCGCATCCTGAAGCCGAGGCAGGCCAGGCTTGATTTCTCCGCGCCGCCAAAGCCGCGGATCGTGCTTGTCGCGGGCGTGAACGGTTCAGGAAAGACGACAACGATCGGCAAGCTCGCGGCGATGCTGCGGGCGGAAGGCGCGAAGGTCGTCATCGGCGCCGCCGATACCTTTCGCGCGGCGGCGATCGAGCAATTGCAGGTGTGGGCGGAGCGCTCCGGCGCGATCTTCGTTTCCGCCGTTCAGGGCGCGGATGCGGCAGGCGTGGCCTATGACGCGGTCGCGCGCGGCGTCGCGGAGGATGCCGACGTGGTGCTGATCGACACCGCCGGACGGCTGCAAAACAAAGCCGAATTGATGGCGGAGCTGGCGAAAATCATTCGCGTGATGCGCAAGCTCGACGACGACGCGCCGCACGATACGCTTTTGGTGCTCGACGCGACGGTGGGTCAAAACGCGCTCAGCCAGATGGAGAGCTTTCGCTCCGCGGCGGATTTGACGGGCATCGTGATGACGAAACTCGACGGCACCGCCAAGGGCGGCGTGCTCGTCGCGATCGCGGAGCGCCACGCCGTGCCAATCTGTTTCATCGGCGTCGGCGAGGGCATCGAGGATTTGCAGCCGTTCGACGCCGACGCCTTCTCCCGCGCCCTGGTCGGGCTGGCGTGAGGCGGGCGCTGGTCCATCTTGTTTCCGGAATCGTACAGGTCATCAGATGAGCGCATCCAAGGACACCGCCCGCGGCGCGGGACAATTGCTGGTCGACCTCGGCCCGATTATCCTGTTCGTGTTGACCTACAACGTGCTCAATCGCGTCGAGGCTTTGAAGGCGAATGCGATCTACTACGCCACCGGCGTGTTCATCGTCGCCACATTGGCCGCAATCGCCTGGGCCTGGCACACGACGCGCAAGGTGCCGCCGGTGTTGATCGTGACCGGCGTGCTGGTCAGCGCGTTCGGCGGGCTGACGCTCTTGATGCACGACGAGAACTTCATGAAGATCAAGCCGACCTTCGTGAACTTGTTCTATGCCGGCGCAATTTTTGGCGCGATGATGTTTCGCCAGAACATCTGGAAGTTGCTGTTCAGCCATGCGTTCACGCTGCCGGACCGCATCTGGACGATCCTGGCGATACGCTGGGGACTGTTCTTTCTGTTGATGGCGGGCGTGAACGAATACATCCGGCTGACGCAAACCACGGATTTCTGGGTCAATGCGCGCGTGATCGTGGTCTATCCGCTGATCTTCGGCTTCATGCTCTTGAATGCGCCGATCACGATGAAATGGGTCGGCAAGACCAACGCCGACGATCCGAAGTTCCGCGGCGAAGACGCCGAGCAGCCGGCTTAAGCCGGGTTCGTGAACGGCCCCACGGCGCCGCCGCGCCAAGCCTCGTAGTGATCCAGCGCCCATTTGACGGACGGAAACGCCAGCTCCGGCCAGGGAATATCGGCCCAATCGACGAGCGCCACGGCTTCGCTTTCGGGGCCCACGGCAAAGGTCGGCGCATCGAGATGCGCGCGGAACATCAGCTGGACCTGGCTGATGTGCGGCACGGAGTAACACGCCAGAAGGCCGTCGATGACGATGTCGGCGCAGGCCTCCTCCATCGCCTCGCGGCGGGCGCCGGCCTCCACGGTTTCGCCCTCCTCCAGGAACCCGGCGGGCAAGGTCCAGAAGCCGCGCCGTGGGTTAATCGCCCGCCGGCAAAGGAGAATCTTGTCGCCAAAGACAACCACCGACCCCACAACCACTTTCGGATTGACGTAGGCGATGTAGCCGCAATCCCGGCACACTTGGCGTTCACGATCCTCCCCGACGGGAATCCGGGTCTCGAAGGGCGGCGAGGGCGGAAATGCGCTCATGGGATCGGAATTATGACGTCAGAGGTCTTTTCGTCCAAGTCAGCCGATCAGAGCGCGGTTGCGTCAGCGCCGGTTGTGGATAAGGTTGCGCGGCCTGCAGAAGGGCGGGGGCGCATGGGACAGAAATCGGAAAACGCCGCCGGGCGCAGCGCCTTTGCGCTCCAGGGGTCGTTGTCGCACCAGCTGCACATCGCCCAACAAATGGCGTCGGATTATTTCGCGGAGAAAATGGGCCCGATCGGCATGACGCTGCGCCAGTTCGCCGTGCTGGCCGCCATTTCAGAAAAGCCGGGCCGCAGCCAGTCGGACCTGGTGACCGCGACGGGCGTCGATCGCTCAACCTTGGCCGACATGGTCGCGCGGCTTGAAAAGCGCGGCTGGATCATGCGCGAGAGCCACGTCAATGACGGGCGCGCGTGGTCGGTGAGCCTCACGCCGGTCGGCCGGTCGGTGTTCACCGACGCGGTTCCGCACGCAATCGAGGCCGATGAAATCGTGCTCAAGGTTTTGCGCAGCAAGCGCGATCGCAAGCATTTCGAAGCCGCGCTTGCGCGCTTCGCGGAAGCGGCCAAGCCCAGCAAGGCTGAACGCAAGAAACTCAAGGCGCAGGAAAAAGCCGCAAGGGCGGCGCTGAAGCCGGACAAGGTCAAAGCGCCGGACGCCGAAAAATCCGCGGACGCCAAGAAGAAAGCGAAGCGGCGCTAAAGCTCGAACACCGGGGCGATATCGCGGGCGATGGTTGCCTCATCCAATGCGCCGCGATGAATGAGAAGAATGCGCCCGTCCGCGCCGATGACATAGGTCTCGGGCATGCCTGTCACGCCGATCTCCAGGCCATAGCGGCCGTCGCGATCCAGCATCACAGCGGTGAACGGATCGCCGAGCTCATTCAAGAAGCGCGCGGTGTCGGCGGGATCGTCCTTGTAGGCCATGCCGACGACGGGCACGCCGCGGGCTTTCAGCGCCAACAGCAGCGGATGCTCGACGCGGCATGGCCCGCAATAGGATGCGAAGACATTGACGATATAGGGCCGGCCGGCGAGGCGCGCGGCTTCCAGAGTTTCGCCGCCCTGCAGCATCGGCAGCGCGAAGGCCGGCAATTCCTGGCCGGTGAGACCGGCGCTGATGGTTTCGCGTTCACGCCCGCTCAGCAGCGTCACGGCGCCGGCAATTACGATCAGCGCAAGCGCGGCCAATGGCGCGAAAGCCCAGAGCCGGCGCATCAGCGATCCTCCTCCAGGCGCTTGGCGCGCGCCGCCCAAAGGGACTGGCGCCGCATGGTCCATGCGACCAGGCTGATCATGGCGATCGCGGCCAACCCATAGGCGGGCCAGACATAGGCCCAGTTCGGATCGGCGAGATCTGCGTTCATGCCGCGGCCCGGGCCTGACGCATCGACGCGGCCTCGACGCGGCGCTGAAAGATTTCCGCGCGCATGCCGGCCAGCGTCAGCGCGATGAAGGCGAACAGGAACGCCAGCGCGTTGATGAGCAAGGGCCACAACAAATCCGGATGGATCGACGCGCCGCCCTCACGCAGCAGGCTGGCAGGCTGATGCAAGGTCGACCACCAGTCGACGGAAAACTTCACGATCGGCACATTGATCAGGCCGGCAAGGCACAGCACCGCGGCCAGGCGCGCAGCGCGGTCACGCTCCGGGATGGCGGCGTGCAGCGCGAGATAACCGAGATAGGTGAGGAACAGCACCAGCATAGAGGTCAGCCGCGCATCCCATTCCCACCACGTGCCCCAGGTGGGCGCGCCCCACAGCGATCCCGTCAGCAGCGACAGGCCGGCATAGACCGCGCCCACCGGCGCCGCGGCGCGGGCCGCGACATGGGCCAGGGTGTGGCCCCAGACCAGACCCATGAGGCTGGCCGCGCCCATGAAGGTGAACACGCCCAGCGCCAGCGACGAGGACGGCACGTGCACGAACATGATGCGCACCGTCTCGCCCTGCTGGTAATCCGGCGGCGCGAAGAACAGCCCCCACGGCAAGCCGATCGCGAACAGCGCGACCGCTGTGACCGCGGTCACTGGCAAGGCCCAGCGCGAGAGCCGCATGAAGCGCTCGGGATTGGCGTAGCGGGTCAGCATCGGGCTGGACCCTAGCGCCGCGCGCGGCGCTGGCAACGCGACGAAAACGGCGCGCGGGGCGCCTTAACTTGGCCGTAACGCCGGGCGAGAGGGCGTCGAGGGAGACGGTGCATGAGTTCGATCCGCATGCCGGGACGGTCCTTGGGACTGAAGTTCCTGCTGGTGTGCCTGCTGGTGCTGCTGATGAGCCTGCCGGCGTTTTTCGTCTTTTTGCTGATCGAGGATCGCGCCAATCGCGCCAGCGCCGTGATCGCCGAAGTCGGCCAGACCTATGGCGGGGAACAGACCTTCGTCGGTCCGATCCTGATCGCACCCTATCGCGCGGTGCGCCCTGCCCCGCCGCCGCAGCCGGGCGAACCGATCGCGGGGCGTCCAACGACGATCATCGAGGAAGGCTGGTATGTGGTGTTCGCCGAATCCGGGCGCGCGGATGTCGAAGCCGACACCGACGTGCGCTCGCGCGGCGATCTGTTCAAGGTGCGCACCTACACCGCCAATGTGTCCTTCAATGCGGCGTTCGATCTGCGCGGGGAACCGACCAATGCGCCGCCGGGCGCGACGATCGACTGGGCGCGCGCGGCGCTGCTGATCGGCGTGGCCGATCCGCGCGGCACGAGCGGGCAGCCGGCGGTGACGGTCGAGGGGCGCGAAGCGATCCCGCTCGAACCGGGTTCAGCCTACGCCAATGTGCTCAATTCCTATGTTCCTCCGGAAGGCTTCGACACGCACCGTCCGTCGGCGCCTGGAAACATCCAGTGGCTTTCCGCGGACATCGGCGACCTGGCGCAGCCGGAGCAACAATTCGAACTTGGTTCGCAATTGACGATCACTGGCGTTGAATCGGTCGGCGTCGTCGCCTTCGCGAAGAACACGGAAATCCGCGTCGCCGGCGATTGGCCCGATGTCGGCTATTTCGGCGCGTTTCCGCGTGTCGGCGAAGCTGACGCTGCGCCGGCGGCGTCCGGAAACGCCGCGTTCGAGGCGCGCTGGTCGATCCCTTATGTGGCGCGCAATGTCGCGGAAGCGGGCTCGGCCGCGGATATGGGCGCGCTGATGAACTCCACGGTGCGCGTGCGTTTCGTCGATCCGACCAATCCCTACCAGGCGGTCACGCGCTCGCTGAAATACGCGATCTTGTTCATCGGCGTGGTGTTTCTCGCCTATTTCCTGTTTGAAGCAACAAGCGATACGCGCGTGCATCCCGCGCAATATATTCTCGTCGGGCTGGCGCAGATCATCTTTTATCTGTTGCTGCTGGCGGTGTCTGAACGCATCGGATTCAATTGGGCGTTCTTGCTCGCCGCGGTCGCGACGGTTGCGTTGATCTCGTATTATCTGGGCTCGGTGTTCAAGAGCGCGCGCAAGGGTTTCGTCGCGATGACCGTGTTCACCGCGCTTTACGCGCTGATCTATGTGCTGATGAGCCTCGAAGATTACGCGCTCTTGGTCGGCTCGGTGGCGGCGTTCGTTGCGATCGCAGCGGCGATGTTTGCGACGCGCAATCTCGACTGGTACGGGCTCACCGCAGATCGCGCGCCGTGGCGCGATCCGCAGGCGCCGCCGGCGCCTTAGGGCTCAAGATCGACATCCACCGCGTCGGCCGGCGGGCGCCATTCGTCGGCGGCGTCAGACGGCGCGGGCGCCGGCGGCGGCTCGGCCATCCAGGCGTAGGCGAAGGTCGCCGCGCCCGCGAGCGCACATCCCAGCGACCAGATCAACGCCAGCCGGTCGCTGCCGGTTTGCGACGCCTCGCGGTCTTCCGGGATTTCGCCCGCGCGCGCCATGGCGTTCTGCCGGCGCAGATCGAGATAGAGGTAGCCGAGCAGAAAAACGACAGGCAGCGCGAACCCCCAGGGCGCCGCGCGCGCCATCCAGGGATTGAGGAAGAGGCCCAAAGATCCCAGCGACAAGCCGCCCAGAATCGAGAATTCCAGGAGGCCCTGCCCGCGGTCGCCGGCCTCGGCGCGGACGCGGCGTCTGCGGGCGCCGATTTCTGAGAACAGGTTGGAGAAGAAGTCCGCCATGGGCGTGACTTAGGCGCCTTCGGCGCGCCGGGAAAGACCGCGCACACGGGCGCCGCCGGCGCCGAGGCTTCGGCGGGCGTTCAAACTCTCCATCGCCCCGGGCGACCGAAGGGAGACCCGGGGCCCAGTTGCGCAATGCGGGAAGAATGGACCCCGGTCTTCGCGTTCCGCGAAACCGGGGGGATGG
>WGNI01000005.1 GCA_016124655.1 Alphaproteobacteria bacterium
CGCGAGCGCGTCAAACGGAAAACCATCGAGCAACGCCGCTTGCTTCATCGCAAACGAGCGGCTTAGGATCAAAAGCCAGATGCGCCAGATCCTCCGTTAGATCACGCCGCCTTCGGTCTCAAATTATCTGACGACGGACACTTCGCCAGGAGGTGCCAGTTCAATCTCGGCCGATTGCGCCGACTCTGCCGCGGGAGCGATGGGCGCGCTGAGCGCGGTCAGAGATGCAGTGTTCGGATAAGATGCTCGACAGACTGCGTCTTCGATTTGAACAGCGGCGATCCAAAGCGCTGCTACCGCTAGCCCGGAGGCGATTAGCAGTGCGAACAACTGAAAACGTTGCCCCTTAGTCCAGGTGAGCTCCTCGCGCTTTGCCTCGATGGAGGAACGCGTCGGGCCTAAGGAGTAAAGCGACACTTCGCCTTGGGTCTCGAATGCATCGTAAGAATCCGCCTGACGACGAATGCGAGCCAATAGCCCCTGGAACGCGTCAGCGTAGGAGAGCACTCCGAGGGCGTCCTTGTAAGCGTAGAGTTCACTACGTCGCCGCCCTTCCAGCACCGCCCGGACGAGGGCCCAAAGCGTCTCTCTCCTCCATGAGACGTCGTCTTGGGGCGACGAAGCGACGAGAGGCAGGATGTTGTCCGCCTCCGGATCGTGATGGTAGTGGCGATGGGTTGCGTCTTTTATGAAATAGTAGATTTGCCGACACAACGCAGGCCCCAGACCGGCTTCACCTTCGTCGGCCGGCACGCCGATCTCGTGCGCCCCTTGTACTTGTGAACTTGGAATCCAGACGCGCAGTTCGCCCGTGCGATAAAGTCGAAACTGCGCGCGCGGAATCCGGACGCCTTCCGGCGGATTTCCGAGATCGTCCGTGATGCGCGAAATCAGCGTATCTCCATCGTCGGACGAGATGTGATTGCTCAGATCGGAGCTATAGCTTGTGATGTCGTTGCGCGCGCTCTGCCGCAGCGCGTTGACTCGGTGGGCGGCGCGACCGTCAACATGATGCGGAATGACGAAAACCTCACCGTCAAGAACCCCCATGTGATCGAGGTTCTCTCGGAGGTCGTCGCCATCCCAGACCGGCAATTTCGCAGGCGCCGTTTTGGCCAACAGGATGTAATCGCACGCCGCCCAAGCACGGAAGCCCTGAACGATCCAGCCGGGCAGTGGCAGGTCTGATGATCGTCGCTGTTGTGCGACTGCTATGTAACGGACTGGACCTGGGCCATTGGGCTCGCTTGCGCTCGCCAGATTTAGCGTCGTGGAGTCAGTGAGGGTGCCAATCAGACTGAACGACAGCTGACCCGTAATGCACGGTACCCAGCCGGCAAAACTGTTCGGCGACGGCGGCCAATTCGGTCGTGGTTCTGAAGCCTGATCAGTCGCCACGCGGTTCCGCTCGCCGATTCCCTTGAATCAGCGGAATCGACAACACTCTCGCGTAAGTTACAGATCAAACAATCTTAGATTTGCGCTGATACAAGAGCGCGCCATCGCGGCCGACCTTCAAGTGTAGGCCGTGGCATTCGCTCAGGTGCGCTTCCCCGTGGCCATTGTGAAGGCGGCCGGTCAAGCGGCGCTTAAGGCCGCCCCCTTGCTCACGAGTCGCACGCACGGCTTGGCCGCCCTCCGTCAGGAGGTCGGCAATAACCTTCAGGACCACCACGCCCGTCAGGCCGGCGACGATGATAAACACCGCCCAGAGGATATCCTGGCTCATCGTTCTCTCACTTCACCCCGCCGCCCAACATCACAGCTTGCTTCCGAAGAACTGTGACTGGACCGTTCTTGTTTCCGAGGCTGTGCCGAGCGACACGCCCCAGTTGGAGGTCCGACGCGAATCATGTCGTGCACATTTTGTGCCACACGCCCGCCTCGGCCCCCAAATGTAGTGGTACGATAGCGCGCCAACCTTTCTGGTGCCCTAACCCACTGAAATTCCTGTCTTCCGACGGCCATCCCCGAGCCTACAGTTGCGGAACCGTTTCTAAATTCCGCGCCAGCTTGGGGTTGTGTCGGAAAAATTTGCCTAGACCCGGCACTGACGGGCTTCAGGTCAAATTCGACGCAAAGGTGGCGTTGCTCCATCCTCTCCATGCCGGAACAATAACGGAACATTACGCGATTTCTGTGACCCGACTCATGGCACTTACGAACCTCGTAACATTGTCTTTGCCGCCTCTGAGAGGAAGCCCGATCGCGATTGTCCGCGTGCCTCAGCCTCGCGGTCGATGCGCCCGAGCAGGGACTCATCCAGCATGACGTTCACACGGATCGCGTGACCAGGCACTGACACCGGAACTGGTACCGGTTGAGCGCCGCTCTTGGCGATGCCCTTCGCGAGCTTTGTGTGGTTGGACTGCTGCGGCAGCGATTCTCCGCGCTCCAGCATCTCTTCCAGCACGGTCTCAAGCGCATCGATCGCGTTTAGCAGGGCGGCCTCAAAGTCGTCGCCCTGCGTGATCGTGGCGGGCACATCCGGAAACGTGACCGAGAAACCGCCATCGTCCTCCGGCAGAAACGCCGCCATGAAAACAGCGCGGGCCATCTCAATCTCCATCAATCTATCTTCACGCCGCTCTGGCGCTCGATCGAAGCTTGCGTTCCTCGCTTCAGCTCCCGATGGAGCGGCACGGTCACCGTCCGGCCGTCGGGATGGCGGCCGAAAACGTGGTCGCCTTTGCCGCGCCGGAACACGAACCCAGCTGCCTCAAGCTGCTTTACGGCCTCCTCCCCGCTAATCGGCATAAGCTGACCCTCGGGTGTGTGCAATTACACACTGCCCGGCCACTGAAGTCAACCTTGAGTGTGGAAGATTACACATTGCGTTGGGCGTCCTCAGCCGAGAAGAGCGGAAGCGAGAGCTGGTCGCCTTCGAGGGCACGGTTCGCAGGTTCAGGCGCTGGTTGCGTGGCGCGGCTGCCTACGAACCGTGTCGCTACCTCTGACGCTACCGCGCGGGCGCCGGCGTCTGAGGGATGCGCGTAGCGTTCAGTAGTGGAGGTCTTTGTGTGACCGAGCGCGCGCCCCACGTGATAGAGCGAGGCGCCGCCTTCCACCGCGAAGGTCGCAAAGCTGTGTCGAAGATCGTGCAGCCATACGTCTGTAATGCCCGCCAGCACGCGCACTTTGTCCCAGGCGCGATTGACGCCGACGAGCGGTTGATCGCCTACCGAAGAAGGGAAGACGTGCTCGCCGCGCCGCTTTACCGCCTGCAAAATCTCTAGCGCTGGCATCGAGAGCGCGATGGTACGTGAACGATTGAGCGCGCCCTTCTTGGTGCGCACCGGCGGCAGGACGATGCGTGCGCGATCGAAGTCGACTTCGGGCCAGCGCAGAGCGACGATTTCGTTGCGGCGAGCGCCCGTCAGCATGATGAGCCGAAAGATGTCCGCAAAATCCTTGGTGATGACAGAGGCCGCTTGCGCCTCGGCAATCATGGCCCAAAGCCGGCTGGCTTCTTCCTCGGTCAACGCCCGTTCACGCATCTGATCGCGATACTTCTGGATTTTGCCGCACAGGTTCTGGTCGAGAATCTCGTGCCGGACCGCCCACGCCATCATTGTCGAAAGGGCCCGCATTGCGCGTGCTGCGGCGCCCGTGCCGCCTTTGACGACGGCGTGCTGCTTCCCGCTCTTAGTCTTGACGGTGACCGAGGTCTTGCCGTTCGCGACCTGGGCTTGGAATTGCGAGAGGTCGGATAGTGTCAGTTCGCGAGCGACGCGCTTGCCCAGCAAGGGCTCGATATGGCGCTTGTAGTTATATTGATCGACTTTCCATGAGCTTTCGCGCTTGAGCGGCTTATCGATCCGGCCTTCGACGAAGTAGCGCTCAAATAGCTCCTTGACGGTGCCGCTTTTGAGCTTTGTCTCGACCTTCGTAGCTTGAGGGTCTTCGCCGTGACTGGCCTGATAAAGCGCTTCCTTGGCCTTGCTGCGGGCGGTGTCAGGCGTCCAGGGCGAGCCATGCTCGCCAATGGTCAGCCAACGCTGGCGGCCCTGGTAGCGATATTTGAGGCAATAGGATTTGCGCCCGGTCGGCGTGATCCGCAGCGCAAAGCCTCGGACGTCAGTGTCCCAGATGCGCAGCTCGCCTTCTTTGGGCGCCGCGGTCGCGTCGATCAGGCGAAGCGTGATACGAGCTCGGATGCCGTCCATCAGGGGACGCTCCGTGATTCAAACTCGCGGCCTCTTTTTGTTTTTCTACCAAGAGTTCGAATCCGATTTGCTACCATATCGCTACCACCAGAAAATAAGCGTCCGGAAAGCCGGGGCATGATTTTTCTGGGGTGGAGATGGGGCGCATACAACGCCCTCGTCAACGTCAGGAATTAGAAGGAAATGCCCGGAAATAAAGGGAAAATCGGCTCCGGGCGGGTTGCCAAGGTTGGGGTCGTGAGTTCGAATCTCATCGCCCGCTCCAGACCACCCAAGCCTTAACCCTGACCCGCCCCACGGCGCCCGTTTTGCAGGCGCCGCAAACCGCAGCCGCGATTTTCGCAGCTGCAGCATAGCGCTGTCACAATATCAGCGTATCCAAGCACTTAGGCGCGCAAGAAGGGTTCGCAGTGGCGAAAATCTTGGTCGTAGGCGCGGGTCTGGCGGGCGCTGTCTATGCCCGTGAGCTGGCCGACGCCGGCCACACCGTGGACGTGATCGACAGGCGCCCGCACATCGCGGGCAATTGCTTCGACGCCGTCCACGAGACCGGCGTGCGCATCCATGTCTACGGCCCGCACCTGTTCCACACCTCCAACCAGCGCGTGGTGGATTGGCTCTCGCGCTTCACCGATTGGCTGCCCTACGAGCACCGCGTCGTAGCCCGCTTGCCGGATGGCGGCCTTGCGCCCATGCCGGTCAATCTGGACACCGTGAACGCCGTGTTCGGCCAGGCGCTGCGAACCCCCGCCGAACTTCAAGCTTTCCTCGCAACGAAAGCCCAGCCGCGCGCGCGCATCGAAAGCGCGGAGGATTATCTCTATGCCGCGATCGGCCCGGAGCTGACCGATCTCTTCTACCGGCCCTACACCAGGAAGATGTGGGGCATGGATCTCTCAGGCATGGACGCGGCGGTCGTGCGCCGTCTGCAGATCCGCGAGGACCGCGACCCGCGCTATTTTCCGGGCGATTCCTTTCAGGCCATGCCGAAGGAGGGCTATCTGCGCGCCTTTGAGCGCATGTTCGATCATGATCGAATTTCAGTGCGCGTGAATACGGCCTTCGCGCCGGCGATGCTCAGCGCCTATGACGTCTGCTTCAACGCCATGCCGATCGATGAATATTTCGATTTCGCGCTCGGCGAACTTCCGTATCGGTCGATCCGGTTTCATCGCGTCGACGTGCGCGCGGAACACGCCTCGTCGCACGCCGTCATCAACTACACCGACGCCGGACCGTTCACGCGCGAAACCTGGTGGCACAACATCCCAGGCCATCGCGTACGCGAAACCGATTTCGTCGTGAAAACGGTAGAAGAGCCGTGCGACTACAAGGACAACGACTTCGAACGCTTCTATCCCGTGAAAACGTCCGACGGCCGCTACGACGCGCTCTACGCGCAATACGCCGATCTTGCACGCAAGCAACCGAATCTGCGATTCATCGGCCGCTGCGGAACCTACCAATATCTCGACATGCATCAGGTGGTGAACCAGTCGCTTGCCGGCGCCGGCAAATGGTTGGCGGGAGAAGACTCATGAGCAGGACGCGCCCAAGAATGCTCGCGGTCGTGCGGTGCGGCGATGCAAGCCTGCATCGCTCCTGGGCCGCGGGACATGATCTGTTCGACGTCGCGATCAGTTATTTCGGCGATGATGCGGAGAGAACGTTTCCCGAAGCGCGCTACGTCCATCGCAAGAAAGCCGGCAAGTGGGACGGAGTGTTCGATTTCTTCGCAACCTTCCCCGACGCCGCAGACGCCTACGATTATTTCTGGTTTCCCGATGACGATATCGAGGCCCGCGCCGAAGACATCGCCCAGCTGATCGACATCGGCCGCGAACACGATCTCGCGCTGTTTCAGCCCGCGCTGGACCGGCGTTCGTATTATTCGCACCTCATCACGCTGCGCAATTCGAGCTTCACGCTGCGCTACGCCAATTTCGTGGAGATCATGGCGCCGGTGCTGCGCAAGGATTTGCTCGCCCGCGCGCTGCCCACCATGGCCAGCACGCGCAGCGGCTTCGGCCTGGACTTTCTTTGGCCGCAGATCGCGGGCGAGATCGCCGGCGACGCAAGCCGCGCCTGCGCCATCATCGACGCCGTGCAGGTCACCCACACCCGGCCCGTCGGCGGCGCGCTGCACGCCTTCATGAAAGCGTCCGGCGGCGCGCCCGCGCTCGATGAATTGGCGCAGACGGTGCAAAAGGTCCAAGGCCGCGCCAAGGCGCAGATCAAAGGCGTGCCCACGCAGCGCATCCGCGTGTTGGGCGCGATCGACCGCCAAGGCGCCCGGATCCCCGGTTGGCAGGCGGCCCACGCCATCGCGCTCGACCTCGTCACCCGAGACGCGAACGCCGTTCAGAAAATTCCGGCGCTGGGCGTGGTGCGGCACGCTCTGAAGGTGGCGCTCCTCTAAACCGCGGCCAAGCCGACACGCCTGCGCGCGCCGCGCGCTTTGTCGGCCCTCCAAGGCATGTTAGGAGATTGTTCATACTTCCCGCGGGGGCGGCGAGGAGGCATTGGACACCCATGCGGACGCCGGACGTATTCATCGCGCACCATGACGGCGACAAGGCCGCCGCCCAGGTCATCGCCGCAGCGCTCCAGGCTTGCGGCATCCGGCCCATGCTGGCCGGGGACATCCGCGGCCGCGCCACCTATGCCGCCCAAGCGCGCGACGCGATCCGCCAGGCCAAGGCGACGCTGGCGCTCTGGTCGCAACGCGCGGTGAGTTCCGAGGAATGCCTTGAGGAATCCAGCCTCGCGCTCGCCCGCGGCACGCTGTTCGCTGCCCGCATCGACCGCTCGCGCCCGCCGCCGATCTTCAAGACGGTCGACGCGCTTGATCTGTCCGATTTCTCCGGCGCCGACATCCATCACCCGCATTTCGCCGCGCTCGTGCAGGCGCTCGGCGCGCGCATGCGCAAGCCGGTTGCCGCCCCCGAAGCGCGCCCGGCCCAGGCGATTGCCGAGGATGGCCCCGTCCTGATCGACGAAGCCGTCCATGCGGAAGGCGAGGGGGGCGAACCGCCCGATCTTTCCGATCAGTCCGTGCGCGTGACCATCATCAGCGGTCCGCGCCTGCGCGATGTGGGTGAAGCGGCGCCGGCGCCGCGCCGCACGCCGGCCTTTGCCGCGCTGGGCGCAAGCATGGCGCGTGCGGGACAGTCGCTCGGCGAAACCGTCTCTGGCATGCCGCTAAGGTGGCGCTGGGGCGCCGCCGGCGCTGCGGCTTTCGTGATCGGCTCGGCGGTGGGCCTGATGCTGCTGCGCGCTGGCTCGGACGGACAAATCGCATTGACCCCGCGCACAAGCGCAGCCTCGGCCGCCGATCTCGCCCCCGCGCAGGTCGCGAGCGTCCAGGACGCGCTCATCGAGTCTCAGCCTTTGCTGGAGATTCCGGCGCTTTCGGAGCGCGAGCCCCTGTCGATCCAGTCCGCCGCGATTGAGCCCGCCGCCGCGGGTCCAGCCGATCGCGCCACCGGGACGATCCAGATCGCCGCCACGACGCGCCCGTCGCGCACGGTCCGCCGCCCGCCCGTCGCAAGCGCGCAGCCCCGGCTGGAGCAGACCAGCGCGCCCGCGCCGGAAACTGCGCCGCCTGCCGCCCCGGCGGTCGCCGCGCCGCCGCAATATGATTTGACGGTGCTGGAGCCGGTTGTGCGCCAGCGCGTCGAGCGCGCTCGCGCCGCTGCAGCCCAGGCCCGCGCGCAAGCGTCGCGCGCACGCTCCGCCGCCGCCGGCAGCGAGGCCTGGGTCGCCCAGACCGCCAACGGCGAATATGCCGGCGAATGGGCCAGCGGGGCCGCCAATGGCTTCGGCGTCGAGCGCGCGTCCTCCGGTGAAACCTATGCCGGCGGCTGGCGCGGCTCCCGCCGCCATGGCGAAGGCGTGCTGAACTACGCCAATGGCTGCCGCTACGAGGGCGAGTTCGCCGAGGGCCGGCCCACCGGCCGCGGCGCGTTCTGGAGCGCTCAGGGCGAGCGCCTGATCGGCTCGGCGATCTTTTCCGCGCTAATGACCGCGCCCGGGGCCTGATCCCCAAAAGATAGGGAAGTTAGGTCTTCAGAACCAAACTTTCCAAGATCGCGCCGCTGATCCTCTGTTTGGCGCGTTGGACCAAACTTTTGTAGACAGACCGGGCGAAGCGGCTTTTAGGTCCGTTAGACCTAACTTTCCTAGACGCCCTGCATGAACCCTGTCGACAATCCCTACAATCCCGGCGCCGGCGCGCCGCCGCCCGAGCTCGCCGGCCGCGAGCCGCTGATCGAGAAAGCGTTGGCGACGATCCAGCGCGCCAAGGCCGGCCGGGCGCCGAAAAGCATGATCATGCTGGGCCTGCGCGGCGTCGGCAAAACCGTGCTCTTGAACAAGTTCGAACAATTGGCCGAGGCGCAGGGCTGTCAGACCGCGCTGTTCGAAGCCGACGCCGAACGCAGCCTGCCGGAAATGCTCACCCCGCAGCTGCATCGCCTGCTGTTGCGTCTGAACGTGATCAAGCGCGTCGGTCACGACGTGCAGAAGGCGTTCGGTCAGCTGCGCGCCTTCGCCGGCGTGTTCAAGGTGTCGATCGGAGAAGTGGAGTTCGGCCTCTCCAATGAAGTCGCGACCGGCGATCTCGCCATCGATCTCTCGGATCTGTTCGTCGCGGTGGGGGAGGCGGCGCGCGCGCGCAACGTCGCTGTCGTGCTGCTCATCGACGAAGTGCAGAGCCTCTCGCGTCCCGATCTTTCCGCGTTGATCATGGCGTTGCACAAAATCGCGCAGCGCCAATTACCGGTGCTGATGTTTGCCGCGGGCCTGCCGCAGCTCGCCAAGCTGGCCGGAGACACCAAATCCTACGCCGAGCGCCTGTTCGATTATCCGCCGATCGGGCCCTTGGATGAAGACGCCGCGCGCTCCGCGCTTGTCGCGCCCGCAGAGATCGAAGGCGTCGCCTATCACGACGCCGCGCTCGCGCATATTTTGCAGGAAACGGAACGATATCCGTTCTTCCTGCAGGTGTGGGGCTCTCACGCCTGGGAAGCGGCCGCGCAGTCGCCGATCACCCGGAAGGACGCCGAAGAAGCCACCCGCCGCTCGATCGCAGCGCTCGATCAGGGGTTCTTTCACGTGCGTTTTGCGCGTCTGACCGAGCGGCAATTGGACTACGCCCGCGCGCTCGCCGAATTCGGCCCAAAGGGCGCGAACTCCACCGCCGTCGCCGAACGCATCGGGCTCAGCGTGAAGCAGGCGGCCCCCATTCGCGACGAAGTGATCAAGAAGGGCATGGCCTACGCGCCCACCCGAGGCGAAGTGGCGTTCACCGTGCCGAAGTTTGATGACTTTCTGCGCCGCAAAATGGCCGAAGGGACGAAGCGGGGGAGGAGCGCGAAAGCCTAATCCAGTCCAAGCGCCGCGAAGATCTCCGCCACGCTCACATATTTGAAATTCTGCATCGCGGCGGGATGCGTGTTCGCGCCGTCCTGCGCGACGAACAAACCCTGGGGCAAATCCGCGCCCAACGAAGCGCTGACGACATCGATGCCGTCGGTTTCGCCGACCGCATCGGTTGAACCATCGCGCGACGCGCCGATTTCAAACGCGCCGCGATAGGCGTGCGGCGCCATGCGGTCATACACGGCGAACCGGTTTGCGCCCTGCACGGAGGCAATGAGATAGCCGGTTCCGTCCCCGCGATCCCAAATCGCAAGACCTTCGACATCTGCGACGAGGCGTCCATCGCCGATGCGATCGATCAACGCGCGGTCCGACACATCCGCGATCGCGGCGCGCCAGACGCCAAGCATTTCCTGGCCGATGAACGCCGCGCCATGCGCATCGTCAATCACGCAGCCTTCCGCGATGGATTGATCGCCCGGCGGGCCGAACGCGAATTGCGCTTCCAGATCGCCCGTCACGCCGCCTTCCGCGTCGGGGGACAAAACCCAGAGCCCGACATCGCCAACCGTCGAGGTCACGATTGCAATGAACGCGTCGCCGCGTCGGCCAAGACAAATCCCGTAGACATCGCGAAACGGCGTGACGATGCGCGCGCGCGGCTGCTCTTCCAGCCGCCGCGTGGTTTCGTCAAACCGCCAAATCACCATGGAATTGTCGGAGCGGTCGCTGGCCGCCACGATCGGCGCTCGGCCTTCCGGCCACGGAAAATTCCCGCGCAGATCGACATTGTTGGGCCGGCCGCCGGGCAAGCTCTGCACGATGGCGCCGCCGAGATCGTAAACGAACAATCCGCCTTGCTTCTGCGTGCCGATGACGACGCTGTCCGCAACATCCGCCGCAACCCAAATCGCGGGGTCGTCGGCGGCGTCGCCGCGCGCATCCACCGGCGCGGTTTCGCGCAGCGCGGGGACTGTGACCGCTGGCGCAGCCAAGCGCGGCGCGCCGGCGCACGCGCAAACTCCAAGAGCCAAGGCGGCGACGGCGAACGCTTTCATGCAATCCCTCCAGCGCGCGCGAACAAGCAGGCGCAAGCGCCCGCGTCAATCGCGCGATGCGGCCCATTGCGGGTTCAGGCCAGCCGGTGGACCGCCCGGAAACCGCAAGAATCCAAAACTGAGACCGCGTTCGGACGGAAAACCGGCAGCGGCTTTCCTGAACGCGGTCGAGTGTGGCAGGGCCACAACGTCATGTCGCTGTCACGCGCGCGAAACAAATCTGTCGCGCCCCGACGCTATCCGCTTGCGCGGACCGGGCTGGAGCCAGACCGGTGCGGACAAGGGGCGGCGCAATGAAAAGATCACTCAGCAATCGAGCATGGATTCTCAGCGCCGCAAGCGCGGCGATTGCGCTTGGCGCGGCGCCGGCGTTCGCGCAGACGTCTGAAACGGAAATCGCGCCCGCCACCTCCGAAGAAGTCGTCGTCCCCGGCACGATTGCATATCGCAATCGGTCTGAAGAGACCGCGCCGGTTCTCGAATATGGCCTGGACTATTTTCAGCGTTTTGAGCCGCTCACTGTCGGCGATGCGCTGAAGCGCACGCCCAGCGTCGCGTTTCTCTCCGACGTTCTGGAAAGCGACGGCGTGCGTCTGCGCGGCCTCGATCCCGCCTACACCCAAATCCTGATCAATGGCGAAGAAGTGCCGGGATCGGGCTCGTCATCGGGCGCCTTTGGCAACGGCGCGGAAGGCGCGTTCTTCGTCGACCGCATCCCTGCCGAGCTGATCGAGCGCGTCGAGATTGTGCGCAGCGCGTCCGCCAATCGTTCCGGCGATGCGTTGGCCGGCGCCATCAACATCGTGTTGCGCGATTCCTATTCTCTGGAAGGCGGCTATGTCCGCGCCGGGGTGCTCTATTTCGCCAATGACGAACACTGGGGCGAAACGCTGGGCGCGGTTTGGGGCGGCCAGGTCGGCCCCGGACGCTTGCTGGTCGGCGCCAATCTGCAGGATCGACACAATCCGAAGGACAAGCTGAGCCTGCGCTTTGACGCGCCAGGCGATCCAATCAACAACAACGAAATCCAGACCGACGTGCGCGACGGCACAGACTACTCGGCGAATTTCAGCTACATCGTCGATGTCTTGGGCGGCGAATTGCGGCTTGACGGGTTTTACGTCCACACGGACCGCGACGAGAACGAAGATTCGATCGAGTACAGCGACGGCGACGTTCAGGCGGTCAACATCGAAACCGTCAACGACAACAATGTCGACATCACCCAAGACAGCTACGCTCTGAACGCGCGCTATGAAGTCGACATGCTGGGCGGCGAGACGACCTTCAAGCTCGGCTTCGCGGAGTTCACCAACGAAGAAGACGAAATCGAAGACGAGACCGAGTTCCAGCGCGACGCCAACCCGTTTCCCGAAGCCGACCGCTTCACGCGCGATTTCACGCGCGTTGATCTAACCGACCAGGAATGGAAGTTCGGCTTTGAGCACGAGCGCGATCTCAGCGACGTTCTGGAGCTAGAGTTCGGCGTTCAACTCGAGACCAAAGAGCGCGACAATTTCGTCGGCGAGACGCCGCGCATCCGCTTCAATCTTCCCGGCGGAACGCAGCAGACGGGCGCAGCGCCGCCTTCCGGCATTCCCGCCTTCGGACCCGTGGCGGCCATCGATGGCGGCGACAACACGATCGAGCGGGACGAAGTCAGCCCCTTCGTGATGCTTGAGGGCGAAGCGCCCGGCTACGAATGGGAGCTGGGCCTGCGCTACGAGATGACGGATGTGCGCATCGAAGACCGCACGACCGCCTCGACCACGTCGACATCGTATGAAGTGCTGTTGCCGTCCGCGCACATCAAAATTCCGCTGACCGAAAACGATCGCCTGTTCGGCTCGGTCGCGCGCACAGTGCGCAATCCGAGCTTCGCGTTCCTCTCACCGGCCTTGCTCATCGGCGAACTGGAAGACAATGACTTTCAGGGTAACCCGTTCCTGAAGCCCGAACGCGCGTGGGGCATCGACGTCGGCTACGAACGCCGATTGGGCCGCACCGGCGTGGCCGGCGTCAATGTGTTCTGGCGCGATGTGAGCGACCTCATCGAAGTCTTCAACACCGGCGCGGAAGGCGATGAAGGGCCGGGCACGTTCGTCTATTCCGCACGCAACACCGGCGATGGCCAGGTGTGGGGCATCGAGTTCGATCTCTCCACCTCCCTCAGCGCGATCGGGTTGGAGGACACCGGCGTCTTCGTGAACTATTCCTGGCTCGACAGCGACGTGCAGGACGAGTTCGGCGGCCGCATGTTCAACAGCCAGGCCGAGTCGGTGTTCAATATCGGCTTCATCCAGGACATCCCCGCTTGGGCCGCCGCGTTCGGCGCCACCTATCGCAATCAGGGCGAAGCGTTTAGCCGCGTGGTCAGCGAGGAGGTGACCACCACCTACGGCGCCGACCTCGAAATCTTCGTGGAGAAACGCATCGGCGACAGCTTCACCATCCGGCTGACCGGCTCCAATCTGCTCGACGCGGAAAAGGAGGAGGAGTTCAACAAATTCCTCACCGCCGCAGATCAGCAGGCGCGCGCGTTCGACGAGTATGAACTCGAAACCGAATCCGCGGGGCCGGTGTTCCAGCTGATCGGCCGCTACGCGTTTTAGTCAACGCCGGCTCTGACCCCCACCGAGCCTCCCCCTGCAAGGGGGAGGTCGATCGCGTCAGCGATCGGGAAGGGGGTCAGCGGCGCGCCGCCAGCAATAGACAGTCGAACCGGCGCGGACCGTCTTCGGCCTATATGGAGGCGCGCCCCGCGCGCAGATGCGACGAGGAAGCCATCCTCATAGGCGCCGGCGCGCAAACGCGGCTACGATCTCTCGCGTGACCGCCACTGATTCCGTTATGGACGACGCCCGCGCCGCCATCGAGGGCAGCGCCTCCGTCGTGCTGCTGACCGGCCGCGCCGGCACCGGCAAGAGCCATTTCATTCGCGCGCTGGTGGAGCGTAACCGCGCTTACCCCCAAGTCGTGCTGGCCTCGACCGGTCTCGCCGCGATGAACATCGGCGGCCAGACGATCCATTCCTTCTTCGGTTTTCCCCCGCGCCCCCTGATCGGCGAGAACGACAAGCCGAACTTCTTCTTCTCCCGCCTTGCGCGCGCGACGCGGCGCATCATCGTCGATGAAGTGTCCATGGTGCGCGCCGACGTGCTCGACGCGATGGACCGCCACCTGCGCGCCGCGCGCAAGAGCGTGCGCGCGTTCGGCGGCGTGCAGATCGTCATGGTCGGCGATTTCTATCAGCTCCCACCCGTCGTGCGCGGGGAAGAGGGCGCGCTGCTGGAGGAGGCCGGCTATTCAAGCCCGTTCGCCTTTTCCGCTCACGTGCTGCGCGACGCGGACGTGCGCGCGTTTGAGCTCTCGCACGTCTATCGCCAATCCGATCAGGACTTTGTCGCGCTCCTGGCGCAAATCCGCGAGCGGCGCGGCCTCAGCGATGCCCTGGAAGCCTTGAATGCAGCCTGCGTCGGCCGCGAGCTGCCGAAACGCCCCGTGCTTCTCGCCGCGACCAACTCCGTCGCGGATTCCTACAATGCGCGCGGGCTTGCGGCCTTGCCCGGCGACGCAGCGCTCTATGCCGGCGGCTTTGAAGGCCAGACGCCGCGCGCCGCCCAGCAGGGCGATCGGTTTCCCGCGCCGGTGTCGCTGGCGCTGAAACGCGGCGCCCGCGTGATCTTCACGCAGAACGATTCCGAAGGCCGCTGGGTCAACGGCTCGCTCGGCACGGTCGCCGCGCTGGAGGCCAGCCTGGTGAAAGTGGTTCTCGACGCCGGCAACGAAACCGTGGACGTCGAGCGCGCGACCTGGCCGCAGGCGCGCTGGGTCTGGAACGAAAAAGAAAAGCAGATGGAGCCCAAGGACGAGTTCAAATACGTCCAGTTTCCGCTTGCGCCCGCCTGGGCGCTGACCATCCACAAGGCGCAAGGCATGACGCTCGATTCAGTTGAGATCGATCTCGGCCGCGGCGCCTTTGCGGCAGGGCAGACCTATGTCGCGCTGTCGCGCGCACGCTCGATCGAAGGCTTGCGGCTGACGCGCCCGCTGCAGCCCCGCGATGTGCAGGTCGATCCCGCCATCGCCGACGGCCTCTCGCGATTCGGGCTTTAGGGTTTCGAACCCGCGGCGCGGCAGCGGTCCGAGCAATATTTGACGCTCCCCCAGTCGCGCGCCCATTTCTTCCGCCACGCGAACGGCCGCCCGCACCCCGCGCAAGTCTTCTCCGGCAGCTGCGCTTTGTCGCGGCGGACTCCATTGGCGTTGCGCGCCATGCTCTTTCCTTTCGGCGATTGCGCCATAGCTGAAGGCGCGCGCGCAAATGTCCAGCCCTCGCCCCACCGCCGCCCTGCGTTTCGTGCTGGGCGATCAGCTTTCGCCCGCGCTGTCGGCGCTGCGCGGCGCCGATCCCGCACACGACGTCATCCTCATGACCGAAGTGGGGGAGGAGACAACTTACGTCCCGCACCACAAGAAGAAAATCGCATTCATCCTCGCCGCCATGCGCGCCTTTCGCCGCGAGCTGGAGGAGAAGGGATTTCGCGTGCGCTATGTCGCGCTCGATGATCCCGACAACACGCACAGCTTCACCGGAGAGCTTGAACGCGCCATCGCCGCGTTGAAGCTCGAGCGCGTGATCGCAACGCTCGCCGGCGAACACCGCGTCATCGCCATGCAGCGCAGCTGGGCGGATGATTTCAATATCGACGTCGACATTCGCGACGATGATCGCTTTCTGTGCACGCACGCGGAGTTCGCGCGCTGGGCCGAAGGCCGCAAAAGCCTGCGCATGGAATATTTCTACCGCGAGATGCGCCAGCGCACCGGTCTGTTGATGGACGGCGACCAGCCCGAAGGCGGGCAGTGGAACTACGATAAGGACAACCGCAAGCCCGCCGAGCCGGATCTGTTCATGCCGCGCCCGCAGCGCTTTGAACCCGACGCGGAAACAAAAAAGGTTCTGGCCCTGGTGAACAAACGCTGCGCGAGCGCCTTCGGCGATCTGGAGCCGTTCTGGTTCGGCGTGACCCGTGCGCAAGCAGAAAAAGCCCGCGATCATTTCCTGAAGCATGCGCTGCCGCACTTCGGCGATTTTCAGGACGCGATGCTCGTGGGCGAGCGCTTCCTCTATCACTCCGTGCTCTCGCTTTATCTCAATGTCGGCCTTCTGGAGCCGCTCGACCTGTGCCGCCGCGCCGAGCGCGAATACAAAAGGGGCTGCGCGCCCTTGAACGCCGTGGAGGGTTTCATCCGCCAGATCATCGGCTGGCGCGAATATGTGCGCGGCATCTATTTTCGC
Source organism: Alphaproteobacteria bacterium (assembly GCA_016124655.1). Taxonomy (GTDB): domain Bacteria; phylum Pseudomonadota; class Alphaproteobacteria; order Caulobacterales; family Aquidulcibacteraceae; genus RI-43. The sequence continues at coordinate 15,909 of WGNI01000005.1, forward strand.
GAGGGCGAAAGCTACATCAGCCGCAATGCGCTCGGCGCCGATCGCGATCTGCCGGAATTCTACTGGACCGGCGAAACCGACATGGCCTGCGTGCGCGCCTGCGTCACGCAAACCAGGGAAGAAGCCTACGCCCATCACATTCAGCGCCTGATGGTGACGGGCAATTTCGCGCTGCTTGCGGGCATCGAGCCGCGCCAGGTGCACGAATGGTATCTCGCCGTCTACGCTGACGCGTTCGAATGGGTCGAAGCGCCCAACACCATCGGCATGGCGCTGTTCGCCGATGACGGGCTGTTGGCGTCAAAGCCGTACGCCGCCAGCGGCGCATACATCGACCGCATGTCGGATTATTGCCGCGGTTGCGCCTACGACGTGAAAGCCAAAGAGGGGGAGCGCGCGTGCCCCTTCAATCTGCTCTATTGGGATTTCATCGCCCGCCACGAGCGCCGCTTCGCCAACAATCCGCGCATGGCCGTGATCGTCAAAGCCTGGGCCAAGATGGACCCGGGTCGCCGCAACCGCATCCGCAAGGAAGCCAAGGCGTATCTCGACGGCTTGAAACCTGGGTCTTGGCGAAGCCCCTGACATTGCGCCGCGCGCCTCCGGCCTTATAACCGGGCGCGTTTGCCGCGCCGCCAGGAGCCCGCCCCATGAACATCCACGAGTACCAAGGCAAAGCCATCTATCGCCGTTACGGCTTGCCGGTCTCGGAAGGGTATCCCGCCTTCACGCCGGAAGAGGCGATTGACGCAGCGGCAAAGCTCGGCGGTCCGCTCTGGGTGGTGAAAAGCCAGATCCACGCCGGCGGCCGCGGCAAAGGCAAATTCAAGGAAGCCAAGGCCGGCGAAAAAGGCGGCGTGCGGCTGGCGACCAAGCCCGAAGATGTCGGCATGTTCGCCGAGCAGATGCTGGGCTCAACGCTGGTGACCGCGCAGACCGGGCCTGCCGGCCGCGTGGTGAAGCGGCTCTACATTGAAGACGGCAGCGACATCGATCGCGAATTGTATCTTTCCGCGCTGGTCGATCGCGCGACGGGCGGCGTCTCGTTCGTGGCTTCGCCGGACGGCGGCATGGACATCGAAAAGGTCGCCCACGACACGCCCGAGCGCGTGCACACGATCGCCATTGATTTCGCGACCGGCGTGACCGAGGTCGACGGCCGCAAGGTGGCCGCGGCTCTGGGCCTTTCCGGCGCGCTCGAAACCGAGTGCGTCGATGTCGTCAAGAAGCTCTATGAAATGTTCACCAAGGAGGACATGAGCCTCCTGGAGATCAATCCGCTGATCGTCACCAAGGCGCAGCATCTGAAATTGCTCGACGCCAAGATCAGCTTCGATTCAAACGCGTCCTTCCGCCATCCCGAATGGGAGCAAATGCGCGATCTCGGCGAGGAAGACGAAAAGGAAATCGAGGCGAGCAAATACGATCTCGCCTACATCGCGCTCGACGGCGATATCGGCTGCATGGTCAACGGCGCCGGCCTCGCCATGGCGACGATGGATATCATCAAATTGTTCGGCTCGGAGCCCGCGAACTTCCTCGATGTCGGCGGCGGCGCGTCGAAAGAGAAGGTGACGGCCGCGTTCAAGATCATCACCGCCGATCCGAAAGTGAAAGGCATCCTCGTCAACATCTTCGGCGGCATCATGAAGTGCGACGTCATCGCCGAAGGCGTCATCGCCGCGGTGAAGGAAGTGGGTCTGAAAGTGCCGCTTGTCGTGCGCCTGGAAGGCACCAACGTGGAGCTCGGCAAGAAGATCATTTCCGAAAGCGGCCTGAACGTGATCCCGGCCGATGATCTGGAAGATGCGGCGCGGAAGATTGTCAAGGCGGTGAAGGCGGGCTGAGATCAGCCTCTTCGCCGCAGCGCCCACACATCTTCCGTCGCCGCGACTTTGCCTTTCAACCCGCCTTGGATCGCCGCGCTCTGGAGCAACGCAACATCGAATTGCGCGCCGTAGAGCGCCCGCACGGCGTCCGCATCGACGCAGAAGGGCGGGCCGTCCATCTGCGCCTGATCATAAGTGAAGGCGATCACGAGCTGCGGCGCCAACGCCGTCAGCGCCGGCACGAAGTCGGCATAGCGTGCGCGCAGGTCCAGCGGCAGCGCGACGAGCGCTGCGCGATCGTACACCGCATCGACTGCGCCAAGCATCTCGCGGGTCAACGCAAACAGATCGCCTTGAAACACCGCAACGTCTTCATGCGCATACAAGGTCAGCGCGCCCATCGGCGTGATCGTCGGCGCCGCGCCCAAATCCGCAAACAGGCTCTCCACCGCAAGCGCGCTCAACTCCGCGCCGACCACGCGAAAGCCCTGGCGCAACAGCCAGCCGATGTCCCGCGTCTTGCCGCACAACGGCACAAACACGCGCGCGCGAGAGGGCAGGGCGAGCGCAGCCCAATGCTTCACCAACATCGCGTTCGGCGCGCCTTCGTGAAACGCGATCTCGTTGCGCTCCCAGCGCTGGCGCCAGAATGCGTGCTCCATTGGCGCTGCTCCGTGTCCAGCGGCGCTCCCTGGGGTGCGGCCAGCCCCAAAGACTCTAGCACGCATGCACGCGCCAATCAGCACGCCCCGCCCACACAAAAAAAGCCGGCCCCGCAGGGCCGGCGTCAGGACATCAATTTCGGAAAACTTAGCGCGCGGACGCGAGATAGACGCGCGTGAGCTCCGGCTGATTGAGCCGCTCGACAGTGTTCGCCACCGCGTCGGCCCGGCATTCCGCGATCGCCTGTCGCAGCCGCGCGTCCGGCCGGCTCACATACGGCACGTCGCATGCGCGCGCCGCCGCCAGGCGCACCCGGCTCAAGAGAAGCGCTGCGTCCTCGCGCTGCGCCAGATCCAGCTGGGCGTGCTGCACGGACACCGCATGGGCGTCCTCATGGCGTGCGCCGCCCGGTTCGGCGTAGGCGGTCGCCCCGAGGCCAAGCGCGAGTGCGGCCGCCAGCATCCATGTCTTCATTCGTTCCTCCGCAGCCGCATTGCGGCGTCCATCGTTGTGATGGGTCGCCGTCTGTGACGGTCCGTGTCGCCTTACCGTCATACAACAGTCATGAAACTGTCATGTAAAGCGAAATTCGCGGCCAAGGCGGCGCCGAAACCCAATCTGCCCAAACAATCCGCATGCGGAGCGAATGAAGGAGGCCGGCCGGCCCCGCTGCGCGCTTGATCCCGGCCACAATGTTCGTATAATGTTCTGGTCATCGAGGGAGAACCGCCATGATCGGGTATGTCACGCTCGGCACGAACGACCTGCCGCGCGCCGCGAAATTCTATGACGCCATCGCCAAGGAGATGGGCGTCAGCCGCATGATGGACTTTGACGGCTTCATCGCCTGGGGCGCGCCCGGCGGGGCCCCGGGCATCGCCGCCACCAAGCCGTTCGACGGAAAGGCCGCCTCAGTCGGCAATGGCGTGATGGTCGCGCTGGAGGCCAAGGACAAAGACCAGGTCCATCGTCTGTATGAAATCGCGCTTGCGAATGGCGGGACCGACGAAGGTCCGCCCGGCCCGCGCGGCGATTCCGGCTTTTACGCCGCGTATTTCCGCGATCCCGACGGCAACAAGCTGAACGCCTTCATCATGGGCTGAACCGACGCGGCGGCAAGCCTTGTGCCTGCGCACAAGGCTCCGCTATGTCGCTCACGCAAGTTCAGCGTCAGCGTCCGGTCCGGGGAACCCATGTCCATACTCGTCAACGCGTCCACGCGCGTCATCTGCCAGGGCTTCACCGGCAAGAACGGCACCTTCCATTCCGAGCAGGCCATCGCCTACGGCACGCGCATGACCGCCGGCGTCAGCCCGGGGAAGGGCGGCTCAGCGCACCTTGGACTTCCGGTGTTCAATTCCGTCGCCGAAGCGAAGGATAAGGCCGGCGCCGACGCCACCGTGATCTACGTACCCCCGCCCGGCGCCGCTGCAGCCATCGAGGAAGCCATCGACGCGGAAATTCCGCTCATCGTGTGCATCACCGAAGGCATTCCCGTGCTCGACATGGTACGCGTGAAGGCAAGGCTCGATCGCTCGAACTCGCGCCTCATCGGCCCCAATTGCCCGGGCGTGCTGACGCCCAACGAGTGCAAGATCGGCATCATGCCCGGCTCGATCTTCTCCAAGGGCGACATCGGCATCGTCTCGCGCTCCGGCACGCTGACATATGAAGCCGTGTTTCAGACCACGAATGAGAATCTCGGCCAGACCACCGCCGTCGGCATTGGCGGCGATCCCGTGAAGGGCACCGAATTCATCGACATGCTGGAGATGTTTCTCGCCGACGACGCCACCAAGGCGATCATCATGATCGGCGAGATCGGCGGCTCCGCGGAAGAAGACGCCGCTCAATTTCTGGCCGATGAAGCCAGAAAGGGCCGCAAGAAGCCGACGGTCGGCTTTATCGCCGGCCGCACCGCGCCGCCGGGCCGCCGCATGGGCCACGCTGGCGCCATCATCTCCGGCGGCAAGGGCGATGCCGAATCCAAAATCGCCGCGATGGAAGCCGCCGGCGTCAAGGTCGCTCCGCACCCGGCCGCGCTGGGCCGCACGATGTCGGACCTCCTCAAGGTGTAACCGCGCACACCTGATCCGCGAAAAACCATAGGCGCGCGCCCTTCAATCGGGGCGAAACCCGCGCTATTGCGGTTTCAGGCCGGCCGGTCGGCCGCCCGGAAACCGCAATGATCCAAAACTTGGACCGCGTTCGGACGGAAAACCGGTGTCCACTTTTCCTGAACGCGGTCTAGATGCAACCACACAGCCGCCGCCGGCAGGCGCGCGGCGACAATCCACGCGAGGTCATAGGTCTCATGGCGGACGACGCCCGCAACGCCCCAGACGCGTCTCTTCTTCAGCTTTCGGTCTTGTCCGGCGCGAACGCCGTTTTCGTCGAAGAGATGTACGCCCGCTACGTCGCCGATCCGAGTTCAGTCGATCCCTCTTGGCGCGCGCTGTTCGAAGCCTCGCGCGATGCGCCGCAGACCGTGTTGCAGGCGCAGGAAGGCCCGTCCTGGTATCGCCCCGACGCGGCCAAGCCGCAGAAATCGGAAGCCACCGCGCTGCTCGACGGCGATTGGGGCGCAGCCGCGCCGGCGCTGGAGCGCAAATTGCGCGAACGCGCGCCGCAAGCCTCCATACAGGACCTTCGCGCCGCCGCGCGCAACAGCGTCCGCGCGATCCAGATGATCCGCGCCTTCCGCGCGCGCGGTCACCTCGTCGCCACGCTCGATCCGCTCGGCATCGAGCAGCGCGAGGTCCCCGGCGAACTCGATCCCGCATCATACGGCTTTGGCGAGGCGGATCTGGATCGGCCCATCTTCATCGATGGCGTGCTTGGCCTGGAGACGGCCACGGTGCGCGAGATGCTGGAGATTCTGCGCCGCACCTATTGCTCCACCTTCGGCGTCGAATTCATGCACATCGCCGAAGGCGTCGAGAAATCCTGGCTGCAGGAGCGCATCGAAGGCCCGGACAAGGAGATCAGCTTCACGCCCGAAGGCAAGCGCGCGATCCTGAGAAAGTTGATCGAAGGCGAAACCTTCGAACGGTTTCTGCACAAGCGCTATCCCGGCACCAAGCGCTTCGGCCTTGACGGCGGCGAAGCCATGCTTCCCGCGCTGGAGCAGATCATCAAGCGCGGCGGCGCCATGGGCGTCGAGGAAATCGTGCTCGGCATGGCCCACCGCGGCCGGCTCAACGTGCTCGCGGCCGTGATGGGCAAGCCTTACAATGTGATCTTCCATGAATTCGGGGGCGGCTCATCCACGCCCGACGGCGTGCACGGCTCCGGCGACGTGAAATACCATCTCGGCGCCTCGTCTGACCGCGCGTTCGACGGCAACACCGTGCACCTTTCGCTCACCGCCAATCCCTCGCACCTCGAAATCGTCAATCCCGTCGTGCTCGGCAAGGCGCGCGCCAAGCAATCCCAGCGCCAGACCTGGACGCCCGAGGAAGACCTGCACGCGTTGCGCGCGCGTGTCCTGCCGCTTTTGATCCATGGCGACGCGGCGTTCGCGGGGCAGGGCGTCGTCTCGGAATGCTTCGCCATATCCGGCGTGCGCGGCCACCGCACCGGCGGCACCATTCACTTCATCATCAACAATCAGATCGGCTTCACCACCGCGCCGCGCTTTTCGCGGTCCTCGCCATACCCAAGCGACGTGGCGCTGCAGGTGCAGACCCCGATCTTTCACGTCAACGGCGACGATCCCGAAGCCGTCACCTTCGCCGCGAAAATCGCCACCGAGTATCGCCAGATCTTCGGCAAGGACATCGTCATCGACATGTTCTGCTATCGCCGCTTCGGTCACAACGAAGGCGACGACCCCACCATGACGCAGCCCTTGATGTATCGCCGCATCAAGGACCAGCCCTCGACCACGACAATCTATACCCAGCGGCTGGAGAAGGAGGGCGTCATTCAGCCCGGCGAAGCCCAGGCCTGGATCGACGAGTTCGAGATATTCCTCGATGCCGAATTCGACTCTGGCAAGGCCTACAAGGCCAACAAGGCCGATTGGTTGGACGGCAAATGGACCGGCCTCGGCTTGCCGACCGACGACGATCGCCGCGGCCGCACCGAAGTCGAGATCGCCAAGCTGCACGACCTCGGCCGCCGCATGACGGAAATTCCCGAAACCGTCGACGCGCACAAAACCGTTCGCCGCGTGATCGAAGCCCGCCGCGCTGCGATTGAATCCGGAGCCAACATCGATTGGGCGACGGCCGAACATCTGGCCTTCGCCACGCTTCTCGATGAAGGCTTCGCGGTGCGTTTGTCGGGCCAGGATTCCTGCCGCGGCACCTTCAGCCAGCGCCACTCGCACATCATCGATCAGACCACGGAAGAGCGCTACACGCCGCTCAACAATCTGTTCTCCGGCCAGGCCCATTACGAGGTGATCGATTCCGCCCTGTCGGAAGAAGCGGTGCTTGGTTTCGAATACGGCTACTCGCTCGCCGAACCGAACACGCTGACGCTCTGGGAAGCGCAGTTCGGCGATTTCGTGAACGGCGCCCAGGTCGTCATCGACCAATTCATCTCCTCCGGCGAACGCAAATGGCTGCGCATGAGCGGCCTCGTGATGCTCCTGCCGCACGGCTATGAAGGGCAGGGGCCGGAACACTCGTCCGCGCGCATTGAGCGCTTTCTGCAATTGTGCGCGGAAGAGAATCTGCAGGTCGTCAATTGCACGACGCCGTCGAACTATTTCCACGCTTTGCGTCGACAGATCCATCGCGACTTCCGCAAGCCGCTGATCGTGTTCACGCCGAAATCCCTGCTGCGCCACAAGCGCTGCGTCTCCGCGCTCGCGGACATGGGGCCGGGGACCACGTTCCATCGCGTGCTTTGGGACGATGGCGATGCGCGCCTGAACAACGGCCTGACCACGCTCAAGCTCAAGCCTGACGATCAGATCAGCCGTGTCGTGCTGTGTTCCGGCAAGGTCTATTACGATCTCTTGGAAGAGCGCGAAAAGCGCGGCCACGACGACATCTATCTGATGCGTCTCGAACAATTCTATCCCTGGCCGATTAAGTCGCTGAGCGCGGAACTCGCGCGCTTCCCCGGCGCCGAAATCGTCTGGTGTCAGGAAGAGCCCAAGAACATGGGCGGCTGGATGTTCGTCGATCCCTGGCTGGAGCTGACGCTTGAGAAGCTGCCGATGTCGTCCAAGCGCGCGCGCTATGCCGGACGCCCGGCCAGCGCGTCGACGGCTGCGGGCCTGATGAGCAAACATTTGAAGGAGCTGGAAGCGTTTCTGAACGAAGCGCTCGGCTGATCGTCTCCGCGCGGCGGAGATCACGGAGCATGGAATGACAGACATCGTAGTGCCGACGCTCGGCGAATCCGTCACCGAGGCGACGGTCGCGAAATGGATGAAAAAGCCCGGCGACGCGGTGAAGCGCGACGAAGTGCTCGTCGAACTGGAGACCGATAAGGTTTCCGTCGAAGTCTCCGCGCCCGGCGACGGCGTGTTGGGCGAAATCGTCGCCAACGAAGGCGCGACCGTGGAGATCGGCTCGCTTTTGGGCCGATTGTCCGGCTCAGGCGCCGGCGCGCAACCGGCGAGAACCGCCGCGCCGCCGCCGCCGGCTGCAGCGCCGCCTCAAGCCGCGCCGCCGCCGCCGCCAGCCGCCGCAGCGACCGCGCCGCCGTCGGTGCAGCGCGTCGCCGCCGAACGCGGGATCGATCCGTCAAGCATTGAAGGCACCGGCCGCGACGGCCGCCCCACCAAGGCCGATGCGCTCGCTGCGCAGCCCGCGCGTCCGCCTGCGCCCGTCGCGCCTTCGCCTGCGCCCGCCGCGCCGCGCGTGATCGGCCCGCGCGAAGAACGCGTGCGCATGACGCGCTTGCGCCAGACCGTCGCGCGCCGTCTCAAGGAAGCGCAGAACACCGCCGCGATGCTGACGACGTTCAATGAAGCCGACATGTCGGCGATCATGGCCGCGCGCAACAAGCACAAGGACGGGTTTGAAAAGAAGCACGGCGTGAAGCTCGGCTTCATGAGCTTCTTCGTGAAGGCCTGCGTGGCCGCGCTGCGCGAAATCCCGAACGTCAACGCCGAGATCGACGGCGAAGATGTCATCTACAAGAATTACTACGACATCGGCGTGGCGGTCGGCACCGATCGCGGCCTCGTCGTGCCCGTCGTGCGCGACGCCGATCAGAAATCCATGGCGGAGATTGAAAAGGATATCGGCGACCTCGGCGCCCGCGCGCGCGATGGTCAGTTGAAGCTCGAAGAATTGCAGGGCGCCACGTTCACGATCTCCAATGGCGGCGTGTACGGCTCGCTGATGTCGACGCCGATCCTGAACGCCCCGCAATCCGGCATTCTGGGGATGCACAAAATTCAGGAGCGGCCGATCGTCATCAATGGCCAGGTTGTCGTGCGTCCTATGATGTACTTGGCCTTGTCGTACGATCATCGCCTGGTCGACGGGCGCGAGGCGGTCACGTTCCTGGTGCGCGTCAAGGATGCGCTGGAGGATCCCGAGCGGTTGTTGCTCGACCTCTGATCGCGCCGCGCGGGCTTCCGCTTGCCCCTGGCCGGATTTTCGGGTTTCTCGTCGAACGACCCGACGCGGCGAGGGGACATCGCCGCCGAACCGGGGAGGGGACGATGTGGATTTTGCGCTGGCCGTTAGTGCTTATCCTGCTCGTGTACGTCGCCGCGTGCGTCTTTCCCGCAGCCGTCACCACGCTTGAGCATGTTCAAATCGGGAACATCGACGTCGCGCGCTATTCCGATCGCCTCTCCGCGCTCGGCGCATCGGCCACGCCGCTGGAAGCGGGGCTGTGGTATGGCGCAGCGGTTTTCTTGTTCATCGCCATGGTTCGCCTGATGCGTCGCACGCAGGCGTTCTGGGCCTGGCTGATCGGCTTTGCGCTCTATGGCGCGCGCTGGGCGTTGTGGAAGCAGGCTGAAGGCGGCCTGACGCTCGATTCCCAATATCCGCTCGCCGACTATGCGCCGATTGGCGTTCTGCTGGCGGTCGGGCTGGTGATCCTGCTCGTCGATGGCGGCGACCGCGCCTATTGGCGGCGGCAGGACGCTTGAGCCTCGAAACCATCGCGACCTGGGCGCTGCGCGTATTCGGCGTTCTCTATGTCGCGGGCGGCGTCTTCACCGTGCGCCAGATGCTGGCCATGCGTGAGCTTGGCGATCTCTCGCGCCGGCTGGAACGCATGACCGAGGAATTCGCGCGCGAGCAGGGCGATGCGCCCCCGCAGCCGCCGGTTGTTCAAGACGATGCAGGACGGCATTGGTGGCTGATCACGGGCGGCGCGCTGCTGATCCCAGCCGGCATCTCCATGGCGTTGGCGCACCGGCTCAGCGTCGCGTTTCTAAGCGTGATCATCGTCCATCAAATGTTCTATTTCCTGCGCCAGCGCGGCCGGGAAATCCGCGCCACGACGGAAGCGGAAAAGGCCGAGGCGCGGCCCGCCCGCGCAACCGTCAACGGCTTCTTCGCCGCCTTGGTGGTGACGGTCGTGGCCGCCTGGCTTTCCTATGTCGGCGCGCTTGCGTGAGCGCTGTGCGAACCGCTTGAGGCGAACGCATGTGCAGCTTGAAGGAAACCGCATCATGCCCAGATTCAATTTGCAGCGGGCATCGTCTAGAGTGTGAAACGAGTCAGAGGTCCGGAAGTTTTCTCCATGAGCGCATATGACGTGATCATCATTGGCGGCGGGCCTGGCGGCTACAATTGCGCCATCCGCGCCGGGCAGCTCGGCCTCAAGACCGCCATTGTGGAGAAGCGCGGCAAGCTCGGCGGCACATGCCTCAATGTCGGATGCATTCCCTCCAAGGCGTTGCTGCACGCCTCGCATTATTATGAAACAGCAGAGAAGAAATTCGCTGGCATGGGCATCAAGGCGACGGGCCTGTCGGTCGACCTGCCGAAAATGATGGATTTAAAGCTCGACGCCGTCGACGGCCTCACCAAGGGCGTCGAATTTCTGATGAAGAAGAACAAGGTCGATTACATCAAGGGCGCCGGCCGTCTCCTCGGCGGCAGCCGCGTCGAGATTTCCGAGGAAGGCGGCGCCAAAACCGTTCACGACGCCAAGAACATTGTCATCGCCACGGGGTCCGAGCCGGCCTCGCTGCCCGGCGTTGAGATCGATGAGGATCGCATCGTCTCCTCTACGGGAGCCTTGGATCTGACAGCGATCCCCAAGAAACTCATCGTCATCGGCGCGGGCGTCATCGGCCTGGAATTGGGCTCCGTCTGGCGCAGGCTCGGCGCCGAAGTGACGGTCGTCGAATATCTCGATCGCGTCACCCCGACCATGGACGCCGAAATCTCCAAGCAGTTCCAGCGCACGCTCGCCAAGCAGGGCATGAAGTTTCAAATGAGCAGCAAGGTCGTGGCGATCGAGCGGCTCAAGGCCGGCGTGCACGTCGCCATCGAGCCGGCCAAGGGCGGCGAACGCAAGGCGCTGGAGGCCGACATCGTGCTCGTTGCGATCGGAAGGCGGCCCTACACAACCGATCTTGGTTTGGAGGCCGCCGGCGTGCGCTTTGATCAGCGCGGCTTCATCGAGACCGAACACTTCGCCACCAATATCCCGGGCGTTTGGGCGATCGGCGATTGCACCCACGGCCCGATGCTGGCGCACAAGGCGGAAGAGGAGGGCATTGCCGTTGCGCAAAAATGCGCAGGGCTTTGGGGCCACGTGAACTACGATGTGATCCCCAACGTCGTTTACACCGATCCCGAAATCGCTTCCGTCGGCAAGACCGAAGAGGAATTGAAGGCTGCGGGCGTGGACTATTCGGTCGGGAAGTTTCCGTTCCTCGCCAATTCGCGCGCGCGCACCAATCACGAGACCGAAGGCTTCGCCAAAATCTTGGAGGACAAGGCCGCCAAGCGCGTTGTCGGCGCGCATTTGATGGGCGTCGGCGTCGGCGAACTGATCGGCGAAATCTGCGTGGCGATGGAGTTCGGCGCGTCCGCGGAAGATATCGCCCGCACCTGCCACGCCCATCCCACCATGTCCGAAGCGATCCGCGAAGCCGCGAAGGGCGTCGACGGCTGGCTGATGCAGGCCTAAAGCCTACGATTGTCGGGCAAGGCCAACGTCGCCGCCAACTCTTTGAGATTGGCGATGACTGCATCTGCAAGCGGAACCCCGTCGCGCATGCGCTCAGCGCGCGCAAGCCGCTCCGCATCGCCCGGCGCAAGCACGGGCGCGGCCGGATCCGCCGGCGGAGAAGCCAGCGCATAGGCGATCGTCGCGTCGCGCTCGCGCGCGAGCCAGTCGGGATCCGCGAACTTGGATGGATCGAGCACAAGCGCGAACATCGCATTGCGCAGGCCGTCGCGGCGCGCATTGCCAGGCTGAATGGTTCCAAATCCCGACAACAATCCCGCCAGCAGCTCCGCCGCGAAGCCAAGCGCATACCCCTTGTGCTGTCCGAAGAACGCCAGCGCGCCGACATGGCTGGAATAATCGTGGCTGCCCATGCCGTGCGGATCGTCCGTGGGCCGGCCTTCAGCGTCGAGCACCGATCCGAACGGCACGGCTTCGCCCTTGGCCGCGGCCTCGCGCACCTTGCCGAGCGCAAGCCAGCTCGTCGCCATGTCCAGTAGGAATGGATCATGCGCCGCCGAGCCGGGCAAGGCGATGCAGATTGGATTGGTGCCGAATCGCGCGTCCGCGCCGCGAAACGGCGCCACGAGACCGGCGTGATCGACCACGTTTACAAACGCGATGAACACGCACCCGGCGTCTGCGGCGCGCTCGCCGAATGCGCCGATCCGCCCCAAATGATGCGTGCGCCCAACCGTCAACGCACACACGCCGGCGTGTTTCGCCTTTTCGCACGCGCGCGCCGCCGCCGCATGTCCGACCACCGCGCCAAATCCATCGCAGCCGTCGATTTGCAAAATCGCCGGCGTGTCTTGGATTGTTTCGGTCTTGGCGTTCGGCCGCACCAGCCCGGCGCGCGCATGCTTCGCGTAGGTTGCAAGAAGCGCGATGCCGTGACTGTCATGCCCCGCGAGATTGGCGCCGACGAGATGGCTGGAGACCGCGCGGGCTTCGTCAGGCGACGAGCCAAGCGCGGCCAGCACGCTTTCGCTAAACGCTTCCAGGTGATCTGCGGGAAAGCGGCGCATCCGCTGAACGTACGCTGCTTACTCCGCAGCGTCCAACAGGCCGCGCAAGCGATCGAGATAGTCGAGCCACGCTTTGCGCCCCGGCGCGGTGAGCGCGACCTGCGTCAACGGCTTCTTGCCCTGGAAGGATTTGACGATGCGCACATAGCCCGCTTCCTCCAGTTTCGTCAGGTGCGAGGAAAGATTGCCGTCGGTTGCGTTCACCTTCGCCTTGAGATCAGCGAACGACGCCGCCGTGACGCTGGCGAGATACGCCATCACGCCGAGCCGCAATCGCCCGTGAATGACGTCGTCGAGCGCGGTATGATCGAACGCCGACATCCTCAGCCCGCTGCGCCGCGCGTTTCCTTGCCCAGGAGATGGATGCCCGGCGCCAAGAGAACGATCAGCGCGCCGATGCTTGCGACAAGATAAAACCAAGTCGAAGACAAGATCAGGCCGCAAGTAAAGGCAAAAGCCAAAGAAACGAGCCCAAAGCCGCGCAGCCATGTCTCGCGCGACATCGCGCTCGTCAGCAACAGCGCGACGCCATAGAGCGCGAATGCTGTGGGCACGATGATGTCAGGCGCTGTGACGTCGCGGGCGATGATCATCCGCCCGATCGCGCCGGCCGCAACCGCACTGATGCCCCAGCCCGCGGCGCGCCACACCGCGCCTTCCGCCTTGCTCGCGACCGAAGCTGTGCGTTGCCCGTCCTTGGCGAGGCGCTGGGATTCAAACGCTGTCGATCCCACGCCAAGCGCGACATAGGTCGCCCACAGAATGCCGAACTCCCAATTGGGTTGCGCGACCACGAGTCCTTGGATCAACGCCCATTGCAGCGCCCACGCCGTCGCCGTCAGCACGCCCCAGATAATGAAGAAGGTTCCGCCGAACAGCGGGCCGTCGCGCCCTTCTTCCGCAAGCGTTCGGACATAGGCGAGATCGTCGATCATTTGTTCACGCGACATGGCGGCTCCTGGCTTTGAAATACAAAGTAGTTTGCCAAGTGCGAGTCGTCAAGCGGGTCGCCTGCAAGGCACAATTCTTCTGCTCAGAGCCCGAGTGGCGGGGAGGGGAGCGGCCCTGCGCAGCGCCTTCGCCAGGCGGATGGGGGCAGGACAAATAAAAAAGGCGCCGTTTCCGGCGCCCTTTAACGGCGACGGGGGGAGCGTCCTCCCCCCGTCCCGATACTTGCCTTAGTGAGAAACGACAGCAGCCGCCATCGTCTTCGCAGCCGGCTTGCGGCCCGGCTTGCGGCCCGGCTTACGGCCGGCCTTCTTCGCCGGACGGCCGCGCGCGGCCTTCGCCGTCGCCTTGCGCACGCCCTTGCGGACGCCCTTGCGCACGCCCTTGCGAGCGGACTTGCGCGCCGTCTTGCGGACGGTCTTCTTCGCAGCCTTGCGAACCGTCTTCTTGGCGGCCTTGCGGGCGGTCTTCTTCACGGCCTTGCGGACCGTCTTCTTCGCGGCCTTACGGACGCTCTTGCGCGCCGTCGTCTTGCGAGCGGCCTTGCGGACGCCTTTGCGAGCGGCCTTCTTCGCCGCCTTCTTTACCATTCGTGCCATTTTGATTACTCCATCATTACTAGTGTTGGTACTGGGTTGGGTGGGAGTTTTTTTGCTCTCCGGGAATGAGTTTTCGCCGATATTGGTTTTTGATTGGTTTCTACAAACACGAAGACTGTATTTTTTTGGGAACCCGATTTTTTTCTCTGACTCACCCTGGCGAACTCTGTGAACACGTTGATTGTGAAGGGAAAATAGCGTCACGCACGCGGGTGCGCAGCGCGATAAGCGTCGACCAGACGAGAAAATTCTACGTCCGCATAAGTTTGTGTCGTCGAAAGTGATTCGTGGCCGAGCAATTCCTGGATCGCGCGCAAATCAGCGCCGTTCGCCAACAAATGCGTTGCAAACGCGTGGCGCAGCGCATGCGGCGTCGCTGAATCCGGCAATCCCAAACGCATCCGCGCATTCGCGATGGACAATTGCACGATGCGCGGCGACAGCGCGCCGCCGCGCGCGCCGCGAAACAAGGGCGAATCCGCTTCAAGCGCGTACGGACACGCATCCGCATAGGCGCTGATCGCTTCCTTCACCGCGGGCAGCAGCGGCACGATGCGTTCCTTGCCGCCTTTGCCAACTATGCGCAGGCCGTGTTCGGCGCGCGAATCCGCGCCTTGCAGCCCAAGCGCTTCAGAGATCCGCAAGCCCGCGCCATAGAGCAGCATCAGCACCGCGACATCGCGCGCCGCGATCCAGGGCTCGGCCGCGGCGGCTTCCGCATCCTGCATGAGATCGTGCGCCGCGTCCTCGCTGACCGGGCGCGGCAGCATGCGCGCCAGGCGCGGACCGCGCACCAGGCCGATGCGCGCATTGGCGACCGCGTAGCGCCGCTCGAGGAACGCGAAGAAGGCGCGGATCGCCGCCAGCGCACGCGCCAGCGAACGATCCGACAAGGCGCTCTCGCCGCGCCGGCGGAAGGCGAGATAGGCGCGCAGGTCTTGCGGCGCGGCGTCCTTCAAGGCGCGCAGCGAGACTGATTCGCCGAGATGGTCGTTCATGAACGCGAGGAACGCCGCGACGTCGCGGCCATAGGCTTCCACCGTGCGCGCGGCGAAGCGCCGCTCATCGCGCAGATACGCAAGCCAAGCTTGCAGCGCGTGTTCCGCCGATGAATCGTTCGGCGAGGAAAGGGCGTTGCTCGACATTGAAATCGTTAACGTCTCTTCGCGTGTAACGCCGATTGAAGAAAGAGTCGACTTTCGCGCGCATGCAAGCGCGCCTACGTTTGTGCGCATGAGCATGCATGCGCGCCTGCGAGCGCGTCGACCTCAAGCGCAGCGGCAGGGACCGCTGTTCGAACCGCTTGCGCACGATCAAGGCGCCGCCGCCGAGTCCATGCTCGCGCGCGTGCTCTTTCCCTTGCCGTTGCCGGAGCCGTTCGATTACCGCGTGCCCGAAGGCATGACGGTGGCGCCGGGCGATCACGTCATCGCGCCGATCGGTCCGCGCCTCGTGCGCGGCGTGGTCTGGTCGGTGGAGCCAAGCGCAAGCGCGGCAAACCTGCGCACGCTGGATGAAAAGCTGCCCGGCGCGCCACTGCCCGACGTGTCCCGCCGCTTCATTGAATGGGCCGCGAAGTATGCCGCCGCGCCGCCGGGTCACTTCCTGCGCATGGTCGTGCGCTCGGAAGAAGCGTTGCGCGAGCCGCCCTCGATCACCGTCTACGCGCCGACGGGCGCGGCCTTCGGCAAGATCACGCAGGCGCGCGCGCAGGTGTTGTCGCAAGCCGCAAATGCGCCGGCCACAGCCGCCGATCTTGCGCGCGCAGCCGGCGTCAGCACGGGCGTCGTTAAAGGCCTGATCGACGCCGGCGCGTTGGCGCCAATGCGCATCGATGCGGATTCGCCTTATTCCGTGCCGGATTTGACGCGCCCCGGACGAACGCTGTCGCAACAGCAAGGCCAGGCCGCCGCAGAATTGATTGCGCTGGTCGAAACCGGTTCGTTCGGCGCAGCGCTGCTCGATGGCGTCACGGGCTCCGGCAAGACCGAAGTCTATCTCGAAGCGGTGGCTGCTGCGCTCGCGCGCGATGAGACCGCGCAAGCTCTGGTGCTGCTGCCTGAGATCGCGCTGACGCAGGCGGTCATGCAGCGCTTTGAAGAGCGCTTTGGCGCGGCCCCGGTTGAGTGGCACTCCGCGATCGGCCCGAAGCAGCGCCGGCGGGCGTGGCGCGAGGTCGCCGAAGGCCGCGCACGGCTCGTGCTGGGCGCGCGCTCGGCGTTGTTCCTGCCTTTCCACAGCTTAAAGCTCATCGTCATCGACGAAGAGCATGATCCCTCCTACAAGCAGGACGACGGCGTCGCGTACCAAGCGCGAGATCTCGCTGTCGCGAGGGCGAAGCTAGGGGGCTGTGCCATCGTCCTTGCGAGCGCGACGCCGTCGCTTGAAACGCTGGTCAATGCGCAGGCCGGCCGCTACCGCCACATCGCGCTGCCGCTCCGCCACGGCGCAGCGACCATGCCGGATGTGGAGCTCATCGACCTCAAGCTTGATCCGCCGGACAAAGGCCGCTGGCTCGCGCCGAAATTGGTGCAGGCCGCGCAGGACGCCTTGGCCCGCGGCGAGCAGACCTTGCTCTATATCAATCGCCGCGGTTACGCGCCGCTCACGCTATGCCGCTGTTGCGGCCATCGCATGCAATCGCCCGACACGCAGAGCTGGCTGGTCGAGCACAAATATAGCGGCCGCCTGGTCTGCCACCTCACGGGCTTCTCCATGCCGAAGCCGCGCGAATGCCCAAAGTGCCTCGCGCCCGAAAGCTTTGTGTCGATCGGCCCAGGCGTTGAGCGCATCGCCGAAGAAGTGAACGAACTCTTCCCCGACGCGCGCGTGGAGATCTTTTCGTCCGACACCGCGCCCAACGGGGAGGCCGTGCGCGCCATCGTCGATCGCATGGCGCAGGGCGAGATCGACATCCTCATCGGCACGCAGATCGTCGCCAAGGGCCACAACTTTCCCATGCTCACCTGTGTCGGCGTGATTGACGCCGATCTTGGCCTGAAGGGCGGCGACCTGCGCGCCGGCGAACGCACGTTCCAGGTGTTAAGTCAGGTCGCCGGCCGCGCCGGCCGCGCCGAGCGCAAGGGCAGGGCGTTCATCCAGACCTATCTGCCGGAAGAGCCGCTGATGCAGGCGCTCGCGGCGATGGATCGCGATGGCTTCCTCGCCGCCGAGGCCGCGCAGCGCGAAGCGCTTGGCATGCCGCCGTTCGGACGCTTGGCCGCTCTGATCGTCTCCGCGCCCGACGAACGCGCCGCCAACGAAGCCGCCTCGGCGTTCGGCGAAGCCGCGCCGGCCGCCGATGGCGTGGATGTCTATGGGCCAGCGCCCGCGCCCTTGGCGGTGGTGCGCGGCCGTCACCGCCGGCGCTTTCTCGTGCGCGCCAATCGCGACATCGACATCTCCGCCTTCATGACGAGCTGGTCCGCGCGCGTGAAAATCCCCAACGCGGTCCGCGTGCAGATCGATATCGACCCGTACAACTTTCTTTAGGGAAGGTTTCTCGCCAAGTTAAAGGCAAGTTTGACTTGTGTCTTCATTTGAAATTGGGCGCAGAGCCCGCACAACGCGACAAAAACTTCACGCAAACGCGAAAAGCTTCGTCAAGATTTCGACTCGCTGCGCGGCCACTGCGCAAGTTTTCTGTCAGCGTTTTGCGGAGAAGACCAGCGCTGCGCCAAGCGCGATCAGCACAAAGCCTGCCGCATGTCTCAGGGTCAATGGCTCACGCAGATACAGCACGGAGAAGCCCGCGAACACCGAAAGGGTGATGATCTCCTGCATGGTCTTCAACTGCGCCGTCGAATAGACCGCGCTGCCGATCCGGTTCGCCGGAACCGCAAGACAATACTCAAACAGCGCGATGCCCCAACTCGCCAACACCGCAAGCAGGAGCGGCGCGGACTTGTGCTTCAGGTGCCCGTACCAAGCCAATGTCATGAACACATTGGAAAGGACGAGCATCGCCGGCGGCGCGATGAACCGCCAAAGCTCAGCCTGGAAGAACGGCGTGGTCAATGGAGACGCGGCCTAATGCGATGGAGGCGCGCCGCCGCCCGCTGCGCTTTTGCGCCGCGCGTTCCGCGCCAGCATGTTCAGCGCCTCCACCCCTGCGGAGAACGCCATCGCTGCGTAAATATAGCCTTTCGGCACATGGAAGCCGAACCCGTCGGCGATCAGCGTCATGCCGATCATCAACAAAAAGCCCAGCGCCAGCATCACCACGGTCGGGTTCTTGTGAATGAAGTCCGCCACCGGATTGGCGGCGAACAGCATCACCGCCACCGCGATGATCACGGCCGCGACCATGATCGGCAGATCGTCGGTCATGCCTACGGCCGTCAGAATGGAATCGATTGAGAACACGATATCGAGCATCAGGATCTGCACGATCGCCGCGCCGAACGTCATGGTCGCGGCCCGGCTGTCGAACACATCCGGCGTTTCCTCCGGATCGACGCTGTGATGGATTTCGCTGGTCGCCTTCCACACCAGGAACAGGCCGCCGGCGATCAGAATCAAGTCGCGCCACGAAAATCCATGCCCGAACGCGGTGAACAGCGGCCGCGTCAACTGCACGATCCACGCGATCGTGCCCAACAGCGCCAGGCGCATGATCAGCGCGAGGCCGATGCCGATCTGGCGCGCGCGCGGCCGATCCGCTTCCGGCAGCTTGTTGGTCAGGATGGAGATGAACAAAAGGTTGTCGATGCCGAGCACCACCTCCATGACCACGAGCGTCACGAAGGCCGCCCACGCGGCCGGGTCCGATGCCAGCTGTACGAGATAATCCATGTCGCCCGTCGATATGGCGCGAGTGCGCGCGCGGGCGAGCTTTCAGCGCGCGGACGCGCTCATGTCAAAAGCTTTCACGCCGGGTGCTGCGCCGCGCACCCGCCGGCTGCCCACAGCGCCTCTGCCGGGGCCCAGCCTTCGACCTCATCGATCGCCACCAGCCGCCAGCTTCCCGAGCAGCCTTCGATCCGCGCCACCACGCCGCGCCCCAGATAGCCCGCCACGCGCGCGGTCTGCTCCGGCCGCTGGCGCAGCGTGAGCGTGCCCAAGCCGCTATCGAGGACGTAAGCGGTCCGCGTCGGCGACAGGAAATCGGCGGAAATCCAGGTCTCCGCGCCGTCCGGGTCGCGCACCCGCCGCCAATTGCCGCTTTCGCCCACGACTTCCAGCGGCAGCCCGCGGCGTTGATAGGTCCACTCGATCCGGTGCTCCAGGCCGGGTCCGCGCCGCGCATTCACGGACTCGCCGGCCAGGCTCACGAACGGCGAGGGGGCCGGCGCCGCGGCATGCGCCGCGGCCGGCCCGGCCTGAGCGCCGGTCGCCAGACCGTTGCCGGCGGCAAAACAAACGAGAAGCGCAAGCGCGGCCAAGGCCGCTGCGCGCGGAGAAACGCCCATACCCAAACCCTTCTTCCGGAGGGACGGGCCCGTTGTGCGCGCGGCGCCGTTAAAACGGACTTGACGCCGGCAGAAATTTCCCAGCGCCGCGCGCGTCCTTGTGGGTCCGGCCTGGGCCGGGTAAGCAAATCGCTTACGCTGAGCCCGAGGCCCATGCCCACGAAAACCCTGAAGGTCGTCGTAACGCGCAAATTGCCCGATCCCGTCGAGACGCGGATGCGTGAGCTGTTTGACGCCGAACTGAATGTCGACGACGCGCCCATGACGACAGACCAGCTCGTCGCCGCCATGGCGCGCGCCGATGTGCTGGTGCCGACGGTGACCGATCGCCTGGATTCACGCGTGCTCTCGCGCGCGGGCGATAAACTGCGCCTGATCGCGCAATTCGGCGCCGGCGTGGACAATATCGATGTGCAGACCGCCGTGCAGCGCGGCATCACCATCACCAACACGCCCGGCGTACTGACCGAAGACACCGCCGACATGACGATGGCGCTGATCCTGGCGGTGCCGCGCCGCATCGTGGAGGGCGTGAAAGTCGTCGAGGCCGACGATTTCCTCGGCTGGAGCCCGACTTGGATGCTCGGCCGCCGCATTTGGGGCAAGCGCTTGGGCATTATCGGCATGGGCCGCATCGGCCAGGCCGTCGCGCGCCGCGCCAAAGCGTTCGGGCTGCAAATTCACTATCACAATCGCCGCAGGGTTCACTCAGCCGTCGAAGCGGAGTTGGACGCGACCTATTGGGAAAGCCTCGATCAGATGCTGTCGCGCATGGACATCATCTCGGTGAATTGTCCGCACACGCCCGCGACCTATCATCTCTTGAGCGCGCGCCGCCTCGCGCTGCTGAAGCCGCACGCTTATGTCGTCAACACCGCGCGCGGCGAAGTCATCGATGAAGCCGCGCTCGCGCGCATGCTCGATCGCAAGGAGCTCGCCGGCGCGGGCCTTGACGTGTTCGAACACGAACCCGCGATCAATCCGAAGCTGAAGAAGCTCTCCAATGTCGTGCTTCTGCCGCATATGGGCTCAGCCACGCTCGAAGGCCGCATCGACATGGGCGAAAAGGTGATCACCAACATCAAGACCTTCGCGGACGGGCATAAACCGCCCGATCGCGTCATTCCCGCGATGTTGTGACATCACGGCGCTAGAGCGTGATAGCCAAAAGTGGATACCGGTTTTGGCGGCTATCACGCTCTAAATGTTGAATTAAGAGCCTGATCGTTTGAGATTGAATCAATCTCAAACGTGAATCAGGCTCTAGAACAGAGCGCTGTCTTCCGCTACAGCCCTTCCATCTCCAAACATAAGAAGGGTGCCGCGTGGCTTCTCCGAAGTTCCATCCAGATTTTAATGACCGCGCCAAAGCCGCGGCTGAAGCGAAGAAGGCCGCGTTAGAGAAGTTCCGCGCCGCATCGACGGATCCCGATGCAGCCGCACGCCGCGCTGAACATGCCGCTGCGCAAGCCGCGAAGGCCGCACGCCGCGCGGAGGCCGAGCGTCAGCGGCGCGAGCGCGTCGAAATGGAGCGTCTGGAAAAGCAGATGCAGGCCGAAGAAGCCGCGCGCCGCCAGCGCGAAGCCGAAGAAGAAGCCGCGCGCCAGGCCGAGATCGACCGCAAGGCCGCGAAGGAGCGCGCCGAAGCGCTCGCCGCCGAACAGAAAGCCGCGCGCGATCTCCGTTACGCCATGCGCAAGGCGCGCCGCGCCGGTTGATCCGCTGCGCATCGGGTTGCGCCCGATAAACAAGCATCTTGAGCGTGCAATCCCGTCCGCCTAAGCTTCATGCGCGGGCGATCATGGTCGCTTGCGGGAGGGGACGCATGCGATGGATTGTGCGCGCGGCTGCGGCCGCGTTGGCGTTGGCTGGGCAAGCGTTTGCGCAACCGATTGACGCAAGTCTGCTGATCCGCGAGCCCGACGCTCACGGCGCGGAGATTTCGCCCAACGGCCAGTTCGTGTCAGTCATTCAGCGCACGGAGGACGGCGAAGCGCTCAATATCTTCGATTGGCGCGCGGGCACGGTGCAAACTGCGCTGATTGCGCCGCGCGAGCGGGGACTGTCCATCGTCTGGTCGAATTGGAAGAGCGACAATCGCCTCGTCGCCTAGGTGCGCCAGCGGTTTCTGATCGGCTCCCGCACGGCCACGGGCTCGCGCATGCGCCAGGGCGCGGACGTGCCGCTGGATGTCTATCGCCTCATCGCGCTCGACAGGAACGGCGAGAACCGCGTCCAAATCTTCGAGCAGCAGGAAAACCGGCTTGCGGCCGACTTCGCCTCCACGCTGCTGGTCGATCGCCTCGCCAACAATCCCACCGACATTCTCGTGTCCGCCTATGGTCAAAACGGCCTGGCGCTTTGGCGCGCCAACGTCACCGACGGACGCGTCGAGAAATTGGATCAGGGATCGTGGAACACCGTTCGCTACATCGCCGATGGCGCGGGAACTGCTGTCCTGCGCGAAGACGAGTTCGCCAACAATTCGGGCTACAGAATTCTCCGCCGGCCGCCCGGCGGACGGGGATGGGAAGTCATCACCGAAGTGCGCCGCGGCGCGCGGTCCAACAGCCCGGACTTTGTCCCGATGGGATCCGGCCCCGGCGCCGGGCAGGTTTATGTTTTGGCGCGGCCGGAAGGCCGCGACCTCGCCGCCATCTATCTCTACGACGCCGCGACCGGCGCCTACGGAAACCCGATCTATGAACATCAGGGATCGGACGATCTCTCGCTCTGGCTGAACCCGCGCACGCGCGCGGCGCTCTTTGGTTGCGCGTTTGCGCAAACGTTCACGTGCCAGGCGATGAATCCCTCCGATCAGCGCCACTATCGTGCACTCAGCGGCTTCTTCGGCCCCGGCGAAACCGTGGACCTTCTCGGCATGTCCGACGACGGCAATGTCTGGCTTCTGTCCAGCCAGGGTCCGCAAAATCCTGGCGGCGTCTTCATCTATGATCGGACCGAGGCGCGCATCGAAGCGATGTTCGTCGCCGCACCGCAGCTGGAAGGCGCGTCGTTCGGCGCCACGCGCACCGTGTCCTACCAATCGACGGACGGCCGCACGATCTGGGGCTATCTGACGATGCCGTCCGGCGCATCCGGCCCGGTTCCGCTCGTGGTTCATCCCCATGGAGGCCCCGAGCTGCGTGACTATTTCGGTTTTGACCCGCACGTTCAGTTCCTCGTTTCGCGCGGCTACGCAGTGTTCCAGCCGCAGTTCCGCGGTTCCTCCGGCTTTGGCCGCGAATTCGCGTTCGCCGGCCGCGGTCAATGGGGAAGGCTGATGCAGGACGACATCACCGCCGGCGTGCGCTATCTGGCGAGCGAAGGCGTGATCGACCCTGAGCGGGTCTGCATCCTCGGCGCGTCCTATGGCGGCTACGCCGCTTTGGCCGGCGCCGCCATGACGCCCGATGTCTATAAGTGCGCAATTTCGATCGCCGGCATTTCCGATCTGAATGAAATGTTGCGTGCCGAGCGCGCCGATGAAGGCCGCGCGTCAAGCATATATGCGTATTGGGTCAGCCAGGTTGGCGAGCCCGGCGACGGGCTTCAAGCCAACTCCCCGCGCTATCTTGCGGATCGAGTCACAATTCCGGTGCTGCTCATGCATGGCGACGCGGATCGCGTTGTGCTGGTCAATCAGTCCGAACTCATGCGGGACGGGTTGCAGGCGGCGGGGAAAACGGTTCGCTACGTGCCCTTCGAAGGCGCGGGCCACTCCTGGTCATCCTGGTCGAAGGAGCAACTCGAGACGCAACTGCGCGAAATCGAGCAATGGCTGGCGCAATCGATTGGTACGCCGCCCTAAAGCAGCCCGCTCAGCCCATCGACGCAGCGTGCGCCACGTCCAGGAACACTGCGCCGTAATGCAGCGCCGCGCCGGCGACCACAAACGTGTGCCAGATGGCCCGGCGATAAGGCAGCTTCTGCGCCAGGAACACCACGACGCCGGAGGTGTATATCAGGCCGCCCGCAGCCAAAAGCGCCAGCGCGAAGATCGACATTGAGCCCGAGATCGGCGGCAGGATCAGCACCGACAGCCAGCCGAACGCGACATAGAACACGCACCAGATGACTTCGTGCACGTTGTGCAGAAACACTTTGCCGATCGCGCCCATCAGCGCCAGCGCCCACACTGCGCCTGTCACGGCAAACGCATGCCAGCCGTCGAAATGCTGCACCGTGAAGGGCGTGTAGGATCCAGCGATCAGCACGAAGATCGCCGCTTCATCCAGGCGGCGCAATATCCGCCGCGCCTTGGAAGGGTGGGTGAGATTGTAGGCCGCCGAACACGCCAGCATGGCGATCAGGCACAGCGCATAGAGCATTGCCGTCGTGGCCATCCCGAGGCCGACGCGCTCAAGCGCGAAGTAAAACAGCGCGACGCCGCCGACTGCCGCGAACAAAAGGCCAAACGCGTGCACCAATCCATCGGCCGTCCATTCCCGCCGGTTTGGATAGTGCTCAGCGAGCTCTTGCTCGTCCGGCATGAAGAGGTGCGTCATACCCATGATCTAGAGACGCCATTCCCACCGTTTTAGTTGCAGCCTTATCGCATATAAGAATGAAGATGCCGTAAGAGCGTGTGCCGAAAGTCACAGAACGCAATCCAATTCTCGAATTTGCACGCGCGCTGCCGGGCGCATTTCGCGCCATCCGAACATTTTCACTATTTTGAAGGCTCACGGCTTCTGTGACCTTGGCAGCTCTTCGGTCGTGATCGTGCTGGCCATCGGCGTGCCTTCGCGGTCGCCGAACTCCAACATCATCGACTCCATCTGCGTCGGCGCGGCGCTGGACGCGCCGCCCCGCGCGGGGATCTGGTCGCGATGCGGCAGGTCCGTCATCTGAGTCATGCCGCTTTCGCCGCTGCCCGCCGCTGGAAACTGCGCGGCTGCGCCGCCGCCGGTCGGCGCGGCAGCGCCCGTCTGCGCCGCAGCGGCTGTTGGGCCGGAGGCCTGCGCTGAGGCAGTCGGCCCAGCGTTCTGCTGCGGCGCGATCAGACGCGCGCCGCGCGCGGCGATGATCATCACCCCGTCTTCGGCTGCGGGATCGGCGAGGTTGATGCCCGCCAGCAGCCGCGGCGTCTGCCGAACCATGTAAAGCGCGTTCGGGCCAAGCAGGTTCCGAGCAAGCTCTTGGTCGATCAGGCCGGCGGCGGCGTAATCGTCGATCCGGGCGTAGTGGCGGAGCACCGCATCCAGCGCCGCCCGGTCCTGAGCGCTCACGCGCGGGTTCGTGCGAAACTGGGCGTAACTGAAGTCTGGGCGCCGCGCGAGGAGCGCGCGCATCCGCTCACGGTTCGCCAGCATGCCGGCCGAATGCCACTCGCCATAGAGCGCGAACGTCCGCTCCTGGCGTCGTTCATCGGTAATCTGCTGCAGTTCGAGCCGGTGCTGCTGCTCCACCTGCGCCAACCGATTGCGGTTCTCCAATTCCAGATTGGCCTTGGTCTGTGCCGCCTCCTGGGTTTGCAGGTGCGAGGCCGAAAAGAAGCCGATGGCGCCGGAGAACAGCGCCGCGCCAACGGTCGCGATGATATTGCGGATGCTGAACACGCCCCGCCTCCCCAAGATTTTGGGGAAGGTTAAGCGCGTCTTAACGCTTGCGCAAAGGGTCTACGCGGCCCGCCACGCGCCGGGACCTGCGCCGGCGCTGGTTTCGGCCGCCAGCCGCGACACGATCGGCGCGCTGCGCTGCGGCGTGCGCACATCGTCGAACGCGCGCCACTCCGTCGCCGCGCCGCCCCGCTTGAGCGTGATCGCGGCATAGCCGCGTCGGCTGATATCGCACCAGGCGAGGGCGGGATTCATGCTGGTCATGGCGATTTCGCGCTCGTTTGGCCCTGCATTGGAGAGCGTGCGCTCGAACCCGGGCGACGTCACCGACCCGCCGGCGAACTCCAGCGCGGCGAGCCGCCCGCCGTCCGGCGCCGCCAGATTGGAGGCCCAGGCGTTGTGGCTGTCGCCGGCGACCGCAAGCACATTGCTCCCTTGCGCAGCGCACATCGCCAACAGCCGCTGCCGCGCCGCGGGATACCCGCTCCAGGAGTCCATATTCCAGCCCACGCCAAGGCGGCTCAGCTGATAGCCCGCCGCGACAAACGCCCGCGTGCCGTCCGAGGCGTCCGCCGGCAGATAGCGCGCCATGCCGGCCGGCACCGCCTGATCGAACATCACCAATTGCTGAACCAAGAGCTGCCAGGCGTGCCCGGCCTGCTTGGAGCCGGAAATTTGCCCGCTGAGCCAAGCTTCCTGCGCCGCGCCGAGCAATTGCCGGTTCGGATCGGAGAGCCGGGCCTGGAACCCAGCGATCGCGCGCTGCGCCTCCGCGCCGCCCGCAGCCAGCGCCGGTCCCAGCGTCGCGCGCGCGTCGAGCTGCTGGTCGCGCCCGATCAGCCGGGTGTCGAGCATGATGATCCGGGCCAAATCGCCCCAATCCACGCTGCGATAGAGCCGCGGCGACGCCGCATCCGGCCGCCGCAGCGGCATCCAGTGAAAATACGCCGCGCTCGCCGCAGCGACCCGGTCCGACCACGACCCTTCCGTTTCGGGCTGGTGATTTTGCGCGCCGCCTTTCCAGGCGTCGTTGGTCAGCTCGTGATCGTCCCACACCGCCATCAGCGGCTTCAGCCGCCGCAGCTCCAACAGGTCGGGATCGACGTGATAGGATTGATAGCGCTGGTGATAATCCTCCAGCCGGATGATTTCGCCGGCGGGCTCGATCACGCGCCCCGGCACGATCTGATCGGGATAGGGATAAACGCCGCGCTCATATTCGTAGAAATAATCGCCGGTATGGATGGCGATATCGATGTCTTCCCGCGCCGCCGCGTCGCCATAGGCATGGAAGTAGCCGAACGGCAGGTTCGCGCACGAGAACAATGCGAAGCTCAGGCTCTCCGCGCCGGTGCGCGGCGCCGTCAGCGTCCGCCCGGTGGGGGAGGGGTCGGAGCCCGAAAGGAAGCGGTAGAAATAGCGCCGGCCCGGGCGCAGGCCGCCCGCATCAACCTTCACGCAATAATCGGTCGCGGCGGACGCTTCGGCCCGGCCGCGCCGCGCGACCCGGCGAAAGTTTTCATCTTCTGAAATTTCCCAAGCGATGCGCCCATCGCCGCCGGCGGGCGCAAACCGCGTCCACAGGATCACGCTGGTCATTGTGGGATCGCCGGACGCAACGCCGTGCGTGAAAGTCCCCCGTGCAAGCCCCTGCGCCCAGGCGGGGATCGGCGCCGCCGTCAGCGAAGCGGCGATCAGAAGGCTGCGGCGGGATAGGTTCATGAGACGCCCCTATGTGTTTGTCTGGGTTGCGACGGCTTAGCGGCGCGCAACGACACGCGTGTGACGCCGCCGGCTTACTGTGCGGCTTGAACCGCCGCGCTGGCCGCGTCGATCGCTTCTCCCGATGGCTCCGCGCGATACACGCGCCCCAGGAAATTGGCGACGACCGCCGCGGACTCGGCCGGTATTTCCTCTTGCGGGATGTGGCCGACATTCGGCCACGTCACCAATTCCGAGCCGGCTATGGCCTGCGCGAATTGTCGTGCGCTGGCGACCGGGACGAGATTGTCGGCTTCCCCGCTCAGAATCAGCGTCGGAATCTGAATGCGGGACAGAAGCTCATTAGTGGCGGGCTGCCGATCGCTCAGCGACGCCATCTGCAGGAGAATTTCGCGATGCCCCGGCGCACGGCCCATTTCGACATAGCGCGCCAGCATCGCATCATCGACGAGTGTCGGATTGAAGAACGACGCCTGCAAGCCTTGCCGCACCATCGCGCTTGAATCCAATTGCAGCAGCGCCGGACCAACCACGGGCATGCGCAACAGCTTGAAGATCACGGGACCATCGCCGCCATCCACACGCGGATCCGGCCAGCCCGATGCGTCCACAAGGATCAGCGCGTCGGTGCGTTCCGGATGCGCCAGCGCATATTGCCACGCCACGTTGCCGCCCATCGAGCTTCCGACAATCGTGAACTTCTGCAGCCCCTGCGACGCCACGAACGCCTCGACTTCACCGACGAAAGCTTCAATCGACGCGGCATAGCCATCCGGCGCGCGCGTCAGCCCATGTCCCGGAAGATCGAGACGCAGGACGTGATAATCGTCGCCCAACGCGGCGCTCCACGCGTCCCAGGTGTGCAGCGATGCGGAATAGCCGTGGATCATCAGCACCGGCGGCGCAGCGCCGTCGCCTTCGTCGCGGAAATGCATGCGCACGCCGGAGGGCAGGTCGACGAATTCGCTGTGCGCATTGGCGTACTTCGCCTCAAGCGTTTCGTACGGGATGTCGCCGCGCCGCAGCGCCAGATAACCCAGGCCGATCACAACCAGAACGATCGCGATCAGGCCTAGCAGGATGCGTCCCATCGTCGTCTCCCCTTTGACGCGGCGGACAATGCGCGAGAAAGCGCGCTCAGGGCAAGCGCGCGCAGGTCGGGCAGTGCGGGTCCGGCGGCAGCGTCACGATGCGGCTCGATGCGGAAAGCCCGTCATAGATCAACAGCCTGCCGGCGAGGCTTTCGCCCGCCTGCGCAACCTCCTTGATCGCCTCCAGCGCCATCATCGCGCCGATCACGCCGGTGAGCGCGCCGACGATGCCGACCTCGGAGCACTTCTCTTCCGTCGGCGGAAGTTCCGGCACCAGGCAAGTATAACAGGGCAGGCGCGCATCGATCGCGCGGCCTTTGGTGAGGCCGGATTTGAACGTCGCCAATTGCCCGGCCCAGCGGCCGACCGCGCCGGAGATCAGCGGCAGGCCCAGCGCGTGGCATGCTGTGTTCACGGAATACCGCGTTGCGTAGGAATCGCAGCCGTCGAGCACGATGTCCGCGTCGTGCAGCAGCGCTTGCGCGTTGGCGTCGTTCAGGCGTTCGGCGCGCGCCTCGATGTCGACATGCGGATTGAGCGCGGACAGGCGTTTCTCCGCCCGCGCAACTTTCGCCGCGCCGACATCGCCGGTTTCGTAAAGCACCTGCCGCTGCAGGTTCGACAGAGACACCGTGTCGTCATCGATCAGGATCAGCCGACCCACGCCCGCCGCCGCCAAATAAAGCGCCGCCGGCGCGCCAAGCCCGCCCGCGCCGATCAGCGCGATGCTTGCGGCCTTCAGCCTTTGCTGTCCCGCGCCGCCGATCTCTTTCAGCAAGATGTGGCGGGCGTAGCGCTCGCGTTCGTCGGGGGAGAAGGCGCTCATTTCACCGGTTCACCGCAAAAGACGCATGCCCAACGCTGACGCCGCGTGTTGATCAAACGTGACCGTCTCTGTCGCGCCGGCGAGCGCAGCTGTTTGCGCAATGAGCGCGTCGGCGAATTCCGCGCTTCGTGAGTCTTGAAAGGCGCCGAGTGCGCGATATGCGGCGTCGGCGTTCTCAACAATCAGCTCCGCCGAGCGCAACAATCCTTCGACGGCTGCGGCGATGTCGGTGCGGGTCGCTTTATACGCACGCGACAGGACCCATGTGATTTCCGCCAGTACGATAGCGCTGATGAAGCCAGGCTGCGCCCGGCTTAAGCGCGACATCAGGCGCGTAGCCGCCGGCGATTGAACCGGATCGTCCTGCACGAGGAACCGCACAATCACATTGGTGTCGAGGCCGATCACTCTCCGGAAGCTCCGCGTGCGATCGCCTTGTCCATGTCCGCGAGGGACACCGGCTTTTTCGGCGCGCGCAGCAGTCCCTTCAGGCTTTTGACCGAATGCGTTGCGGGCAGCACGGCGAAATTGCCATCCTCCATGCGAACGAACTCCACCCGGTCGCCGGGACCGACGCCCATCGCGTCGCGCACAGGCTTGGGCAGCGTGAGTTGCCCTTTGGATGTGATCGTCGCGGACGTCATCGGCTCTTTGCCTTACATTGAGTAAGAACAAATGTAAGGCGTGTGACGCCCTGCGTCAATCGCGTGCAGATCCCGTTGCCCCCTCACAGCCCCTCAAACAGCGCGGTCGATAAATACCGCTCCGCAAAGCTCGGAATGATCACCACGAACCGCTTGCCGCGGTTTTCCGAACGCTTCGCCACTTTCAGTGCGGCGCTCAGCGCCGCGCCCGTTGAAATCCCGCCCGGCAACCCTTCCACGCGCGCCGCTTCACGCGCCGCAGCGAAGCTCTCTTCGTTCGACACGGTCACCACCTCATCATAGATCGTGATGTCCAAAATCTCCGGCACGAAGCCCGCGCCGATACCCTGAATCTTGTGCGGTCCCGGCGCGCCGCCCGACAGAACCGGCGAAGCTTCCGGCTCCACCGCGATAATTTTCAGATGCGGCAGGCGCGGCTTCAAAACCTGGCCGACGCCGGTGATCGTGCCGCCCGTGCCGATGCCGGAGACGAAGAAATCCAGCGCGCCGCCCGTGTCGTTCCAGATTTCCTCCGCCGTCGTGCGCCGATGGATTTCCGGATTGGCCGGATTGACGAACTGCCCAGGCGCGACAGCCTTCGGATTGCTCTCCAAAATCTCTTTGGCCTTCGCGATCGCTCCTTTCATGCCTTCCGGTCCCGGCGTCAGCACCAGCTCCGCGCCGAGGAAGGCCAGCATCTTGCGCCGCTCCAGCGACATCGTCTCCGGCATCACCAAGATGAGGCGATAGCCGCGCTGCGCCGCCACGAACGCCAAGGCAATGCCGGTATTGCCCGACGTCGGCTCCACCAGGACGGAGTCCGGCTTGATCACGCCGCGCTGCTCAAGATCCGTGATCATCGATACGCCGATGCGGTCCTTCACCGAAGCGATCGGGTTGAAGAATTCCAGCTTGCCGATGATCTCCGCGTCGACGCCGTGTGCGCGCGCGAGCTTGTCCAGCCGCACCAGCGGCGTGTCGCCGATCGTGTCGGTGATGTTGGCGTAGATGCGGCCGCGGCCGGGCTTGTGCTCGCTCATCTGGGGCTCCTCGTTTTGCGGCAAGCCTACACCCGCAAGGGGAGGCCGCGCAAAACAGACGCCCTGCGGCCGCGGTTTAGGATTTTCCGGTCGAGCCGAACCCGCCCGCGCCGCGCCCGCTTTCCGGCAGCGTCTCAACGAGCGCCCATTCTCCTCGGGTGACTGGCGCGATGATCAGCTGCGCGATGCGCTCGCCGCGGCGGATCACGAACGGCTCCTGGCCGTGATTGATCAGGATCAATTGAAGCTCGCCGCGATAATCGGCGTCGATCGTGCCGGGCGAATTGAGACACGTAATTCCGTGCTTGATCGCAAGCCCCGAGCGCGGCCGCGCCTGGGCTTCATAGCCGTCGGGCAGGGCGATGCAGAGGCCGGTCGGGATCAGCGCGCGCTGCCCCGGCGCGAGCGTGATCGGGGCGTCTTCCGCCACGGCCGCGCGCAAATCCATGCCCGCGGATTGGGCGGTGGCGTAAGCCGGCAACTCCAGGCCGGAAAAGTGCGGCAGAGGCGCAACCGAGACCTTTACGGATGGCGTATGCATTCTATCCCCGAAGCTGTGACCAGGAGCCGATGCCAGCATGCCGGACTTAGGCGATTTGCGCCCCATGGCCAAATTCAGCGACCCCCGCGTCACCGCCAAGGGCGAGGTGCGCGCGGAAGTGGCGCTGCACGGTCTGGAGACGCTGTGGATCAACACCGGCACGCTCTGCAACATCACCTGCGGCCATTGCTACATTGAAAGCTCGCCCCGCAACGACCGGCTGGCCTACATCACCCGCGCTGAGGCCGCAGCCTTCCTCGACGAAATCGCCCGCGATCGCCTGCGGGTATCGCTGATCGGGTTCACCGGCGGCGAGCCGTTCATGAACCCGGATTGTCTCGACATGCTGGAGGACGCGCTGTCGCGCGGCTTCGAGTGCCTTGTGCTCACCAACGCCATGCAGCCGATGCAGCGTCTCAGGGCGCCGCTTGCAGCGCTGCGCGAACGCTACGGCGCACGCCTGCGCTTGCGCGTGTCGATCGACGATCCCGACGCGGCGACGCACGACGCCGAGCGCGGCGAAGGCGCGTTTGAAAAAACCATGGAGGGCGTGGCTTGGCTCGTCGCGCAGGGCTTTGCGGTTGAGATCGCGGGACGCCGCTTTTCCGGCGAAGCCGAACCCGACTTGCGCGCGCGCTTCCAGGCGCTGTTCGATCGCATCGATTTGAAACTCGACGCCGCCGATCCGCAGAAGCTGGTGATCTTTCCGGAAATGGCGCCCGACGCCGATCCGCCGGAAATCACCACGGCGTGCTGGGGCATTCTGCACAAGGATCCCGCCGACGTGATGTGCGCGACCGCGCGCATGGTCGTGAAGCGCAAAGGCGCCGCGGCGCCGAGCGTGCTGGCCTGCACGCTGTTGCCGTACGACGAACAATTCGATTTAGGGCAAACCTTGCGCGCCGCCGATCGCCCGGTCGCGCTCAACCACGTCTATTGCGCGAGCTTTTGCGTGCTGGGCGGGGCGAGTTGCGGGGCGGCGCGGACGGAGTGAGGAGGGCGGCGCGTTCCTCCGGCGTCAATGGCCGCCAGCGCCCTTCCGGCAGATCGCCCAAGTCCAGCGGCCCGATGCGGGTCCGGAAAAGATCCAGCACGTCTAGCCCAACCAGCGCGCACATCCGACGAATCTGTCGATTTCGCCCTTCGCGCAGAATGAAGCGCAATGCGTTGCGGCCCAGCCGCGTGACGATGGCCGGTTTCAACACGCGGCCGTCGAGCGAAAGGCCGTGGCGCAACTGCGCGATCTGCGCGTCGCTCGGCGGCGCATCGACGCGCACGCGGTAATCCTTTTCGAGCGCGGACTCCGGTCCGATCACCGTCTTCGCCAGCACGCCGTCGTCCGACAGCAACAAGAGCCCGCGTGAATCCTGATCGAGCCGTCCCAAAGGCGCCAGCGCATGATCGCGCGCCGGGATGTCCGCCTGCGCCGCAAACAGATTGTCTTTCGTCAAAAGCCGCGCCGCGGGAATCTGCCCCTTCTCCGGCTGCGCCGACACATACCCCACCGGCTTGTGCACGATGACCGTCATCGCGCTCTTCAAGACATCCTCGCCGGCGTCGCGCAGCGTCAGCGTTTCGCCCGGCGCGATCTTGCGGCCAAGATCGGAAACCGTTTCGCCATTGATGAGGATCAATCCGCGCGCGATCAAATCCTCCGCGTCGCGACGCGAACACACGCCCTGTTGCGCGAGCCATTTGTTGATGCGCTGCGGCTCCGGCCCGTCATAGCGTTTGGACCAGGCCATCGGCTTCAGGGGCGGCGCGGTTTCGGCGCGGCGAGCGCCTCGGCGATTTTCTGCGCCAGCCGCGCGGCGACAGCATCCTTCGGCATGCGCGGCCACGCTTCGGCGCCGGCCTTGGAGATCACCAGCACTTCGTTTTCGCCCCCGCCCATCACGTCGCCGGAGACGTCATTGGCGACGATCCAGTCGCAGCCCTTCTTGGCGATTTTCGCGCGCGCGTGCGCTTCAACGTCGTTGGTCTCAGCCGCGAAACCCACGACCAGCGCAGGCCGGTTTTTCTTCATCGCCGAAAGCGTTGCGAGGATGTCGGGATTTTCCGTCAGCGCGATGGATGGCGGCGCGCCGGTCTTGTCCTTCTTGATTTTCTGATCGGCCGAATTCTGCGGCCGCCAATCCGCGACCGCGGCGACGCAGATCGCAGCATCCGCCGGCAGCGCGGCCTTGCAGGCGTTCAACATCTCCTGCGCGCTCTCCACGCGCACGACCGTCACGCCCTCCGGATCGCTAAGCGCCACGGGCCCGGAAACCAGCGTGACCTCGGCGCCGAGATCGCTCAGCGCTTTGGCGATCGCAAAGCCTTGCTTGCCGCTGGAGCGATTGGAGATGAACCGCACGGGGTCGATCGCCTCCACCGTCGGTCCCGCGGTGACGATCGCGCGCTTGCCCTTCAACGGCCCATCGCGCAGCAACGCCAGCACCGCATCGCGGATCGCCGGCGGCTCCGCCATGCGCCCGTAGCCGAATTCGCCGCACGCCATCGGCCCTTCGTCGGGCCCCACGAACCGCGCGCCGTCCTGGCGCAGCCGCGCGACATTGCGTTGCGTGGCGGCGTGATCCCACATGCGCACATTCATCGCCGGCGCGTAGAGCACCGGCTTGTCCGTCGCGAGCAGCGCGGTGGACGCCAGATCGTTCGCAAGCCCGTTCGCCGCCTTCGCCATCAAGTCCGCCGTCGCCGGCGCCACCACCACCAGATCGGCCGAGCGCGACAGTTCGATGTGCCCCATCTCGCTTTCGTCGGTGAGATCGAACACCTGCGAATAGACCTTGTCTTCCGTCAGCGCGGCGACGGAAAGCGGCGTCACGAATTGCGCGCCAGCCTGCGTGAGAATCGCGCGCGCGCGAATGGTTTCCTTCGCCAGCAAGCGAATGAGCTCAAGGCTCTTATAAGCGGCGATGCCGCCGCCGATGATCAGGAGCACGCGGCGTTCTGCGGTCATGGCGATGTCTCCGCGGCGGCTTCAGGCGGGGAGGCGGGCGTCGCCGGTTCGGCGGCCTTGGACTCCGCCTGCAGGCGCGTCACTTCCTGCTGCAGCGCATCGATTTCGCGCGACAGCGCTTGGCGCTCGGTTTCGGTCTGCGCGCTTTCGGCCTCGAATTCCTTTTGCAGGCGCTCGGCGCGTTGAAACTCTTCCGGCACGATGATGCGCGGCGCTTGCGCCGCGAAGAAGAACAGCGCCGCCGCCCCCACCGCAAGCCCGATCCAGAAGCTCATCCACTGAAACCGCGCGCGTTGCGCCGGCGGATCGCCCGCGGAAATCGTCCGCGCGGCGTTTTCAAGCAGCGCTACCGTTTGCGGCAGATGGCGGAAAGATTGCCAAGCTTGCCCGGCCTCGGCGAACCCGCGCCGCGCCACGGCTTCCGCGCCGAGCTCGCGCTTCACCCAGCGTTCCACGATGGGCCGAGCGACGGTCCACATGTCGTGCTGCGGATCGAGCGCGCGCGCCACGCCTTCCACTTGCACCATGGTCTTCTGCAACAACACCAGCTCCGGCCGAAGATGCATGCCGAACAGGTGCGTGATGTCGAACAATTGCAGCAGCAACCGGCTCATCGAAATCGCATCGGCGGTCTTGCCGAAGATCGGCTCGCCGATCGCGCGCAGCGCCTGTGCAAACTCTTCTACAGTGAAGCGGTCCGGCACATAGCCGGCTTCGGCGTGCACTTCCGCGACGCGTTTGTAGTCGCGCCGCAGAAAGCCGTAGAGGATTTCCGCGAGATAGCGGCGCTCCTTGTGGCCGATGCGGCCCATGATGCCGAAATCCACCACCCACAGCTTGCCGTCCCTGCCGTAGATAAGGTTGCCCTCATGCATGTCGGCATGAAAGAAGCCGTGATCGAGCGCCGCCGCGAGAAAGCCGCGCGTCACCGCGACCGCGAGCGCGGTGCGGTCTGCGCCCGCCGCGTCGAGACCCTTCTTGTCGGTGAGCGCGACGCCGTCGATCCATTCCAGCGTCATCACGCGCTTGGCCGAACGGCTCCAATCGATTTCCGGAACCGACA
The DNA here is from genome assembly GCA_016124655.1 of Alphaproteobacteria bacterium. Lineage (GTDB taxonomy): Bacteria > Pseudomonadota > Alphaproteobacteria > Caulobacterales > Aquidulcibacteraceae > RI-43. The sequence goes on from WGNI01000005.1 coordinate 50,948, forward strand.
AATATCCATCCGCCTGCGCCACATCGCGGAACTCCGCCGCAGCTCCCGCTTCAAGCCGCAGATCGAGTTCGCGCTCGAGCGCGCTGGACACGGTGTCCACGAATTGCACCGGCTCCAGCCGTCGAGACCGCACGGAAGAGAATTCGATCACTTGCGCGGCAAACTTCAGCGCCGCCATCTCCCGCGCCAGCTTGCGTTCGATGCGCGGCCGCAAAACCTTGATCGCCATCACCCGGTGACGCGACAGGATCGCCTGGTGCACTTGCGCGATCGACGCCGCCGCCATCGCGTCTGAAATTGCGCCGAACAGGCTTTCCGTGCCGCCCAGTTCTGAATTGATCGTGTCGAGCGCGACCACGCGGGAGAACGGCGGCAGCCGATCTTTCAGCCGGCCCAGATCCTGCGCCGCCGTAACGCCGATAATGTCAGGCCGCGTGGCCAGGAATTGGCCAAATTTCACATAAGCCGGCCCCAGCCGCTCCAACGCTGTCGCAAGGCGCGCGCCGACGGTCTTGGGTTTCCGCGCCCGCACCAAGGGCGTCAGCAGCGCGCCGAGCACCCGCCAATGCGTGCGCATCCGCGGCCGGTACTCGCTCGGGATCAGCGCGTCATAGCGCGCGAGCGTGAAGGCGACCCGAAGCAGCCGGAAGGTATGGCCGATGGCGGCGAACATGCGATCCCTTTAGAGCGCCCAGCCCCAGTGCAAGGCGCAGACCCCGCCGGCGAAATTTTCATAGGCGACGCGTTGGAAGCCGGCCTCGCGGATCATAGCCGCAAAACGTTCCTGATCCGGAAACCGGCGGATCGATTCCACCAGATAGCGATAGGAATCCGCGTCTCCGGCCAGAAGCTTGCCCATCGCGGGAATGACCGAGAAGGAATACGCGTCATAGGCGCCGGAAAGACCCGGCGTCGCCAGCCGCGAGAACTCCAGGCAGAAGAACCGCCCGCCGGGCCGCAACACCCGCCGCGCCTCGGCCAGCACCGCGCCGATATCGGCGCAATTCCGGATGCCGAAAGCGATGATGTATGCGTCGGCGCTGCGCGGCGGCAGCGGCAGCGCCTGCGCATCCGCGCACACCCAGCTGAGGCCGTCTTCGCCGCGCCGCCGGCCCGCGCGCAGCATTTCATGGTTAATGTCGAGAACAATAACCTCCGCCGGCGCGCCGCCGCGACGGGTCCGCGCGCGCGCCGCATGCGCCTTGATGCGCCGGGCCACATCGCCGGTGCCGCCCGCGACATCGAGGATCGTCTCGCCCGGGCGCGGATTGAGCTTGGCGACCGCTGCGTCCTTCCACAGCCGGTGCAAACCGCCCGACATGGCGTCGTTCATGAGGTCGTAGCGCCGCGCAACGCGATCGAAGACCGCCTTCACGCGGCCCGGCTTCTCCTCTTTCGGGATATCCTGAAACCCGAAGGAGACGGTTTCCTCTGCAGCGGCCATGCGCCTTACATAGCGGCGCGCAGCCATGGGCGCTATATCGGGGGGAGGGGCCGATCGCCTCATGACCCTTTGGCGCTTAAGGGTTTTTCATGCCGGAATTGCCGGAAGTCGAGACCGTTCGGCGCGGGCTGGCGCCGGTTCTGGAAGGCCGCACGCTCACAAAAGTCGTGTTGCGCCGTCCCGATCTGCGCTTTCCGCTGCCGCCGCATTTCGCCGAAAGCCTGGAAGGCGCGCGCGTGGAAACGCTTGCGCGCCGCGCGAAATATCTGGTGGCCGAGCTCGACACCGGCGTGCGCTGGATCGCCCATCTCGGCATGACCGGGCGCTTCAGCGTGATCGGCGCGAACACCGCGCAGCCCGGCGCCTTCTATTACGCAGCCCCACCCGATCCCGCGCACACCCACATCATCATCGAAACCGACGCCGGCATTCGCCTGGAATACAACGACCCCCGCCGCTTCGGATACATGGACGCCCTGCCGCCGGGCGCGTTCGACGCCCATCCCTTTTTTAAGGATTTGGGCCCTGAGCCCCTGAGCCCGGCTTTCAACGCAGCCCAGCTCGCAGCAGCCCTCAAAGGCAAGAAGACCCCAATCAAGGCAGCGCTCTTGGATCAGCGGGTCGTTGCCGGTCTTGGCAATATTTACGTTTGCGAAGCTCTATTTCGCGCGGGCGTTTCCCCCAAGCGCCCGGCGGGACGCGTGGCGCCGGCGCGCCTTGCCGGTCTCGTCGACGCGATCCGCGCGGTGCTGGAGGAGGCGATCGAAGCCGGCGGCTCGTCCTTGCGCGACTACGCCGCCGCGGACGGGGCGCTGGGCTATTTCCAGCACCGCTTCAGCGTCTATGACCGCGCCGGAACGCCGTGCCCGCGCCCAGGATGCGCGGGCGCCGTGCGCCGCATCCCCCAGGGCGGCCGCTCCAGCTTCTACTGCCCTGCGTGCCAACGCTGACGATCCGCCAAAGCCTCTTGCGGCCGATCGAACTGTTGTGTATTCACAACAAAACGTTGCGAGAAAAACCGTTCCGGGCATGATCCACAACAGGCTCTCCGTGTTCCGCGCCGAGCGGGGCCTAAGCCGCAAGGACGTGGCCGAGAAAGTCGGCGTGAACCCGCAGACCATCGGCTACCTCGAGCGTGGCGACTACGCGCCGTCCGTAGAGCTGGCGCTCAAGCTCGCGGCCGTGTTTGGCGTGCGCGTGGAGGACCTGTTCTCGCTCGCGCCGTTTGCGCCCCTGGCGAAGGCGCTGCGCAAATCAGGAGAGGCGTGATGTTCGTGCGGTCCAAGACGCATCCGATGGGGCGTCGCCTCACGCGCCGCGCCGTGCTGGCGCTGACCGGAGCGGTCTACGCGCTCTATGGCGCTGGTTGCGCGCTGCAGCTCTTGCCGCTCGGTCCGGATCTCGCGGCGAGCGCAAGCGTCGCCGGCCTGCTCATGATCGCCGCGTCGCTTGCAGCTTTCGCGCTTCTCGCGGGATCAAGTCTGCAGCGCCAGGCGCAGGAGCCGGAATCCCAGCTCGACGAACGCGAACGCTTCGAACGCAATCGCGCGGCTTATGTCGCCTTCAGCGCCTTTGCGGGTCTTGTGCTGTTGGGCGTGTTTTACATCGTCATCGCAAACGATTTGGCGGAGGCCGGCAAAGCCGAATTGTGGATCCCGCAGACGAGCGCGCACTGGAACGCAGTGTTCTGGGGCCTGATGCTTTTAGCGCTCACCTTGCCCGCCGCCGTCCTCGCCTGGTCCAGCGGCGACGCGGAAGATCAAGCCGCAGACGACCTTTAACGCCGCGGGATAAGACCCTGCAGCACATTGCCTTGCGTCTGGCTCTGTTGCGCATCGCCGGTCTTGCTTCGCCCGAGCGCCCCACCGAGTCGATTTTGAATTTGTTCCTGCACGCGTGAACGAATCGCGTCGCCGAGATCGGGCCGGAAACTCGGCCGCCCCCACGGACCCGTCACGCGGAACGGCACGCCGATGCCGGCGGTGTCGAATGCGCCGCCTTGGCCCTGCGATGAACGCACCGCGCGCGGCGTGATCCGCATGTCGATGCTTTGTTGCCCGATATTGAGATCGCCTTGCCCTTCCAGACGCACGAACGGATTGAGCATGCGCAAATCAGATGTCGTCGCCACGCCGTTGGCGACCTGGAACGACGCCGCGAACTCCGCAAAATCCGTCTCTGAGGCAGGCCCGACTTCCGCGCCCGTCAGCGCCGCCTGCACCATGCGGGCGACGCGCGCGAGATTGACGCCCTTCCACGCGCCGTCATTGAACGTAAATCCCATCGTGCCGCGCAGGCCGCGCATGATCGCCGCCTGGGACGCGCCCTGGCCGGACACATTGGCGACCAGCCGCCCGCGGCCCTCGATCTTGTTGAAGCCGATCGCGTCGGTGAGGAAGGGCAGGGCCTGCACATTGGCGAGGTCTGTCTCCAGCGTGACCGAAGGCGTGGCGTCGCGCGCATTCACGCGCAGCCGCGCCGTGCCGCTGCCGGAATAGAGCGCGATGCGCGACAGCGTCGCGTCCATGAGCCCGCGCGTCAGCGAAAGCCGCAAGTCTGCGGCGCTGAACTGCATGCGTTGAAACTGCAGCGCGCCGACCGCCAGCGCGATGTCCGCATCAATTGCATTCAAGCCGGCAAGACCAAGCGGCGCATCGCTCCACGCCGTGCCGACATTGACGCCCCCCTCCGGCGCTGCGCCTGCCTGCGACGGCGGCGGCAAATAAGGATTGAGATTGAGCGTTGCAATCTGCAGCGCGCCGGTCGCCTGCAAACGATCGTCGTCGCCCGCGCGCAGGCCCGCATCGCCCGTCGCTTCGATCGCGTCCAGCCGATATCGGCCGCCGGTGATGGCGATGGCGCCGTCATCCGCGCGCATCGCGCCGGCGACCGAGAACGCCGCAAACTGGTCGCCCTCCGACAGCGGCGAGCCCATCCACGCCAGCACGCGCCGCAGGCTCGCGCCGCTCGCTTCGAATTGACCCGAAAGCGCGCCGCCGCTGGTATCGGCCTCGCCCGTGAGCGCAGCGTTCACGACGTCGCTTTCGACCTGCAGCGCGATCGGCGTGACGCCCTTGTTCAACAGCGCGCGCGGCGCATCCGCGGTGGCGTCGATTTCGATGCGCTCGCCGCGATAGGTCAGCGCTGCATTCAGCGTCGCCGGCGTGTCGAGCGAGTCCAGCGTCAGGCTCGCGTCGATGGCTTCGACAAGAATGGGATCGCCGTCCGCGCCCTGGAACGAAAGCCGCGCCCCGTTCAGCCGCACATTCTCCAGCTTCAGCGATTGCAGCGCGGACTCCGGCTGCGCGGGATCGTTCTGCGGGAACGTCCAGTTCGCGGTCGCTTCAGGGCCTGCGATCAGATTGATCTGCGCGTCGTCGAGATTGAGCCGCTTGACCTCGATGTCCCCGCGCAGGAGCGGCAACACCGCGAGCGCGAACACCACATTGCGCGCGGAGATGAAGTCGCCGTCGGCGAAGCCTTCCGGATTGGAGAGCGCCACGCGTTCCGCGGTAAATCCAAGCGACGGGAAAAACGCCAGGCTGACGTCGCCTTCGATCGTCAGGTCGCGCTGCGTGGACTTCTCGATCTGCCGTTCGACTTCCGCGATCGCCGCGTCCTTGGGGAAGAAGACGATGAACCCGATCAGCGCGACCACGAGGATCGCCAGGATCCCTCCCGCAAGGATGAGTGCGCGCCGCATGCAAGCTCCCTGAAACAAGGCGCGCAACCTAGCGCGAAGCCAATCCGGGCGAAACGATGCGAGGGGCCTGACGCGCCCGCAGCGCTGGGCTATGCACCACCGGCTAACGCAATGACTTTCCGAGGCGATGATGAGCTACGAAACAATTCTGGCCGAGACCGACGCGGGCGTGGGCGTCATCCGCCTGAACCGGCCCGATGCGCTCAATGCGCTCAACCGCCAGGTGATGCAGGAGGTCTGCGCCGCGCTGGAGGCGTTCGACGCCGACCCCGCGATCGGCTGCATCGTCCTCACCGGCTCGGACCGCGCCTTTGCCGCCGGCGCCGACATCAAGGAAATGGCCGACAAATCCTATTCAGACGTCCTCACCGACGATCTGTTCGCCGGCTGGGATCGCGCCACGCGCTGCCGCACCCCGATCATCGCGGCGGTGTCGGGCTATGCGCTGGGCGGCGGCTGCGAGCTCGCCATGATGTGCGACATGATCTTCGCGGCCGAAACCGCGAAGTTCGGCCAGCCTGAAATCAAGCTCGGCGTCATCCCCGGCATGGGCGGCTCCCAGCGCATGGCCCGCGCCGTCGGCAAGGCCAAGACCATGGATCTCTGCCTGACCGGGCGGATGATGGACGCCGCCGAAGCCGAGCGCAGCGGCCTGGTCGCGCGCGTCATCGCGCCGGAAAAGCTGCTCGACGAAACTTTGGCCGCCGCCCGCACCATCGCCGGCTATTCCAGGCCCTCCGTGATGATCTGCAAGGAAGCGGTCAATCGGGCCTTCGAAACCACGCTCGCCGAGGGCGTCAAGTTCGAGCGCCGCGTGTTCCATTCGCTGTTCGCGACGGCGGATCAGAAGGAGGGGATGGCCGCCTTCGTGCAGAAGCGCCCGCCCAATTTCGAAAACCGCTGAAACGCCCGGCTGGCGAATTGACGAGCCAGGGGCGCGACGGTATATCCCGCCCCCTTTCAGAAGATGTGCGCCCGTTTCGGGTGTGAGGCGATCCATGGCGAATACGAAGTCCGCGAAGAAAGCGATCCGCGTCATTGCGGGGCGCACGGCCGTCAACAAAGCGCGCCGGTCACGCATGCGGACGTCATGGCGCACGGTCGAGGAAGCGATCGCCGCCGGTGACGCGTCCAAGGCTGAGGCCGCGCTGCGCGCCGCCGAGTCCGAAACCGCCCGCGCCGCCTCCAAGGGCGTGCTGCACAAGAACGCCAGCGCCCGCAAAGTGTCGCGCTTGGCCAAGCGCGTGAAAGCGCTGTCGGCGCGCTGAGAGCGCCGCTTTTTCCATCGCTTGCATTCGCGCAATCCGCGAATTTTCCTACGCTTTTCCGCATGACGCTCCGGTGAAAAATGCTCCGGAACCGCCTGTGTTTGGCGCCGTCATCAGCGCTGCGCTAGGCCGTTCCCAAGCAAGTTTTTCATAAGCAGATTCAACGAGCTGACATAAGTTTTAGGGACGTTCCTACAGGGTGTCCGAATGTTCCGTTGACGCATCAAAAAAAACCCGCTCACATACGCCTGCTGGACGAAAACTTTGTCCGCCTACCTACACAAATGACGACGTGGGCAGCCGCGGCGCGTGCGCGGGACTGGGCGGGAAAAGCGTGTCTGGCAGGGGCTTGGTGCTGATGGACGGTATGCCGCGCGGACCGCGCGGTTCGAACGCTAAGGAGGCGCGGGGGGAATGGATATTGTCGATGAAGCGCGAGGCCAGTTGCTGGCCAGCGCCGGGGCGCAGTCTGCGTACCAGAAAGTAAGGCGGGAGCTCTCGGTCGAGTGCGGCCAGGCGGATTTCCGCTCCTACATCGAGCCGCTGCGGCTCATCGCGCAATGGGAAGGCGCGTACGTGTTTCTCGCCGACAATGCGGTGGCGGCGTCCTGGGTGCGCCGCAACGCGTTGCATCGCCTCGACGCCCGCTTGGGCGCGTATGCCATGCTGGAGCAGCCCTCTCAGGTCTACGCCCGCGGCGAGCTGCCGGAACTGCTGCAGGAGCTCTTGCCTCTGGTGGCCGCCGAAGCGCCGCGGCCGGAGCCGGCCGCCGATGCTGAACCCTCGCGTCCCGATCCGCTCGCGCCCTACACCTTCGAGACCTTCTGCGAAGACGCCAGCAATGCGCGCGCGGTCATCACCGCGAAAATGATCGCCAGCGGCGCCCCGCTGCCGTTTCCTCTGACGCTGTTCTTCGGGCCTTGCGGCGTCGGCAAGTCCCACCTGTTGAACGCCATTGTCTGGGAATGGCGCCGCTTGCACCCCCAGCGCAAAGTCCGCCTGATGATGGCGCAAGAATTCATCGAAGAATTCCAAAGCTTTTTATCGCGCCGCGACTCTGCGACCTTCAAGGAAGGCGTGCGTGATGTGGAGCTTTTGCTTGTCGATGATTGTCATCGCTTCCTGAACAAGCCGAAGACGCAAGAAGAATTGTTTGACACCATCGCCGTGCTGAACCGTCATGGCCGCAGTGTCGTACTGACCGCGGATCAAAGCGCGGAGGAGCTGCCAGGCCTGGACGAGCGTCTGCGTCAGCGCCTGCGCGGCGCGGCCGTCTGCGAGATCGGCGAGCCGGACGACGCGCTGCGCCGCCGCATCCTGGACACGAAACTGCAAGAACAGGCGAAGTCGATTCCCGGCTTCAAGCTGACGCCGGAAGCGCTGGCCATGATCGCCGGACGCATCGAAGGCGGCGGCCGTTTGATTGATGGCGTGGTCAGCCAATTGGTTGTTGAAGCGCGAATTTCTGGACTGGAGGTTGGGGTGGAAGCGGCACAAAACGCCTTGCGAGGCCGGCTCCCGCAGGAAAGCGGCGAGCGGCGCATAACAATTCAAATGATCCAAAAGGTCGTGGCGCGTTTCTACAACATGACCGTGCCGGAGCTTTTGCGCCGCTCCCGCCAGCGCTCCATCGCGCGCCCCCGCCAGATCGCATTCTATCTCTGCACGCAGATGACGCAGGCGTCCTTGCCCGATATCGGCCGTCGCTTTGCTGAAGTCGCAAACAGAGATGAAAAAACCAAAGGCTATGATCACACGACCGTCATGTATTCGCGGGACAAGATCATAGAAGAACTGCAGCAGGATGAGAAATTGCGCCAGGAAATCGAGGCGATCAAAAAGCTCATCCGCCGCGAACCGTAAGCGAGCGTAAACCTGATCCTTGGTGCGGCGGTCCCAGTGGGGCCGCCGTTCTTGTCTCTGCGCTGCGCCAAGGCGCAACCGCGATTCCACAGAACCGCAATGCAATAGCCCTTCCCATGGCGCGCCTTGGGGCTTTACGGTCTGCGCCCGTGCGCGAGTCGCGCCCGGCCGTGCAGACTTGCCCATGCGGAAAAACCGCGGGCTTCAGGGGTCAGGATGTCGCGATGCGGTTGACGATCGAGCGCGCTGTGTTGCTGAAGGCGCTCAACCACGTGCAGAGCGTCGTCGAGCGGCGCAACACCATCCCCATTCTCTCCAATGTTCTGCTCCAGGCGCAGAACGAGGGGCTGAGGCTCTCGGCCACCGATCTCGATATCGAGATCTCCGAAACCGCCCATGCCGAAGTCGCCCGCGCCGGCGCCACCTCCGCGCCGGCCCACAGTCTTTATGATTTCGTCCGCAAGCTGCCGGAAAACGCGCCCATCAAGCTGGAGCTGACCGGCGACGATCCGCGCCTCTTCATTTCCGCGGCGCGCGTGAAGCTGCATTTGCCGGTCCTTCCGGCCGACGATTTCCCGCTCATGCCGGCGGATGGGTTTGAAACCCGTTTCTCCATCCACCCGACCGATCTGGCCAAGCTGATCGAAAAGACCCGCTTCGCCATCTCTACCGAAGAGACCCGCTATTATCTCAACGGCATCTTCTTCCACACCGTCGTCGACGGCGGCGAAGCCAAGCTCCGTGCCGTCGCCACCGACGGCCACCGCCTCGCGCTCGCCAACGTGGCCGCGCCGGACGGCGCGCAAGGCATGCCCGGCGTGATCGTGCCGCGCAAAACCATCACTGAATTGCACAGGCTCCTGGCGGATGCGACCGAACCGGTCGAAGTCGCCGTGTCGCAGCAGAAGGTCAAGTTCACGCTCGACCAGGCCGTGCTGACTTCGAAGCTGATCGACGGCTCGTTCCCGGAATATGCGCGCGTCATCCCGAAGGAAAACGCGAAAGTTCTCAAGATCGACAACAAAGGCTTTGCCGAAGCCGTCGATCGCGTCGCCACGGTGTCCGCGGAACGCTCGCGTTCGGTGCGCCTGGCGCTGGAAACCGATAAGGTCACGCTGACCGTGAACAATCCCGACGCCGGCGTCGCCACTGAATATCTTCCCGCCGACTATTCCGCCGAGCCGATGGAGATCGGCTTCAACGCCCGCTATCTCCTTGACGTCGCCGGTCAGATCGAAGGCCAGGACGCGATCTTCGAGCTCAACGATTCCGGCTCTCCCACCTTGGTGCGGGAGGAGGGCGATGCGGACGCGCTTTACGTGTTGATGCCGTTGCGCGTGTGACGGGACCGCCGCCGCCGCGTCTCTCCGTCGCCCGGCTGACGCTGACGAATGTTCGCAACCACGCCGCGCTCGATCTCGTCGCCGACGAGCGGCCCGTCTGCCTGTTTGGTCCCAACGGCGCGGGAAAAACCAACACGCTGGAGGCGCTGACGCTGTTTGCGCCCGGACGCGGTCTGCGCGCCGCCAGCGCGGAAGATCTCGCGCGCATCGGCGCACCGGTTGATGAACCGCGCCTTTGGTCTGTCGCCGCACGCTTGCGCATCGACGGCGAGGAAGCAGCGCTCGGCGTCGGCGCCGAACGGGGGCCCGACGGCGCCGTCAAACGCATCGCCCGCCGCGATGGCCGGGCCGCGACCGCATCCGAAGTCGCGCGCGACGTGCGCATGAGCTGGGTCACGCCGGCCATGGACCGGCTTTTTTCCGGGCCGCCCGGCGATCGCCGCCGCTTCTTCGATCGGCTCGTGCTGGGCCGCGCGCCCGAGCACGGCCTTGCCGCCGCGGCTTATGAACGTGCGCTGCGCGAACGCCAGCGCCTCTTGAATGAAGAACGCTTCGATCGCGATTGGCTCGGCGGTCTCGAGCGCGAAATGGCCGCCCACGGCGCAGCGGTTGCGGCGGCGCGCGTGGAAACGCTCGCGCTGCTGGAGCGCGCGATCGCCGCGCGCTCGGAAGGCGCGTTTCCGCGCGCCGTTCTGGCGTTGGAGGGCGGTTTGGAGGCCGCGTTTCAGGTCGGCGCGCTGAGCGCAGACATTGAGGAGCACTTCGCTGAAACTCTCGCCGCCAATCGCGGCCGAGACGCCGCCGCCGGCCGCGCAACCGAAGGGCCCCATCGCAGCGATTTGCGCGTGCGTCACGCTGCCAAGGACATGCCCGCGGGCCTGTGCTCCACCGGCGAACAGAAGGCGCTGCTGCTGGGCCTCATCCTCGCGCACGCACGGGCGTTGGCCGCTGACCCCGGCGCTGGCCCGGCTTTGCTCCTTCTCGATGAAGCCGCCGCCCATCTCGATCAGGATCGGCGCGCCGCGCTGTTCGATGAATTGCTCGCCAATCCAGGCCAAGCCTGGCTGACGGGCACGGAAGCCGCGCTGTTCGCAGCGTTCGGCGATCGCGCGCAGCGTTTTGAGATCCGCGATGGGACCGCGCGCCGCCTCGATTGAGGTGACAAGTCCGCTCAAATCTGGTGTTCTCTAAAAAAGTTGACGGCAGCTTCAACTTCGACGGCAGGAGGCGACGATGGCGGACGGCATGGCGAATTTGAGCCGGGAGCAATTGATGGCCCAGGCGGCGACGATGCCGCTGGAGCAGTTCAATCCCGCCGATCCCGCGCTCTTCATGCACGACGCCATCTGGCCGTATTTCGAGCGCCTCCGCAAAGAAGCTCCGGTGCACTTCACCCCGCCGGAAATCAGCATTCAGACGCTGGGCGTGCGCGGCGACGACGAAGATGAGGGGATTGGCGGCTATTGGTCGATCTCGCGCTACGAAGACATCATGGCGGTGGACACCAACCACCAGGCCTTTTCATCGGACGCCTTCAAGGGCGGCATCACGCTCCGCAATTTCGACGAAGATTTCGTCCTGCCGATGTTCATCGCCATGGACCCGCCCAAGCACGACGTGCAGCGCAAGACCGTCAGCCCCATCGTCGCGCCGGATTATTTGGCGGAACTGGAAAGCGTCATCCGCGAGCGCGCGTCCGGCCTCTTGGATGCCGTTCCCGTCAACGAGACGTTCGACTGGGTCGATGCGATTTCCATCGAATTGACCACGCAGATGCTGGCGACCCTGTTCGATTTTCCTTGGGAAGAGCGGCGCAAGCTGACCCGCTGGTCAGACGTGGCCACCGCCATCCCCGGCGCCGGCATCGTGGACACCGAAGAACAGCGCCGCGCCGAACTCATGGAATGCCTGGCGTATTTCCAGGGCCTCTGGAACGAACGGGTGAACAAGCCGCCGCAGCGCGACCTGATCTCCATGCTCGCGCACGGCGAAAGCACGCGGAACATGGAGCCGATGGAGTACCTCGGCAACATCATCCTCTTGATCGTCGGCGGCAACGACACCACCCGCAATTCAATCTCCGGCGGGCTCTACGCGCTCAACAAATATCCCGCCGAGTACGAGAAACTGCGCAAGAACCCCGCCATCATCCCGAACATGGTGTCGGAGATCATTCGCTGGCAGACCCCGCTCGCTTATATGCGCCGCACCTGCATTCAGGACACCGAAGTCGGCGGCAAGACGATCAAGGAAGGCGACAAGGTCGCCATGTGGTACGTGTCGGGCAACCGCGATCCGGCGCTGTTCGATAATGCGCACGATCTCGTCATCGATCGCCCCAATGCGCGCCGGCACATGGCCTTCGGCTTCGGCATCCACCGCTGCGTCGGCAACCGCCTGGCGGAAATGCAGCTGCGCGTGGTGTGGGAGGAGATCCTGAAGCGCTGGTCGCACGTCGAGGTGATGGACGAGCCCGAGCGCGTCTATTCCAGCTTCGTGAAGGGCTACGCCAAGCTGCCGGTGCGCATCCGCGGCTGAGGCGTTCGCGCGCAATTTCTGTGGTGGGGAAAGCGATGCGAAATTGTGTTGCGCTGCTGCTCGCAGCGCTGGCGCTGGCGTTTGCATGCCCAGCGCACGCAACCGACGGCGAGTGGCGGCGCGCCGAAACAGAGCACTTCGTGCTCTATTCAAACCAGTCGGAGCGGCGCCTGCGCGAAGCTGCACAGCAGCTGGAAGCGTTCGACTGGTTGCTGCGCACCGTCATGGGCGTCACCGATGCCGAAACGTATCCCAAGCTTGACGTCTATCTGCTGGGTTCGCGGGAATCCCTGCGCATTCTTTGGCCGGATGTCGATCGCAACGTTGCGGGATTTTACGCTGCTTCGCCGGAGGCCATTCAGGCCTTTGCCGTTGCCAGTGAACGCTATGGCTTGGATGGGCCGCAAATCCTGTTTCACGAGTACGCCCACCACTTCATGCACCAGCATTTCGCCAATGCGTATCCCGCGTGGTTCGTTGAGGGTTTCGCTGAATATATGGCCACGGCCGATATCACGCTCGATCGCGTGCAATGGGGAGAATACTCCGTCGGCCGCGCGTTGACCTTGGTGGAAGGCCGATGGCTGCCGATCGATCGCCTCCTGCGAAATCAGGGGATCGAGTCCACCGACGATCGCCAGAGATTCTACGCGCAGAGTTGGCTGCTGACGCATTTCTTCTATAGCTCGCCGGAAAACACGCAGCTTTTCCTGCGTTATTTGCAGCGCCTGCGCGACGGCGCGGACGCGGTGGCGGCGCTCTCAGAAGTCACGGGCCAGACGCCCGAAGCCTTCGAGCAGACGCTGCGCGCATACTCTCGCGCACGCATCGGCTACCAGCGGCTGCGCACGCCCGACAGGGCGGCGGCGTCGATTGTCGTGACGCGCCTCTCCTCGGCCGCAGACGACGTGCTGTTGCCCCATGCGCGCATGCGCTGGCGGGTCAAGGCCAATGATCGCGCCGCATTTCTGGAACAGATTCGCAGCCTCTCAGCGCCGCATATGAGCGACCCAATCGCGCGCCGGGCGATGGCGCGCGCGGAAATTCAATACGGCTCGCGGCCCGCGGGGCGGGAATTGCTAGCGCCGCTGATCGCCAGCGGCTCAACCGATGTGGAAGCCCTCTATCTGATGGGGCTCAGCTATGTGTTGGACGCAGAGGACGCCGAAAACGACACGGCCATCTATGCGCAGAGCCGGCCTTACTTCGCCAGGGCGTTCCGCGCCGACCCGCTCAACGCCCCGACGCTGTATCGCTACGGATTGTCGTTCGCCTGGGATCCCGGACCGATGCCGCCGGCGCGGCTGGACGTGCTGGTGCAGGCCTACAATTTCTTCCCCCAGGTTGATGAGATCGCTGCTGCGACGGCGTTCGAGCTTGGCGAGGCGGGCCGCGTCGACGATGCGGTCGCCGTGCTGACGCCTCTCTTGCAGGACCCACATCGTCCCGAGGCCGCTCGACAGGCCCGAGAGATGCTGGCGCAGATCAGACGCATGCACGGCGGCGCAGACGAAGACGCGCCCCAAAAGGAGGCGGAGGGGAACTGAAGAGGGCCCCTTCGCGCCTGCAAAAATCCAAGACTTTTCCGGGCTTTCTTCCTATATTCAGAGGTCAATTCCGGCCCGATTCGACCCCTGATGCCCGACGATCTTCCCCCGCCCGGTTACGGCGCGGATTCCATCAAAGTTCTCAAAGGCTTGGACGCGGTGCGCAAGCGCCCAGGCATGTATATTGGCGACACCGACGACGGCTCGGGTCTCCACCACATGATCTATGAGGTGGTCGACAACGCCATCGACGAGGCTCTGGCCGGCCACGCCCGCCATGTCACGGTCACGCTCCACCCCGACGGGTCCGCCGAGATCACCGATGACGGCCGCGGCGTCCCCACCGACATCCACCCCACCGAAGGCGTCTCCGCCGCCGAAGTGATCATGACCCAGCTCCATGCGGGCGGGAAATTCGATCAGAACTCCTACAAGGTCTCCGGCGGCCTGCACGGCGTCGGGGTTTCGGTCGTTAACGCGCTCTCCGAATGGCTGGACCTGACCATCTGGCGCGACGGCCAGGAGCACTTCATGCGTTTCGGCAATGGCGTCGCCGAGGCGCCCTTGGCGGTGCGCGCCGATGCCGGCGGCAAGCGCGGCACGGCCGTTCGATTCTTGCCGTCCACGGCAACCTTTTCCATGGTGGAGTTCGACCGCAAGACGATCGAGCATCGCCTGCGCGAACTCGCCTTCCTGAATTCCGGCGTGCGCATCATCTTTTCCGATCTGCGCGGGCCAGAGCCCTTCGAAGAGACGCTCTTCTATGAAGGCGGCGTGCGCGCTTACGTGCAGCACTTGGATCGCGCGCGTCAGGCGCTGATCGCAGCGCCCGTCTATATCGATGCCGAGCGCGACCGCATCACCGTGGAAGTGGCGATGCAATGGAACGATTCCTATCATGAGACGATGTTGTGCTTCACCAACAACATCCCGCAGCGCGACGGCGGCACGCACTTGGCCGGCTTTCGCGGCGCGCTCACCCGCGTCATCAACGCCTATATGCAATCAAGCGGCCTGGCCAAGAAAGAGAAGATCGACGTCACCGGCGAAGACGCGCGCGAAGGTCTGACCTGCGTGCTTTCGGTCAAGGTCCCCGATCCGAAATTTTCCTCCCAAACGAAAGACAAGCTTGTTTCGTCGGAAGTGCGGCCGGTCGTCGAAAGCCTTGTGCACGATGCGCTCAGCCAATGGTTTGAGGAAAACCCCACGCCCGCCAAGCAGGTGATGACCAAAATCGTCGAGGCCGCCGCCGCCCGCGAAGCGGCGCGCAAGGCGCGCGAAATGCAGCGCAAATCCTCGCTCGGCATCGCCTCGCTGCCCGGCAAGCTCGCGGATTGCCAGGAGAAGGACCCCGCGAAATCCGAACTCTTCATCGTGGAAGGGGATTCCGCAGGCGGCTCCGCAAAGCAGGCGCGCTCGCGCGAAAATCAGGCCGTGTTGCCGCTGCGCGGAAAAATCCTCAACGTGGAGCGCGCGCGCTTCGACAAGATGCTCTCGTCCGATCAGATCGGCACGCTGATCACCGCGCTCGGCGCCGGCATTGGCCGCGATGATTTCGACATCAACAAATTGCGCTACCACAAAATCATCATCATGACCGACGCCGACGTCGACGGCGCCCACATCCGCACGCTGCTCTTGACGTTCTTCTATCGGCAAATGCCGGAGGTGATCGAAGGCGGCTACCTCTACATCGCGCAACCGCCGCTCTACAAAGCCGCCCGCGGCAAGGCGCATCGCTACCTGAAGGACGAATCCGAGCTCGAGGAATACTTGATCGAGGAGGGCGCGTCCGGCGCCGTGCTCGAACTGGAGGACGGCGCCCAGATCGCCTCTGAAGATTTGAAACGCCTGGCCCGCGAGGCGTCTTCGGTAAAGACCCTGATCCGCCGCCTGCATCAGCGCGCGCCGGACGTGGTGCTGGAGCAGGCCGCGATCGCGGGCGCGTTCTCGCCCAGCGCGGACGCAACGCATGCCGAAGAGGCCGCCGCGCGCTTGAATGCGCTCGCGGAGGAAGGCGAAGCGACCTGGAAGGGCCGCTTCGATGCCGACCATGCGCTCGTTCTGGAGCGCGTGGTGCGCGGCGTCACCGATCGCGTCGTGCTCGACAAGCTCTTATTGTCGTCCGCGGATGCGCGCCGTCTCGGCGACCGCGCCGCGGGCTTGCGCGAAACCTATGCGCGGCGCGCACGCCTGCGCCGCGGCGGCGACCTGATGGACGTGCACGGGCCGCTTTCCCTGCTGCAGGCGATCGAAACCGCGGGCCGCAAGGGCATCTCCATTCAGCGCTACAAAGGCCTCGGCGAAATGAACGCCGATCAATTGTGGGAAACCACGCTGGATCCCGAAGCGCGCACGCTCCTTCTGGTCAAGGTTGAGCACGCCGAAGACGCCGGCGACATGTTCACCAAGCTGATGGGCGATGTGGTCGAGCCGCGCCGGGAATTCATCCAAGAGAACGCGCTCGACGCCGAAGTCGACGTCTAACCTTAGATCCGCGTTTCGCGGCCTTCCCAGAACGGCTCGCGCAGCTTGCGCTTGAAGATTTTCCCGGAATCCTCGCGCGGCAAATCCGTCGCGAAATCGACGGTTCTTGGCACCTTGTAGCCCGCGATGTGCTCGCGCAGATAGGCGCGCACGTCGCCGCTGGTCAGCGCAGCGCTCGGCTGCAGCTGCACCACCGCGTGCACCGCCTCGCCATACTCGTCGTCGGGCACGCCAAACACCGCGCAATCGGCGACGCCCGGCATCTTGTGCAGCTCCGCCTCGATCTCGGCGGGATAAATGTTCACGCCGCCGGAAATGATCATGTCCTTGGCGCGGTCGCACAGATACAAGAACCCGTCCTTGTCGAGGTAACCGACATCGCCCGGCGCGATCAGCCCGGCCTTCTCCGACGCCAGGCGTTTTGCGTGATCGCGGTGGTAGGTGAAGTCCGCCAGCTGCGGAAACCGCGCCACCACTTCGCCGATCTCGCCGGGCGGCAGGCTTTCCCCGCGCTCATTGATCACACGCACATCCGCGCCGGCGAACGCTCTGCCCACGGTGCCGGGATGCGCCAGCCAGTCTTCTGACGTGCAGAACACAACGCCGGCGGTTTCCGTGGAGCCGTAATATTCATTGATGACGGGCCCCCACCACTCGATCATGGCGCGCTTTACGGGCGCAGGGCAGGGCGCGGCCGCATGCACCACAAAGCGCAGCGACGAGAGATCGTATTTCGCCCGCACGGCGTCCGGAAGTTTCAACAAGCGTGAAAACATGATCGGCACCATGTGCAGATGCGTCACGCGTTCCCGCTCGATCAACCCCAGCAGCTCTTCCGCATCGAAGCGCGGCTGCAGCCGCAGCGTGCCCCCGATGCGCGCGCATGAAAGCCCATAGGCGTTCGGGGCGGAGTGGTACATCGGACCCGTCATCACGCTGACGATGCTGTCCGCCTCTTCAGCGCGCAGACCGAAAATATGCCCGAGGATGCTTGTGTAAAACTCTGTCTGCTCCGGCGTAGGAGGCGCGCGACGCACGCCCTTGGGCTTTCCCGTCGTGCCCGACGTGTAAATGATCGTGCCCGGCGCCGCCTCTGCCGGGCCGTCATACGGCGCAAAGGAACGCAGCCACGCGTCCCAGTCTGTCGCGTCGCGCGGCAGCGCGCACGCGTCGGCAGAAAGTCCGTACGCGCTTTGAATTTCTGGTGGCGTAGGAACGCAAAGCACGCTCGCGTGCGGCGGCGCGACGGATTTGACGAGCGGATAGAGGTCCGCGTGCGCCACGATGACCTTCGCGCCGGAATTCTCAAACAAATACGTCGCTTCGTCCGCCGTATAGTGCCAGTTCACCGGCGTGGAGTACGCGCCCACCAGGCCTGCTGCGAAGCTTGCTTCGAAGAATGCGAAATCATTGCGCAGATAAAGCGCAACGAGGTCGCCCTTCTCCACCCCAAGGCTGCGCAACCCGGACGCCGCGCGCGCCGCGCGGTCCTGCAGCGAAGCCATGCCCAACACGCGCGCGCCGCTCCGGAGTTCGCCCATGATGCCGTTTCCTCATTGCGTTCATGCGCAATCGACATGAGGGCGCGGCGTCTGTCCAGCGTCGCCAATGCGATGCGCGGCATTGACGTTTCGTTGATTGAGGTTCAACATCCACACACGTCAAAAGCGCCTGCGCGCGCGGCATCCGACAGATGTCGCTCTGCAGCACTCAGCGCCAGGAAACGCCGTTGCGCAGACGGTTTTTGACGCCGGACGATCACGTCCGCTCGGCCGGCAGCGGCCAATAAAAAAGCGGGTGTCTTTCAACGGCCGGCGCGCCGATCGCGCTTCAGCAACTGGAGCTGACTGCGGGACAAATCATAAACAAATACGCCGCCGCTCTTGGCGGAATGGCCGCAGCGCCGCACAACACCGCCCATGTCGCTTCGCCTCTTCGCCGCGCTGGATCTGCCAGACGAGGTCGCCGATCGCCTCATGCCGCTGATGCGCGGCGTGCCCGGCGCGAAATGGCGGCCGCGTGAAAACCTGCATTTGACGTTGCGGTTCTTCGGCGAAGTGCACGAGCGCATTGCCGAAGATATCGACGCCGCCCTGGACGAGGCCGCGGCGCGATGCGCCCCGTTTGATGTGCAGCTGAAGGGCGCCGGCGCATTCGGCGGCGCCGATGCCCACACGCTCTGGATTGGCGCTGCAGAAAACGAAGCGCTCGCGCGGCTGGCCGCGCACTGTGAGCGTGCAGCCCGCGCCTGCGGTCTGAAGCCTGAGCCGCGCAAATTCACGCCGCACGTCACGATCGCCTATCTCGCCGGCGCGCCTGTCGACCGCGTGCAGGCCTTCATTGCGCGGTGCAACCTGTTTCAAAGCGCATCATGGCGCGTCGATCGCTTCGCGCTCTATTCCAGCGTTGTGCGCCGCAATGCGCCGAGCATATACGTCGCAGAATCGGACTACGCGCTGCGCGGCTGATCGCAACACCTAGAACAATGAAAAAGGGGCCGGCGAAACCGGCCCCTTCTCAGTCGTCTATGAAAACGACGAAAGCGTTACGACGTCGGCGTCGGTTGACGCGGCGCCGGCGCCGGCGCGGGCGCAGGCTCTGGCGCCGCGGCCGTGGTCGGCGGCGGCGTCGCGCCGACATAGCAGCAGCGTACCTGCATTTCGAGCACGCGCGTATTGAAGCGGCACTCGCTGTCATTGATTTGCCGCAGGATCGAAAGTCCGCCGGCGCTCGAATAATAGCGCGTCTGCACGCAGCTCGTCAGCGTGTAGCCGTCGCCGCACGAACCGGTGGAGCGGTTGCGAACGGTGCGGGTTTCGCAATTGATGTCGCGCGCCATCGCTTGGTCTGCCGTCGATTGCGCACGGTCGGCGCGCATGCGGGCGTCGGACGCGACGCCGAACACTTCAGCGATGCGTCCGCTCAACGTGGTGCGGACGTTTTCCGTGTCGCTGTGCTGTTTGCAGATGTCGTAATTTGCGCGGTCGGGATTGGCGCAATATTCCGCAATGGTTTGATCGCCGGTTCTGTTGGCGCAGGCCGCCGCCGTCGCAGCAAGGCCGGCAATTGCGACCAGCTTGAAAAAACGCATCCTGAAACCCTCTCTGAGTGCCCCCGGCGAACCGCTAAGCGCAAGTCGTGCTGTGGGTCAATCCGCGCGGCGTTAATGTGAAGAATGCGTCATTATTCGCGTAGTTCCGAAAATAACAGCACTATATCGATTTCTGACAAAAGTTTCACGCCCGCGCGCGGTTTTGCAGCGCCTGTGCGCACCGCCGGACAAGGCGCCATTTGTCAATTCAGTACCGCTTTCCGCAACGGCGAAATGGGCGCGCGCTTGCGCTCGATCGCGGCGCAAAGGGGTTGTCGAGTCCGGCCCGCGCGCCAACATTATCGACAGTGGAGGTCTTGACGATGCAACGGATTTTCCTCGCGGCGCTGGCTGGCGCGCTGCTTGTTTCGACCGCCTTCGCACAGGAGGACGCGCCCGCGCCGCCGCCGGTCAATGGCGATGGATCGAGCATCATCGTGCCTGGCGAACGGCCGGGCCCCACGCCGCCCGCCGATCCGCGCACGACACGCCAGCGCATGCGCGACATCCGCGCCTGGGACCGGTGCGTGATGCAGGTCCAGCGCGCCGCCGACGACGATCCGCTGCGTCCGCAATTCGAAACTCCGGAAGAACACTGCAGCCAGTCGCTCGGCATGGCCGATCGCTTGTCGGTGCCGATCAGCCGTCAGCTCGCCCGCTGATCCGCAGCGTCGAGCAGCGCGTCCATCGCCTCGTCCGACAACCCGAAATGGTGGCCGATCTCGTGCACCAGCACATGCGCGACCAAGTGGCCGAGATCTTCATCGCCCCGGTCGATCCATTCCTCAAGGATCGCGCGGCGATACAAGAACACCATCGCCAACTCCGGCGCGGGGTCCGCGATGGAGCGGCGCGTGAGGTCGACGCCGACATAAAGGCCCGTGAGATCGAAGGGATCGTCGATCTCAAGATCGCGCAGCGTCTCCTCGTCGGCCAGCTCTTCGATGCGGATCACCACATCGCCCGCGAGCGTGCGGAACGGCGCCGGAAGGGCCGACCACGCCGCGTGCGCCAAGCGCTCGAAATCGTCGAGGGAAGGGGGAAGATGCACGCCCATGGCGCAGAAGGTGGCGATGCCGGCCGATCCGGTCTAGCAGGCTGCTGAGAAAGTATCGCGGGCCGCGATGCGAGCCGGTTTGTGGTCTGGCCAGGAGGGACGGCGCAGGCGGGGCGAGCCCCGTCAAGCCGGCCCGACGCAGCCAGAGCGCGAACCGGCCGCACAGGCGGCAGTTCACAACGCTTTGCAATGCATGGCGTTTTCGATTGTATCCGATGCGGGGCGCTTTTCCGCTTGGGGTTCGTCGCGCGGCTCGCCAATATCCAGATATTGGCGCCGCCGCGCTTCTGCCCCAATCGAAAAATCGCCGCCGTCGCGGCTCACGAGACTTTCTCAGCAGCCTGCTAGGCCGCCGCGCAATGACCGCATTTCCGCGCTTCACTCGCGCGTGCAGGAGAGCCGCATGAAGGGCGAACGCTGGGCTTGGATCGGCGGCGGCATCGTCGCTGGCGCGCTGGCCGCGCTGGTGCTGCAGCCGCTCGTGCCCGCGCCGACCGAGGCGCAAGGGCCGGCGACGCTGCGCCAGGCCGCGGTGCGCGGCGCGTTCTCCGCCTCCGAGCAATCGACGATCCGGATTTTCGAAGCCGCCGCGCCGTCGGTGGTGCAGGTGGTGCAGGTCGCCCAGTCCCTGGCGGGCATCGAGGCGGTCGGTTCGGGCAGCGGCTTTGTCTGGGATTCAAGCGGCCACATCGTCACCAACGCGCACGTCGTCGGCGACGCCAACATCGTTCTGGTGCGTCTGGTCAGCGGGGAAACTCTGCGCGCGAATGTCGTCGGTCGCGCGCCCAATTACGATATCGCCGTCATTCGGCTTGACGGCGCCCGCACCTTGCCCCCGCCGGCCGCGATTGGCGCCTCGACCACGCTGCAGGTCGGCCAGGCGACGTTCGCGATTGGCAATCCGTTCGGCCTCGACCACACCCTGACGACCGGCGTTATCTCCGCGCTGGAGCGTCGCCTGCCGACCAGCTCGGGCCGCGAAATCGCCAACGTCATCCAGACCGACGCGGCCATCAATCCCGGCAATTCCGGCGGCCCGCTCCTGGACAGCGCCGGCCGCGTGATCGGCGTGAACTCGGCGATTTTCTCGCCTTCCGGCGCCTATGCCGGCATCGGCTTCGCGATCCCGATCGACACCGTCAATCGCGTCGCCACGGAGTTGATCCGCTCCGGGCGCGTGCCCACGCCCGGCATCGGCATCATCGCAGCGGATGAGAGCGTGTCCGCGCGGCTGGGGTTGGAGGGGATCATCATCTACGGGGTGCAGCCGGGCTCGGCCGCCGCCCGCTCAGGCCTGCGCGGCACTGACGTCCGTCGCGGCGTGCTGGGCGATGTGATCACCCAGGTCAATGGCCAGCCCGTGCGTCGCCTGGCGGACTTCACCAACGCGCTGGAGACCGCGGGCATCGGCCAGACGGTCGCGCTCTCGGTTCTGCGCAACAACCGGCCCACCGAATTGCGCGTGCGCGTGGAGGATGTTGGAGATTAGGCCCTTGCGGGCTTCATGCTGGGCGGCTGCCACAGCTCCAGCTTGTTGCCCTCCGGGTCCATCACCCACCCGAAGCGGCCAAACTCGGACTCCTCGATCTTGTCGTCCACCGCGCAGCCGCCCGCGCGCAGCGCCGCCAGCGATGCGTCGAGGTCCTCCACCACGTAATTGACCATCACCTTGGCTGTGCTGGGCGCGAAATAGTCGGACGTATCGGAGAACAGGCTCCAGATCGTCGCCCCGTCAAAGTCCGGCCGGTCCGGCGTCGACCAGGAAAAGCCCAGCCCGCCCCAATCCTGAATGTCGAAGCCCATGTTCTGGCGGTACCAGGCCTTCAGCGCCTCGGGGTCTTTTGCTTTCAGAAACACGCCGCCGATGCCGACCACTTTGTGTGCGCCCATGGCTGTTTCTCCTGGCTGTCGTTCGTGAAGGGACCGCGGGTTTTCGCACACGCTGACCGCCGCGGCCACAGTGCCGCCAAAATTGGTGACGCTAGCGTCATTTTTCTTGATTTCGCCCTGCGAGCGTGCAAACCTCCAGAAGCAGGCAAAGGCGGCGAACGCCGTCCCGATGCGTCGAACACGAAGGGAGACAGATATGGCCGATGGCGGAGCGCTTCCGCGCCAGATCACCAAGGACGAAGTCTATGACGCCGTCGCGCCGACCGATTTCGGCGCCATGCTCGATGTCGAGCGGCACATGAACCGGTCTTCGGCTTTCGATAAGATCATCTCCGCCACGCACGACCATTTCTGGGACCCGCTGGATTCCAAATATATCGATTTCGCCGAGCCTTTCGATCTGGAGAACCAACAGATCATGCCGGACTATCTCGTCCCGGCGCTCGAAACCGATTACGTCGCCGAATATTTCGCCGACAAGCCCAAGCAGAAGATCAGGTTCGTCAACGAAATGGCGCGCTGGCAATTGTCGGCGATCCTGCATGGCGAGCAGGGCGCGCTGAACCTCTCGGCGTCTTTGTGCCACGTGCTGCGCGATCCCGGCGCCCAGGAATACGCCGCAAATCAGACCCGCGAAGAGGGCCGCCACGTCACCGCGTTCGCCAAGTACATCAAGGCGCGCTGGGGCCGTCCGCTGCCGTGCGGCCAGGTGCTGGCCGACCTGCTGGTCGAGATCGTGCACGCGCCGGAAGTCTACAAAAAAATCATCGGCATGCAGATGCTGGTTGAAGGCCTCGCCATGGGCGCCTTCGCCACGATCTACAATGAATGGAAAGACCCGCTCGCCCGCAAGCTCACCCAGCTCGTGATGACGGACGAAGCCTTCCACCACAAGTTTGGGAAAATCTGGGCCGACCGCACCATTCCGAAGCTCACGCAGGAAGAGCATGAGATCGTCGAGAACTGGGCCGCGCACTGCTTCCAGACGCTGCTCTTCAACCTCGTCGCCCCGCACCAGATGCGCGAGATCTATGCCGAGTTCGGCCTCGATCCCGACAAGGTGATGGAGGAGTTCCAGAAGGTCGCGACCGATGAAGAACGCCGCGAGCGCATGAAGGAAGCCACCAACATCTTCCGCGTGCTCGTGAAGACGCTGTGGAACGCCGGCATCATCACCGAGCGCACCAAGCCCTTCTACGCCATGTATGTCGACTTCAAGGAGTTCGAATCCGAAGGCGACCACATGGTCGGCGACGACATCGCCGAAGACGGCATCCGCTATCTGCAGACGATCAATTTCGGCATCGACCAGAACGCGTTGGCGAAGGTCGCCGCCGAGTAGAGGTCAAAACGCCTGTCATCCCGGACGCTGAGCGCCAGCGAAGCGATCCGGGACCTCGTGCAGACCAGAGCGTGCGCCTGCACGAGGTCCCGGCTCTGCGCTGCGCGTTGGCCGGGATGAGAAGGCAGGCGACGCCAACGATGCGCACGCATGACGTCATCATCATTGGCGGCGGCGCAGCGGGGCTGATGTGCGCAATGACCGCCGGGCAGCGCGGCAAGCGCGTGGCTGTGCTGGAGCGCAACGCCGAGGTCGGCGCGAAAATCCTCATCTCCGGCGGCGGGCGCTGCAATTTCACCAATCGCGATGCGACGCCGGAGCGCTTCGTCTCCGGCAATCCGCATTTCGCGCGTTCGGCGCTGGCGCGCTACACGGCGCCCGATTTCATTGCGCTCGTCGAAAAGCACCGCATCGCCCATTACGAAAAGACGCTGGGCCAATTGTTCTGCGAAGGCGATCGCTCCGCCCGCAAGATCGTTCGCATGCTGCTGGACGAAGGCGCGGCCGCGCACGTCGATGTCCGCACGGGCATCAACGTTCAAGCCGTGCGCAAGGCCGATGATTTTGTTGTGGAGACCAATGCCGGCGAATTCGCCGCGCCCAATCTGGTCTTGGCGACCGGCGGCGTCTCCATTCCCAAGATCGGCGCCACCGACTTCTCCCTGCGCATCGCCCGACGCTTCGGGCTGCGCGTGACTCCCATTCGCCCCGGCCTGACGCCGATGACTTTGAGACCGGAAACGCTGGCGCGCACCAAGGCGCTCGCGGGCGTCAGCGCCGAAGTGGTCCTGCGCGTCGGCGCGGTACGCTTTCGCGAAGCGGCGCTGTTCACCCATCGCGGCCTGTCCGGTCCCGCGATCCTGCAGATCTCCAACTATTGGAAAGCCGGCGAAGAAATCGCCGTGGATTGGGCGCCGGATCTTGGCGAAGACGCACTAGTCGCCGCCAAGCGCGAACGCCCGAAAGCCTTTGTGAAGTCGCATCTTGAGCGCGTCCTGCCCGCGCGGCTCGCGGCGTTCCTCGCCGAATCCGCCCCGCAGAGCCCGCTCGGCGACGTGCGCGACGATGCGCTGCGCGAAGCCATGCGCGCGCTGAAGGACTGGCGTGTCACGCCTTCGGGACTGGAAGGATTCGACAAGGCCGAAGTCATGGCCGGCGGCGTCGAGACCGACGAGCTTTCGCAACAGAGCATGCAGACCAAGCGCGTGCCTGGCCTTCATGTCATCGGCGAAGCGGTGGATGTCACGGGCTGGCTCGGCGGCTACAATTTCCAATGGGCCTGGTCGAGCGGATACTGCGCAGGACAAGCAATTGCCACGTGAGAAAGTGCGGACGCATGATCCGCGCCGTGGGAGCGACGCGGATCACGCGACCGCGCGTCAAGGCGTTGCCGGCGGCGGCGCGTCGCCTGTGACGCTGTCCAATTGCTGCAGCGTGTCGCTGACTTGCTCCGCGACAGCCTGCGGATCGATCAGCCGATAGCCTTGCGGCACGCCGAACAATGCCGCGTCCTGCGTGCCGCGCTGCAGCGCAGTCGCTTGCCACAGCACGCGATCATTCTCGCGAATGCTCAGAATGATTCCGTCATCGGTGATGCACGCGATGCGCGGCGCAGCGGTTTGGTCCGCATTCTTCGCGCGCCAGGAATGCCCGTTTTCGCCTGCGCCCTGACACGCGCCGACGCTCTCCGCGTTGTCTGCGCCCAGCGCGGCCCACGCTGATTCAAGCGGCTGCGGCGCATCGGCGTCGGGCACGCGCACCGCGATGCCGACCGCTTGCGCTGCAGGCGCGGCGGCGGGCGCAGGGGCCGCAACGCCCGGCGCTGGCGCAGCCGGCGTGGACGTTGGCGCAGGCGTCGCCGCGGTCGGCGTCACGCCAGCCGTCGGCGCGGCAGCCGGCGCATAAGGACCTGTAGTCGGATTGAGCACGTAGGCGCTGTTGGTCGCGTCATCGAACACGATCGTGGCTTGCCCGTATTGCGGAAGCATCGCTTCCACGCGCATTTTCGGTCCGTCGCGGTAAATGACCGTCGGCGTTGCAGCGCCGCCATCGGGCGGCAAGGTCATGCCTTCAACGCGATACGCGGTTTCGCCGAAACTGGGGTAGGTCGGTGCGCCGATCCCGCAAGACGCCGCAAGCACGGCGCCGCTGACGGCCGCCAACCATGAAAAGCGAGCCATGATGAAAAACTCCCTGAAAGCGGGCTCACAACGTTCGCTTCGCGCTTGAGGTTCCCTAACAAGAGCGCAACGATAGGCCATGGACTGCGCCGCCGCCTCCCGGCCTGACGTCACCGCAGCGCTTGCGCGCGGCGTGCAACGGCTCTTGCTCGATCACGGCTTTGCGCCGGTTCTGGAGCTGCCGCTCGGCAATGGACGGCGCGCCGATGTCGTAGGCCTTGGCCCGAAGGGCGAGATCTGGATCGTGGAGACGAAATCCTGCCTCGCGGATTTTTCCGCCGACGGCAAATGGCCGGACTATCTGGACTATTGCGACGCGTTTTATTTCGCGGTGGATGAACAATTTCCACAGTCCGCCTTGCCTGCCGAGCCGGGCTTGATCGTCGCCGATCAGTTCGGCGGCGCGATTGTGCGCGCCGCACCCGTCGCGCCCCTGGCCGGCGCGCGGCGCAAAGCGATGATGCTGGCGTTTGCGCGGCTCGCGGCGACGCGCATGGCGCTGACGTCGATCGGATAGGGGAGGAGCGCGATGGAGTTCGAACTCAGCGAAGAGCATCGCATGATCAAGGATCTCGTGCGGCGCTTTGTTGACGATCATTTGATGCCGCTGGAGAGCGTGATCTTGGCCCGCGAAATCGCCGGCGAAACGCCCGCGCTCTCGCCGGATGAGCAAAAGCGCATCGATGCGCTCTCGCGCGAATTGGGTCTTTGGGGCCTCGATGCGCCCGAAGATGTCGGCGGAACCGATTTGCCCTACGTCGCGCTCGTTGGCGTCAACGAGGAAATGGGCCGCACGATCACGCCCTATACGCTGCCGCCGGATTCGCCGAACCTGCGCATGCTGATGGCGACCGTCACGCCGCGCCAGCGCGAAGCCTATCTTGCGCCCTATGTGCGCGGCGAAACCATTTCCGCGATCGGCATTTCCGAGCCGGGCGCGGGCTCCGATCCTTCGCGCATGACCACGCGCGCCGAACGCGACGGCGAAGATTGGATCATCAACGGGCGCAAGATCTGGATTTCCCGGGCCGTCGAGGCCGATTTCACCATCCTCATGGCGATCACCGACAAGGATAAAGGCGGCCGCAACGGCGTGTCGGCGTTTCTCGTCGATCGCGATGCGCCGGGCTTCAATGTGCTGCGCAAGATCCCGATGATCGGCGGGCAGACGACCTACGAGGTCGCGCTCGACGATTGCCGCGTCGAAGGCTGGAAATTGCTGGGCGAAGAGGGCAAGGGCTTTGCGCCGATGCAAGTGCGGCTCGGCACGCGCCGCATCGAGATGGCGTCCTGGTCGATCGGCATGGCGCAACGCGCCGTCGATATGGTGCTTGATTACGCGCCCCAGCGCATCACATTCGGCCAGGCCTTGTCGGAACGCCAGACCATCCAGAACTGGATCGCCGACGCCGCAATCCACATCCACGCCGCACGCCTGATGACATACGATTGCGCCTGGAAGCTCGATCAGGGCCGCGACGTGCGCTCCGAGATTTCCATGATCAAGGCGTTCGCGGTGGAGATGGCATGGGACGTGGTGGACAAGGCGATGCAGGCCTTCGGCGCCATGGGCATGACGCGCGAGCTGCCGTTGCATCTCATGGCCTCGAAGCTGCGCACCATGCGCATTTATGACGGCCCAACGGAAATCCATCGCTGGGTCGTCGCGCGCAATCAATTCGGCGGGCGACGCTAAAGCGCGTCAGCCAAAATGCCTGTCCTGGACGTGATCCAGGATGGGAACCGGTTTTGGCGAAGAGCCGCGCGAAAAAAACTAACCTTCGCCCGGCGCCTTTAGGTCCATCGCCAACGCGTGCAGCCCGGTGGCGAATTCCGCGTGCAAAGCGTCATTCACCATGCGCTGGCGCGCGACGCGCGACGCGCCGGAAAACGCCTGCGCGGTTACGCGTACGGTGAAGTGCGTTTCCCCGCCCGGCTGCGCGCCGGCATGGCCTGCGTGACGGCTCGAATCGTCGATGATCTCAAGCGTCGTGGGCTGCAATGCGGCGCGCAACGCGGCTTCGATGCGTGCGGCGCGAGAGGCGCCTTTCGTGGCGTCTGTCAATTCCTTGTCCCCATGGTCGGCGGCGCCCATACTCTGCCGCGATGTCCGGCGCTTTCCACTACCGGCCGAAATTTGTCGATATCCGCGTCAACAAACCGGCGCCGGAGGATCGTCCGCGCGCGGCCGGCGAACATCCGTGCGATCATATGGGATGTCAGCGCGCCGGCCGCCACCGGGCGCCGAAAGCGCGCGATGCGGAAGACTTCTGGTGGTTCTGCACGCAGCACGCCAGTGAGTATAATCGCCGGTGGAACTATTTCGCGGACATGGACGACACCGAGTTCGAGACGTTCCAGAAGGCCGCCGAATACGGCCACCGCCCGACCTGGTCGTTCCGCGCCTCCAAGACCGACCGCCTGTCCGCCGCGATGCGCTCTTTTCAGGCTGGCCGGCGGGAAGACCCGTACGGCCTGTTCGGCGGCCGCCGCGCCGCCGAGGCGCCCCGCGCGCGCCGCTTGTCGCGCACCCAGGCCCTGGCGCTGGAGGCGCTGGACTTGGAGGAACACGCCGACGGCGCCGCCGTCCGCGCGCGCTATGCCGAGCTGGTCAAGAAATACCACCCCGACTCCAATGCCGGCGACCGCTCCACCGAGGCGCTCCTGGAGAAGGTGATCCGCGCCTATCAGACCTTGAAGGCCGGCGGGCTGGCCTGATCTCAGCGTCCGTGTTGTTTTGCCCCAAGGTTAAGCGCGATACGGGATGGAAACCCGCGCCGCTCCTTGCCAAACTAAGGGGCCTTCCCCGCCCATTGGACGCACAATGACGAAAGACGCAGCCGTCGACGACCTGCTGGCCCTGAAGCCGGACCGCGAGGTCCCCGCCAAGGAGTTCGGCGTCGACATCGACATGAAAATCCCGGGCTTCTCCAAAAAGACCGAATGGGTGCCGGAAATCGACGAAGCCTATCGCTTCGATCCCCAGACCACGCGCGCCATCCTGGCGGGTTTCGCATTCAACCGCCGCGTCATGGTGCAGGGCTATCACGGCACCGGCAAATCCACCCACATCGAGCAGGTCGCCGCGCGGCTCAACTGGCCGATGGTGCGCATCAATCTCGACAGCCATGTCAGCCGCATCGATCTCGTCGGCAAGGACGCCATCGTCCTCAAGGACGGCAAGCAGATCACCGAGTTCCGCGAAGGCATTCTGCCTTGGGCGCTGCAGCGGCCCGTGGCGATCGTGTTCGACGAATATGACGCCGGCCGTCCCGACGTGATGTTCGTGATCCAGCGCGTTCTGGAATCGTCCGGCCGCTTGACGCTGCTCGATCAGAACCGCGTCATCTCGCCCAATAAATATTTCCGCCTGTTCGCAACCACCAACACGGTTGGCCTGGGCGACACCACAGGCCTGTATCACGGCGCCCAGCAGATCAATCAGGCGCAGATGGACCGCTGGTCGATTGTCGCCACGCTGAACTATCTCGACCACGACGTCGAAGGCGCGATCGTGCTGGCCAAGGCGCCGAGCTACAACAACGCCGAAGGCAAGCGCCAGATCGCCGCCATGGTGCGCGTCGCCGACATGACCCGCAACGCCTTCATGAACGGCGACATCTCCACCGTCATGAGCCCGCGCACGGTCATCACCTGGGCTGAGAACGCCGAAATCTTCGGCGATGTCGGCCTCGCCTTCCGTATGACGTTCTTGAACAAATGCGATGAGCTGGAGCGCCCCACGGTCGCGGAATTCTATCAGCGCGCCTTCGGCCAGGATCTCCCCGAAGCCGCGACGCGCGTGAAGGTGGCTTGAGGACCCAGAAAGCGATATAAGACGCGCATGGCGGATACTGCAGCGCTTATCCCAAAACTGGATGCTCCGGCCGAGCGTCGCCGGTTCACGTCTGACGACGTCATGGCCATGATCCGGGCGGAAATCCTGGAAGTAGGCGGGCCGGAGGAATTGCTGGACGGCGACATCTGGGCCTATGGGGAACCCCGTCGTTGGGACTTCGACGACGTTCTCGCACTCATCCGGGCAGGAATCCTCGACGAAGGCGGGCCGGAGGAATTACTGGATGGGGAAATCTGGGTCATGGCGGGGGAAGGTGACCGGCACGTCGATCTCAAGGCGTGGGTTAACGGCAGGCTGAACAGAGGGTTGCCAGAATCGATTACTGTCGCCTGCGACTCTACGATGAAGTTTTCGCCGAACCACGCCCCTGAGCCGGACTTCGCAATCTTTCCTGCGACGCTGAAGCCTTCGCAGGTGAAGGGGCCAGATGTTTTGCTCGTGATCGAAATTGCGGACACGTCCAGGCGCAGAGACCTCGACATCAAAGGTCCCAAATACCGCGAATACGGCGTACGCGAATATTGGGTGGTCGATCTCGGCGCCCGCGTGACACACGTTCATCGTCTCGACGGGGATTGGCCGCAGGAGCCGCCGGTTCCGTTCGACGCGCCTCTGCAACCCGCGCTTCTGCCTGACCTTGCCTTGCGCCTCGCGGAGGCGGGGGTTTGAAAGGCGTCTCGGCGTTCTTGAAACGAGTCTCGGCGCTGTCGATTGCCGCAATGGTTTGGCTCTGCGCGCCAGTCTGGGCCTGCCCGCCCCCGGTAGTGCGCCCGATGACCTTCGCGAGCGATTCGAGTTGGCTCGGGCAGGCGTTTCCACAAGATCGCGGACGCGTGCAAACTGAATTTGAACGCAGAGCGCCTGAGTTCATGCGCGATCTGCTCAGAAAAAGCGAAACCGTCGCGCTCGCTTACGCGACGCGTTTTGAACGCCAGCGCATCGATCCGCCTGCATGGGATCACGACACGATTGACGGCGAAACGCCAACGCAGCGTTGGGCAAGTTATTCCAGGGATCTTCTTGTTGGCGCGTTTCAGTTTGAATCTCTGTTGTCCCTGAAGGGCGCGGCTGCGCCGACTTTTGCCTTTCAAAGCGATATAGAGCGAGGCCTTTTGATCTCGATAAGCACTGAAGGTTGGGACCGTATGACTTATGGCGCCCCTGGCCCTTGTATGTGGCGCGCGGCGTTTTCGTTTGAGAGGGTGTACGCAATCGGGTGGAACGGAGATGGCGAAATCGTCGGGGCGTTGAGCTTTGGCGATGCGTGGCCCACGCCCCGAATTATCGAGCTTGGCGCGCAAGCCGCGCGATTGCATTGATTCAATACATGTCAGCCGAACCCCAACACCTCCTCCCCCAAACGCTTGGCCAGCGCCGTGTTGCGCTGATGGAGGGCGGCCGCGCCATCATCGAATACGAGGCCGGCCTGCATATGTGCCATTCCGGCGGGGTGGTGCAGGGCGGTTTCGTCACCGGCTGGATTGACGCCGCCATGGCGCACGCGCTGATCAGCCAGTTCGGGCGCGACATGGCGCCGATGACGCTGGAGGTGAAGGTCAGCTTCTACGCCTCCGCGCGGCCCGGCCTGGTCATTGCCGAGGCCTGGATTGAGCGCGCCGGCAAATCGACGTGCTTTGCCGAAGGCCGCCTGACCGACCCTCAGGGCAATGTCGTCGCCAAGGCCAGCGCCACCTTTCGCCTGATGCCGCTGCAGAAGGTCGAGGCCGCCGCCCGCGAAGCCTTGCGCTAGGGCCTCTTCCGCCGCCCCTGCGGCGCCCGCTACACTGTCCTCATGAGCCAGAAGGAAACACCGACCGAGATGTTCAAGCGCGCGTTGGCGCAGTCCACGCGCGCGCTCGCCGGGGCCGATGAGCTGGAAATTTCCTTCGGCGCCGAAGGCCCCAAACTGGGCGCGGAGAAGATCACGCTGCCCCATCCCCCGCGCGTCCTGAACGCGCAGGATGCGGAGCGGCTGCGCGGCCACGCCGATGCGCTCGCGCTGCGCTACGCCTACCATGACGACGCCGCGCACGCGAAGCTGCGCCCCGACGGCGCCGACGCCTGCGCGCTGTTCGACGCCGCCGAGGAAATGCGCATCCAGGCGCTCGGCGCCAACGCATTGAAGGGCGTGTCCAACAATCTCGCCGCCGCGCTCAGCGAAAACTATGAGCGCAAGGGCTTCAGAAAAGACATCGATCGCGCCAGCGCGCCGATGGCCGATGCGCTCGCCATGATCGTGCGTGAACGCCTGACCGGACTGAAGCCGCCCGTCGCCGCCGCCAGCGTCGTCAAGGCGTGGCGCGATGAAATCGAAGCCAAGGCCGGCGCCTCGCTCGATCGCCTCACGGGCGCAGCGGATGATCAGGAACAATTCGCCCGCATCGCGCGCGATCTCATCCGCGATCTCGACCTCGGAGATCAGATTCCCGCCGAGCCGGAAGACAGCGACTCTCAAGAGCCGCCGCAGGATCAGGCCCCGCCGGAGGGCAACGACGACGACGGCGCGCAGGACGAGTCCGACGATCAGCAATCCATGCAGATGGATTCGGCCGATCAGGATTTCGATCGCGACGACGATTCCATGATCGATTCCGATATCGACATGGACGCCGAAGACGCAGCCCCGCCGGATGAAGAAGGCCAGAAGCCGACGCGCCCGCCGCCGCGCGAAGAGCCCGACGATCCCAACGCGCACTACAAGGTCTTCACCCGCGCGCACGATGAAGTCGTCCAGGCCGAAGAGCTGTGCGACAGCGAGGAATTGGCGCGGCTGCGCTCTTATCTCGATCAGCAATTGAAGCCGCTGCAAAGCGTCGTCGGCCGCTTGGCCAATCGTCTGCAGCGCCGCCTTCTGGCCAAGCAGAACCGGGCATGGACCTTCGATCTGGAGGAGGGCATCCTCGATACTGCGCGCCTGACGCGCGTGATCATCGATCCGATGTCGGCGCTGTCGTTCAAGGAAGAAGACGAAGCGGATTTCAAGGACACCGTCGTCACGTTGCTGCTTGATAATTCCGGCTCGATGCGCGGCCGTCCCATCATGATCGCCGCCTTGAGCGCTGACATTCTCGCGCGCACGCTGGAGCGCTGCGGCGTGAAAGTGGAGATTCTTGGCTTCACCACGCGCGCCTGGAAAGGCGGCATGGCGAAAGAAGAATGGCTGAAGGCCGGCCGTCCGCCGCAACCCGGTCGCATGAATGATTTGCGCCACATCGTTTACAAATCCGCGGACGCGCCATGGCGTCGCGCGCGCCGCAATCTTGGCCTCATGATGCGTGAAGGCCTGTTGAAGGAAAACATCGACGGCGAAGCGCTGTTATGGGCGCACGATCGATTGCTCGCGCGCACTGAGCAGCGCCGCATCCTGATGGTGATTTCCGACGGCGCGCCGGTGGACGATTCCACGCTGTCGGCCAATCCCGGCAATTATCTGGAGCGGCATCTGCGCGCCGTCATTCACTGGGTCGAGACGCGCTCGCCCATTGAGCTCATCGCCATCGGCATTGGCCATGACGTCACGCGCTATTATCGCCGCGCCGTCACCATTGTTGACGCCGAGCAATTGGGCGGCGCCATGGTCGACAAACTCGCCGAGCTGTTCGACGAACAGGATGCGCAGCCGCCCTCCGGCGCATCGGGCATGCGATCCCTGCGCGCGCGGGCGGCGTGATGGCGGTGCGATTGGGAGTGGGAGCGGCGCTCCTGGCGATCGCCGCGGCCTGCGCGCCGGTCAACGCCGGCGCCAGCGACGACGGCTGGCGCGACATTGAACTTACCGTGCGCGCGGTGCGCCTCGATGAAGAAGATTCTTCGGTGTCTCGCGTGGGCGCGCTGACGTTCCGCGGCGGCGTGGAGCTGTCTTCCGAGGATCGCGCCTTCGGCGGCCTGTCCGCGCTCGAAGTCGACGAAAACGGCGCGCTTCTCGCGGTGACGGATGAAGGCGGCTGGTTTGCCGCGCAGCTCGACCTGAACGACGCCGGGCGCCTCGTCGGCGTGTCCGCGCCGCGCATGGGCGCGCTGCGTGATGGGGAAGGGCGGCCCTTCCGCACGAAAGCGGAGAGCGATTCCGAGGGCTTGGCCCAGCTGCCGGATGGCCGCTACGCGGTGAGCTTCGAGCGCTCGCAATCCGTGCTCATCTACGACCTCGCGCAATTCGGCGCCGCAGCGCCCGGACGCGCCGGTCCACAACTCTCAGGAACCGCCGCCCTCGATCCCAACGAGGGACCCGAAGCGCTGGGAATCCTCCAGGACGGCCGGTTGCTCATCGGCGCTGAACGCGCCGGCGGCGCGACCACGCCGATATGGCTTGTCCCGCCGGACGCGACCGAGGCGGCGCCGCGATTTCAGGCGTCGCTCGATTTCGGCTTTGGCCTTGTGGCGTTCGACCTGGCGCCAAATGGCGACATGATCGCGTTGCAACGCTTCTACGCGCCCGTCGTCGGCGTGCGCATTCGCGTTGTGCGCATCTTAGCCGCCGATCTCGCCCGCGACGCCGGCGCGCTGCCTTTGACGACGCTGGCCGAACTGGCGGCCCCGCTCACGCTCGACAATTTCGAAGGCGTCGCCGCGGTCGCCAACGCAAACGGCGGCGTGCGGCTCTATCTGGTATCGGATAACAATTTCAGCCCGCGCCAGCGCACGCTGCTGATGGCGTTCGATTGGACGCCTTAAGCCGCCTTGGCTTCCGCCAGCTTCTTCTTCAGATCGCGGCGGATTTTCGCGGCCCGCGACGACATCACGTCTTCGCTGGTCTTCAGCAGGAACGCGTCGAACCCGCCCACATGATCGACCGTGCGCAGCGCGGCCGCCGTCACGCGCAGCTTGAAGCCCTGTCCCAGCGCATCGCTGTGCAGCGTGACGTCCACCAGATTGGGCGCGAACTCGCGCTTGGTCTTGATGTTGGAGTGGCTGACCTTGTGGCCGATTTGCCGGCGCGTGCCGGTCAAGTCGCAGACGCGAGACATCAGAATTAGGCCTTGCAGCGCGGAATCCGCGGGCGAAAACGAAGCCGGGACGCTTAAGCGAACGGGCCTGCCGGGTCAAGCGCCCGCGCGCCTCAAGCCGCCTGCCCAGACTCCGCCGTGCGGCCCTTTAGGCGCTTATCGACCACTTTGACGAGCCCGGCCACCAGGGCCTCCCGCTCGGCATGGTCCTTCGCCCCCAGCTGGCTAAGCTGCTGCATGGAATCGATGTGGGTGCGGATCACTTCCGGATCGATATCGCCCGAGGCGCCGATGCCGGTGATGTAGCGCCCGAACGACCGCGCCGCCGACGCGAGCATTTCGTCGCGCATCTCGTCGGCCAGTTCCTCCGTCTCCTGCACCGCTGCGTAGATCTCGCGCAGCTTGCGCCGGTCGGTCGGCGACAGGCCCTTCGTCAGCTCGGAAATCTTGCGCACGCACTCGCGCACCAGGGCGCGGTTTTCTTCCGATTCCCAGATCGGCGTTTCCTCTTCCTCCTCCAGCGGATCGGAGAAGCGCCGCATCGGCCCGGCATACTCGTCCACCATCCGCCGGCGCCGGCACGGGCCGACATAGTGCTGGCTTTCGATGAACCGGCGCGGGCGGGCGAGCACCGCCTCGATCCGCGCGGTCAGCGCCGCCGGCGCAAACGGCCGCACCAGCACTTCATCCACGCCGCTGGTCTGCGCGGCCTCCAAAAACGCCGAGGTCGGCGTGTTCGTCATCACGATGATGGAGGTTTCGCGTTTGACGGTCTTGAACCCGGCGCGGATCAGGCGGGTATACTCCAGCCCCGAAATCCCCGGCACGCGCGACGACGTGAAAACGATGCGCGGGTGATAATCTAACGTCAGCTTGAGCAATTCGTCGCCGGTTTTGCACATCTCGACCTTGTTGAAGCCGAGATGGCGCAACACTTCGGAAACCATGCGCCGCGTGTGCACATTGTCGTCACAGATCAGGACGGGAATGTTGTTCATCAACGGCATGGGCCGGGTCTCGCGCAAATCGAACGCCCGCTTATGCCAAAGGGCCGTGAAAAACTGTTTAAGCACGACGGAATTGCGCCCCATTTCGTTCATCGGGGTCTCACGGCCCCCGCGATAGAAGGGCAGGGCAACGGAGGAGTTCGGCATGAAGCGTTGGGCGGCGGCCTTTGCGGCGGCGGCGTGTCTGATGGGATCCGCGGCGGCGCAGGACAGCCCCGGCCGGGCTTTCGATGCGGCCTATGGCGTGCGCATCGGCTCGGTCACGGCCGGCGAGTTCACCTTCAACGCCCGGGTCAACGGCGCGGCCTACACCGCCGCCGCCGAGCGCCGGGCCACGGGCCTTGTGCGCACCATGGCCGGCGACAGCCAGGACTACCGCTATTCCACCCGCGGCCGCATCACCGATCAGGGCCCGCGTCCCTCGGCCTACCAGCATTCCGGCGGCCGGCGCGACCGTGTGGTCAACGTCGCCTGGACCGGCGGCGCGCCGACGACGACCTCCAATCCCCCGATGGGCATGGGCGATCCCCCCGCCACCGAAGCCCAGAAGGCCGGCACGATCGACCAGGTCTCCGCGCTCGTCGCCATGCTGACGTCCGAGCGCGATCCCTGCGCGCGCACGCTGCGGGTGTTCATGGACGGCCGCGCCCGGTTTGACTTTGTCATGCGCGCCGACGGCCGCGAGCGCTTCCGCTCCAGCGCCTGGAGCGGCCAGGCGGTGCGCTGCGCCGTGCAGTTCCGCCCGATCGCCGGATTCTCCGATCCCCAGGAGGCGGCCTCCATGGTGTTCCTCTTCGCGCCGCTCTCGAACGGCTGGTTCGCCCCGCTGCGCATCCAGATGCCGTCCGACAACGGCCTGGTGACGCTCGACATCCGCCGCTTTTCAGTGAGCTGAGGCCCAGCCGCCGCGCGCCCATCTCCCCCCTGCAAGGGGGGAGTGTCGCGGAGCGACGAGGGGGTTCTGCATTGCCCCACCGGCGAAGAGCCGGAGCGCGGACGCCCCCGTCCGCGCGGCGCAAACGCTGGGGCGAGGGCGCCCCTGCCCCGACACCCGCCCAATTCGGGGCTCGACCCTGGCGCATGCCAGGGCCCATGACGGTCGCGCCGGACCGCGGACGCCCTCGTCCGCGCCGCACAAACGCAGGGGCGAAGGCGCCCCTGCTCCATCCCATCGTCCCGGGCGACCGCAGGGAGACCCGGGACCCAGGGCCCGTCGTCTCGCACCGGCCGCAGCGACGGAGCCGGCGACCGGTCATCCCGGACGCGCCGCAGGCGCGATCCGGGACTTCGTCCAAAACAAACCGCCAGCCATTCAAGTATTGTGTGTTACTTATGCGTTAACCACAAAATGTAGCCGTGAACGCACAAGCAACGAATCAAGTTTAGCGATTCGTCGATGATTCGTTCTGCAGAAGTTCAGGGCGGTAAGAACCGGTACCGTCTCAGTCTGAATTAGGAAAAACTGCGTGGCGGTAAGAGATCACCAGCCCCACCCCCGCCTTGAAATCTCCGCCTAAACCGCCCATCCATCCCCCATGGCCCCGCCGCGCGCCCCAGCCCTCGTCAAGGCGGTGCTGGGGCCTACCAACACCGGCAAGACGCACCTGGCGATCGAGCGCATGCTCGCGCATCGCGACGGCATGATCGGCCTGCCGCTCAGGCTCCTGGCCCGTGAAGTCTATGACAAGGTGGTGAAAGCCAAGGGCGCGGCCGCCGCGGCGCTCATCACCGGCGAAGAAAAGATCGCCCCGGAATCTGCGCGCTATTTCGTCTGCACGGTCGAAGCCATGCCGCTCGACCGCCGGGCGGACTTCCTCGCCGTCGATGAAATCCAGCTCGCCCGCGATCCCGATCGCGGCCACGTCTTCAGCGATCGCATCCTGCATGCGCGCGGCCTGGGCGAGACGATGCTCTTGGGCTCCGACGCCATGCGCCCGATCCTGCGGCGGCTTCTGCCGAAGGCCGAGTTTTCCTATCGCGAGCGGCTCTCCACGCTCGCCTATGCCGGCCACAAGAAACTCACCAAGCTGCCCAAGCGCACCGCCATCGTCGCGTTCTCGGCGGAAGATGTTTACGCGATTGCGGAACTGATCCGCCGCCATCGCGGCGGCGCGGCGGTGGTGATGGGCGCGCTTTCCCCGCGCACCCGCAACGCGCAGGTCGCGCTTTATCAAAGCGGGGAAGTGGATTTCCTCGTCGCCACCGACGCCATCGGCATGGGCCTGAACATGGACGTCGATCACGTCGCGTTCGCGGCGGCGTCGAAATTCGACGGCCGGCGCAATCGCGTGCTGCGTCCCGATGAAACCGCCCAGATCGCCGGCCGCGCCGGACGCTTTCGCACCGATGGAACCTTTGGCGAAACCGGCGAATGCCCGCCGTTCGATGAAGAAACCATCGAGCGCGTCGAAGCCCACGAATTCGAACCCGTCGACGCGCTGGAATGGCGCAATCCGCATCTCGATTTCGATAGCGTTTCATCCTTGTTGAAAGCGCTGGAAGCGCCGCCGCAGCAACCCGGCCTGTTGCGCGCCCGCGGCGCCGACGATGAAGAGACCTTGAAGCGTCTCATGCTCGACGATGAATTGATGGATCGCGCGCGCGGCGAGCGCGCCGTGCGCCGCTTGTGGGAAGCCTGCCAGATCCCCGATTTCCGTAAGAGCGGGCTCGACGAGCACGCCAAGCTTGTCGCGCGCATCGCCCATCACCTGTTGTCGCCGCGCGCGCGCTTGCCCAGCGATTGGATCGCGCGCGAGATCGATGCGCTCGATCGCTCCGAAGGCGATCTCTCCGTGCTGCAAATGCGCCTCGCGCACGTGCGCACCTGGTCCTACGCGGCCAACCGCACCGATTGGCTTGACGACAACGCAGCCTTCCGCGATCGCGCGCGCGAAATCGAAGACAAGCTCTCCGATGCGCTGCACGCGCTGCTCACCCAGCGATTCATCGATCGCCGCACCAGCGCGCTGCTGCGCGGCTTGAAGCGCGAAGACGCGCTGCTCGCCGGCGTATCCGCGGAAGGCGAAGTGACGGTGGAAGGCCACCATGTCGGCCGCCTCGATGGCCTGTCCTTCGTGCCCGATCCGCGCGCGCTGGGTCTGGAGGCGCGCGCCGTGCGCAACGCCGCCGCGCGCGCGCTCGCGCCGGAAGTTGCGCGCCGCCTGCAAGCGATCGCGCAAGACCCGGAAGAGGGCTTCGCGCTGCATCTCGATGGCCGCGTCCACTGGCGCGGCGCCGCGATCGCGCGCATCGCGCCGGGCAGTCCGCTGCTGGCGCCAAAGCTCACGCTTTCTGGCGCGGCCGACGCGCCCGAGCCCTTGCGCCGCGCCGCCCGCGAACGCCTCGAAGCCTGGCTGCACGCCCGCATCGCCCGCGATCTCGCGCCGTTGGTCGCACTGCAAGCCGCCTACGAATCCGACATCCTGCGCGGCGCTGGTCGCGGCTTGGCGTTCCGGCTTCTCGAAAGCGCCGGCGCGCTGGATCGCGCCGCCTGCGCCGATTTGGTCGACGCGCTCAGCCCCGACGACCGCGCCGCGCTGCGCGCCACTGGCGTGCGCATCGGCCGCCACACGGCGTTCGTCGCGGGCCTGTCGCGCCAGAAGCCCGGCCGGCTGTTGAGCGCGCTCTGGCACTGGACTCAGAAAGAGCCCCACGGCGCGCCGTTCCGCCCGCCGCGCCGCGCGCTCGCGCTGCCCCGCGACCCGGATCTCAGCTGGGAGACCTACGCCGCCGCCGGCCTGCGTCCGGTCGGCCCTTTCGCCATTCGGATCGATGCCGTCGAACGCCTGGCCGGCGCAGCCCGCGCCGCGCGCGGACAGGCCAAGGACTTCCCATTGACGGAAGCGCTGGCGCGCATCGCCGGGCTCTCGCTCAGCGACGCCGGCATCGCGCTCAAGGCCTTGGGATATCGGCGCGTCGCGGCGGGCGAAGGCGATGCGCCCGCGCGGTGGCGCCCGCCTTATCCACGGCGGCCTCCTCGTGCGGACCAAGCCGGCGCGCCGTTCGCGGCGCTGGCCCAGATGCGGACCCGCCCATGACGCCCGAGCGCGTGCGCGTCGACGTCTGGCTTTGGCGCGCGCGCCTGTTCAAGACCCGCGCCGCCGCCGCCCGCGCGGTGGAGGAGGGCGCGGTCCGCTTGAGCCGGGGCGACGCCGTGCGCCGGGTGGAAAAGCCCGCCGCCCTGGTCGGGCCCGGCGATGTCCTCGTGGTCGGCGCGGCGCGCGGCCTGATGAGCCTGCGGATCGAGGCCCTCGGCGTGCGCCGCGGTCCGCCCGCGGAGGCCAAAGCCTTATACGGCCTTCAGGACAGCTTTCTTGACGGACCCTCCGAGCCCGGCCACATGGGCGGCGCGGAAGACTGATCCCAAAGAGATTTCATCGATGACCTACATCGTCACGGACGCCTGCGTCCGCTGCAAATACACCGACTGCGTCGAGGTCTGCCCCGTCGATTGCTTCTACGAGGGCGAAAACTTCCTGGTGATCCACCCGGAAGAGTGCATCGATTGCGGCGTCTGTGAACCCGAATGCCCGGTCGACGCCATCAAGGCCGATACCGAAGATACGCCCGACGGCAAGTGGCTGAAGGTCAACACCGACTTTTCCAAGATCTGGCCCAACATCACTCGGAAGAAGGACGCGCCCGCCGACGCCGACGACTTCAAGGATGAAAAGGACAAATTCGACAAATATTTCTCTGACAAGCCTGGCGATGGGGACTAGCAAGATTAACGCAAAATGAATTGCGCCGAATTCATTGCGTGGCGCCCGGCGGACCATGATACGGCGCTGCGGAACTTTTCACTTCAGGCAATTGTTTGGGGTTCTGCATGAAACGGCCTGCTTTGATCGCACTCATCGGCGGCGGCGTGTTTGTCGCTGCTCTGCTGGCGGTGGTGTTCTTTGTCACCGGCGGCGGCGCCTCTGCGACGCGCGCGCCAAACCTCGCCTCCGCGCCCGCCGCCGAACCCGCGCAAGTGTCGGCGGATGAAGCCAACGCTTGGGCAGAGGCCCGCGCCGCGGATTCAGAATCCGCTTACAAGGTCTATCTCGCCGCCTATCCCGAAGGCGCGTTCGCCGCTGATGCGCGCGCCGCGATTGAAGGCGGGGAGCCTGTCGAAACAGCAGCCGCGCCTGCGGCCGCGCCAGCGCCTGTGCGCGTCGCAGCTCAAG
This sequence comes from Alphaproteobacteria bacterium, assembly GCA_016124655.1. Lineage (GTDB taxonomy): Bacteria > Pseudomonadota > Alphaproteobacteria > Caulobacterales > Aquidulcibacteraceae > RI-43. The sequence goes on from WGNI01000005.1 coordinate 91,681, forward strand.
CGCCGGCCCCTGCGCCGATCGCTGCGCCGCGCCGGCCGTCGCGTGAAGAGATCGCCGCCTCGTGCCGCGCTTATGTCGATCAGTCGCTCTCCCAGCCGAGCCGCGTCGCGCGCATCGGCGGCGGCGCCGTGGCCGGTTGCGCGGTGGGCGCATTGGCCGGAGGCGACGATGGTCGCAACTGCGCCATCGGCGCGGTCGCCGGCGGCGTCACGGGCGAGGTCACCGCGCGCAGTCGCGAACGCCGCCGCGCGCAAGAGCTCGACGCGTGCATCGCCAATGGCGGCCCGCCGGGCTACTAAGATCCGCCGCTGACGCTGTCCGCCGCCCGTCTCCAAATGGCATGGATGACGGGCGCGCGGACGCGAAAGCCGAGCTTCTCATAGAGCGCGATGGCGCCGGCGTTTGCGGCGTAAGAGTGCAGGAACGGCGTGTCGCCGTCGTCGAGAATGCGCTGGCCCACGGCGCGCAGCAGCGCTTCGCCATAGCCGCGCCCGCGAACATCGGGATGCGTGCACAGCGCGCTGATTTCGACAAAGCCTTCAACGGCGAGTCGTTCGCCGCCCATCGCAATCAGCCGTCCGTTGTCGCGCACGCCGAGGAAACGCCCCAGCGTGTGCGTGCGTGCGCGAAACGGCCCCGGCCGCGTCATGAGCGCGAGCGCCAGCATCTCCGCGGCGTCGGCGTTGCCGAGCGGTTCAAGCATGACGCGCGGACCTCCAGCCGGAAATCGCTCGGCGATCATCTGCACGCAATCGGCGAACGTCTGCAAAACGCCGTCCGGCGCGGGGGGCGGGTCGCGTTCGAGCAGGGAAAACTCATCCCCGTGCGGGATCGCCGCCGCCAGCGCGGCGGACGCATCGTGCGTTTCGATCGCGGCGAAGGGGCTGACTTCGGACGGAAACCGCCGCACCATGCCGGCGCCGCGGTTCAGATGCGCCTGCCGCCCGCCGAGTGCGGACCAGATGGGTTTATCGAGCGGGTGAGGCATCGCGCGATGACTACACCCGTTTTCTCAGCAATCCACTGCCATCTAAAAGCGCGCGCGCAGCGTCAGCCGCGCCAGACGCGGCGCGCCGGGCGTGATGTTGTTGTCGTTGTGCGCGGTCGGCCAATAGGTTTCGTCGAACAGGTTCTCGACATTGATCTGCGCATCGAGCGAATCCGTGATCGCAAACGTGATCGCGGCATCCACGCGGGTGAACGCAGGCAGCGTGACGGCGTTGGAGATCGACGCGAAACTTTCGCCCTGATACGCAATGCCCAGGCCGAGACTGATGCGCTCGCTGGCCTGATAGCTGTTCCACACCGAAAAGATGTGCTCCGGCGTCAACGCGACCAGGCGCCCCGACGGCGCCGACGCGGTGTCGCGCGTAATCGACACATCCTGATAGCCGTAGCCCGCGATGATGTCCCAGCGCGGCGTGATGGCGCCGGTAAGGCTCAGCTCCAGGCCTTCGCTGCGCTGCGCGCCGGTGAGAACAGTAAGGTTGGTGATGGGATCGACAGCGCGCGTATTCGTGCGATCCAGCCGGTAGAGCGCGGCCGTGAACGCGAGCCCGGGCGTGATGTCCCATTTCACGCCGACCTCGATGTTTTCAAACTCTTCCGGCTCCAACGCCGCGGTCGTTGCGTTCAGCGACGCGAATTGGTCTCCCGACTGCGGCAGATAGGAAACGCTGTAGCTGGCATAGAGCGAGACCGGCTCGATGGGCTTGTACACCAGCCCCAGGCGCGGCGAGACGAGGTCGTCGGTGCGGCTGAAATCGGCTGCTCCGGCGCGGCGGTCATCGACCTCCAGATCAAAGCGATCATAACGCAGGCCCGCAATCACGCGCACCGCATCGGAAAGCGCGATCTGATCCTGCACATAAATGGCCGCGATGTCTGCCCGCACTGCATTGTCGGTCTGCAGCGGGGAAAGAAACGCAACCGGCGCGAACGTCGTCGGATTGGCGACGGTGACGAACCCGACAGCGTTGTCGGTCGGCGTGCGCGTATTGCTGGTGTCCTGGCGTCCGAACTCGGCGCCGATCAAGATCGTGTGGTCGATGGTCCCGGTCGACGCTTCCCAGATCAGATCGTTCTGGCTGAACAGATTTTCCCGCGCCGTGTCGCTGGCATAGGCCTGCAGGCGGATGTTTCCGAGCGCATCGACCGCCGCGCCCGCATGCACGTTCTGATAATGCTTGCCGTACTCGGCATAGACCAGGCGGCTGTGCAGCCGCAGCGATGGCGTCAGCGCGTAGCGCAAGTCCGCAGCGAGCGCGTCCACGTCGGCCTCGCCGAAGCTGAGCGCGGGGTTGCCGACAAACGCCGACGCGCTCAGACGGGCAGGGCGCCCGTTCAGCGAGGGCACGCCGCGATCGACCGTGCGCTCATCCTCGAAATGCTCATAGCTCAGCTGAAGCGTCGCGTCCGGCGACAAGCGAAGCGTCGCGGCGGGATTGATCCCCGATCGCCGCAGCGAGACGAAATCGCGATAACTTTCAGAATCCTCCGCCATTGCATTGAGCCGGAGCGATACGGCGTCGCTCAGCGCGCCGCCGAGATCGATTTCCGCGCGCGCCTCGCCGTCTGTGTCGGTCTGCAGCGTGAAGGCGCGGCGTAGCGCGCCGTCCGCGCTCTTGGTCACCCGGTTGATGACGCCGCCGCCGCCGCCGCGGCCGAAAATCATCGCATTCGGACCGGTGAGGATTTCGATGCGCTCGGAATTGTAGAGGTCGCGGTAATATTGAACGTCGTCGCGCCCGCCATCGACGAAGAAATCTGCCGTAGAGGAATTGCCGCGCAGTGTCGGCGCGTCGCGATGCCCTTCGCCTTGCCCCATCGTCACGCCGGGCGCGTAGCGCACCACGTCGGCCATCGAGCGCAGGCCGGCGTCTTCGATCAGCTCACGCGTGACGATCGTGACAGCCTGCGGCGTGTCGCGCAGCGGGGTCTCGATCTTCAGCGGCGAAGCCGATGCGTCGGCGCCGTAGCGCGGCCGCTCGCCGATCACGGTCACGGCCTGCGCGAGTTCGAACTGGGCTGCGCCGTCGTCTTCGGCGTGGGCGACGGACGCGCCCGCCGCCCAGGCCGCGGTCGCCGCCAGCCACGCCTTCGCCCTCGATTTCGCCCGCATCCGCGCCCCGCGCCGTTGTTTTGCTATTAAGACTGAGACGCAGCTACCAGTCTTAAGAATCATTCGCAACAAAGAAATGCGGTTGAGGCAGGGGCGGGCGCCCTGCCGCATGCGGCGCGCACAGGGGCGGCCCTTCCGCAGATGAAGGTTCTGTGATATGCAGACAGCTTACGAATGAGGCGGTTAGGCCTCACTCGAGCGGCGCGCGGCTGCGTTGCTTGGCATCGCAAACGTCGCAGCGCTTCTGTCGGTAGCGCGAACCAAGAGGAGCGGGAAGCACCGGAAAGCGAGGCTTCGGGCGCTCGCGGGGAATATTTGCGTGATCGATCGCCCGGCCATGCACCGGGCTGCGTTGGGAATTGGAGCAAGGAACACTCATGGCCAGCAACAGCACGTCCTCGTCCGCCGGATTCAAGGTGGGCGACCACATCGTTTACCCTGCGCACGGCGTCGGCCGCGTCATCGGCATCGAAAAGCAGTCTGTCGCGGGGATCGATCTGGAAGTGTTCGTGATCGCATTTGAGCAAGACAAGATGACGTTGCGCGTCCCCACGGCGAAGGCGAAGTCCTGCGGCATGCGTCCGCTGGCGTCCTCGCAGGTGGTCAATGATGCGCTGAAGACCCTGCAGGGCCGCGCCCGCATCAAGCGCACGATGTGGAGCCGCCGCGCACAGGAGTACGAAGCCAAGATCAATTCCGGCAATCTGGTGCAGATCGCGGAGGTCGTGCGCGACCTCTATCGCAACGCCGATCAGCCGGAGCAGTCCTATTCCGAGCGGCAGCTCTATGAATCTGCGCTCGATCGCATGGCGCGCGAACTGGCCGCGGTCGAAAAGATCGACCGTGAAGCCGCCGTCGCCAAGCTGTCGGCCTCGCTGCAGGCCAAGAAGGCCGCCGCAGCCGCCTGAGGTCGGTGCAGACCATGTTTGAGAAGGGCCGGGCGGAAACGTCCGGCCCTTTTCTATGCGTGCGATAGAGCTATCTGATAGCGATGGGCCTCTTCACGGGCTCGTGATCACTGAGCGGAAACTTTCCGCCCCTCCGTGCAATCCATCTCCATCGGGCGCCGTACGCACTGATGGAAGCGCAAGCGCGAGGAACGACGATGGCGATCACCGAAACCCGGGAGATGCGAGTCGGCGGCGAGAAATTCGCCAAATCCGCAATGCGCGCGCCGATGCTGTCGGCCGAACACGAACATCATCTCGCCCGCCGCTGGCGCGAACACGGCGACGAGGCTGCTCTGCATGAATTGACCAGCGCGTACATCCGCCTCGTGGTGTCGATGGCCTCGAAATTTCGCCATTACGGCCTGCCGGCCAACGATCTGGTGCAGGAAGGCAATGTCGGGCTGATGCAAGCCGCCGCGCGCTTCGAGCCCGATCGCGGCGTGCGCTTCTCCACCTACGCCACCTGGTGGATCCGCGCCTCGATCCAGGATTTCGTGCTCCGCAACTGGTCGATCGTGCGCACCGGCACCACCGCGTCGCAGAAATCGCTGTTCTTCAATCTGCGCCGCCTGCGCGCGCAGATCGACGATGTCGGCGGCCGGCTTGCGCCGGAGGCGCGGACCACGATCGCCACCAAGCTTCGCGTCGCCGAAGCCGATGTCGATCAGATGGCCGCGCGGCTCTCCGCGCAGGATCGCTCGCTCAACGCGCCCACGGCGGAAGACGCCGACCTCACCTGGCAGGACGCGCTGCCCGACGATCGCGAAGGCCCCGACGACGCCGCCATGCACGCCCATGACGCGCGCGTGCGCACGCAGTGGATCGAATCCGCGCTGAAAGCGCTTTCGCCGCGCGAACTGATGATCATCAAGGAGCGCAAGTTCACCGAAGAGGACGGCGCGACGCTGGAATCCATCGGCCAGCGTCTGGGGATCTCAAAAGAGCGTGTGCGTCAGATCGAAAGCGTCGCGCTGCGCAAGCTGCGCCAGGCGATGATCCAACTTGCGCCCAATCCGGTCGAAGCGGGCCTCGTCGGCTGATCGGTCGGCTCAGCCGAACCAACCCTTCTTCTTTTTCTTTTCGGGCTCCGGCTCGGGAGGCGGCGGCGCCGCGGCGCGCGGCGGCGCGGGCCGAGGCGGCGCCGGCGGCGCAAGGACAGGCTCGACCCGGGGCGGCGGTGCGACCGGGCGTGGAGGCGGCGCTGCGGCTTGCGCGGGTTGGGGCTGCGGGGCCGCCGGTCGGGGCGCAGCCGTTTGCGTCGGCTGCGGGACTGCGGGACGCGGCGCTGGCGCAGCGGCGTTCTGCGCTGGAGACGAAGAAGACGGTTTTGCCTTGCTGGGCCCCAGCTGATTCACGAACCAAGTCATCGTCGCCTCCGTCGCTTTCGTCGTCTTTTCCTCCTCAATGCGGTCAGAAAGAGACCGCGCTCAAGCGGACTCGCGCAAAAAGAAAGGCGGCCCGGAGGCCGCCTTAAGTCGAGAGGAAAGGGAGGAGGGCTCAGTTGGCGCCGCCGAAGCGGTGCGTGAGCCCGATGCGATAGGTCCGCCCGATCGCGTTATGGGTGTACGGATCGTAGTTGAGGTCGAGCCGCGCAAACGGCGGATCTTCGTCGGTCACGTTGTTGACCGAGGCGGAGAACCGTGTGCCCCAGGGCATTTCCCACACATAGTGGATGTCATGCGTCCACTGGCTGTCGATGGTTTTCCCGGCGCCGGTAATGGTCGCGCGCTGGTCGGTGTAGTCAGTGACGTACCGCGAAATCCAGCGAATGTTGTGGTCGCCGACATTGAAATTGGCGAACAGCTCGCCCTTCAGATCCGGCATCGAGCGATAGCCCGTGCCGCGGTTCAGCAGACCAGAGAGGTCCTGCTGCGCCGCCGTCTGCACGCCCTCGATCGACAGCGCGCCGACTTCGAACTTCTCCAGATAGGTCGCGCTCGCGCCGAGCGTGAAGTCGCCGCCGAAGAAGGCGTTGACCCACTCATATTCGCCGCTCACGTCGACGCCCGACGTTTCGATCGTCGGACCGTTGATGATGTTGGTGCGCACGCGCTGCACGCTTGAGCCGACGCAATTCGTTGCGAACGTCACGCGTGACCGCAGCGCCAGTTCCGCCGCCGTCATCGTCGCGCCGCCGGCTTCACGCGCGCAATCGGCCAGCACCCGGCCGAGGATGGCGTCGAACGGCTCCACCGTCACCGGATCTTCGAACTCGAAGCTCCAATAATCGATCGAGCCGGTGAAGCCGCCGATGTCGAGCAACGCGCCGACATTATAGGTGAACGCGCTTTCCGGCTGCAGGTTCGGATTGCCGAACGTGTCGATCGCCTTGAAGGCGTTCGTCGGCGCCACAAACTGCAGCGTTGTGAACTGCCCGCTCAACTGGTTCAGCGTGGGCCCGCGGAAGGTGGTGCCAGTCGAGGCGCGGAACGCCAGGAATGGAGTCGCCTGCCAGCGCAGAGACAGTTTGGGGTCGGTGGTGGAGCCCACTTCACCGCCGTAATCCTCGTACCGAACCGCCAGCTGCGCTTCCAGGCTGTCGGTGATCGGCAGGCTCAATTCGCCGAACGCCGCCCACAGATCGCGGTCCAGGTTGGCTGGCGTAGTGCCGGCCAGGAACGCGAACGGACCGGTCCCGTTCACGCAGGAAGTGCTGCCCAGCACGGGACAGGGATTGACGGTCAGGTCGGCGAGGTCATTCGGATCGAGCTCATATTCGTCGATACGCCATTGCACGCCCAGCGCCCAATCGACGCCGCCGCCAGGGAGCTCGAAGCCGGATGGACCGTTCAGCACGAAGTCGAGCACGGTCAGGCGCGTCGTCGCTTCGGTTTGGCTCGGATCGGTAAGCCAATTCGCGAGCTCCGCCGTGTTTTCAACCGTGGGATCAAACAGTGCGTTCGGTGCGCCGGTCACGCCGCTCGCTGGGATCGCGGTGGAGAACGGGTTGTAGTAGAGGCAGCCATTGGCGCCGGGCGTTGTGCCCGTGCAATTGGGGCCGCCTAGGCCGTTCAGCGCGGACGCCAGGCGCGTGATGTACGTGTCGTTTGTGAGCCGTTCGCCGACATCCTGCATGAACGTGTAGGACGCGTCCCAACCGACGCCATTGTCCCACTGCCCGCTGAGGCTCGCGGCGACCCGATACGCTTCGTAGGTTCGGTAGCCTTGTTGGGCATTGTAGCCCGTTCCGGGGAATCCGCCCCAGCCGAACGTGCGGCCGATGAACAGCGAACCGCTCGTCAAGGCCTGGAACGGGGAGGTCGCGCCGCCGGTCTGATTGATCAGGCTCAGCAGGCCTGGGTGATTGCCCGGCACGAACTGCGCGGTGAGCACCTGCGGCGGATAAGACGGCGAAGTTTTCCACTCCGGCACGTCCGTGAAAGAATACATGCCTTCGATATGGAACTCGACATCGTCCCCGAAGTCATAATTGGCTTCGCCGTAGATTTGGTAGCGCTCTTCTTCTTCAACCAGATTGTCGTACTGCGTAAATTGGAATCGGCACTGGTTGGCGACGAGCGTGCCGCCAAGCGGGACGCAGCCCGGATCGGGAATGCTGGTGGTGAAGCCAGTCGACGCGGGCAGGAACCGGCCCGGATTGGAGATCGAAGAGAAACCGCCTTCTGGATTCTCCGCGAACGACCGGATCGCCCAGTCGCGTTCCAGCGTGCTGAGCTCGCTGCGGAACTGATAGCCGCCGGCGATCAGCACATCGAGCGGCCCATTGCGCCAACCCCATGTCGCATTCACGCCGTAATCGCCGTCTGATCCGTCGACGAAAGTGTAGTCGCCGCCGATTTCGAAGCCTTCGAAGCCGCGGCGCGTGATGAAGTTGACGACGCCCGCGATGGCGTCGGAGCCGTACGTCGCCGCCGCGCCGTCCTTCAGCACTTCGATGCGGCCGATGGCGTTGGCGGGGATCAAGTTAGTGTCAACGAACGATTGTGCGCTTTCGCCGATGCCGTACGGGGCGTTGACCATCCGCCGGCCGTTCATCAGCACGAGGGTCCGCGACGGGCCGAGACCGCGAAGGTTGACGTTGCCCAGCCCTTCCAGGCCGTTGGAGGTGAACTGGTTGGTTGCGCCGTCGATGCCGCTCGACACGCCCAACGTCCGGACCAGCTCGGTGATGGTCGGGCTGCCGGAGCGTTGCAGCTCAACGGCGGTGAACACATCGACCGGCAGGGCCGCATCTTCCGGCGTACCGCGGATCAGCGAGCCTGTGACGACGATTTCGTCTGACGTGGATTGCGCGTGCGCGGCGCTGGCGAAACCCACCGCGCCCAATGCAGCTAAAATCGCCCAGCGCGAAGCGCCGTTTCCATATGCCATCAATTTCCTCCCCGCGCTTCTTGTAGACCGGCGGTTCTCGCCGACGTGCGCAGCCTTCTTCATGCCGCAATTTGGCGGCTTTGCAAACCCAGCCTGCGAATCTGCATATTCGAACCGCTCAGGTGCGGCCATTTTGCATCAGCTGGCGGGCAGCACTTCCAATTGTGAGGGATGCTCAAGGCACAGAAGCGGACCGCCGCGCAGGCCCGCGCGACCGCGCGCGCGCACGTTTTGGCCCTCAAGCGCCAGGAAATCAGGGCCCGATGCGCGCCACGCAGCGGCGTCCTCGCCGTAAACCGCGATTGTGAAATCGGTGCGATAATCCTCGCCGAAGTTCAAATAGGCGCGGTTTTCGTTAGCCGACACGCTGCGTACCCGACCTTCGACAATCCGAAACGGCCCGCGCCCGCAGCGCTCCGGCAGCGTCTCGGCTTCGCGCTCCATCTGCGCCGGCGTGCGCACCGCATAGGCGCGCTCGCTCCAAAGCCCGCGCTCTGCCGCGCGCGCCCGCGCCTCAGCGGCCAAAAGCTCCGCCGTGCGCGCATGATTGTCCTTCCGCGGCCGCGCATAGGCGAAGCCCTGCTCGACCATCGCGCCCTGCAGCCAGATCCAGCGCCCGCCTTCGGACCGCACATACACCTGCGCCAGAGCGGTTTCGGCTGGCGCGGGCGCGGCCTGCGCGTCGCGCTCCGCTGGCGCGGTCTGCGCCTCGCCTTCCACTGGCGCAGCCTCAGCGCGCGGCCGCGACGCAAAGCGCCGCAAGCCGCCATAGGCCAGCCGCGCCGGCCGCGCGAGCGCAAGCTGCTCAAGGCCCGCGCGCGCCTGCGCCGCGAATGGCGCGTCGCCATACGGCGCCTCGATTTCGGTGAGGGTGACGCGCAGGCCGTCCTCCAGGATCAGCGTGTCGCCGTCGATCACCTGCGCAACGCGGCCGTCTTCGCCCTTCTCAAGGTCGCCCAGGTTTGGTCCGCATCCGGTCAAACCATAAAGCGCCGCGGCCAGCGCCGCGCGTCGCAGACCCCGCATCAGCCCCTCCCATCGACGCAGTGGCCCGCGTCCGCCATAACGGATGTACGGCTCCGTAGCTCAGCTGGATAGAGCGGCTCCGTCCTAAGGAGATGGTCGCAGGTTCGAATCCTGCCGGGGTCGCCAAGGGCAAGAGCCTCGGGGAAAGAGGGATGCGGTCGCACGCCAATTTCTGGTCCCGCGCGTCGGGCGGGTTGATGGTCTGGAGCCACATGCGCGCCGCTGGCTTGAAGTGGGGCGTGCTGTTCTTGCTGGCGTTGGTCTGGCTGATCGCGGGCTATCTCGGCTTCGTGGAATTGCTGCGCACGGAGAACGCCGCCGAGCCGGCCGCGGAGGCGGTCTATCGCACGCTGGGCGGGATCGCCTCGTCGGACGTGTTCTTCAATCCGCCGAATGCCTTGCTCGAGATTTCCCGCTTTGCCGGCTTGGCCGTGCCGGTGATCGGCCTGGTCTTCACCTTCTCCGGCGAACTTGGACGCTCGCTCGCGCGCGTGTTTTTCGCAGGCGCATCCAATCACATTGTCATCGCCGGCGACGACCCGCCCGCGGTGTCGCTGGCGCAGGATTGCGCCGCCCATCGCGACAGTGTGGTGATCATCGGTCAGCACTTCACGGAAGAGACGGCCTGGGCCATGCGCCGCCACGGCGTGACCGTGGTCGAAGGCGACGCCGGCCAAAGCCACACGCTGCGCGCAGCGCGCGCGCATCGCGCCTCGCACGTCGTCGCCATGGAGCAGCTCGACACAACCAATCTGCAGGTGGAGGCAGCGCTCCTGCGCCTGGCCCAGGATGAAAAGCCCCGCCGCCTGATCCATGCCCATATCGGCACGCGCGCGCCAATGTTGTTGAAGGAAGCGCGCGAAATGTGCGCCCACGTCATGCGCAAGCACGAAGCGAAGGTGAAGCGCGCGCAGGAGCGCAAGCGTCGCCCGCCGCGGCTTTATGTCGATCCGATGCCGTTTTCGCTGGACGAACTCGCCGCGCGCTGTCTCGCGCAAACCGAGTCCACGACGATCATGGATGTCGCCGAACAGCTCGGCCATCCGCGCCTGCACCTGATGGTGTTCGGCTATGATGAAGCCGGCGACGCCTTGGCCGCGCGCATGCTGATGAGCGCGTGGTCTGCGCGTTTCGGCGCCCCGCGCATCACCTTCGTCACCCCGGATCCCGCGCGCGATCAGGCGCGTTTTCAAACCCGCTATCCCGAAGCCTTCGCGCACCCGCATCTGTGGGCGGCCGACGTGGCGTTCCTGCCCTTCGATTGGCTGGGCGAAGCGATCAATCCAGCGCTGCTGCAGCGCCTGCAGGAGGCGAGGGGCCAGCCTTCCGCGATCATCGTCTCGACGGGGTCCGACAGCGACAATATCCAGCTTGCGCTGTCTTTGAAGCGCATCTGCAATCAAGGCTATGCCTGGCCCGCGCCGATCTTCATGAAAGAAGCCAGCCGCTCGGAGTTTTCCCAGCAATACGCCAAGGGCGACGAAACCGAGGAATTGGACGCTTACCTGCAGGCCTTCGGCGCGCATCAGCAGATCGCAACGCGGGACTACATCATTCTCGGCATGCTCGATCGCGGCGCCGCCATCGCGCACGAGCACTACAACAAGCAGATCGCCGACCACGACGCGATGAGCCTGAAGGATTTGCAGGCCGCGATGAAGCACTGGTCCGATGTGCTGGAGACGTATCGCGCAGCCAACCGCGCCGTCGCGGACGCAGCCCTGATCAAATTATGGGACGCCGGCTGGCGCCCTGCGCGCAAGGGCGAAGACGGCGAAACCGAAGTGCGTTTGCCCGATGAAGTGGTGCAGCGGCTTTCGGAAGTGGAGCATTGCCGCTGGATGGCGGAACGCTTGATGGCGGGCTGGCGACCCGGCGAACAGCGCAGCAATGAGCTTATGGTGCACAACCAGCTCAAACCTTGGAGCGCGCTGTCGCAGGCGGAAAAGGACAAGGACGCAGCCCAGGTGCGCGCGTCGGTGGATATTGCGCGGCTCCTACATCCCGCCGGTTTCGTGCGCCGCGAAGTCAAAGGTCAGGTGCGGCCAGCCGCAGCGTGAACTCTTCGGCCGCACGCGCACGAAAGGAAAACACATGGAGCGCTACGCCGGCGGATGTCAGTGCGGGTCGGTGCGATTTGTCGCCGCCGGCCATCCCGACCGCGTGGGCCTGTGTCATTGCCTGGATTGCCGCAAGCATCATGGCGCGCTGTTTCATGCCTCCGCGGTGTATCCGCGCGACGCCGTGACGATTGAGGGCGAAACGCGGGACTATGCCGGGCGGCATTTCTGCCCGCGATGCGGATCCTCGGTCTTTTCGCGGTCCGGCGATGAAGTCGAAATTCATCTCGGCGCCCTCGATGCGCCCAATCAATTCACGCCGAGCTACGAACTCTGGACGATCCGCCGCGAATCCTGGCTGCCGGACTTTCCAAACCTCGCGCGGCATGCGCGCGATCGCGAACCGCAAGAGCCGTCCGTCAACGCTGACGTCTAACGCCGCGCCGGCGCCAGCGCCGCGCGCATCAAGGCGATGTCGTTCAGCTTGTCCTGAAATTTCGACCAATCATTGCGCTCCGCGATCGGCTCCCAGATCGCTTCGACGTCCTCAATCGTCATCGTCACCGCGACCGGCCGCTGAAAATACGGATGCGACGCAGCGCCCTTGACGCCGGTCCGCGCTTCGATCGCGCGGCGCACGGCGGAGAACTCCAGCGCGTCATACACCTGGCCATGCGGTCCGTCGGCGGCGCGGATCGCGCTGTGACCGCCGCCGCGCCAATCATGGAAGAATTGTTGCCAGCCCACCTGCGCATCCGTCATCCACGCGAACAGGTTTTGCAGGAACTGCAGGTCGTCCTCGATGTCGCGCGCCGCGATCGCCGGGCTCGCGAACACCGCGTCGCGCAGCGCTGTGCGATAATGCTCCACGAAACGCCTCAAATGCGGCTCGAGCTGTTCGGCGGGACACAGCGTGGAAAGCGCGCCGCCGAGTTGCGACAACGCCCACGACACCGCCTCCGGCTGCCGTCCGAACGCATAGAGTCCTTGCTCATCGAAATACGCAGCGACAAATCCGGGCGCGCTGGTCGGCAGAAACCGCCACGGTCCGTAATCGAAGCTTTCGCCCGTGATGTTGAGATTGTCGGTGTTCAATACGCCGTGCACGAAGCCGGCCGCCATCCATTGCGACGCGAGCCGCGCCGAGGCTGCCACCACTTCGCCGTAAAACGCTTCAACCGCCGCGTCGCCGTCCAGCGGCTCCAGATGCGGATAATAGTGCGCGATGCAATGGTTCAAGAGCGCGATCATGAGGTCCGGCCGTTCAAGATAGGACAGCCGCTGAAATGTGCCGAAGCGGATGTGGGAATGCGACAGCCGCGTGAGCACGGCCGAGCGCGTCGGCGAGGGCTCATCCGTCCGCTCCAGCGCCTCGCCGGTTTCATAAAGCGCAAATGCTTTGGACGTGTTGACGCCGGTGGCTTCAAGCATCTGCGCGGCCAGCACTTCGCGCACGCCGCCTTTCAGCGTCAGCCGCCCATCGCCGAAGCGCGAATAGGGCGTCTGTCCGGAGCCCTTTGTCGCGAGATCAAGCAGCCGGCCCGCGCCGTCGCGCAGCTGCGCGTAGAGAAACCCGCGCCCGTCGCCGATATCGGGATTGTACACGCGGAACTGATGCCCGTGATAGCGCATCGCCAGCGGGGTCGGCATGTTGTCCGGCAACGGCTTGAAGCGCGCGAAGTGGTTCTCCCATTCATGCGCGACCAGCCCGCCCAGGCCTACGCGCTCCGCCCAGTCCTGATTGAGGAACCGCGCCGTGCGTTCGGGAAACGTCGCGGCCTCCACCGGGTCGGCGAAGTCGGGCCCCAAGCTCTGAAATTGCGGGTCGGGCCGGTAGGCGGACGAAACGGGCATCGCCACGTGACCTAAGCTGCGCCCCGCCTGCCGTCGAGCCGCGAACGCCCGTGACGCGAAAGCCTGGCTGTGGCATGTGCAGCCTGCTTAAGGAGGCGGCGTCATGGCCCGATGGCGGTTGGTTTTGGTCGCGTTTTCGGCGCTGGGCGCGACCTCGGCGTGCGGGCGCGAGCCGCCGCCGCCGGCGGCTGCGCCGACCGGGGCTGAGGGCGTCGCCGCCGCGCTGAATGTCTGCGACGAGAGCGCGGCCTCGTATGAACGCGCGGTGTGCGCCACCCCGGCGATGGTCGATCTGAACGCGCAGATCAGCCGCGCGCTCGTCGCGGAGGCGGAATCCGTCTCCGACGAGGGCGCGCAATTGCTGATCCAGAACCAGCGCCGCTGGCTGGCCGCCCAACGCATCGCCTGCGGCGTCATCGATCCCGCAGCCGAGCTCACGGCCGAGCAGTCGCAATGCCTGGAAAGCAAGCTGCGCGAGCGCGCGCAGCAGGCGACCGCCGCTGTCAGCGAGGCGGGCGGCTACACCTTCCAAACCGTCGAAGTGACCGACGCGCAGACGTTGAGCGCTGAAACCGCCGCCGCCACCGGGCTTGGCGACGCCGCGCCGCCCGCGGTGGGGCGCGACATCCGCTATCCCCGCATCGACAACGCCAACACGCCGCAACTGCAGCGCTTCAATCAATTGGTCGCGCAGCAGCCGCAATATCGCCTGGAGGACGCCACCGAAGAGCAGGTCAATTACCAGATCGCCTTCGCCGGCCCTGAACTGATTTCGGTGCGGTTCGATCTGTATGAAAACGCGTTGGGCGCGGCCCACCCCAACACCGACTTCAAGGCCGTCACCGTGGACATGCGCACCGGCCAGCCGCTCGCAGCGGCCTCCGTGTTCCGCGAAGGCTCCGGCTGGGAGCGCTATCTCACCACGCGCGCGATGGCGGCGCTGACCGCGCAATTCCGCGACCAGGGCTTCCGCCCGCCGCAAAGCGATGTGCGCGATACCGTCACCAAGCCGCAATTCTGGCTCATCACGCAGGACGCGCTGGTGCTGCTCTTCCCGCCATTGACCTTCGGCGGGGCCGGTGCGCTCGGCGGCGCCGAAGTCAGACTGCCTTGGTCGGACCTTGAGCGCTACATCAGCCCCGAAGCGCCGGCGCCCATCCGCCGCACCGAAGCGTGAGCGCTGTGCAGAACCTGAAAGACAAAATCGTCGTCATCACCGGCGGCGCCCCTGGCATCGGCTTCGCGCTCGCCAAGGCGTTCGGCGCCGAAGGCGCGAAAATCATCATCGGCGAACCGCGCCAGAACCGCCTGGATGAAGCTGTCTCTGCCTTGCAGGCCGCGGGCGTCGATGCGCAGGCCGCGATGTGCGACGTGCGCAAGTTGGAAAGCGTCGAAGCCCTGGCCGACTTCGCCTGGGCCGCGCATGGCCGTGTTGATATCGTTTTGAACAATGCCGGCGTCAGCCTGCCGCCGGCGCCTGTCACGGATGTCGATATCGCCAAGGCCCGCGATCTGATGGACGTGAACTTCTGGGGCGTCTGGCATGGCTGCGCCGTGTTCGGCAAACGTCTCGCCGCGCAGGGGACGCCCTCCGCAATCTACAACACTGGGTCTGAGAACGCATTCTTTCCCGCCGTGCCGCACATCGCAGTCTATGTCGCGTCCAAGCACGCCGTGCTTGGCCTCACCGACGCGTTCCGCGAAGACATGCCCGATTTCGTCACCGTCGGCGTGATCTTCCCAGGCTTTGTGCGCTCGGAAATGATGGAGCCGCGCTTCGCCGCGCTCGGCATGGATACCGATCGCTTCGCGCAAATCGTTCTGCAGCAGATCAAGGCCGGAGAGATATACATCGTCTCCCACGCCTATAACGTGGAGCGCATCGCTCCGCGTCATCACGCGGTGATGCGCGCCTTCGAGACCTACGCGCCGCGCTATGCCGGCGACGATGAATTCGACGTGCGCGCCATCATCGATCGCCTGCGCAACCGCCGCTGAGCAACACGTCAGGCGTGGATGTCGCGGTCTTTGGTTTCCGGCCAGAACAGCAGGCAAATCACAGCCGCGATGGCGGTCACGATCACGGGGAACCAAAGGCCTGAATAGATATCGCCCGTGGTCGTCGAGATCGCGAACACGGTGGGCGGCAGCAAGCCCCCGAACCAGCCCGTGCCGACATTATACGGCAGCGACATCGCCGTGTAGCGGATGCGCGTCGGGAACAACTCAACCAGCGCCGCCGCCTGCGGCCCATAAAGCGCGGTCGCCGCGATCACGAACACAAACAGCACCCCAAGCGCCAGCCAGAAATTGAATGGTCCCGCTTCGCCCTGCGCGGGGTAGCCTGCCGTGCTGAGCGCGGCGCGCAAGCGCTGCGCCACGTCCGCACGCACCGCGCCGGTCTCCGCCAGGGTTGCGCCCTCGGCGCTGGCGCTGCCGACAAAGATCGTGTCCCCAATCCGGATGCGCGCCGGTGCGCCCGGCGCCGCGTCCTCGGTGGTGTAGTTCACCCCTGCGCCGGTGACCGCTGCGCGCGCGATATCGCAACCGGTTTGAAATTTCCCGGCGCCGCCCGTGAGGTCGAGTTGGAACGAGCAGTCGGCTGGATCGGCGAGGATCGTCACCGGCGCGCGCGCCATCGCCGTTTCAAGCGCCGGATTGGCCGCGCGCTGCAGCAGATGATAGCCCGGGAACGAGGCGATCACGAACAACACCATGCCGAACAGCATGATCGGCTTGCGCCCAACCTTGTCCGACAGCCACGCAAAGAACACGTAGAACGGGGCCGACAACAGCACGACCGTCATCATCAGCTCGTTCACGGTCCGCTGTTCGACCTTCAGCGTGCGCTCAAGAAACACCGGCGCGTAAAAATGCGTCGCATACCAGGACACGCCTTGCGCCATCATCAGGCCGAACAAGGCCAGCAGCACGATCTTCAGATTGTCCCAGTGCAGGAAGCTTTCCGCGTATGCCGATTTCGATGTCTGGCCTTCTTCCTTCAGTTTCTTGAACGCCGGGCTCTCTTCGAGCTGCAGCCGGATCCAGATCGAGATCCCCAGAAGGCCGATGGAGACAAGGAAGGGTATGCGCCAGCCCCAGTCCCGAAACGCCTCTTCGCCCATCAGCGTACGCGTGGTCAGGATTACGCCGAGCGCGCCCACGAGCCCGATCGACGCTGCGACCTGGATCCACGCCGTCGCAGCCCCGCGCCGTCCGTGCGCAGCGTGCTCGGCGACATAAATCGCCGCGCCGCCATACTCGCCGCCCAGCGCAAAGCCCTGCAGCACCCGCAGCGCGATCAGCAGCACCGGCGCCAGCATGCCGATCTGCGCGGCTGTCGGCAGAAGCCCGATGGCGAACGTCGCCAGCCCCATGATGGAGATCGTGATCAGGAACGCGCCTTTGCGCCCCTGGGAATCGCCGATCTTGCCGAACACCAGCGCGCCGACCGGCCGCGCAATGAGGCCGATCGAGAAGGTCAAAAGCGAAAAGATCAGCGCCAGGTCGTCGGACAGATTGGCGAAGAACTTCTCCGCCATGATCGAAACCAGCGAGCCATAGACGAAGAAGTCGTACCACTCGAAGATCGTGCCGGCGGAAGAGGCGACCACGACCTGGCGCATCTTCTGAGGCGATACCGCCATGGCCGGTGCGGTCCCTGCGGCAGCTTCCAACATCTCCGAACTCCCCCAAAAATCGGCGCCGCGCGCGGGCGGTTTTGTCGCTGTTCGGGCGCGTCCCCGCGCGGTTGTCAAGCCGGAAGGGCGCATGCTATCGGGCCGTCACTGCAGCTCAGGACGGGGCGGAGACGCCGCGCCCTTGGCGCATGGGCGTTTTCCATTCACAGCTGCCGAGCAGGGCCGCGCGCGGAGCGTCGCGCTGCGCCAGCGCCATCGGCGGCGTATCGTACGGGGCCTAAGTGGCTGAAGCGGTCGACGAGGCTGGCGCGGAAGCGGCGCAACGCTACGCCCAGGCCGCCTTTGAATTGGGGTTGGAGGGCAACGCGCTGGAGGCGCTGGAGGCGGATTTCGCCAAGCTCGACGCCGCCTTCGCCCAGAGCGCCGATCTGCGCGCCGCCGCAGGCTCGCCCTTGATCGATCCGGAAGAAAAGACCCGCGCCCTGGTCGCCGTCGCCGAAAGCCTCGGCTTGTCGCCGCTGGGGCGCAATCTCGTCGGCGCGGTTTCGCGCAACCGGCGCGCCAGCGCCTTGCCCGCGATCGCGCGCGCCTTCCGCGCCCGCTTGGCCCGCCATCGCGGCGCCCGCCAGGCCGAGATCATCTCCGCCAAGCCGCTCACCGACGCCGAGCGCGCCTCGATCCTGAGCGCGCTGGAAAAGGCCGTCGGCGCCAAGGTCGAAGCCGAATCCCGCGTCGATGACAGCCTGATCGGCGGGTTCATCGTCCGCCTCGGCTCGCGCCAGTTCGACGCCTCGATCAAATCCAAGCTTGCGGGCCTCAAGCTCGCTCTGAAAACCGCCTGACGCATAAAGGAAAGCCACGCCGATGGATGTCCGCGCCGCTGAAATTTCCGCAATTCTGAAAGAACAGATCAAGGGCTTCGGCGCTGAAGCGCAGGTCGCCGATGTCGGCCGCATCCTGAGCGTCGGCGACGGCATCGCCCGCGTCTATGGCCTCGACAATGTCCAGGCCGGCGAAATGGTCGAGTTTCCCGGCGGCGTGAAGGGCATGGCGCTGAACCTCGAGCGCGACAATGTCGGCGTCGTGATCTTTGGCGAAGACCGCGGCCTCAAGGAAGGCGACACGGTTAAGCGCCTCGGCGAAATCGTCGACGTGCCGGTCGGAAAGGGCCTGTTGGGCCGCGTCGTCAATCCGCTGGGCGAACCGATCGACGGCAAGGGTCCGCTGATCGATGCAGCCGAGCGACGCCGCGTCGACGTCAAGGCCCCGGGCATCATTCCGCGCAAATCCGTGCACGAGCCGATGCAGACCGGCATCAAGGCCATCGACGCGCTGATCCCGATCGGCCGCGGCCAGCGCGAACTCGTCATCGGCGACCGCCAGACCGGCAAGACCGCCGTGTGCGTCGATACGATCCTCTATCAGCGCGAAGCCCACGATAAGAACGCGTCCGAAGGCGAGAAACTCTACTGCATCTATGTCGTCGTCGGTCAAAAGCGCTCCACTGTGGCGCAGCTTGTGAAGACATTGGAAGACAAGGGCGCGCTGAAATACTCCATCGTCGTCGCCGCCACCGCGTCCGAACCCGCGCCGCTGCAATACCTGGCGCCCTTCGCCGGCTGCGCCATGGGCGAATTCTTCCGCGACAACGGCATGCACGCCCTGATCATCTATGATGATTTGTCGAAGCAGGCCGTGGCCTATCGCCAGATGTCATTGCTGCTGCGCCGCCCGCCGGGCCGCGAAGCCTATCCTGGCGACGTGTTCTATCTGCACTCCCGCTTGCTCGAGCGCGCCGCGAAGCTGAACGACGATCAAGGCGCCGGCTCGCTCACCGCGCTGCCGATCATCGAAACGCAAGCCAACGACGTTTCGGCCTATATCCCCACGAACGTGATTTCGATCACCGACGGCCAGATCTTCCTCGAAACCGATCTCTTCTATCAGGGCATCCGTCCCGCGGTGAACGTCGGCATCTCCGTGTCGCGCGTCGGCGGCAACGCACAGATCAAGGCGATGAAGCAGGTCGCCGGCCCCTTGAAGGGCGAACTCGCGCAATACCGCGAAATGGCGGCGTTCGCGAAATTCGGCTCCGACCTCGACGCGGCCACGCAGCGGCTGCTCAATCGCGGCGCGCGCCTGACCGAACTGCTGAAGCAGGATCAGTTCGCGCCCGTGCCGGTGGAAGAGCAGATCGTGCTGATCTATGCCGGCACGCGCGGCTATCTCGATAAAGTGCCCACCGATTCCGTGCAGCGCTACGAATCCGATCTCATCGCCTGGATGCGCGCCAAGCAGGGCGATCTCCTGGCCGCCATTCGCGACAAGAAGGACATCTCCAAGGACGGCATCGAAGACAAGATGAAAGCCGCGCTGGAATCCTTCGGCGGGACGTTCGCGTAACCGCGATGCCCAGCTTAAAAGAATTCCGCAATCGCATCGCCAGCGTGAAATCCACGCAGAAGATCACCAAGGCGATGCAGATGGTGGCCGCGGCCAAGCTGAAGCGCGCGCAAGGCGCGGCTGAAGCCGCGCGGCCCTATGCGGAGCGCATGGCCAGCGTCATCGCCAATCTGTCGTCATCCGTGCAGGGGGAGGGCGCGCCGAAATTGCTGCGCGGCACGGGAGAGGATGGCGTCCATCTCGTTGTCGTCGCCACCTCCGAGCGCGGCCTGTGCGGCGGCTTCAACACGCAGATCGTGCGCGCCGCGCGCGAAAAGATCGCAGCGCTGCTGGCCGAAGGCAAAACGGTGAAAATCCTCACCGCCGGCAAGAAGGGCCGCGATCAGCTGCGCCGTCTCTACGCGGCGCAAATGGTCGGCCACATCGATCTGTCCGGCTACCGCACGATCGACGCTTCCGCCGCGCAATTGATCGGCGACAAGGTCCGCGAAATGTTCGACGCCGACGAGTTCGACGTCGCCCATCTCGTGTTCTCGCAATTCCGTTCAGTGATCAGCCAAATCCCAACCGTGCGCCAACTGATTCCCGCCGTCGCGCCGCAAGGCGCCGAACCGCCGGACCTCAAAGGCGCGGCCTATATCTATGAGCCTGGCGAGGCGGAGATTCTCGACGCGCTTCTGCCGCGCTATGTCGACGGCCAAATCCTGCAGGCGCTCTTGGAAAATCAGGCCGGCTTCTATGGCGCGCAAATGTCGGCGATGGACAACGCCACGCGCAACGCCGGCGACCTGATCCAGAAGCTCACGCTGCGCTACAACCGCCAGCGTCAGGCCAACATCACCAAGGAGCTGATCGAAATCATCTCCGGCGCGGAAGCCCTTTAAGGAGCGCGACATGTCAGGACCGACAGACGTTCTCTATCGCACCGCGGCCACCGCGACGGGCGGCCGCAACGGCAAGACGCACCTCGATGAAGGCGGCCTGTGGGTCGCCACATCGATCCCGAAAGACATGGGCGGCGACGGGCAGGGCTCCAACCCCGAGCAATTGTTCGCGATGGGCTACGCCTCGTGCTTCGGCTCCGCACTGTTGTTTGTGGCAGGGCAACAGAAGGTCGATGCGTCGAAATCGAAAGTGACCTGCGAAGTCGGCATCGGGCGCAGCGCCGCCGGCGGCTTTGCGCTGGAGGCCAAGCTCACCGTCTCGCTGCCCGGCATGGACGCCGCCGCCGCGCGCGCGCTGGTCGAAGCGGCGCACCAGGTCTGTCCCTATTCCAACGCCACGCGCGGCAACATGCCGGTCGAACTTGTCGTCGTCTGATCCCATATTGAATTCCGAGAGAGAACTGCAATGACCGCACCGATGAAGGGCAAAGTGGCGCAAGTGATCGGCGCCGTCGTCGACGTCGAGTTCGACGGCCATCTCCCCGATATTTACAACGCCCTGGAAACGACCAATCGCGGCAATCGCCTCGTTCTCGAAGTCGCCACGCACTTGGGCGAGAGCACTGTGCGCACGATCGCGATGGACTCCACCGAAGGTCTCGTGCGCGGCCAGGACGTCACCGACACCGGCAGCCCGATCGCCGTGCCGGTCGGCGAGGAAACGCTGGGCCGCATCCTGAACGTCATCGGCGAGCCGATCGATGAAGCCGGCCCGGTTCGTGCGGAAACCACCCGCGGCATTCACCAGCCCGCGCCGGCCTTCGTCGATCAAAAGCCGCTGCCGGAAATTCTCGTCACCGGCATCAAGGTCGTGGATTTGCTTTGCCCATATTCGAAGGGCGGCAAGATCGGCCTGTTCGGCGGCGCCGGCGTCGGCAAGACCGTGCTGATCCAGGAGCTGATCAACAACATCGCCAAAGCCTATGGCGGCTATTCCGTGTTCGCCGGCGTCGGCGAGCGCACCCGCGAAGGCAACGATCTCTATCACGAAATGATCGAATCCGGCGTCAACAAGCACGGCGGCGGGCAGGGCTCGCGCTGCGCGCTGGTGTTCGGTCAGATGAACGAACCGCCTGGCGCCCGCGCGCGCGTCGCGCTGTCTGGTTTGACGATCGCCGAACATTTCCGCGATCAGGGCAAAGACATTCTATTCTTCGTCGACAATGTGTTCCGCTTCACGCAGGCCGGTTCGGAAGTGTCCGCGCTTTTGGGCCGTATTCCGTCCGCGGTGGGCTATCAGCCGACGCTCGCCACCGAGATGGGCGCCATGCAGGAGCGCATCACCTCCACCACGAAGGGCTCGATCACCTCCGTTCAGGCCATCTACGTGCCGGCGGATGACTTGACCGATCCCGCGCCGGCGACCTCGTTCGCGCACTTGGACGCCACCACCGTGCTCTCCCGCGACATCGCCGCGAAGGGGATCTATCCCGCCGTCGATCCGCTCGATTCCACCTCGCGCATCCTCGATCCGAACATTCTCGGCAAGGAGCACTACGAAACCGCGCGCGCCGTGCAGGAAACGCTGCAGCGCTACAAGGCGCTGCAGGACATCATCGCCATTCTCGGCATGGATGAATTGTCGGAAGACGACAAGCTCGTCGTCGCCCGCGCCCGCAAGATCGAGCGCTTCTTGAGCCAGCCCTTCCACGTCGCGGAAGCCTTCACCGGCTCGCCCGGCGTGCTCTGCGATCTGAAGGACACGATCCGCGGCTTCAAAGGCCTTGTTGAAGGCCAATACGATCATCTGCCGGAGCCCGCCTTCTACATGGTCGGCTCAATCGAAGACGCCGTCGCCAAGGCTCAGCGCCTCGCTGCGGAAGCGGCGTAACAAGCGTGATTGTGTTGGCGGGCAGCGTGCGGATTGCGCCGGGCATGCGCGACAAGGCGCTCGCGCCGATGCGCGCGATGATCGCCGCCAGCCGCGCCGAACCCGGCTGCCTGGCGTACAGCTTCGCGTTTGACGCCGAAGACGACCATCTCGTGCGCGTGTTCGAATGCTTTGCAGACACCGAAGCGGCGCAAGCCCATCGCGACAGCGAACACATGCGCGCCTGGCGCGCAGCCTGGGATGAAGCCGGCATCGGCGATCGCGCGATGATGCGCTACGCCGTGACCGCGCGCGAAACGATCTGAGGACCAAACACGTGGCCGAAAAACTCACCTTCGCGCTTGTTTCCCCGGAGCGGGAATTGTTCCACGGCGAAGTGGATCAGGTCGTCGTGCCGGGAACCGAAGGCGAGTTCGGCGTGCTGCCCGATCACGCGCCGCTGATGTCCACCATCAAGCCCGGCGCGCTGCGCATCATGAACGGCGCCGATGAGCGCCGCATCTTCGTCAATGGCGGCTTCGCCGACGTCACGCCGGATGGTCTGACAGTGCTCGCCGAAGACGCCGTGGATCTCGCCGAGGTCGATTCAGCGAAGCTTGAGCAGGACATCAAGGACTTCGAAGAAGACGTGCGCGACGCCAAGGATGACGCTCACAAGACACAGGCCGAAAGGGCGCTCGCCCGCGCACAGGCCATGAAAGCAGCGTTGATGCGCTAAGGATTAGCGCCGCGCCGCATGCTATAGCCGCGCGCGATGCATCCCTATCTCATGCCGGCCTTTATCGGTGCGCTCGTCAGCCTGCCGATCCTGATCTTCGGCGCGTGGCGTCTCGCCAAGCGCTGGCGTGACTTGCGTCCGCGCACGCGCTGGATCGCCTTCACCGTGCTGACCGCGTTGGAGCTGGTCTATTGGTGCAATGTTTACGCCTGGTTCGTGGAGCCGAACCGTCTTGTCGTGCGGCGGTACGACATTGAAAGCCCCAATTGGACCGGCGCGCCCCTCACCATCGCCGCCATCGGCGATATCCATGTCGTGTCTCCCCATGTCCCGCCCGAACGCGTCGCCCGCATCGTCGCGCGCGCAAATGCGCTGGACGCAGACCTCGTCGTCCTCTTGGGGGATTATGTCGGCGGCCACACGCGCATGGTTCGGCGCGAACCGGAAGAGCGGGCGCAGATCGCCGAAGGCTTATCCTATCTTGCAGCGCTGGACGCGCCGCTCGGCGTTGTTGCCGTCATCGGCAATCATGACGTCTGGTATGATCGCCAGGCCGTCACCAGCGCGTTGCAGGAGGCTGGCGTCGCCACGCTCTGGAATCAAAACGTCATGATCGATCGCGACGCCGGCGCGTTCGCGCTCGTCGGTCTTGAGGATGAAGTCACCGGCGCGCCGGACTACGCGCGCGCGCGCGAAGGCGCCGATGCGGGCGCGCCGGAAATCGTGCTGTCGCACTCGCCGGATGTGTTTCCTGGAATCCCCGCAACGCCGGCGCTGACTCTTGCCGCGCACACCCACTGCGGCCAGGTGACAATTCCGCTCATCGGCCGGCCTGTGGTGCCCTCGCATTTCGGCCAGCGCTACGCCTGCGGCCGCATCGAGGAAGAGGGAAAGCAGATGATCGTCACCGGCGGCATCGGCACGTCAATTCTG
This sequence comes from Alphaproteobacteria bacterium, assembly GCA_016124655.1. Lineage (GTDB taxonomy): Bacteria > Pseudomonadota > Alphaproteobacteria > Caulobacterales > Aquidulcibacteraceae > RI-43. Next base: position 115,494 of record WGNI01000005.1, read on the forward strand.
GCGCTGCGCTTTCTCAATCCGCCGGAAATCGCTTTGATCACGCTGCGCGCGGCGCCTGAGGACTAGTCCTCAACCCCGCACTTCTTCCCGCTCGCCCGCGCCAAACAATTTCAACGCGCCGCGCTTTTTCTTGGTCTTGCGCGCCTGCAACCCGCGCTGATCGAGCCAAGCAAGCCCGGACTGAGCCACGTCGCGCCATTCCGGTTCGCCGATCAGCCAATGGCTCATCGCCGCGAACTCCATGAAATCTGCTTGCGCTTCGGGGAAACGATTGACGATGCGGCGAACCGTCGTCGAGGCATTCACGTGATCCTGCCCGCCGGCCATGGCCAGAAGCGGCGCGGTGATCTTGTACGGCGGCGCCGCCGCGGCCATGCTTTGATCCATCCACCAATGCACAGTTTCGAAAATCGCGCGCCCCGATTCCGGCGCGAATCGCGCAAACGAGCGCCGCGCGTCATTGCGTTCGAGCCGGTCGAGCGTCGAGCGCCGCGCGATGCGATAATCCGGCGGGATCGGCCGCGACCAATAATCGCCAAGCAGCGCCACGCCGAACGCATTGCCTGTCTCTTCAAGCGTGGTGTGCATCACGCCCCACGGCGCCGACGGCGCAAGCAAGATCAGACCCGCGACATCCATGTGCGTGGCCGCGACCTGCGCGACCAGCCCGCCTAGCGAATGCCCGATCAGAATCGGCGGCGCTTTCAAGCCGCGCGCATAATGCACCACCGATTGCGCGTACTCGCGCACGCCGCATTCCGCGAGGCGATCGAGATCCGCGCCGCGTTCGTGAAACGGCAAGTTCGGCGCGTGGCACTCATAACCGGCTTGCTCGAAGGGCTGACGAAATCCGTCGAACGCCCAGCCGCCGCAAAACGCGCCGTGCACAAACACAATCGGTATCGTCATGCGCGGGAGCCCCCAAACACTGCGCTGCTGCGCACTCACATTCTCTCGCCGCCAACTTCGCCGAATGCGCGCCGCCCAGCGCAGCGCAGACGAAATCAATCGATCGGTCGTTCCCCGCTTATTATTCGCCGCCGCATACTGGCGCCGTTCGTCGGTAACGCAGCTTACATCTTCGAGAGCAAATCCGGCGCCGTCAAACGCCAATTCATCGTGTCGGCGAATCCGATTCAGCATAACGCGCGAAGCGCCGCGCGACGTCTTCATAGACCGGCCGCTTGAAAGGGATGATCAGGCCCGGCGCTTCCGCCAGCCTGCCCCAGCGCCAGGTCTCGAATTCGGGCGTGTGCAGATCGAGCCGAACGTCGGCGTCGCGGCCCTTGAAGCGCAGCGCAAACCATTTCTGCCGCTGCCCGCGCCACCGCCCCGATTGCTGGTCCGGCGGGAAATCGTACGCGAGCCAGTCCGACGTTTCCTCCAGCACATCGACCAGCCGCGCCGGCACGCCGATTTCCTCTTCCAGCTCGCGCAGCGCGGCGTCCGCCGGGGACTCGCCGGGATCGACCCCGCCTTGCGGCATCTGCCATTGGTAGGGTCCAGGCGTCGCAACCCGCTTGCCGTAGAACACGAGCCCCGAGGGATGGAACATCGCCAGGCCGACATTGGGGCGGTACGCCGCCGGGTCGCGGGCCGTCATCGCTGTGTGCGGGCGGCGATCACCGTTGAAGCCGGCGCGAGCACATAGCCCCGGTCGCCGGCCGCCGCCGCCCAATCCGATATCTGCTGCATCGTGACAGGATAGGCGAAGCCCGCGCCGATGGCGCTGCCGTTCTGCAGCGCGAGCGCCTCCAGGTTGAGCAATTGTTCGTCGATCGCCTCGGCCTCGCGCCGCGCATCGATGATGCGGTCGGCCGAAGCCAGCGGCAGCCGCGCCCGTGCGGCCTCGACCGAAAGCGCCGTGCGCTGGCCCAGCCCTGCGCTCAAGAACGCCAGCCCGCGCCGTTGCAGCGCCTGCGCCACCGGCCCCGTGGCGGCCGGCGAAGCCGCGAACCGCGCGCCCTGATAATTGGTCACGCCGAAATAGCCCGCCCCGCGCGAGAGCAGGTTTTCCAGCCGCGCGATGTTCTGCGCCGGCTCCGCCGCCGCCAACAGGGTCTGCGGTCCGGTGTCGTCGGCCTCCGGATCGAACGGCTCCATCGGCAATTCCAGCATCACTTCGTGGCCCGCGGCGCGCGCACGATCGATCCAGCTCTGCAAATTGGCGGAATAGGGCACGAACGACAGCGTCACCTCCGGCGGCAATTCGTCGATCGCCTGCGTGGTGTTGCGCGCATTGAAGCCAAGGCCGCCGACAATGATCGCCACTTTCGGCCGTTGCGCTGGCCCGCTGAACGGGCGGGCATAGGCTTGCGCGGGCGTGCGGCCATTGCGGCCTACGATCGGGAGAACGCCCAGGGGCCCGGGCTCGGTCATACCCGCGAATGGCGCGCGCGGCAGCGGCCGGGCCGCGGCGCGCGGCCGGTCGGCGTTGACCACGGCGATGCGCAATTCGCCTTGAGCGGCTTCCGCGCTGGCGGCGTCGGGCGTCAGCACTTCTGCGGGCGGCATGTCTTGCAGCTGCAGTCCGTCTCCACTGATCAGCGCGTCCTCCAGCGTCAGCCGCGGCGCAGCCTCCGCAGACGCCGGCCCCGGGCTGAGCGACACCACCTGCCGCGGCCCGCCGGCGGCCGGATCGCCCAGCGCCTGGACCGCCGCGAACGCCGCGCCGGCTAAGGCGAGGAGGGCGCCGACGGCGACAAAGATCGGGTGGACGCGCGGGCGTCCGGATGCGGGACGGGAATTCAGCCGAAATCTCATGGCGATCCGCAGGCGGAGACGACGGCGCAACATCGCCTCTGATTCGTTTACAGAATCTCAGGATTCGCGTTCGCGGTCATCTGCGCCGCTGCGCACAGCCGCAGCGTCGCCGAGAGTCGCGGTGCAGATGTTCCCGATCGCCGCGATCAGCCGCGACCGGCCCGCCGCATTGCGCACGCCGAAACCCGCCCAGTCCTGGTCCGCGTGCCGGTTGCGGATGGCGATGTAATGCACCGCCGCGCCCAGCAGGCTGAGCAGGGCATTGGCGTCCGCAGCCCGCGCATCCTCGCCCATGAGCTCCGGCAGATAGCGCGGCACGATCGTCTCCGCCCACGCGATACGAGCGCGATCGAGCGCATCGGTCAGTTCCGAGCGCTGCGCAGCCTCCCAGGCCAGGATTTCGCAGGTCACCGGCCGCCGCGACAGCGCCTCCGCGAAGTTCGACAGGATGCGCGCCAACCGCTCAGCAAGCGGCAGCGCTGCGACAGCCCCGTCTTCGGTCACTTCCGCGACGCTCGGCCAATGCGCCGCGCTTGCAGCATAGGCTTCAAACAGGCCCGGCAGGCCGCCGAAATAGCGGCCCACCAGCATCGGATCGACGTCCGCCTCCCGCGCCACCGCGCGCACGCCCAGCGCGCCGAACCCCTCCCGCGCCAACAGGCTGCCGACCGCGGCTTTCAGCTTCGCCTCCGTCGCCTCGCGGTCACGCGTCTGCGCCGCGCGTTTCGGGGTATCGCCCACCTCGGCCTCCATGCGGATGAATATTTCTACATCTGTAGATATTGGCTTGCAATCAAAAATCTACACCTGTAGATCATAAATCTACAAGCGTAGACGAACGCCGCGCGACGCAAGGAGCCCAGCCATGCACGACCACATGCCCGCGACCGAGCCGGAGAGGCTGGACAATCCCGCCACCGGCGAACGTGCCGACATCGAAACTTCGGCGCTTCGCGGCGCCGCCTGCACATCCATCCGCTTCACGCTGCCCGGCGGAGCCGACGGCGCGCCGCCGCATCGCCACCAGAGCTATGAAGAGACCTTCGCGGTTCTCGATGGCGTGCTGGAGCTGCGGCAAGGCGCGGACTTGGCGCCCAGGCTGCTGCGCGCCGGCGAATGCGTCACGATCAAGCGCGGCCAGTGGCATGCCTTCCGCAATGCAGCGGCCGCCCCGGTGACGTTCCGCACGGTCGTCGCCGGCGGCGCGGGCTTCGAGAAATTCATTCGCGCCTGGTACGGCCTCGGCCGCGACGGCCCGTTCGCCCGCGGGGCGCCGAGCAACCCTCTGCACCTCGCCTTGGCGTTGGACGCCGGCGACATCACCCTCATGGGACCGCCGCCGGCGCTGCAGCGCATCGTGCGCCGCGCGCTGGCGCGGCTCGCTCGCGCCTCCGGCGCTGACGTGGCGGTGACGCAGCATTGGGGCGCGGCGCATGTCTGACATTGCGAACCAACGCCGCCCTTTGCTCGGCGCCGGCGCGATCGCGCTGGCGATTGGGTTCAACGCGCCGTACGCGCTGCTCGCGGCGACCTACAATTATCCCGCCATCCTGCGCCAGCCCGCCAGCGAAGCGCTGCACGCGTTTCATGCCGGCGGCCCGGATCTGATCTGGACCTGGTACGCCTTTGGCGTTTCGGCGCTGGCGCTGATCCCGCTGGCGATCGCGCTGTCGCTGACGCCCGCGCGCATCGCCCAACGGCCGGGTCTGGCGGTTGGCGCAGCCATCGCCGGCGCGCTCGCGGGCGCAATGCAGGCCGTTGGCTTGTTCCGCTGGACGTTTGTCGTGCCCGACCTCGCGCGTGTCCATGCCGATCCGGCTGAAAGCGACGCTGCGCGCGCAGCCGCCGAACACACATTCGCGGTCCTCAACGCCTATGGCGGCGTCGCAATCGGCGAACACCTGGGCCAGCTGCTCACTGCGCTCTTCGTGGCGCAACTCGCCGCGCTGCAAGGCTTCGAGCGCAGATTTGTCGCCGCGGCGCTGGGGCTTCTCACGGCGACGGCCATCGCCGCCGGTACGGGGGAGGCGCTGGCCCTCGCGCTTGGCCGATCTGGCGATCTCTTCTCGCTCTTCACTATCGCGGGCTTTGCTGGCCTGGCGCTGTGGCTCATCGCGACCGGCGTCGGGTTGCTTCGCGGCCGCTGAAATAATTTTCTCATCTCAAAACTGAAGAGACTTCCATCATGAAACGCTTGCTTCTGCTCGCCGCCATCTTCATCATTTCACTCGCCGGCTGCGCGACACGTCCATCCGGCATCCGCGATCCGCAAGCATTTCGCGCCCAGGCCGAACGCGAAGTCATCGCCAGCGCCCGCGCACACACGGATATCGCCGCCTGCTTTCGCGATACCGCAGCGCTTCTGCCGATGACGGATTTGATCGAGGTCAGCCCCGCGCAGACCACCTATCGTCTGCGCGGGTTCGGCTACACCTTTGAGGAGATCGACTTCGCAGCCGCGCCGGGCGGAAGCGCGATCACCGTCCTGCTGGCGCCAGGCGTCAATGCGCGCTGGCGGCGCGATTTCGCAAACGATCGTCTGGCGCCATTGCGCGCCTGCGCCGCTTCGTAATGCAGATCGCTGCGCGCGCCGCTTCGATCAGCCCGCACGCGCGCGCAACCGCTCCGCCACTTGTCCTTGCTGCAGCAGCTCTAGCGCGCGATGCATCTGGTAGTCGTCGTCTTCCCGCCAATTTTCCGGCGGCATGTCGTCGGGCACATGCGGCGCGCGGCGTTCCGCGCCGTCTTCATTGGCCAGCGCATGCGGCAGGTCCGCTTCGCTCATCATCGACAACCGGCGCAGACGCTCCGGATCCATCCGCCGCGCGGCGACTTCCACGTCCGGCTCGATGCCCGCGCCCTGAATGGAGCGGCCAGCCGGCGTGTAATAGCGCGCCGTGGTCAAGCGCAGCGCGCCGTCGCGCCCGCCCTGCAGCGGAATCACAGTCTGCACGGAGCCTTTGCCGAACGAGGTCGTCCCAACGATCAGCGCGCGATTACGATCCTGCAGCGCGCCGGCGACGATTTCCGACGCCGAAGCCGAGCCCGCATTGATCAGCACCACGATCGGCACATTCGCCATGTCGTCGCCGCGCCGCGCATTGTAGCGCTGCACGTCTTCCGCGCGGCGTCCGCGCGTGGAGACCACTTCGCCGCCGTCAAGAAACGCGTCTGATACGTCAATCGCCTGATCCAGCAGGCCGCCGGGATTGTTGCGCAGATCGATCACCACGCCGCGCAGACGCCCGCCCGCCTGACGTTTGATGTTGCGGATTTGCTCCTGCAGCATCGCGCTGGTGCGCTCATTGAATTGCGACACGCGCAGCACGCCGATATCGCCTTCCATCCGCGACGTGACCGAGCGCACGGAAATGATTTCCCGCGTCAGCGAAACGTCGAACGGCTCGACGTCTTCGCGCACCACCGTGACCGCGATCGTCGTGCCCACCGGCCCGCGCATTTGCGACACGGCTTCATTCAAAGTCAGGCCGACGATGGAGCGCCCGTCGATGGCGGTCAGATAATCGCCGGCTTGGATGCCCGCGCGGCTCGCCGGCGTGTCGTCGATCGGCGACATCACCTTCACCACGCCGTCCTCGGACGTGACCTCGATGCCCACGCCGCCATATTCGCCGCGCGTCTGCACCTGCATGTCGCGGAAATCGTCCGGCGAGAGATACGTCGAGTGTGGGTCTAGCGATTGCAGCATGCCCTGGATGGCCGCCTGCATGATCTCAGCGTCATTGACGTCGGTGACGTAGTCGGTTTCGACCCTGGCGAGGACATCGGCGAACAGCTCAAGCTGGCTGTAGACGTCGCGGCGCGGGGTATCGTTCTGCGACGACCACGCCAGCGCGCCGACGCCCGCCGCCAACGCCACAACCGGGGCCGCAATCCAAGCAAAACGCATCCGCGTCACTCCTCGTCGGCGACTCCAGGGAGCCGCCGCCCACACCAGTTCAACCCGTCTCAGCCTGCGAACGCAAGCTCTTCCGATTCGCCCGGAGCGGTTCCCGAAAAGTGGGGATCGGTTTTCGGACGAGAACCGCTCCATTCCCAAGTTTAGACCCGTTCCCGATTTGATTGACCCAATCAAATCGGGAACGGGTCTACCCAGTCCGCCTGTTGGCGGTTTGCGTTGCAGCCAGCCAGCGGCCGGGATCGACCGGCTGACCGTCGCGCCGCACTTCAACATAGAGCTCGGGCGAAGTCACAGTAGATGACATTACGCCGACAGTTTGGCCGGCGCTGATCCGCGCCCCGGTTTGGGCGCGCACGCTGTCCATCCCGGTCAGCACAAGCGCGTGCCCGCCGGAGAGATTGAGGATCAAGACGTCGCCATAGCCGCGGAACGGCCCGGAATAGGCGACTTCGCCATCCGCGGGCGCGACGACGGCGGCCCCGGGCGCGGTGCGCAGGGTGACGCCCTGGGCCCGCAGGCCTGCCGCGGCGGTTTCGCCGTACTGGCGCACCACGTCCGCGCGGGCGGGAGACAGGATCGGGCGCAGCGAAGAGGCGGCGATCGCCGCCGCCGGCGCGCGCTGCGGGCGCTGCGCCGAGGCTTGCTGGGTGCGCGCCCGGCGCCGGGCCGCGGCCGCGTCCGCCACGCGCCGTTCGGCGGCGCGCAGGTCGGCGGCCAATTGCGTGCGCTGCGCCTGCTGGGCGCTGATATCGGTCTGCAAGGACGCCAGCTGCGCTTGCAGCGCCGTATTGCGGGCGACCAGCGCATCCTGCGCCGCCGCGAGCGCAGCGCGCTCTTGGGCCAACGCATCGGCCTCGCGCCGGCGCTGCGCCGCGCGCGACACCGCGTCTGCGGAAATCAGCTGTGCGGTCGCCCCGGCCCGGCGGGCGTCGCGGCCGCCGCGCTGGGCGAAAATCTGAGCGATCACCAGCGCCTCAACGGCGTCGCGATCCGTGATGCGCGCAGCGGTGGCTGCGTCCTGCTGACCCTCCAGCGCGGCCAGTCGGTCGTGCAGGGCGGTCGCTTCCGCGCGCAGGACATGAGCTTCAGCGGTAATGGCTTCCGCGCGGGTCTGCAGCGCCCGAAGATCCCGATCGGCGGCGGCGATTTCGCGGCGCAGCGTGCGCGGCGAAGCATCCGTTGCACGGTTTTGCGCGATGGCGGCGTCCTGAGACGCCAACGCCAGCGCCGCGCACAGAAGCGCAGCGGTCCCGGCGCGACCGCGGAGAATGCCCATGACCATAACCCTTGTCCGGAATCTTCAGTCCCGGTGGTACGGAGCATGCCCTAAAATGGTCACTGCACGGTAAAGTTGCTCCGCCAAAAGCACCCGGACCAGCCGGTGCGGCCAGGTCTGGCGGCCAAACGCCAGCTTTTCGTCGGCCTGGTCTTTCAGCGTCTGCGCCGCCCCGTCGGCTCCGCCGATCCAGAAGCACAGCTCCGGGGTCCCCCCGTCGCGCCAGGCCGCCAGCTTTTCGGCGAGCTGGCGCGAACTCCATTCCGCGCCCCGCTCGTCGAGCAGCACCGTGCGCGCAGCCGGCGCGGTCGCGGCCAGGATAAGGCCGGCTTCCTTGCGGGAATCCGACGGCGGCTTGGCTTCGCGCTCAATGGCCTCGAAGCCGGTCAGCCCGAGGCTTCGGCCTCCGGCGCGGGCGCGTGTCAGGTAATCTTCCGTCAACGCCGCTTCGGGTCCGCCCTTGAGGCGGCCAATGGCGACGATGGCGATGCGCATGGAGCGGCGGTCAGGACGCCATGCTGGCGGCGGGCGCCGACGCCCAGATCCGCTCGATATTGTAGAACGCGCGCACTTCAGGCCGGAACAGGTGAACGATCACGTCGCCGGCGTCGACCAGCACCCAATCGCAGTGCGGCAGGCCTTCGACCCTGACCTGGCGCACGCCTGCATCCTTCAGCTTTCGCATGACATGATCGGCCAGCGCGCCGACATGGCGCTGCGATCGCCCGGAGGCGATGACGATTTTGTCGGCGACGGAGGATTTGCCCCGGATGTCGATGGCGACGATGTCCTCGGCCTTGTCTTCATCAAGGGAGGTGAGGATGACCTCGGCCGCCGCATCAGCGTCGGGGGCGGGCGAGGGGGGCGCAACGCGTCCAACGGAGGGGCCCGTCGGGGCGGCAGGGTGTTCGCTCAGCGCAGTCGTCCTTTCATGCTGGTTAAGCACGCAATCTACCAGCCCCGCGGCGACTTGGCCACATTGCGCCCGCGAAGGCGCTTACGCCTTCACTTGCGCCATGATCGCGAGCGGCCGTCCCTCGGGATCCGCGAAGAACGCCATCCATTCTTCCGTCCCGTCCTCGTGGCGATGAATCATGTGCGGCGCGTCGATGAACGTGATGTCGCGTGCGCGCAGCGCGTCATACGCTGCGTCAATGTCGGGTACGCGAAAATACAGGATCGATTCCGCGCGATCCGTGATGTCGCCGGCGGATAGAAACAGGCGCACGCCGCCGCAATCAAAGAAGGCGAGATCGCCGAACGAATAAAGATGCGTCAGCCCCAATGCGTCGCGATACCACACGCGCGCGCCGTCGATGTCGCGCACGGTGCGCGCGATTTGTCCCACAGGTCCGAGGGCGAGTTCGCCGGTCATGACGGTTTCCTTTCCATGCAGCGCCGAATCCTTCGCCGCGCCGCGCCAATGGCGCAATTGCGCGCGGCTCGTCAGACCGAGCTTCGCGAGCGCGTTCGCCGCGTGATACTTGACGGCGTCCACGCTGATGCCGCGGCGCGCCGCGATCTCGCGGCTGGTCATGCCGTGACGGATCGCGTTGACGATCCGCCACTCGCCTGGCGTCAGGATGTCGTCATGCGGAGGACGTCCGCGCGTGCTGGTCATGGGCGCGTCCTTATCCTGCGCCAGGCCGATTTACCCTCCCCCTGCGCAACGCGGTGGAGGAGGTGGGATCGAACCGCGCCGGCAGAAACGCCCACGCCGGCGCTTGGCGATCGGCCAGCGCGCGCGCGGCGGAATTGGAAAGGCGCGCTTGCGCAAACCGCACGAACGGCTTGGCGGTAAGCGCGCGCGGACCGCTCAACGGGCGAGAGACGATTGCAATCGGCGCCGCGGCCAAGATCTCGCCCCAGCGCCGCCATTTGCGGAAACTGGAAAGATTGTCAGCGCCCATCAGCCACACGAAACGCACGCCCGGATAAGCGCGCCGGAGCGCGCCGAGCGTATCAGCGGTGTAGCGCAGGCCCCAGCGGCTTTCGAGATCGGTGACGACCATGCGCCGCCCGCGCGCAGCCGTGCGCGCGCTCGCCAATCGGTCCTGCAGCGGCGAACTTTCTGGCTTCAGCGGATTTTGCGGCGAAACCAGCCACCACACCTGATGCAGGCCCAGCCGCTTCAGCGCTTCTTCCGCGACATGCGCATGCCCGCTATGGGCGGGATCGAACGACCCGCCAAGCAGCCCGACGCGCATGCCGGGATATGCGCGCGGCAGGCCTGTGCGATTTGAGCGCGCGGCAAGCGTCAAGGGCGCGTCTGCCCCGTTCCGCGCACGATGTATTTAAACGTCGTCAATTGCTCCGCGCCCACCGGGCCGCGCGCATGCATGCGCCCCGTGGCGATGCCGATCTCGCCGCCGAAGCCGAATTCCCCGCCGTCGGCGTATTGCGTCGAGGCGTTGTGCAGCACGATCGCGCTGTCGACGGTGTTGAGGAACATTTCCGCGGCCGCGGCGTCCTCGGTGACGATCGCATCGGTGTGGCCGGAGCCGTACTCCGCGATATGCGCCATGGCGTGCTCAACGCCTTCAACCACGCGCACCGAAAGAATGGGCGCGAGATATTCCGTGCGCCAATCCTCTTCCGTCGCCGCATTCATCTCAACGATCGCGCGCGCGGCCTGATCGCCGCGCAATTCGCAACCTTTTTCGGTCAGCGCCGCCGCGATCTTGGGCAAGAGCTCTGGCGCGATCTTTTTGTCGATCAGCAAAGTTTCCGTGGCGCCGCAAATGCCGGTGCGCCGCATCTTGGCGTTCACCACAAGCGCAATCGCTTCATGCGCCTTGGCCGCGGCGTGCACATAGGTGTGGCACAGGCCTTCCAGGTGCGCGAACACAGGCACGCGCGCATCCTCCTGCACGCGCGCGACGAGCGACTTGCCCCCGCGCGGCACGATCACGTCGATCGCCCCATCGAGCCCCGCGAGCATCATCCCCACTGCGGCGCGATCCTGCGTCGGCACGATCTGGATCGCGCCGCGCGGCAGGGCCGCGTCCGCTAGGCCATCGCCCAGCGCCTTGCCGATTGCGGCCACCGAGCGCGCGGAATCCGAGCCCCCGCGCAGGATCGCCGCATTGCCCGCCCGAAGGCACAACGCGCCGGCGTCGGCCGCGACATTAGGGCGGCTTTCGAAGATCACGGCGATCACGCCGATCGGCGTGCGCACGCGCTGGAATTTCAGCCCATTGGGCCGCTCCCAATCCGCGATCACCGCGCCGACGGGATCGGCAAACGCCGCAGTCTCGCGCACCGCGGCGACCAGGTTCGCCATGCGCTTCTCATCAAGTGTCAGCCGGTCGATGAAGGACGCCGCGAGGTCGGTTTTCACGGCATCGGCGACATCGAGCGCATTCGCAGCGAGAATGTCCCCCGCCGCGGCTTCAAGCCGGCTGGCGATCGCTTCGAGCGCCTTCGTGCGCTGCTCCGCCGAGGCTTCACGCACTTTTGCGGCGGCCGCGCGCGCGCGCCGGCCGAGCGCAAGCATCTCCGATTCAAGGGCGAGCGTGGGATTGGGCGCGTTCATGACTGCACCCTAAGCGCAAATGTCTGCACACACAAAACGCACACGACCGCCTATGTCGTGGGCTCAGGCCGCCAAGACCCCGCCGGGCAGGAACGCAGCGTGTCGCCGCACGAGATCGGCTGGCCGCCATTGGTGACGAAATACCGTTGCTCCTGGGCGCAACCGAGCATGAACACGCCGGCCGCCGCATAGGTTTTCACCGCGCCGTCGCGGCGCACGACATAGCGTGGCCGCGCGGCGGCATCGATGGTGGCGCATTCGCCGGAAGAGAGAAGTCGCCGCGCCGCAACCCGCATCGCGGCGAGGTCGGCATCGTCGGCGCCGGTCGCGGTTGCGCGGTCGACAATCTCCAGAGCGTCGTCGACGGGAGAAGACGTGGGCCGCAGCGAAAGCGCGCGCTCGATCGGGGCGCGGTTCGCGGGCTGGGCCGCTAGCCAGACGATGATGGCCATCGCCGCGAGCATCGCTGCGGCGAGGCCCCGTTTCAGGGGCTTTCGCATCGCTCCACCCGCATCTTCACGCCGCGCCGCCGTGCTGTCGAGATGGCATGGCGCCGGCGCGGCCGGAATGGTGAACAGGTCTTAGGGTTGAGAGCGCGGCAACTTTCGTGCCAGCGGGTCAGTCGCGGGTCACCAGATCGTCGGCATGGATCAGGGCCGGGCCGGCGACATAGCCCAGCCGGGACTCAATATCGGCCGACTTCAGGCCCATGATTTTCCGCGCATCATCGGCGTCATAGCGGGCTAGCCCACGCGCGATTTCCTCCTCGCCCTGGAGCACGCGCACCGCGTCGCCCTTTTCGAATGCGCCCCGCACCGCGACCACGCCGGCCGGCAGGAGGCTCTTGCCGGCCTGCACCGCCGCAGCGGCGCCGTCATCGACGACAAGCGCGCCCGCCGGCGCCAGCGCGCCGGCGATCCAGGCCTTGTAGGCTTGCCGCGGCGTGGCGCTCGGCAGGAACCAGGTTGCGCGCGCGCCGTCGCGCAGCCGCTGCAATGGCCGCGCTTCATCGCCCTTGGCGATCGCGGTCGCGCAGCCCGCCGCCGCGGCGATCTTGGCGGCTTCGATTTTCGTGCGCATGCCGCCCGAGCCGACGCCCGCGAGAGCGTTCACGCCCCCGGCCATCGCTTCGATCTCGGCGGTGACCTGCTTCACTTCCGCGATGTGCGGCGCCTGCGGATCGACGCGCGGATCGCGCGCATAAAGCCCGTCGACATCGGATAGCAGGATCAGCGCGTCCGCCGACATCATCTGCGCCACGCGCGCGGCGAGCCGGTCATTGTCGCCATACCGGATTTCGACCGTGGCGACCGTGTCGTTCTCATTGATGATCGGCACGGCGCCGAAATCGAGCAGCGTCTGCAGCGTGGCGCGTCCGTTCAGCCATCGTCTGCGCCGTTCGGTGTCGTCCGGCGTCAGCAAGGCTTGAGCGACTGGAATGTCGTGCGCAGCGAACACGCTCTCATAGGCGTGCATCAGCCGCGTCTGGCCCGCCGCCGCAGCGGCCTGCTTTTCCTCCAGCTTCGCGCTCGATTTCATGCCGAGCGCAAAACGCCCCAGCGCGATCGCACCGGACGACACAATCAGCACGTCCTGGCCCGCGCGCCGCGCAGCGACCACGTCGTCGGCCAAGGCGCGCAGCCAATCCATACGCGGACGCGCCTGCGCATAATCGATCAAGAGCGCCGAGCCGATCTTGATGACGATACGCTTGGCCGATGTCAGCAGCGCCGCGCTCACGGCGTCCACTCGTCGGCGGAAAGCGGGGAGGGCGCGCGGTCTTCGGCGTCACGCCCGCGCACGATCGCCGCCATCGCGCGCAACGCCTCCACCACGCCAGCGCCAGATACGCCAGACGTAATCAGCACCGGCTTGCCGATGGCGCGCGACAGCGCCGCGCGCTTGCGGTTGACCTCCGCTTCGGTCAGCGCGTCGATCTTGTTCAGCGCCACCAGCTCCGGCTTGTCCTCAAGGCCCGCGCCATACGCCTCCAGTTCGGCGCGCACGGTACGATAATCGCGCGTCGGGCTGTCGGATGTCGCATCAATCAAATGCAGCAGCGCCGCGCAGCGCTCCAGATGCCCGAGAAAACGGTCGCCGAGACCCGCGCCTTCATGCGCGCCCTCGATCAGGCCTGGAATGTCGGCCAGCACGAAGCGCTCGTTTTCGTTCAAGTCCACCACGCCCAGATGCGGATGCAGCGTCGTGAACGGATACGCCGCCACCTTCGGCTTGGCCGCGCTTGCCGCGCGCAGGAACGTGGACTTCCCCGCGTTCGGCAGACCCACCAGCCCCGCATCGGCGATCAGCTTCAGCCGCAGCCACAACACGCGCTCTTCGCCTTCAAGGCCGGGATTGGCGCGCCGCGGCGCCTGGTTCACCGAAGACTTGAAATGCGCATTGCCGAACCCGCCATTGCCGCCCTTGGCGAGCAGCACGCGTTCTCCCGCCGCGACCAGATCGGCCAGCACGGTCTCCTTGTCTTCGTCGAGAATCTGCGTCCCCACTGGCACGCGCAGCACGACATCTTCGCCGTCGGCGCCATGGCGGTTCTGCCCCATGCCGTGGCCGCCGGTCTTGGCTTTGAAATGTTGCTGGTAGCGATAATCAATCAGCGTGTTGAGACCCTCGACCGCCTCCGCCCAGACATCGCCGCCCTTGCCGCCGTCGCCGCCGTCGGGGCCGCCGAACTCGATGAACTTCTCGCGCCGGAACGACACGCTTCCCCCGCCGCCATTGCCGGAGCGGATCGTGATCTTGCATTGGTCGAGAAACTTCATCGCCGCATGGTCCCTGCGCGCTCATATAGGAAACCCCGCCGCCCCGCGAGGCCCGCCCCAAACGAGCAACCCGCCTCAGCCCGCGGCGGCGATGCCTTCGGAGGAGGGCGCATCGCCGTCGAGCGCCCGCAGCATCGCGGTGATCAGCGTCTCGGCGGTGAAGGGCTTCATGACCACGCCGTCGAGCGCGCCGTCGGCGTCCTGCGCCAGGGCCGCGGCCTCGTCATGGGCTGTGAGCGCCAGGATCGGCCGCCGCGGCCGGCCGGACTGCGCCTCCAGGGCGCGGATGGCGCGCGCGGCGTCGATACCCCCCATGTCCGGCATGGCCAGGTCCATCAGGATGATGTCGAAATCCTCCACCCGCGCGGCGTCCACGGCCTCCCGCCCATTCTCAGCGAATCGCAACGCCACGCCGGCGTCCTCCAGTGCGATATCCACGATCATGCGATTGACGGGATGGTCTTCGGCGCACAGCACATGAATGCGCCGCTCTGGCGCCGCCGTTGCCGGGAGCGGAGCGGACTGCCGCTCGATCGGCAATGACCGCGGCAATGGCAGCGCGACCCAAAACGTGGAGCCTTGGCCCGGCGTCGACGCACAATCGATTTCGCCGCCCATGCGCTGCGCCAGCGCCGCGCTGATCGCCATGCCGAGGCCCGCGCCGCCGCGCCGCACAGCGCCCTGCTCGAAACGCTGGAACAGCCGCGCCCGTTCGCTGGGCGCAAAGCCCACGCCGGTGTCCTGCACGGTGAAGATGAGCCGCGGCGAGCCCGCCTCGGTTTCGCAGCGCGCCGAAACGCGGACTTCGCCCGCATCGGTGAACTTGATCGCGTTGCCGATCAGATTGAACAGGATTTGTGAAATGCGCAGCGGATCGCCGCGGAAGCCGCCGCGCGCCGAGGCGTCGATATCCGCCAGGAAGCGCAAGCCCTTCGCGGTCGCGCGCGCGCGCTCCGCGGCAAGGATCGGGCGCAGCATGTCGTCCAGTTCGAACGCGCGCTCCTCGATGCGCAATTCGCCGGCCTCGATGCTGGCGATGTCGAGCAGGTCATTCATCAGCGCCAGAAGCGATGTTCCCGACTCCGACATGGCGTTGACCAGATTGGCTTGATGCGGCGTCAGCGCCGTTTGCTTCAGCCCGTCCGCCATCCCGAGCACGCCATGCAGCGGCGTGCGGATTTCGTGGCTGATCGTCGCCAGAAAATTGGCTTTGACGCGCCCGGCCTGTTCGGCGGCGTCTTTCGCGGCCGCCAGCGCCAGCGCGTATTCCTTGCGTGCGGTGATGTCGAGCACGAGGCCGACTGCGCCGGTGACGGCCCCGGACGCGGATTTGCGCGCCTTCGCCACCGACAGCGCCCAGCGCGGCGCGCCGGTCTTCGGGTGCGTGCGCAATTCCACGCGGAACGGCGCCTCTTCCGCCACATGCTTTCGCCACGCCGCGGCCAGCGCCGGGCGATCGTCGGGATGGGCGCACGCAAGCGCCGCGCGCCAATTGGAGAGGTCCGCGCGCTCAAGCCCCAGCGCCGCGGCGGGATCGCCGTCAATGAACAATTGTCCCGAGTGCAGATCGAGCTCCCACACCACCATGCCGCCCGAATCCAGCGCCAGCGTCACGCGCTCGCGCATGCGCGACAGCTCCCGCGTGAACGCCAGTTCGCGGGTTTGATCGCGCGTGCACATGACGATGCCGGCGATCTCGCCGCCAGTATTGCGCCAGGGCCAGATTTCCCATGCGATCCATTGCGAGGTGCCGTCAGCGCGCGGGAACTCTTCGCCGGGATGGGACAGCGTCTCCCCGCCGAGGCAGCGCTGATGCAGCGACCGCCAGCGGTCTGGAATTTCGGGAAACACCTCATAGTGCGTGCGCCCGAGCAGAACCTGATTCGTCAGGCCGTAATCGGCGATCCATTGCGGGCTGACGCGCAGATAGCGCATGTCGCGGTCGAACATCGCAAGCGCCACCGGCGCAGCGTCCACCCAATCTGCGAGGCGCTCCGCCTGTCCCGCGGTCGCGCCGAGCGCGCGCACCAGCGGCGTCTCGTCTATGGCCGCGCCCTGCATGGCGATGGCGCAGCCCGAACCGTCAGTCTGCGGCGCGCCGACCAGCCGGATGTGTTTTTCGCCCCCGCCTTGATCGACAAACGTGGTGATGAGGCTGACTGGCGCTGGCGCCATCGTGCGCTGATAGGCTTCGGGAAAGGGCAGGGGCGCCAGCGCGCCGATCCCCGCATCGCGCGGTCTGTGATCGCCGGGCGACAGCGCCTGCGCTGGCTGACCGACGAGGCCGATCATGCCCGGCGTCCAGTCCACCGCCCCCGTCTGCAGATCGTTGCGCCAGAAGCCGATGCCGGCGCGGCGCTCGACCGTCTCACGCAAATGGTCCAGCCGCGCGATGAACGCGGCGTCGAGCCTCTGTTGCAGGAGTTCAGCGCAGATCTGCGCAAACAGCTGCAAGCTGCGCTCTTGCCGTGCGGTCCGTCGGCGCGGACGCCGATCCAGCACGGCGAGCGCGCCGATCGCCGCGCCGTCCAGGCGCACGGGAGCGGCAAAATAGCTTTTGAAATGAGGCAGTTCTTGAAACAGCGGATCGCGCGCCATGCGCGTTGGTCCCGCGCGCACGAGGCGCACGCCGCCCATCGTCTTGGCGCACAGCGCTGCGCCGGCGTCCGTGTCCAGATTGGGTGCGCCGAACGCGGCCCGTATCCGCCGGCGCCCGCCCGACATCACGCTGAAGATCGCCGCATCGCTCTCAAGCGCGTGCGCGCACGCCTCCAAAACGCCATCCAGATCAAGGCGTTCCAGCGTCGCCGCCGAGGCGCTGCTCGGGGCGAAGGCATTGTTTTGCAAACTCACGCAAGCAACGCTGCCGCGCCTCGCTTAAGCCCGGCTTAATCCCGTTGCGCCCGCGCCTGCGGCAATGGGCGCGCTGCAATTCACCGTTCGCGATGGTTGCGTTTACCGCGGCCCTTGTCCAAGTCCCCCCTGCGCGCAACATTGAGCAAGTTACGCTTAAGGGCGCAAAGGTCGCGATGGTGCGCGGCGCAAACAAAACTGCGCCGTCTGCGGCAGAATCGTCCTTAATGAACAAGTTGTATAGCAATTAAGGCTCTTCGTTAGCATGCCGGTAATTCAACCCAGACAGAAACTTTTCGCGGGGGGCGAGACAAAACGCCAATTGGTTTTGCGGCATTGCGATGCGCGACCGGAAGCGAAAAAGGCTGGTTATGAAGACCGTTAAAGAACTTCGCGAAAAAGAAGCCGCCACGTCGCGCGAGGGCCAACTCGTCTATTCCACATCGGAAGGCCGCGCGAAATTTCCTGATCTGCTCCAATCGTCTTTTGGCGATAAGAAGATCATCGGTTTTGATCGCTATGGCCGCATCATGGGCGCAGTGGTCCCGATCGAGGCCGTGCGCATGTTGGCGGGCCTCTCCGATCACGTCGAAGAAGACACCCGCAGCCGCATCCAGAAAACCGCGCGCCATCTACTGGCGCAATTGCCCAATGAAGCGGTTCTCCTGGAGCCTGTGCCCGAGCCGCGCGCCAGCCGTCTCGTTGAAGGCGGCGCGCGCGCCAAGCGCCCGGCGCCGCAGAAGGGCAGGGGCGCGCCGGTTCGCGCCAAACGGGACAAGAAGCACTAAGCGTTGGCGCGCCGATCATGCCGGACGGAGCGCCTGCGCCGCGCGCGCCAGGTCTGTGATGCGGCCCCAGTCGCCGGCGGCGATCGCATCCGCCGGCGCGAGCCACGAACCGCCGACGCACACCACATTTCCGGCCGCGAAATACGCGCCGGCGTTCTGCGCCGTGACGCCGCCCGTCGGGCAGAAGCGCGCCGAAGCGAACGGCCCCGCGAAGGCTTTCAGCGCGGCCGCGCCGCCGCTGGTTTCCGCGGGAAAGAATTTGAAGCGCGACAGCCCAAGGTCCAGCCCGCGCATGATGTCCGACGCTGTCGCCACGCCCGGCAGAAACGCGACGCCTGCACGCTGCGCCGCGTCCGCCAGAGTGTTCGTCAGGCCAGGCGAAACGATGAAATCCGCGCCGGCCTCGACCGCGCGCGCCAGCTGATCCGCATTGAGCACAGTGCCCGCGCCGACGATCGCGCCATCCACCGTGCGCATCGCGCGGATGGCGTCAGACGCCGCCGGCGTGCGCAGCGTCACTTCCAAGACCCGCAATCCCCCCGCGACGAGCGCTTGCGCCAGCGGCGCAGCGGATCGGAAGTCCTCGATCGCAAGCACCGGGATCACCGCGCTGACGCGCATCACCGAATCGATATCCTGCATCGCCGTCACCAGAATTGCGTCGCTCCGGTCTCGCTGTCGCCCACTGCGGTGCGAAACGCGCGAAACAGCTCCCGGCCATAGCCGAATTGCGGTTGCGTGAATGTCGCCGGCGCGCGCGCGGCGAAATCGTCGGCGCGCACGCTGATGCGGCCGGTCTCGCCGTCGACGCGGATAATGTCGCCGTCCCGCACGCGCGCAATCGGCCCGCCCTCATGCGCTTCCGGCGTCACATGGATCGCCGCCGGAACTTGCCCGGACGCGCCCGACATCCGCCCATCCGTGACCAGCGCCACCTTGCGCCCCTTATTTTGCAGCGCCGTGAGCGAGGGCGTGAGCTTGTGCAATTCCGGCATGCCGTTCGCCTTCGGCCCCTGAAACCGCACCACCGCCACGACATCGCGGTCCAGCGCGCCAGCTTTGAAAGCCTGCAGGAAATCGTCCTGGTCATGAAACACCATCGCCGGCGCCTCGACCACGCGATGCTCTGGCGCCACGGCGGACACTTTCATCACCGCGCGGCCCAGATCGCCGCGCATCATTTTCAATCCGCCTTCCGATGCGAACGGATCAGCCGCGCCGCGCAAAATCGTTTCATCCAGCGAGCGCAGAGGCGCGTCGCGCCACGCGAGTATCCCGTCCTGCAGGAAAGGCTCGCGCGCATAGGCGCGTACGCCGCCTTCCGCGTTCGTCGCCACGTCTTCATGCAGAAGGCCCGCGTCCATCAGTTCGCGGATCACGAACCCAAGTCCGCCCGCGGCGTGGAATTGGTTCACGTCGGCCCCGCCATTGGGATAGATGCGCGCCAGAAGCGGCGTCACACGCGACAGCGCATCGAAATCGTCCCACGTGATGACGATCCCGGCCGCACGCGCGATCGCCGGCAAATGCAGCAGGTGATTGGTCGAGCCGCCCGTCGCGTGCAGGCCGACGATGCCGTTCACGATCGCCCGCGCATCGATCACATGCCCAAGCGGCGCAGACTTCGCCCTGGCCAGCGCAATCGCGCGCTGCGCCGACGCGCGGGTCAGCGCGTCGCGCAGCGCCGTTCCCGGATTGACGAAGGCCGCGCCCGGCAGATGCACGCCCATGATCTCCATCAGCATCTGGTTGGAGTTGGCGGTGCCGTAAAACGTGCATGTTCCAGCGGTGTGGTAGGAAGCGGCTTCCGCGTCGAGCAATTCCGCGCGGCTCGCTTCGCCGCGCGCGAAGCGTTCGCGCACGCTGGCCTTTTCCTTGTTGGGAATGCCCGACGGCATCGGCCCCGCGGGCGCAAACAGGATCGGCATGTGGCCGAACGCCAGCGCGCCGATCATTAGCCCCGGCACGATCTTGTCGCACGTGCCCAGGCACACAGCCGCGTCGAACATGTCGTGCGTCAGCGCCACGCCCGTCGCCATCGCGATCACGTCGCGCGAGAACAGCGACAATTCCATCCCCGGACGCCCTTGCGTGACGCCGTCGCACATCGCCGGCACGCCGCCGGCCACTTGCGCGGTCGCGCCCAGCGCGCGCGCGGCGTCCTTGATCAGGTCGGGATACCCAGCAAACGGTTGATGTGCGGAAAGCATGTCGTTGTACGACGTGACGATGCCGAGATTGACCGCCGCCTCGCCCTTCAGCCGCAGCTTGTCGCCCAGCGGCGCGGCGGCGAAGCCATGCGCGAGGTTGCCGCACGACAGCCGCTCGCCGCGATCCGGCCGGCTGCGCGCGTCTTCGATGCGCGCGATATAGGCTGAGCGCGTATCCTGGCTGCGCGCGCGAATGCGCTCGGTGACCTCGTGCACAATGGGGTGAAGGGGCATGATAATCTCTTATAGCGCGGAAAGCGCCGCGGTCAGCGTGTGCGCGACATTGCCTCCTGAATAGTGCACGCCCTTCACGCCGGCCGCGGCGGCGGCGTCCATGTCCGCGGAAGTGTCGCCTATCAAAATGGAGCGCCTCAGATCTATGTCGAGGTCTGCAGCTGCGCGCAGCGCCATGCCGGGATTGGGTTTGCGGTCGGGATGATCGGCATAGTCGTAGGCCGGCGTCGCGGCGTTTGCGAGATACGGGCAGAAGTAGAACGCATCGATCGTCGCGCCCGCGTGAGCAAGCTCCGCCTGCATGCGCGCATGAAAGGCGTGCATCGCCGCTTCGTCGTAATAGCCGCGCGCAAGCCCGGATTGATTGGTCACGACCACCGCAAGCATCCCGCGCGCGTTCGCCGCGCGCACAGCCTCGATCGCCCCGTCGATCCAGCGCAGATCATCCGGCTTGTGCGTGTAACCGCCATCATGATTGAGCGTGCCGTCGCGATCGAAGAACACCGCCGCGCGCTTCTCAGGCGCTGGCGCCGGCGCAACCCCCAGAGCCAAATCCGCAACCGCTTCAGCCGCCGCAAGGCTCGATGTCAGCCCTGGCGATTCCATGCCGAACAGGTGCACAAGCCCGGAATGGCCATGCACGTCCGGCCCGTCGATGCGGAAATCCGCGGCGGCTTCTCCGGGGCCGGAGAGTTTCGGCCGGCAGCCTGAATAATCCGGGGCCAGCGCGCCATCGGGCAACGCCGGCCAATACCGGCGGATCGCGTCATAGAAGGCGTCCGCGCGTTTGGCGTCGACCGCATAATCCACGGACTGAGGATCGCGCGTCGCGAGCCATTCCACATCGGGCCCGAACCGCATCCGCCCCGCAAGATCGAGCGTCAAATGCACGCCCAATCCCCCGTCGACGGGCGCAGGATAGATCAGCCGCGAAAACGCGGGCTTGCCCGCGCAGGTAAAATACGAACCCTTCGCCAGATGCAGCGTGGGGATCAAACCCGCATCATAGCCGTCAAGGGCGTGAGCGAACGATGGTGCGTTCAAGCCGGCGGCATTGATCAGGATGCGCGCCGTGAGCCGCGCGCCGCCGGCCTCGATGATGTATCGCCCATCCGCGTCGATCGCAGCCGATGTCGCCGCGGCGTTCAACGCGACCGCGCCGCCGGCGGCCTCAAGCTCGCCCTGCAGCGCCAGCATCAGCCCATGGGAATCCACAATGCCGGTCTCGGGCGAAAAGATCGCGGCGTGGGCGGAGAGATTGGGCTCCAGCCTGCGCGCCTGCGCCCCGGTGAGGAATTGCAGATGCTCCACGCCATTGCGCAGCGCCCGCAGATAAAGCGGCTCCAGCGCCTTCGCCTCCGCGGCGTCGCGCGCGACGATCAGCTTGCCCACCTTGGCGTGCGCGACCCCGCGCGTCGCGGCATACGCATAAAGCCGCCGCCGGCCCTCGATGCACAAAAGGTGCTTTCGCCCGCCGGTAGGATAATAGAGCCCGGCATGAATCACTTCGCTGTTGCGGGCCGAGACGCCGCTGCCGATGCGCCCCTCGCGTTCCAGCACTTGCACGCTGACGCCGCGCCGCGCCAACGCCGCCGCGCACGCCAGGCCAATCACGCCCGCGCCGATCACGACCGCGTCGATCTCGTAGGCGTCGGCGCTCATGCGGGCGCGCCGTGAGCGGGAACGGCCCGCGCGCAATTGTGGTCGGCGCAGGCGGCGCGTTGGGTGAAGCCATCGCCTACGACCTGCGCGCCATGGGCGCGCGCGTAACGGCGTTCATGCGCCGCGATCATGCCGCGGCCGCCGCGCGCCTGCACGGCGCAGGCATCGAAGTCGCGCGGCTTGATCTCAACGACACGCACGCCGTGGCAGAAGCGCTGTCCCGCGCCGACATGGCGGCGTTCACGCCAATTCTCACGCTGACCGCGCCGGCCATCGCCAGCTGCGCGCCGCCGCCGCGATTGATTGTGTTTTCCAGCAACAATGTCAGCATGGATCCCGATGCGCCGGTTTATCGAAAACTCCGCGACGCCGAAGATGCGCTGCGCCGCCATGCGCCGCACGCAATCATCCTGCGGCCCACCTTGATCTACGGCGATCCGCGCTTGCGCGCGATCCCCCAGGTGATGGCCGCGATGCGGCGGCTTCCAGCCTTTCCAATGCCCGGCAGCGGTCGCGCGCTGCAGCAGCCCGTGCATGTGCGCGATCTGGCGCGCCTCGCCGCCACGATCGCGCAGTCCGGAGAAGGGAAGACTTACGCCGTCGGCGGCCCAGAACGCATGACCACGCGCGCCTTTTATCAGGCGATCATGCGCGCGTCGGGCATAGTCCGGCCGATCGTTGCGACGCCGGGCTTCGTCTTCAAGGCCGCGCGCGCGGTGCTCGGCGCGCGCTTTCCCCTCGATGAAGCGCAACTGGCCCGGCTGGAGAAGGACCGCCGCGCGCCCGACGCGCTCGCCCCGCCCGAAGCGCTCGCGCCGCAGACGCGCTTTGCCGATGGGCTTGCGGAGCTGGCGCGCGCGCTGGGTCATGTCAGATCGAACACGTGAACATCGCCGCGCTCGGCGAGCAGCCGCGCCGGCGCATCCGAAATCGGCGCAGCCTGCGCCCGCGCCCATGCCGCGCGCTTGTCCGCGCCTGCGAACGCCAACGCCGCAAACCGCGCCGCCCGGATCGCCGCCGGAGAGAGACTCCAGCGTGCAAGACGTTCGCCGCCGCCTGGCTCGATGACGACATACGGGTCAGGATCCGAAAGCGCCGCCGAACCGGGAAACAGGGACGCAATATGCGCATCCGCGCCGATCCCGCAGATCAGCGCGTCGATCGGCCAGGGCCCTTGCGCCAGCCGCGCCGCCCAGTCGGCGCGCGCGCCTTCGAGCCCAAGCGAAGCATCCGGGAACACGGTCGCCGCATCGGCCGCGCGATCGCGCAGCAGCGTGCGCCGCACCAGGGCGATGTTCGACTGCGCATCGTCGGCCGCCACCGCGCGCTCGTCCGCCAGCGTCACCATGATCCGGGACCAGGGCAGGTCCAGCGCGCTCAGCGCCGGCAGGTACAGCGCTGGCGTCGCGCCCCCGGACACCGCCAGGAGCGCGCGCCCGCGGTCGGACAGCGCGCTGCTCAGCGCCGCGCCCACGGCGCGCGCAAGGTCGGCGACGGCGGACGACATGCCGGACCGGGGGTCGCATGCGGATGCAGCGTCGCGCAAGGGGCGGCCTTGCCCGCGCCGCGGAAGGTCCGCATAAGCGGCGCATGTGGATTTTCCGGTGGTGGATCTTCTACCCGTTGGCGGCTCTGGCGGCGGCGCTGTTCATCGTCGCCAGCATGGGTCCCGGCCTGATTGCGGCTGAGCCGCGCCCGGTCTTCGGCCGCATCGAAGAGTCCGCGCTCGTGCTCGATGGCGAGTCGCTATCCCATCCGCGCCCGTCGCCGGACACCGTGTTTCATATCGCGCGCAATGCGCGCTGGGCGCCGGTCGGCCTGCGCGTCGCCACGTTGGAGGGCGCGGGCCCGATCGGAGCGGGGCAGGGCCTGCGCATCATCCTGGCGCCGGAACGCGCCGCTGAACTCGCCGGCCGACCCTTGCGCGTGCAGGTGGCGATCCGTTCCGTGCCCGTGACGACCGCGGAGGCTCTAGCCGTAGGCGTCGATCGCGGCGCCGAAGTGCAATGGTCCACGCAACCGACGACACAATTGGAGGGCGTCCTGACCTACGCCTTTCCCGCGGCGTCCGGCGGTCCGATCGCCATTGCGCTGCGCCCCGAAACCACGCTGACCGGCTATCATTACGGCGTGGAGATCGCCGCGATCCGCATCACCGCAGGTTAAGCGGTCGCCGCACGGGGCGCGTGCGCGGAGCCGGCCGACGCGAACGCGATAACGGCTTCGGCGATGACGTCCTGCGTTTCCGGCGAAAGATAAGCGTGCATCGGCAGAGCGAGCACGCGATGCGCGGCGGCTTCCGTATTGGCCATGCCCCCGGCGCCGATCGGAAAGCTCTGATACGCCGTCTGCAGATGCAGCGGACGCGGATAATACATCGCCGTCGGCACGCCGCGCGTCTTCAAATGCGCCGCCAGCGCGTCCCGTTCATCGCTCTCGATCGTGTATTGCGCCCAGGTCGAAACCCCGCCCTTGATCACTTGCGGCGTCGTCACCGCGCCCTGAAGCAGCGCCGCATAACGATCCGCAATCGCATTGCGCAGGACGATCTCTTCCTCAAAGATCGCGAACTTCTCTAACAGGATCGCGGCCTGGATGGTGTCGAGCCGCGAATTCATGCCGATGCGCACATTGTCGTACTTGTCCACGCCCTGGCCGTGCACGGCGAAGGAGCGCATCACGTCCGCTTCATCCGCGCTGTTGGTGAGCGTGGCGCCGCCGTCGCCGTAACATCCAAGCGGCTTGGCGGGAAAAAAGCTCGTCGTCGTGCAGTCCGCCCAATGCATCGGATGCTTGCCGTTCAGCGTGCAGCCGAAGCCTTGCGCGCTGTCGGCGATGAGCTTGAGATTGTGCTTTGCGCAGATCGCGGCGATCGCGGGGTAATCCGCCGGCTGGCCGAACAGATCGACGGCGATGACAGCCTTCGGCCGCAGCTTGCCCTCGCGCACGACGCCTTCGATCGCGGCCTCAAGGCTTTGGGGATCCATGCAATAGGTGTCGCGGTCGATGTCCACGAACACCGGCGTCGCGTTCACCCAAGGAACCACTTCCGCGGTCGCGGCGAAAGTGAAAGCCGGGCAGAACACCGCGTCGCCCTTGTCGAGGCCCCACACCATCAGCGGCAGCGCCAGCGCGTCGGTGCCGTTGCCGTTGGCCACGCAATGAGCCGCCCCGCAGAACGCCGCGAGTTGTTGCTCCAGCGTTTTGACTTCCGGGCCCAGTATGTATTGGCCGTGCGCCACGACGCGCAGCACGGCGGCGTCGATCTTGTCGGCGATGCGCGCGCGCTGCGCCTGGAGATCGATGAAGGCAATCGACATTATTGGGATCCTTTCAGGAATTCGGAATCGAACCAGGCGGCCAGGCGCAGCGCGTCCAGCGCTTCCGCGCCCGTCACCGGCGGGGCAGGGGCTTGCCCAAGCGCCGCGCTGATGAAGCGCTTCACATTGGCCGCAAGCGGATCGTGGGAGTCAGGCGTCTCGGCGAAATCGGCGTTGAGCGCAAACGGCGTGGAATTGTGGAACGTCCGCGCCACGAAATCGACCCGTACCTCGCCGGAGGGATAGACCACGCGCAGCGACCGCGCGCGGTCTTCTGCAATGCGGCTGGCGAGAAACCGCGCCGTTCCGCCGCCGTCAAAGCGCGCTTCCGCCTCCAGATGATCGACATCCACGCCGCGCTCGCAGCGCCCGCTGACGGAAACGCGTTGCGGCGCGCAGCGCAGAAGCGCCAGCGCCATGTCGATGTCGTGCGTCATCAGATCGAGCGTCACCGAAACATCGGCGCCGCGGCCCGTCCAAGGCGCAGCGCGCACGCACTCGATCAGCATCGGCGGCTCCGGCGCCTGCATCAGGCCGATGGCTTCAACGATCAGCCGCTCCTGGTGTCCGCACGCCAGCACGCGTTCGGCTGCGCGCGCGCGCTCCACCAGGTCCTCGCCGTCCGCGACATTGGTCGCCAACGGCTTCTCCACCAGCACATGGCATCCTGCATCGAGCGCCAGCCGCGCCATCGCGGCGTGCGTCGTCGCCAGAGACGCAACGGTGACGATATCGGCTTCGGCGACCAGATCCTCCGCCGCGTCGAACGCCGCCACATGATGGGTTTCCGCCAGCATGTGCGCGCGCTCGTCGTCGGGATCATACACCCCGACCAGACGCACGCGCTCATCCTCGGCGTACTTGCGCGCATGATGGCGGCCGAACGCGCCGGCCCCGATGACGGCGGCTTTCAACATGCTCACTCCACCGTCACGGACTTTGCGAGATTGCGCGGCTGATCGACGTCCGTGCCTTTATGCACTGCTGCGTTGTAAGCGAGCAGCTGGATCGGCGCGGCGTACACGATCGGCGCGATGAACGGATCGCACGCGGGAACTTCGATCTGCGCGGCGGCGATGTCGCCGGCCTCGCGCAGGCCCGCGGCGTCTGAGATGAAGATGAGCTTGCCGCCCCGCGCGGCGACTTCCTGCATGTTCGACAGCGTCTTCTCAAACAGCGCGTCGTGCGGCGCGGCCACCACCACCGGCGTGCCGTCTTCGATCAGCGCGATGGGACCATGCTTCAGCTCGCCCGCCGCGTAGCCCTCCGCGTGAATATAGCTGATCTCCTTCAGCTTGAGCGCGCCTTCGAGCGCCAGCGGAAAGTAGACGCCGCGGCCCAGGAACAGCACGTCGCGCGCTTGCGCAATGTCGTGCGCGACCGCCGCGATTGCATCTTCCGCCTGCAGCGCTTCGGTGATGAGACGCGGCGTCTCCATCAGCACATGCGCCAGGCGCTGCTCTTCCTGCCGCGACAGCCGCCCGTTCGCGCGGCCCGCCGCGATCGTCAGCGCCGCGAAGGCGCACAATTGCGCGGTGAAGGCCTTGGTCGACGCCACGCCGATTTCCGGCCCTGCGAGGGTGGGGAACACCGCATCGGCTTCGCGCCAGATGCTCGATTCCGGCACGTTGACGATGGCCAGCGTCTTAAGGCCGTTCTCTTTGCAATAGCGCAGCGCCGCCAGCGTGTCCGCGGTCTCCCCGGACTGCGAAACGAACGCCGCAAAGCCGCGCTTCGGCAGCACCGGCTGGCGATAGCGGAACTCCGAGGCGATGTCGCATTCCACCGAAACGCCGGCGATCTGCTCCATCCAGTACTCGCCGATGCGGCCCGCATAGTGCGCCGTGCCGCAGCCGATCACCAGCGCGCTGTCGCACGTCGAAAGATCGATCCCGTCGAGATCGCCGGTCGAGACGCTGTCTTCGAACGCGTTCACATAGCGCGCAATCGTGCGGCCCGTGGTTTCCGGCTGCTCGAATATTTCCTTCTGCATGAAGTGGCGATAATTGCCCTTCTCGACAATCGCCGCGCCGCCGCTCAGGGTCTTTTCCGGCCGCGTCACGCGTTGTCCGTAGGCGTCGAACAACTGCGCGCTCTTGTGCGTGACGACCGCGAGATCGCCTTCTTCGAGATAAATCACCCGCGACGTGAACGGCGCCACCGCCAGCGCGTCAGAGCCCAGGAACATTTCCCCATCGCCCACGCCCACCACCAGGGGCGAGCCGCGCCGCGCGCCGATCAGCAGATCCGCCTCTCCCGCGAAAAGGCAGGCGATGGCGAACGCGCCGTCGAGCTGGCCGATCGCCTCGGCCGCCGCGTCGTGCGGCGAGAGTCCACGCTCCAGCCCGTCGCTGATCAGATGCGCGATCACTTCCGAATCCGTCTCGGATTCGAACCGCCGTCCCTTGGCCATCAGCGCCTCGCGCAGCGGGCGGAAATTCTCGATGATGCCGTTGTGCACGATGGCGACTTTCTCGGTCGCATGCGGGTGCGCGTTCTGCGTGGTCGGCGCGCCGTGCGTGGCCCAGCGCGTATGGCCGATGCCCGCGCTGCCCGACAGCGGCGCGGCCGTCAGCTCCGCTTCCAGATTGCGGATTTTCCCCGCCGCGCGACGCCGCGCGATGCCCGCGCCTTCCAGCACCGCGACGCCGGCGGAATCATAGCCGCGATACTCCAGCCGCTTAAGCGCCTCCACGAGCCGCGGAGCGGCTGGGGCGTCGCCGAGCACGCCGATGATTCCGCACATAATTTCACCCTTGAAGCGAACCGCGCCGACGGCTACCGGCGCTGCGGCGCTTATGCTCTAACGGGCCCGCGCCTTGCATCTCAATTAGTCTTACAATCTCTGACGGGCCGCCATGCAGCTGGCGGTATTCAGATAAAGGATCGTCCATGGAGCGGGTCCATTTCGGGACAGACGGCATCAGGGGCACCGCCAACGCCTTTCCGATGACGCCGGAAGTGGCGCTGCGCGTGGGGCTGGCGGCCGGCAAGCGCTTCCGCGCTGGCGGCGATCGCCGCCACCTCGTGGTCATCGGCAAGGACACGCGCCTTTCCGGCTACATGATCGAGCCCGCTCTGGTGGCGGGCTTCACCGCCGTGGGCATGGATGTGGTGCTGTTCGGCCCGCTGCCGACGCCCGCCGTGGCCATGATGACGCGCTCGCTGCGCGCCGATCTTGGCGTGATGATTTCCGCCTCGCACAACAAATACCATGACAACGGCATCAAGCTGTTTGGCCCCGACGGCTACAAGATGAGCGACGCCGACGAGCTCGAGATTGAAAAGCTCATGGGCGCGCCCCTCGACGCCGATCTCGCCGCGCCCAATGCGCTGGGCCGCACCAAGCGGATCGACGACGCCCAGTCCCGCTATATCGAGATCGTCAAGGCCACGTTCCCGCGCGGCCTGCGGCTCTCTGGCCTGCGCATCGTCATCGATGCCGCCAATGGCGCGGCCTACAAGGTCGCGCCCACCGCGCTCTATGAATTGGGCGCAGAGGTCTTTCCGATCGGCGACGATCCCAACGGCTTCAACATCAATGAAGATGTCGGCTCCACCGCGCCGCAGGCGCTGAAGGAAGCCGTGCTGCGTTACCGCGCCGACATCGGCATTGGTCTCGACGGCGACGCCGATCGCGTCGTCATCATCGACGAGCACGGCGCCGCCGTCGATGGCGACCAGCTCATGGGATTGATTGCCTCGGAATGGAAACAGGCGGGCGCGTTGACCAAGCCCGGCATCGTGGCGACCATCATGTCCAATCTCGGCCTTGAGCGGCACTTGAAGAAGATGTCGCTCTCGCTGGAGCGCGCGCAGGTCGGCGATCGCTATGTCGTCGAGGCGATGCGCGCGAAGGGCTACAATGTCGGCGGCGAACAATCCGGCCACATCGTCTTGGCCGATTACTCCACCACCGGCGACGGCTTGATCGCGGCGCTGCAGGTGCTGGCCGCCGTGGTGCAGAAGGGCAGGCCGGTCTCCGAACTCTGCCACGTGTTCGAGCCCGCGCCGCAAGTGATGGAGAATGTGCGCGTGCGCGGCAAGCCGCTCGAGGCCGAAAGCGTGCGCGACGCCATCAAGGCCGCGGAAAAACGCCTCGGCAATCGCGGCCGCCTTGTCGTGCGCAAATCCGGCACCGAGCCCCTGGTGCGCGTCATGGCCGAAGGCGATGAGGAAGACGTGATCCGCGACGTCGTCGGCCAGGTGATCGAGGCGGTGAAGAAGGCGGAAGCGGCCTAATCGTTCTATCGTGGCGGCCGCGTTGCGCGTACGCTGCCGCGCCACAGGAGCCGCCCATGTCACTCTCCGCCGCCGCCAAAGCCGTCACCTTCATCCTCACCCGGGACCGTGACCGCGCGATGGCTTATTACAGCGACGTCTTGGGTCTGCGCGTCGCGCACGTCGATGATTTCGCGGTCGTCTACGATGTCGGCGGCGCCATCATGCGCCTGACGACCATTCCCGATCATACGCCCGGCCCCCACCCTGTGCTCGGCTGGATGGTGGACGACATCGCCGCCACGATGACTGCGCTGCGCGCCAAGGGCGTGACATTCAACATCTATGACGGCTTCGGCCAGGACGCCGAAGGAGTTTGGACCGCGCCCGGCGGCGCCGCGAAAGTGTCCTGGTTCAACGATCCCGACGGCAATTTGTTGAGTTTGACGCAGAGCTAGCAAGCGGGAAGGTTGCGGTTCTTTTGCACGGACCGGAGCGCCAACACACCCTCTCCCCTTGCGGGAGAGGGTGGTTTTGCGCAGCAAAACCGGGTGAGGGGTGATCGCTGCTCATATCAAGAGATGGCTTGGTCACCCCTCATCCGGCCGCTTCGCGTCCACCTTCTCCCACAAGGGGAGAAGGAACATCGCGCTAACTTGTCCTCCGCTCCCGCAGCCGCTCCACCCACGCACGCGTTGAAGCATCAAGCGGCGGCGCGTCTTCGCCTTCAAGCACCGCCTGCAGACGCTTCGCCAGCGCCTTGCCCAATTCCACGCCCCATTGATCGAACGGATTGATGCCGCTCATCCACGCCTGCGCGACGGTGCGGTGTTCATAAAACGCCAGCAGCGCCCCGAAACTCTCCGGCGACAAATCCTCCAGCCCCAACAGCGTCGACGACCGGTCGCCGCTGAACGCGCGGTGCGGCGCCAACGCCTCGGCCCGCGCAGCATCCATGCCTGCTGCGATCATCTCGGCATAGGCTTCCTCCGCGCTTTTCCCGATCAGCAATGCTTCCGCTTGCGCCAGCGCATTGGCGTGCAGCGCGGCACGGCGCTCGGGCGGACCTTCCAGGCCATGCATCTGCACCACGAACTCGACAGGAATTTTCTCCACGCCCTGATGCAGCAACTGAAAAAACGAATGCTGCGCATTCGCGCCCGCCGCGCCCCATGTCACGCCTGCGGCCGACGCCTCAAGCGCGGCGCCGTTTTCGTCCACGCCCTTGCCGTTCGATTCCATTTCCAATTGCTGCAAATAGGCGGGCAGCTTCTCCAGCCGGGTCGCGTATGGAACGCAGGCGTAGCTCGCCGCGCCCAGAATTTCCCGGTTCCACGTCTGCAACGCCGCCGCCAACGCGGGCAGATTCTCCAGGAACGGCGCGTCGCGGAAATGCGCATCCATGGCCCCGCCGCCGGCGAGGAAGCGGTCGAACGCGCCTTCCTGCAGCGCCGCGTCGCACGCCAGCGACACCGCCGACCACACCGAATAGCGCCCGCCGATCGCTTCCGAAAACGGAAAAATGTGCGCGTCATCGACGCCCCAGGCGCCAGCGCGCGCGGGCGCCGCCGTCACGGCCGCAAGATGCGGAGAGATCGCGTCGCCAAGGCCTTGCTTGAGCCAGGCGCGCGCGGTTTCCGCGTTCGCCCTCGTTTCCAGGGTGGTGAACGTCTTCGACGCCACGACGATCAGCGTCCGCGCCGGATCGAGACCCTCCAGCGCATCGAAGATGTCGGCCCCATCGATATTGGAGGCGAACCGCAACGTGATCCCACGGGTTCGAAACGGCTTCAGCGCATCGAACAACAAGCGCGGCCCAAGGTCGGACCCGCCGATGCCGATATGCACGATCTGGTCGATCGCAGCGCCCGTCGCGCCCGTCAGTGCGCCTGCGCGGATGCGCCCCGCAAACGTCCGCACGCGTGCGCGCACGCCTTCCGCCTCGCGCACCGCGTCTTGAGGCCCAACGCCGCGCAAGCTTGGATGCAGCGCCGCGCGCCCTTCCGTGGCGTTGACGATCGCCCCGGAAAACAGCGCCGTGCGCTTGGCGTCGAAGCCGCGGGCCTGCGCACGCGCCGCCAGCGCACGCAACGCATCCACGTCCACGCGCTGCTTCGACAGGTCGAGAATCAGGTGCGGCGCAGAAAAGCACAACGTGTCCGCGCGCCCCGGATCATCGCCAAACAGCGCCAGGATCGGCTTGTCCGCCAGCCGGCGCCCTGCCGCCGCCACATCGTCTTGCTTAACCATGCCTCTCAATAGGGCGGTGCGGAATTTGCGTCCATCCAGGACGCCTGGCTGATTGGCGCGCACGCGCGCCGCTGCTAGAGCGCGTCAGCCAAAGTGGGAACCGGTTTTGGCGAAGGGACGCGCGAAATCTGAGTCCACGGGACGAAGGGAAGGTATATGGCGACGGTATTGGTGACAGGCGGGGCAGGCTATGTCGGCGCGCATTGCTGTTTCGCGTTGGCGCAGGCTGGCCACACCGTGGTGGTCTACGACAACCTGTCGAACGGCCACGAACGCTTCGTGAAATGGGGTCCATTGGAGCGCGGCGACATTCGCGACCGCGCGCGGCTCGATGAAGTCATCGCCAGGCACAAGCCGGACGCCGTGCTCCATTGCGCCGCGTTGATTGAAGTTGGCGTGTCGGTGAAGGATCCAGCGAGCTTCTACGACAACAATGTTTCAGGCGCATTGACGCTTCTTGACGCCATGCGCGACGCAGGCGTCAAGGCCTTCGTGTTCTCTTCAACCTGCGCCACCTACGGCGCTCCGCAATTCATGCCGATGGATGAAAGCCATCCCCAGGCGCCGCTCAATCCCTATGGCTGGTCCAAGCTGATGATCGAACAGGCCAGCCGCGACTACGAAGCCGCGTACGGAATCAAGTTCGCGCATTTGCGCTATTTCAACGCCGCCGGCGCCGCGCCGGAGGAGGGCATCGGCGAACGCCATGAACCGGAATCGCACGCCATTCCACTCGCGCTCTTCACGCTCATTGGCCGCCGCGAGGGCTTCAAGATTTTCGGCGAAGACTACGACACCCGCGACGGCACCTGCGTGCGCGATTACGTGCACGTGCTCGATCTGGCCGACGCCCACGTGCGCGCGATCGAACGCTTGCTGAACGGCGGCGACAGCATCGCCGCTAATCTCGGCACCGGCGATGGCACCACGGTGAAAGAATTGCTTGAAGCCATTGAGCGCGTCACCGGCAAGGCGGTGCCGGCTGCGCCCGCACCGCGGCGCGACGGCGATTCCCCGGCGCTTTTGGCCAACAACACGTTTGCGCGCCTACAGCTCGGCTGGGCCCCGCAGCGAAGCTTGGATGATATTGTGCGATCCGCTTGGCGATGGCATGCGGAAATGGAGCCGCGCCTGTTCAATTGAGGCGCTGCCGCCTTTCGCGTGGGAGCGGTGCGCATGACTGCCGCCGTCATCGGACACCTGAGATTTCCGCCAGAATCCATGGAGGCTTTAAAGCCCCATCTTCAACGCCTGATCCTGGAAACGCGCGCGCGCGACGGATGCATCGCCTACGACGCAGCCATAGATGTGTTCGAACCTGGACGGATCCGGTTCTCCGAAGTGTGGCCGGACATTCAGTCCCTGGAGGCCCACTTGGTTGCGCCGCACATCGCGCCATGGCGCGCGGCGGCGCGCTCCCTTGGACTGATCGAGCGCGGGTTTACCGCGTATGAAATAGTGTCGGAAAAACCTGTCTAGGGACGCCCAATGCTGGAATAGATGAAGCCCATCGCCTTCATTTCCGACGGGCTGTAAATATTCCGCAGATCGACCAGCACCGGCGCCTTCATCGCCTGTTTCATGCGGTCGAGATCAAGCGCGCGGAATTGATCCCATTCCGTGAGGATCACCGTCGCATCCGCGCCGTCGATGCAGGCGTACGGCCCATCGACGAACGCGACGCCGCTGAAATGCTTGGCCGCTTCATGCATGCCTTCAGGATCGAACGCGCGCACGCGCGCGCCGGCCGCCTGCAGCGCCGGCAGGATATCGAGCGACGGCGCGTCGCGCATGTCATCGGTGTTGGGCTTGAACGTCAGCCCCAACACCGCGATCGTCTTGCCTTTCACATCGCCGCCGCAAGCCTCCAGAACGCGCGCCGCCATCGCCTTCTTGCGTTCGTCATTGACGCGCACTGTGGTCTCGATGAGCTCCACCGGCGCGCGCGCTTCCTGCGCGGTGCGCACCAGCGCCAGCGTGTCCTTCGGAAAGCACGAGCCGCCATAACCGGGTCCAGCATTGAGGAACTTGCCGCCGATGCGGTTATCAAGCCCAATCCCGCGCGCCACGTGCTGCACATTCGCGCCGACTTGCTCGCACAGATCCGCGATTTCGTTGATGAAGGTGATCTTCATCGCCAGGAAGGCGTTGCCCGCATATTTCGTCAATTCGGACGTGCGCCGGCCCATGAACAGCAGCGGCGTTTCATTGAGGAACAGCGGCCGATACAATTCCTGCATCACCTGCTTGGCCCGCTCGTCCTCGGTGCCGACGACGATGCGGTCCGGCCGCTTGAAATCCGAGATCGCAGCGCCTTCGCGCAGAAATTCAGGATTGGACACAACCGCGAAGTCCGCGTCCGGCCGGCGCGTGCGGATGATCTCCTCCACCTTGTCCCCGGTGCCGACCGGCACCGTCGATTTGGTGACGACGACGGTATAGCCGTCCATCAGATCCGCGATTTCTTCCGCCGCCGCGAATACATAGGTGAGATCGGCATGCCCATCGCCGCGCCGCGACGGCGTGCCCACCGCGATGAACACCGCATCGGCTTCCTTGATCGCCGCCGCCGCGTCGAGCGTAAAATCAAGCCGCCCTTCGCGCACATTCTGCGCCACCAGCTGATCGAGCCCCGGCTCATAGATCGGCATCACGCCGTTCAACAGCTTGTCGATCTTGGCGGGATCCTTGTCCACGCACGTCACATGGTGTCCGAAGTCCGCAAAGCAGGCGCCGGAAACAAGACCGACATACCCAGCGCCGATCATGGTCACGCGCATCGCTCAAATCTCCTGATTGTACGCGCCGACTTCGGCGAACGCCGCCAGCCGCGGCTTCACTTCCTCGCGGAACAGCGCGCGCATGTCCTCATCGCTCGACATGCTCTCCACCACCACGACCAGCTCCGGCTTGTTGGAGGAGGCGCGCACGAGCACCCACGCGCCGTCTTCCAGGGTCACGCGTACGCCATTGACGGTGTTCACGTCGCGAATGCGCCGGCCCAGAATTTCGCCGCCGTCCTTCGCCAGGTTTTCGTACTGCGCCACCACCTGTTCGACGATGCCGTACTTCTTGTCGTCGTCGCAATGCGGCGACATCGTCAGCGAAGTGAAGCTCACCGGCAGCGCCTTGCGCAGATCGGAAAGTTTTTTGTCCGGATTGCGATCGAGCATCGACAAAACTGCCGCCGCCGCCACCAGCCCGTCATCGTATCCAAGCCCTAAGGGCGGACGGAAAAAGAAGTGGCCGGACTTCTCAAACCCCGCCAGCGCGGACAATTCCGTCGTCCGCCGCTTGATATAGGAATGGCCCGTTTTGAAATAATCGACCGTCGCGCCATGCGCCTTCAGCACCGGATCGACCGCGTAAAGCCCCGTCGACTTCACATCGACCACGAAGGTCGCACCCTTGTGCTGCACGGAAAGATCGCGCGCCAGCATCAGCCCCACCTTGTCGGCGAAAATTTCTTCGCCTTCGTCGTCGACGACGCCGCAGCGGTCGCCGTCGCCGTCGAACCCGAGCGCGACATCCGCGCCATGTCGGCGCACCGCGTCCGCCATCGCATGCAGCATTTCAGCGTCTTCGGGATTGGCGTTGTAGTTCGGAAACCGCCAGTCGAGCGCGCAATCGACTTCGATCACCTCAGCGCCCATGCGGCGCAGCGCTTCCGGCGCGAACGCGCCGGCCGTTCCGTTGCCGCACGCTGCAATCACTTTCAGCGGACGCGAGAGTTTCGCGCGCGTCGCGACATCGGCGATATAACGCTCGCGCATGCCGTCCACGCGCACATAAGCCCCGCCGGTGCGCTCCTTCCACGCGCCGCCGAGCACGATCTCTTTCAGCCGGCCCATTTCGTCGGGCCCGAACGTCAGCGGACGCGCGGCGCCCATCTTCACGCCGGTCCAGCCGTTTTCATTGTGCGAGGCCGTCACCATCGCCACGCACGGAAGATCGAGCGCGAACTGCGCGAAATACGCCGTCGGCGACAGCGCCAGCCCGATATCATGCACTTCCATGCCCGAGCGCATCAGACCCAGCATCAGCGCCTGTTTGATCGACAGCGAATAGGCCCGGTAATCGTGACCGACCACGATTTTGGGCGCCACGCCGAACTCCTGCGCCAGCGTGCCCAGTCCGAGCCCCAGCGCCTCCACGCCCAGAAGGTTCAGCTCCGGCGCCTTGGCCGAGCCCGGCGCGCCGAACCACCAGCGCGCGTCGTACTCGCGAAAGCCCGTCGGCTTGACCAGCGGCAGGGATTCGAAGTCGATCGTGTTCGCCGCGAGATCGGGGCGGGGGGCATGTCCCATGTCGGCCTCATGTCGGGAGCGAAAAGCTGCGCCTGAATGGGCGAAGCGCCGCCAAAGTGCAATGTTGGATGCTGCGCTGCAGCGCAGCGGGCCGGGTTTGCGCTGCAAACGCGGCGCCGGGTAAAGCATCGTGCGCGAAATGCGATCTTCGGCTTGGACCGGCTTGATCATCGCATTTCGCGCACAAAGATGCTTTAGATTCAAAAGCTTCTAAAGCAACTTTATGCGTCCAAATCGCTTCCCCGCATGCCGTCGGGCGCGTGGCGAATTGGATGCATGTTGCTTTAAGGAGAGTTGATGGTTGTTCTTGCCCTACTGCGCCATGGCCAGAGCCAATGGAACCTGGAGAACCGCTTCACCGGCTGGGTCGACGTCGATCTGACGGAGGAGGGCGAGCGCCAGGCCCGCCGCGCCGGCCAGCTGCTTGGCGCAAGCGGCGTCGCCTTCGACGCGATGTTTACCTCGGTGCTCACCCGCGCCATCCGCACCGGTCAGATCGCGCTGCGCGAAGCGGGCCTCGCCTGGCTGCCCGTGCACAAGGATTGGCGCCTGAACGAGCGCCATTACGGCGCGCTGACCGGCCTCAACAAGGCCGAGACCGCCGCCCAGCATGGCGAAGATCAGGTCAAGATCTGGCGCCGGTCTTATGACGTCCCGCCGCCGCCGCTGCCGCCGGGCGGGACGTACGATTTCGCCGCCGATCGCCGCTATGCCGGCGTCGCACCCCCCGCCACAGAATCGCTGAAGACCACGCTCGACCGCGTCCTGCCGTATTGGGGCGATGTCATCGCGCCCGAGCTGCGCGTGGGAAAAAACCTGATTATCGCCGCGCACGGCAATTCGCTGCGCGCCATCGTGAAGCAGATTTTCGCGGTCTCGGATTCAGACATCGTCGGCGTTGAAATCCCGACCGGCAATCCGTTGCTCATCGAGCTGGACGCGCAATTGCGCCCGGTGTCCGCCCGCTATCTCGATGCCGAGCGCGCGGAAACCCTCCCGCCGCTGCCGTGAGCGACGAGGCCTGGATGCGCCGCGCGCTGGCGCTGGCCGAGGCGGGAAGGGGCCGCACGGGCGAGAATCCTGTCGTCGGCTGCGTGATTGTTTCATCCGCGGGAACGGTTCTGAGCGAAGCGCGCACGGGAGACGGCGGTCGCCCGCATGCCGAGGAAACCGCGCTCGACGCGGCCGGCGATGCGAAGGGCGGGACGGCCTATGTCACCTTGGAGCCATGCGCCCGCCGCACGACGGGCGCCGCGTCCTGCGCCGATCGCTTGATCGCCGCGGGCGTGCGCCGTGTCGTCGTCGCCGCGCGCGATCCCCATCCGTTTGCCTCAGGCGAAGGGGTAGCGCGTCTGCAGGCCGCCGGCGCGAGCGTTGAAATGGGATTGCTGCAGGATGAAGCGCGCGCGCAGAACCCCGCCTTCTTCGCGCAATGGGATCGCGAGAAATAGCGCGCGCTATCCGGCCATCGCAGGCGCGACAGCGGCGGACGCATTGGTCTTGATCTCTTGATAAAGCGCCATCGCCGCGCGCACGAAGGCTTCCTTCGTGAAATGCGCGCGATAGGCGCGCTCGCCATTCTCCACCAGACGCTGCGCCAGATCGGCGTCTTCCAGAATGCGGCGGATGCCTGCGCGCAGCGCAGCGACATCGTCGCGCGGCACAAGGATCGCGTTTTCGTCCGGCGTGACGGTAGCGGCAGGCCCCGCCGCATCCGCGACCACCAGCGGCTTGCCCGCGGCCCACGCTTCCACGGTCACCGTGCCGAACGGCTCGTAGCGCGAGGGAAACGCGACGACATCGCACGCCGCCAACAGCGCCGAGCGATCTGTGCGCCAGCCAAGGAAATGCGCGCGATCGCCAAGCCCAAGCCGCGCAGCCTGCGCTTTCAGATCGCCCTCCAATGGTCCCGCGCCGGCGATCCACAGATGCACGCCCGCCAGCTCAGCCGCGGCGTCCAAGAGCGTGTCGATGCCCTTCTTCCAATGCAGCCGCGCCAGCGCGAGAACGACGGGCGCATCTTCCGGCGTGTTCAGGCTGGCGCGATCGACAGGCGCGGCGTCCTCAATATTTGCAAACGTGTGCAACGTCGTCACGCGGTCGCGCGGCGCGCCTTCGTCAACGATGTGCCGCGCGATGTCGCGCGTGACGCCGGCGTGCCACGCGCAATTGCGAAAACGCGAAAGTTTGTAATACCCGCCGTACCAGGCCAGGCTGATGTCGCGCCAGCGCCGCGGCGCGAACGTGCCCGCGCGCCCCATCCAATAATGGATCACGTCGGGCTCGACCGCGCGCACCGCCGCGATGATCTTGTTCTGCGTCGGCGTTCGCCAGAATTTATCGAAGCTTGCTGTGGTGACCGGAACGCCCGCCGCCTGCAGCGTCTCAAGCCGCGCGCCATCATCGGCGCGGGTGATGACGTGCTGCACGACGCCTGCCTCCGCAAGCGCAGTGACGCCGTCCAGCATCATGGTCTCTGCGCCGCCTTCGCGTGCGCCGGCCATTACATGCACGACCCGCATGACGTCCCCGCGGTTTCTTCCGCCATCAGCCTGTAACAAATGCTTCAACGCAGCGTCAAACGCACGGTTGCGGCGCAGCGTCAGGCTGTCGCAAGCGCCGGCGCGGATTTCGCCAGCCGGTCGAACGCAACCAGATCGCGCACCAGCGCCTCCAATTGATCGAACGGCACCATGTTGGGCCCGTCGGACGGCGCGTTTTCCGGATCGGGATGCGCTTCGATGAAGATCGCCGCCACCCCGATCGCGGCCGCCGCACGCGCCAGCACGGGAACGAATTCCCGTTCTCCGCCAGAGCTTTCGCCGCGTCCGCCGGGCTGCTGCACCGAATGCGTGGCGTCGAACACCACCGGCGCGCCGAAGCTTTTCAGGATCGGCAGCGCCCGCATGTCGCTGACCAGCGTGTTGTAGCCGAAGCTCGCGCCGCGCTCGCACGTCATCACGTTCGGATTGCCCGCGCCCGTGATCTTGCCGATCACGTTTTTCATGTCCCACGGCGCCAGGAACTGGCCTTTCTTCACATTGATCGGCTTGCCGGTCTCCGCCGCGGCGACCAGCAGATCGGTCTGCCGGCACAAGAAAGCCGGGATTTGCAGCACGTCGACGACCTCGGCCACCGGCGCGCATTGCTCCGGCAAGTGCACGTCCGTCAGCACCGGCACGCCGACCTTGGCGCGGATTTCCTCAAACACGGGCGCCGCGAAATCGAGCCCGGCGCCACGCGCGCCCTTCAGGCTGGAGCGGTTCGCCTTGTCGAAACTGGTCTTGTAGATGAAGTCCGCCCCGACCCGGCCGAACAGGTCCTTCAGGAAATGCGCCGTCTCCAGCGCGTGGTCCCGGCTCTCCATCGCGCACGGCCCGCAGATGAAGGTCAGCGGCTTGTCGTTGCCGATGCTCAAAGGGGCGCCGCCGGCGCGGGGCACGGCGATAGGGGAGGCGGGGGCGGTCATGAATGTCCTTTCAAGGCCGTTCAGATAGGCCGCCCACGCGTCCGGCTCAACGGCGCCGGCGCAGCGGGCCGCGACAGCGCCGCCGCAGCCGGGTAAAGCGACGCCATGAAGCTCTTCTATTCGCCAACCTCGCCCTATGCCCGCAAAGTCCGCATCGTCATCCTTGAGAAGGGCTTGAGCGCGCAGGTCGATCTGATCGCGGCCAATCCATTGGGCGACGACGCCGCGGCCCTCCAAACCGCCAATCCGCTCGGCAAGGTGCCCGCGCTCGTCGCCGCCGACGGCGCAGCCCTCTACGACAGCCCCGTCATCTGCGAATTTCTCGACGCGATGGCCGGCGCGCCGCCGCTGATCCCCGCATCCGGCGATGCGCGCTGGGATTGCCTGCGCCGCCAGGCCTTGGCCGACGGCGTGATGGACGCCGCCTTCAGCCTGGTGATGGAGAGCCGCCGCCCCGAAGGTCTGCGCGCGCCCGATTGGATCGCGCGCTGGGAAAGCGGCATCGCCCGCAGCGTCGCCGCCGCGCGCGAGATGATAGCCGCCGATCGCTTCGATCTCGGCGACATCGCCTTGATCGCCGCGCTCGACTATCTCGATTTCCGCCTCGCGCGATTGAACTGGCGCGCCCAGGCCCCGCATCTCGCGCGCTGGGCCGACGCCGTGGCCGAAAGGCCGAGCGTAAAGCACACCGCCCCGCCTGCTGGAGCGTAACGCCGTGGCGCGCGCCCGCACGCACATCGAACGCCATCGCGTCGAACGCATCGGCTGGCTGCGCGCCGCCGTGCTCGGCGCCAATGACGGCATCGTCTCCACCGCCAGCCTGATCGTCGGCGTCGCCGCCGCGCAGGCCAACAAGAGCGCTGTGCTCGTTGCTGGCGTCGCAGCGCTCGCCGCCGGCGCCATGTCGATGGCGGCGGGCGAGTATGTTTCCGTCAGTTCGCAATCAGATACTGAAAAGGCCGATCTGGCGCGCGAATCCCGCGAATTGGCCGAGCAATCTGATCTCGAGCACGAAGAGCTGGCGCAAATTTATGTGCGGCGCGG
Organism: Alphaproteobacteria bacterium; assembly: GCA_016124655.1. Lineage (GTDB taxonomy): Bacteria > Pseudomonadota > Alphaproteobacteria > Caulobacterales > Aquidulcibacteraceae > RI-43. The sequence goes on from WGNI01000005.1 coordinate 156,128, forward strand.
CCTGGAGCCTGGCCTGGCGCGCGATGTCGCAACGCAATTGATGGCCAAGGATGCGCTCGGCGCGCACGCGCGCGATGAGCTGGGGATTTCGGAAATCACCACCGCGCGCCCAATTCAGGCCGCGCTGACGTCGGCGGCGACCTTTTCCGCCGGCGCCGCCGCGCCGCTTATCGTCGCCATGCTCGCGCCCGCCGACATGATCGGCTGGGCGGTTTCGATCGGCGCGCTGATCTGTCTCGCGGCGCTGGGCGCAGTCGGCGCACGAACGGGCGGCGCGCCCATCGGCGTATCGGTGCTGCGCGTCACGTTTTGGGGCGCGCTGGCGCTTGCCGTCACCGCCGGCGTCGGCTCGCTGTTTGGCGTCTCCGCCTAACGCGGCGCGCGCTTCGCCAGGATCCGCTGCAGCGTGCGCCGGTGCATGTTCAGCCGCCGCGCGGTTTCCGAAACATTGTGTCCGCACAGCTCATAGACGCGCTGAATGTGCTCCCAACGCACGCGGTCCGCGCTCATCGGATTGTCCGGCGGGGCGGGGCGGTCTTCCGGGTTGGCGAGCAGCGCCTTCACCACGTCGTCGACATCCGCCGGCTTCGACAGATAATCGATCGCGCCGGCCTTCACCGCGGCCACCGCGGTGGCGATGTTGCCGTAGCCGGTCAGCATCACGATCTTGCAGTCCTCGCGCTTCTTGCGCAGCGCCTCCACCACGGTGAGGCCCGAGCCGTCCTCCAGCCGCAGATCGATCACCGCGAACGCCGGCGCCGCCGCCGAGGCCGCCGCGGCCGCTTCGCTCACCGATCCCGCGGTTGTTACGTCAAACCCGCGCCCCCCGAGCGCCCGCCCGAGGCGCGTCAGAAAGGCTGCGTCGTCGTCCACCACAAGCACAGTTTTGTCTGGCAGGGCGGCGATCGTGTCGTCCATCGCCCGAATCTCCGATTGGTCCGTTATCTGAGCGTGTAGATGACGTTTTTTGAGGAAAAAGCCAGGGCGCACAGCCGGAAGGGGCGCCGCTTCACAGCGGCTCGGCCTCCAGGACGCTGCGCGGCCAGGCCACCCGCACCACCGCCCCGGCGCGCGGCGGCGTCCGGTTGCGGAAGGTCACGCTCGCCCCGGAGCGCTCCAGGAGCGTCGCGGCGATGAAGAAGCCGAGGCCAAGCCCGCCGCCGGCGTCGTTGCCGCCGCGCTCGCTGACATAAGGTTCGCCGAGCCGCCCCAACACGTCGGACGGGAAGCCGGGGCCGTCGTCCACCACGGTGACGACGATCTCCGCGCCGCTCCATTCCGCGCGGACGTCCACGCTCTGGCTGGCGAACCCCACCGCGTTTTCGATGATGTTGCCCAAGCCGTGCATGATTTCCGGCATGCGCTTGACGGTCGGCGCGGGGCTCTCGCCCGAGCGCGAAAACGCAATCTCCGCGCCCAGCCCCTGATGCGGCGCGGCGGCCTCCTCAAGAAGCGCCATAAGCGGCGTCCGGGTCACCATCGCGTCGCCGGTTTCCGGCCGCGCGGAAAGCTGTTTCAGGATCGCCCGGCAGCGCTCGGATTGCGACACCAACAACGCGGCGTCTTCTGCGTACGGAGAATCCGGCGGAATCTCGCGCGCCATTTCCTTCGCGACGAGGTGAATGGTCGCCAGCGGCGTGCCGAGCTCATGCGCCGCCGCCGCCGCGAGGCCGCCCAGCGCGGAAAGCCGCTGCTCGCGCGCCAGCACGCCTTCGGCTTCGCGCAGCGCCTCGTTGAGCCGCTCCTCTTCCGCCGCCACCCGCCACGCATAAACCGCGGTGAAGATCAGCCCGATCACCACCGCTACGGAAAGCCCAACCTCATAGAGCGGCGGCAACACCAGCGTCTGCCCTGCGATCCACGGCAATGGCATGCGCCACAGCGACAAACCGATGATGCACGCCGTCGCCAGCACGGTCAGCGCCAAGACATAAATCGTGCGCAGCGCCGCCGCCGCCACCGCCACCGGCGCAATGAACAACAGCGTGAACGGGTTCGACGCGCCGCCCGTCAGCGCCAGCAGAAACGCCAATTGCAGCACGTCATAAGCCAGCTGCAGCGCCGCTTCCCATTCCGTCGCCAAGCCCTGTTCCGGGCGCGCGACCATCAGGAAAATGTTCACCCAAGCCGAAAGCGCAATCGCCCACAGCGCCAGCGACAGCGGCAGATCGAGCCGCAGCCCGAACTCCACGAACAGGATCGCCGCCGTCTGCCCCGCGATCGCCAGCCAGCGCAGCAAGATCAGCGTGCGCAGCCGCACGCGGCCCGCGGCGATCAAGGCCGGAGAAGGGGAGGGAAACGCAGCCGCCATCGCGCCGGTTATGGGTCGCGCCGCCGCGCCAGGAAAGCCGCCTCGCTTTCGCGTTGCAAACCGGACCGCCGCCGCCGGCGATGAAACATCGCGCCGCGCGCCGCATTGTCCTTCCCGGTCCCCATGGAGTAGGCAGGCGCGCTATGGCGAAACAACCCCAGAAGCGAAGCGGCGGCGCCGCGGGCGTGCTTGTGCCGTTCGTGGCCGCGATGGGCATTGTCGGCCTCGGCGTGGCCTGGTTCGCGCAGGAGCAGCAGGCTCCCCGCGTTGTCGCGGCCCCCGAGGGCTGCATCACCACCGGGCTGGACGCCATCGGCGGCCCCATCGATCTGATCGACATCAATGGCCGCCAGGTCACGCAGGCCGAATTGGCCGGCGCGCCGAGTTTTGTCTATTTCGGGTTCACGCACTGCCCCGACGTCTGCCCGACGACGATGTTGCAGATGGCCGACGCCATCAACACGCTGGGCCCCTCTGGCGCGGGCGTGCAGCCCGTGCTGATCACCCTCGATCCCGAGCGCGACACCACCGACGTGATGGACGCCTTCATCGAGACCAGCGGCTTCCCCACCGGCCTCGTCGGCCTCACCGGCACGCCGGCTCAGGCCAACGCCGCCGCCGCCGCGTTTAAGGTGAGCCACCGCCGCACCCCCACCGCCGGCTCCAGCGACTACACGGTCGACCATTCGTCCTTTGTGTACCTCATGGACGGCGACTGGCGCACCCGCGGGCTCTACAACACCATCGACGGGAACCCTTCGGGGCTGGCGCAGTGCGCCCGGGCCGCCCTAGGCCCCGATCTGGGCGCGGACTCCGCCGAGCGCTGATCGCCCAAAACAAGCCGCCCAGCTGGTTTATTCGGTGGCGCCCCCCAAACGTAACCACTACGTTAAGATGTTGCACTGCAATATTACGCAGTGAGTCGGGGGCTGAATGCTGTACTCCCTCTATGAAATGAATCATTGGGCCGTCGCGCCCTTCAGGGCCGCCGCGATAGCGCAGTCGGCGCTCCTGCGCTCCCCCCTGAACCCGGTCGCCGAATCCGATCTCGTGAAGGCCGCCGCCGCCGCCTCCGACGTGTTCGAAAGCGTCACCCGCCGCTACCGCAAGCCGGACTGGAACCTCGCCGCCACGATGGTGCGCTCCATTCCCGTGGCGGTGAAGCCGAAGGCTGTGTGGACCAACGCCTGGTGCAGCCTGATCCATTTCCAACGCGACGCGGAAGCCTTGCAGCGCGCGCGCGGCGACAAGACCGAACCCAAAGTGCTTTTGGTGGCGCCGCTCTCAGGCCATTACGCAACGCTCTTGCGCGGAACGGTCGAAGCCTTCCTGCCGGAACATGAAGTCTACATCACCGACTGGTCCGACGCGCGCATGGTGCCGATCATGGCCGGCCGCTTCGATATGCACGATTACATCGACTACATCGCCCACATGCTGCGTCTGCTGGGACCGAAGACGCACGTCGTCGCGGTGTGTCAGCCCGGCCCGCTTGTGCTCGCCGCAGCCGCTTTGATGGCGGAAAGCGATGATCCCTGCCGTCCCGCGACCATGACGTTCATGGGCTCGCCGATCGATGCGCGCAAATCGCCGACCGTGCCGAACAAGCTCGCCGAAGAGCGTGAATTCGCCTGGTTCGAGCGCAACATGATTCACACCGTGCCGCCGATCTATCCCGGCGCGTTTCGCCGCGTGTATCCGGGCTTTTTGCAGCTCGCGAGCTTCATGGGCATGAACTGGTCGCGCCACGTGAACGCCCACCGCGACTATTACGAGCAGCTCGTGAAGGGCGACGGCGAAACCGCGCAGAAACACCGCGAATTCTACGACGAATATCTTTCGGTGCTCGATTTGTCGGAAGAATTCTATCTCGATACGATCAAGCACGTGTTCCAGGAATACTCGCTCGCCAATGGTACGCTGTCGCATCGCGGCCGCCTCGTCCGGCCTGAAGCCATCCGCGACGTGGCGCTGATGACGGTCGAAGGCGAGAACGACGATATTTCCGGGATCGGCCAAACGCAGGCCGCGCACGAGCTGTGCGCCAGCATCCCCGAAGCCATGCGCCAGGATTACATTCAGCTCGGCGTTGGCCATTACGGCGTCTTCAACGGCAAGCGGTTCCGCACCGAAATCTACCCGCGCATGCGCGAATTCATGCGGACGTTCAACGGATCGAGCGCCCGCGCCCGCCCGAAGATCGCCGCGGTGGCCTAAAATCTCAGCGGAAGCCGTGGCATGCTGAGCGCATGAGCGGCGATTCGAACGCCCAGGAAAAACGGCTGCCCTTGAGCGCCGGCGGAACCGTCGCCGTGCGTTTCATCGTCAATCCGCGCGCGCGCCGCGTGTCGGTGCGCATCGACGCCGCGCGCCGCGAGGCTGTGGCCACCGCGCCGAATGCGCGGGCCTTACCCAAGGCGGTGAAGTTCGCCGCCGAACGCGCCGATTGGATCGCCGCCGAACTGGCCAAGCTGCCGCACATCGTGCCGCTTCTGCCCGGCGCGCAAATCCCCTTGCGCGGCCAGATGGTCGAGCTCTGGCCCGAGCCGGGCAGGGGCCCCGCGCGCCTGGAGGCCGATCGCCTCATCGCGCCGACGCCCGATCCTGATTTGTTTTCCGCGCGCGTGAAACGGTTTCTCGTCGCCGAGGCGCGCAGCGATCTTGAAGCGGCGGTGGCCCGCCATTGCGCATCGCTCAGTGTGCGCGCTGCGCGCATTGCGGTGAAGGACGTGCGCTCGCGCTGGGGCTCGTGCAGCGCGGACGGCGCGCTGGCGTTTTCCTGGCGCGTCGTGCTCGCGCCGCCCTTTGTCTTGGACTATCTCGCCGCGCACGAAGTCGCGCATTTGCGCGAAATGAATCATTCGCGCCGCTTCTGGGCCGCGGTGGCGCACGCGCTGCCGGATTTCAAGCGCGGCCGCGACTGGCTGCACGCCCACGGCGCCGCGCTGCACGCGGTCGGCTAGAGCATCATCCGATCAATTTGAATCGCTCGAAGATTCAGTGATCGAATAAAGGTGCTCTACCCCTCCGGCCCGAAATCCAGAGAACGATCCGTCCCGTCATCCACCGGCGCCTGCGCGCTGACGCTGCGCGGGCCTAACGGCGCGCCGCGAATCGGCGGACGCGCGCTCATGTCGAGATCGCCCATAGGCGGCGGCGGACCGGTGCCGTAATCCTCCGCGCGCGGCAGATCCAACTCGCGCGCCGGCACGTCGCGCAGCGCCACCATCATGAAGTCGTGCCAGATCTGCGCCGGCGCCTGACCGCCGGTCACGCGGTTCATGCGGATGGAGTGATCGTCATTGCCGACCCACACGCCCGCCGCGAGCCCGGGCGTAAAGCCCAGAAACCAGGCGTCGCGATAATCGTTCGTGGTGCCCGTCTTGCCGCCGATCGCGCGCCCTTCAATGCGTGCGGCGGTGGACGTTCCGGCCTCGACGCCGCGCGACATCAACAGATTCATGTAGCGGAACGGGCGCTCCGCAATCACGCGGTCCGTACTTTCCGGCCGGAACTGATACACCACCGACCGGTCCGAGGCGCGCAGGATGCGCGTCACGCCATGCGCATAGGCGCGACGGCCTTCATTCGCCATCGTCGCGTACGCCTGCGTCAGCTCCATCAGCGTCATTTCCTGCGCGCCGAGCGCAAGCGAGCGATAATCCTGAATGTCCGTCGTCACGCCCAAACGGTGCGCGACCTCGATCACCTTGCGGTGGCCCACTTCATTGGCGATGGAGATCGCCACCATGTTCAGCGACCGCGCGAACGCTGACGATAGCGGCAGCGCGCCGTAATAGCGGTCCTCGTAATTGCCGGGAGACCAATCGCCGATCGTGACCGGCGCATCCACGCGCACTGTCCACGGCGTCAGTCCGTTCTCCATCGCCGCGAGATAGATGAAGAATTTGAACGACGACCCCGGCTGCCGGCGCGATTGCGTCGTGCGATTGAACTCGCTTTGCCCCTGGCCGCGCCCATATTGCCGTCCGCCCACCATCGTGCGCACGCCGCCGTCCGCATCCACCGCCAGCACCGCGCCCTGGCTGAAGCGGCGGGCTTCGCCTTCCTCGTCGATCTTGGCGTTCATGATGCGCTCGGCCGCGCGCTGCGCAACGAGATCGAGCGAGGTCTCAACGATGAAGTCGTCGCGCTGATCGCCGATATAGCGCTCGATCACCGGTTCGATATAATCGCGGAAATAACCCAGATTGCCCGCCGGATTGTTGCGGCTGATGAGAAGCGCTTCCCGTTGCGCGGCGTCGCGCTCGTCCGGTGTGATGAAGCGCTGCGCCACCATCTCCGTCAGCACGACGTCGGCCCGCTCGCGCGCGCCGTCTTCCTGCTGCGCGGGGTTGAGCCGCGACGGCGCCTTCACCAGCCCCGCCAGCATCGCCGATTGCAACAGCGTCAAGTCGCGTGCGGGCCGATCGAAATAGCGCTCCGCCGCCGCTTCGATGCCATATGCGCTCGCGCCGAAATAGACCCGGCTCAGATACAGCGCGAGGATCTGATCCTTGGTGAAGCGCTGCTCCAGCCACAGCGCCAGCGCCACTTCCTGCAATTTGCGCCGGAACGTCCGCTCATTGGTGAGGAACAGATTCTTCGCCAATTGCTGCGTGATCGTCGATCCGCCCTGCACAACGCGGCCGGCCGTGAGATTGGTGGTCGTCGCGCGCATCAGGCCGCCGAAATCGACGCCGACATGCGAGTAGAAGCGCCGATCCTCGATCGCGACAAAAGCCTGCGTCACGTAATCGGGCAGCGTCGACACATCCACCGGCGGCGCGTTCTGCGCGCCTTCGCGCAGGATCACCTGGCCGTTGCGGTCGAGCAGCGTGATCGACTGGCCTTGCCGCGCCTCCCACACATCGTCGGCTGAAGGCATGCCCCAGGTCACGAAGACGAAGAACGCGAACACCGCCGCCGCCAGCGCGCCCGCGCCCCAGCCAGCCCACACCGCGGCGCCGCGCCAGGAGGAGGGGCCGCGCACTTGCGTGAGGCTTTGCCAGATGACGATGCCGACTGCGGCTGCGTACGCCGCGGCCAGGATCAGCGGCGGCAGCACCGCTTCGCGCAGCGCCTGCAACGGCGAACGGCGCGGCGGCTCCGGCGCGGGCCGGCGCGGCAAGGGCTGCGGCACAGGAGGCGCGCTCGGCGCAGCCGCAGGCTCGGCCGGCGCTTCCGCTTTAGGCCCTCCATCGCCGGACGGCGGTGTCGGTTCGTCTTCCGGAGGGGCGTTTTCGTCGGCCAATCCCAGCGTCCCTTTTCGCAGCGCAGCCTATATAGACGAGATTCGAGAAACGCACCTGGGGCGCCGCAGGGCCCCTCCAGACAAGGTTTCCAGGCCTTAACCGTTCCGCCCGATCAAGTTCCTTTGTCTTGCGAGCCTTCGCGACGATGGCCATATTCCGGCCATGGCCCGGGCTTTCCGCCCGAGACCTAGGAGGTATGAATGAACCAGTATTCCGGCCAGGCGCGTTCGATCCCGACCGGACGCGCAGACATGGCGGTCGACGCCGGCCTGCGCAGCTTCATGCTCGGCGTCTACAATAAGATGGCGCTGGGTCTTTTGCTTTCCGCGGCCCTGGCGTTTGTCGTGGGCACGAACCAGGCGCTCACCGTCACGCTGCTGACGCCGCCGATCGGCTACGCCGTGATGTTCGGCCCGCTGGCGATCCTGCTGATCTCCAGCTTCGTGATGCGCAATCCGTCGCCGATGGCGGCGAACCTGATCTATTGGTCGGTGGTGGCGCTGATCGGCGTCGGCATGGGCGGCATCGTCTTCGCCTATGGCCGCATCCCTGACGGCATGCTCACGGTCGCTAAGGCGTTCTTGATCACGTCGGCTTCGTTCGGCGCTCTGAGCTTGTGGGGCTATACCACCAAGCGCGACATTTCCGGCTGGGGCTCGTTCCTGTTCATGGGACTGATCGGCCTGATCCTGGCGTCAGTGGTGAACATCTTCATCGCCAGCTCGGCGCTGAGCTTCGCGATCTCCGTGATCGGCGTGCTCGTGTTCGCGGGCTTGACCGCCTACGACACCCAGCGCTTGAAGTTCATGTACTACCAGCTCGCCGGCGACGCGCGGGCCATGGCGGTGGCGACGACCTACGGCGCGCTGTCGCTGTACCTGAACTTCATCAACCTGTTCCAGATGATCCTGTCGCTGATGAGCGGCCGCGACTAACCGCCGTCAACGACGCAAACACGGAGCGCCCCGGCCCCAAGCCGGGGCGTTTTCTTTTTCGGCTACTCCACCGCCCGGATCAGCTTGGCGTCGAACACCCGCAGCACTTGATCGAGCTCGCGCCCGCGCTTCAGGATTTGCCCGGCCTGGCCGATCACGGAGTACGCGCCCTGGCGCCGCGCCAGCGCTGGCCGTTTTTCGATTTGGTAGAGCGGCGATTCGCTTGTGCGCCGAAAAATCGAGAACAGCGCGCGGTCGCTGAGTCGGTCCATCGCGTAGTCGCGCCACTCGCCGGCCGCGACCATCCGCCCGTACAGGTTGAGGATGCGCGACAATTCCCCTCGGTCAAAGAAAACAAAACGGGGAGACGGGGGATAGTGTGGATAAGTCACCGTGTCGTTGTGCATGGTTTTAGACTGTAATCCCTGCAACGTACCCTGAACTGGATAAATAATAGGACAGGTGCGGATTCCGCCGCACTTTCCGCTTGCTCTCGCCCGATTGGGGAGCGACGATGCACTTGTCGGTCGGGCCGAGAACAGCGGTGGGTCCAGTATCCATCAGCCCCCCCAGCCCCCTGGGCCTGCAGCCCTCGCGCCTGACCGGCAGAGTTTCTTGAAGGCCCGCAGCGATCATCGCGCGGGCCTTCGTCGTTTTCCAGCCTCTTCCAGTCTGACCATCGCTTGGCGTGGCCCGCCGGACCCGCCACTGTACGCGCGATAACCAAACCAAAGGAGGAGAGCGCATGGCGGGTCGATTGGAAGGCCGCAAGGCGATCGTCACGGGCGCCGCGTCCGGCATTGGCCGCGCATCGGCGCGCCTGTTCGCGGCGGAGGGCGCCAAGACCCTCGCGGTGGACCTGCCGGGAAAAGGCCTCGCGGAGGCCGCGACCGGCTGCGAAATCCTCGAAGTCTCTGTGGCCGACGCAGACGCCCCTGAGCGCATCGTGGAAACCGCCCGCATCCGCCTGGGCGGCCTCGACATTCTGTTCAACAATGCCGGCGTGTCGGGATCGACGCTGGTGGCGGACCTCTCCGACGAGGAATGGGATCGCCAGATGGCGGTCAATGTCCGCGCCGTCTTCCGCACCTGCCGCGCCGCCATTCCGCTGCTCATCGAAAGCCAGGCCGGCCGCATCATCAACACCGCGTCCGTCATGGCCGAGCACACCAATTACGGCCTCGCGCCTTATTGCGCCTCGAAGGCCGGCGTCGCGGGTCTCACGCGCACGCTGGCGCTGGAGCTCGGCAAGTACGGCGTCACCGCGAATTACCTTCTGCCCGGCGCCATTCGCACCGGCATGACCGGCCCGGGCTGGGACGCGCGTCCGGACGTGGAGGACATCTGGGCCAAGAAATCCGTGCTGCGCCGCATCGGGCAGCCGGAGGATCTCGCCCGCGCCGCGCTCTTCCTGGCCAGCGACGATTCCGCCTTCGTCACCGGCCATGGCCTCAACGTCGATGGCGGCTTGGGCCTGAGACTTTAGCGGCATGCGCAACGCGGCGCTGCGCCGCGTGGACTTCGGCGCTTTTCCCTCTTAAGTCCGCCGCGCTTGAACGGCGTGTGCTGTGCGACGCAGCCCGGGAGCGCTTCGCCCAAATGCTTTTGCAGGTAGAGGATCTACGCAAGCGCTTCGGCCGCCGCGTGGCGGTCGACGGCGTCAGCTTTTCGCTCGATGTCGGCGAGATCGTCGGCTTCCTCGGCCCCAATGGCGCCGGCAAGACCACGACCATGCGCATGATCGCCGGCTATCTTGAGCCCGACGATGGCCGCGTGCGCGTCTTCAACATCGATGTCGCCCAGGATCGCGCGCGCGCCCAGCAGCGCCTTGGCTATCTGCCCGAAGGCGCGCCGCTCTACGGTGAAATGACGCCGTGGACGTTCCTGCGCTTCATCGCCGAGACCCGCGGCATGAGCAAAGACAAGGCCCGCGTCGCCGTGCGTCGCGCCGCCCAGGACGCAAGCCTCGGCGAAGCCATCGAACGCCCGATTGAATCGCTGTCGAAGGGCTATCGCCGCCGCGTCGGCCTTGCCGCTGCGCTGCTGCACGATCCCATGTTGCTGATCCTGGACGAACCCACCGACGGGCTCGATCCCAATCAGCGCACGTCCGTGCGCGATCTCATTCGCCGTCTCGGCAAGGAGCGCGGCCTCATCATCTCCACGCATTCGCTGGAGGAGGTGGAGGCGGTGTGCACACGCGCCATCATCATCAATGACGGCAGGATCGTCGCCGACGCGCGGCCCGCCGAACTCGCCGCGCGCGAAGGCGGCCTGGAGGCCGCGTTCCGCACATTGACGGGCGGGGAGAAGGCCGCATGACATCGCTGCTGGCCGTCTATCGCCGCGAACTGTTGAGCTATGTCACCACGCCGACGGCTTACGTGTTCGTCGCGGTGTTTCTCTTCGCGATCGGGCTCTTCACGTTTCAGGTCGGCGGCTTGTTTGAATCGCGGCGCGTCGATCTCACGCCCTTCTTCGCGTTTCACCCCTGGATCTTCATGGTGTTTCTGCCGGCCGTGGCGATGCGGTTGTGGTCGGAAGAGGCGCGCTCCGGCGCCATCGAAGTGCTGATGACGCTGCCTGCGCCGACTTGGGCGCTGGTCGCTGGAAAGTTTCTCGCCGCCTGGACGATCGCCGCCGCAGCGCTCGTGCTCACCGCGCCGCTCTGGGTGACGATGAACATCCTCGGCGATCCCGACAACGCCGCGATTTTCACCGCCTATCTCTCAAGCCTGCTCATGGCCGGCGCCTACATCGCCATCGGCTCGGCCATGTCTGCGCTGACCGCTGCGCAAGTCGTGGCGTTTGTGTTGGCGGTGCTGGTCGCATTTCTTTTCACCGCCATGGGCCTGCCCATGGTGTCGGATTTCTTCCGCGGCGCCATGGGCGGCGGTTTCGCTGAAGCGATCGCGCGGCTCTCGATCCTGCATCAGTTCGACGCCGCCCAGCGCGGCGTCGTCGAAATCCGCTCCGTGTTTTATTTCCTCACCTTGATCGCGACATTCCTCGGCTTCACCGCCTTGGCCGTCGATGCGCGGCGCGGAGCTTAAGCGATGACCGCGCGCCGTTTCGCCCTCATCGCAGCGTTTGCGCTCGCGGTTCTGTTCGTCTCCGTGAATTTGATCGCCAATGTCTGGCTCAAGAGCGCGCGCATCGATCTCACGCAGGATCGCCTCTACACGCTGTCGGACGGCGCCAAGGATGTGCTCGCCGGCATCGAAGAGCCGATGCAGCTGACCTTCTTTTATTCCAGGGACGCCGGCGCCCAATATCCCGCCGTGCAGGCCTATGCCAGCCGCGTGCGTGAAATGCTGGGCGCGTTCGCCGCGCGCTCGCGCGGGCGCGTCCGCATAATCGAGATCGATCCCGAGCCCTTCACCGATGCGGAGGATCGCGCCGTGCAGGCCGGCGTGGAGCCTGTGCGGCCGCAGGAAAACGCCGATCCGGTCTATTTCGGCCTCTCCGGCGCCAACGCCATCGATGATACGCGCGCCATTCCGTTCTTCGATCCGCAGCGCGAACCGTTTCTCGAATACGAAATCACCCGGCTGATCTACGAGCTGGAGAATCCCGATCCGGTCCGCGCCGCTTTGATCACGTCGCTGCCGATGGACCCGCAGGCCGAACCCAATCCTTTCACCGGTCAGGCCCCTCCGCCCAGCGCGTTTGCGCAGGAGCTTTCCCGCCTGATGCAGGTCGACAAGCTGCCCGACGACTTCACCGAAATCCCGTCGGATATCGACGTCCTGGCGATCATTCATCCAGCGCCGCTGTCGCCGCAGCAGCTCTACGCGATCGATCAATTCATGATGCGCAAGGGCAGGGCCTTCATCGCGCTCGACCCGGCCTCGATTTCCGCGCTTCGGATGTCTGGGCAATTCACGCCCGAGGGCGCCTTGGCCCCGTCGGGCTCCAATCTCGAGCCGCTGCTCTCCACCTGGGGCGTGGCGATGTCGCAGGACGTGGTGATGGATTTGGGCGGCGCGTTGGAAGTGCCCGTCACCGACGCCAACGGCCAGCAACGATCGGCCCCGCAGCCGCTGCTCTTCGCCATTCCGCCCGGTCAGCTGGATGACAAGGAGCTCGCCACAGCCTGGCTGTCGCGCGGTTTGAATTTCGGCGCCGCCGGCGCGCTCAGCTTCAGCGAACGCGAAGGCGTGACGTTCACGCCGCTCGCGCGCTCCAGCGCCGATACGATGCGTCTGCCCGCGAGCGAAGTGCCGATGCAGCCTTCGCCGCTCGATCTCTTGCGCGGCTGGGTTTCCAACCAACGTCAGGAAACGCTGGCGCTGCGCGTGTCCGGCCCGTTGAACAGCGCCTATCGCGCAGGCCCGCCCGAAGGCGCAGCCGCACTCGAAGGCCAGCAGCATCTCGCGCAGACCGCCGCGCCCGCGGAGGTCATCGTCGTCAGCGACGCCGATTTCCTCGCTGACGATCTCTATGTCGCCCCGCAAGGCGCCACCTTCGCCGACAACGGCGCCTTCGCCGTCAATGCGATTGAAATGCTTGGCGGCGCGCAGCAATTGATTCAGTTGCGCTCGCGCGCGCCCTCCAGCCGCCCCATGACCGTGGTGGACGACATGGAGCGCCAGGCCGCGCGGCGCATGGAGCAGCGCCAATCCGAACTGCAGAACGACTTGCAGGCCGCCGAAGCGCGCCTGCGCCAATTGCAGACGCAAGGCCGCGGCTCCGGCTATTTCTCCGGCGATCTCGGCGCCGAGCTGACGCAAGACGAACAGGCCGAGCTTGAACGCTTCCGCGCCCGCGTCGTCGAAGTGCGCAGCCAATTGCGCGATACCCAGCGCCAATTGCGCAGCGGCATCGATCAATTGCAGGCCTGGATCGTGTTTCTGAACGTGTGGCTCGGCCCGTTGATCGTGGCGGGCGTGGGCCTGTTTCTGTTTTGGCGCCGCCAGCGCCGGCCGGCTGCGAACGGGAGCGGCGCATGACCATTGCGTTGAACGAAGTGCGCGGCGCGCGCGCGCTCGCTCTGTGCGCCGCCGCCGCGGCGATTGCCGGCGTCGCAGCGATCACCGTCACGCTCGACGCCCGCGCCCTGCGCGAAAATACCCTGAGCGGCCCCGTCGTGCCGAACCTCGCCGCGCGCATCGGCGATGCGCAGAAGATCACCATTCAAAGCGCGGAGGCGACGTATCGCATCCAGCACGGCCAGCGCGGCTGGGCCATGCGCGATCGCGGCGATTTCCCGGTCAATCCAGCGCGTCTCGCGCAGCTGACGCACGGCCTGCAGGATCTGCGCTTCGTGCGCCGCATGACCAGCGATCCGCAGAAGCATGCGCGCCTCGGCGTCGACGATCCGCGCCAGGGCGGCCAGGGCGTTCTGGTGCAGATCGAGGATGGACGCAGCGCGTTTCTCGTCAATCTGATCCTCGGCGTGCAGCCGAACGGATTTTATGCGCGCCGCCCGGATGAGGATCAGGTCTGGGCCGTGGATGGCGAATTGCCGCCGCTGCGCGACGCTTCGACCTGGCTCGATTTGCGCATGCTCGATTTCGCGCCCGAACGCGTGTCGCGCGTCGAGATCGTGCCGAGCGAAGGCGAGCCGTACATTCTCGAACGCGAAGGCCCGACGAATTTCCGCTTCGAAGGCCGCGCCGCGCGGCTGCAGCCGCTTTCGCCCGCGACTTTGGCGGGAACCGCGCAGCGCCTCATCGACGCGCAACCGATCGACGTCGCGCCCGCGCCCGCGATCAGCGCGCCGCCCGTCGCACGCATTCGCATGCGCACCAGCGATGGCCTGTTGATCGACGCCGATCTCGTGCGCGACGATTCCGGCCGTTGGGTAAAATTGATTGCCCGCGCCGATCCGCCCGAAAACGCGGAAGCCCAAGCGCAGGCCGATGGCTTGAACGCACGGCTTGGTCCGTGGGCCTATCGCGTCAGCGAAACCGATTTCGCAGCGCTGGCGCCGCCAGTCGGCACATTGACCGTGCAGCCGCAGGCGTCGCCCGTCACTCCTGCGCCGCTTCAGCCCTGAGCTGCGCGGCGGAAAGGATCGCGCCCGCATTCTGCGCCTGCACCAGCACCGCGCAGGCCGGCCGGCACGCAACATCCGCAAAGCGCAGCGAGCGGCCCTCCCAGGCGCCAAGATGCGTGATGGAGCGCACCAGATTGTAATGCCCGACGCGGTTTCCGGCATTCTCTCCTGCGGTCACCGCCACGCTGACTGGCCCCGGCACATAGGTCATCAGCCAGATGTCCGCCGCCGCTTCAGGAGAGGGGCCCGCGCTGACATACACGCGCGCGGTATCCTCATCGCTGCGCCGGATGATGATGTCGGGCCCTTGCGGCGGCGTGGCCGCGCGCGCGTCGTTGAGCGCGGAGCGCACGCGCGATGCGCGCGCCGCATTGGCGTTGAACAAGCCCTGCACAATGATCTGCGGCGTGTAGAGCGCGCGGGTGTGCAGCGCCCGGCCATAGGCGCGCTGACGCGACGTGAACTCCGAGCGCGCAAACGTGTCGCGCCATCCGAGATAATCCCAGTAATCGACTGGATACGTCAGCGCGATGACGTCCTCTTCCAGCGACAACGCGCCCAGCATGCGATTGGCGCGCGGGCACGACGCGCAACCCTGGCTGGTGAAAAGCTCGATCACCAAGGTCCCGCGTTCTTGCGCCGCGGCGACGGCGCCCGTCAGCCCGAAGGCCAACAGCAGCGCCGCCGCGAACCGCAGGAACGGCCTTTTCATGCGCGCGAGCATCCTTGCGTCCGGCATGCATATCCAATCAAACGGGCGTTACGGCGCTGCAGCCGGATGGAAGCAGGGGAGAGGCCCGTCATGATCATCGTGCAAGGTGAAGCGCGATTCCATCCCGACGACATGCCCATGCTGCGCAAGGCTGGCGCGGAGATGATGGCCGCAACCCGCCAGGAGCCGGGCAATCTGGCCTACGCCTTCGCCGAGGATGTGGCGTCTCCCGGCCTGGTTCACATTGTCGAGCGCTGGGCCGACGGCGCGGCCCTGGAGGCGCACTTCAAGACCCCGCACATGGCTGCATTCAACGCCGCGCTCGGCCAGGCGCGCGTTCTGGCGCTCAAAGTCTGCGCCTATGACGCCAGCGGCGAGCGGCTCCTCGCCGGCGGCTGAGCGCGGACACGCGTGCGGCGACGCGGCTCCTGGACCGTCCGCGCCGCAGCGCCCACATCAGGCCCATGGCTTACCGCTTCACCGCGCCCGATCCGGCGGCCTGCGCCGACATGACCGACGTGCGCGCCGGCGTAGACGAGATCGACGCGCTGCTGGCCCCGCTTCTGGCGCGCCGCCAGGGCTACATGGACGCCGCCGCCCGCATCAAGCCCGCGCGCAGCGCGGTGCGCGACGAAGCCCGCATCGCCCAGGTTCTGGCCAACGTGAAGCGCCACGCCGAAGCCGCAGGGCTGGACTGGCGCATCGCCGAGCCGGTCTGGCGCACGCTGGTTGAGCGCTGCATCGCTTACGAATTCGAGGTCTGGGACCGCACGCGCGTTTAGACTCCCAGGCGTCCTGCCCCGCACGTGGGAGCATAGCAGTCGACGTCGCAACGCTCGACATTCGCCGTCCTCCCCCTTGAGGGGGAGGTGTCCTGGCGCAAGCCAGGACGGAGGGGGCGGGAAACACTGGCTCCTGAAGTTTGCGCTGCCGCCCCATCCGTCTGCGCGCTGCGCGCGCAGCCATCTTCCCCTCTCGGGGAAGGACGGCGCGTCGCTTGAGAGCCGCGAGAGTTCAACCGCGCAACAGCGCCATCGCCTCCGCATGCACGCGCGCGTCGCCGCACGCCAGCACGCGCCCGCCACGCAGCGCGTCCCCGCCATCCCACGTGGTCATGCGCCCGCCGGCGCCTTCCACGATCGGGATCAGCGCCGCCACGTCGTGCATTTTAAGCCCGGACTCGATGACGAGATCGATCGTCCCCAACGCGACCATGCAATAGGCGTAGCAATCGCAGCCGAAGCGTTGCAGCCGCGCGGCCTGCCGCACGCGCGCGAACGCCTCGGCCTCTGCGTCCTTGAACAGGTAAGGATCGGTGGTCGAGAGCGTCGCCTCTCCAAGCGCCGCGCAAGAACGCGTCTTCAACGGGCGCACGCCGTCGCGCGTGACCAGCTCCGCGCCGCCGGGAAACCCGCGGAATCGCTCGCCGAGATAGGGCTGGTCCATCACCCCGATCAGCGGCCGGCCCTCAAAGCTCAAGCCGATCAGCACGCCCCACAGCGGCAGGCCCGAAATGAATGCGCGCGTGCCGTCGATCGGATCGAGCGCCCAGAGATAGCCGTCCTGGCTGGGCTTTTCGCCGAACTCTTCGCCGGAAATGCCGTGCGTGGGAAACCGCGCCTCGATCAGCGCCCGCATCGCCTTCTCAGAAGCGCGATCGGCTTCCGTCACCGGATCGAACCCGGCGGCGGCCTTGTTCTCCAGCCCGTGTTCGCCGCGGAAGTACGGCAGGATCGCCGCCCGCGCGGCGTCAGCCAATTCGTCCGCGAAAGCGAGGAGGGCGGCGGGATCGGTCACGCAGGCTGGTTATCGCTGCGCCCTGGGAAAGGCGAGGGCCGCAGCCCATAAAATGAAAACGGGCGCAGCCGGTTCGGCCGCACCCGCTTTCTTCCCCCGTTTAGCCCCGGCGTCAGGCGACTTCGGCTTCGTCCTGCAGCGCCTTGGCGAGATCCAAGAGGCGCCGGCGCGGGCGTTCGCCAAGCTTGTAATAGGCCCGGATCAGCTCCAGCGTTTCTTTCTGGCTGAGCACGTCCGCGGCGATGAGATCGCGGTCATTGGCCGGTGCGCCCACCGCAGCCGGATCGGCTGGGGCCTGCTGCAGGCCTTCGAAGAAGTACGTCACCGGCACATTGAGCGCCACGGCGAGCTCATAGAGCCGGCTGGCGGTCACGCGGTTGGCGCCGCATTCGTACTTCTGGATTTGCTGGAAACGGATGCCGATGGATTCGGCGAGTTGTTGCTGAGTGAGACCCAGCAGACGGCGGCGGCGGCGGAGCCGCTTGCCCACATGAAGATCGGTTGCGTTGGCCATTGTCCTTCGCCCTGTCGCTGGCGCCGAACCCAACGTGGGCCGGCCTACCCTCGGAAGGCACGTGAGCAATCGCCGTGCCGCGCCCCTCCAGCGCGATTTCCCCATCCAAGCAGCATTTTAATATTTTGTTAGTTGCTTTTAGCAGTTGAGGCGAGAATCGGCGCGGTTTTGGAACAAGTGTGACCCAAAGGTCGCGCGGACAGGCGCCGCAAAGCGTCCCAGCGCCTCGCCTGACATGCGCATGTCACCGCCAAAGGTTTATGCTGGGATCGGTAAGCAGGGGAGGCGCCAATGCGACGGATGGCTTGGACAGCGGTTTTGGCGGCGGGATTGGGCGCATGCGCCACGGCGCCGGTCGCGGGCGTGGCGCCGCTCGCGGCGATCGACGTGCCCCAGGACGCCGATCCGTACTTCGTGTCGGGCGCTGCCCGGGCGGCGCAGGCGCCGTCCTCGGAGCGCGCCCGCAACGTGATCCTCTTCGTCGGCGACGGCATGGGCGTGACCACCGTGACCGCGGCGCGCATCTTCGCCGGGCAGAGCCGCGGCGTGGACGGCGAAAGCTACCAGCTCACCATGGATACGTTCCCCCACACGGCCCTGTCGCGCACCTACAGCCACGACATGCAGATTTCCGAATCCGCCTCCACCGCAACGGCGATGACGACCGGCGTGAAGACGCGCGGCGGCGGGCTAGGGCTGACGCTCGGCGCGCAACGCGGCCAATGCGCCGATACCGAGGCCAATGTCGCCCGCACGCTTTGGGAAATGGCCGAGGCGCAGGGCCTCGCCACCGGCATCGTCTCCACCGCCCGCATCACCCACGCCACGCCGGGCGCGACCTACGCCCACGTGGTCAATCGGGATTGGGAGAACGACGCGGTTCTCGCCCGCGGCGGCGGCGCGCCGTGCGTCGACATCGCCCGCCAGCTGATCGAGTGGCCGGCGGGTGACGGGTTCGAGATCGTTCTCGGCGGCGGCCGCGCCAACTTCCTGCCCAACACGATGACGGATCCCGAAACCGCCTCCGTCCGCGGCCAGCGCGCCGATGGGCGCGACCTCACCGCCGAATGGGCGCAACGCCCCGGCCACGCCTTTGTCTGGAATGCCGCGCAATTCGCCGCCGCTCCGGCGGACGCGAAAGTGCTGGGCCTGTTTTCGCCCTCGCACATGGCCTACGAGGCCGACCGCGCCAATGATTCCGGCGGCGAGCCTTCGCTTGCGGACATGACCGCCGCCGCCATCCGCCGCCTGTCGCAGGATCAGGACGGCTATGTGCTGATGGTGGAAGGCGGCCGCGTCGATCACGCCCACCATGAAGGCCGCGCCGGCAAGGCGCTGGCCGATGCCGTTGCGCTCGATGACGCCGTGCGCACAGCGCTGGAAATGACGAGCCGCGACGACACGCTCATCATCGTCACCGCCGATCACAGCCACACGCTGTCGATCTCAGGCTACGCCGCGCGCGGCACGCCGATCCTCGGCCTGTCCACCAATGGCGAAGAGGGCGGTCTCGCGCGCGCAGCCGACGGCCTGCCATACACCACGCTCGGCTACGCCAACGGGCCAGGCGCGGTCGCGCAGCATCCGCGTCCGGACTTGAGCGAAGCCGATGTCGATGATTTCTCGTTTCAGCAACAAGCTCTGGTGCCGCTGCAATCGGAAACCCACGGCGGCGAGGATGTGCCGATCTACGCTTGGGGCCCGGGCGATGAAAACGTCGCCGGTACGCTGGAGCAGAACGTGATCTTCCACATCATGGCGCGCGCCTTGGGTTTGAAGCCGGAGTAGAGCGCGCGCTTACGCGGTGAGCCCGGCCGACAGCCCCGCGCCGTTCACTTCCAGAAGGTACCGGTAGATCACGCGGTCGACGAATTTTTCGTCCTGCAGATTGGCGATGTCGAGCTTGTCGGCGATCGCGCGTTCCTGCGCCGGCAGCGATTGCAGCGCGATCTGGGCGGGAATGCCGAACGCCTTGGTGATCACTTCGCGGCCCACGCCGGAGCCGAGCACTTTGATCTCCGTCGTCAAGGTCTTGGCGATGTCCTTGAATTGCAGCGCCAGGCCAAGACCCGGCAATTCCGTATCGAGCTGCACCAGCCGTTTCTCGTTGAGATAACCATCGGCGATGGCCTTGCGCGCGGAATCGAGCTGCAGGCCAGTCACGCCGAAAATATTGAAATTGTACTTCGCGACCGTGTTGATCCACGCGCCGTTGATGGTCGCGAGCTTGTTGGCCAGCGAATCCGGATCGAACGCGTTGGACGCCAGCGCCTTTTTCGCAAGGCCTACGAAACCAGCTTGGTCGCCGAGCCCGTTCGCGGTCAGGAACACGCGCCGCGCAACCGGATCATCGAGCACGTCGTCGAGGCTTTCCGCCTCGTCGAGCACGCGATTGAATCGTGCAAGTTCGCGCTGTGTCACCGGATCCTTTGCGGCCTGGGCAAGCTGCTTGTCCTTGTCGGCTTCCCCGCGCAGCAAAGCCGACTCGATATTGGCCGCGTTGAAGCCGCTCACGCTTTGGCCGGTCGTGCTCTGCAACAGCGAGGCGACGTCCAGGCCAATCAGGCCCGAGCCGTTGGCCGACGCAAACAGGTTCAGCGCCAAGGAGGGGGATATCGTCGTCACGCCCCTTCATGTCAGAACGCATTTAACGTCTGTTTAAGCCATCACACGCCTTGCGCCTCTTGCGCGCTTTGGATGTAGGCGATCAGCGCGTCCAGCTCTTCCGGCGTGAACGCGAAGTGCGGCATCGCCGGATGGGTCTCCAACAGCCCGCGCGTGAACGCCGCGTCGAGCTCGCGCATGCGATAGCGCTGCGCCAGCGTGCGCATCGGCGGCGCCAGGGCGTTCGGGCTTACGTCGCTCGGCCCGATTCCATGACAGCGCGCGCAATACTCTTCCGCTAGAAGCCGTCCCTCCACGATGCGTGAAGGGGAGGGCGGGTCGAGCACGCCCTCGCGCTGTGACGGCCCTTGCGCACACGCGCCCAACGCCGCCGCGGCGGCGCAGACGCTAATCCATGTTGAGGCGGATATCGGCATGACGCCGCATGATATGCGTCGCGTCGTGCTCACCGGCTTGACGATAATCAAGCCCGACGACTTTTTCCGGCGGCAAGCCGGCCTCCACCAGCGCCAGCACCACGCTTTCCGCGCGCCGCAGGGCTTCTGCGTCCGCTTCCGCGCCGGTCGCGTCGCGATCGGGATACGCCACCACCTCAATCCGGTTGAGCGCGCCGCCTTCGGCCTCGCACGCATCGACAGCATCCGCCGCGCGCCGCACCAGAGTCTGTGCGCTGACCGGCAGAACCCCGCTGTCCGGGTCGAAATAGACGGTGATCGGCTCCACCGCGCAGGCCGGATGCGGGGCGTCGGCCCCGCCCAGGATCGGCAGCGATGCGCAGCCGGCGATCAGCGCCGCGCTGCCGGCGGCGAACACTTTGGAAAGCGACATGGACGTCCCCTGACCGTGCCGCCAACGCGCGGCGGGGCAGATGGTTGCGCGTCCGCGCGTTTCGTCAAGCCGAAGCCTTCGCGCGCCGCTTCCGCTCATGGGGATCGAGCCACATTTTCCGGATGCGGATCGCCGCCGGCGTGACTTCCACCAATTCGTCGTCGTCAATCCACGCGATCGCTTGTTCCAGGCTCAGCCGCCGCGGCGGCGTCAGGCGGATCGATTCATCCTTGCCACTGGCGCGAACATTCGTCAGCTTCTTGCCCTTCATCGGATTGACGTCGAGATCTTCGCCGCGCGAATTCTCGCCGATAATCATGCCTTCATAGACGTCTTCGCCGTCGCCGATGAACATCTGCCCGCGCTCTTCCAGGTTCCACAGCGCATACGCGGTCGATTGGCCATTGTCATTGGAGATCAGCGCGCCGTTGCGCCGTCCGGGAATTTCGCCCTTCCACGGCGCCCAGGCATGAAACAAGCGGTTCATCACGCCCGAGCCGCGCGTGTCGGTCAGGAACTCGCCGTGATAGCCGACAAGCCCCCGCGACGGCGCGTGAAACGTCAGCCGCGTTTTTCCGCCGCCGGACGGGCGCATGTCCTGCAATTCCGCTTTGCGCAGCGACATTTTTTCGATCACCACGCCGGAAAATTCTTCATCCACATCGATGACGGCTTCTTCAATCGGCTCCAAACGGTCGCCATTCTCTTCGCGCGTCAGAACGCGCGGACGCGAGATCGACACTTCAAAGCCTTCACGCCGCATCGTTTCGATCAGCACGCCCAATTGCAGTTCGCCGCGGCCCGCGACCTCAAACGAATCCTTGTTGTCCGCTTCACGCACGCGGATCGCGACATTCGATTCCGCTTCGCGCATCAGCCGGTCGCGAATGACGCGGCTCTGCACCTTGTCGCCCGCGCGGCCCGCCAGCGGAGAATCGTTGATCGACACCGTGATCGCCAATGTCGGCGGATCGATCGGGTCCGCGGGAATGGGCGCTGCGAGATCGAGCGCGCCGATCGTGTCGGCGACGGTGGCGTTCTCCAGCCCCGCCACGGCGATAATGTCGCCGGCTTCCGCGCTCTCCACCGGCGTGCGCTTCAGCCCGCGATACGCAAGCAGCTTCGTCAGCCGCCCGCGCGCCAATTCATTGCCGTCGCGCGAAAGCACTTTCACCGCATCGCCCGTCTTCACGCGGCCCGCTTCGATGCGTCCCGTCAGCACGCGGCCGAGGAACGGATCAGAATCGAGGATCGTCGCCAACAGCGCGAACGGTTCGTCCTGGCGATGCGCAGGCTCCGGCGGCGGCACGTGCGCGACGATGGTTTCAAACAGCGGCGTCAGATCGCGCCGCGCATCGCCCATGTCCTTCACCGCCCAGCCTTCTTTGCCCGACGCATAGAGCGCGGGAAAATCGGCCTGTTCGTCGCTGGCGCCGATGGCCAGGAATAGTTCGAAAATATCGTTCAGCGCCTGGTCGGGCTGCGCCGACGGCCGGTCGACCTTGTTGAGCACCACGATCGGCCGAAGGCCCCGCGCCAGCGCCTTGCCCAGCACGAACTTGGTCTGCGGCATCACGCTTTCCGAGGCGTCCACCAGGAGCACGCAGCCGTCGACCATGGAGAGGATCCGCTCCACTTCGCCGCCGAAGTCCGCGTGGCCGGGCGTGTCCACGACATTGATCCGCATGTCATGCCACACGATGGAGGTGCACTTCGCCAGGATCGTGATCCCGCGCTCGCGCTCCAGAGCGTTCGAATCCATCGCCCGTTCGGCCCGCGCTTCGTTCTCCCGGAACGCGCCGCCCTGGGCGAGCATCTGGTCGACCAGGGTGGTTTTCCCGTGATCAACGTGGGCGATGATGGCGATGTTGCGGAGCGCGGGCGCGGCCATGGGGATTCCGAGGGGCGGGCCCGGCGCAGGCGCGCGGGCGCGCTCATGGGCGGGGCAGGGAAGGGACGAGGCGCCTTATATTGCGGCGCCGTAAACGCAGCAAGCCCATGCGAAACCGCATGTCTGCCTCGAAAAGACAATCAAATCAGCAAGATATAAGAACTCATCATGCGTGACGGGGCGTCACCCGCTGCTTTTTTCGTTGATTTTTGTGCGCCGCAGCGTATGTTGACCTTGTTGCGGCGTTTCGCGACGCCGCCCGCCCTATCGGGCGTTTCCTCCCTATGTAAACTCGCCCCGGGCCTTCGGTCCGGGGCGTTTTTTTTGGCGAGGGCGCCTAAGCCAGGCTCTTGTGCAAATCCGCCGCGATCAGCGCTTCGCCCAGCCGGCTCATGTCGGCGCGCACGCGCGCGAAGCCCGACGTGCGGTTGAGCGTGCGTTCGTCCACATAAAGCCCGCGATTGATTTCGATCTGCAGCGCATGCACGCGCAGCGCCGGACGGCCATAGAGCTGCGTCGTGTGCCCGCCGGCGAACGGCGCATTGCGCGCCACCCGGTAGCCCATGCGCCGCAGCGTCGCCTCCACCAGCGCGGTGATTGCGGGATGGCACGCCGCGCCGAAGCGATCGCCCAACACGATGTCCGGCGCATGCGGACCCCGCGCGCAGCTCGGCATCGAATGGCAGTCGATCAGGATGGCGCAGCCGAATTGCGCCCGCGCCTCCGCGATCAGCCCGGCGAGGGTGGCGTGATAGGGGCGGTGGATCGCGTTGATGCGCAGGTCCGCGTCAGCCACCTGAAGCTTGGCGGCGTAAATGATCTGCCCATCGCCGGCGACGCGCGGAATGGCGCCGAGGCCGGCCTGCACCCGCGGGCTCGCCGTCATCGCCGGCAGCCGCCCGGCGAACATGTCCGGGTCGAGTTCGCTCGGATTGCGGTTGAGGTCGATCAGCGCCCGCCCGATCGTGGAGGAGATGAGGGGCGCGCCCAGCGCGGCCGCGCCGGCGAACAATTCATCGACGTAAACGTCCTCTGAACGCCGCAGCGCCGCCAGCGAGGCGCGCACGCCCGCCATCATGCTGGCCGGATAGCGCCGCCCCGAGTGCGGCGAGGCGAACACCACCGCCGAGCGCCGGCGCAGCGGCTCGATCACCACGAACGGCGCCCCGACATCGTTTTCGGGTCCGCGGGGCGAACAATCCGGCGCGACTGGCGCGGCGAGAGGCTCGGACGAGAAGTCCATGCCAGGGATTTGATCGTTCAAAGCCAGCGCGGTCAACTCGTTGAAGGGACGGCGACCTTTTCCGCTGCAAGGCGGTCTTTACCCGGCTATGGTAGTCAAGGCGGTCCAGGGCGTGTGCGGCGAGTTCCGGAGCGGCGAGCGATGGCGCATATTCTGTTGGCGGAGGACGACGAATCCCTTCGCCAATTCTTAACGACGAACCTCGGCCGCGCGGGCCACACCGTCACCTCCCATGGCGACGGCGATAGCGCCTGGGATGCGCTGCAGGATCAGAGCTTCGATCTGCTCTTGACCGATATCGTCATGCCCGGCCTGGACGGCATCGAGCTGGCGCGCCGCGCCGCCGAGCGCGACCCGGCCATGAAGATCATGTTCATCACCGGCTTCGCCGCCGTGGCGCTCAGCCAGGCCAGCCAGGCGCCCAAGGACGCCAAGGTCCTGTCCAAACCGTTCCATCTGAAAGACCTCGTCGCCGAGGTCGAACGCATGATGGCCGCGTAGGCGCGGACCCGCTCGCTTGCGGGGAGAGACCGGCCCCGCTATAGGTCCGCTCCCCCTCGAATTGGCCGGGCGCGTAGCTCAGCGGGAGAGCACCACGTT
Source organism: Alphaproteobacteria bacterium (assembly GCA_016124655.1). GTDB lineage: Bacteria > Pseudomonadota > Alphaproteobacteria > Caulobacterales > Aquidulcibacteraceae > RI-43. Next base: position 180,840 of record WGNI01000005.1, read on the forward strand.
GACATCGTGGGGGTCACAGGTTCGATCCCTGTCGCGCCCACCATCAAGCCACGAACGCGTTGCGCAGTCCGCCGACCAATCCCGCATCGCCCCCAGGTCGCGCCGCGCCGCCGACGATCGCTGCGGGCGTTGTGGTCAAAAAGCGCGACCCTGGCGCCCAGCTTTTCGGCGCCGCGTCGGCTGAGCGCACAAAAATACCCGCTACTCCCAAGCTTTTAAGTCGGCCTTAACCACGCACTCCGCTTGGGTGCTCTCACGCCTGAATGCGAGGCGCGACCGGAGCGAACGATGTCGTCGGCGCCACAGAGAGTCATCGCCCGCGATGGTCAGCCCAAGACCGAGGACGTGTCGGCGGCAAGTCTGGCCGACCGCATCGCCAAGCGCGTCACGTCCACCTTGCAGGACAAGATCGAGAGCATCAAAGAGGTGACGCTGCGCTCGCAAATTCTGGCGTTCAACGCGTCGATCGAAGCGGCGCGCGCAGGCGCCGCGGGCAAGGGCTTTGCCCTTATCGCCGAAGAGATGCGCAGCATGTCGGAGGAGGTGGATGGGCTCGCGCGCGCCCTGCGGGATCAGCTTCTCTCTCAGGTCTCTGAACTCACCGCGAGAACACGAGAGAGCGTGGAGGCGGCGGAAGAAAAACGCCTGATCGATCTGTCCCTCAATGCCGTCGAGTTGATTGATCGCAACCTCTATGAGCGCTCCTGCGATGTCCGATGGTGGGCCACCGACGCCGCCGTCGTCGATTGCGCCGCGCAGCCGACAGAGGACAATTGCGCATTTGCGTCGCGTCGCCTCGGCGTCATCCTCAACGCCTATACGGTCTACCTGGACCTGTGGCTCTGCGATCGATCCGGCAGAGTGATCGCCAATGGACGGCCCGATCGCTACGCCGTCGCGGGGACCAACGTCTCGGGCGCTGCATGGTTTCGCGACGCGATGAAATCCGCCAGCGGCGACGAATTCGTCTGCGCGGACATCGAAGAGAATCCCAATCTGGGCGGCGCCGCCGTGGCCACCTACGCCGCCGCCGTGCGTCAGGGCGGAGAGAGCAGGGGACGCGTTGTCGGCGTTCTCGGCATTCACTTCGACTGGACGCCGCAAGCGCAGGGCATCGTCAAGAGTTTGCGATTGAGCGAAGAGGAATGGCGCGACGCCAGGGCCATGCTCCTGGACAGCAAGGGGCGCGTCATCGCCGCGTCCGATGACCGCGGCGTCCTCAGCGAACACTTTGTGCTGGCGACGTCCGGACAAACGCAGGGCGCGTACAAAACCAAAGAATGCGCGACGATTGGGTTCGCCCGCACGCCCGGATACGAGACCTATGAAGGCATGGGATGGTACGGCTGCGTCGTGCGCTCCCGAACGTAATGGCGAAGGTGATCGAAGCGCGCGCTTCGTCACCAACCCGGACAGCAACTCGGAAAACGCCCTTCAAAGTGCGCGCCTCCACATCCCGAGCGTGACGCGATGCGCCTTCTTCGCGCCGGCGCGCCGTTTAGCGTTCATTAACGCTGCCTTTGCACCCGATCTTCACTCGCGCGCGCTATAGGCTCCGCCCAATCTGGGGCGTTTGGGCGATACCATGCAAAACAAGAGCGAACCGCGCGGCGCTTTGCCGGCGCAAGACGCGCGTGCGTTGCAGGCGATGCTCGCAAACGCCCTCAGCGACGCGGATCGATCCTTCGACGAAACGATGGGAGCTTTGCGCGCGCGTCGCGCCCTGTTGCGCCAGAGCGTTCAGTCTGGTCTGGCCGAAGCGACCTTGAGCGCCCAGGCGGCGGCGGACTTGGTGTCGACGGCCGCAAGACGCGACGTCCAAGCCATCTCCGCCGCCGCATTGGAAGACGCCGTCAGCCAATTCGGCCCGTTGCGGGGCGCATTTTGCGTCCTGGCGCTGGGGAAGCTTGGCGGACGCGAAATGACTCTCGGCTCCGATCTCGACCTCATGTTCGTGTTCGAAGCGGATCTCGACGACCGCGACGCGTTTCGTCGTTTGCCGCGCGAAGTCGTGCGCGGTTTGAGCGCGTGGACCGTTGATGGCGGGCTGCATGACGTCGATATGCGATTGCGGCCATACGGCGAAAAAGGGCCGCTGGCAGTCCAGTTCTCCGCCCTGCATCGCTACTACACCGAAGAAGCCTGGGCGTTTGAACTCCAAGCCATGACGCGCGCGGACGCCATCGCGGGCGACGCCGAGTTCGGTGCGGAGGTGCGCCATGAGATCACGGCCGCACTGCGGGCGGGCGCAAAACGCCTCGACATTCGTGCTGACGTCGCCGCCATGCGCGCGCGGCTTGAGCGCCAAAAACCGGCCGAGAGCGTTTGGGACGTCAAGATGGCCCCCGGCGGGCTGGTCGACATCGAGTTCATCGTGCAGGCGGCGCAACTCGAACTCCTGCGCGCCGGCGGCGCTTGGCGTTGGCCGAACACGGGCGACGCGATTGCGGGCTTGGGAGCGATCGGCGCGCTCTCCGAGAGAGAAGTTGAGGCGCTGCACCAGGCGTGGGCGCTTTATTCCGAATTGGGTCAAGTCAGGGCGGCGTTTAACCTGAGCTGCAAGGACTTGGACGGCGTCGGCGAACGCGACCTTGCGCCGGCGTTGCAGCTGTGCGCCGCGGACACTCATGAAGCCCTTCGCCAGCGCCTGCTGGCGGCCCAGTCCGACGTCAGACGCGTCTTCAATGCGCGACTGCCGGAAGGCGCGCGAACCGCGTCAGCGGCCTAGACGGTCGAAAACGCCGCGCCGCGCGGTCTGCTCAGGGCCCCGGCGAACGCGGCCCCAACCGAACGCCGAAGCCGCCAAAACATTGATCGCCGTCAAAGCGCGGCGCCCGATCGTGGCGTGGTTTGAAGAAGTCCGACGCCAGCGTAAAAGGGGCGCCATGATGCTGCTTCGCGATCTCCGACTCCTGGCGCTCGCTGCATGCGCCGCCCTGGCCGCCTGCGGTCAAACCGGCTCGCCGTCCGCCGCGCCGGAAGAACTCGGCGGCCGCTGGAGCGTGCAGCAGATCGCCGGCGCAAGTCTGGGGCAGGGCGTGAGGATCGATATTGAGATCGACGCCGCGTCCGGACGCATCAGCGGATTCACCGGCTGCGCGCCGTTCACCGCGTCGTTGGAATCGTTCGGCCGGGCGATCACCGTTTCGGCCGTCGCTCCAACCAACGGATCGTGTCCGTCGCCGGAAGCCGCTGTCGATGAAGAGCGCTTCCTGCGCGTGTTGCCGGCGGTGACGCGCTATACGCGCAATGGCGCGGCGCTGGATTTGACGCAGCAAGGGTCGGGCGAGTCCCTGATCCGCTTGCGCGCAGAGGATGCCGCCGCATCGTAACGGGGCGAGCCCGCATCCGCATCGCAAATGAATGCACGCAAGCTGCATGTCATATACGCATATTTAATCTTCCCCCGCCTACAGATTAACTATTCGATTCTCAAAGTGACCGAGGCCTTACGCTCTCGGCGCGGTGGGAAACGATGCGGGCGACGCAGCGAAGAAACGCTGCGCGCGCGGATTTGTGGCTTTGCTGCGCAAGCGGGGGCGAGATGAGCGTTTTCGACAAGATCAACGGCAACATGTCCATCGGCGCGCGCCTGGGACTGATGTCAGGCCTGTTCGTCGCCTCGTCGGCGTTCGTCACAGCGCTGCTTGTCGGCCGCGCCGTCGGCGACATCAATTTCTCCAACAAGGAAGCCGAAGGCACGGATTATCTCACCGGCGTCTGGGGCTCCATGCGCACCGGCGCATCCTTCGACGCTGCAGGCGCTGAGCGCTTTAATGCTTCCGCCGCCGCGCAAGCGTTGCAGGCCGCGCAAACCGACGGCGAACGCGTCAGCGCGGGCCTGGCCTTGATCACCGCGGTCGCGGACGGCTCAAACCTCACCCTCGATCCTGAACTCGACAGCTTCTACGCGATGGACGCAGCGACGGTGAAAATCCCCGCTCTGCTGTCCGCCGCGCTGCAATTGGAGCAGGCGGTCGCAGACGTCTCTGCCGATCCCATCGAGCACAATTTGCGCGTCTCTGTCGCTGCAGATCGCGTCACCGAAGCCGCCAACGCTGCGAAGGGCTCGCTTGAGGCCGCCATGGCGAACGGCGCGCAAAGCAGCGCGCTCAACGCGCCGGCGCAGGCTCTTGTGCAGGCCGCAAGCGACCTGGCGTCAGCTTCCCGCGCCGCGGCGCCGGGCCAGCGCGTGACGGCTTCCGCCGATGCGTTGGAGGCGACCACCGATGCGGCCTGGCGCGCGACGGCGGAGGAATTGTCGCGCTTGCTGGATGTGCGAGTCGCGAACAAGCAGTCTGAGCTGACCTTCCAATTGCTGCTCGTGGCGTTGTTCCTCGCCGCCGCCGGCGCCTTGGCCTGGGTCGTCTCCACCGGCATGGGCCGCCGCTTCAAGGATTTGACCGCGACCATGGATCGCCTCCGCACCGGCGATTTCAAGGTTCATGTGCCGCACACCGGCGACAGGCATGAAACCGGCAAGATTGCGGAAACGCTCGAATTCCTGCGCGACGACATGTCCAAGCGCGTGGAGGAAGACGCCCGCCGCCTGGAAGAGGCGCAGCTCGGCTCCGAAGGCATTTTGAACGCGATCTCGCGCGCGCAGGCGGTCATTGAATTCAAGCCCGACGGCACGATTATGACGGCCAACGAAAACTTCCTCGGCGCGATGGGGTATTCGCTGAACGAAATCGTCGGCCAGCATCATTCCATGTTCGCGACGCCCGAATACGCGCGCAGTCCCGAATATCGTTCCTTCTGGGATCGGCTGAACCGGGGCGAATTCATCGCCGACAAGTTCATGCGTCTCGCCAAGGGCGGCAAGGAAATCTGGATCCAGGCGTCCTACAATCCGATTCCGGATAAGGCCGGCAAAGTGGTCAAGGTGGTGAAGTTCGCCATCGACATCACCGAGCAGGAAATGCTCGCCAAGGAAGCGCTCGCCAAGAGCGCGGCGTTCGCCACGTCCGCCTCCGCAATGATGATGGTCGACCGCGATTTCAAGGTCACCTATGTCAATGAATCGACAGTCGCCCTGATGCGCAAGCACGCCGAGGCGTTCCGCAAATTATGGCCGACCTTCAACCCCGACGCCATGGTCGGAACCTGCATCGACATGTTCCACAAGAACCCGGCGCACCAGCGCCAGATGCTGTCGGACCCGTCCCGGCTTCCGCATCGCACCGACATCACCATCGGCGATCTGAAAATCCAGCTGAACGTCAGCGGCATCTTTGACGCTGATCGCAAATATGTCGGCAACGTGCTCGAATGGGCTGACGTCACCGAAACCCGCATGAACGCCGGCATGTTGGCCGCGCTCGGCCGTGCGCAGGCGATCATCGAGTTCAATCTCGACGGCTCGATCGTTCAGGCGAATGAAAATTTCTGCCAGGTGATGGGCTACACCGCGAACGAAATCATCGGCAAGCACCACTCCATGTTCGCGCCGCCGGACTACGCCCGCAGCGGCGAATACAAAGCCTTCTGGGACAAGCTCAATCGCGGCGAGTTTGAGGCGGGCAAGTTCCGCCGCCTTGGCAAGGGCGGCCGCGAAGTCTGGATCGAAGCGACCTACAATCCGATCCTCGACGGCAACGGCAAACCGTTCAAGGTCGTCAAATTCGCCACGGACGTGACGCAGATTGAACACGACCGGCAGGCGGCGGAAGCCGAGCGCGCCGCCCGCGCCGAAGAGCAAGCTCGCGTCGTGCGCGGTCTCGCCGCCGGCCTGCACGAGCTCGCCGAAGGCGACCTCACCGCGCGCATCGATGAGCCGTTCCCCGGCGAGTACGAAAAGCTGCGCGCCGATTTCAATGCGGCCATGGAAAAGATGCAGGAGGCGATGAAGTCGATCGTCTCCAACGCCGGCGGCATCCGCACCGGCGCGGGCGAAATCAGCCAGGCCGCCGACGATCTCTCCCGCCGCACGGAACAACAGGCGGCAAGCCTGGAGGAAACCGCCGCCGCGTTGGATGAAATCACCGCCACCGTGCGCAAGACCGCCGAAGGCGCCAAGCAGGCCAATTCCGCGGTGACCGTTGCGCGCGGCGACGCTGAAGCCAGCGGCCAGGTCGTGAAGGAAACCGTCGCGGCGATGGCCGAGATCGAGAAATCCTCCAATCAGATTTCTCAGATCATCGGCGTCATCGACGAAATTGCCTTCCAGACGAATCTGCTCGCCCTCAACGCTGGCGTCGAAGCTGCGCGCGCGGGCGAAGCGGGACGCGGTTTCGCCGTCGTCGCATCGGAAGTGCGTGCGCTGGCGCAGCGCTCCTCCGAAGCGGCGAAAGAGATCAAGGGTTTGATCCTGGCCTCGTCGCAGCACGTCGAAACCGGCGTCGATCTCGTCGGCCAGGCCGGCACGGCGCTGGAGCAGATCGTCTCCAAGGTCACCGAGATCAGCGGATTGATTTCCGAGATTGCAGCGTCCGCGCAAGAGCAGGCCACCGGCCTCGCGCAGGTCAACACCGCCATCAACCAGATGGACCAGACCACGCAGCAAAACGCCGCGATGGTGGAGGAATCCACCGCCGCCAGCCACTCACTCACCCAAGAGGCCGAAGAGCTGATGACGTTGATCTCGCGCTTCAACACCGGCGACGCCGTGCAGGTCGGCGCCCGGCACGCGCCGCCGCGTCCGTCCGGCGTGCCCGTGCAGGCGCAGAAGCGGCGCGTGGCGCAATTCGCCGCCTCGCAAGGCTCAGCCGCGTTGAAGTCCGACGACAGCGATTGGGAGGAATTCTAAGCCGCGCGGGCCGGGACGAGGGGATAGTCCATGCAGCTGGAAGCCAATCTTGATCTGCGTGCAGCCAGTCAATTGCACACGCACCTGATGGCCGCGCGCGGCGCTGAGCTGGCGCTCGACGGCTCCCAAGTCGAACGCATGGGCGGCTTGTGCCTGCAGGTGTTGCTGGCGGCGCAGGCGGCATGGTCCGCGGAGGGCCATGCGTTTTCCATTCACACGCCGTCGGAGCCGCTGCTCGACGCGCTGCGCACGCTGGGCGCGTCCAGCCTTGTCAATGTGGAGGCGACTTCGTGAGCAAGACGATTCTCACCGTGGATGATTCCCGTATGATGCGGGAAATGCTGCTCACCGTTTTGCGCACCGCGGGCTTCAATGTGGTGCAGGCCGAAGACGGCGTGCACGGCCTGGAAGTGCTGTCGCAAAGCGAGCCCGACGTCATCATCACCGACATCAACATGCCGCGCATGGACGGCTACGGTTTTATCGAAGGCGTGCGCAACGACAGCCGCCATCGCGCCACGCCGATCCTGGTTCTCTCCACCGAAAGCGATCCGGAAAAGAAAAATCGCGCGCGCCAGGCCGGCGCCACGGGCTGGATCGTCAAGCCGTTCAAAGCGGAATCGCTGGTTGAAGCGATCCGGCGCGTGTCTGCTTAAGGAGCGCTGCGCATGGATCCGATGGAGTCCATCAAGCAGACCTACTTCGTGGAATGCGATGAATTGCTCGCAGACCTCGAATCGGGACTGCTCGCACTGGAGTCCGATGAAGGCGACAGCGACACGATCAACGCCGTGTTCCGCGCCGTGCACTCGGTCAAGGGCGGCGCCGGCGCGTTCGGTTTCGAAGCGCTCGTCGAATTCGCGCACGTGTTTGAATCGACCCTTGACGCGATGCGTTCGGGCACGCTCGCCGTCGACAACGACAACGTCAAGATCATGCTGCGCGCGGCCGACGTGCTGGCCGACCTCGTGCAGGCCGCCAAGGATGGCTCCAGCGTCGATCCCGCGCGCACGCAGACGCTCGCTGATGAACTGAGCGCCTTGATCACGCCGCAAGACGGCGCGCCCGTCACCGGCGACGACGGAGAGCCTGCCGCCGATAGCTGGGGCTTTACCCCCCTCAAGCTCGACATCGACGAACCCGCTGCGCCGAGCCGCTGGATTCTCACCGTCACGCCGACGCCCGCGGCCTACGCCAAAGGCCACGATCCCGCGATATTACTGCGCGAAGTGGCGCGGCTCGGCGATGTGGAGTGCTGGCTTGACGCCAGCGCGCTGCCCGATCTGAACGCGCTCGATCCGGAAGGATCGTATCTGCGTTGGACCGTGTTCATCGACAGCGCGGTGGAAGAAACTGCCATCCGCGACGTGTTCGATTTCGTCGGCGAGGATTGCCCGATCACGCTCGATCGCGAAGCGCCGGCGGACCAGCCGCTGGAAGACATTGCGCCGCCGCCCGCCGCGGATTTCGATGTCGCAGCGCTCATCAGCTTGGCCCAGGCGCAATCGGGTTCAGATCCCGCTATGCCGTCCGATGAGCCGGCGGCGGCGCCGAAAGCCGCGGATCATGAAGAAAGCGGCGGCGGGCGCGAGCCGTCAAAACAGGCCGCCGCCGGCGCCACGATCCGCGTCGATCTCGAGCGCGTCGATCGCTTGATCGATCTCGTCGGCGAACTGGTGATCAACCAGGCCATGATCGCTCAGCGCGTGGTGGAGAGCGAACTGGGGCGGTCCTCCTCCGTCGCCATCGGTCTCGATGAGCTCGAACAGCTCACCCGCGAAATCCAGGACAGCGTGATGGCGATCCGCGCGCAGCCTGTGAAATCGGTGTTTCAGCGCATGCCGCGTCTCGTGCGCGAAGTCGCCGGCATGACCAATAAGAGCGTGCGACTGGTCACCGAAGGCGAAGGCACCGAAGTGGATAAGACGGTGATCGAACGCTTGTCCGATCCCATCACGCACATGCTGCGCAACGCCATCGATCATGGCGTTGAAACGCCGGACGAACGCGTCGCCGCCGGCAAGCCGGCCGAAGGCGTGGTGCGCCTGTCCGCGTCGCACCGTTCCGGACGCATCGTCATTGAAGTCGCCGACGACGGCAAAGGCATCAATCGCCCACGCGTGCGCGAGATCGCGATCAACAAGGGCGTCATCAGCCCCGACGCCAATCTCACCGACGATGAGATCGACAATCTCATCTTCGCGCCCGGCTTCTCGACAGCATCCACGGTGTCCAACATTTCCGGCCGCGGCGTCGGCATGGATGTCGTCAAGCGCTCGATCCAGGCGCTTGGCGGACGCATTTCGATTGCCTCCGTGCCCGGCCGCGGTTCGACCTTCACCATGTCGCTGCCGCTGACCTTGGCCGTGCTCGACGGCATGGTCGTCACTGTCGGTGATCAGACGCTGGTGTCGCCCCTGACCGCGATCGTGGAGACGCTGCGTCCCAAGCCCACAGACATTCGTCTGCTCGGACCCAAAGGCGCGGTGCTCGCCGTGCGCGGCGCACACGTGCCTTTGATCGATATCGGTGTGGCGCTGGGATGGCGCGACGAGCCGATTCCGCCAGCGAATGGCGTCATTCTGCTGGTGGAAAGCGAAGTCGGCGGACGCGCCGCGCTCGTCGTCGATCAGATTCAAGGCCAGCGCCAGGTCGTCATCAAGAGCCTGGAGCAAAACTTCCAGCACGTCGACGGCGTCGCCGCCGCCACCATTCTGGGCGATGGGCGCGTCGCGCTCATTCTCGACGTCGACGCCGTCATCGCCGCGCGGTCGCGCGACCGTTTCGAGCCGCAGCCTTTAGCCCAAGCGAGTTGAGCCATGGACGAAAAGACACCGGAAGCCGTGCCCTCGGAGCTCATATCGTTTCGCATCGGCGCACAGGAATTTTGCCTCGACATCATGCTGGTGCGCGAAATCCGCGGCTGGTCGCAGGGCACGCCGCTTCCGCACTCGCCGCCTTATGTGCGCGGCGTCATCAATCTGCGCGGCGCGGTGCTGCCGATCATCGATCTCGCCGCGCGCTTGGGCCTCGGCCAGACCGAGCCCACCGCGCGCAGCGTCATCATCGTTGTGCATATCGGGCGCAGGCTTGTCGGGCTTCTGGTCGACGCGGTGTCGGAAATCCTCGCCGCCGATCCGGCCTCGATCCAGCCTACGCCGAACATCGGCTGCGACACGGTCAACAAGTTCGTGCGCGGCATCATTCCTCTGGAAGGGCGCATGATCTCGTGGATCGCGATCAACGACATCCTTCCTGAACAAGCCGAAGCGGACGCCGCATGAGTGCAGCGCCCAGCGCGCGTCGCAAGGAAGGGTCGCTGGTCGACGGCGAATACCCGCTTTCAGCGAAGAACTTCGCGCACATCGCAAAATTGCTCCGCGACACCTCCGGCATTCACCTGCCGGACGCGAAAGCCACGCTCGTCTATTCCAGGCTGGCGAAGCGTTTGCGTGCGCTCGGCCTGCGCTCGTTCGATGACTATTGCGCGCTGGTCTCCTCGCCCGAGGGCGCCGAAGAACGCAGCGCCATGCTGCAGGCGCTGACCACCAACGTCACACGCTTCTATCGCGAGCCGCATCATTTCGATCACCTGCGCGACAAGATCATGCCGCCGCTGATCGCGCGCGCCAAGGCCGGCGGACGCGTACGGCTTTGGTCGTCGGCATGCTCCACCGGTCAAGAGCCGTACTCCATGGCGCTCACGGTGCTGGGCGCGTTCCCCGACGCCGCGCGCTATGACGTGAAGATGCTTGCGACCGACATCGACGCCAAGGTCGTCGATTTCGCCCGCCGCGGCGTCTACCCGGACGAGGCCGTCACGCCCATCCCCGCACCGCTGCGCGAACGCTACCTCACGCGGCAGAAAGGCGAAGGCGAAAAATCCTGGCGCGTGAACGATGATGTGCGCGCCTTCATGTCCTTCAACACGCTCAATCTGATCGGCGACTGGCCGATGCGCGGCCGTTTTGACGTCATCTTCTGCCGCAACGTGGTGATCTATTTCGAGCAGGACACGCAAAACAAGATCTGGACCCGGTTCCAGAACATTCTGACGCCGGAAGGACGGCTCTATATCGGCCACTCCGAGCGCGTCGACATTGGCGGTTTCGCCAATGACGGATTGACCGTTTACAAACTTGCGGCGGGGGTGATGCGATGAAGCGCGTACGCGTGCTGATAGTGGACGATTCCGCGACCATTCGCGGCATCATCTCCAACGTGCTGGGCCAGGACCCTGAAATCGAAATCGTCGGCACCGCCGGCGATCCGCTCGAAGCGCGCGAGGCCATCAAGGCGCTCTCGCCGGACGTCATCACCCTCGATGTCGAAATGCCGAAGATGACCGGCCTTGAATTCTTGGAAAAGATCATGCGCCTGCGGCCCATGCCGGTGATCATGGTATCGACGCTGACGCAGGCCGGCGCGGCGATATCCATTGAGGCGCTCGAAATGGGCGCCTTCGATTGCGTCGGCAAACCCGATTTCGATGGCCTTGCGGAGAAGGTGAAGGCCGCTGCGCGTTCGCGCATCCGTCCGCTCAGCGAGCGCACGACGCACGCCCAACCCATCGCACGCCACGCGAATTACACGCCGGCCGACAAGATCATCGCGATCGGCTCCTCCACCGGCGGGGTTGAAGCGCTCATCACCGTGCTGAAGCACTTCCCCGCCAATTGCGCGCCCACCGTCATCACCCAACACATGCCCGCGACCTTCACCGCCAGCTTCGCCGCGCGTCTCGATCGCATGTGCGCGCCCCATGTCGCCGAAGCGACGCCCGGCGCGCCGCTGCGCAGCGGCTGCATCTACCTGGCGCCGGGCGGCCTCACCCACCTTGAGGTCTCCCAAGGCTCAAAGCCGAGCTGCAAGCTCACAACCGCCGATCCCGTCAACGGCCATCGCCCATCCGTCGACGTGCTGTTCGACTCCGTCGCCCGCGCCTTCGGGCCGCGCGCGGTTGGCGTGATCTTAACCGGGATGGGTAAAGACGGCGCAGAGGGCATGAAACGCATGCGCAATGCTGGCGCACACACCATCGGGCAGGACGAGGCGACAAGCGTCGTCTACGGCATGCCGAAAGCGGCGTTCGAATTGGGCGCCGTTGAGCGGCAATTGCCGATCAGCCGCATCGCTGACGCAGCACTTGAATTCTCCGCCGCACATGCAAGAGGGGCCGCCTGATGCCAGCCGCCGCCGCCATCAAAGTCCTTGTGGTTGACGATCAGTTGACGATGCGGGCGCTTGTGCGCTCCGCATTGCAGGAGATCGGATTTAAAGAGATCGATGACGCAGTCGATGGCGAGGAGGGCCTGAAGGCGATGATCGCCAAGCCGGTGCATCTCGTCATCTCCGACTTCAACATGCCGAAGCTCGACGGCCTGTCCTTTTTGCGCGCTGTGCGCTCGCATGAGCCGATCCGCAAGACCGCGTTCATCATGCTGACGGGCCGCGCCGACAAGGAATTGGTGCAGCGCGCGATGCAGTTCGGCGTCAACAACTACATCATGAAGCCATTTTCCCCCGCCGGCTTGCGCAGCAAGATCGAAGAGGTGTTCGGGGCCCTGACTTGAGCGCTGCACAGGCGCCGGCGCCGAAGGAAAAACTTCTCCATGTCGTGCAAGGGTCCTTCGCGGTCGTCGATGACCCCAACCTGGTGCTGACGACAATTCTGGGATCCTGCGTGGCCGCCTGCATCCGCGATCCCGTCGCGCGGGTCGGCGGCATGAACCATTTCCTGCTGCCCGGCGACGGCGCCGCCCATGGCGATTCCGTGAAATACGGCATTAACTCCATGGAATTGTTGATTAACGGAATGTTGCAGCGTGGCGCAAATAGAGCCCGCCTGGAGGCAAAACTCTTCGGCGGCGCGCGCGTTGTGCAGAATCTTTCCGACGTCGGCCGGCAAAATGCGGAGTTTGCTGAGCGTTTTTTAAGGTCTGAAGGGATAACATGCGTCGGCCAAAGTATGGGCGGCGACCGCGCACGCCGTATCCGCTATTGGCCGATGTCCGGGCGTGCCGTGCAGATGTTGCTGGATCGCTCGGAATCGCACGTGTTCAAGGAAGAGCGCGCCGCGCCCCCGCCGAAACCGGAGAGGGGGTCCGGAGAACTGGAACTGTTCTGAGGGCAGGATGGGCGTTGCGGCGTTAAATCAAGACGAGCCGGAGCTGGCGCGGCCTCTGCCCGCGCTGCTCGACACGCTCGCCAGCGAGCTGGAGGTTGTACGCAGCCTCGGTGAACGCGTCGAGAGCGCGATCTGCGCCGCTCAACGCCATACCCATAGCGACGCGCAAACCGTCGAAGACCTCCAGCAGATCGATCTGATGCTCCAGCAGCTCAGCGCGCTGCGTGATTTTCTGAAGGCGGTCGCCTCCACCGGCGCGCTCGACAGCCATGTTCAGATCGCCGCTGGCCTGGCGCGCATCACGCTGGCCGAAATGAAATCCCGGCTGTCCGGCGCAAGCGTCAGCGGCGCAGCGCCTGGCGAACTGGACATGTGGTGAGCAATTGCCATGAGCGCGAAATTCGATCCCGATTCAAAACTGAATCTGTCGAAGATCACGATCCTGGCGCTTGAGAGCAGCCAGCACAGCGTCGACATTCTCGCCCAGATTCTCAAAGGCTTCGGCGTCAACGAAGTTTTACGCTGCACGACCGAAGAGGAAGCCGAAAAGGCGCTGCGCGCCCGCGAAGTCGACCTGATCTTGATCGATCCGTCCCTGAAAGAAGGCGACGGCTATGACTTTCTCCGCCGCCTGCGCCGCGAAGGCATGGGCGTCAACAAGACCACGCCGGTCATCCTGCTGACCGGCCACGCCCAGGCGTCCAACGTGGCGCGCGCGCATGATTCCGGCGCGAACTTCTTCGTCGCAAAGCCGATTACGCCGAACGTGCTCTGGGACCGATTCCTCTGGGTCGTGCGCGACAAGCGACCCTTTGTCGAGCTCGAAAAATACATGGGGCCGGACCGGCGATTTAAGTTCGAAGGTCCGCCGCCGGGCAGCGATGGCCGGCGCGCATCCGATCTTGATGTTGAACTGGGCGACGCGGCGGCCCCGAACATGTCGCAGGACGAAATCAATACCTTCATCAAACCGCAAAAGGTGTCGCTATGAAGTCGTTCAGACGATTTGCGGTTGAGAACAAGTTCTCAAAACTCGCCACCGCGCCGGGCGGCATCCGCGCCATGCATGCCGTGCAGCGTGCGGAAGAGAACATCGAGCAATCCCGCGACGCGTATCTCGTTGTACTCGATGAAAAGATTGATTGCATCGCAGCGCTTGGCGCTTCGGTTGAGGCCGAGCAGGCCGCGATTTATCGCACCGCCAATGAAGTTTTTGCCGAAGCCGGCGCCTATGGCCTCAAGGAATTGAGCGCGGTCGCTCACAATCTGTGTTCGCTGACGACCGACGATCGGCCCGCGCCGACCCAGGCGATGGTGGCCGTGCATGTCGACGCGATGCGGGCGTTGCGCCGGCCTGAGCTGGCCGGATCGCCGGAGGCGCGCGCGGCCGTTCTCGCCGGCCTGAAGGATCTTACGCGGCGGGCAGCGGCGCGTTAGAGCAATTTCCGCTCAAGTGGATCCCGGTTGAGCGGAAGAAATTGCGACCAAACAAAGCCCTAGAATGCCCGATCCGATTCCATCGAATCGGGCGTTCTATCGCGTCGCGGGCTCTTCATCGATATTGAAGCGTTCGCGCTCGATCACGATCGGGCCGCCGCGCACCTGCGCGTGGATCGACGTGACGTATTCGCCCAGTATGCCGATAAAGATCAGCTGCACGCTGGAGAGAAAGAAAATCGCCACGATCAGCGTCGTCACCCCGCGCGGCGCAGCGCTCGGATTGAGGAAATAGACCGCGATCGAAATCAGCGTGAACAGCAGGCACAACGCTGCAATTGCAAAACCCGCCATGGTACAAAGCCGTAAGGGCGCGCGGGTGAACGCAAAGATGCCATTGAAGGCCTGGTCGATCAGGCGCGGCAGGTTGAACCAGGAAACCCCGCGCTTGCGCGCCCGCCATGTATAATCGACCTGGATGCGCTTGAAGCCGACCGACGCCAGCATCCCGCGGATATACGGATAGCGATCGTCAAAGCTGAGTACAGCAGCCAGCACTTTCTTGTCGACAAGCTGAAATTCGCCGACATTTGGCGAAATCTCGAAATCGGAAAGCGCGTTGACGATGCGATAGAACGCGCCGCGCCCGATCTGCATGAGGAAGGATTCTTCCCGCTGCGTGCGCGCGCCGGCGACGATCTCGTAGCCGTTCTCCCAATGCCGAACGAAATCGGTGATCAGCTCCGGCGGGTCCTGCATATCCGCCGGCAACAGCACCACCACCGCATCGCCGCTGGCGTAACGCAACGCATTGAAGGTCGAGCGCAGCGGTCCGAAATTGCGTGCGTTCAGGATCACTTTGACGCGCGGATCCTTCTGCGCCAAGCCGCGCAGGATTTCCGGCGTGCGGTCCGTCGAGCAATTGTCCGCGAACACGTGCTCCAGCCGGTAGTTCGGCAGCCGCTCGGCGAAGAGCGCGCTGACCGTGCGATAGCACTCCTCCACATTGTCTTCTTCATTGAAGCACGGCGTGACGACGCTGATCAGTTTCATGCCGGCGTCTCCTTCGCGCGGCGCGCCGCGATGATGTCCGCGATGGCCGCGCGGTGCGGCGTGGGCGCAGGAAGCCGCAGCGCCGCACGGGTTTTGTCCATGTCCGCGACGAGCGTCTCTGGATCGTCGGCCCGGCGCGCCAGCGCGCCAAACCGCACAAGCTCCCCGCGATCGAGCAGCTCGGCGGCGATGGTCACAAGCTCGCGGACCGAAACGCCTTCGCCGCGCGCGATGTTGTAGGCGCCGTCCGCGTCAGAGTCTGCGAGTGCGGCGAACATCGCGCCGATGTCGCGCGCATCGAGATAGTCGCGCACCTGTAGTCCGTCGCTGCACGGCGCTTCGCGCCCCGCAAGGAGATTGTCGATCACGTCACGCATCAGACGCCCAGCGGGCTCGCGCGCGCCATAGCAGAAAAACACGCGGCCCCACGCGAAGGATAGGCCCAACTCCACCGCCGCGCGCGACAGCGCAAGATAGCTCGCCGCCTTCGCCGCGCCGTACAGCGTGCCCGGCGCAAGCGGCGTCGTTTCGCTCAAGCGTGAAAAGGACCAATCATACTCCGCGCAGCTGCCGCAGCCGACGAACCGCCTGCCGCCCGCATCCGCAAACGCGCGCGCCAGCCGCAGCGTCGCATCCAGCCAGTCGAGATTGTCCAAGCTCGTCCAACGTGCGCGCGGATCGCTCGACCAAGCGAAATGCACAAGCGATTGCGCCTCGATGCGCGCCACCACATCGCGCACGGCGCGCGGATCCATGAGATCGCACACGTGCGCGATCGCGCCATCGAGATCATCGCCGGCCGGCCGCGCACGGTCCAATGAATGCACCTCAAAGCCGCGCGCGATCAACGGCGCAAGCGCGGCGCGGCCCAGAAAGCCGTTGGCGCCGGTCACCACGACGCGCCGGGCGGCGGCGGGCTGCGTCATGCCTCGACGCGCAGCTCTGGGATCGCCGTCACGAACCGCACGCCGCGGTCGCGCAAATCCTGCGATTGCGCGATCACTTCATCGCGAATGTTCCACGGCAGGATCACAAGAAAATCCGGCGGCGCATCGCGCAGCGCCTGCGGATCGCGCACCGGAATGCGGCTGCCTGGCAAGAGCGTGTTCTGCTTGGCGGGGTTGCGATCGACGCAAAAGGAAATCAGCTCCGGCCCAACGCCGCAATAATTCAAAAGCGTATTGCCCTTCGCCGCCGCGCCATACGCCGCAACGCTTTTGCCGCTGGCCTTGGCGTTGCGCAGGAACGAGAGGAACGCGTCGCGCACGCCCTGCGCCTTGGCCTCGAACCCCGCATAGCCTTCCGGCGCATCCAAATGATGCGCGCGCTCCTTTGCAAGAACCGCCGCCACGCGCGGGCCCAATGCGTGGCTTGCGCTCTCCAGGCAAGCATAGACGCGCAGCGAGCCGCCATGCGTCGGCAACTCTTCAACGTCAAAGACGCGCAGGCCATGCCGCGCGAACAACTTCTCGATCGCCAACAGCGAAAGATACGAATAGTGCTCGTGATAGATCGTATCGAACTGGTTGTGCGCGATCAGGTTCAAAAGGTGGGGAAACTCCACCGTATAGACGGCCTCGCCCTGCAGCAGGATCGCGAGCCCAGCCGCGAAATCGTTGATGTCGGGCACATGCGCCAGAACATTCGCCGAGCAGATCAGCCGCGGCGCCAGGCCTTCATCGCGCATTGTTTGCGCCGTCTCGCGACCGAAAAACGCCACACGCGTCGGTACGCCGATTTCGATCGCGCGCTGCGCCACGTTCGCCGCCGGCTCAACGCCCAGCACGGGCGCGCCGGCCTGCTTGAAATACTGCAACAGATAGCCGTCATTGGACGCAATTTCGACCACCAGCGTGTCCGCGTTCAGCGCAAACTGCGCCATCGCCATCGTCGCGTACGCTTTGCAGTGCGCCAGCCAGCTGTCCGAGAACGACGAGAAATACGCATAATCATGGGCGAAAATATCTTCCGGCGTGCTCGCTTCATCGGCCTGCACGAGCAAGCACGCATCGCACACGCGCACGCGCAGGGGATATGTCGGCTCAGGCTTGTCCGCAGTTTCTGGTCGCACATAGGAGTTCGCCAGCGGCTGCGCGCCCAGATCAATCAGGATGCGCGGCGCAGGCAGCCCGCAGCCGCGGCACAGCGGAGCGCTCATGCGGAAACATCCTCAAGCCGCGCCATATAGGCGTCGATTTGTCCAAGTGTATGCGCGCGCATGTCCGCGCCGCCGCGCCAGGCTTTGTACCAATCCGCCG
This sequence comes from Alphaproteobacteria bacterium, assembly GCA_016124655.1. Taxonomy (GTDB): domain Bacteria; phylum Pseudomonadota; class Alphaproteobacteria; order Caulobacterales; family Aquidulcibacteraceae; genus RI-43. The sequence goes on from WGNI01000005.1 coordinate 198,463, forward strand.
TCCAGCCGATCGCATCAGGCAAAGCCAGCGCGGGCCGCCAGCCCAGTTTCGCGCGCGCCTTCGCGGAATCGAGCTGCAACAGATGCGCTTCGTGGGGCGCATTGGGATCGACCCGATGCACGAGCGTGCCTGCGCCGAGCGCCTGCATGAAATCCTGCGCCACCGCGCCGACAGCGCGCGCGTCGCCGTTGTCCGGCCCAAAATTCCAACCCTCGTCGAAGCCGCCTTCGGGCTGCGTGCAAAGCCGCTCCGCCAACATCAGATACCCGCACAGCGGATCGAGCGCATGCTGCCACGGCCGCACTGCCTTTGGATTGCGCAGCACCGCTTCGCCGGACGCGCTCGCCGCGCCGCGCACGAGATCGGGGATCAGCCGGTCTTCGGAGAAATCTCCGCCGCCGATCACATTGCCCGCCCGCGCCGTAGCGACGCGCGCGGGATGCGCGTCCGCCGCGTCCGCGCGGAAATACGAGCGCCGCATCGCCTGGGCGACAAGCTCGGCCGCGCCCTTGGATGCGGAATAGGGATCATGCCCGCCCATCGGCTCGTTCTCGCGATACGGCCACAGCCATTCGCGGTTCTCGTAGCATTTGTCTGAGGTGACAATGACGATCGCGCGCACGTCGCCCGATTGCCGCGCCGCGTTGAGAACGATCGCGGGCCCAAGCGTGTTGACCGCAAACGTCTCCACCGGATCGCGATAGGATTTGCGCACCAGCGATTGCGCCGCGAGATGCAACACGATCTCCGGCCGCGCGGCGCGCATCGCGGATTCAACGCGCGCGCCATCCTGGATGTCGGCGATTGTCGAGCGCACGTCGCCGTCAACGCCGGCCAGCCCGTAAAGATGCGGCGCGCCGTCCGGCGCGAGCGCAAGGCCCGACACCTCCGCGCCCAGGCGCTTCAGCCAAAGGCTCAGCCACGCGCCCTTGAAACCGGTGTGCCCGGTGACGAGAACGCGCCGGCCGCGCCAGAAGGTGGAATTCATGGCCACACTTTCCACGGCGCGCCCTTGGCCCAGAGATCCTCCAACATGGTTTTTTCGCGCAACGTATCCATCGGCTGCCAGAACCCGGCATGGCGATACGCGTTCAGCTGGCCTTCCGCGGTGAGCCGCTCCAGCGGCGCGCGCTCCCAGATGGTTTGATCGTCGCCGAGATAATCGCCGACCTTCGGCGAAAGCACGAAGAACCCGCCATTGATCCAGGTTTCATCCGTCTCCGGCTTCTCCGCGAATGCGCTGACCTGATCGCCTTCCAGCATCAGAAGCCCGAAGCGCTGTTGCGGCGGCACGGCGGTCACGGTCGCAAGCTTGCCGCTCGCGCGATGCGCGGCGATCACCGAAGCGATGTTCACATCGCTCAAGCCGTCGCCATAGGTCATGCAGAACGCGTCGTCGTCGCCCAGCAAAGGCATCACGCGCTTCAGCCGGCCGCCGGTCATGGTGTTGAGCCCGGTGTCGACCAGCGTCACGCGCCACGGCTCGACCTGGTTTTGAATCACCTGCATCTGCCCGCCATTGCGGAAATCGAACGTCACATCGCTCATGTGCAGGAAGTAGTTGGCGAAATATTCCTTGATCACGTAGCCGCGATAGCCGAGGCAGATGATGAAGTCGTTCACGCCCCAATGGCTGTAAAGCTTAATGATGTGCCACAGGATCGGGTATCCGCCGATCTGCACCATCGGTTTGGGGATGCGGTCGGTCTCTTCCGAGAGACGCGTGCCCAGCCCGCCCGCGAGAATGACGCACTTCATAGGGCGCTCCTGACGTCGCGCGTGAGGGAAGTCGCCGCTTCCCGCCCCGCCTTACGCGGTTGTACGCGCGCCATTCAAGCCCGGCGCCGCGGCCTTGGTTGACAAACGCCCCTCTGCCCTGAAAACCCTGGAACATGGCGAAAACATTGCTGCTCCTGCCCGGCGACGGCATCGGCCCTGAGGTGATTGCCGAAGTTCGGCGGGTTTTGGACGCGCTGGCGCTCCCGCTCAGCGTGTCGGAAGCGCCGTTCGGCGGCGCAGCGCTTGACGCCGAAGGCGTGCCAATATCGGACACCACCGTCCGCGCCGCGATCGCCGCCGATGCGGTGCTCATGGGCGCCGTTGGCGGGCCGAAATGGGCGTCCGCCCCGCGCGACAAGCGCCCGGAGGCCGGCCTCCTGCGCCTGCGCAAGGACATGGCGGTGTTCGCCAATCTGCGTCCCGCGCTCTGCTTTGCGGCCCTGGCCGACGCCTCGCCCTTAAAGCCCGATCTGGTTGCAGGTCTCGACATCATGATCGTGCGCGAACTGACCGGCGGGGTCTATTTCGGCGAGCCGCGCGGCATTGAAACGCTGCCCGGCGGCGGGCGCCGCGGCGTCGATACGCAAGTCTACACCACCGCGGAAATTCATCGCGTCGCCCGCGTGGCGTTTGAACTTGCCCGCAAGCGCAACAATCGCGTGCACTCCGCGGAAAAATCCAACGTCATGGAATCCGGCCTCTTGTGGCGCGAGGAAGTGACCGCGCTGCACAAGGCCGAATACGCCGACGTGAAACTCGAACACATCCTGGCCGACAATTGCGCCATGCAATTGGTCAAGGCGCCCAAGCAATTCGACGTCATCCTCACCGACAATCTCTTCGGCGATCTTTTGAGCGATGAAGCCGCGATGCTGACGGGCTCGATCGGGTTGTTGCCGTCGGCCGCGCTGGGGGAGGCGGGCAGGCCCGGCCTTTATGAACCCGTGCACGGCTCCGCGCCCGATATCGCCGGCAAGGGGATCGCCAATCCTTTGGCGGCGTTGTTGTCGCTCGCGATGGCGCTGCGCCTGTCGCTCGGCTTTGCCGAAGCCGCCGATCGCCTGGAGACCGCCGTCCGCGCAGCGCTCGACGCCGGCGCCCGCACGCCCGATCTTGGCGGAGCGTCGACGACCCACGCTATGGGCGACGCCGTCATCGCCGGGCTTCGTTAGCGCAATGTGCAACTACTACCAGAACGACATCCGCAAGGCCGGGCGCGAACGCGAATTCTACGGCTTCGACGAATTCTCCGAAATTCCGCTCGATATCTATCCCGACAGCCTCACCGGGATCATCACGCTCAACGCTGACGGCGAGCCGCAATGGCGCGCTATGCGCTGGGGTTTTCCGCCCCCGCCAAAAGCCGTGCAGCGGCCGGTCACGAACGTGCGCAATCTCACTTCCCCCTATTGGAGAGGCTGGCTGAAGCCGGAATTCCGTTGCCTCGTGCCGTTCACCCGCTTTTCCGAATACGAAGACTCAAGCCCTAAGGGCAAAAAGAAAATCCGCTGGTTCAACGTAAAGGACGCGCCCATGGCCGCGTTCGCCGGCATCTGGCGGCCCTGGACCGGCGTGCGCGGACCGAAATCGCGCCCGGTCGAAGGCGAGCATCTGCTCTACGCCTTCCTCACCTGCGCGCCGAATGCGGTCGTCGCCCCCATTCACGCCAAGGCCATGCCGGTGATCCTGCACACTCCGGAAGCCCAGGACGCCTGGCTCACAGCGCCCGCATCCGCCGTCGAGGCGATCGCCCAGCCGTTGCCGGAAGAAGAGCTGGCGCTGGAAGCGGCGTGACGCGCCGGTCAAACAATGCCGTGCGCGACGGCCCACACGCCGAATTCAGGATCGTCCAACGCATAGTCGGAACGGCCGTCCAGACGCGAAACCATGTCCAGGCGCATCAGCCGGCGAAGCCCAGACTGCACTTGCGCCGCGCTCGGCGTCGGCCCGCCAAGCATCGCGCCAAGTTTCTTTCGGTGCTCTTCCGAAAACGGTGCGCGCTCGTCGCCGGCTAGGCTTTTCACCAGCGCGCGCTCAAGCGGGCTGAGCGAAAGCCATGTGTGGTCGAAACCAAGATCGCTCACCAGCCGCGCGCGCAATTTCACGGCGCACTTGGCCAGATTGCGCTCCGGATCGAGCGCCGCCAGCTCCAGCAGCTTACGAAAGAAGAACGGGCTCGCATGGGACTGCTCGAAGGCTTCAAGCGCGGCCTTCCTGTTCAGCTTGAAGCCGGTGATGGTTTCAAATGTCGCCAACAGATAATCGACGAAATCCTCGTCCAGCGGCGGCAATTCAATCGGCGTGGCGAATTGAAAGAACGGCGCCCCGCGCCTCGCGAACATCGCATTCAGGCGGTCGCGATTGGAGCCGGTGAAGACAGCCGCCACATCATTGCGGCGCGTGTCCAGGCTGGTGCGAAGCGTGGCCACCAGCGGCGCGTTGTTTCGATCGCCCGCCAAGTCCTGCACCTCATCGAACAGGATCAGCACGCGCTTGCGGGTTTGCGCGAGTGCGCCAATCAGGGCGTCAATGCGCAAAAGCACGTCAGCCGGCGGTTCGCCGCGCAACGTCGTCAGATCGATTTCCGCTTTGGCCCCAAATCCGCCGGCCTCGCCGGAAAGCGTGAGCTTGGGGGAGATGCGTTTGGCCGCTTCGCCGAGGCGCGCCGCCAATGATCCGCCCTGCAGCGCCATCTCTAGCGCTTGCAGAATCGTCGCCGCCGGGGAAAGCGGGGAGAGCCAGAAGCTGACATAAACGACAAGGCATTTGGCTTGCTCGGCCGCGGGCGCGAAGTCTTGCAGGAGAAATTCGGTCTTTCCGGTCCGCCGGCGCCCGAACAGCACGAGCGCATTGGTCATGCCGCTGGTGATGAGTCCCAGATGCGCCTTTGCCGCCGCCGTCCGGGGATAATGCCAGGGGTCCCGTTTCGCCATCAGCCAGTTTTAGCCAGAATCGGATAATTAGGCAATAAGAGCTAACCCTGGCCGATCGGTCGGCGCCCATCTCTGTGCTCGAAACATTGGCTAGGTGCGGGACTTCCTATATCAAGCCCGGTTCGCGGGCCGATTTGCCTGTGTTCTGGAGAGTGAAATGGGTCTTCGCATCGCCGTCGTCGGCGCCACAGGCAATGTGGGCCGCGAGATGCTCAACATCCTCGCAGAGCGGGAATTCCCCGCCGATGAGGTCGCCGCCATCGCCTCGCGCCGCTCGCTCGGCGTGGAGCTGACCTACGGCGAAAAGACCCTGAAATGCAAAGACCTCGAAACCTTCGATTTCTCCGGCTACGACCTCGCACTGATGAGCGCCGGGGGCAGCGTATCCAAAGAGTGGTCGCCGAAGATCGGCGCGCAGGGGTGCGTTGTGATCGACAATTCCTCCGCCTGGCGGATGGATCCGCGCGTGCCGCTGATCGTGCCGGAAGTGAACGCCGATGCGGTCAATCAAATCTCCTCGCTCAACATCATCGCCAATCCCAATTGCTCGACCGCGCAATTGGTCGTGGCGCTGAAGCCCTTGCACGATCACGCAACCATCACCCGCGTTGTGGTGGCGACGTATCAATCCGTCTCCGGCAAGGGCAAGGAGGCGATGGAGGAATTGTGGACGCAGACGCGCGCCATCTTCGTCAATGACGAGATCGTCAAAGAAGAATTTCCCGCCCAGATCGCCTTCAACGTGATCCCGCACGGCGGCGAATTCATGGAGGACGGCTACACCACCGAAGAATGGAAGATGACGGTCGAGACCAAGAAAATCCTCGATCCCAAAATCAAGCTCACCGCCACCAGCGTGCGCGTGCCGGTTTTCGTGGGCCATTCCGAGGCCGTGCATATCGAGTTCAAGGACCCGATCTCCGACGTCGAGGCGCGCAAAATCCTGCGCGAGGCGCCAGGCGTGCTGGTCATCGATAAGCGCGAGGACGGCGGCTACATCACCCCGGTCGAGGCTGTCGGCGAGTACGCGACCTATGTCTCGCGCATCCGCGTCGATCCCACCGTCGAAAACGGCCTGGCGCTGTGGGTCGTCAGCGACAATCTGCGCAAAGGCGCCGCGCTCAACGCGGTCCAGATCGCCGAGCTGATGCTCAACCGCGGCATGTTCCGCAGGCTTGCGGCGTAAGACCCGCCAATACGCAACAAAGCGTCAGAAAAAGTGTTGGCCCGTGCGGGATGCGATCGCGACCGCACGGGCATACATGTCCGTTTGCGGCCAGACAGAAGGGGAGAGCTGCGCCACGCAGCAGGCCATGACCGACGCAGCGATCCCTTCCGCAACCGACGCCGAACGCCGCGCGGGCTTCATCGCCGCCGCCGGCGCCTATGCGCTGTGGGGGTTTTTGCCGCTCTATCTCAAGCTCATCGCGTTTGCCGATGCGCGCGAAGTGTTGGGACAACGCATCATCTGGTGCGCCCCCGCAGCGCTTGCGGCGGTGTTCGCATTAAGCGGCGTAGCCCGCGGCCTGCGCGAGCTGCACGCGGCGCTGAACTGGCGCACCATCGGCTGGCTCGCGCTTTCGGCGCATTTCATCTTCTTCAATTGGGGCATCTATGTCTGGCTCGTGCTGAACGCGCGCATCATCGAAGCCAGCCTGGCGTATTTTCTGGCGCCGCTCGTCAGCGTCGCAATCGGCGTCGCCTTCTTCCGCGAGCGCATCTCCCGCGCGCAAACCATAGCCTTGACGCTGGCGGGCGCGGGCGTCGTCGTGCAGGGCTTCGCCATCGGCGCCCCGCCTTGGCTGGCGCTGCTCTTGTGCGCGACATGGTCGGTCTACGCCGTGATCCGCAAGCAGGTCGCGGTCACCTCCGCGGCGGGACTGTTCTACGAAACCGTGCTGCTGTTGCCGCTCGCGGCGATTCTCTTGCTCTGGACCGCAAGCGCTGCGCCGCTGACGTTTCCCCAAAGCGCAAGCAACGCAGCGCTCCTCATTCTCGCCGGTCCGGTGACGGCGCTGCCCCTGATGCTCTTTGCGTTCGGCGCGCGGCGCGTGAGCTTCACCGCGCTCGGCCTTCTGCAATTCTTCGCGCCGAGCTTGCAGTTTCTTTTGGGCATTGCCTTTGGCGAAGCCTTCACCCCGTTGCGCGGCGCAAGCTTCGCACTGATATGGGCGGGCCTGATGGTTTTCTCCTGGGATACGCTGCAGCGCGCGCGCGCAGCGCGTACACAGATCGCATGAGCGATGTGATCTACTACGCCATCGGGGACGTGCACGGCGAAGCCGAACGCCTGGCGCTGTTGCACGACTTTATCGCCGACGACATCGCCCGCTTGGGCGCGCCCGCGTCGATCATTCACCTGGGGGACTTGATCGATCGCGGCCCCGACAGCCGCGGCGCCATTGCGCGCGCGATGGCCATCGAAACGCATCCGCCGACCGGCGCCAGGGCGTGTGCGATCCTCGGCAATCATGAAGAGATGATGTTGAACGCGCGCGCGTCCGACGCCCCCGATGATCTCGCACACTGGTGCGGCAATGGCGGCCTCGAAACCGTGAACGCCTATGAGCGCGTGAACGGCGCCTTCGCCGATTGGCGCGATGCGGTCGATGCGGCGCACTGGAATTGGTTGTCCGGCTTGCCGACGATGCTGCGCGACGAAGACCGCAAGTTCGCGTTCGTGCACGGCGGCATCGATCCGCAGACCTTTCCCGACTGCGATCCCGAAATTCATCTCTGGACCCGCTCTGCGAAATTCACCGATCACGCCCGCTGGCCGCAGCGCGACGCCTTGGTCGGCTTGCTCGTCGTGCACGGCCACACGCCGACCGACGATTTCGAGCCGATCGCTGAAGCGCATCGCATCAATGTCGACACCGGCGCCGTGTTCGGCGGCCCGCTCACTTGTGTGGTATTGGCGCCGGACGAGAAGCCGCGCTTCCTCCAAGTGCGGGCGTAGAGTGCATTGAACTCAGATCCCTCAATCCCATCACCTCGGTGACGCGCGCTCTTTGTTGCTTCAACCCCCCTCGTCGCTCCGCGCATCGGGGCCCCAGATTTGTCCCCCGGACAAATCTGGGAAACCCGATCCCTCCTTGCAGGGGGGAGATGAGACGCCTTGTCCCCCCAGAAAAGGGGGACCGGCCCGAAGGGCCGAGGGGGGTTGAGACCAAAAGCAGCGGAGCGACGAGGGGGGTCAGAGCAAAAGGGCAGCGCTCACCGAGAAGGCGCGTGCTTACGTGAGGTTCGGCCAGTTTCGAGATCGCGCCGCGTCGACTGCAGAGCTACAAACACGCATAGAGCGCCTCGATCAGCGCGCGCGCCCGCGCGTCGCCCATCAGCGCATTCGATTGCCTGTTCATCACATACGCGCCGGACACGCGCGCCTGCGCATCCGCAAATCCGCACGATCCGCCCCAGCCGGCATGGCCGAGCGTCTCAGGGTTTGGTCCAAAGAACAGATTGGAATTGCCCAAGACGCCGGTGCGCCAGTCGAGATCGAACGGCAGCACAAGATCGCCGCCGTGGATGCGCCGCGTCTTCAAGGCGTCGAGTGCGGTCCGCGAAAGAATCTGTGCGCCGTCGAGCGCGCCGTCGATCAGAACGCCATAGAGTTGCGCGACGCTCAGCGCCGTGCCGTGGCCGTTGGCCGAAGGAATCTCAATGCGCCGCCATTGCGCGCCGCCGCGATCCGGCGCCGCCCATTTCGAGAGGAACGCCGCGCGCTTGGCGTCGGTGACCGCGCCGAGATCGGGCAGGGCTTTCGGGCGCAGAATGTCGGCGCAGCGTGGATGCTCGCTGTCGGGCAGGCCGATCCAGAAGTCCACGTCGTGCGGCGCGCACACGTCTTCGCGCAAGATCGCGCCCAGGGATCGATCCGAAACCCGCCGCACGAGTTCGCCGGCGATGTAGCCATACGTAAGCGCGTGATACCCGCTCGCCGTTCCCGGCGGCCACAAGGGCTGCAGCGGCGCCAGCGCCGCGGCCAATGCAGGCGGATCGAGCCACAACGCCGGATCGATCGGTTCGAGAAAACCTGGTACGCCGGCCTGGTGCGACAGCGCCTGCGCGACCGTCACCCGATCCTTGCCGTGCGCGGCAAATTCCGGCCATAGGCGCGAAACCGGATCATCAAAGGAGAGCGCGCCGCGATCCGCCAGCATGGCGATCACGATCGCCGCGATCGGTTTTGTCGTGGAATAGACCGGAACCAACGTCTCCTGCGTCCACGCGCGTTCCCCGGCGCGATCCGCATGTCCGCCGGTAAGATTGACGACGACCTCGCCATCGCGCAGCGCCGCGAACCCTGCGCCGTGCTCAAGGCCATCGGCGAAGTGTCGAAGAAACACATCAGCCACGCGCTCGAAACCCGACGCGACCCAGCCCATCACCTTGTCCTGATATTCAAACACGGACACCCCGCACGCTCGGCCCTGGCCTGCGTTGGCGCAACGCTGCAGGCTTGGCCCAATTTCCCCGGTCCATCACCCCGGCGATGCGCAGCATCAGCCGGGGTCCACAGTCTTGCGACCATAGGCCCCGGGTCTCGCTTCGCTTCGCCCGGGGCGATGGAACACTTCAGCGTGCGCGCGCCGAGCGCAAAGCGGCGCCAACGCAAACATGCGATCTGCCTCACGCCCCCAGCGAAACCGCGGACGGCCATGTCTGCGGCTCCTCCAAAAGCGCATGCGCTTGCGGCAAGGCGAGATCATCGAGCCCATCCGCAAGCGACCGCACGATCACATCGTACACAGCGCCCGTCGCCGCCTCGAGCGAGACCGCAGCGCCTTCGCCGCGCAGACGTCGCGCCACGAACAGCGCGGTCAACAAGTCGCCCGTGCCCTTCGGCGCAGAGGGCAGGCGCTGCGTTTCGCACAGCCAGTCGCCCGACGGCGCGGCGTACAACACCCCGATCCCGCGCTCGGACGGAATCGATGAAATCAGCGCCGGCTTGCCGAACCGCCGCGCCGCTGCGCGCATGGCGCCAAGATCGGTCTCGGGCCGGCCCGCGATCTGCGCCATCTCCCAGGCGTTCGGCGCGATGAGGTCAGCGCGCGGCGCCAGCGTGTGGCACACCGCGTCGGCGATTTCCGCGCGTACATAAAGCGCGCCGTCGCCCATGATCGGATCACACACATAAAGCGCGTTTGGATTGGCCGCTTTCACGCGCTCGACGGCATCGAGGATGATTTCCGTCTGCTCCGGCGCAGCGATATAGCCCGACGCCACTGCGTCGACGCCCGCCAGCCGGCCGTCCCGCTCCAGCGCATCCACAAGCGCCGCCAGCTGACCCGGCGCGAGCGGCCCCCCGCCCGGCGGCCCCCGGTCCGGCCGCACGCCGAGCAGCGTCGTAGGGACCTGCAGGCAGCGCACGCCCAGCCGCTCATAAGCAAAGGCCGCGACGGAATTGCCCACCAGCGCGCCGACCACTTGCGAAGAGAAGCTTAAGACGGTTTTCATGCGGTCCGATTTTGCGCCGCAGCATCGTCGCCCGGCCGCCTTCCCGACGCAAGCCGACCCGATTGAAACCAAGGACCCAGCCTATGACCGCTCCGCGCCCGCGCCGCTCGTGCCTCTACATGCCCGGCGCCAATCCGAAGGCGCTCGACAAGGCGCGCGCCCTGCCGGCCGACGCGCTGATCTTCGATCTGGAGGATTCCGTAGCCCCCGAAGGCAAGGCCGAAGCGCGCGAGACCGTGCGCCAGACTTTGGCCCAGGGCGGCTATGGCGCGCGCGAGATCATTGTGCGCGTCAATGCGCTCTCCACGCCGTGGGGCTTTGACGATCTGCAGATGGCGTCCGCCGCGCGGCCCGCCGGCGTGCTCGTGCCGAAAATCGACACCGCAGACGATGTGCGCAAGGCCGACGACGCCTTGAGCGAAGCGCCGGCCGATGTCGCGCTCTGGGTCATGATCGAAACCCCGCTGGCGATCCTCAACATTCGCGACATCGCGGCGGAAGCAAAGAACACGCGGCTCCAGGCATTCGTGATGGGCACCAACGATCTCGCCAAGGACATGCGTCTCGCGCAAACGCCCGATCGCTTGCCGTTTCTGGCGACGCTGACGCTTTCTGTCGCCGCTGCGCGCGCCTACGGGCTGTCGGTGATCGACGGCGTCTATAACGATATTCAGAACGAGCACGGCTTCGCCGACATCTGCCGCCAGGGGCTCGCGCTCGGCTTCGACGGCAAGACGCTCATCCATCCCTCGCAGATCGCGCCGTGCAATGATATTTTCTCCCCGAGCGCGGACGAAATCGAACAGGCCCGCGCGGTGATCGCGGCGTTCGCCGCGCCGGAAAACGCCGGCAAGGGCGTACTGAAGGTCAACGGCAAGATGACCGAGCTTTTGCACTTGGAGCAGGCCAGGCGCACAGTCGCCATCGCCGACGCGATCGCGGCGATGCAAGCCTGATCCATCCCCACAAACACAGGAGGGTTTCGCCTATGCTGAAACATCTCGCGATGACGGCGGCGCTCACCGCCCTCTGCGCAACCACGGCGCATGCCGGTGAAGCCAGTGACGTGCTGCGCGCGCATCTGGAAAACGGAACGCTCGCGCAAGGCGAAACAGCGCTCGCTCAAATGGCGGCGGCAAATCCCCGCGATCAGGAAGCGCGCTATGCGCTCGGGACGGCCCAATTCGCGCGCGCGTTCGAAACCTTCGGCCAGACCATGCATCGCCACGGCTTGTCCGGCCCGTCGCTGCAGCGCGGCGCGCCGGCGCTGTTGCGTTTGCCCGTGCCGCCCAACGCCAACCCCGAACCGCTGAGCTATGAGCAATTCCGCGCCGCGCTCGAAACCTTCGCCGCGGATCTCGATGAAGCGACCTTGACCTTAAGCGGCGTCGACAATGCGCGCGTGAAGTTGCGCATCGATCTCGCGGCCGTGCGTCTCGATCTCAACGCCGACGGCGCGCCCGATGCGCCCGGCGATTTTGAGGCCTTTCTGAGTGACGAACCGCCCGCGGCGGTGGAGGAGACGCCGATCCCGGACGGCAAACCATCGCGCGCCGCGCCGCAATCGCCCCCCGCGCCGCCCAGCCGCGAAATCGCCTTCGATCGCGCCGACGCGCTGTGGATGCAGGGCTACGCCAACGTGTTCGCCGCGCAGGCCGATTTCATTCTGGCGCACGATTTTTCCGAAATGTTCAACGCCACGTTCCACGTGCTGTTTCCCGGCGCCGGTTTGCCGATGCAGGCGCTGGAGCGCAGCGATCCCGATGCGCCGATGATCGGGCGCAGCACCGGCTTCGCCGACGCGATCGCCGCGATCCACACGCTGAACTGGCCCGTGATCGATCGCGCGCGCCGCGCCAATGTGCGCACGCGGCTATTGCGCGTCACCGCGCTCTCGCGCGAGACCTGGACGCAAATCCGCCGCGAGCGCGACAACGATCACGAATGGTTGCCCAATCCAAGGCAGACCGCGCCGTTTCAGTCGCTGCAAGTGACAGATCCGATCATCGCCGGCTGGATGGACGCGCTCGATCTGGCGGACGCCGTGCTGAACGGCGAAAAGCTCGTGCCGCACTGGCGGTTTGAGCAGGGCGTGGACGTGCGCGCGTTTCTGGAAAGCGACGCCAATTTCGATCCCGTCGCCTTGGCCACCGGCTATGGCGCGGTCCCGTTCTTGCGCGACGGAGAGAAAGTGACGGCCGAGGAGATGAACCGGATCTCAGAGCAATTCGGCGGCGATTTCCTTTTGACGGCGGCGTGGTTCAACTGAGCGAGTGCGATGACAAAATCCAATCCCGGAAATTATTTTGAAGATTTCAAAATAGGCCAGACCATCGCCCACGCCACGCCCAAGACGATCACCGACGGCGATATCGCGCTTTATATTGGCCTGACGGGCTCGCGCTACGCGCTGTTCTCCGCCGATTCCTTCGCGCAGGATCTGGGCCTGCCGCAGGCCCCGGCCGATCCGCTTCTGGCCTTCCACACCGTGTTCGGCAAATCCGTGCCGGACATCTCGCTCAACGCCATGGCCAATCTGGGATACGCCGAAGGCCGATTCCTGAAACCGGTCTATGCCGGCGACACGTTGACCGCGCGTTCTGAAATTATCGGGCTGAAGCAGAACTCCAACGGCCAGACCGGCCTCGTCTATGTGCGCACGACGGGCGTCAATCAGATGGGCGAACCCGTGCTCGACTATGTGCGCTGGGTGATGGTCAACAAGCGCGATCACGGCTCGCCAGCGCCGGAGGCGTCGGTTCCAAAACTCGCCAAGGCCGTCGCGCCGGACGATTTGCGTCCGCCTGAACATCTCGATGTCAGCGATTATGATTGGACCTTGGCGGGCTCGCGCTGGGCGTATCAGGATTATCAGATCGGCGAGCGCATCGATCATGTCGACGGCATGACAGTGCAGGAAGCCGAACATCAGATCGCGACGCGGCTCTATCAGAACACCGCGAAGGTGCATTTCGACGCGCACGCGCAAAAGACCACGCGCTTCGGGCGGCGGCTGATCTATGGCGGCGTCGCCATCTCAATTGCGCGCGCGCTGGCTTACAATGGCTTGGAGAACGCCGCCTATCTGCTGGCGATCAATGCCGGCCAGCACGTCAATCCGCTGTTCGCGGGCGATACGATCTATGCGTGGTCCGAAGTGCTCGACAAAGCCGATCTCGGCCGCATCGGCGCGCTGCGCCTGCGTCTCGTCGCCACCAAGGACCAGCCCTGCGCCGCGTTTCCGTACAAAGGCGAAGACGGCGTGTTCGATCGCGCGGTGATTCTCGATTTCGATTATTGGGCCGCGATTCCGAAGCGGTGAGGTCGAATCGTTGCGGGCCTCGGAGCAGGGGCGCCCTCGCCCCTGCTTGCGTTGCAGTGAAAAGCGCGGACGAGGGCGTCCGCGCTCCACGCTGGTGCTGAACCACCGCTCGGCCCCGACGAAGGTCGGGGCCTATTGCTGCAAGCGGTGGCGCGCATGGGTCCCGGCCTTCGCCGGGACCGAGCGCAACGCGTTGCACAATCCAAAACCCATCACCCCGGTTTCGCGGAACGCGAAGACCGGGGTCCAGACGTCATGCGCCGCACCCTGGGCCCCGGGTCTCCCTCCGGTCGCCCGGGGCGATGGGCGAGATGGTCGGAGGCCGCGTGGAAGAGGGCGTCCGCGCGCCGACCCATCACCCCGGTTTCGCGGAACGCGAAGACCGGGGTCCAGACGTCATGCGCCGCACCCTGGCCCCGGGTCTCCCTCCGGTCGCCCGGGGCGATGGCCGAGATGGTCGGAGGCCGCGCGGACGAGGGCGTCCGCGCGCCGACCCATCACCCCGGTTTCGCGGAACGCGAAGACCGGGGTCCAGACGTCATGTGCTGCACCCTAGGCCCCCGGGTCTCCCTCCGGTCGCCCGGGGCGATAGCCGAGATGGTCGAGCGCCGCGTGGAAGAGGGCGTCCGCGCGCCGACCCATCACCCCGCCGGCGGCGCGACCTCCGGTTCGCGCCAGCTCAGCCGCAGAACAGCAAACAGCGCCGCCGCCGCCAGCGCAAGAATCGTCGCCCACACGCCCTCGCGTGCTTCGATTCGGATCGCGCCCGCCACCGCATCGGAGAGCCGCCGCTCCTGCGCGCGGGAGAGAAACCCGCCACTGTCCTCACCGCCGCGCGCCTCATCCGCGCGCGCGATCTCGCGCGTCATGCCGGCGCGCAAATTTTCGACGCTGTAATAGCTCGCGCCCATCGCCATCAGCGACGCCGCCAAGAGCGCGCCCGCCGCCGCCTTGCCGCGCAGGAACGCGCTCGCCAACAGCCCCAGCGCGATCAGCGCGAAGGCCGCGATCGCGTACGGATTGGGATCGGCGTCGAGCTGGCCGGTCTGCCCTTGCGCCGTGTCGGACAAGGCCGGGTTGGGCTGGATGTCGCCGGTCATCAGCTGAAACCCGGTCGCGTTCGCCAATTCATTGCCCGAGCACGACACCGTCGCCCATGGCAGGAAGAAGCAGAACAGCGCCACGAGTTTGGCCCCGCGCGCCAGAGCGTTGAAATTCATGGGCGGCCCCTCTGAAGACGCCGCAGCGATAGACCCTAAGGGCACGCGCGGCAAACGATCAGGCTCTCGGTCGCATTGACTTGAAAGTTCCCGCTTTTACCATCCGCGCCGTTTCAAAGCGCAACCTGGAGCAGGGCTTTCATGGCCGGGGCTGGACGACCGGCGGCGAGACCTTTGTCGCCGCATTTGCAGATCTGGCGCTGGCACGTGACCATGGCCTCGTCGATCTTCCACCGCTTCTCCGGGGTTGGGCTTTATCTCGGCGCCGCCGGCCTGGCGATCTGGCTGATGGCGCTGGCCTCGGGACCGCAAGCCTACGCGCCGGCGGAGGCGCTGCTCACGTCGTGGATCGGCATGGCCGCGCTCTATCTCGTGTTCGCTTCGCTTGCCTATCATTGGGCGAACGGCGTTCGCCACCTGCTGTGGGACACCGGCGCACACCTCAATCCCAAGGCGGCCTCCGGCAGCGCCTGGCTGGCGATCCTGTTCGCGCTGGTTGCGCCGGCGGCGCTGTTCGCCGTCTTGAACCTGGGAGCCTGAAACGATGGCGTCTTCGATGCGAACGCCGCTCGGCCGGGTGCGCGGCCACGGCGCGGCCCATTCCGGCACCAGCCACTTCATCGCCGAGCGCGTCACCGCCATCGCGCTGTTCTTTCTGGCGCCGTGGTTTGCCTTGTCTGCAACGTTTGCCGGCGTTGCGTCGTACGACGCCGCGGTCGCATTCGTGCGCCAACCGGTCAACGCGGTCGGCCTCATCCTTCTGATCGCGGTCGCGTTCACCCATATGTCGATTGGCATGCGCGTCATCGTGGAGGACTACATCCACAAGCCCGCGACCAAGACGCTGCTCTTGCTGGGCAACGCATTCCTGTGCGCGGCGCTGGCTGCGGCGGCGGCGTTCGCCGTATTGCGCATTTCTTTGGGAGCCTGACGCGCTGATGTCAGCCTATACTTGGATCGATCACACGTTTGACGTCGTTGTCATCGGCGCCGGCGGATCAGGCTTGCGCGCAGCGCTCGGCTGCGGCCAGGCCGGCCTGAAAACCGCCTGCGTCACCAAAGTTTTTCCCACCCGCTCGCACACGGTGGCCGCGCAAGGCGGCATCTCCGCAGCGCTTGGCAATATGGGCGAGGACGATTGGCGCTGGCACATGTACGACACCGTCAAAGGGTCGGACTGGCTGGGCGATCAGGACGCCATCGAATATCTCACCCGCAACGCGCCGCAAGCTGTGTATGAGCTTGAGCATTGGGGCGTGCCGTTTTCCCGCACCGAGGAAGGCAAGATTTATCAGCGCGCCTTCGGCGGCATGACGCGCAATTACGGCGAAGCGCCCGTGCAGCGCACCTGCGCGGCCGCCGACCGCACCGGCCACGCCATCCTGCACACGCTCTACGGCCAATCCTTGCGCCACAGCGTGGAGTTCTTCATCGAATTCTTCGCGCTCGATCTCATCATGGATGAGCAGGGCGTATGCCGCGGCGTGACGGCCTGGAAGCTCGACGACGGCACGCTGCACCGCTTCCGCGCCAAGATGACGGTGCTCGCCACCGGCGGCTATGGCCGCGCCTATTTCTCGGCGACCTCGGCGCACACCTGCACCGGCGATGGCGGCGGCATGGTGCTGCGCGCCGGCCTGCCGCTGCAGGACATGGAATTCGTGCAGTTCCATCCGACCGGCATCTACGGCGCCGGCTGCCTGATCACCGAGGGCGCCCGCGGC
>WGNI01000001.1 GCA_016124655.1 Alphaproteobacteria bacterium
ATGGCCAAAGAGAAGTTTGAGCGGACGAAGCCGCACTGCAACATTGGCACGATTGGTCACGTGGACCACGGCAAGACGACGCTGACGGCTGCGATCACGATGGTGTTGGCGAAGTCGGGCGGGGCGACGGCGAAGAAGTATGAAGACATCGACGCAGCGCCGGAAGAGAAGGCGCGCGGGATCACGATCAACACCGCGCACGTGGAGTATGAGACGGCGAACCGTCACTACGCCCACGTCGATTGCCCCGGCCACGCCGATTACGTGAAGAACATGATCACGGGCGCGGCCCAGATGGACGGGGCGATCCTGGTGGTGTCGGCGGCGGACGGGCCGATGCCGCAGACGCGCGAGCACATCCTTCTGGCGCGCCAGGTGGGCGTGCCGGCGCTGGTGGTGTTCATGAACAAGGTCGACATGGTCGACGACGAAGAGCTCCTGGAGCTGGTTGAGATGGAAGTGCGCGAGCTGCTTTCGTCTTACGAATTCCCCGGCGACGACATCCCGATCATCAAGGGCTCGGCGCTGGCTGCGGTGGAAGGCAACAAGCCGGAGATCGGGGAAGAGAAGATCCTGGAGCTGATGGCGGCGGTGGATTCCTACATTCCCCAGCCGGAGCGTCCGATCGACCAGCCGTTCCTGATGCCGATCGAAGACGTGTTCTCGATCTCGGGCCGCGGCACGGTGGTGACGGGCCGGGTGGAGAAGGGGATCGTCAAGGTCGGCGAGGAAGTCGAGATCGTGGGCATCCGCGACACCCAGAAGACGACGGTGACGGGCGTGGAGATGTTCCGCAAGCTGCTCGACCAGGGCCAGGCGGGAGACAATATCGGCGCGCTCTTGCGCGGCATCGACAAGGAAGGCGTGGAGCGCGGGCAGGTTCTGTGCAAGCCCGGCTCGATCAAGCCGCACAAGAAGTTTGAGGCGGAAGTCTATATCCTGACCAAGGAAGAGGGCGGGCGCCACACCCCGTTCTTCACCAATTACCGGCCGCAATTCTATTTCCGCACCACCGACGTGACCGGCATCGTGCAGCTGCCGGATGGGGTGGAGATGGTGATGCCGGGCGACAATGTGAAAATGGCGATCGAGCTGATCAGCCCGATCGCCATGGACCAGGGTCTGCGCTTCGCCATCCGCGAAGGCGGACGAACCGTCGGATCCGGCGTCGTCGCCAAAATCGTCGATTGAAACGCTGCCTGAAAAGGCGGCTGAAAGATCGGCCCGCTGGCTTGCGCCGGCGGGCCGTTTTCTTATCGGCGCATCCATTTCCCGGCGCGGGCGCATCTGCGTAGTTAGGATACGGGACGGAGACGAAGGCATGGAGCGGGCCGCGTTGATCTTTGGCGTCATTCTGGCGCTTGGATTTGTGGTGTTCGGCGCGGTCGAGCGCTCCGGAGGCATTGCCTTCCATATCGGGGACGTGGAGCGGGCGCCGGTTTTCGAGGCGGAAGCTGGCGACCTTCCTGAGGTCGTGTTTCCAGGAGACACCCTCCGGGTGACCCGGGCGGCGGCGGTTCTGCGCGTTTTGCCCGAAGATCGTTCTGATTTCGCGATTTCCATCGCCAATCCGGGCGGGACCCCGATGCCGGAGATCGACCTCGACGGCGACACGGTCATCATCGACGGACGTCTGGCAGGCCGCATCGGCGATTGCCTTGAAGATGGCGGCGCGACGCTTCAAGGCTATGGGCGCGTGGAGCGCGGGCGCCTGCCCGTGATCACGGTGCGCGCGCCGCGCGATCTGGCGCTGAAGGTGGAGGGCGCGGTCAGCGCGGATATCGGCCCGATCCGGACCGGGGATCTCACTTTCAGCGGCTGCGCGACCTCGACCGTGGCCGAGGTGGCGGAAACACTCGATTTGAACGCGGCCGGGTCGGGCGACATCGAAGTCGGCGCGACTGGCCCGGCGGAAGTGCGCCTGGCGGGTTCCGGGGCGGTGACGCTTGGCGTGGTGCGCGACAGCCTCGACACCGTGATCGCGGGATCGGGTGAACTGCGCGCAGCGAGCTTGACGGGGCGGCTGGAAGCGCGCGGGGCGGGCTCGGGCTCCACCACGATCGACGGCGGCGCCATCACCGAGGCCGATATCTCCCTCGCCGGCTCGGGCGACATCTTGATCGCTGCGCCGGTGCAGACATTGAAAGCCCGGATCGTGGGTTCGGGCGACATCACTGTGGCCGGCGCGGTTGGCGACATCGACGCCAATATCGCAGGGTCCGGCGACGTACGCGTCGCGTCCCTCACAGGGCGCATGGAGCAGCGCAGCATGGGGTCCGGCGGCGTGGTCGTGGGGGACTGAATGGCGCTGCGATTTTCGCGCGTTTGGCTTGACGCGGCGCGGGTCAGGGTCTAATCACCCGCTTCCGTTTTGGACCGGCAGTAGGCGAAAGCTTAGACGCGGTTCGCGGCATCGCGACAAATCAAGGGCGGCTTGCCCCTTTCTTGAGGGGCCTGGCGCGTTTTTTGTCTTTCGGGCATGGCCCGACGCGCCGCGACGCTTTGGTTTCCTTCCGCCCGGTTTGATTGCGCCGCATCGGCTTCGAGCGGCGCCTTGGGCGTGGTTGTTGGGCGATGATGCAACAAAATATCCGAATTCGGCTTAAAGCCTTCGATCACCGAACGTTGGATCAATCCACGCGCGAGATCGTCAACACGGCTAAACGCACCGGCGCGCAGGTGATCGGCCCGGTCCCGCTTCCGACCCGCATTGAGAAATTCACCGTCAACCGTTCGCCCCACGTCGATAAGAAATCACGCGAACAATTTGAAATCCGCACCCACAAGCGCATGCTCGATATCGTCGAGCCCACGCCCCAAACCGTCGACGCGCTGATGAAGCTCGATCTCTCCGCTGGCGTCGACGTGCAAATTCAAGTGCTGGGGTAAGTCCATGAACCCCAAGGCCTCCTACCAACGCCGCACCGGCGTGATCGCCAAAAAACTCGGCATGATGCGTCTGTTCGGCGACGACGGCGCGCATATTCCCGTGACCGTTCTGCAGATCGACGGCTGCCGCGTCATCGCACACCGCACCGCAGAAAAGGACGGCTACACCGCGCTGCGTCTCGGCGCCGGCACGCCGAAGGTCAAGCGCATGACCAAGGCCGAGCGCGGCCAGTTCGCGAAGGCGAACATCGAAGCGCGCAAACAGGTGGTCGAATTCCGCGTCCCCGCCGACTTGATGGCGCCGGTGGGGGCTGAGATCACCGCGGACCATTTCGTTGTCGGCCAGAAGGTCGACGTTTCCGGCCTGACCATCGGCAAGGGCTTCGCCGGATCGATGAAGCGCTGGAATTTCGGCGGCCTGCGCGCCACGCACGGGGTGTCGGTGTCGCACCGCTCGCACGGCTCGACCGGCCAGCGTCAGGATCCCGGCAAAGTTTTCAAAAACAAGAAAATGGCGGGCCATCTCGGCCAGGAGCGCGTGACCACGCAGAACCTGGACGTGGTGAAGGTCGATGCCGAGCGCGGGTTAGTGTTCGTGCGCGGCGCGGTGCCCGGTTCTGAAAATACGTGGGTGGAAGTGCGCGACGCGGTGAAGGCGAAACTGCCGGACGGCGCGCCCAAACCCGCGGGCGTGCGCCAAGCCGCGGACGCGGCGGCTTAGACGGGGCGGATGCGATGAAGCTCGATATTCAAACCCTCGACGCCAAGACGTCCGGCTCGATTGAGCTCGACGACACGATTTTCGGCATCGCCGAAATCCGCGGCGACATCCTGCAGCGCATGGTGAAGTATCAACTCGCCAAGCGCCGCGCCGGCACGTCCAAGACCAAGAGCCGCGGCGAAGTCGCGCGCTCGCATTCCAAGCTGTACAAGCAAAAGGGCACGGGGCGCGCCCGCCACGGTTCGGCGAACGCGCCGATCTTTCGCGGCGGCGGCCACGCGCACAATCTGCATCCGCGCGATCACGAGCATGGTCTTCCCAAGAAGGTGCGGGCGCTTGCGCTGAAGCATGCGCTGTCGGCCAAGGCCGGCGCGGGTGAAATCGTCGTTTTAGACGCTGTGACGCTGAAGGAACCCAAGACGGGCGCCTTGAAGAAGCAGCTCGCCAAGCTCGGGCTGGAGAATGCGCTGATTATTTCCGGCGCCGAGGTCGATGAGAATTTCGCGCTCGCCGCGCGCAACATTCCCAATATCGATGTGCTGCCGAGCGCGGGCCTCAACGTTTACGACATCCTGCGCCGCAAGCGCTTGGCGCTGACCACCGAAGCGGTGGAGGCGATCAAGGCGCGCTTTGCGGCCGCTGCGTCCGCCAAGGGAGCCGCCGCATGAGCGAGGCCAAGCATTTCGACACGATCATCGCGCCGGTGATCACGGAAAAATCGACCCTTCTTTCCGAGAAGAACCAGGTCGTGTTCCGCGTTCCGCTGACGGCTACGAAATCGGACGTGAAGGCTGCCGTCGAAGCCCTGTTCAAGGTCAAGGTGATGGCGGTGAACACGATCCGCGTGAAGGGCAAGACCAAGCGCTTCCGCGGCATCGAAGGCAAACGCTCGGATCGCAAAAAGGCCATCGTGACGCTGGCTGAAGGCGATTCCATCGACGTGACGACGGGGCTCTGAGATGGCGCTGAAAACTTTCCGCCCGACTTCGCCCGGCCGCCGCCAGCTCGTGATCGTTGATCGCGCTGAGCTGCACAAAGGCAAGCCGGTGAAGGCGCTGACCGAAGGGCTGACGAAGTCCGGCGGGCGCAACAATATGGGCCGCGTCACCGCGTTCCGTCATGGCGGCGGGCACAAGCGCACGTATCGGATCATCGATTTCAAGCGCCGCAAGTGGGACATGCCTGCGACCGTCGAGCGCCTGGAATATGATCCCAACCGCACGGCGTTCATCGCGCTCATCACCTACAAGGACGGTGAGAAGGCCTACATTCTGGCGCCGCAGCGCTTGAAGGCGGGCGATGAAGTGGTCGCCGGCGAACGCGTCGACGTGAAGCCCGGCAATGCGATGCCGCTGAAATCAATCCCGGTCGGCACGATCGTGCACAACGTCGAGCTGAAGCCGCTGAAGGGCGGGCAGATGGCGCGCGCGGCGGGGTCGTACGTGCAGGTCGTCGGCCGCGACGCGGGCTTTGCGCAATTGCGTTTGTCATCCGGCGAAGTGCGCATGGTGCAGGACGCGTGCATGGCCACGGTCGGCGCGGTGTCCAATCCTGACAACATGAACGAAAACTGGGGCAAGGCCGGGCGTTCGATCTGGCTGGGACGCAAGCCGTCGGTGCGCGGCGTTGCGATGAACCCCGTCGATCACCCGCATGGCGGCGGCGAAGGCAAGACGTCCGGCGGCCGCCACCCCGTGACGCCGTGGGGCTTGAAGACCCGCGGCCCCAAGACCCGCAAAACCAAGCCGTCGGATCGCCTGATCATCCGCCGGCGCCACGCCAAGAAGAGCTGACCCGATGTCTCGCGCTGTTTGGAAAGGGCCGTTTGTGGACGGCTATTTGTTGGACAAGGCTGATAAGGCCCAGTCCGGCGCCACGCGCGGCGCGATCAAGACCTGGTCGCGGCGCTCAACGATCATGCCGCAATTCGTGGGCCTGACGTTCCAGGTTCACAACGGCAAGCAATTCATTCCGGTGTCCGTGAGCGAGGACATGGTGGGCCATAAGCTCGGCGAGTTCGCGCCGACCCGTAACTATTACGGCCATGGCGCGGACAAGAAAGCGAAGCGGAGATAAGCGATGGGCAAACCTGCTTCTCCTCCCAAGCAAGCGTCGAACGAAGCGCGCGCGGTGGCGCGCACGCTGCGGATATCGCCGCGCAAGCTCAATCTCGTGGCGCAGAGCATTCGCGGCCTGACCGCGGAGCGCGCCGTCAACGAGCTGCGCTTCTCGCGCAAGCGCATCTCCAAGGATGTGCTGAAATGCCTGCAATCGGCGATCGCCAACGCGGAAAACAATCATGACCTTGATATCGACCGTCTGGTCGTGTCGCAGGCGCATGTCGGCAAGGCGCTGGTGATGAAGCGGATGAGCGCACGCGCGCGCGGCCGCGGCGCCCGCATTGAGAAGTTCTTTTCGCATTTGACGATCGTGGTGCGCGACGTCTCCGCTGAGACGGCGCAGGAGGCCGCCTGATGGGTCAGAAAGTTAATCCGATCGGCTTGCGCCTCGGCGTGAACCGCACCTGGGATTCGCGCTGGTACGCCAATACTGGCGAGTACGCGAACCTCCTGCACCAGGACATCAAGATCCGGAAGTTCCTGCGCGAGCGTCTCGCCGCGGCGGGCATTTCCCGCATCATCATCGAGCGGCCTTTGAAGAAGTGCCGCGTGACGATCTACACCGCCAAGCCGGGCGTGGTGATCGGCAAGAAGGGCTCCGACATCGACAAGCTGCGCAAGGAGCTGTCGAAAATGGCGCCGGGCACGGAAGTGTTCCTGAACCTCGTGGAAGTGCGCAAGCCGGAGACGGACGCCTATCTCGTCGCTGAAGGCATTGCTCAGCAGCTGGAGCGCCGGGTTGCGTTCCGCCGCGCGATGAAGCGGGCGATGCAGTCGTCGATGCGCCTTGGCGCGCAAGGCATTCGGATCAATGTGTCGGGCCGTCTGGGCGGCGCGGAAATCGCGCGCATGGAATGGTACCGCGAAGGCCGGGTGCCGCTGCACACGCTGCGCGCCGATGTCGACTACGGTTTCGCCGAAGCGAAGACCGCGTACGGCCAGATCGGCGTAAAGGTTTGGATCTTCAAAGGCGAGATCATGGAGCACGATCCGATGGCGCAGGATAAGCGCGCGTTGGATACGGGCGAGAACCGTGAGCGCCGTGATCGCGATCGCCCTCCCCGCGGCGATGACCGCGGTCCGCGCGATGATCGCCGTCCGCGTGGACGTCGTCCGCAGCGTGAAGAAGCCGCCGCTGAGGCGGAGGGCTAAGCCATGCTGCAACCAAAGAAGACCAAGTTTCGCCGCGCCTTCAAAGGCCGCATCAAGGGCAACGCCAAAGGCGGGACGGCGCTCAATTTCGGCTCGCATGGGCTGAAGGCGCTGGAGCCGGAGCGCATCACGGCGCGCCAGATTGAAGCGGCGCGCCGCGCGATCACGCGTGAGATGAAGCGGCAGGGCAAGGTGTGGATTCGCATCTTCCCGGACGTGCCGGTGTCGAAGAAGCCGACGGAAGTGCGGATGGGTTCGGGCAAGGGCGCGCCGGAATATTGGGCCGCGCGCGTCGCGCCGGGCCGCATCATGTTCGAGATCGACGGCGTCCCGAATGACGTGGCGCTGGAATCGCTGCGTCTGGGCGCTGCGAAGCTGCCGGTGCGCACCAAGATCATCTCGCGGACGGAGGGTCTGTGATGGCCAAGAAAAAGGGCATGACGGTCGCTGATCTGCGCGGCATGGACGCCGCCCGCCTCACCGACGAGATCGCCAAGCTGAAGAAGGAGCAGTTCAATCTGCGCTTCCAGCAGGCTTCGGGACAATTGGAGAAGCCGTCGCGTTTCCGCGAAGTGCGCCGCGACATCGCGCGGCTGAAGACGGTGCTGCGTGAAAAATCGCAGTCCGCGACGGTCTGAGTGGAGAAGATCTGATGCCGCGCCGCGTCATGTTTGGAGAAGTGGTTTCCGACAAGGGAAACAAGACGGTGGTCGTCGAGATCGAGCGCACCTTCCTGCATCCGTTGCTGAAGAAGACGGTGCGCCGCTCCAAGCGCTACCAGGCTCATGACGAGGCCAACGCCTACAAAGTGGGCGAGAAGGTCGAAATTCGCGAGTGCCCGCCGAAGTCGAAGACGAAGCGGTGGGAAGTCGTTGGGCGCGCCGGCGCCTAAGCTGAGAGAAGGATTGAGGATCGCGCCATGATCCAAATGCAGACCAATCTCGACGTCGCCGACAATTCCGGCGCCAAGCGCGTGATGTGCATCAAGGTGCTGGGCGGCTCCAAGCGCCGCTACGCCACGATCGGAGACATCATCGTGGTGTCCATCAAGGAAGCCATGCCGCGCGGCCGCGTGAAGAAGGGCGATGTGCGCAAGGCGATCGTGGTGCGGGTGTCGAAGGACATTCAGCGCAAGGACGGCTCGGCCATCCGCTTCGACACCAATGCGGCGGTGCTGATCAACAATAACGGCGAGCCGATCGGCACGCGCATCTTCGGACCGGTGCCGCGCGAACTGCGCGCGAAGAACCACATGAAGATCATCTCGCTCGCTCCGGAGGTTCTCTAGATGGCCGCCAAGATCAAAAAGGGCGACAGCGTCATCGTGCTCGCCGGCAAGGACAAGGGTCGCGAGGGCCGCGTCCTCGAAGTGCGCCCCGTCGATCAGCGCGTGCTGGTCGAAGGCGTGAACATGGTCAAGCGCCACACCAAGCCGTCTTACGCCGACCCGCAAGGCGGCGTGAAAGAGCGCGAAGCCGCGCTGCATATTTCGAACGTTGCGTTGCGCGATCCCAAGACCGGCAAGGCCACGCGCGTCGGGTTCAAGACGCTCGATGACGGCCGCAAGGTTCGCGTCGCGAAAGGTTCTGGAGTTCAGATCGATGTCTGATGCGCAAAAGTACGAACCGCGCATGAAGACGCGCTACCGCGCGGACGTGCGCAGCAAGCTGAAGGAACAGTTCGGCTACACCAACGACATGCAGATCCCGGCGCTGGACAAGGTCGTGATCAATATGGGCGTGGGCGAAGCAGTCGCCGATTCCAAGAAGCTGAAGAGCGCCATGGACGCGCTGACGCTGATCTCCGGTCAGAAGCCGGTGGCCACGCAGGCGAAGAAGTCAATCGCGGGCTTCAAGATACGCGACGGCATGAACATCGGCTGCAAGGTCACGCTGCGCAAAGACCGGATGTTCGAGTTCATCGACCGGCTCGTGACGATCGCGCTGCCGCGGGTGAAGGACTTCCGCGGCCTGAACGGCAAGAGCTTCGACGGTCGCGGCAATTACGCAATGGGTCTGAAGGAGCACATCGTGTTCCCCGAGATCAATTACGACACGATCGATCAAATCTGGGGCATGGACATCATCGTGTGCACCACCGCGCGCACCAATGATGAAGCCAAGGCCTTGTTGAAAGAGTTGGATTTCCCGTTCCGGAACTAACGCCTTTGGGCGTTCAACCCGGAACGTTGCGGGAGAAGATTAATGGCGAAGACTGGTTCGATTGAGCGCAATGAGAATCGCAAGCGGCTGGCGCAGAAATACGCCAACCGCCGCGCGAAACTGAAAGCGACGGCGCTCGATGAATCCCTCCCCCCGGAGGAGCGTTTCGAGGCGCGCCTCAAGCTTGCGCAATTGCCGCGCAATTCCGCGCCGAGCCGTTATCGCAATCGCTGCGAGCTGACGGGCCGGCCGCGCGCCTTCTACCGCAAGCTGCGCCTCTCGCGCGTGGCGCTGCGGGAGCTGGCGTCGAAGGGGATGATCCCCGGCATGATCAAGTCGAGCTGGTGAGGAGGATCGCATGAATCTGAACGATCCTTTGGGCGATATGCTGACGCGCATCCGCAATGCGCAAATGCGTGGACGCTCCACCGTGTTGTCGCCGGCGTCGAAGCTGCGCGCGCGCGTGTTGGATGTGCTGATCGAGGAAGGCTACATTCGCTCCTACGCGGAAGTGGAGAAGGACGGGAAAAAGGAGCTGGAGATCCAGCTGAAATACTTCGAAGGCGCGCCGGTGATTTCCGAAATCTCGCGCGTGTCGAAGCCCGGCCGCCGCGTCTATTCCTCGATCAAGGATTTGGCGCTGGTCCGCAACGGCCTTGGCATTTCCATTCTTTCGACGCCGAAGGGCGTGATGAGCGACGCTGTCGCGCGCACGCAGAATGTCGGCGGCGAAGTGCTCTGCAGGGTGTATTGATATGTCGCGCGTGGGCAAAAGACCGGTGCCGGCGCCGTCGGGCGTGACGGTGCAGGTGCAGGGCCAGACGGTCAATCTCAAAGGCCCGAAGGGGAGTTTGAGCTTTTCTGCGCCCGACGAGGTGAGCGTGGCCCAAGAAGGCGGCGCGATCGTTGTCTCGCCGCGCAACGAAACCCCGCGCGCGCGCGCGATGTGGGGCATGACGCGCGCCATGCTGGCCAACCAGATGCAGGGCGTCACGCAGGGCTTTGAAAAGACGCTGGAGCTTACCGGCGTCGGCTATCGCGCGGCGATGCAGGGCAAGAAGCTGCAGCTGCAATTGGGCTACAGCCACGACATTCAGTACGATCCGCCCGAAGGCATTCAGATCGCTACTCCGAAGCCTACGGAAGTGAAGATCACGGGCTCGGACAAGCAGGTCGTGGGCCAGGTCGCCGCCGAAATCCGCTCCTTCCGCCCGCCCGAGCCCTACAAAGGCAAGGGCGTGAAATATGCCGGCGAGCGCATTCGCCGCAAAGAAGGCAAGAAGAAGTAGTCCGATGAAAACCGCGCTCGAAAAAAATCTCCGCCGCGCGCAACGCAATCGCGCCCGCCTGAAGAAGTTTGCGAACGGCCGTCCGCGCTTGTGCGTCTATCGGTCGTCGAAGAACATCTCCGTGCAAATCATCGATGATGAAGCCGGCCGCACGCTGGCCGCGGCGTCATCGCTGGAAGCGGATTTCCGCAAAGCGACCAAGTCGGGATCGAATTCCGACGCGGCCGCCGCGGTCGGCAAGCTCATTGCGGAGCGGGCCAAGCAAGCGGGCGTCTCCAGTGTCGTGTTCGATCGCGGCGCTTATTTGTTCCATGGAAGGGTGAAAGCCCTCGCCGACGCCGCCCGTGAGGGCGGTCTGCAGTTTTAAGGGCAGAGTCCGATGGCTGATGAAACCGTCTCCGCGCCGACTGAGGAAACTGCGCAGCCGCAACGCCGCGGTCCGCGCCGCGGGCCGCGCGGCGATCGCGACCGGCGCCAGCGCGATTCCGGCGGCGAAGATCGCGAAAGCGAATTCGTCGACAAGCTCGTGGCCATCAATCGCGTGGCGAAGGTGGTGAAGGGCGGCAAAAATTTCGGTTTCGCCGCGCTTGTCGTGGTCGGCGACAAGAAGGGCCGCGTCGGCTACGGTCACGGCAAGGCGCGCGAAGTGCCGGAAGCCATTCGCAAGGCCACCGAAGAAGCCAAGAAGACGATGATCCGCGTGCCGCTGCGCGAAGGCCGCACGCTGCACCATGACGGCCGCGGCCGCTGGGGCGCCGGCAAGGTGATGTTGCGCGCGGCGCCTCCGGGCACGGGTCTGATCGCGGGCGGCCCGATGCGCGCGGTGCTGGAAGTGCTGGGCGTGTCGGACGTCGTGGGCAAGAGCCAGGGATCGTCCAATCCCTACAACATGGTGCGCGCGACGATCGGCGCCTTGAAGGCGCAGGTTAGCCCGCGTCACGTCGCCAATCGGCGGGGCCTGAAGGTCTCCGACCTGATCTCGCGGCGCAAGGACGGCGCCAGCCTCGGCGAAGTCGCCTCGGAAGGATAGTCGTCATGGCCAAGGGCAAAACGATCAAGGTCAAGCGGGTCGGCAGTCCGATCCGCCGCGACAAGACCCAGGGCGCCACGCTCTTGGGTCTGGGACTGACGCGCGGGCAGCGCGTGGTGGAGCTTGAGGACACGCCGTCGATCCGCGGCATGATCCGCAAGGTGGCGCACCTCGTGGAAGTGGTTGAGGAGCGCGGCTGAGGCCGCAGCTGAAGGAAGAAGACGATGCGTCTCAACGAACTCGCCGACAATGACGGCGCCACCAAGAAGCGCATGCGCGTCGCGCGCGGGGTCGGCTCCGGCAAGGGCAAGACCGCCGGGCGCGGCGTGAAGGGGCAAAAGTCCCGGCGCGGAGTGTCGATCAACGGCTTCGAGGGCGGGCAGATGCCCATCCATATGCGGATGCCCAAGCGCGGCTTCACGTCGCTGAACCGTGCGAATTTCGCGTGGATCAATCTCGGACGCCTGCAAAAGGCCATTGATGAGAAGCGCTTAGACGCCAAGGCCGCGATCACGGAAGAGACGCTCGTGGCGTCGGGACTGTTACGGCGGAAGAAAGACGGCGTGCGGCTCCTTGCGCGGGGCGCATTGACGTCCAAGATTTCGCTCACGGTGACCGGCGCGTCCGCGGCCGCGATTGCGGCGGTGGAGAAGGCCGGCGGCAGCGTGACCGTGCTGCGTCCCGCGGCCGAAGCAGACAGCGGCGCGACGGCCTGAAGGGGTCCGCCGCGTGGGCGGCGGAGCGGCGAGGGCGCAGCCAGGGCGGGCGGTTTTCTGCCGCACAGCCTTCGCTGAACGCTGAAGGTTTTGTATTGAGCGGGACACCGCCCAGGAGATCCCATGGCTTCCGCCGCTGAGCAGCTCGCAGCCAACATCAATTTTCAGGCCTTCGCCAAAGCCACGGAACTTCAAAAGCGCATCTGGTTCACGCTGGGCGCATTGGTGGCGTATCGCGTCGGCACGTTCATCCCGATCCCGGGCGTCGACATCGAGGCGTTCAGTCAGGCCTTCCAGGGCCAGGCGGGCGGCATCCTGGGCATGTTCAACACCTTCGCCGGCGGCGCGGTTGAGCGCATGGCGGTGTTTGCGCTGAACGTGATGCCGTACATCTCGGCGTCGATCATCATCCAGCTTCTGGCCACCACATCGCCCTCGCTTGAGCGATTGAAGAAGGAAGGCGAGGCCGGCCGGAAACAGCTCAACCAGTACACGCGCTATCTTACAGTCGCGCTGGCGATGATGCAGTCCTACGGCATCGCCATTGGCCTCCAGGGCTCTCCGGGCGTGGTCACCAATCCCGGATGGATGTTCATCGCGTCGACCGTGATCACGCTGACCGGGGGCACGATGTTCCTGATGTGGCTGGGCGAGCAGATCACCGCACGCGGCGTCGGCAACGGCATTTCGCTGATCATCTTCACCGGCATCGTCGCTGGCGCGCCGGCGGCGCTCTATCAGTCGCTGACGCTGGTGCGCGAAGGCGCGCTCAGCTTCTTCGGCATGCTCGGCATCGTGCTGATCCTGGCTGCGGCGACAGTGTTCATCGTGTTCATCGAGCGGTCGCAGCGGCGGCTGGTGATCCAGTATCCGAAGCGTCAGGTCGGCAATCGGATGTTCATGGGCGAGAGCTCGTTCCTGCCGTTGAAAATCAACACCGCAGGCGTGATCCCGCCGATCTTTGCGTCGTCGCTGCTGCTGTTGCCGACGACGTTTCTGAGCTTCGTGGGCGGGCAGCAGGACCTGCCGTCCTGGCTGTCCTGGATGCCGGGCGTGGCGGGCGCGCTGGGCTACGGGCAGCCGCTGCACATGGCGCTCTACGCGGTTCTGATCATCTTCTTCTGCTTCTTCTACACCTCCATCGTTTTCAATCCGGAAGAGACGGCGGACAATCTGCGCAAGTATGGCGGGTTCCTGCCGGGCATCCGTCCGGGCAAGAAGACCGCGGAATATCTCGACTATGTGCTGACGCGACTGACCGCGATCGGCGCGGTCTACATCACCATCGTCTGCCTCGTGCCGGAAATCCTGATCGCCTATCAGGGCCTGCCTTTCTATCTCGGCGGCACCTCGCTTCTGATCGTGGTCTCGGTGACGATTGACACGGTCACGCAAATCCAGTCGCATCTGGTGGCGCATCAGTATGAGGGCCTGATCAAGCGGTCCAAGCTGCGCGGCGGCGGGGGGATCAAACCGCGATGAATCTCATCCTGTTCGGCCCGCCGGCGGCCGGCAAAGGTACGCAGGCCAAGCGGCTGGTGGACGAACGCGGATATGTTCAGCTGTCGACGGGCGACATGCTGCGCGCGGCCCGGAAGTCGGGCTCCGAATTGGGCATGCGGGTCGCCGCGATCATGGATTCCGGCTCGCTGGTGTCGGACGAGATCGTGATCGAACTGATCGAGGATGCGCTGGACCACAATGTGGGCGCTCCTGGTTTCATTTTTGACGGTTTCCCCCGGACGGTGGCGCAGGCGGAAGCGCTCGACGCGCTGATGGCGCGGCACGGCCAGAAGATCGATCTGGTCGTTCGGCTGGAGGTCGATAGCCAGTCGCTGATGGATCGGATCGCCAAGCGCTATGCCGAGCAGGGCCGGGCGGACGACAATCCCGACGCCTACAAGGTGCGGCTCGACGCCTATACCGCGCAAACCGCGCCGCTGGTCCCGTATTACGAGAAACAGGGCAAACTGGTTGGCGTCGACGGAATGGCGGACGTTCAGACGGTCGCGCAGGCCATCGACCGGGCGCTCGGCTAGGGGCGAAGATTTACAGCGCGGACTGGCGTTAAAATCTCCAGCCGCGCGCATTGACGGGCGCGAAAGCCCCGCTATAACGGCGGGCTTCGCGATAGGCGGCAGAACGCGTCCCGCCCGGCCTTGAAACGGGCTGGGGGCGTCGCGATTTTCTCGTTTTGGAGTTTCAGCATGGCCCGGATCGCCGGCGTCAATATCCCCACGCAAAAGCGCGTCGTCGTCGCGCTGCAATACATCCATGGGATCGGGCCGTATTTCGCCAAGGAAATCTGCGGCAAGGTCGGCATCACCGAGGATCGCCGGGTCAATCAATTGACCGATTCCGAGGTGCTGCAGATCCGTGAAGCGATCGACCGCGACTACACGGTGGAAGGCGATCTGCGGCGCGACACCGCCCAGAATATCAAGCGCCTGATGGACTTGGGCTGCTATCGCGGTCTGCGCCATCGCCGCGGCCTGCCCGTCCGCGGTCAGCGCACGCACACCAATGCGCGCACGCGCAAAGGCCCGGCCAAGCCGATCGCCGGCAAGAAGAAATAAAGGGTTACGGGCATGGCCAAGGAAGCAACGCGCGTTCGCAAGAGAGAACGCAAGAACATCGCGTCGGGCGTCGCGCACGTCGCCGCCTCGTTCAACAACACGATGATCACCATCACCGATGCGCAAGGCAACACGATCTCGTGGTCGTCCGCCGGCGGTATGGGTTTCAAAGGCTCGCGCAAGTCGACGCCGTACGCCGCACAGGTCGCCGCTGAAGACGCCGGCCGCAAGGCGATGGAACACGGCATGCGCACGCTGGAAGTGGAAGTGTCGGGTCCCGGCGCCGGGCGCGAAAGCGCGTTGCGCGCGCTGCAGGCCGTCGGCTTCACGGTCACGGCCATCAAGGACGTGACGCCGATCCCACATAACGGCTGCAGGCCGCCGAAACGGCGCAGAGTTTAAGGCCCGCGTCGAACGACGCGCCGCGCCGAGCCCAGCCCGCAGAATCGAGAGCAGAATGACGATCGAAAAAAACTGGCTTGAATTGATCCGCCCGAAAAAGCCGCTTGTCGAGCATGGCTTCGATCCCAGCCGCAAGGCGACGATGATCGCGGAGCCGCTGGAGCGCGGTTTCGGCATGACGCTCGGCAACGCGCTGCGGCGCGTGTTGTTGTCGTCGCTGCAGGGCGCGGCCATCACCGCCGTGCAGATCGACGGCGTGGTGCACGAGTTCTCGTCCATTCCCGGCGTGCGCGAAGATGTCGTCGACATCATCCTGAACCTCAAGCAGGTCGCGATCCGCATGCGCGGCGAAGGCCCGAAGAAGGTGCTGTTGAAGGCGCAAGGCCCGGGCGAAGTCACGGCCAAGGACATTCAGACGGTCTCCGACATGGAGATCCTCAATCCGAACTACGTCATCTGCACGCTCGATGACGGCGCGTCGCTGCGCATGGAGCTGACGATCGACAACGGCAAAGGGTATGTGCCGGCGGAAAAGAACCGCCCGGACGATGCGCCGATCGGGCTTATCGCCATCGATTCCATCTATTCGCCGGTGCGACGCGTCGCTTATCGCGTGGAGAATACGCGCGAAGGCCAGGTGCTCGATTACGACAAGCTGATCATCGACATCGAAACCAATGGCGCGTTGCGCCCTGAAGATGCGATCGCGTACGCCGCGCGCATCCTGCAGGACCAGCTGCAAGTCTTCATCACGTTCGAAGAGCCGAAGGCGAAGAAGGATTTCGCCGACAAGCCGGACCTGCCCTTCAATCCGAACCTGTTGAAGAAGGTCGACGAACTGGAATTGTCGGTCCGCTCGGCGAACTGCCTGAAGAACGACAACATCGTCTATATCGGCGACCTGATTCAGAAGTCGGAAGCGGAAATGCTGCGCACGCCGAACTTCGGCCGCAAGTCGCTCAACGAAATCAAGGAAGTGCTGGCCACGATGGGTCTGCACCTCGGCATGGCGGTCGAGAACTGGCCGCCGGACAATATCGAAGATCTCGCGAAGAAATTTGAAGATCAGATGTAATCCGCAGATCGCGGACGATTAGGGGAAGCCGTCATGCGCCATGGCGTCGCGCAAAAGAAACTGAACCGCACCGCGAGCCATCGCACGGCCATGTTCGCCAACATGGCCGCTGCGCTGATCAAGCATGAGCAGATCGTCACGACGCTGCCCAAGGCCAAAGCGCTGCGCCCGGTGGTGGAGAAGCTCGTCACGCTGGCCAAGCGCGGCGATCTGGCCTCGCGCCGGCTGGCGGCGTCGCGCCTGCGCGACGAGACGATGGCCAAGAAGCTCTTCGATACGCTGGGGCCGCGCTTCAAGACGCGCAATGGCGGTTATACGCGGGTGTTGAAGGCCGGCTTTCGTCATGGCGACAACGCCCCGGTTGCGGTGATCGAGTTCGTCGATCGCGACGAGGACGCCAAGGGCCAAGACAGCGGGCCGCGCCCGGACATGATGGCCGACGCGGAATAGATCCCGCATCTGCGAAAGTGGCTGAAGTTTAACCAACCGCCGGCGCAACGCCGGCGGTTTTCGTTTGGCCGGTCTGTTGCCGATCTCGTCAAAGATTGCGGGTTTGCTTTGTCCTTGCGCCTCAAGGGAAAAATCTTGCATGCGCGCAGGCCACCCAGATCAAACGCGGGGTTGCATGAGCGATTGTGCATTTGTTGCAGAAACTTAAGGGCAATCGCTCCGCAAGAGTTTACTTGAAAATTTGGCGAAACGTTGAAAGGTTCGCGCAAACGCTTTAGACGCGCTCCCATGTTGACGCCGCCGGCGTCGTCCGGCGCGGCGATCGCGCAATCGATCTACAGGTCCGCGGCACGAGCGGACGAACCCGAAATGGAGAGTTGGTATGGCGAAACGCGGAGCAAACCTCGACAGCGTCCTTTCTGCGCTGGCTGACGGAAACCGCCGCAAGGTGCTGGAAGTGCTGCGCAAGGGCTCCCGCCGCGCAGGCGAGCTGGCTGACGCCACGGGCCTCGCGCCGCCGGCAATGAGCCGCCATCTGAAGGCGCTGCGCGATGCGGGCCTGGTTGAAGAGACGCATCCGGAATTCGACGCGCGCGTGCGCATCTACACACTTTCGGCCAAGCCGATGGCGGATCTTAAGTCCTGGATCGAAGATTCCGAGAGGGCGTATGCCTCCCAGCAATCGGCCGCGCCCAAGGCTGCGGCGAAGCGTGGGCGCAAGAAGGCGGCCTGATCCCGCCGCTGCTCGGATCATCTAGAGCGACAAATCGGCCGGCGTGCGTTGTGTGCGCCGGCCGATTTGCGTCGTCCCGGATGGTGGCGTGAGCGGGCGGGGCGGCGCTATCATCAGTTCATGACCGATCTGTTCCAGGCGGCTGGCCTCGACGGGGATGCGCCGCATCCACTGGCGGATGTGCTGCGGCCGAAGCGGCTGGAAGACGTCGTCGGCCAGGATCATGTGCTGGCGCCGGATAAGCCCATCGGGCGGATGGTGCGCGCCAGGCGGCTTTCCTCGATGATCCTGTGGGGTCCGCCAGGCGTGGGCAAGACGACGATCGCGCGGCTGCTGGCTGCGGAGACGGGACTTGAATTTCAGCAGATCTCGGCGGTGTTTTCCGGCGTTGCCGATCTGAAAAAGGCGTTCGAGGCGGCCAAGGCGCGGCGCGCGGCGGGCAAGGGCACGTTGCTTTTTGTCGACGAAATCCATCGTTTCAATCGCGCGCAACAGGATGGCTTCCTGCCTTATGTCGAAGAGGGCGTGGTGACGCTCGTCGGCGCAACGACGGAAAATCCCTCGTTTGAATTGAACGCGGCGTTGCTGTCGCGCGCGCAGGTGCTGGTGTTGCGCCGGCTTGATGATGCGGCGATGGAGCGGCTGTTACAGCGGGCGGAAGGTCATGAACGCCGCGCGTTGCCGCTGACTGGCGAGGCGCGCGCAGCGTTAATCGGAATGGCCGACGGCGACGGCCGGTATCTGCTGACGCTGGCGGAGGAAACGTTCACGCTCGGCGAAAACGAAACGCTGGACGTCGCGGGGCTCTCCGCGCTCCTGCAAAAGCGCGCGCCGGCTTACGACAAGGACCGCGAAGAGCATTACAATCTCATCTCCGCGCTGCACAAAAGCATTCGCGGCTCCGATCCGGACGCCGCGCTCTATTGGCTCGCGCGCATGGTGGATGGCGGCGAGGATTTGCTGTTCATTGCGCGCCGTCTCGTGCGCGCGGCGGCTGAGGACATCGGCCTTGCCGATCCCACCGCGCTGATGATCTGTACGGCGGCGAAGGATGCGGTGGATTTTCTGGGCGCGCCGGAAGCCGAGCTGCATTTGGCGCAGGCGGTGATCCATCTCGCCACCGCGCCGAAATCCAATGCGGCGTATGTGGCCTGGGGCGCGGCGAAGGCGGCGGCGCGCGAGACGGGATCACTCGGTCCGCCGATGCACATCCGCAATGCGCCGACGCGGTTGATGCGCGATCTCGGGTACGGGGAAGGTTACGCCTACGATCACGACGCCAAGGATGGTTTCTCCGGACAGAACTATTTTCCCGACGGGATGGCGCGGCGCACGTTCTACGCGCCTCGCGGCGAGGGCCGCGAAGCGCCAATCAAAGAGCGGCTCGCGCGCTTGGCGGCGCTGAGGGCCAAGCGTGGCTGAACCGCGCGCGCGTCTGTTGCATCAGGACGAAAGCCTTCTTGTCTTCGACAAGCCCGCGGGTCTCGCCGCGCAGGGCGGGTCCGGCATTGCTGAAAGTCTGGAGACCCAAGCCGCCGCCTACGCCAAAGCCTCAGGCAAGCCGCCGCGTCTGGTGCATCGGCTCGACCGCGACACGTCGGGCGTCATCGTGTTGGCGCGCACAAAGCCGGCGGCGGCTTTTCTGTCTGCCGCGTTCGCCGAACGACGCGTACGGAAATCCTATCTCGCCGTCGTCTGCGCGGCGCCTGCGCCGGCAGCGGGCGTCATCGATGCGCCCCTGAAAAAGGAAACGCGCAACCGGCTCGACATCATGCGCATCGCCGCGCCCGAGGCGCCGGGCGCGCTTCCGGCGCGGACGCAGTACGAGACGTTAGCCGCGCACGGCGGGGCCGCGCTGGTGCGGCTCCAGCCGGACACGGGGCGCATGCACCAATTGCGGGTTCATCTCGCCCATCTGGGCTCGCCAATCGCCGGGGACGGCAAATATGGCGGGTTGCTTGCGCTTGGCGGCGCCGCGGTCCCGCGGCTGATGCTGCACGCGGCTGCGCTGGAGCTACCTCATCCTGATGGGTCGCGGGTGACTTTCTCCGCACCGCCGCCTCATGACTTTGTGACGCTAGCCGCACCGCTCGGCCTGGGCGCGGCGCTTGAGATCGCCTATGGTCCGCCGGCGAGCGGACCCCACGACTAGGGAATGTCCATGAAGAGATTAGCCCTTGCGGCGGCGCTGATGCTGTTGGCCGCGTGCGCGTCCACGCCGGTCTATGCGCCCGCGGCGCGCGCCGGCGGGACCGGCTATTCCGAGCAGCGCATCGAGACCAATCGCTGGCGTGTGATTTATCGCGGCGGCCAGGGCGCCAATCCGGCGCTGGTGGCGGATTTCGCGCTGCTGCGCGCGGCCGATCTTACGGTGCTCTCCGGCAATGACTGGTTCGTCGTCGACCGGCGCGACGCGGAGGTCGAGCCGGGCTCACGGGGTCCGAGCGTTTCGGTCGGCCTTGGCGGCGGCAATTATGGGCGGCGCAGTGGCGTCGGCGTCGGGGTCGGCGTGGGCTTTCCGCTTGGCGGCGGACAGAGCGGGCCGAGCGAGCTTCTCTTGGAGATCCGCATGGGCCGCGGCCCTGCCCCGGAGGTTCCGAACGCCTATAACGCCCGCGACGTCGCGCAGTCGATCCGCGCGCGTCTCAATGCGCCTCCGGCGCAGGTTTAGTCCTCGAAGCCGACGAACGTCGCGGCCTCGTCAACGGATTTGCGGCGCGAGACGACGGCGTTGGCGGGAAAGCTATCGTCGGGCCAGCCCATCGCCACGCAGATCATGATGACCTGGTCGTCCGGAATAGCGGCGTGTTCGCGCACGACGGGCGATTGCATGATGCCCTGGCTGTTGATCACGCAGCCCAGACCGCGCGACCAGGCGGCGTTGACGAGCGCGTTGGTGACCGCGCCGCAATCGAACGGCGCCACGTCGCTGCCATGGATGGAGCGGTCATAGGTCACGACGATGGAGACGGGCGCATCGAACTGGCGGAAGCCGCGCAGCACCCAGTCCTGGCGCTTCTCTTTGTCTTCCCGGGCGATGTCCATCGCAGCGAAAAGCTGCTTGGCGATCTCGATCTGGCGTTCGCGGTGCGCGCCTTCATAACCGGGGCCGCGGCGGAATTCGCGGGTGTCGGGGACGCCCGCGAGATTGCGCTCGGTGTTGCCTTTGCGGATGCGATCGAGCGCTTCGCCGGCGACGACGTAGAAATTCCAGGGCTGGGTGTTCAGCGAAGACGGCGCGCGCATCGCCAGCGCCAACACCTCCTTGATCACCGCCTTCGGCACCGGCTTCTTGAGAAAGCCGCGCGTGCTGCGGCGGCCCAAGACGACGTCGTCATAGTCCATGATCGCTCCCTGGCGTGATCGGCTCAATTTCGCAGGGCGGGGCGGCGTTCTCAATCGGCGCCGCAGCGGCGCCTTGGCCCTTTCGCGATTGGGGAGGGCGGTGGAGGGCTCGGGCGAGTCGTGTAGAACGCGCCCATGCCTACCGTCCTTCTTGTCGCGCTTGGCGGCGCGGCCGGCGCGGTCCTGCGCTGGGCGGCCGGACTGGCGGTGATGCAGGCCGGCGGTCAGGGCTGGTGGGCAACCCTTGGGGTCAACGCGGCCGGCGGCCTGGCCATGGGGCTTTTCGCAGGGTTCGTGCATGATCCGCTTAGTCCGTGGCGGGCGCTGGTCGCGGTCGGCTTGCTGGGCGGGTTCACCACCTTCTCCAGCTTTTCCCTGGAAACCATGGGCATGCTTCAGCGGCAGGAATTTGCGCTCGCGCTGGCTTATATGATCGGATCGGTGATCGTTTCGGTCGGCGCCTGCGGGCTGGGGC
The DNA here is from genome assembly GCA_016124655.1 of Alphaproteobacteria bacterium. GTDB lineage: Bacteria > Pseudomonadota > Alphaproteobacteria > Caulobacterales > Aquidulcibacteraceae > RI-43. Next base: position 21,136 of record WGNI01000001.1, read on the forward strand.
TGATGATCGCGCGGAGCATGGCGTAAACCCTTGGCGGATGTGCAAACCATCACGATCGGCGCGGATGAGGGCGACGCGCGGCTCGACCGCTGGCTGCGGCGCCGGGCGCCGCATCTCACGCAAGGCCAGATCGAGAAGCTGATCCGCACCGGTCAGGTGCGCGTCGATGGCGCGCGCGCGAAAGCTAATGACCGCGTCGGGCCGGGGCAGGTGGTGCGTCTTCCGCCGCTGCCGGATGCGGTCGAGCGGCCTGCGAAAGGCGCTTTATCGGCGAAGGATCAGGACTTCATCCGCGCGCTGGTGATCCATCGCGACGATGACGTCATCGCGCTGAACAAGCCGCATGGGCTTGCGACGCAGGGCGGAACGAAGACCACGCGGCATGTGGATGCGCTTCTGGACGGCCTAAAATTCGAGCGGGATGAAAAACCCAAGCTCGTGCATCGCCTGGATCGAGACACCTCCGGCGTTTTGGTGCTGGCGCGGCATGCGCGCGCGGCCGCCGCACTCGGGGCGGCGTTCCGCGACCGCGACACGGAGAAAATCTATTGGGCGATCGTTTGCGGCACGCCGAAACCATTAGCGGGCGAAATCCGCGGCTGGATGTGCAAGGCGCCGGGCGCTCACGACGGCGATCGCGAAATGATGCAGCGCTGCGTGCAGCAAGATGAAGGCGCAGTGCACGCGGTGACGCAATATGAAGTGCTGGCTGACGCCGGCCATCGCGCGGCATGGCTTGCGATGCGTCCGGTGACGGGGCGCACGCATCAGCTGCGCTTTCACGCCGCCGAGATCGGCCACGCCATCGTCGGCGATCCAAAATACCGCTGCGACCGGCCGACGCCCGGCGGGCTTTCCGCCAAGCTGCATCTGCATGCGCGCGCTGTGCGTCTGCCGCATCCTTCGGGCGGGACGCTGAACGTTAGTGCGCCCTTGCCGGCGCATATGAAGGAGAGTTTTGCAGCGTTGGGCTTCGACGAGCGCGAGGCGAAGAATCCGTTCGCGCCGTTTCTACAGAAGACGCCGAAAAGATGATGTTCAAGCGCTTGTCTTCCAACCGTGGGATGTCCTCCCCCGTTTACGGGGGCGGTGGTTCGCGCAGCGAACCGGTGGGGGCAAAGTCCGTGCGCGACATAAGCCACCCTCGTCCCTTCGGGACACTCCCCCCGCACGCGGGTGGAGAAGGGAGCGGCGCATGAACCGCCTTGCGGTTTTCGATGTCGATGGCACTTTGGTCGACAGCCGGCGCTCCATTGCCGAAGCTATGGCGATGGCGTTCGCCGCGCTCGATCTGCCTGCGCCGACCTATGACGACACGCGCAAAATCGTGGGCCTTTCGCTCGCGCCGGCGATCAAGATCCTGGCGCCCGATCTTCCGGAGGCGCGGTATCGCGCACTTGCCGACGCCTATCGCGACGCGTTCATCGCCAACCGCGAGCGCGGCATGAGCGAGCCGCTCTATGTGGGCGCGCGCGAAACCATCGCTGACTTGAAGGCGCAGGGCTGGCGGCTTGGCGTCGCCACGGGCAAGGCGCGCCGCGGCGTGGACAAGTTTCTCGATACGCATGAACTGCGGGACGCGTTCGATTGCGCGTTCTGCGCCGATGACGGGCCCGGCAAGCCGCATCCACACATGCTGCAGCTCAATATGAAGACGCTTGAGATCGAAGCGGCGCGTACGATCATGATCGGCGATACGAGCTTTGACATGCAGATGGCGCGCGCGGCGGACGCATACGCCCAAGGCGTCGCCTGGGGTTTTCATACGGTCTCGGAAATCGAATCCGGCGGCGCGCATCATATCGCGCATGACTTTGCGGCGTTGCGGGCAGAGCTCGACGCGTTCGCGGCGTCATGACGGTGCAGTCGGATGCCGCGCGGGCGTTCGCTGCGCTCAAGGTCGGCGCGCCGCAGGAAGCTGAACGACTCATTGCGCCGCATGTGAAGGATAACGCGCCGCTGGCGCTGCATGTACTGGGGCTTGTGCGCAAATCGCAAGGGAGTTTGGGCGATGCGGAGGACTTGATCCGGCGCTCGCTGCAGGGCGATCCGCGCAATGCGGCGTTTCATCACAATCTCGCTCTCGTGCTGTATGCGGCGGGATTCTTCGAGCGCGCGGCGGAAAGCTGCCGTACGGCGCTGGCGCTGCGGCCTGATTTCGCGATCGCCGCGCGCAGCCTGGGGCGTGCGCTGATCGACTGCGGCGGCGCCCAGGAGGCAGAAGACATTGCGCGCACGCAGCTCGCGCGGTCGCCCAATGCCGAGGCCTTTGATCTATTAAGCTGCGCGCTGCGCGCACAAGGCCGCAGCGGCGAGGCGCTGGAGGCGTCGGACGCGGCCTTGGCGCTTCAACCGCACAATGCCGGCGTGCGGCACAATCGCGGTTTGGCGCTGAGCGCGCTTGGCCGCTCGAAAGCGGCGCTGGACACGTTTGAGGCATTGGCTGCCGAAGGCGTGCGCGCGCCAGCGCTTTGCCTCAATCATGCGCGCGCGTTGATCGGTGCGCGGCGCGATGCGCACGCGCTGGCTGTGCTGGAGGCTGGGCTGGCGCAATGGCCCGACGACGCGGCGCTTCATACTGCTCTGGCGCAAGCTCGCTGGCTGCGCGGCGACGGGGACGATTTCGTTGATGCGTTCGAACGCGCGATCGTACAGTTTCCCGAGCGGACGGCGCTGAAGGTTGCTTGTGCTGATCTGCTGCGACGGGCGGACTTGCACGCGCGTGCGCAGGCGCATCTTGATGCCGCACTGCTGCAGCGGCCGGACGATGCGGCGGTGCTGGCTGCTTGCGGCGTTGTGCTTGACGAGAGCGGCTCGCCGGACGAAGCGCTGGCGCCGCTGGCGCGCGCGTGCGCCAAAGCGCCTGAGGCCGCGCCGATCCGCGCAGCCTACGCGCACGCATTGTTGCGCAGCCAGCGGCCGGAGGAGGCTTTGGCGCAGATCGCGCCGATGCGCGCGGCGCGGCCGCACGATCAGGCGTGGATTGGGCTGGAGACGCTGGCGCTGCGGATGACCGGCGATGTGCGATGCGGGCGCTTGTGCGATTATGAAAGCATGATCGGCGTGTTCACGCTTGAGCCGCCGCCAGGCTTCGCGACCATAGAAGACTTTAACGCCAGGTTCGGGCAGGCGTTGCGCCGTCTTCATGGCGATGCGGGCCATCCGCTCGACCAAACGCTGCGGCAGGGCTCGCAGACGCGCCAGGATCTGCGCTTCAGCGACGATCCGGTCATCCGCGCGTTTCTGGAGGCTGTGCGAGCACCGATCAGGGATTATGTCGCGGCGATGCCGCATGACGCCGCGCATCCGCTTTATGCGCGCAAGGGCCAAGACTTTCGCATCGCCGGCGCGTGGTCGGCGCTTTTGCGCGCAGGCGGCGCGCATGTGAACCATGTGCATCCCGCAGGCTGGATCAGCTCAGCCTATTATGTGGAGGTTCCCCAGGACCTCGACGCGGACGCCCACGAAGGGTGGCTCTCATTCGGCGCGCCGCGCTGGCCCATTGCCGGGTGCAGCGCGGAACGCTTCATTGAGCCGAAGGCGGGGAGGCTGGTGTTGTTTCCGTCCTATTTCTGGCATGGCGTCACGGCGTTCGCGCGCGGCGAGCGCATGACTGCGCCGTTTGATGTCGTGCCCGCATGAGTGCGCTGAAACGCTTCTATCGCTCGGCGGAAGCGCGCGATGGGGAGACCGGGTTCGGCGTGTTTCTTGACGCGCGCCGTCTGCGCACGCCGGACAATGCAGTGGCTGCGCTGCCGACGCGTGCGTTGGCCGAGGCGGTTGCGCGGGAATGGGACGCCCAAGGCGAGACCATCGACACCAGCGCGATGCCGCTGACGCGGCTCAGCTTCGTGGCGCTTGACAAGACAGAAGGCCGCCGCGCGGACTTGATTGCCGATCTTGGAAAATATGCCGAGACGGATCTGATCTGCCATCGCGCGGCGTCGCCGGAAACGCTGATCCGGCGCCAGAGCGAAACCTGGAATCCGTGGCTTGATTGGGCCAAGGCGCGCTACGCATTTGCGCCTGAGGTCGTGGCCGGCATTGTCGCGGCAACACCGCACCTTGCGGGCATTGCCGCGCTGAAGGCGCACGCCGCAGCGCTGGACGCCTTCCGACTGACCGCGCTCTCGCACGGCGTCGGGCTGACGGGCTCGGCTGTTCTGGGCCTTGCGCTTATTGACGCCGCGATAGGCGCGGAGGCGGCGTTCGCGGCGGCCGCGCTCGACGATCTCTTCCAGATCGAGACCTGGGGCGAGGACGCCGAGGCCCGCGCCCGCCTCGACCGCTTGGCCAAAGACATCGCCGACCTCGCCGAATTCATCGCCGCGCTTGGGTAAGCGCTTGCATCGCAGCGCCAAAGGCCGCTAGCGAAGACGGCCTGCAATGCGGAGACGGCGCGCACATGAAAGACATCATCGAAGCCCTGGAAGCCAAGCGCGAAGCGGCCCGCATGGGCGGCGGCCAGCGGCGTCTCGATTCCCAGCACGCCAAGGGCAAGCTCACGGCGCGGGAGCGGATCGAATTGCTGCTCGATGAGGGGTCATTTGAGGAGTTCGACATGTTTGTCGAGCACCGCGCGCATGAATTCGGCATGGCCGATCAGAAGATCCCCGGCGACGGCGTGGTCACCGGCTGGGGCACGGTGAACGGGCGTCTGATTTACGTCTTCTCCAAGGACTTCACCGTGTTCGGCGGTTCGCTGTCGATGGCGCACGCGGAAAAGATCGTCAAAGTGCAGGACAAGGCGATCCAGAACGGGGCGCCGTGCATCGGCATTTTCGACGCGGGCGGCGCACGGATTCAGGAGGGCGTGGATTCACTGGCCGGCTACGCCGACATTTTCATGCGCAATATTCTGGGCTCCGGCGTCATTCCCCAGATTTCTGTGATCATGGGACCGTGCGCGGGCGGCGACGTCTATTCGCCGGCGATGACGGATTTCATCTTTATGGTGAAGGACACGTCGTACATGTACGTGACCGGACCGGACGTGGTGAAAACCGTCACCAATGAAACCGTGACACACGATGAACTGGGCGGCGCGCGCGTGCATGCGGCGAAATCCGGCGTGGCGGACGGCGCGTTTGAAAACGATTTCGAGGCGCTGACGCAATTGCGCCGCCTGATCGATTTCCTGCCGGGCTCGAACCGCGAAAAGCCGCCGGTGCGGCCGACCTTCGATGATCCGCTGCGCGAGGATCCAAGCCTCGACCGGCTGATCCCGGATAATCCCAACAAGCCCTATGACATGCTGGAGCTGATCGAGAAGGTCGCCGACGAAGGAGACTTTTTCGAAATCGGCAAGGATTTCGGCAAGAACATCATTACCGGCTTTGGCCGGATCGACGGCGCGCCCGTCGGCATCGTCGCCAACCAGCCGATGAGCCTTGCGGGCGTGTTGGACATCGACGCCTCGCGCAAGGGCGCGCGCTTCGTTCGGTTCTGCGATGCGTTCAATATTCCCATCGTTACGTTCGTGGATGTGCCGGGCTTTCTGCCGGGCACGCGCCAGGAATATGGCGGGCTGATCAAGCATGGCGCGAAGCTTCTGTTCGCGTTCGGCGAAGCGACGGTGCCGAAAGTCACTGTCATCACGCGCAAGGCCTATGGCGGCGCCTATGACGTCATGAGCTCCAAGCATTTGCGCGGCGATATCAACTATGCCTGGCCGTCCGCGGAAATCGCGGTCATGGGCGCGAAGGGCGCGGTGGAGATCATTTTCCGCGCCGATATCGGCGATCCGGAAAAGATCGCCGCGCGCACCAAGGAATATCAGGACCGCTTCGCCAATCCGTTCGTGGCGGCGTCACGCGGCTATATCGACGACGTGATTATGCCGCGCGAAACGCGCAAGCGCATCGTGCGGGCGCTGAAGGCGCTGAAGAGCAAGAAGCTCGAAAATCCCTGGAAGAAGCACGACAATATTCCGTTGTGAGGAGGCGCGCATGAGCGCATCGCTGGACGCCGCCGCCCGTTTCTTCGCCGCCGTCGAAGCGCATGATGCGGAAGGCGTGCGCGCGGCGTACGCGCCGGACGCGCGTATCTGGCACAATATCGATGGGGTCGGCGCGCCGGGACAGACCGTCGATGAAAATCTGCGCGTGCTCCTACGATTGTGGGGTGCGCTTGCCGACATGCGTTACGAGATTGTGCGGCGGGAGACGACCGAAACCGGCTTCGTCCAGCAGCATGTCTTGCGCGCGCGCATCCAGAAAACCGGCGAGACGTTCGCCATGCCGGCATGCATCGTGTGCGTCGTTCAAGACGGGCGGATCGCGCGGCTCGACGAATATGTCGACAGCGGCCAGGCCGCCGCGCTCGTCGCGGCGTTGGCCTGACTGTCCCCAGCTTTAGTTCATGCCGCCCATGATTTCGGACGCGCGGCGGCCGATGGTCTCGCATTCGCGCATGCGCGACATGTCGGGCCGTTGACCCGATCGCGCGGCGGCCATCGCGTCCTGAGCCATGGTCATGCATGGCGCATAGTCGATGACTTCGTAGCCCTCGGGAACGGCGAACAGCGCGGCGTCGGGGCGGCCGCGATCGACACTGGTGGCGATGAGGTCGGGAGTGGCGGCGCCGGTATCGCCGGCGCGCAGGAGGATGCCGTCTGATGTGACGCAAGCCTCCGATCCTGTGGCTTCGCCTTCGGATGCGGGCGTGCGCCAGATGTCGCAGCGTTCGCCGGCGACAGTGTCGGTCCCGACTTTCTGCGGCTGCACGGCATCGCCGTCCGACCAGGAATCCCAATCCGACATGTTCTCAAATACGCTGTCTTCGCCGTGCGGCATGACCAGCGCCGCGCGGGGCGCGCCCTCGCCGGTGCGGAACATCAGCGTGCGGCGATTGGCGGCGTCGAACACCATGGCGACGGGCTGGCCATTGCGGACCATGTCGAAGCGCATGCGCTGAGCGCCGTCGCGATGCATGCTGCCTTCCATGGCCGGTTGTGCTGCGCCATCCTCATACATCTGGTAGGTCGCGGAATACGCAGCGTTGAGGGACGGAAAGCCCGCCGGGCCGCTGGCCGCGGGGCCGGTTCCGGATTCGCGGCTGCACGCCGCCAGCACAGTCAGGGCGAGGCAGGCGATCGCCGCCGCGCGAAAGTGGGTGGTCATGAGAGCTTTCTCCGCAACGTCGCTGGGCGCCCGCCATAGCAGACGCAGGCCCTCGCCGCGACCCGCTTAGCGCGCTGCGATCGCGGCGCAGGCAACCCGCGCGCCCGCTCCGCCGATAGGCTGGGTGCGCTGATCATCGATGGCGGCATGGATGACGATTGCCGAGCCGTCCGCATCCAGGAGCGGCATCCGCTCGCCTGCGGGGGATGCGCTCAGGGTCACAAAGGACGAGAACAGCTGCGCTTCGATCGGGCCGGCCGCAGGGGCGTAGACCGAGGGGAGGTCGCCGGCCTCGGGGCCGTCCGGGTTGAGCAGGCCATGCACCCCGGCGGCGCCATGGCGTACATGCGCGCCGGAAGCCTGGAAGCCCGCGGCGGTATCGGCGCAGGTCCCGTGCTGGTGGAAGTGGACGCCGTGCCAGCCGGGCGTCAGCGCGCCGGGGGCGAGCGAAAGGGCGATCAAAACCCCGGCCGGGCCTTCGGTGAGCGTGGCGCGGCCGATCTCGGCCCCGCTCTGGGCCGCCAGGATCGGCGCTTCGAAGGTTCGGCCGATGGGGCCTGTTGGAGGCGCTGCGGGGGCGTGGTCGCCGGCGTCGATGACCGTGACACAACTGGCCAGAGCCAGCGGCAGAACAAGTAGGGACCAAGGGCGCATCGGCGGCTCTCCGGGCTTTGCGAAAACGAGGGGCGCGTGTACGTTCTGTAGGGACTCATCTAGCGGCGAAGCCGCACTCTTCAACGCGCGTTCCGCCCTTACCCTCATGTCAGATCAAGATCCAAACGAGCCCGAAGACGGCGGCGTCGAGCCGTCGCATCAGCCGCTGCCTAAGGGTGTTGCGCTGATCGATATCGAAGACGAACTCAAGCGCTCCTATCTCGATTACGCCATGAGCGTGATCGTTTCGCGCGCTTTGCCGGATGCGCGCGACGGCCTGAAGCCCGTGCATCGCCGGATCCTGTACGGGATGTACGAAGCGGGCAACACGCCGGACAAGTCCTACCGCAAGAGCGCAAACACTGTCGGCGAAGTTATGGGCCGCTATCACCCGCACGGCGACAGCGCGATCTATGAAGCGCTGGTGCGCATGGCGCAGGATTTTTCGATGGGCCTGCCGCTGATCGACGGGCAGGGCAATTTCGGCTCGATCGACGGGGATAGCCCCGCGGCGATGCGCTACACCGAAAGCCGGCTGGCCAAACCGGCGATGTTCCTGTTGCAGGACATTGACGAAGACACCGTCGATTTCCAGGACAATTACGACGCCTCGCGCCGGGAGCCGCAAGTGGTTCCCGCGCGGTTTCCCAATCTGCTCGTCAATGGCGGCGGCGGCATCGCGGTCGGCATGGCGACGAACATCCCGCCGCACAATCTGCGCGAAGTGATTGATGCGGCGACGGCGCTGATCGATACGCCCGACATTTCCGATCTGGACCTTCTGGAGATCGTGCCGGGACCGGACTTTCCCACCGGTTGCGAAATCCTCGGCAGGACAGCGGCGCGCGCCGCGCTTCTGACCGGGCGCGGTTCGGTGATTCAGCGCGCGCGGTTCAAGAACGAAACGATCCGCGGGCGCGAGGCGTTCGTGTTCACGGAGGTGCCGTTCCAGGTGAACAAGGCCAGCGTCTATGAGCGCATCGGCGAGCTGGTGAAGGAAAAGCGCATCGAAGGCGTCGCGGAAGTGCGCGACGAATCCAACCGCTTCGGCATTCGCCTGGTGGTGGAGCTCAAGCGCGACGCGGTGCCGGACGTAGTGCTCAACCAGCTTTATCGTTTCACGGCGCTGCAATCGTCTTTCGGCTACAACATGCTGGCGCTGAACAATGGCCGCCCGGAGCAAATGGGCTTGCGGGCGCTGTTGCAGGCGTTCGTCAGCTTCCGCGAGCAGGTCGTTACGCGGCGCACGAAGCACCGCCTGGCGCAGGCGCGCAAGAAGGGCCACGAAACGGTGGGTCTGGCGATTGCGGTGGCCAATATCGACGAAGTGATCCGCGTGATCCGCAATGCGCCGGATCCATCCGCGGCGCGCGAGGCCTTGATGGCGCGCGCTTGGCCGATCGGGGATATGGCGCCGCTGATCGCGCTGATCGCCGATCCGCGCACGGTGGTGACGGAAGAGAATGCGATCCGGTTGTCGGAAGAGCAGGCCCGCGCCATTCTGGAGCTGCGGCTGCAACGACTGACCGGTCTCGGTCGCGAGGACATCGCCAAGGCGGCGACCGAAATCGCTGAACAAATCCGCGACATGCTCGACATCCTGGGTTCGCGCCAGCGCATCATGGACATCATCAAGGCGGAAATGGCGGAGGTGCGCGGGCTTTTCGGCGTGGATCGGAGGACGCCCTTCTCCGAAGCCGACAGCGACATTGACGATGAATCGCTGATCCCGCGGGAAGACATGGTCGTCACCGTCACGCATGGCGGCTACGTCAAGCGCACGCCTTTGACGCTCTACCGCACGCAGCGGCGCGGCGGCAAAGGCAAGGCCGGGATGGTCACCAAAGACGAGGATTTCGTCACGCGGCTGTTCGTGGCTTCGACGCACACGCCGATCCTGTTCTTCTCCTCCAAAGGCATGGTCTACAAGGAGAAGGTGTGGCGTCTGCCGCAAGGCGATCCGCGGACCAAGGGCCGGGCGCTCGTGAACATGCTGCCTTTGGAGCAAGGCGAATCCATCACTTCGCTGATGGCGCTGCCGGAAGACGAGCACGATTGGGATCGGCTGGACGTGATGTTCGCCACCAAGTCCGGACAGGTGCGGCGCAACAAGTTGTCCGACTTCGTGCAGGTCAATCGCGCCGGCAAGATCGCCATGAAGCTCGATGAGGGCGACGGCATCGTCGCGGTGGAGATCTGCTCCGACGCCGACGACATTCTGCTCACCACGGCCGGGGCGATGTGCATTCGTTTCCGGGTCGATGATGTGCGCGTGTTCAAAGGCCGGGAATCGACGGGCGTGCGCGGCATCGATCTGAAGGACGGCGACCGCGTCATCGGCATGGCCGTGCTCAAACATGTCGATATCGCGCCGGCCGAAGCGCGCGCTTATTTCAAGTGGGATGCAAGCAATCGCGACGGCGCGGGTTCGGTCGATGGCGATTCCGGCGAAGAGGGCGCGGAGGCGGATGTGCCGTTCGAGCGGCTCTCCTGGTTGAAGACGCAGGAGCAATTCATCCTCACCGTCACCTCTGAGGGTTTCGGCAAGCGCGCGTCTTCGTTTGAATACCGGACCACGGGTCGCGGCGGCAAAGGCCTCATCGCGCATCGCATTCCGGATAAGTCGGACGCGCGTCTTGTGGGCGCGTTTCCCGTGCACGAAGGCGAGGACTTGATGCTCGTCACCGATCGCGGTCAGCTGATCCGCATGCCGATGGAGGGCATCCGCATCGGCGGGCGCGCCACGCAGGGCGTCACGCTTATCCGCGTGGGCGAGGACGAACATGTCGTCGCCGCCGAACGCATTGAGGAGGTTGCCGACGACGGCGAAGCAGAAGGCGCTGAACCCGCATGACCACGTCCGCCGTCAGGGTCGGCCTTTATCCTGGAACCTTCGATCCGATCACGAACGGCCATCTCGACATCATCCGCCGCGGGGCAAAGCTGGTCGACCGACTGGTGATCGGGGTCGCGATCAATCGCGACAAGGGCCCGCTCTTCACCCTTGAGGAGCGCGTGGAGATGGTGCAGCGCGAGTGCGCGGCCATCACGACGGCTTCCATCGATGTCCGTCCTTTTGACACATTGCTCATGTCATTCGCGCAAGAAGTCGGCGCCGGCGTGATCGTGCGGGGCTTAAGGGCGGTTTCGGACTTCGAGTACGAGTTTCAAATGGTCGGAATGAACCAGAAGCTCAATCCGGCGATCGAGACCGTGTTCCTCATGGCCGATCCGCATTGTCAGGCGATCGCCTCGCGGCTGGTGAAAGAAATCGCCAGGCTCGGCGGGGATGTCGCCTCTTTTGTGCCTGCTGATGTGCAGCGGCGCTTGAAGGTCAAATACGGAAAGCCATGATGCGCGGTGTCTTCGTTCTGTTGAGTTGCCTGTTTCTGGCCGTTTCCGGCGCGGCTTATGCGCAGCCGCGCGCGCCGGACCCGACGAAGTGGCGTGCGCTCGATCCGGAAAACACGCTCTATATCGATACCCGGGGCGGTCGCATCGTCATCGAGATGTATCCAGAAGTCGCGCCGCAGCACGTGCAGCAGGTGACGACACTCGCGCGCGCCCGCTTCTATGACGGCTTGACATTTCACCGCGTGATCGACGGCTTCATGGCGCAGGGCGGCGATCCGCTCGGCACCGGGGAAGGCGCTTCGCAACTGCCGGATCTGCAGTCAGAATTTCTCTTCCGTCGCGGGCTGGAGATGCCGTTCGTGGAGGCGACGTTCCGGGGCGGCGCGCGGCAGGGCTTCTACAAGGCGCTGCCGATCGAAACGCAGCCCGACGAGCAGATGGCGGTGACTCGCGACGGCCGCGCCTCGGCGTGGGCGCTGCATTGCCCCGGCATTCTCTCCATGGCGCGCGCGGATGCGCCGAACTCCGCCAACAGCCAGTTCTTCATCATGCGCGCGCCTTATCCCTCGCTCGACAAGCGCTACACGATCTGGGGCCGCGTGGTGTGGGGCATGGATGCGGTGATGGCGCTGGCCATCGGCGATCCGCCGGCGCAGCCCGACCGCATGCTGCAGGTGCGCGTCGCCTCTGATCTGCCGCCAGAGGAACGCGCGCCGATTTTCGTGCTGCGCTCGGATTCAACCGATTTCCGCCAGCTCATCGAGCGCATGCGGCGCGAGCGCGGCGCGGACTTTTCTGTGTGTGATGTGCAAATTCCCGCCCGTGTGCCGGGCGATTCAGAACGGGAGCGCCGCTGGTGGTCGATCATACCTCTGATCAATTGATCATGACGCTGGAGACGGGCGAAGTGACGATCAAACTTCGCCCTGACCTTGCCCCGCAGCATGTGGCGCGGATTTCGGAGCTTGCGCAGGAAGGCTTCTATGACGGGGTGGTTTTCCATCGCGTGATCGACGGCTTCATGGCGCAAGGCGGCGACCCTTCCGGCAGCGGCCGGGGCGGGTCCGACAAGCCCGACCTGCCGGCGGAATTCTCGCGTGAGGCGCATGTGCGCGGCGTGTGCTCGATGGCGCGCACGAACGATCCGAACTCCGCGAACAGCCAATTCTTCATCTGCTTCGACGATGCGCGCTTCCTCGACCGCCAATACACCGTGTGGGGACAGGTGACGGCGGGCATGGAGCATGTCGACGCGTTGCCGAAGGGCGAGCCGCCGCGCACGCCGGGGAAGATCATCTCGATGCGTCTGGCGTAAGCGCGAAGTCCGCTTCGACGGGCCGGTGATCGGAGCCGGTGCGCGGGCCGCGCGCGATGCGCAGTGTGGTCAGCGTGGGCGACGCATAGATGTGATCAATTGGCGCGATGGGCAGCGCTGAAGGCCAGGTGGCGAGATTCTGCGTGCGCCGGATCAAGCCGCTGCGCGCGTCGAGATCGCGGATCGCGTGCGTCCAGGGCGTAAGATTGAAGTCGCCCATCAACACGACATTGCGGCGCGGCGTTCGGCGTAATTCGCTGAGCACCAGGCGCAGGTCGCGCCGCTGCGCGTAGAGCGAGGGCGGCCGGCGCACATGCGCCGCGATAACGCGCACGATTTCGCCACGCACACGATAGTCCGCCGCGGCCAGCCGGGAATAGAGCGGATAGTGACGGTTGCGCCGTGCGATGAACGGGCCAGTCGGCGTTTCGCGCGTGTTGGGCAGAGGCGGCGTGCGCGAGAGGATGTAGACGCGGCAGTAGGGCCAGGAATTGCAGCGTGTCCAGTAAGGCCACTTCCGCCGCAATGGGGCGAGGGCTGCAAGATCGGCGTCGGTGACTTCGTAGAGCGCGACAAAGTCGGCGTCCTGCTTCTGCAGGTAGGTGCGCGTGCGGGCGATATCCGGGCTGCCTTCGTGGATGTTGTGGGAGATCACGCGGATCGCGGCGGCGCCCGGCTGCGGCGCAAGGGGCGGTTTCAGCGCGCGCAGCGCGTCGGGCAAGACCAAGGCCGCGAAGGCCGCTGCGGCGAACGCAAACGCCCAGAATCGTCCATCGCGCAGCACGCGCCCACGGTGCGCCGCCACGCAGCCGATGACGCCAGACAGGGCCATCGCCAACGGAAGGGGCGCTGCCTGATTGACGAGGTCAAACGCCGGCATGAGGCCCGCGAGAAGCGAGGCAGCCGCCAGGCCCGCAGCGAGGCAGGCCGTGGCGGTTGCAAGCGCCTCGAACGCGCGCACTGGAAGACGGACGGCCACGCCTTCTCCTATCGCACGCGCCGTCGCGTGTGCGCGGCGTTTCCCGCGGGCGGCGGCTCGCTTTGGCCCGAAAAACAGTCTAGGCGAACCGCCGATGCGGACGGACGCCTTTGATTTCGACTTGCCGGAAGCGCTTATTGCGCTGGCGCCGGCGCGTCCGCGCGAGCGTGCGCGGCTCCTGCATGCGCCCGTGCGCGGGCCGTTTGGCGATCTTCGGGTCAGCGATTTGCCGGCGCTTGTCCGGCCGGGCGACGTGCTTGTGGTGAACGACACCAAGGTGATTGCAGCGGCGCTGAATGGCGCACGTGCGAGCCGGCAGGCCGGGGCGCCGCCGGTGCGCATTGAAGCGCTGTTGCACAAGCGGGAGGACGCGGCAACGTGGCGAGCGTTCGCAAAACCCTTGAAGCGGTTGCGCGAAGGCGAAACCATTGCGTTTGGCGGCAGTTTGAACGCGATCGTGGTGGAGAGGGCGGAGAGCGACATCGTCCTAAAGTTCGATCGCGCGGGCGAGGCGCTTGACGCTGCGATCGCCGCTGCCGGAGCACCGCCCTTGCCGCCTTATATCGCGGGGCGCCGCGCGCGCAGCGCGGAGGACGCCGACGACTATCAGACCATGTTCGCCCAGCGGAGCGGCGCGGTCGCTGCGCCGACGGCGGGTCTGCATTTCACGCCGGCATTGCTGGACCAGGTGCGATCCGCGGGCGCTGATGTCGTCTCGATTACCCTGCATGTCGGAGCAGGCACGTTTATGCCGGTGAAGACGGAAACGGTGGATGGGCACACGATGCATTCGGAGTGGCGTTCGGTTTCGCCCGACGCTGCGCACACGCTGAACGCAGCGCGCACGCGCGGAGGCCGGATCATAGCCATCGGCACAACGGCGTTGCGGTCGCTTGAATCGGCGGCGGACGCTTCCGGCGAAATTCACGCGTGCAGCGGGGATACCGATATTTTCATCACGCCCGGCTACCGGTTTCGCGCGATCGATCTGTTGTGGACCAATTTCCATTTGCCGCGCTCGACGCTGTTTATGCTGGTGGCGGCGTTCGCGGGACTTGAACGAGCGCATGCGGCTTACGCGCACGCGATCGCGCACGCGTATCGTTTCTATTCCTTTGGCGACGCGTGCCTGTTCGAGCGGGCGGACGCATGAGCGCCTTTCCATTCTTGATTTCTGCGCGCGACGGCGCTGCGCGCACGGGCCATCTGGAAACGCCGCGCGGGCGTATTCGCACGCCGGCCTTCATGCCGGTGGGAACGGCAGCGACGGTGAAGGCGCTGACGGTGGATCAGGTCGAAGCGGCTGGCGCGGACATCATTCTCGGCAACACCTATCATCTGATGTTGCGGCCGGGCGCGGAGCGCATGCGCCGGCTCGGCGGTCTGCATCGCTTCATGCGCTGGCGTGGGCCAATCCTCACCGATTCCGGCGGCTTTCAAGTCATGTCGCTGGCGAACCTGCGCGACATTTCCGAAGAAGGCGTGACGTTTCGCAGCCATATCGACGGCTCCGCGCATGCGCTTTCTCCCGAGCGCGCGATGGATATCCAAGCCGATTGCCTGGGCGCGGATATCGTCATGCAGCTGGATGAATGTCCGGCATTGCCTGCGCCGCAGGAGGATGTACGCCGGGCGATGGAGCGGTCGCTGCGCTGGGCTAAGCGCTGCAAGACTGCGTTCGGGGTGCGTACCGAACAGAATCTTTTCGCGATTGTGCAAGGCGGCGTCGATGCTGGCATGCGGCGCGCCTCCGCAGACGCGCTCACGGATATCGGTTTCGATGGCTATGCGATCGGCGGCCTCGCGGTCGGGGAAAGCCATCATGAAATGCTGGCGACGCTGGAGATCACGACGCCACATCTGCCCTCGGAGCGGCCGCGCTATCTGATGGGCGTCGGCAAGCCGATCGACATCGTGGAATCGGTTGTGCGCGGCATAGACATGTTCGATTGCGTTCTGCCGACGCGATCGGGCCGCCACGGACAGGCGTGGTCGGATGAAGGCCCGCTCAATCTGAAGAATGCGCGGTTCGCGGAGGACGACACGCCGCTTGACGCATCGAGCGCTTGCCCCGCGAGCAGCGCCTATTCGAAGGCTTATCTGCATCACCTGGTGAAGGCGCAGGAGACGCTCGGCCAGGTGCTCTTGTCCTGGCACAATGTCGCTTATTATCAGGATCTGATGCGCCGCCTGCGCGAGGCCATTGCGCAGCAACGCCTGCAGGCGTTCGCCGCCGACTTCCGTGACCGTGGGCGCGGCGACGCGCAGTCTTAGGGCGGGGTCGCGGTTCCCTGCTGCTGCGGCCGACGATCGTCATCGTCGTCACGATTGCGGCGGCGCTCTTCCTGCGGCGGCGGCGGCGCGGGCACGACGCCGCGGCAGCCGAGCGCTGCGCCATAGCCGCGCAAAAAAGACCGCCGCATTTCGCCCAGCTCCACCGCGCGTTGCGCCTCGCGCTCGGCGCGCGTCGCGCCTGACAGGCGCCGCACCCACGACCGGAACGGCACCACGTCGCTGGTGGTGTCGCGCACAGCGCTGAGCGCTGCATCCTGGGCGCTATCGGCGCCGCGCTCGGCCCAGCTCTCGTCTTCGCCTGGCTGGTACGATTCCCGGCCGAGCACTGCGTCGAGCTGGCCGATTTCGTAGAGCACGGCCGGGCAGCCGCCGAGCAGCGTCGTAGAGACATAAGGATAGTTCAATCGCGCCAGAACAGGCGGAATGTCGGGCCGGATCAGGCCGACGTCGCGCAAGGGCGAGGTCGCCGCATCGGCGACGCCGCGGCGGGCGGCGTCCATTCGGCCTTCGTCGCCGCCGCGGCGGGATGCGCATGCCGTTACGCTCATCACGGCGACGCCGACCAGCGCCATCCTGGTTGCGAACGCTCTAAACGATTTGCCTCGCGTCATTGCGCCTTACCCCAAGCAAGCGAGCCTTCTACACGGCTTCGCGCGCCGCGGCCAAGGCGCTGGCGCATCGCTTGTGAGGGCGCGCGCGACGGGATAGGCAGCCACCATCGTGCTCCCGATTGACGCCGTTCTGCCCGCCCTGTGCGACGCCCTGCGCGAGGGAACCGAAGCCGTGCTGGCTGCGCCGCCGGGTGCGGGGAAAACCACGCGCGCGCCATTGGCGCTCAAGGACGAGCCCTGGGCGCGCACGGGAAAGCTCATCGTGCTCGCGCCGCGCCGGCTGGCGGCGCGGGCGGCGGCGGCGCGCATGGCTGCGCAAATGGGCGACCGGGTTGGCGGGGAGATCGGCTATCGCGTGCGGTTGGATTCGCAGGTCAGCGCACGGACGCGCGTAGAGGTGGTCACCGAGGGCGTGTTCACGCGCATGGTCCTCGACGACCCGGCGCTCGCGGGGATCTGCGGGGTTCTTTTCGACGAATTTCACGAGCGCAGTCTGGAAGGGGATCTGGCGCTGGCTCTGGCGCGGGATGCGCAGCAGGGGTTGCGGCCAGAGCTGCGCCTTTTGGTCATGTCAGCAACCTTGGATGTCGATCGCGTGTCCACGCTCTTGGGCGGCGCGCCGACAATCGTTTCCGAAGGACGGATGTTTCCCGTTGTGGTGAACTATGCGCCGCGCGACGCGGCGAAGACCTTGGAAGCCGATATGGCCGCGCTGATCGCACGGGCGATGCGCGGGGCGCCGGGCGACGTGCTCGCGTTCTTGCCCGGCGCGCGCGAGATCGAGCGCACCGCGTCGGCCTTGCGCGATCGCATCGACACCGCCGCGACAGATGTGTTTCCGCTCTACGCGGCCCTTGGTCCAGAGGCGCAAGACGCGGCGGTCGCGCCTGCGCGCGACGGCCGGCGCAAGATCGTGCTGGCGACGTCGATTGCGGAAACCAGTTTGACGATCGAAGGCGTGCGCATTGTCGTCGACAGCGGGCTTGCGCGGCGGCCGCGGTTCGAGCCGGGACTCGGTTTGTCGCGTCTGGAGACGACGCGCGCATCGCAGGCCGCGATCACACAGCGCGCCGGGCGCGCTGGGCGTGTCGCGGAAGGGGTGTGCTGGCGATTGTGGAGCGAAGGGGAGACGCGGGCGCTGCCGGCGTTCGATCGGCCGGAGATTCTTGACGCCGACCTTTCCGGCTTGGCGCTGACCTTGTCGGCGTGGGGCGTCGCCGACCCCGAAAGCCTGAGCTGGCTCGATCCGCCGCCGAAGCCCGCCTGGGCGCGCGCGGTCGCGGAACTGGAGCGCATCGGCGCGCGCGACAGCGAAGGACGCCTCACGCCATATGGCGCAAGGGCCGCACAAATGCCGTTGAGCCCGTCTTTGGCGCACATGGTGCTGCAGGCAGGAGAACGCGGCGCCGGCGCGCGCGCAGCGCATCTGGCGGTGGCGCTGACCGAACAGGGGCTTGGCGGCGATACGCCCGATCTCGAAGCGCGGCTGCAGCGCTGGGCGCGCGAGGATCACCCCCGCGCCCGCAACGCGCGTGCGCTGGCGGCGCGGATTGCGAAAGCCGCCGGCAGCGCTGGCATGGACGGGATGTCGCTGGGCGCGATCGCGGCGCTCGCGTTTCCCGATCGCATCGCCAAGGCGCGCGGCAAGGACAGCGGCGCGTTCCTCATGGCCAATGGCCGTGCGTGTGCGCTAGACCCGGCCGAGCCGCTGGCGCGCGCGGGCTACCTCGTCGTCGCCGACGCCACGGGCCGCGCCGATCGCGCGCGAATTCTGGCGGCGACCGAGCTCAGCGCGGAAGAGGTCGAGGGGGTCGCGGGTGAGGCGATGGAAACCCGCGATGAGATCGCGTTGGACGTCGACACCGGGGCGGTGCGCGCACGCAGAAGCAAGCGTCTCGGCGCGATTGTGTTGAGCGAAGCGCCGCTGGCGCGCGTCTCCGACGACGCTATCGCTGCAGCGATATTGGCGCATGTGCGGGCAACGGGCGTGGCGGGTTTGCCGTGGACCGAAACCGATGCGCATCTGCGCGCGCGCGTGGCGTTTCTGCGCGCGCTCGAACCAGACGCCTGGCCGGACTGGCGCGATGCTGCGTTGATGGAGACGTTGGACGCTTGGCTTGCGCCGGCGCTTATCGGCGCGAGCAGCTTGCGCGAGCTGGGAGACGGACGTCTCGGGGACGCGCTGGAGAACACGCTGGGCTATGCGGCGCGGCGCGTATTGGCGCAGGAGGCGCCTACGCATTTCGATACGCCGGCGGGTGGGCGCGTCGCCATCGACTATGCGTGCGAGGGCGCGCCGGCGGTCGATGTGCGGCTGCAGGAATTTTTCGGCGAGGCGCGCCATCCCGCGATCGCGGGCGGGCGTGCGCCGCTCTTGTTGCGGCTCTTGTCGCCCGCGCAGCGCCCGATTCAAACCACACGGGATTTGCCTGGTTTCTGGCGCGGCTCTTATGCCGGCGTGCGCGCGGACATGCGTGGGCGCTATCCCAAACATCCCTGGCCGGAAGACCCGCTTGCCGCGGCGCCGACGCGTCGGGCAAAACCGAAGGGCGCGTGATGGACCTTCCGACAATCAAGGATCTTCGCGACGCGGCGGCGCGTCTTGCGCCGCACGTGCGCAGGACGCCCCTTCTGGAGAGCGATGCGCTGAATGCGCAAACCGGGGCGCGGCTTTTGGTGAAGGCGGAGTGCCTGCAGCGGTTCGGCTCATTCAAGCTGCGCGGCGCGACCAATTGCATCGCGGCGATGTCGCCGGACGTGCGCAAGAATGGCGTCGCGGCGTTCTCTTCGGGCAATCATGCGATTGCGGTCGCTGCGGCCGCGCGTACGTTCGGCGTGCCTGCGGTGATCGTGATGCCTGGCGATGCGCCGCGCGCAAAGACCCATCAAGTGCGCGCTCTGGGCGGCGAGGTGATCGCATATGACCGCGTACGCGAAGATCGCGAGATCATTCTCGGCGCGATTGCGCGCGAACGCGGCCTGCCGATCGTGCGCCCGTTCGATGATCCATTCGTGATCGCTGGTCAGGGCACGTGTGGGCTGGAGATTGCGGACGATTTGACCGCGCTGGGGCTTGCGCCTGACGTCGCGCTGGCGCCGGCGAGCGGAGGAGGGCTTGCATCCGGGCTCGCGCTTGCGCTGCGGGATCGTTTTCCCAAAGTCGAAATCTATCCGGTGGAGCCGGAAGGGCATGACGATTTGCGCCGCTCTCTGGCGGCGGGCGCGATCGTTGAGAACGCGCCGGGCGTGCGCTCGATCTGCGATGCGCTGATGGCGCAGCGCATGGGCGATTTGCCGTTCGCGATCGGCGCGGATGGATTCGCGGATGCGATTGCCGTCAGCGACGATTCCGTGCGCGCGGCGATGCGCGCGGCGTTCGCCCGGTTGAAGATTGTGGTGGAGCCCGGCGGCGCGGCGGCGCTCGCGGCGGTGTTGAGCGGCGCGATTGACGTGCGGGGCAAGACGGTCGTCGTCATCGCCAGCGGCGGCAATGTCGATGCAGACGTCTTCGCCGATGTTCTACGGGACGCGAACTAGCCGCCGCGGCGCAGGTCCTGTTCGATCATCAAGGGCGCGGGCGCGCCTGAGAGCCTGTGACGATAGACCTGCACGTTCTCCAAGACGCGCTGCACATAATTGCGGGTTTCGCTGAACGGGATCAGTTCGATCCAATCGACCACGTCGACCGAACGCGCGCGCGGGTCGCCCCATTCCTCGATCCATTCGCGCGCGCGGCCAGGCCCGGCATTGTAGGCCGCGATCGTCAGCACGTAGGAGCCATTGAAGCTGTCGAGCAGATCGCTCAAATGTCTCGCGCCGAGCGTGATGTTGTACGTGGTGTTCGCGTTCAGCGCGGCGGGCCCGTCATAGGACATGCCGTAGCGATTGGCCGTCAGGCGCGCGGTCGCTGGCATCAGTTGCATCAAGCCGCGTGCGCCCACGGAGCTGACCGCGTTGGGATCGAACTCGCTTTCCTGGCGGATGATGGCGAGCACCAGCGCGGGCTCGGGCCGTGTCGAGGTCTGCACGAAATCCGGCAGCGGAATGAGCGGGTAGGCGGAGTTCGGCGCGACGATCCCGCGATGCAGACCGGCCTTGGCGCTGCGCACGGCCGTGCGCATGAAGGATTGTTCGCGCGCAAGCTCCGACAGCAATTCCAACTCGTCGGCGTTGTCGAGCGCATCGTCGAGATAATAGGCCACGCTTTCGAAATCGCGCTGCGAGCCGACTTCGGCGATGAGACGCAGCGCGCGCACGACTTCGCGGTTTTCGAAGCGCTGCCGCACTTCGCGCGATGGCGGTCCGTCATTGGGCAGCGTGATGCGGTGATTGGGATCGCGCTCGGCTGCGGCGAGCTGACCATAAAACGCGAAATCGTAGCGCGCGGCTTCAGTCAGGCGCGCATTGGATTCGTCGCGATTGCCGAGCGCCTTCGCCGCCTGAGCGCGCCAGTAGAGCGCGCGCGAGCGCGACACGGGCGTCGACACGTTTTCATCGAGATGCGTGAAGTGGCCCGCCGCCAAGGTGGGCTGATTGGTGAAGCGCAACGCCAGCCAGCCCGCCAGCCATTCGGCGTCGGCGAAGGCGGCGCCGGACGTCATGCCGTGATCGGCGACCAGACGGTAGGCCAGCGGATAGTCGCGCGCCTTCATCGCCCGGGACACATAGAGGCGGCGCTCGGCGAAGATGTCGTCGCGCGTAGCGGGCGGCGCGTCCGTCGGCCGGATCTGTGCGGCGACGGAGATGGCGACTTCCGGCCGCCCGGTGCGGCGAATGTATTGCGTGCGATCGTACAAAAGGCCCGGCGCGTCGCGCAACGCGGCGGGTACGGCGTCGACTGCCGCCTGGAGCCCGCGGCGCTGGCGCGTCTGCAGCGCGATGCGCGCACGCGTCAGCGCCTGCTGGGAAGACGACAAGCGCGTCGACAGCCTGGACGCCGCAGAGCGTTCGCCGCGCCACAAGAGCAAGTCCACTCGGGCGGCGTGGTCATCGGCAGTCAAAGCGGACCCGAATCGGGCGAGCGCCTCATCCTCCGCGCGGGGCGTGAGCGCATTGTCGCGCCAGGCGCCACGGGCGATGGCGGTCGCTTCTGAGCGCCGGCCGAGATCGGCGTAGGCGGCCGCGAGCGCGATCTTGCCGTCGCCGGTCAGCGGACCATCGTCCTGGCCCAGAAAATCAATCCGTTGCTGCGCCAGCAGCGCGGAGTCGAAGATGGCCTGTTCGGCGCGCTGGCGCATGGTGGCGCGGCCCGGCCAATCGGAAAAGGTGTTCAGCGCGGTCGCCAACTCGCTGAAGCTCAAAGGGGCCGACCGGTCGGAGGCATAGCGCCAGTCCAGGATGCGGCGCACCAGGGCGTCGGACGCGCCGGCGCGCAGCGTGCGCACGCCGGCCCAATCGCCCGAAGAGGCGGCGCTGAGGCCATCGCGCAGGCGTGACATTTCCGTAGCGGCGGGCCGCGGCGGCAGCACCAGCGCGGTGGCCGCGCCGGAGGCCGGTTCAGTGGCTTCCGCGACGCGCCGGGACCAGCCGCTGGCCGCGAGCAGCGCCGCCATCGCCAGGATGGCCGCAACGCCGAGGGCTTGGGTCCACCGCTTCATGCCTGACCCTTCAGCTTGCGGGCGCGCGGGTTCCGCGCGTACTCTCAAACGCTTGGACGGCGAACGCTTAGACGGGCCTCGCGCGCGCCGCCCGCGCTCCAAGTTCTGTTTGGCCTTCATTGTGAATCCCACACCGCGCTTTTGTGCGGCAGGAATCGCGTCATGACCACCTCGTTTCCACGGTCCCTCACAAACTCATGATCGAAGGCTCCATTCCAGCACTCATCACGCCCATGCGGGACGGCGTCCTTGACGAGACCGCGCTGGCGGACCTGGTCGAGCGGCATATTGCGGCGGGCACGCACGCGCTCGCGCCCTGCGGCACAACCGGAGAATCCGCGACGCTGACGGACGCTGAACATGAACGCGTTGTGACGATCGTCGTGCGGGCCGCGGCGGGGCGCATCCCTGTGATCGCTGGTTGCGGCGCCGCAGGCCCAGCGCACGCCATCGCTCTGGCGAAGACCGCCAAACGCATCGGCGCGGACGCCGCTTTGATCGTAACGCCTTACTATAACCGCCCCAGTCAGGACGGGCTTTTCGCCCATTTCAAGGCGATCCATGACGCCGTGCAATTGCCGGTCATTCTCTACAATGTACCGGTGCGCACCGGAGTCGATCTGTTGCCGGAAACCGTGGCGCGGCTGGCGCAGCTGCCGAACGTGATCGGCCTGAAAGACGCCAGCCGCGATCTGGAGCGCACGCCGCGCCATCGCGCCTTGTGCGGCGACGATTTCATCCTGCTCTCCGGCGAGGACGGCACCGCGCTCGGCTTCAATGCGATGGGCGGAACCGGCTGCATTTCGGTTACGGCGAACGCTGCGCCGGAGGCGTGCGCGGCGCTGCAGAACGCCATGGCCGCCGGCGCTTGGACCGATGCGCGCGCGATCAATGCGCGGCTGGCGGATTTGCATCGCGCGATGTTCTGCGAGCCAAGTCCCGCGCCGGCGAAATACGCTGCGTCGCTGCGCGGTTGGTGCAGCGATGAGGCGCGGCTGCCGATTGTTGGCTTGAGCGATGGCGCCAAGGAAATCGTGCGTGCGGCGCTCGTCAAGGCCGGCGCCGAGTTGGCGGCATGACGGCAAAAACCGGCGCGTACAAGCTCGTCGCGGAAAACCGGCGCGCGCGCTTCGACTATCTGTTGGAGGAAACTTTCGAGGCCGGCATCCAACTGCTCGGCACGGAGGTGAAGTCGCTGCGGCTGGGCAAGGCGAACATCGCGGAAAGCTATGCGAGCCCGGAACGCGGGGAATTGTATCTGATCAACGCCTATATTCCGGAGTACGCGCCGGCGTCGCAGTTCAATCACGAGCCGCGCAGGGCGCGGAAACTGCTGGTGAAGCGGCGCGAACTGAACAAATTCTTCGGCGCGGTGGAGCGCGAAGGCCGCACGCTTGTGCCGCTGAAGCTCTATTTCAACGAACGCGGCATGGCGAAGCTTGAGTTGGCGCTGGCCAAGGGCAAGAAGGCGCATGACAAGCGCGAGGCGAGCAAAGAGCGCGATTGGAAGCGCCAGCAGGCGCGGCTGATGCGCGAGAAGGGATAAGGAGGCACGCCATGGCCGAGCAATTTCCCGCGCTGACGCCGGAGTTGCAGGCGTTCATCGCCAAGCAGCACGTGTTCTTTGTCGCGTCAGCCATGGCGGAAGGGCGTATCAATCTGTCGCCCAAGGGGCTCGACGCGTTTCGCGTGATCGACGCCAACACCGCGGCCTATCTCGACGTTACCGGCAGCGGTGCGGAGACCGCCGCGCATCTGCGTGCCGATGGGCGGCTGACGATCATGATGTGCGCGTTCGAAGGCCCGCCGCGGATTTTGCGACTTTATGGCCGCGGCGTATCGCTGCCGCGCGGAACCGACGCGTACGCCGCGTTGTTGCACAATCATTGGGCCAATGAAGAGACCCCCGGCGCGCGGCAGATCGTGCGGCTTGATATCGACATGGTGCAGACCTCGTGCGGCTATGCGGTGCCGAACTTCACCTATCAGGGCGAGCGCCCTTCACTGATCAATTGGGCGGAAGCGAAAGGCGAAGAGGGATTGCGCGCGTATCGCGCGGAAAAGAACCGCTTCAGCCTCGACGGCGCGCCGACCGGTTTGGGCGGGGCGCAATAAAGGGCCCGGGGCGGGCCTGGCGGGATCTCAGCTCCCAGATTGCAGAACGGCCGTGTCGAAGATCACGTGCTCTTCCACCGCCATCCCGTTCTTGATGCGAAAGCGATCAACGCCCAGCCATGTTCGCCGCGCGCCGCCGATGACGGCAGAGGATTCCCACGCGATATAGAGACGCTCGCCGTTGCCCGCGCAATCGAGGGGTTTGACCGTCATGTCGACCATCGTCGCGAGCATGCCTGTCATGACGTCGATGTATTCGGTCCCGGAGAATGTGCCGGCGCCGCTGAAATGGATTGTCGCGTCCGGGGCAATCAATTCCGCCACGCGCGGGCCTGTGGGCGCTGACCAGAACGATTTGAAGCGCTCAAAGAAATTCCGGTGTTCGGCGGTCAGCGCGTCTGATGTGTCGGTCATGGCCCGTTCATCCCTCGACAACTTGGAAGGAGTTCGAGTATATGTGCGTGATGCACATATCTGCAAGAAAAAAACGTGTGCGACGCACATGTGTGTCCAAATGATCGATTACGCTGCAAATCTGCTTGGCGTGGTCGGCCTGGCCGTGGCTGACCGCATGGAGCGCGCCGCACGCGACATTCTGAGCCATGCTGGTGAGACCCCCGCCGCGGTCGTCGTCATCGGATATGGTCTTGGGCCATCCAACGAGCAGCTGCGCCGCATTCTTGGTCTGTCGCATCCGGGTTCGGTGCGCCTGGTCGATCGGCTTGTGGGCGATGGTTTGGTCGAGCGCCGCGCGGGACGCGATAAGCGCGCCATTGCACTCTACCTCACCAAACGCGGCCGCATATTCCGCGAGAAACTGCTCAAAGAGCGGCTCGCCGCAATCCGGCCGCTTCTGACCCCGCTGACCGAGGCGGAACGAGAAACCTTAGCGGCGCTGCTGCACAAAGTGCTCGCCAGCATGGACACGACGGACCTCGAGCGCTGCAATCTCTGCCGGTTGTGCGATGATCGCGTGTGCACCAATTGCCCGATTCCCGCGGATTTCCGCGCAGCGCAAGGATAGCGGATCGCGCATTGGCGTGGCGTCCGGACTACCTGTCCAAAATCGCCTTCGCCCGGGCGAAAACCGCTTCAAACATCTCCGTGGTGAGCCGACGGGTCTGGGTGTTGTAGCGCGAGCAATGATAACTCGACAGAAGCGTGCGCCCATCCGGAAGCGCGGATTCTGCGCCGTGCGCGAACTTCGCGTCGCCGGGTTTGAGCGCGTGCGCGCGCAGCACGCTTTCATGCGCGATCGAGCCCAGCGCGAGGATCAGGCGCAAGCTTGGCAACGCTGCGATGCGTGCAGATAGAAACGGCCGGCAGGTCGCGATCTCGGCGGGCGTCGGCTTGTTTTCCGGCGGCGCGCAGCGCACGGCGTTGGTGATCATCGCGCGCTTCAAAGTGAATCCATCGGCGGGATCGGCGCGATAGGTTCCTTGCGCGAAATCGAACTTTTTCAGCGTGCCGTACAGCAAGTCGCCGGCATAATCGCCCGTGAACGGCCGCCCCGTGCGATTGGCGCCGGTTCGGCCTGGCGCCAGACCGACCACGAGGAGTTCCGCTTTCGGATCGCCGAAGGAGGGCGCAGCGCCATTGAACCAGGCGGGTTCGGCGCGCGCATTTTCCGCGCGGTACGCCGCCAGCCTTGGGCATAAAGCGCAATCACGCGGCGCTTCGGCTGGCGCGGTCATGCGTCATCCGGATAATCGTCTTCGTCGTCAAACCGGCCTGCCGGCGCGCGGTCGCGCTCGCGCGGCGGGCGCCCGACCAAACTGGCGAGATCGGCAAGATCGAGGAAGGCGTCGGCCTGACGGCGCAGATCGTCTGCGATGGCGGGCGGATTGGCGCGAATGGTAGAGACCACCGTCACGCGCACGCCGCGGCGCTGCACGGCCGCCACGAGCGGGGTGAAATCGCCGTCGCCGGAAAACAGGAAGGCGTGGTCGCACCAGCTCGCCGCATCGAGCATGTCGACGGCGATGTCGACATCCATGTCGCCCTTGAAGCGTTTGCGGCCGTTGGCGTCCATGTATTCGCGCGCCGGCTTGGTGATGACGCTGTAGCCGTTATAATCGAGCCAATCGACCAGCGGACGAATGGGTGAAAATTCTTGGTCCTCGACGATCGCGGTATAGTAATTGGCGCGTACGAAACGGCCCCGGGCGCGAAACTCGCTGAGCAACTTCTTATAGTCGATGTCGACCGCGACGCCGCGCGCCGCCGAATACAGATTGGCGCCGTCGATAAACACGGCCACGCGCTCTTTGGGGTGGATCAGTCTTTCAAAATGGCTCGTCATCAGGGCGATGGGTCCGATCTATGGGCGTAAATCAACAGCGCGATGCGCTCGAGGCGGGCCACCCATACGCGGTGATCGGGCTCGGCGCGAATCTGCCGTTTGAGGGCCTGGCCGGCCCGGACCTGTTGTCGGCGGCGGCGGACGCGGTGGAGGCGACGCTGGGCGGCGGCGGTCTCCGGTCGGGGGTATGGGCCAGCCCGGCCTGGCCGCAGCCCAGCGATCAGCCGGCCTACGTCAACGCCGTCATGGCGCTGCGCGCTCCGGCCGGGATGGGGCCGCGGGCCATTTTGGAAGCCTTATTGGCAATCGAGCGCCAGTTCGGGCGAGAGCGGCGCATCCCATGGGGCGCGCGGACCATGGACCTCGACCTCTTGGATGCCGGGGGCGCGGTCGTTGAGGCCGAGGGGCTGATCCTGCCCCATCCCCGTCTGCACCAACGCGCCTTCGTACTGGCCCCGCTGGCTGAAATTCTGCCCGACTGGCGTCACCCCGTGTTGGGGGAGAGGGCCGCGGCCCTTCTGGGCCGACTGCCGGATCTGGGCTCCACGCGCCGGCTTGCGGCCCAGCTTTAGCTGGCCGCTGCAGTTGCGAAGGACGGGCCGGGGGCTTATCCTTGAGGTTTGCTCCCAGAAAACGAGGCGAACCCTTGGCCCGCGTCACCGTCGAAGACTGCATTGAGAAAGTGCCGAACCGCTTTTCGCTGGTTCTGCTCGCCGCGCACCGTGCGCGCGAAATCTCCTCCGGCGCGCAGCCGCTGGTGGATCGCGACCGGGACAAAGACCCCGTTGTGGCGTTGCGCGAGATCGCGGAAGACGCCGTCTCCACTGATGAGCTGCGCGACAGCCTGATCTTCCAATACCAGGACGTGCAGCCCGCCGCGCGTGCGGAAGACGAGCAAGACCTCATCGCGCTCGCCGCGCCTGTGGAGACCAGCGAAGACGAAGTCTTGCGCGCGCTGCAGGCCGAAGCAGAGGCCCAACGCGACGAGCGGTACTAAACATGGGAAGCGGCGACGGCCTCGCCGTTGCCGCAGCGCCGGCTGAAGTCAGCGCGGCGCCGCCGCCGCCGCGCGCGCGTTTTTTACGGCAGTTCGAACTCGTCGAGCGTGTGCGCCAGTACGACAAGAACGCCGATGAGGCGCTGATCAACCGGGCCTATGTGTATGCGACCGCCAAGCACGGCGCGCAGAAACGGCTCTCGGGCGATCCCTACTACGCCCACCCGATCGAGGTGGCGGGCATCCTCACCGAATACAGGCTCGACAGCGCCACGATCGTCGCGGGCCTGTTGCACGATACGATCGAAGACACAGACGCGACGCGCGCTGAGATCGTGCGCCTGTTCGGCGACAGCGTGGGTGACCTTGTCGAGGGCGTGACCAAGCTGTCGCAGCTGGAGGTGGTGCGCGAGCCGAACAAGCAGGCCGCGAACCTGCAGAAATTCATCCTGGCGATGTCGCGCGACGTGCGGGTGCTGTTGGTCAAGCTGGCCGACCGGCTGCACAATATGCGCACGCTGCATCACGTGCCAGATGCGCAAAAGCGCAACCGCATCGCGCTGGAGACGCTGGAAATCTACGCCCCGCTGGCGCGCCGCATCGGCATGGAGAAGATGGCGCGGGAGCTGGAGGGGCTCGCGTTCCACGAAGCGTTCGGGGAAATGGAGGCCGCGATCCTGCGCCGGCTGAAGTCGCTCAGGGCCGACCAGGGCGCGAACGTGGCGCTGATCACGCAACGCATCGTCGATGTGTTTGAACACAGCGATATTGATGCGCGCGTGTTCGGCCGGGAAAAGCAGCCGTATTCGATTTATCGCAAGCTGCAGCGCAAGAGCGTGCAGTTCTCCGACATCGCCGATATTTATGCGTTTCGCGTGATCGTGCCGACGGCGGCGGATTGCTATCGCGCGCTGGGCGTCGTGCACCAGGAATGGCGCGCGATGCCGGATTCGTTTGAAGACTACATCTCCAATCCGAAACCCAATGGCTATCGGTCGATCCACACGATCGTGATCGGCCCGGGCAATGTGCGGGTGGAGATCCAGATCCGCACCGAGGAGATGGATCACGTCGCGGAGTTCGGCGTCGCCGCGCACTGGCGCTACAAGAACGAAGCCTACGGGTTTGACGCCGCGGGCGCGGCCTCCACCGGGCTTGATCCGCGCGAGGCGGTGCAATCGCTTCTCGAGATCGCCGAGCATGGCGGCGATCCGGAGGATTTTCTCGAGCACGCCAAGCTCGAAATGTATCAGGACCACGTCTTTGCGTTCACGCCGAAGGGCGCGCTGATCGCATTGCCGCAAGGCGCGACCCCGCTCGATTTCGCGTATGCCGTTCACTCCAATGTCGGCGACACGTGCGTAGGCGCGCGCATCAATGGCGAAGAGCAGCCGTTGCGCACGCCGTTGCGCAATGGCGACGTCGTGGAAATCATCCGCGCCGAGCGCGCAGCGCCCGTGCCCGGATGGGAAGGGCTGACCAAGACGGGCCGGGCGAAATCACATCAAAGACGGCTGGAGCGCATCGCGCGGCGCGGCGAATTCCTGAAGCTTGGCCGCGAACTCGTGAGCCACGCGCTGCACCGCTATGGTCACGACATTGCGGAAACCTCGCTTGACGAGGCGGCTGCGCGGCTGGGCCATGACAGCGTCGAGGACGTGTTTGTTGCGGTGGGAGAAAACAGTTTGCGCGCATCCGCGGTGGCCGCTGCGGCGTTTCCCGGGCTGGCCGATCGCATCCGCTCGGATGAAGAGCGCACGCCGATGGAGGCGCGCAAGGCGCGGCTCTACGTCACCGGCGGGCCGCTGACGCCGGGCGCTGCCTTGCAGTTCGGGACGTGCTGCTCGCCTATTCCTGGCGATCGCATTGTCGGCGTTCAGGCGCCGGGGCAGGCGGTGGAAATCCACACCATCGATTGCGGCCGTCTCGCGGCGTTTGAAGGCGACGATCTGCAATGGTTCGATCTCTCCTGGACGGAAACGGCGCTGGAGCATGCACTGGCGGTTGGGCGCATCTGCGCCACCGTCGAGAACGGACGCGGCGTGCTGGCGCATCTGTGCGGGATCATCGCGGAGAACGAAGGCAACATCCTCAACATCCGCACCGACAAGCGCACGAATGATTTCTTCGACCTGATCTTCGATGTCGAAGTCGCCGATGCGCGGCACCTGACCAATATCCTGGCGGCGATGCGCACCTCCAAGAGCGTGCGCGACGCGGAGCGCGTGCGCGGCTGACGCTTCCCTAAAGGGAGGCCAAAGACCCGTTGCGCGGCGCGATCCGCGCTCCTTAAATGGAGCCTGCGCAGGGCTTCGCGCGCGTTGGAGACATGGCCATGGGTTACGATCTCGCCATCGTGGGCGGCGGCATCGGCGGGTCCGCGCTGGCGATCACCATGGCGCGCGCTGGCGCGCGGGTCCTGCTCCTGGAGAAGTCCACGGCGTATGAGGACCGCGTGCGCGGCGAATGGATCGCGCCCTGGGGCGTCACGGAAGTGAAGCAGCTCGGCTTGTACGACCTGCTGCGGGCGGCCGGCGGCCATCATTTGCAACAGCACATCACGTATGACGAAAGCCGCGACCCCGCCTCATCGGAAGCGGCGGCGCTTGCGCTTGGGATGTTTGCGCCGGGCGTGCCGGGGCCGCTGTGCCTGGGGCACCCGCTGCATTGCCAGACGCTGTTTGACGAGGCGGCGCGAGCTGGCGCTGTGTGTTTGCGCGGTGTCAGCGTGGAAGCTGTCAGGCTCGGCGACAAGCCGTCGGTAACGTACATGCATGACGGCCAGCGCGTGACGGCGCAGGCGCGGCTGATCGTCGGCGCGGAAGGCCGCCAGTCGCTGGTGCGGGACGCCGCCGGCGTGGCGCTCAACCAGGACAAGCCGCATCACTGGTTTGCGGGGTTGCTCGTGCGCGGGGTCGAAGGCTGGGACGACGCGCGCCAGGCGATCGGCACGGAAGGCGATTTCGGCTTTCTGGCGTTCCCGCAGGGCGGCGACACGGTCCGCGTCTATGGCGGCTATGCGCTTGCCGAGAAGGGCCGCTTTCATGGCGCGGATGGCGCGCGGCGGTTCCTGGATGCGTTTCGCATGCGCTGTGCGCCGCAGAACGACTCGATCGCCGCCGGCGCGCCGGCGGGGCCGCTCTTTTCCTATTTCAACAATGACAGCTGGACCGAAGCGCCGTTTGCGCCGGGCGGCGTGCTGATCGGCGATGCGGCGGGCTGGAACGATCCGATCAACGGGCTTGGCCTGTCGATCACGTATCGCGACGTGCGCATGGTTTCGGACATCCTGAAGCACACGCCGGAGGGCGCGACGCCGGATTTCCGTCCCTATGCGGAAGAGCGCGCCGAGCGCATGCGCCGTTTGCGTTTTGCGGGCCAGCTGCAGGCAGCCCTCGACATGGAGTTCGGCGAGGCGGCGAAAGCGCGGCGGCGCTCCTATCATGAACGCAGCGCGCAGGATCAGACCTTGAGCTTCCATGCGGTGGCGATCCTTGCTGGCCCAGAGAACCTTCCGCCGGACGCGTTCACCGAAGCGCATCGCGCGCGCGTGCTGAACGGATAAGCGCTATGGCCGGCATCGACATTCCCGCCTTCAACGCGGCATGGCTTAAGGCGTGGACCGACAAGGACGTTGAGCGGCTGTTGGACTTTTACGCCGACGATACGGTCTACAAGGATCCGCAGACGGCGGCGGGCATTCAAGGTCACGATGCGCTGCGCGCCTATCTTACCGGCCTGTTCGGCGCGACGCCGCCGATGCGCTACGATCCGGAGGAAACCTGGGCGATCTCGGGCGGTTTTTGCGGGCGCTGGTACTGCACGATCGGCGAAAGCGGCGAAGGCGGGCGCATGCGCGGCTTCGATCTGGTGTTGATGCGCGGGGACCGCATCGTGCTCAATGAAGTTTATGTGCATCAGATGCCGGCGGGCGCGTGATGCGTCCTGATATCCGTGCGCCGCAGGATGTCGACGTGGAATGGTTGTCCTTGGTTTTGGCCGAAGGCGGCGTGGATGCACGGGTTGAGTCGTTCTCCGCGAAGAAAGTCGGAACAGGCCAGATCGGCGACTGCGTGCGCTTTGCGCTGCGCTATGGCCGCGCGCCCGATGATGCGCCGGCGACCTTAGTGGGAAAATTTCCATCCTCGGGCGCGGAGAGCCGCGCGGCCGGCGTGTCGCTGGGCAATTATCATCGCGAAGTGAAATTCTATCAGGTGCTGCAGGCACGCGCGCGGATCGCGACGCCGCGTTGCTATTTCACCGACGTCAACGAAGAGACGCACGATTTCGTGCTGATGATGGGCGATCTGGCGCCGGCAGAGCAGGGCGATCAATTGACCGGCGCGTCGCTTGATGAAACGCGCATCGTTTTGGTGGAAGCGGCGAAGATGCACGCCGCGTTCTGGCAGGACGATGCGCTCGACGGCTATGCGTGGGTGAACGGCTCGAAAGGCGCGCCCGTGACCGTGCAGGGCGAGGCGGTGGCGCAGCTGTGGCATGGGTTCGTGCAGCGCTATGGCGACCGCGTCACCGAGCGGGCCCGGCGCATCGGCGATGCGTTCGCGGTCAATCTCGCGCAATACGATACGCTGCGGCAGGGACCGCGCGCGCTGATCCACGCCGATTTCCGCCCCGACAACATGCTGTTCGCGGTTGATGAAACAACCGCGCCGGTGACGGTGGTGGACTGGCAATCCTTCGGCTACGGGCCGGCGGCCACGGATATCGGCTATTTTATCGCCGGCGCGCTCGATCCTGCCGTGCGCAAGCGGGAGGAAAAGGGCCTGTTGGAGCTTTATCTGGAGGCGCTGGAGCGGGAGGGCGGCGGGCCATATGCGGCGGCGGATTTTCATCGCCACTATGTGACCGGCGCGTATCAGCATTTCCTCACGGCTTTCTTCGCGGCCATGCTCGTCACGCAGACGCCGCGCGGCGACGACATGTTCTTCAAGATGCTCAATGGCGCGGTCGATCTGATCGCCGACCACGGCGCGGAGGACTGGCTGGCGTGACGGCGCGCGCCGTGGACAGCGCCGCGCCGGCCATGGCATAAGCCCGCGCTTCCGGCGCAAGGGCGGCGCGCCCCTTGCACCCTTGCCTTGCATCTTTAGAAGAACCGTGAACAAAGGGCGCCCTCCGGACGCCCGGACGACCGATTTCAGGACCCATTATGCAGATCACAGAGAGCGTTTCCGACGGCCTGGCGCGGGTGTTTAGCGTGCATATTCCGCGCGCGGACCTTGAGGCCCAGCTCTCGGCCAAGATCCAGGAAGTGCAGCCGAATGTCCGCCTGAACGGGTTCCGGCCCGGCAAGGTGCCGCCCGCGCACATCCGCAAGGTCTATGGCGCGGCGATGATGCGTGAGATCATCGACGCGGAGGTGCAGAAATCCACGTCGCAATCGCTGGAGCGCAACAATCTACGCCCGGCGGGGCAGCCGCAGCTCGATCTGAAAAGCGACGTCAATCAGGTCATGGAGGGCAAGGCCGATCTCGACTTCGACCTCAAGGTCGAGATCATGCCGGATATCGAGCCGGTGGACGTCAGCACCGTCGCGGTGACGCGGCCGGTTGCGGCGGTTGAAGACGCGCAGATCGAAGAGGCGCTCGGCGAGCTTGCGAAGGCGAGCAAGGTGTATGAGGACAAGGACGGCGCGGCGGAAACCGACGATGCGGTCACGATCGACTTCGTGGGCAAGCTGGACGGCGAAGCTTTCGAGGGCGGTTCGGCGGAAGACGCGACCCTGACGATCGGCGCGGGCCGGTTCATTCCGGGGTTCGAAGAGCATCTGATCGGCGTCAAGGCGGGTGAGGAAAAGACCTTTGAGGTGACTTTCCCAGAGGACTATCCGGTGGAGACGCTGAAGGGCCGCCCCGCGACGTTCGAGACCAAGGTCAAGGCGGTCAAGGCGCCGAAGACGCCGGACATCAATGACGCGCTGGCGCAGCAGTTCGGGCTGGAGTCCCTCGGCGCGCTGCGCGAGGCGCTGCAGAAGCGGATCGAAGCTGACCACGCCGCGCAATCGCGCGCCAAGGCCAAGCGGGCGCTGTTCGACAAGCTCGACGCCGCGCACGATTTCCCGCTGCCGCCGGGCATGGTCGAGGCCGAGTTCAACCAGATCTGGAGCCAAATCGACGCAGACCGTAAGGCCGGCCGGCTTGATGCGGACGAGGCAGACAAGCCGGAAGACGAGCTGAAGGCGGAGTATCGCAAGATCGCGGAGCGCCGGGTGCGGCTTGGGCTGCTGCTGGCGGAGATCGGGCGGCGCAACAAGGTCGAGGTGTCAAACGAAGAGGTCGGTCAGGCGGTCGCCGAGCAGGCGCGCCGGTTCCCCGGCCAGGAACGCCAAGTGTTTGAGGCGTATCAGAAAAACCCGGGCCTTCTGGCGCAGATCAGGGCCCCGCTCTACGAGGAAAAGGTGGTCGATTTCGTGCTCGAGCTGGCGCAGGTGACCAATGAGACGGTCTCGCGCGAGGCGCTGTTCGCCGAGGACGATGAACCGGGCGCCGGCGCTTAACCCTTCGGCTTGCGCTTTCGCGCCGGCTCCCAATATCTCCTGAGCTGAGGATTGGCCCTTGGGCGGGCGCGGTCCCAGGCTATGCTTGCGCCCGATTCACCTCAGAAAGGCGGCCATGTTCGACCCGGTCCGAAACTACAACATGAACCTCGTGCCGATGGTCATCGAGCAGACGAGCCGCGGCGAACGGGCCTTCGACATCTTCTCCAGGCTGTTGAAAGAACGGATTATTTTCGTCACAGGCGGGATCGAGGACGGCTTGGCCAGCCTGGTCACAAGCCAGCTTCTGTTCCTGGAATCGGAAAATCCGAAGCGCGAGATCGCCATGTACATCAACAGCCCGGGCGGCATCGTGACCTCAGGCCTGGCGATCTACGACACCATGCAATACATCCGCAGCCCGGTCTCGACCGTGTGCATCGGCCAGGCGGCCTCGATGGGCTCGCTTCTGCTGGCCGCTGGCGAAAAGGACCTGCGCATCGCGCTGCCAAACGCCCGGATCATGGTGCACCAGCCGTCAGGCGGGTTCCGGGGACCGGCCTCGGACATCGAGCGCCATGCTGAAGACATTTTAGCCACAAAGCGCCGGCTGAATGAGATTTACGTCAAACACACCGGTCAGCCCTATGATGTGGTGGAGCGGACTTTGGACCGCGATCACTTCATGACGGCGGACGAGGCGTGCGCGTTCGGCATCGTCGACAAGGTTTATGAGAAGCGGGAATTGCCCGAAACAGGAGCAGGCTGAGCACCCAAAACGCCGATTTCCGCGTCCTTGAGGCCCCGCGTCACGCGGTCCTGCCCCAAGGTACGCTTAAGGGGCGCGCTTGCGGCCCACGGATTGCTATGGTCGTATCGGAGTATTGGGGTGAACGGTTTCGTAAGGATGGCGCGCCAGGATGGTCATGGCGGGCCGCCGCCAACTCTGGAGCTCGCCGCCGCAAGCGGCCGGCTCGGTGAGGAGCGCGAATGAGTAAGAGCACGTCCGGCGGCGAGTCCAAGAACACGCTGTACTGCTCCTTCTGCGGAAAGAGCCAGCACGAGGTGCGCAAGCTGATTGCGGGCCCGACCGTCTTCATCTGCGACGAATGCGTCGAGCTGTGCATGGACATCATCCGCGAGGAGCACAAAAGCTCGCTCGTGAAGTCCAAGGAGGGCGTGCCCAGCCCGAAGGAAATCAAGGGCGTCCTGGACGATTATGTGATCGGCCAGGAACACGCCAAGCGCGTCCTCTCAGTGGCCGTGCACAACCATTACAAGCGCCTCAACCACGCCGCCAAAAACGGCGATGTGGAATTGGCAAAGTCGAACATCCTGCTGATCGGGCCGACGGGCTGCGGCAAGACGCTGCTCGCCCAGACTCTGGCGCGCATCATCGACGTGCCGTTCACCATGGCGGACGCGACGACCCTCACTGAAGCCGGCTATGTCGGCGAAGACGTCGAAAACATCATTCTGAAGCTGTTGCAGGCGGCGGATTACAACGTCGAGCGCGCGCAGCGCGGCATCGTCTATATCGACGAAGTCGACAAGATTTCGCGCAAGTCGGACAATCCTTCGATCACGCGCGACGTGTCGGGCGAAGGCGTGCAGCAAGCGCTTCTAAAGATCATGGAAGGCACGGTGGCGAGCGTTCCTCCGCAAGGCGGCCGCAAGCACCCGCAGCAAGAATTCCTGCAAGTCGACACCACAAACATCCTGTTTATCTGCGGCGGCGCGTTTGCTGGCCTTGAGAAAATCATTTCTCAGCGCGGCAAAGGGTCGGCGATGGGCTTCGGCGCCACGGTGCGCGACGAGGAAGATCGGCGCGCGGGCGAAATCCTGCGCGATGTCGAGCCGGATGATCTTCTGCGCTTCGGCCTGATCCCGGAATTCGTCGGCCGCCTGCCGGTGGTCGCGACGCTGGAAGACCTCGACGAGGACGCGCTGATCACCATCCTCACGGAGCCGAAAAACGCTCTTGTGAAGCAGTATCAGCGCATGTTCGAGATGGAGAATGTCCGTCTGACGTTCCCGGACGAGGCGCTGCGCTCGATTTCGCGCAAGGCCATCGCCCGCAAGACAGGCGCACGCGGCCTGCGGTCGATCATGGAATCGATCCTGCTCGACACCATGTTCGAGCTGCCCTCGATGCAGGGCGTGGAGGAAGTCGTGGTCTCCGCCGATGTGGTGGAAGGCCGGGCGCGACCGTTGCACATCTACGCCGAGCGCAGAAACGGACAGGAATCCACGGGTTAAGTCCCGCGACCCTGCAAATCCAATTGCCCGATCCGGCCTGTGCCCTATGCTCTGGAATCGCTGGGCGTGGGGACGCTCGGCCGGCCGCGCCGAATTGCGCGACCGCCTCGGGGACCTGCGCTGCGGGGCGCGCCGGGCGCGCCGCTTGAACAAGCGTTAACCTCCAACCACATCCCCTAGCGTGATCGCGGAGAATGAGTCGCCGCGATCGAGGAGTTCTGGATGTCTGAGCATCGCATCCTCCCCGTCCTGCCTCTGCGGGACATCGTGGTTTTTCCGCACATGGCCGCGCCGCTTTTCGTGGGGCGCGAGAAGTCCGTGCGCGCGCTGGATGAAGTCATGAACGGCGACAAGGAAATCCTGCTCGCCGCGCAGATGGAGGCGTCGGAAGACGATCCCGCGCCCGATCGCATCTACATGACCGGCGCGATCGCCAAGGTCGTGCAATTGCTGAAGCTGCCCGACGGCACGGTACGCGTGCTGGTGGAAGGCCAGCGGCGCGCACGCATCGTGCGGTTTGTCTCCACCGATGGTTTCTTCCAGGCGGAAGTGGAAGACGTTGAAGAAACCAATCTGGATTCGCCGGAGGCGCGCGCGATCGGCCGCGCGGTGACCGATCAGTTCGAATCGCTCGCCAAGCTGTCGCGCAAGACGCCGCCGGAAGTTGTGCAGGCGGTGTCGCAAATCACCGATCCCTCACGCCTGGCGGACGCCATCGCGCAGCATCTGTCGATCAAGATCGCCGACAAGCAGGCGCTCTTGGAAATGGCCGATGCGCCGCAGCGGCTTGAACGCGTGTTGCAGCTGATCGAAGGCGAGATCGGCATGCTGCAGGTGGAGAAGAAAATTCGCAATCGCGTGAAGCGTCAGATGGAGAAGACGCAGCGCGAATATTATCTGAACGAGCAAATGAAAGCGATCCAGCGTGAGCTGGGCGAAGGAGAGGACGGCCGCGACGACATCGCGGAGCTGGAAAATCGCATCAAGCAGACCAAGCTGTCGAAAGAAGCGCGCACGAAGGCGGAGGCGGAGCTGAAGAAGCTGCGCCAGATGAGCCCGATGAGCGCGGAATCGACGGTGGTGCGCAACTATCTCGATTGGATGCTGACCTTGCCGTGGGGCAAGGTGAAGAAGGTCAAGCGCGACCTCGACGAGGCCGAAAAAATTCTGAACGAAGACCATTATGGACTGGAGAAGGTCAAGGAGCGCATCCTGGAATACCTCGCCGTGCAATCACGTACGGCCAAGGTTCGTGGTCCGATCCTGTGCCTCGTTGGCCCTCCGGGCGTCGGCAAGACCTCGCTTGGGCGCTCGATCGCCAAGGCGACGGGCCGCGATTTCGTGCGCATGTCCTTGGGCGGCGTGCGCGATGAAGCGGAAATCCGCGGTCACCGGCGCACTTACATCGGCTCGATGCCGGGGCGGATCATTCAATCGCTGAAGAAAGCGAAGTCGACCAATCCGTTGTTCCTGCTCGATGAAATCGACAAGCTGGGCGCGGATTATCGCGGCGATCCGTCGGCGGCGCTCCTTGAAGTGCTCGACCCCGAGCAAAACGCGACGTTCAACGATCACTATCTGGAAGTCGATTACGATCTTTCAGACATTCTGTTCGTGACGACGGCCAACAGCCTCAACATGCCGCAGCCGCTTCTGGACCGCATGGAGATCATTCGCATCCCCGGCTACACCGAGGATGAGAAGCTGGAGATCGCGCGTCGCCACCTCCTGCCCAAGCAATTGGAGGCGAACGGTCTGCGCGAAGGCGAATTCGCCGTCGATGACGGCGCGATTCGCGAATTGGTGCGACGCTATACGCGGGAAGCCGGCGTGCGCAATCTTGAGCGCGAACTCGCCAATCTTGCGCGGAAGGCCGTGCGCGATATCGAACAGAAAAAGGCGACGTCGGTGCATGTCACGGCGGAGAACATTCCCGACTATGCCGGGGTGTGGAAGTTCCGCTATGGCGAAACCGATGACGACGATCAAATCGGCGTCGTCACAGGTCTGGCGTGGACCGAAGTCGGCGGCGATCTGTTGACGATCGAAGCAGTCGCGATGCCGGGCAAAGGCGGGATGACCGTCACGGGCAATTTGCGCGACGTGATGAAGGAATCGATCTCAGCGGCGAGTTCGTATGTGCGCTCGCGCGCGCTGCAATTCGGCATCAAGCCGCCGACCTTCCGCACCCGCGACATTCACGTGCACGTGCCGGAAGGCGCTACGCCGAAGGACGGTCCGTCGGCTGGTGTCGCCATGGCCACTGCAATCGTCTCCGTGCTCACCGGCGCGCCGATCCGCAAGGACATCGCGATGACGGGCGAAGTGACGTTGCGCGGGCGCGTGTTGCCGATCGGCGGCCTGAAGGAGAAGCTGCTGGCTGCGCTGCGCGGCAATGTGCGCACGGTGCTGATCCCGAAAGACAACGCCAAGGATCTCGCGGAAATTCCCGACAATGTGAAAAACGCGCTGCAGATTATTCCGGTGTCCAATGTCGATGAGGTGCTGGAGCATGCGCTCACGCGCAAGCTCACGCCGATCGAATGGACAGAGGAAGAAGCGCTGGCCGAAGACCGCCGGGCCGCCGGCGTCCAGGAAGAAGGCGGGGCGGTGCGGCCTCACTAGGGGATATTCCGCAGAAATCACGGTATTCTGCTGGGCCTGGGCTTTGACAAGTCCGGGCCCAGTCTGACTTATGCAGGCTTTCCTTTAAAGCGGGGTTGAGTCGTGAACAAAGCTGAATTCATCGCCGATGTCGCCGAGCGCACCCATGAACCCAAAGCCAAGGTGGCTGAGCTTGTCGACGCCGTGTTCGATGCGTTGACCGACGCCATGCGCAAGGGCGACGAAGTGCGCCTGCCAAGCTTCGGCGTGTTCGAAGCGGTCAGAACGGCGCCCCGCAAGGCCCGCAATCCGCAGACCAACGAGATGGTCGATGTGCCGGCCGCGACGCGCCCACGCTTTCGTCCCGGCAAGGCCCTGAAAGACGCGATCGACACGCCGGCCTGATCGCGGCAGCGCTGGAGGGAAGAAGCCATGTTGGCGCGCATCTATCGGCCGGCGAAGACGGCGATGCAGTCGGGTAAAGCGGGTGCGCGCAGATGGGTGCTGGAGTTTGAACCCTCCAGCGCGATGCGGCCCGACGCCTTGATGGGATGGGCGTCTTCGACGGATACGTCGCGCCAGGTGCGGATGACGTTCGACACGCGCGAGCAGGCGATTGCGTTCGCGCGCGAGAACGCCATTCCCCATCAGGTGATCGAGCCGCATGAACCTGTGCGCGCGCTCCGATCCTATTCGGACAATTTTGCCTTCCACCGCAAGGAGCCGTGGTCGCATTAACGCAGCGGATGCTATAGGGCGGTCGCTGCGGCCCCGTAGCTCAACTGGATAGAGCAGCCGCCTTCTAAGCGGCCGGTTGCGTGTTCGAGTCACGCCGGGGTCGCCAGGCTATTTGCGATACTGATTGGCGCGCTCGTTGCGCGCGGCGAGGCGCGCGGTTTCGGCGATGCGTCTGGCGCGCGTTTCCGGCCGCTTGGCCTGGGTAATCCATTCCAGGATGCCGCGCCGGATCGAGGGCGGAAAGGCCGCGAAATGCTCAGCCGCCGGCGGCGACGCGTTTAAGGCGCGCGCCAGATCGTCCGGGGGCGTCAGCGTTTCGACCGCATCGAGTTTTGCCCAAACGCCCTTGGCTTTTGCGGCTGCGATCGCTGCTTGTCCGGGCGGTTGCATGCGGCCGCTCTTTGTGAGCCGTGCGGCTTTGTCCTTGTTGATCTTCGACCAGGCGCTCTTGGGATTGCGCGGAGAAATGCGCACCATGGTGCGGTTTTCATCCAAGGCGCGCGGCAGGCTGTCGATCCAGCCGAAGCACAATAACTCGTCGACGATGTCGGCGTACGCCACATAGGGCGCGCGCGGCGCCTTTTTGAATGTGACCAACCAAACGCTTTCGCGTTGCGCATGATGGCGTTGCAGCCAGGCGCGCAGCTCCGCCAGGCTTTTGATTTCAACTTTCTGTAAATTCTCGCCGACGCGGCTCACGATGCGGCGGCCGCGCGGGCGAAGCCTTCCGCAAGATCGGCCATGAGATCGTCTGGATGCTCCAGCCCAATCGACAGGCGCAGCAACGGTCCCTCTGCGGTCCAGGCTTCTGCGGTGCGCGTGATCTGGGGATCGCACGGGATGATGAGGCTCTCATAGCCGCCCCAGGAGAATCCCAGTGAGAAAAGCGCGTAGCCTTCCAGCATGGCTTTCAGCGCGGGTTTCGTCATCGGGCGCAAGACAAGGCCGAAGAGACCGGCGGCGCCGGTGAAATCACGCGCCCAGATGGCGTGATCGGGATGCGACGGTAAAGCGGGATGCAGCACGCGCGCGATTTCCGCACGCGTCTCCAGCCATTGCGCCAGCGTCAGGGCCGCAGCGGATTGCGCGGCGAGCCGCACCGGCATGGTGCGGATGCCGCGCAGGGTGAGATAGGCGTCGTCGGCGCTTACGCCGAGGCCCATTTCGCGGCACGTTCGGTTGACGCGCTGCGCCATAGCGGCGTCCGCGCTGATCACGGCGCCAACCAGAACGTCGGCGTGGCCGCCCTGATATTTCGTCAGCGCCTGCACGGAGAGATCGACGCCGTGCTTGAACGGATCGAAATACACGCCTGCCGACCAGGTGTCGTCGATGATGGTGGGCACGCCGCGCGCGCGGCACACAGCTGTGATGGCGGGAACGTCCTGCAATTCGAATGTCAAGGAACCCGGAGATTCCAGGATGACGGCACAGGTTTCCGTCGTCATCAAGTCTGCGATGCGTTCGCCGATGCGTGCGGGATAATAGCGCGTGCGCAAGCCGAGCCGCTTCATCAGCGTATCGCACAAGCGCCGCGTTGGTCCGTAACAGGAATCCACAACAAGGATTTCACCGCCGTCGCGCGCGATCGTCATCAGCGCCAGCGTTACCGCGGCAAGCCCTGAGGGCGCCAAGGTCGCACCGGCGCCGCCGCTAATTTCAAGCAAAGCCGAGCGCAGCG
Organism: Alphaproteobacteria bacterium; assembly: GCA_016124655.1. Lineage (GTDB taxonomy): Bacteria > Pseudomonadota > Alphaproteobacteria > Caulobacterales > Aquidulcibacteraceae > RI-43. The sequence goes on from WGNI01000001.1 coordinate 62,254, forward strand.
CCTGGTGCACGGCCATGCCTTCCAGGGCGTAGGTGCGTTTGCCTTCGCCATAGAGGCCGTCGAGCGTATCGATCACCAAGGTTGATGCGCGATGCACCGGCGGATTGACTGCGCCGTCGGCCAGCGGTCCGCCGCGCCCGGCCAGCACGGCGCGGGTTTGCGGATGAAATCTGGAAAGATCGCCGGCGTTGCGCGACACGTCAGGCGCCGGTTGCGATCGGCGCGTCGTCGCGCGCGCCCCATTCGGCCCAGGATCCGTCATAGATCGCAACATCCCAACGGCCTAAGCGCGCCAGCGCCAAGGCGATCACCGCCGCGGACACGCCGGAGCCGCACGTCGCGACCACCGGCTTGAGCGGATCGACATCGGCCAGAGCCTGCTTGAGTTGTTCAGCGCTCAGCATAGCGCCGTCTTCAGTCAAGAGCGCCGTGAACGGCACGTTGCGCGAACCAGGAATGTGGCCGCGCTTGAGGCCTTCGCGCGGTTCGGGCGCGTCACCGCGAAACCGCGCCGCGGGGCGCGCATCGAGGATCGTTGCGCTCTCCAAGCCCGCGCGCACATCCTCAAACGCGCGCACGAGATCCATGCGCAGGCGCGGCGTGAAGTGGCGCTCCATGCGGCCAAGCGGCGGATCGGTTTCGATCGGCAGCCCGGCGCGCTCCCAGGCGGGAAAGCCGCCGTCGAGCACGACGACGTCTTCATGGCCCATGACGCGGAACATCCACCAGGCGCGCGCGGCGGAGAACACGCCGTGGGAATCGTAAACCACGACACGGGCGCCGTCGCCCACGCCCAATTTCTTAACGCGCGAGGCGAATTTTTCCGGACTCGGCAACATGTGCGGCAGCGGCGAGTCCAGATCGGCGATCTCGTCGATGTCGAAGAAGCCCGCGCCGGGAATGCGGCGCTCCGCGTATTGGGCGCGCGCGTCTTTTGGGTCGGCGGGCAAGTACCAGGTGGCGTCGAGGATGCGGATGTCGGGCGCATCGAGACGCGCAGCGAGCCATTCCGGGGTTACCAGCGGGTCTTCTTGGGTCGGCATGGACCGATGATAGCGGCGTTTGCGGAGGCTCGGGAAGGCGCCATGGGCGGCTGATCCATGCTCGCCCAGGGCACGTAGAACGCACATGCAGCAAACGGACATTTCTGCGCCGCTTTACTTTGACTATGCCGCGGGCGCGCTGAGCCCCGCCATGGCGCTTTTGGCGCGCGCGCACATGAGCCTTTCAGCGGATGCGCGGCGCTGGGCCGAGACCGCGGACGCCGCCGGCGCGGCGTTCCTGGAGGACGCTCCGGTCGCGCCTGTGCAGGCCGCGCCCCTGCTTCCGGGCGCAACCGCCGTGGACGCGCCCGATCGGGCCGTCGCAGACGACACGCTCGATGTCGCCGCGCTTTTGGACGGCGCGAACTGGCGCAAGCGGCCGCTGGGGGTGTGGGAGGCGGACGCCGGTCCCGCGGACGCGACGCTGGTGCGTTTGCCAGGGGGCGGAGGCTTGCCGGCGCACGATCATGCGGGCGACGAATGGACCTTGGTGCTCTCCGGCGCGTTTGAAGATGAGAGCGGCGTGCATCGCGCCGGGGATCTGTGTTTTGCAGAGCCGGGCGTGACGCATCGTCCGCGCGTGCAACGCGGAGAAGATTGCGTGTGCCTGGTGGTGCGATCCGGTCCAATGCGCATGCGCGGCGTGTGGGGCGCGCTGTCGGGCGCATCGCGCATGGCGCGCGCCGCATTGGGGAAGGCAGCGGCATGAAGACGTTTGTTGCCGCCCTTGTCGCGCTGGCTGCATTCGCTGCGCCCGCCGCCGCGTTGTCGCCGGGACGAGTGGCGTTTGACGTGACGCGCAACGGCCAGCCGTTCGGGCGCCACGAGGTCGTGGTCACGCAGGCTGGGCCCGCCACGGAGGTGCGCTCCACGGTGCGGTTGAGCGTTCGCGCGGGCCCGCTCACCGTCTTCCGCTACGAGCATGATTGCGTCGAGACGTGGTCGCAGGATGCGCTGCAGGCTTTGGCGTGTTCGACGCTGAAGGATGGGCGGCGCACGCGCGTGGAGGCCGCGCGGCAAGGCGCCGCGTTGCGCGTCACGGGCGCGCAGGGCGCTGCGACTGTGAGCGGGGCCTTGCCCCCGACCTCATGGCCGACGACCGCGCGGCTTGAAGGCGGGTCTTACATCGACACTGAAACCGGCGCGACGCGGGATATCCGCATCAGCCGCATCGGGCGGGAAGTGGTGCAAGTGGCCGGGCGGCCCGTGACCGCGGATCGCTACCGCATCGCATCCTCGCTGGTCATGGACGCGTGGTATGACGCGCAAGGGCGCTGGGTGAAGGCGGCGTTTACTGCGCGCGGACAGCGGATCGAATACACGCTGGCGACACCTCTTTCGGCGGCGCCGACGCCCTCGTGAGCCGAAAACCCGCTGACGTTGCGCATGGCTGCGCCTGGGTAACGGGCGCAAGCTCCGGCATTGGGGCTTCGGTGACATCGCTGCTGGTCAAGCGCGGCTGGCGGGTCGCGGCGACCGCACGCAGCGCCGACAAGCTCAACGCTTTGCGCCAAAGCATTGGCGATGCAGTGATCGCAGCACCGGCGGATGTGTCCAACGCCCAGGCGATGCAATCCGCGGCGGCGCATATTCGCGCGACGCTTGGGCCGATTGGCCTCTTGATCGCGAATGCCGGAGTGTATCTGCCGATCGATGCGGCGGCGTTTTCCGCTGTGCGCGTGCGTCAGACTCTGGATGTCAACCTGATGGGCGTGGCTCACGCGCTGGAATGCGTGCTGCCGGACATGTGCGCGCGGCGGCAGGGCCATGTGCACATTGTCTCTTCAGCCACGGGGTTTGGCGGCATGCCGACATCGAGCGCCTATGGCGCGTCGAAAGCCGCGCTGATCAATATGGCGGAATGCTTGAAGATCGAGCTGGAGCGCCATGGCGTGGGCGTGTCGCTGTCAACGCCGGGCTTCGTCGATACGCCCGCGCAGGACGAGAACACGTTTCCCAAGCCGTTCATGATTTCGCCGGAAGAGGCGGCGCGGCGCATTGTCGGCGCTGTGGAGCGCGGCGGCTTTGAAACGACGTTTCCACGCCGGTTCACCTGGGCGCTCAAGGCGCTCTACGCGCTGCCGAAGCCGGTCTATCTGCCCTTGGTGCGCGCGCAGACGGGTTGGAACAAGGCGCTCTAGGCGGCTTATTTGCTCAGCGCGAGTTGAATCACATCGGTGCGCTTGCTGGAGAAGCCGGCGTAGCAATAGTTCAGATAGAACCGCCACAGCCGTTTGAAGTCCTCGTCGAAGCCCATGGCGCGGATGTCGCTCCAGGCGTGCTGGAAGGCGTCGTCCCACAGCGTCAAGGTGCGGGCGTAATCGGCGCCGAACGGCTCGTAGCCTTGCCAGACGAGACCAGAGCGGGCGACTTCTTCCCGCAGGCGGCTGAGGCTCGGGAGCATGCCGCCTGGAAACACGTAGCGTTGGATGAAGTCCGTGCGGCTGCGATAGCTTTCAAACAACGCATCCTGAATGGTGATGATTTGTAGGCCAGCGCGGCCGCCGGGCTTCAGCGTTTCGGCGATCTTGCCGAAATAGGCTGGCCAATAGCGCTCGCCCACGGCTTCAAACATTTCGATCGAGGCGATCTTGTCGAACTGTCCCTGGGTGTCGCGATAGTCCTGCAGGCGGATCTCGACATGGTCGCTCAAGCCGGCTTCTGCGATGCGCTTTGAGGCAAAAGCGTGCTGGGCCTCAGAGATGGTGAGACCGACGACCTGGGCGCCGAAATCGCGCGCGGCGACTTCCGCGAATCCGCCCCAGCCGCAGCCGATCTCCAGCACGCGGTCGCCCGGTTGCAGCGCCATCGCGCGCGCGAGCGCGGTATACTTTTCCTTCTGCGCGTCTTCGAGCGTTAAGTGCTCGCGCGTGAACCGCGCAGAGGAATAGGTCATCGAGGGATCGAGCCACGCGGCGTAGAAGGCGTTGCCGAGATCGTAGTGCTCATAGATGTTGCGCCGCGCGCCGGTCTTGGAGTTTTCGCGCGAGCGGTGAAACAGCGCATTGAGCGCACGCCCGATCTTGCCGCCTTTGAACACACGGGCAATGCGATCGGCATTGCCGGACAGGAACGTTAGTACCGCGCCGAGGTTCGGCGCGCTCCATTCGCCGGCCACATAGCCTTCTGCGAAGCCGATATCGCCGCGCTGCAAAACGCGTTTCGCAAATGCAAAATCATGCACGACCAAGGCGCGGTCGGGGCCGCGGCCGTCGCCGAAGCGCATGCGGCGTCCATCCGGCATGCGCATCACCAATGCGCCGTCGCGCAGATTGAGACACGCGAAGGCCACGGCCTTGAACGTGGCCGGCGCCGCCAATGCGGCGATGAGGGCGGGCGAGGCCCGCTCGGTGTCGGCTTCCCGGTCGGGACCGCCGAAGACAGCTTCCATTGTCATGGCGTCACCACGGATGTGCTTGCGTTAGAGATAGTTGCTCAGGGGCGGAGGTTAAAGGCGTCCGCGGCGGCGGCGGCTTGGCGCGATAGCCCGCGCCGCGCATCCAGATGAACAGCGCTTCCCAATGGATCGCCGCCATCACGCCGATGGATTGCAGCGGCAACGATGTGATCGCGCGCAGCAGCGTTGCGTCGGATAGGGGCAGGCGGCGGCCGTTAAGGGTCGCGGTGTGACGCACTGTGCCCTCCACATCGTTGAGGATGGACAGCGCGAAGGCGCCGTCCGGCGGGCGCACGCGAAAATGATACTGACCCTCAATATCGAAAAAGGGCGACACATGGAGTTGCTTCGGCGCTGAAGCGACCCTGTTTGGCGCGTAGGGCGTGACGTAGGCGTGGGTTTCGCGGAACGTGTTGTTCACTTCGTAGATGACGCCGCGCAAGGCGTTGTCGGGTCCGTATCCGAAGTACACCGAGAGCGGATTGAACACGCGGCCGAAGAACCGCGGCATGCAAAGCAAAAAGATGCGGCCGCCATCCAGGCGGACGCTGGCGGTTGCAAAGGCTTGTTCCGCCCAGGCGCGTAGCGGCGCGCCGCTGCGATCGCCGTGATCGCTGTCGTGAACGCTTAAAATGCCGGATTGATTGTAACGCAACAGCCGCGTGCGTTTTGCGGTTTCTCCGATCGTGTCGATGTCGAGGAACAGCTGGAACAGGCGATAGCGGAGCCGGCGCGTGAACGGCTGATGCCGGACATGCACCGTTTCGTTGAAATAAAGCCCGGCTTGTGGCGCGCCGACCATCACGCAGCGGCCGATGTGACGTCGAGCGCTTCGGCCGGCGCGGACATGGGATGGATGGCGGGTTGCGTCCACGGTGCGCGCCCGCCCAAGGCTTCGGCGGCGCGCAAGCCGGCGGTCAAGCCGTCTTCGTGAAATCCGTAGCCGAGCCAGGCGCCGGCGTAGGAAATGACATCGCCGTCGCGCGCGGGACCCAATACGCGCTGGGCCTGCAAGGCGGCGGCGTTGAATTGCGGATGATCGTAGGCGTAGGAGGCGAATGTCAGCTCGGGCGCGGGCGGCGTTTCGGGATTGAGCGTGACGAACACCGGGCGCTCAGACGCGATGCCCTGCAGCGCATTCATCCAATAGGTGACGCAGACTCGTTGGCCATCGCCCGCGCCGCGCAGATAATTCCATGACGCCCACGCCGCGCGGCGACGGGGCATCAGGCGCGGATCGCGATGTAGATAGGCTGTGTTCGGCGCATAGCCGATGGCCGCGAGCGCTGTGCGCTCTTCGGGATGAGGGTCCACCAACATGCGCAGCGTGTCGGCGGAATGGGCAGCGCAGATGACATGATCGAACGGCTCGGGCGCGCAGCCCTCGACTTGAACGGTTGCGCCAGCGCTGTTGCGCGCGATGGCGAGGACACGCGCATTCTTGCGCACGCGCGGACCGAGCTGAGCCTCCAGAACAGAGACATAGGAGATGCTGCCGCCGACGATGCTGCGCCACATCGGCCGGCGCGCATGCAACAGGCGATGATTGTTGAAGAAGCGCAGGAAGCTGGCGGCGGGATAGCGCAACATGTCGTGTTCCGGCGTGGACCAAATCGCTGCGCCCATCGGCAACAGGTAATGTTTCAGAAGGCCGCGACCGATGCCCTTTTGCTGGACATATTCCTCCAGCGTGCACGCGGCGATCTGGCTGCGTTCAAGGTCCGCGCGGGCCTGCGCGCTGAAGCGGACGATATCGCCCAGCATGCACAGGAATTGCGGGCGCCACATATTGCGCTTCCAGGCAAACAATCCCTGCAGGCCATTGCTGGACCATTCAAAGCCCTTGGGATCGCTGACCGAAAAGCTCATGTCGGATTCAAACGTGGCGACGCCGAGATGGTCCAACAATCCGACGAGATTGGGATAGTTCAGTTCGTTGAACACGATGAAGCCGGTATCGACGGCGATCGTCGCGCCGTCATAGTCGATGGTCGCGGTGTTGGCGTGGCCGCCCAGTCTTGGCGCGGCTTCAAACAGCGTGACGTCGTGGACATCCTTAAGCGCGAGCGCTGCGCCCAAGCCGGAAACGCCGCCGCCGACAATTGCAATGCGCATGAAAGAGGGCTCCAGACCTTAGGCGGCGGACTTGATGTGCTGGTAGGCGTCGAGCGCACGCTGACGCGCCTTGGCGTGATCGACGATGGGGGCGGGATAGTCCCGGCCCAATCTCACGCCGGCTTCGCTCAGTTCAAGCGGGGTCGCTGCAAACGGCTTGTGGATCAGCGCATCGGGCAGGCGCGCGAGTTCGGGAACCCAGCGGCGCACATAGGCGCCGTCGGGATCGAATTTCTCGCCTTGGGAAACCGGATTGAAGACGCGGAAATAGGGCGCAGCGTCCGCGCCGGAGCCGGCGACCCACTGCCAGGAGGCGGCGTTCACCGCCAGATCGGCGTCGACCAGGGTATCCCAGAACCAGGCTTCGCCGCGGCGCCAATCGACCAGGAGGTCCTTGATGAGGAACGAGGCCGCGATCATGCGCACCCGGTTGTGCATCCAGCCGGTGGTCCAGAGCTCACGCATGCCGGCGTCGACAATCGGATAGCCGGTCAGGCCCTTGGTCCAGGCGGAATAGAGCTTGCCGTCATGGGCCCAGGGGAAGGCGTCGAACTGGGCCTTCCAATTCTTCGCCGGCAGGTCGGGCCAGTGGAACAGGAGGTGGTAGGCGAATTCGCGCCAGCCGATCTCGGCCAGGAATTTGTCGCCGGCCTTCTGGCCCTTGGCGGCGTCCATCGCGGCGTGGACCGCGCTCCACACCTGCAGCGGCGAAATCTCGCCCCAGTGCAAGTGCGGCGAGAGCCGGGACGTGCCCGGCGCGCCGGGTGTGTTGCGTTGGTCGGCGTAGCCGGCAAGCGCGGCATCGAGGAAGCGGGTCAGCCGTTTACGCGCGCCAGCCTCGCCGGGGGGCCAGGCTTCGCGCATGCCGCCGGCCCAGTCCGGTTTCGACGGCGTGAGCGCCCAATCCTCCAACCGGTCGGAGGCGGTCGCGCCCTCCCACGCCTTGAGCGCCTTGGGCGCGGGGAGGGCCGCGCGGGCGACGCCCTTGGCGAGGCAGGCGCGCCAGAACGGGGAAAACACCTTGAAGGGTTCATCGGCCTGGGTGCGGATTTCCCATGGCTCGAACAAAAGCGCGCCGTTGCTGCTCTCTGCGGCGACGCCCTGCTTCTGGGCCCAGGCCTTGATCTTGGCGTCGCGGGCGACCGAGAACGGCTCATAGAGCCGGTTCCAGAACAGCGCGCCGGCGCCGGTGTCCTTGATCAGCTGTTGGAGCGCGGCCTGCGCTTCGCCGTTGCGCAGGATGAGCCTGGCGCCGCGCGCCGCAAGGCTCTCGGACAGCGCCTGGAGACTGTGGTGGAGCCACCAGCGCGAGGCCCCGCCCCAGCGCCATTCCCGAGGTGTTTCGTCATCGAGGATGTAGAGGAAGACCAGAGGCCGGCGGCTGCGCTGCGCGGCGTCGAGGGCGGGGTTGTCGGCCAGGCGCAAATCCTGGCGAAACCAGACGATTGCGGGGCTCTGATCGGGGGATGCGGCGCGCGGCTTTGACACTTGGGGTGTACGCTTTTTCACCTAGGGCGGATCAGTCGCGCCAGCGCTTGTCAGCGGCCCCGCTGCTGGCGCACAACCGGCCGGTGATCGCTGTTTCTCGACCCTGGATTTCACCCTGAGCGCGCCGCTGATCCTTGTCACGGGCGGGGCGGGCTTTATCGGCTCGAACATCGCCGCGCGGCTGGCGCAGCGCAGCGACTGCGATGTCGCGGTGTGCGATTGGATGGGCTCCGACGCCGATGGCAAGTGGCGCAATCTCGCCAAGCACGCCATCGCCGACATCATCGATCCCGATGCGCTGGAGCCGTTTCTGGCGGCGCGCGCGAAGGACATTGAAGCGATCGTGCATATGGGCGCGATCTCCTCGACGACGGAGACGGATGTCGATCTCATCGTGGAGCGGAATATCCGCTTCTCGCAGCGGCTTTGGCGCTGGTGCGCGCAGGTGCGCAAGCCGTTGATCTATGCGTCTTCGGCGGCGACCTATGGCGACGGGGCGCAGGGATTTGTCGACGATAACAGCCTTGAGGCGGTCAACGCGCTGCGTCCGCTCAACGCCTATGGCTGGTCAAAGAAGGCGTTTGATGTGTTTGCGTTGCGCAGCGCGGCGCGCGGACATGCGCCGCCGGCCTGGTCGGGCTTACGCTTCTTCAATGTGTACGGCCCGGGCGAAGGCCACAAAGGCGGACAGAAAAGCGTCGTGGCGCACATGTTTCCCCGGGTGCAGGCGGGCGAGCCGGTGCGGCTCTTCCGTTCGCATCATCCCGACTATCCCGACGGCGGTCAGTTGCGCGACTTCGTCTATGTGCGCGATTGCGTGGACGTCGTGGAGTGGCTGCTTGAAAGCGGCCAGTCGGGCGGGGTGATCAATGTCGGGACCGGCAAGGCGCGCACGTTCGCCGATCTTGCGCGAGCGCTCTTCAATGCGTTTGGCGCGCCGGAGAACATCGCCTTCGTGGACACGCCGGAAGCGATCCGGGAAAAGTATCAATATTTCACCGAAGCCGACATGAACCGCTTGCGCGGTCACGGCTACGCCCGCCAATTCACGACGATCGAATCCGGCGTCGCCGATTACGCGCAGCGCTATCTGGCGGCCGGCGATCCGCATCCTTGACGCGGCGGCGCCGTTGCGGGATCGCGGGCCGTTGGTAGGTTGCGCGGCATATCATGGGGAGAACATAGATGGTCGGGATCACAGCCTATGGCGGATACGTGCCGCGGCTGCGGCTGCAGCGCGCGGCGGCGGCGAAGGCGAACGCGTGGATCGCGCCGAACCTGATGGGCAAGGCCAAGGGCGAACGCGCCATGGCCAACTGGGACGAAGACTCCATCACCATGGCTGTCGAGGCCGCGCGCGACGCGCTTGGCCCCGGCGATGATCGTTCGCACATCAAGGCGCTGATTTTCGCCACGACGACCGCGCCGTTCTCGGATCGGCTGAATGCGGGGATTGTCTCGGCGGCGCTGACGCTGGAGGCCGAGGCGGGGGCGTCCGACGTGACCGGTTCGCAGAAGGCTGGCGTCACTGCATTGTCGACGGCGCTGAGCGCGGCCAAGGGCGCGCCTGGCGCGCACATCCTGGTGTGCGCGGCCGACAAGCGCCGCGCGCGCGCCGCCTCAACACAGGAGCTGGATTTCGGCGACGCGGGTGCTGCGTTCGTCATCGGCGACAAGGACGTTCTGGCCGAATGGATCGGCGGGGCAGTGACGACGGCGGATTTCGTCGATCACTTCCGCGGCGCAACCGAAGATTTCGACTACAATTGGGAAGAGCGCTGGATCCGCGACGAGGGCTTCGCCAAGCTCGTGCCGCCGACCATTGAGCGCGCGTTAAAGAGCGCTGGTCTCGGCGGCGAGGCGGTCGATTGTTTTATCCTGCCGTCAACATTCCGCGGCGTGGCCGAAGGCGCGGCCAAGCGCGTGAAAATCAAGCCGGAGGCTGTGCGCGACAATCTTTCGGCCAATGTCGGCGAAGCGGGCTGCGCGCATGCGCTTGTGATGCTGGCGCACGCCTTGGAGACGGCGAAAGAGGGCCAGGTGTTCGTGGTGGCGCAGTTCGGGCAGGGCTGCGAGGTCAATGTGCTCCGCGCGACAAAGAAGGCTGAAAGCTGGAAGCCGCAGCGCGGCGTTTCGGGCTGGCTCGCCAATCGCAAGGAAGAGCCCAATTACATGAAATTCCTGGTGTTCAACGGGCTCGTTGACTGGGACAAGGGCATGCGCGCGGAAAAGGACAACAAGACCGCGCTGACCACGCTTTATCGCTACAATGATCAGATCCTTGGCCTCGTCGGCGGGCGCTGCAAGGAAACCGGCACGATCCAGTTCCCGCGCACGCGCATTTCGGTCAATCCGAACAATCCGACCGTCGATACGCAAGTGCCCTACAAATTCGCGGAGAAGAAAGCCTCCATTCTCACCTGGTCGGCCGATTATCTCACCTATGCGATGAGCCCACCGAACCATTACGGCATGATGGTGTTTGAAGAGGGCGGGCGCATCTTCATGGACATCACCGATGTCGAGCCCGGCGACGTCGATAGCGGCATGGAGATGCGCATGGCGTTCCGCGTCAAGGAATGGGACGACCGCCGCGGCTTCACGCGCTACTTCTGGAAAGCGGTTCCCGCGCGCTGAACGCACGCGAGAAAACCGGCGGCCCGAAGGCCGCCGGCTGCCGCTGAAGGATCAGTTCACCTGCAATTGGTAGCGGTTGTAGACGCCGCCGAGGTTCCGCACGGTCACTGTCATCGTCTTGCCCATCGGCCCGCCATTCACGCTGCAGCTCTCCCGGTCAGAGAAGCTCAGACCCGAACACACGCGCGCTCCATATTCATCATCGATGAACAGGTCGAGATCGGTGTCGCCGTCGCCCTGCAGCGCAATCTGCGAGGATTGGTTCGGCGCCATCACCAGCGTCCAGCTCTCGCTGGAATAGGCCTCGACGCGATCTGAAATCGACGTCTGACGCATATCCTGTCCGCCCGAGAGGGGCGTGGTCTCGTGGGTTTCCGCCGGCGCCGGGGTCTCGTGGGCGTCCGCCGACTTCGGCTTGATGAAGCCGCCGAAGGTCAGCGCCGCACAGACGGCAACGGCGGCCACGGCGATCGCGCCAACTTTCACGGTGGGGGAAATATTTGCGTTGGTCATTGTCAGCTCCTGTCCTGGGTTGTCCGTGTCTTGGACAAGACCTGTATCGAGGAAACTGGCGCGGAAAGCTCTTTACTTACATCGTAATTACAAAACTATACTCACGATTACTTTGTGTAATTACAGGCGCTGTAATCGCGCCAGGACGCCTGCCGAGCGCAGGGATTTCGCGCCCGCCCCAGCTGCGGTAAACTTAGGCGTGGGCGAAAGGGCGTCGCGATGGCCGGCGAGAGTGCGGGCGCGGAGGCGGGTAGCCCGCTTCATATTCTTCTTGTGGAAGATGACTCGCGCATCGCCGCGGACACCAAGGGCTATCTCGACGCGGTCGGATGGCGCGTGTCGCACGCTGCATGTCTGGCGGATGCGCATGCTGCATTGTCTGCCGAAACGTTTGATTGCGTGGTGCTGGACCGCGGCCTGCCGGCGACGCCTGGGGCCGCGCCTGATGGCGACGGGCTCTCGCTTATTCCCATCGCCGACCGTTTGCCGCGCCGGCCTTACATTCTGGTGTTGAGCGCGGTGGGCGATGCGGCGAGCCGCATTCACGGACTGCAGTCCGGCGCCGACGACTACATGGTCAAGCCGTTCGAGCCTTTGGAGCTGGTTGCGCGATTGCGCGCGCTGGTGCGGCGGGGAAGGCCTGCGCACGATACGCTGGAGCTGCATGGCGTGAGGCTCGATTTGCGCGACCGCATCGCGCGCTATCAGGATCGGCGGATCGATCTGTCGCCGACGGCGTTCGGCGTGCTGGTTTATCTGGGCGAACGCAGACCGGAGATCGCGACGCGCGCCATGTTGTTGCGCGATGTCTGGAACATGCGGTTCGATCCGGGCACCAATGTCGTCGAGGTCGCCATCAATCGCCTGCGCAAGACGCTGCGCGACGCGGAAGCGCCGGACCTCATCGAAACCGTGAAGGGCGAACCGTCCAAGCAAAAGCCGGGCGGATGGAGAATTCCGCTGTGACCGTCGCGCCGGCGCAGCCGCCGTCCACAGCAGCGGACGGCGATGTCGTCGCGCGCGCGGGCGCTGTGCTTCGTGAAAGCCTTGCGCGGATGAGCGCATCGACGATGACGATCCTCGTCGGCGCCGCGTTTCTCATCGTGCTTATCGTTCAAGTCATTGTGCAGGCCCGCGCGGTGGACGGCTTCATCGACGCCACGCTGGCGCAAGTCGATGCGCAGCATGCGGGATATTTCTCCAAAGGCGTCATCTTCGATGAGAGCGGCATGCGCCGCGCTGCGGACATTCTCGATGAAGACGGCGTGCCGATGGGTTGGATCGACGAGCAATGCGATGCTGCGGCGTGTCCAAATCCTGCCGCCGATGCGGGGGCTGTGTCGGTGTTTCGTCCGCAGCGCTATGCTGCGCTGTGGACGCGGGCAGAGGATGGTTTGAGCCTTTCAGCGGGCGCGTGGCCTGCGCCTGTCCCGCCTTCGGCTGGGCTAGGAGAGAATCTGCGCGGGATGGAGATCGCGGAGGTTCGCGTCGGCGAGCAGGCGGGCAAATTCTATCATCAGGTCTATTCCACGCCGGAGGCGATTGCGGCGGTGGGCTGGTTTGTGCCGCGCCCGCCAATTGATCGGGCGCAATGGTTGCGGCTTTCGTTCGGCATTGTGCTTGCGGCGGGCGTTGCTGTGCTGCTGGCGGTGGCGATCGTGCGGGCGACGTTTCAGGCGCGGGTGCGGCGCATCAATGCGGTGTGCGACGAGGTTGCGCGCGGGCGTCTGGAGCTGCGCATCCGCGAGGCCGCCAATGACGAGATCGGCGTTTTGTGCGGCCATGTCGACCGCATGCTGGAGCGCATCGCCGATCTCATGAGTCAAACCGAAGCGCATGCGGAGCGCGCCGCGCATCAATTGCGCACGCCGCTCGCCACGCTGCGACTTCAGATCGATCGTGGTCTCGCGCAGGGCGATGTCGCGGGCGCGCAGGCGGGGCTGAGCGAGGCCGCGTCGCAACTCGATGACATTCTGCGCCGCTATGACCGCATCCATCGGCTGTCGATGCTGAAGGCGCAGAGCGGATTGCGCGCCGGATTTTCCTCTACACGCCTGGACGAGATTGTTGAGGCGGTGCGCGAAGTGATGGAGCCGCTGGCGGAGGAGAAGGGCGTCGCGCTGCGGATCGTTGCGCTCGATGCGGCGGTGGTGAACGGCGACGCGTTTCTGTTGACCGACCTGGTGCAGGAATTGTTGTCGAACGCGATCAAGTATTGCGCGGAGGAAGGCAGCGTCACCGTGCGGCTGACGCGCGAGGCTTCGCGCTTTTCCCTGATTGTGGAGGATGACGGCGCCGGCTTTGCGCCTGAAGCGCTCGGGTTGCTCGGCCGAAACCGCGCCAATGCGCCGGCGCCGCGCGGCGCCCACAGTTCAGGGCTTGGCTGGTCGCTGATCGCCGCCATCGCGGAGGCGCATGGCTTTACCGCTCATGCCGGCAATGGCGACAAAGGCGCGCGCGTCGAGATTTCCGGGGCGGCCGCGCCGACTTGAGCGGGCGCTTACACCGCAGGCTCGACATCGGTGGCGCGGAAATCATCGCCCTTGAAAAGCAGCGGCAGGCCGCGCGTCTTGGCCAAGGCGTAAGAGAAGCAGTCGCCGAAATTGAGCCCAAACCGCCCCCCGCCATAGGCGGCATATGCGTCCCGCGCGGCGACGAGCTGCAGTTCGTCAAACGGCACAGTGACCAGACCAAGACCCGCAATCAGGCGCTCCACGGCCAAGCCCTCTTCCAGCCCCTTTCGCCGCGTGCAGACGGCGAAGGTCTCCAATCGGGTCGGCGCAGAGAGGATGGCGCTGGACTCGCGCGCGAGCCGGTCTTGGAACGCCTCGGCTTCGGGCTCCGACCAAAGGACCGCCAGGAGCGCTGAACTGTCGACGACAATCACCGGGGCAGGCCGTCTTGGTCATAGAGGAGCTCGTCCGGCGCGCGCGGATCCAGCACAGGCCGGCGCGCGGACTCTTCCTGAAGCTGGCGGATGAAAGCCAGTTTTTCCTCTAGAGTCTGGGGCTTAGGCGGCGTTCGGCTCAACTCGGCGCGCAGCGCCATGGTCACCGCATCGGTGATGTTCAGGCCGGTCCGCGCGGCGAGTTCGCGGGCGAGTTGGTCGGCTTCCTCGGAGCGTATATACAAGGGCATGGCGTGTATATATCCTGCGCCGATGAAGGACGCCATAACGTTGCGTCACAACGGGAGATCGCCATGCCCGCAGGCATCAAGGACAAAGTCGCCGTCATCGGCATGGGCTGCTCGAAATTCGGCGAGCGCTGGGATTCCGGTCCGGAAGAGCTGATGGTCGAGGCCTATCTGGAGGCCATGGCCGACGCCAGGATCGAGCCCACGCAGCTCGACGCGGCCTGGTTCTCCACGCACATCGATGAAATCGGCACGGGCAAGGGCGGGACGCCGGCGTCATTGGCGCTGCGGCTGCCGAACATCGCGGTGACGCGGGTGGAGAATTTCTGCGCCTCCGGCTCGGAAGCGTTTCGCGGCGCGGTTTATGCGGTTGCGGCGGGGGCGGCGGATATCGCACTCGCCATCGGCGTGGAGAAGCTGAAGGATACCGGCTATGGCGGCCTGCCGGTCGGCAATCCGGGCACACTTGCGCCGCAGACCATGCCGAACGGATCGGCGCCTGGAAACTTCGCGCAGCTGGCCAGCGCCTATCGGGTAAAGCACGGCGTCGACAAGGCCGACCTCAAGCGCGCGATCGCGCATGTTTCGGTGAAGAGCCACGCCAACGGCTCCAAGAACCCGAAAGCGCATCTGCGCAACGTGGTGTCGGAAGAAACCGTGTTGAACGCGCCGATGATCGCGGAGCCGCTTGGCTTGTTCGATTGCTGCGGCGTGTCGGATGGGGCCGCGGCGGCGATCGTCACGACGCCGGAAATCGCGCGCGCGATGGGGCACAGCGATTTGGTCACGGTGAAGGCGATGCAGCTTTCCGTTTCAAACGGTTTGGAGAGCCAACACAATTCCTGGGACGGCTCGTATTTCCACACCGCGCGGATCGCGGCGAAGAAGGCCTATAACGAAGCCGGCGTGCGAAACCCGCGCGATGAAATCTCGATGATGGAAGTGCATGATTGTTTCTCCATCACCGAACTGGTCACGATGGAGGATTTGTTCATCTCCGAAGAAGGCCAGGCCTGGAGGGACGTTCTGAACGGCTTCTATGACGCGGACGGCCAAGTGCCATGCCAGATTGATGGCGGTCTGAAATGCTTCGGCCATCCGATCGGCGCGAGCGGGCTGCGCATGCTCTATGAAATGTATCTGCAGCTGAAGGGCCGCGCGGCGGAGCGCCAGCTGAAGAATCCGAGGCTCGGCATGACGCACAATCTCGGCGGTTCGCCGTCGACGAATGTGTGCTCGGTCGCGATCGTGGGCCTGGAAGGCGTTTGATCGTTCCGGAGCGTGAAAACAAGACGGGCCGCCGAGAGATCGGCGGCCCGTTGACGTTTCAATCGTTGGGTTGCGCTTACACGCCTACGCCCGGAGAGACCGGCGTGGCCGGCGCGCTTGGGCTGCCGGAGAACAGCGCGGGAATGCGCGCACGCAGGCTCGGGCCGTGAGTGTCGCGCCGGCGCAGGCTGCCGCCTTGGTCGAAATTGTAGCGGAAGCCCACCGTCACGGCGGTGGCGTCGACATTGACGTCATCGGCGTTGAGATAGTTGACGCCGAAATCAACGCTGAAGGGCGATTGCGCGAAGCGATATTCCGTCGACGCGCCGATGGTCCAGAAGGTTGCGTCATCGACGCCCGGCGCGTCTACCGACACATTGCCGACGCCAAGATCGGCTTGCGCAAACCAATCGTCCTTCGGATAGAAGCGGTAATGGCCGAACGCGGCCCAGATGTCGGCGTCGGCGTCATCGGCGTTGGTGTAGGAAATCTGGCCGCCGACCGTGCCGTTTGCGAGATAGGCGTCGCCTTCGGCGCCAACGGTCCAGGCGGTGTCGTCGTCATTGGTTGTTGCGGCGAGAAACCCGCCGATCAGGCCCGCGGCGGTGCGGTGAAAGGCGTGGCCCGCGATGGTCCAGACGTCCTCATCGCCGCTATCTGAATCCGCAAAGGCGTAAGAGGATTCCACTTCCGCGCCGACATTGCCGTGAACGGGAAATGATACCGCGCCTTCAATCTGCCCGGCGTCGACGGAATCGTCGCCAGCGCCATTGGTGTTGAGGTCGGTGTAGATGTAGCGGGCGCCGACATAGGCTTCGGTGTTGGTTTCGGCCCAGGCCGCGCCGGACGCGGCAAAGAGCGCCGCGGCGGCTGCCGCGGCAAGTGAGCGAATGCGCATTCTGCGTTCCTTTATGCTTTGGGCGGCCCGACCGAGAAGATCAGCGCCGTCGCACTGCGGGGCATAAAGGAAGCCAAAAGCGGCGTTTCAATCGCGGGGACGCGACAGGCGCGAAATTCGTTCTGAATCATTGGACGTGTTGCGCAGACGCATCGCGCCTTAGACCAGCGTCTCGCGCGCGCGTTGCAGGCTTGCATATTGGGGTTGTTCTATCGCAACCCGATCCGCCGCGGTCTCCAACAACGCATCGACGAGGCCCGGCGTTTGCGCCGTCATCTCGCCCGCACGGATCGCTTCGCTCAACGCCGTTCGCAGGGCGCTGATATCGCCATCCGCGTGAAGGAGCGCGCGCAGGCGTGCGGCTTCGGCGGTTTCCGCAGCGGCGCCGTCGCGCAATTCGCGCGCGATGATGCCCAAGACGTTGACGGCGACGCGGCCGTGAAAGGCGGCGCGTCCGGTGAGGTTGGGCATCGCCGTGCGCTCGATATAAAGCGACACGGCCTCCACCAATTCCTCCAGCGTGGGCGTTTCATACATTAGAGTTTTCCCGCAAACATCAGCATGAGGTCGAGTTCGGTTTCCGATGAACGCCGGCCAATCGCGGCGCGCTCGACGCTGCGATCCATGCCGCTTTCGAACACGCGATACATCGTCATGCACATCACGCCCCAGCGCAGCGAGCCGAACATCGTCCAGAAGCGCACGCGGTCTGCGTCAATTCGCGGGTCGCCGCCGGCGGCGTGATAGCCGGCGAGCAAATCCTCCACCGCCCCAAATCCGCCAACGGGTTTATCGACGCCGCCGAAACGCCAGGACGGCATGCAGATCCAGGAGAGATCTTCGGCCGGATCGCCGAAATGGGTGATCTCCCAATCCAACGCCGCGACGAGGCCCGTTTCATCGATCATCAGATTGCCGAGGCGGAAATCGCCATGCACCAGCACCGGCGCCACAGGTTCCGGCATGCGGCGGCGCAATTCGGCGATGGCGAAATCAAAAATGGGGCGCGGCGAATTGAAGGATCGATAAATCTCCTCATAGCGGTCGAGCATGCCCGGCGCCGTCATCACCGGCAGATCGGGCAGGGTTTGTTTGTCGGTCGCGTGAATTTTCTGCAGGGCCGCGCCGCACTGGCCTGGCAGAACCTTGCGCGCATGGGCGAAAGCGTCATCGCGTAAAATCTTCCGGGCGATGGTTTCTCCGGCAAGACGCCGCATGATGTAGGCTGCGCCAAGGCCGTCGCGCTCTGTGCACACGTGCACGACCTCCGGCGCCGGCGCGCCGGCCTTGCGCACGGTTTCGATCACGGCGGCTTCCGTCGCCAGGCCAATCGCCTGCGCGGAGGCTTCATGAGGCACGCCGTTCGGCGCGCGGCGCAGGATGAAGCCCTGCGCGCCGACATCGAAGGACCAGGTCTCCTGGCTTGCGCCGCCGGAAAGCCGTTTGACGTCGCGCAGCGGGCCCGCGCCGAGCTTCGGCGCCAGCCGCTCCAGGCCCTGGTGGATGACATCGCTCATGGCGAAAGTTTAGGACGCCTCAGCCGGAGCGCGCCAGGGCTGCCGCTTCGTCATGCCCGAACAACTCCAGCAAGAGCGCGATGGCGCGTCCGCGGGCGGTCTCCAGCGTGGGGTCGCGATCGATGGCGAGGCGGGCCTCCTTGTCCGCCGCCTCCAGCATGGCGCCATGGGCTTCAGGATCGACCAGGCGGAAGGGCGGCAGGCCGCTTTGCTGCACGCCCAGCATGTCGCCGGCGCCGCGCATTTTGTAATCCGCCTCGGCGATGGCGAAGCCGTCGTCGGACCGGCGCAACGTATCGATTCGCTCTTTAGCGCCTTCCGAGAGCGGCGGGCGCCACAACAGGACGCAGTAGCCGGGACGTCCGCCGCGACCCACGCGGCCGCGCAATTGGTGCAGTTGCGCCAGCCCAAACCGCTCGGCGTGTTCGATCACCATGATCGTCGCCTCCGGCACGTCGACGCCGACCTCGATGACCGTGGTGGCGACGAGCAGGAAGGACTGGCCGCTGCGGAAGCGGTCCATGGCCGCTTCGCGAGCGGACGCGCTCATCTTGCCGTGGACCAGCTCCACGCCGTCGCCGAAGCGCTCCTTCAGCGCGTCGTAGCGGTCCTGCGCTGCGGCGAGGTCCACCGCCTCGCTTTCCTCGATCAGGGGGCAGACCCAATAGGCGCGCTCGCCGCGCTCGGCCGCGCCGGATACGGCCTCGACCACTTCTTCCAGGCGGCTCGTGGGCATGGCGCGGGTGGCGATGGGCTGACGGCCGGGCGGTTTTTCGTCGAGCACGGAAAGGTCCATGTCGCCGTGCACCGCCAGCGCCAGCGTGCGCGGTATGGGCGTGGCGCTCATCACCAGGACATGCGGCGCTTCGCCTTTCTCCACGAGGCGGCGGCGGTCGGACACGCCAAAGCGATGCTGCTCATCGATGATGATGAGGCCCAGATCATGAAACGACACGCGCTCCTGAAACAGCGCATGCGTGCCGATGACGACGTCGATATCCCCGCGCGCCAGCGCATCGGCGGCGCGCTCGCGGTCTTTGGCCTTGTCCCGGCCGGTGAGCACGACGGCGTTGAGGCCGGCGGATTGCAGGAGCGGCAGGAGGCCCGCGCCGTGCTGTCGGGCCAACAAGTCCGTCGGGGCCATCAGCGCGCTCTGCAGGCCGGCTTCGGCGGCCGTCGCCATCGCAAGCGCCGCCACCAGCGTTTTCCCCGAGCCCACATCGCCCTGCAGCAGGCGCAGCATCGGCGCCGGCTTGGCCATGTCGGCGCGGATTTCGCCGAGCGCACGCTCCTGGGCGCGGGTGGGTTTGTAAGGCAGCGCGGCCAGGATTTGCTGGGCGAGCCGGCCGTCGCCGACGATGGCGCGGCCGGGGCTGTCCTGACGGTGGGCGCGGCGCAGGCGCAGCGCGCATTGGCGGGCGAACAATTCGTCATAGGCCAGCCGCGTGCGTCCAGGCGCGGCGGGGGCGACGTCGTCAGGCTCGTTGGGGCGATGCACGCCGCGCAGCGCCTCCGCGAAGCTCGGCCAGCGATGGCCTTTCGGCGTTGTCGGGTCGAGCCATTCGGGCAGCTCGGCGAGATGCGTCAGCGCCTGGGCGACGACACGCTGGAGCGTGCGCAGCGGCAGGCCGGCTGTGAGCGGGTAGACTGGCTCGACATCGGGCGGGGCTTCGCCGCCGGAGGGATCGACGACATGGTCGGGATGCAGCATTTGCCGCTCGCCGTTGTACAGATCGATCTTGCCGCTGATGATGCGCCGCTGTCCGACGGGGTAGAGCCTGGCCATCATGTCGCCCTTGGGCCGGAAATAGGCGACGGACAAAAACCCAGTCTCGTCGCGCAGGCGTACGCGATAGGGCGATTTCGCCGACGGACTCGGCAGGTGGGCATCGACTTCCGCTTCGATGGTGGCGAGTTCGCCTTCGCGAGCGTCGGCGATCTGGATCTTGTTGCGCCGGTCCACCGCGCCGTGCGGCATGGTGAGGAGCACGTCGATCACGCGGCGGCCGCCGGCGATCTTTTCCACAAGCTCAACGGTCTCCCGGCGGGCGCCGCGCGGAGCGGGGAAGGGCGCAAGCAAGGGCGCCAGCGGGGAGGTGCGCGAGGGTGCGGTCATTGGATGCGCCTGCGCTGACACGCAGGCCCTTATCGTTTATAGCGCGCGCCCTATCTGTGACAGCGGAAGCGATGAGGGCGATGGACGCGCGCCGGAAAAGAGCCAGATTCCGCGCCTGGCGGCGAGGGTTCAGGGAAATCGACCTGATCATGGGCGGCTTTGCCGACCAGCACATCGCAGCGCTCGACGATGCGCAGATCGCAGCGTTCGAGGCGCTGCTCGACGCCCCCGACCAGGATGTCTACGCCTGGATCACCAACGCCGCACCGGCGCCGGATGCGTTCGACACCGACACGCTGCGCCTCATCAAAAGCTATCGTTATTTCGCCAGGATGGCCGCGCCGTCGTGACTGCATCGCCTTTTCTCTCCAAGCCCCTGATCGAGGCGATGGCGGCTGCGCCCGCCAGTCTGACGCTGCATTCCGCGCCGGATGCGATCGTGGCGCCGGCGGTTGCGCTGGCGGCGCAGGCGCGCGGGGGCGTGACCCTGTTCATCGGGCGCGATGAAAGCCGTGCGCAATCGGCGGAGGCGCTGGCGCGGTTTTTCACGCCCGAACTCGCGACCCTGCGTCTGCCGGCATGGGACAATCTGCCCTATGACCGGATCTCGCCGGCGTCGGAAATCGCGGCGCAGCGGTGCGCGGCGCTTGCAGCGCTTGCGCAGCGCAAGAAGGACGCAGGTCCGCTCTTGGTGATCTCCACGGCGTCAGCGGTCGCGCAGCGCGCGCCGCCGCGCCATCGCATCGCGCAGGCCGCGTTCTACACGCGCGTCGGCGAAGTGGCTTCGATGGAGGGGCTCGAGCGCTATCTGATCGTCAACGGCTATGGCCGCGCATCGACCGTGCGCGCGCCGGGCGATTTCGCGATGCGCGGGGGGGTGGTGGACGTGTTCTCGCCGGGCGCGCCGGAGCCGATCCGGTTTGATTTCTTCGGCGATCAATTGGAATCGATCCGCGCGTTCGATCCGGAAACGCAGCGCACGACGCGGCAATTGACCGACGCGATGCTCACGCCGGTAAGCGAAGTGCTGCTCGACGATGAAAGCGTGCACAGCTTTCGCAAGCGCTTTGCGGAATCCTTCGGCGTTGTGACGGATGCTGTGTACGATTCCGTCAGCGCGCGCATTCGCCGGCAAGGTGTGGAGCAATGGCTGCCATTCTTCTACGACCGGCTTGAGACGATCTTTGACTACGCAGGACCGGACGCGCTGATCGCGTTCGATTCCATGGCGGAAGACGCCGCGCGCGAACGCGTGGAAGCGGCTGTGGATCACTACGAGACGCGCAAGGCGACGCCGACGCCGCGCGGCACGCCGCCATTCCGCGCGCCGCCGCCGGAGGCGCTCTATCTTGGGCCTGACGCGCTGAATGACGCGATCGGTGCGCGCCCGACGCTGCGGTTTTCCTCATTCGCCGCGCCGGAAGGCCAAAACGCGCTGTCGCTGGGCGCGCATGCCGGGCGATCGTTTGCGGCGGAGCGCGCTACGGCCGACGCCAATGTGTTCGACATCGCCAGCCGGCACATCGCGGCGCTAACGGCGGAGAAGAAGCGCGTCATTGTCGCGGCGTGGTCGGACGGTTCAGCGGAACGGCTCAAGCATGTTCTGGAAGATCATGCGGTGAAGGACATGGCGCTGACGGCGTCATGGGCGGAAGCGTCGGCGCTGAAGGCGGACCGCGTGGCGGTCGCGGTGCTGCCGATCGAGCACGGGTTTGAGACTGATGCGCTGGCGATCGTGGCTGAGCAGGACATTCTCGGCGACAGGCTGGCGCGGCAACGCAAGAAGCGGCGCGCGTCGAGCCTGATCGCGGAGGCCGCGGCGCTGTCGCCTGGCGATTACGTCGTGCACGAGGATCATGGCATCGGGCGCTATGACGGGCTGAAGACGCTCGATGTGCAGGGCGCGCCGCACGATTGTCTCGATCTCACCTATCTCAACAACGACAAGCTTTATCTGCCGGTGGAGAATATCGAGCTGATCTCGCGCTATGGCTCGGAAGACGCCAGCGCGCAGCTCGACAAGCTCGGCGGCGCGGGCTGGCAGGGCCGCAAGGCGCGCGCCAAGCAGCGTCTGCGCGACATGGCCGAAGAATTGATCCGCATCGCTGCGGAACGCGCGTCGCGGACAGCGGAGGAAGTGACCGCGCCGGAAGGCCTCTATGACGAATTCTGCGCGCGCTTCCCGTATGAAGAAACCGACGATCAGCTCGCCGCGATCGAAGATGTGATGACCGATCTCGCCGCCGGCCGGCCGATGGATCGGTTGATCTGCGGCGATGTCGGTTTCGGCAAGACCGAAGTTGCGCTGCGCGCTGCGTTCCTCGTGGCGATGACGGGCAAGCAGGTGGCGGTGATCGCGCCGACGACGCTGTTGTGCCGTCAGCACTTCAAGACGTTCGAGGAGCGTTTCCGCGGCCTGCCGGTGCGGGTGCGGCAATTGTCGCGGCTGGTGCCGGCGAAGACCGCGACGGAAACGCGCGCGGGCCTTTCCGACGGCACCGTGGAGATCGTGATCGGCACGCACGCGCTGTTGTCCAAGCAGGTGGCGTTCCGCGATCTGGGGCTGATGATCATCGACGAGGAGCAACACTTTGGCGTCAAGCACAAGGAACGGCTGAAGGAGCTGCGCGCGGATGTGCATGTATTGACGCTGTCGGCCACGCCGATCCCGCGTACACTGCAGATGGCGCTGGCGGGCATCCGGGAATTGTCGATCATCGCGACGCCGCCGATCGACCGCATGGCGGTGCGCACCTATGTGACGCCGTTCGATGCGGTGACCATTCGTGAAGCGCTTTTGCGCGAGAAGTATCGCGGCGGGCAAAGCTTTTATGTCGTGCCGCGCATTTCGGATCTTGAGGAGACGGCGGATTTCCTGCGCAAGCAGGCGCCGGAAGTGTCGTTCATCGCCGCGCACGGGCAGATGCCGCCCACCACGCTCGATGATCTGATGAGCCAGTTCTATGACGGCGCGTGCGATGTGCTGGTGTCGACCACAATCGTGGAATCCGGGCTCGACATTCCGCGCGCGAACACGCTGATCGTGCATCGCGCCGATATGTTCGGGCTGGCGCAATTGTATCAATTGCGCGGGCGCGTGGGGCGCTCGAAAGTGCGCGCGTACGCCTATCTGACGACCCCGGCTGAACAGACGCTGACGGCAGGGGCGGAGAAGCGGCTGAAAGTGCTGTCTTCGCTTGATAATCTCGGCGCCGGCTTCACGCTCGCCAGCCACGATCTCGACATGCGCGGCGGCGGCAATTTGCTTGGCGAGGAACAGTCCGGGCATATCAAGGAAGTCGGCGTGGAATTGTATCAATCCATGCTGGAGGAGGCCGTGCAGGCCGTGCGCGAGGGCCGCGAAGATACCATGAGCGCACGCTCATGGTCGCCGGCGATCAATGTCGGCGTGGCGGTGCTGATCCCGGAAGAGTATGTGCCGGATCTGACGGTGCGGCTGGGGCTTTATCGCCGCCTGGCCGATCTCGATACCGACCAGGAGCGCGAAGCGTTCGCGTCGGAATTGATCGACCGGTTCGGACCGCTGCCGCAGGAAGCCGATCAATTGATTGGCGTGACCGCGCTGAAAGCGCTGTGTCGGCGCGCGTCGATTGCACGCTTGGATGCGGGGCCGAAGGGCGCGGTGCTTACGTTCCGCGACAACGGGTTTCCCGAGCCGGCCGCGCTGGTGCGTTACATTCAGAGCCGCCCGTTCGATTTCCGTATGCGGCCGGACGGAAAACTCGTCGTCACCGGCGAGTGGCCGGATCCCGTGCTGCGGTTGAAGGCGTTGCGCGCTTCGCTGGAAGGCATCACGCAACTGGCGATGCGCGCGGCCGCCTAAAGCGGCAGCGTCGCGCGCACGCAAGCGCCGCCTTCGCGATCGACGATGACGACATCGCCGCCATGCGCGCGCGCGATCGATCGCGCAGCGGGCAGGCCGAGTCCTGCGCCGCGCGTGGCGGTTTCGTTCAAGCGCACGAACGGCTTGAACACGTCCTCGCGCCGCTCGGGCGGCACGCCGGGGCCGTCGTCGCACACATCGATGATGGCGTTCTCGCCGTCGAGATAAACGCGCACGTCGGCGTTGCCGCCATGTTTCAGCGCATTGTCGATGAGATTGGCCGTCATGCGGCGCAAGCCGAGCGGTTGGCCCATGATGAGGATGCGATCGTCCGCAGAGAGCTGCACGACCTGGCCCAGCTCCACGCGGTCATCGACGAGCGCTTGCACCAGGGCGCTCAGATCGAGGCGCACGCGCGGCTCTTGCGTGGGATCATCGCGCGCAAACGCGATGAAGGAGGCCACCAGCGCTTCGATCTCCTCGATGTCTTTGCGCAATTTGGCGCGGGTTTCGTCGTCGGTGTTTTCCGCCGACAACGAAAGCCGCATCAAGGGCGTGCGCATATCATGGGCGACGGCGGCGAGCGTCTCGGTGCGGTCGGCGATCAATTTTCGCAGGCGTTCCTGCATGGCATTGACGGCTGACGCAGCGACGCGCAGTTCGCGCGGACCTTCGATTTTCGCGGGGCTGTAATCGGGATCGACGCCGATGCGTTGCGCGGTTTCGGCAAAAGTGCGGATGGGTTGAGCCAGTCTGCGCGCAAACAACAGCGCCAGCGCCGTGACAACCAGGAGCGTTAGACCGATGGTCACCGCGCCACGCACGATCCAGGCGAATTCTTCGGCGCGCTGGCTTTGGCGCATCACCGCCCAGCGGCCTTCGGGAAGCTTGGCTGCGATTTCAAATCCGGCAAGCAGGAACACGCGCGGCGGCAAGGGTGCTGCGATGGGCGCATCGCCGTCCTGGGTCAACGGCGGCGCGGGCGGCGCCGGGGGCGCCGGGATGCGCCATGTGCGCACAACCATGTGCTCGCCGTGTCCGCCATGGCCGGGACCGCGCCGTTCCACGCGCATCACCATATCGCCGGGCAGGCCGCGGCCGGAGACGCGGATGTCGTCGCGTGAAATGTTCAAACGATCGGAAACCAAGCGCCGCAGGTGTCTCGCCGGCGGCGGCGCGCCGCGCTGCGGCGGCGGCGTCTCGATCACGCGCCAGCGCAAGCCTTCGGCGTCGTCGGGCGTTTCGCCTAGCGCGGCGCGCGCATAGCCGGCGGCGAACGCGTCGAGCACTTGATCGCTGCGCGCGAGATCGGGCGGACGCGTCGGCAAGAACGCCAGCGCGGCGACGCTGACAACGAACGCCGCGATCAGCGCAACGATGATCAGCACAGCGATATGCGCTGCGATGGGAAATCCGTCCGGGCGCGTCTTCATGTGCGCTGCGGCTTTGCGGAGAACAGATAGCCTTCGCCGCGCACGGTGCGGATCAGGTCAGCCTGATCGGCGCGCTCCAGCTTCTTGCGCAGGCGCGACACCTGCACGTCGACGGCGCGGTCGAACACGTCGGATTCATTGGAGAATGCATAATCCAGCAATTGCTCGCGCGAGAGCACGCGTTGCGGGCGTTCGATGAAGGCGCGGAGCAGGCGGAATTCGCCGGTCGAGAGCGCGATCAGCACGCCGTCGGGATCGAGCAATTCGCGGCGTGCGAAATCAAGCCGGAAGCCGGAAAACTTCACCACGTCGTTGCCGGGCTGGCGGGTTTCGGCATCGCGGGCGCGGCGCAGCACGGCGCGTGCGCGCGCGACCAGTTCTCGGGGATTGCATGGCTTGGCGAGATAATCGTCGGCGCCCACTTCAAGACCGACGATGCGATCAGCGTCATCGCCCAAGGCGGAGAGCATGATCACCGGCGGCCAGCCGCGCGCGGCCAGCCGTCGGGCGGCGGAGAGGCCGTCTTCGCCCGGCATCATCAGATCCAGGATCACCAGGTCTGCGCCGTGGGCGTCGAGCGCCGCGTCCATGGCGGCGGCGTCGGCGGCGGCGCTGGCGCGGAAGCCCTGGCGGGTGAACACCTCCGCGATGCCGGTGCGGATCGCCTCGTCGTCGTCGACGATGAGGACATGGGGCGGGCTAGCGTCTGCCATGAACGGGTCTCTGTGACCGACCTTTGTTGCGTTGATGTTTCATTGCGCTGCGGGGGTGAAGCAATCCGACGTCATGGTGAAAATTCCGCCTCTTAAGGACTTCGCACGGGCTCGCCGGCGGCGGGCGATGAAGGAGATTTCTGATGAAGAAAGCATTGATCGCAGGCGCGGCGCTGATCGCGCTGGGCGGGGTTGCGTTCGCCCAAGCAGGGCATGGTCCGGGCCGGCATGGCCATGGTCACGCGATGGGGATGGAGAACCTGGACGCCGATGAGGACGGCTGGGTGACGCGCGCGGAAATGGGCGCGGCCGCCGACCGCATGTTCGCCGCGCGTGACGCCAATTCCGACGGCAAGCTCGACGACGCCGACCGCCAGGCCCACCGCGAGGCGCGGCGGGAGCGGCGCATCGAACGCGATGTGCGCATCGAGCGCCGGGACGGCGAAGGCGGGCGTCATCATGGCGGACGCCGTCACATGGGGCCGCCGATGATGGGCATGCTGCTCTTGTCTCACGAGGAAGCTGACGTGAACGGCGACGGCGCGCTGTCGCGCGATGAGTTCCGCAATCTGCAGCTGCGCCTGTTCGACGCCGCGGACGTGAACGGCGACCGCCGGATCCAGTTCACCCCGCCGCCGGAGCCGCCGCAGCCGCCCGAGCCGCCGGCGCCCGCGGGCGAGTAATCCCTCCGCCCTCCAACCAGCGTGCAGCGCCGCCTCGCAAGGGGCGGCGCTTTTTCTGCGCTGGCCACGTGGTGTGGGCTCGGCTACATCGCGCGGCCCATGCGCCTCGACGCTCTCCCCATCGCGACCTTGCTGCGCCTCGCCGGGCCGGTCGCGCTCGCGCGCCTGGGCATCATGGGCATGGGGCTGGTCGACGTGATCGTCGTGGGCCAGCTGGCGCCGCAGGAATTGCCGTATCAGGCTTTGGCGCTGGCGCCGCCGAGCGTGCTGTTGGTGACCAGCATCGGGCTGTTGACCGGCGTGCAGGTGCTGTCTGCGCGCGCGATCGGCGAAGGCCGGCCCGAACATGCCGGCGATGCGCTGCGCAAGGGCCTGGCGCTTTCAGCCTGGGTCGGGGGCGGGATTGCGCTGTTGGTCGCGCTCTTGGGCGGACGGATTTTCTCAGCGCTCGGAATCGGGCCCGATCTGGCGGGCCCCTCCGGCGAAGTGATGCAGGTGTTTGCGCTCTCGCTGCCGTTTCACCTCGCTTATGTCGCGACCGCGTTTTTCCTGGAATCGATTCAACGTCCGATGGCGTCCACCGTCGTGATGTGGATCGCCAACATCGCCAATCTCGTCCTGAACCTCGCCTTCGTGCCGGAATACGGCGCCCTGGGATCGGCGTGGGCGACGGTTGGATCGCGGGTGTTTCTGGCCGGCGCGTTGATCTTCTGGGTGTTGCGCATGCCGGAGGCTGCGAAGTACGGCCTGCGCGGGCGCGGCGGCGGCGTTTCCTATGGCAGTCTGATGCGCATCGGCTCCGCGGCGGCTGTGAGCCATGCCGTCGAAGCCGGCGCGTTTTCCTGGATGACGATCATCGCGGGACGCGTGAGCGGAGAGGCGGTCGCGGCGTACCAGATTTTGCTCAATGTGCTGGCGCTGGTGTTCATGATCGCGCTTGGCCTGTCGACGGCAACCGCGGTGCTCACGGCGGAAGCGGCCGGACGCAATGACCGCGCCTCGGCTGCGCGGGCAAGCTGGACGGGATTGGGCGTCAACACGATTGCGATGATCGCCTTTGCGGTTGTCTTGCTGCTTCTGCCGCACGCGATCGCGCGCGCGTACACGGCCGATCTTGCGATCGCTGCGCTGATTGCAGGGCTGATGCCGATCGCTGCGGCGATCCTTGCGCCGGACGGCGGACAGGTGGTGGCCGCCTCGGCGCTGCGGGCGCGGGGCGACAATTGGTTTCCTACCGCGAGCCACATTCTGGCCTACGCCATCATCATGCCGGGGCTCGCCACGTATTGGGGCGAAGTGCAGGGCCACGGCGTCGCAGGGATCATGTGGGCGATCTTCATCGGCAGCGTGGTGTCGGTGGCGGTGCTGGCGGGGCGGCTTCTGGCGCTGACGGCGCGGCGCACGGCGCGCGCGGCGCCGGCTCAGTAGGTCGCGCCGAGGATCCAGCCTTCCTCCTGTTCAATCACGGTGCGGCGCGCATCGTCCTTGTCGGGTCCGAACAGGCGGCCAAGGCCGCCCTTGGCGTCGAGATCGGCGAAGCGTTCAGCGGCGGTGCGCACCTGCGCTGAATCCTTCACTTCCCCGGGATTGGGCCGCACGTCGAACTGCGAGGGATAGACTTCGGCGAAGACGCATTCCACGCCGTCGAGATCGGCAGGCGCGAGCGGGCGCCATCCGGTCTCGAACGGCCAGATGCGCGCAGCCGCGCCGCGCGCGCCAGCCAGCCGCTTTACAACGGGCAATCCAGTGAGCGCCTGGCCGCCAACCGAGCCCTGATAATAGAGCTTCCACACCGACGATGGCGTGCGCAGCGCTTTTTCGGCAATGCGAAACTCCGGCAAATCCTCAGGACCATGCTCGCGCGGGCGCTTCGTCATCAACATGGTTTGCGCGTCGCGCGCCGGACAGCCCCAGAACGGAAACGCCTCGCCGCTCATGAGCCGGTTCATCTTTGCGCCGACCTGAAAGCGATTGTTGGCGTTGGTCGGCTTGTCCTTCACTTCCGCCGACACGTAATCGATCAAGGATTTCCAGGGCGGATCGGGACGATTGAGCGCTTTTGCGGTTCCGCGCGGAAAGCCAAGGGGAAAATCGAAGCCGACGAGCGCGCGCTCTTCCTTGCGGGCGAGATCCTTTAGGATCGCGTCGAGCATGGTTTCGGCTTCGGCGCGCGTGGAGGGATTGTGCGCTTCAAAGGTCAATTGAAAGCGCACATTGCGTTTCAACACGCCGATCCAGATGGAGTCCGGGCCCGTCGTCGGCTTCGCCGCGGCGCTCCAATCCACGATCACATAGGCAAGGAACAGTCGCGTCATCGCCGACCCAGCCGCCGGATCAGCCCAGCTTCACGAGCATCTTGCCGGTGTTTCCGCCTGAAAACAGCTTCAAAAACGCGGTCGGCGCGTTCTCAATTCCGTGTTCGACGGTCTCTTCCCAGGCGATGCGGCCCTCGGCGATCCATTGCGACATGTCGGCGAAGAATTGCTGCTGCATGTCCATGAAATTGGTGACGATGAAGCCCTGAATGCGCAGGCTCTTGCCCACGACATAGATGATGTTGCGCGGGCCGGGCGTGGGCTCTGTATTGTTGTATTGCGAGATCATGCCGCATTCGACGAAGCGGCCGAACGGACGCGCCAGCTCCAGCGCGACTTCGAGGTGTTCGCCGCCGACATTGTCGAAATAGATGTCGATGCCTTTCGGCGCAGCGGCGCGCACGGCGGTCAGGAGATCGCCGCAGGTCTTGTAATTGACGACATGATCGACGCCGCGGCCTTTCAGCCAGGCGGCTTTATCATCCGCGCCGACGCTGGCGACGACTTCGCAACCCTTGATCTTGGCGATCTGGCACACGACGGAGCCCACCGCGCCGGCGGCGCCGGAGACGAACACCACCTCGCCGGGCTTGGGTTCGCCCAGGCGCAGGAAACCGGAATAGGCCGTCATCCCGGGCATGCCGAGCACGCCGAGATAGGCCTGCGGCGGGGCGTTGCCGGAGGGCAACTTCTGCAGGCTCGCCGCGGGGGCCACGAAGCCTTCGCGCCAGCCGAACATGCTCTGGACGAGGTCTCCCGGCTTCAGCGCGGGATCGTTTGACGCGACCACCTCGCCGACGGCGCCGCCCTGCAGCGCCTCGCCGATCTGAAAGGGCGGGACATAGCTGGCCCGGTCATACATGCGCCCGCGCATGTAAGGGTCCACCGACATCCAGAGATTTTTCACCAGCGCTTCCCCGGCGCCGGGGTCGGGCAGGGTGATCTCGGCCAATTCGAAATCCTTGGCGGCGGGCGTGCCGATCGGGCGGCTTTTCAGGCGGATTTCCTTCGATCGCATGCCCATGGCGTTTCCTTCGCTTTTGAACGTTCAGGCCGCCACGCTATCGCCGGCAGCGCCGGAGGCCAAGCCGCAGGGGCGCACGAGCGGCTGCGCCCGCTTGAAGCGCGATCGCGAACGGACGCATAAAGCGCGCCTCATGACCATCCGCCTGCGCTTTGCGCCTTCGCCCACCGGCCGGCTTCATGTCGGCAACATCATCACTGCGCTGCGCAACTGGCTGTTCGCGCGCCAGCAGGGCGGACGCATGCTCCTGCGCATCGACGACACCGACCTTGCGCGGTCGACCAAGGCGTTTGAGGCGGGGATCGAGGCCGATCTGGCGTGGCTTGGGCTGCGCTGGGACGACAAGGCCAACCAATCGGCGCGGTTCGCGGCGTACGAGGCCGCGGCTGAGCGGCTGAAGCAGGCGGGCTTGCTTTATCCCTGCTACGAGACTGAAGAGGAGCTCGACCGCAAACGCCGCATCGCCCAAAGCCGCGGGCGCCCGCCGGTCTATGACCGCGCGGCGCTGTCGCTGAGCGCCGCCGATCGCGCGGCGCTGGAAGCGGAAGGGCGCACGCCGCACTGGCGGTTCAAATTGTCGGGCCAGCGGCGCGCTTGGACTGACCTGGTGCGCGGCGATCAATCAATCGACACCGCGTCGCTCAGCGATCCGGTGCTGATCCGCGCGGACGGCGGCTATCTCTACACGCTGCCATCGGTCGTCGACGACGTGGAATTTGCGATCACGCACATCGTGCGCGGCGAAGATCACGTCACCAATTCCGGCGTGCAGATCGAAATCTTTGAAGCGCTGGGCGCCGCGGCGCCGGCGCTGGGGCATTTTCCGCTGCTCGTCGGCGCGGATGGCGAAGGGCTGTCGAAGCGCCTTGGTTCGCTATCGATCGCGGAATTGCGCGATGAGGGATTGGAGCCGATGGCGCTGCTCTCTTACCTCGCCAAGATCGGCACGTCTGATCCGATTGAAGCCCGCGCGGACTTCGACGAGTTGGTCGATGAGTTTGCATTCGACAAAATTGGCCGCGCGCCCGCGCGCTTCGATGTCGAGGAGCTGAAGCGCATCAATGCGGCGGTGTTGCATGCGATGACTTATGAAACGGCCAAGCCGCGGCTTAGCGTCATGAACGCCGATCTCGGCGAACGCTTCTGGGATACGGTGAAGGCCAATCTCTCGGTGTTCGGCGAGGTCGACGCCTGGCGGCGTGTGGTGGAAGGCCCGCTTCAGCCGGTGATCTCCGACAAGGCGTTTACAGATGCGGCCGCCGCCTTGACGCCGCCCGGTCCCTATACGCTTGAGACGTGGAAACCGTTTGTCGATGCGGTGAAGGACAAAACCGGCGCCAAGGGCAAGGCGCTGTTCATGCCGTTGCGCCAGGCGCTGACGGGCATGGAGCATGGTCCCGACATGGCGGCGCTGTTTGCGCTGATCGGCCCGGAGCGCGCGAAGGCGCGGCTTGAAGGCAGGACGGCTTAGGCGCAAGGCGCGCGAGATTCTGGAAAGCGCCGTCCCTCCCCGCGAGGGGAGGGACGGAAGTTCATGGTGCGCCGGCGCGCCACGCTTCAGTCAAGGCAAGGAACCCCGCCAATCCAATCTCCTCCGCGCGCGCGGTCGGCTCGATGCTTGCTGCATGGAGCAAACGTTCGGAATCGGGCGTGAGCGTCTTCAGCGCGCTGCGCAGCATTTTGCGGCGCTGACCGAAAGCGGCGGCTGTGACACGCTCCAGCGCGTCGAGGTGGGCGTATGCGTCCGGCTTGTCGGTGAGATGAACCACGGCTGAGTCCACTTTCGGCGGCGGCGAAAACGCGCCTGCGGGCACACGCAGAACCATTTTCGCCGCACAACGCGCCTGGGCCAGAACGGCGAGGCGGCCATAGGCGGGTTCACCGGGCTGGGCGACGATGCGTTCAGCTACTTCCTTTTGAAACATCAAAACCATGTCGCCGCGCCACGGACCGGCCTTGAGCCACTTCACCAAAAGCGGCGTGCCGACATTGTAGGGCAGATTGGCGACGATGGTCGTGCGCGCGCCGCTCAGGAGCGCCGCCTCATCGATCTCAAGCGCATCCGCTTCTATGATGCGCAACCGCGCTTCAGAACCGACGGCAAGCGGCTGCAGGAAGTCCACAAAGCGCGCATCCTTTTCTATCGCGAACAAAGGATCGGCGCCCGCGTTCAGGAGCGCGCGCGTCAGCCCGCCGGGGCCTGGACCGATTTCAAGCACGGGTTTGGCGCGCAGGTCGCCGGCGGCGGCCGCAATGCGTGCACAGATGGTTTCGTCCAGCAGAAAGTGCTGGCCTAGCGCCTTGCGTGCGAACAATCCTTGCGCTTTCAGCGCGTCGCGCAGCGGCGGCGCGCCGGTCATGCGTGCGCGCGGCGCTGGGCCATCGCGTCGGCCATGCGCAGCGCAGCGATGAAGCTGTCCGTGCGGGCGACGCCTTGGCCGGCAATGTCGAAGCCGGTGCCGTGATCGGGCGATGTGCGCACGATCGGCAGGCCCAGCGTGACATTCACCGCGCCCCAGAAATCGAGCGTCTTGATCGGGATCAGCGCCTGGTCGTGATACATGGCGATCGCTGCGTCATAGGTTGCGCGCGCGGCGTCATGAAAGAGCGTGTCGGCGGAGCGCGCATCGGAGACGTTCACGCCTTCGGCGCGCAGCGCGGCGGCCGCGGGATTGATGATTCTTTCTTCCTCGCGGCCGATCGCGCCGGTTTCGCCGGCATGCGGATTCAATCCCGCCAGGGCGATGCGCGGCGCAGCAAGGCCAAAATCGCGCGCCATCGCTTCGGCGACCACGCGCGTGACGTTCATCACGCGTTCGCGCGTGATGAGCGGGGCTACGGCAGACAGAGGTTCATGAATCGTGGCGAGCGCAACTTTCAGCGCATCGCACGCCAGCATCATCACCGGGCCGCGCGCATCCGGCCATGGCGCGTCTTTGCACAAATGGGCGATGAATTCGGTGTGGCCGGGAAATCCAAATCCCGCAGCCTGCAGCGGCGCCTTGGCGATTGGCAGCGTGACAAGGGCGCGGGCTTCGCCGCGCAGGCAGGCGGTTGCGCCAGTCTCAATCGCGGCGATGATCGCGGTCGCATTGGCCGGATCCGGCACGCCGGGCGTTTCCACGCGCGCCAGAGGCATCGGCAGGATATCGAGCGCGTCTGCGCTCAGCTGTGCGGCAGTGATCCGATCGACAAGAAGAACGCGCGCGTCGTCAAATCCGATGCGCGTCGCCGCGCGGCGATATGCGTCCGGATCGCCCAGCAGCACGAAACGCGGCGCCTCTTTGGCTTGTGCGCGCGTGCGCGCGACAATCTCCAACCCGACGCCCGCTGGATCGCCCATCGAGACGACGAGGGGCGGGCCTTGCGTCATCGCGTGATGATGGTCGCTTCGCGCCGCAAATTGCGCAGATAGCGATTGGAGAGCATCGCCAATTCCTGCTCGTAGAGGCGATCCTCGATTTCATCGCGATCCGGCACGCCGCCGCCGCCGGTCGCGCGCGCGCACACAACAAACGCCTGTACGAGATCGCCGGATTCGGTCGTTGGCGACGCTTGCCCGACAGGCACGTTGGCGATTTGCGCGCTCACGGTTTCGGACAAATCCGCCTGCAGCGCTTCGCCGAGATCGGCAACCTGCGCTTCAGGCGCGGCGGCCAAAGCGCCGGCCAAGTCATCGCAGGATGCAATGCGCGCGCGCGCACGTTCAAATGCGGCGCGGCTCGACGCCGGCGCGCTGATCTGGCGCAGCGAGACCCGGGTGGTCGTGGCGGGATCGACGCCTTCGCGGCGATCGCGCAGCGCTAGAATGTAGATGCCGTCTTCGGACCGGATCGGGCGCGACACTTGTCCGGGCTGGAGGCTGGCGACGACCGATTCAAGCTCTGGCCGCATTTCGCCGGCGCCGACCCAGCCCAGATCGCCGCCCGCAGCGGCTGACGGCGCAGAAGAGAACTGACGCGCGACGAGCGGGAACGGCGCGCCGCGCTGCATTTCCTGCAACAGGCGCAAGCCGAATTGCTCGGCCTGATCCTTTTCTTCCTGGCTGCCGGCGCCGAGGAAGATTTCGGAAACCTGATACTGCGCGCGGGTGGCGCTTTGGGCGATGCGCTGCTGGGTTTCGCGGATTTGTACGTCGGAGATCCGCACGCGCGAGCCGTAACGGCCGCCGATTAGCCGCCGCCACGCGATGTCGGCGCGGATCTGGTTGCGCAGCGTGGTCACCGACACGCCGGAATCCGCCAAGCCGCGCGCGAGCGCTTCAGCGCTGGAATTGTTCTGCCGCGCGATGGCGGAGAGCTGCTCATCGACCTGGTCGTCGGGCACCTCGATCTCGAATTCCTTGGCCTCCTGCATTTGCAGGCGCTCATCGACGAGATCGCGCAAAGCCTGCGCTGAGGCCTGCTGCAGCGATTCCTGCGTCGGCTGGATGCCGGAGGAGATCAAGATCAGCAGCGCACGCTGGCGCACGTCATAGGTGGAGACGACCTCGTCATTCACCACCGCGGCGACCGCCTCGGCCATCTGGGCGTGCGCCGGCGCGGGGGCGTGCGCCGCCAGAGCGACCGCCATGGCCAATCCGCAAGTCCACTTCATCGGCATAGTCTCCAAGCCGGCAGGGCCGCTTAATCGCCGCCGCCGAAAACGCCAAGGGACGTCAGACCGATGCGGATCTGAAAGCCTTCATTGGGGCCCAGGCGCCGGTCAAACGTTTCCGACCGCGTGTAGGCGAGCTCCAGGAAGGTGCAATCATCCCGGTAGATCGCCCTGAGGTCCTGGCTCAGGTTTATGTCCGAATCGAGGTCGCGGCGAATCCCGTACTGCACTTGCCAGCCGCGCACGAGATCGGCGCCGACAGTAGTATAGATTTCGCGCGCCGGCGCGCCGGGATTGAGGCCGCGATCGATCGAATAATAGCGCGCTTGGCCGAACACACGCCAAACCGCCGCGCGCACGGAGGCGTCGGTGCGCTGCAGCTCCAGAGATTCATCCTCCAGTCGGAAGCGGACTTGCGCGCCGAAATTGCGCCCGAGATCGACTTCCGCAGCGCCGACCCAATCGGATGCGCGCCCGCTGAGATTGGTGTCGGGGTTGAAGGCGGGCTCGTCTTCGTCGCGCCAGCGCCGGCCGATCAGCGCGCTGGCGGCATTGCCGTTGGCCGCGCGCGCGGCGGCGCGCACGCCGAGGGCGATCCGGCCGCCCGGCTCCCAGAGATCGTAATTCGGCGCAGCGTTGGGCCGGAAGAGGTTGGAATCGTCGAGCTCGAAGCCGAGGCTGTCCTCGTTGGGGATGCGCGGATCGTTGGCGCCGCCGTCCGTGCCGATCGCGCCCATCGCGACCGGCTCGACAAGGACATCGACGTTGCGGCCGGGCCGGATGAAGGGCCAGCTTAGTTCGACGCCCGCCAGGCCAAGTCCGCGGGTGATTGTTTCGTCGCCTGAAGCGTCGTCGACGCGGTAGGCGTCGCCGCGCGCCTGGGCGAAGGGGCTGACGACCCAGCCCGGCCCGAACACCGTGTCGGCGCGCCAATCGAAGCCTGCCGTGGCGCGGGCGCTGTCATTGCCTTCGGTGCGATGCAGGACGGCGGTCGAGGCCTGCAGCTTCAGCTGGCCGTCCAGAATGGGATCGCGATAGACGCGCTCGGCGGCGGCGACCGGCAGGATCACCGGCAGCAGCGTGGTGTCATCGCTTTCGCGCAGGCCCTGGAACGACACGACAGCCGCGGAGGCGAACGAGCGCGCGTCCTGGCCTTCGGTGTAGAGCTGGGAGATCAGCCGCGTATTGGTGCCGAGATACGGGCCGCGGCGTTCGCCGGCCCCGTCGATGTCGTAGCGGCGCAGATACAGATCATCGGACGCGCGTTCGGCGCCGAAACCCCATTGCCAGTAATCGTTGATGCGGAAACGGCCGAAGCCGAAAATGTGCGCGCGCGTGCTTTCGGGCCCGAAGGTTTCGCCGTCGCCGTCGAAATCCTGTTCGTGGGTTATGGTGCCTTCAAGCTGCAGATCGCCGGACCAGAAGCGCTTGCGGTATTCCGCGCCCAGAAGCGGGTGCACGCGCGAATGCACCTGGCCGGTGAGCGTCAAGTCCTGGTAGGGCGAGATCGCCCAATGGTAGGGCTGCTCGTAATAGGTGCCGAGGCGCCGGTTGCGGCCGAGATCGGGGATCAATAGGCCCGAGCGCGGTCCCGCCGATGGATCGGGATGCGAGAAATAGGGCAGGTAGAGCACCGGCACGCCCGACACGTTGAGCGTGACGTCCCGGTACGAGATCATCTTGGTGTCGGTGTTTTGCACTGCGCTGCGGGCGCGCAACGCCCAGGTCGGCGGGCGGGAGCCGTCCACGCAGATCGGGCAGCTGGTGTAGATCACATTGGAGAGCGCGCTTTCGCCTTCCGAGCGGCGCACCGCGGTGCGCGCGGCGACGGTGCCGACGCCGCCAAGGCGGGCGCGCAATTCAGTCGCAACGCCGAGCGTCAGCGCCTCATCGACCTGCATTTCCTCGGCGGTGGTGATGTCGCCGCTCGGCTCGACCATCTCCACGCCGCCGATGGCGCGGATGTCGCCAGTGTCGAGATTGTAGATAATGCGGTCGGCGCGCATCGTGCGGCCCTGATAGCGGACCTGCACATCGCCTTCGGCGGTGATCGTGTTGGCGTTTTCGTCGTTGGTGAGCTGATCGGCCTCAAGCAGGACGACGTCTTCTTCCTGGCCCTGCGCGGCAGGCGGCGCCTCCGCCGGCGCCTGCGCATAGGCGGCCGTCGCGGTCGTGGTGGCGGCCAGCACGGCGGCGAGCGTGGCCCAGCCTTTCGGCTGACGCTCGGCGTGCCGCGCGGAACTGACCTCCCCACGGACCATGCGCGACCCTCTTCGCACTTCCCCGTCCCGTCCTAGGCGTGTCCGGCAGGGCCGTCCAGCGCCGCAAGGCTTGAGCCTGTGGAGGTTAGCCGTCCTCCATGAAGGCCACCATCGCCAGCGCTGCGAAAAGTCCCGACAGCGGCGCACTCCAGGCCGCGACCGCGGGCGGAACCGCCTGGGTGACCGCAAAAGCGGCCGCCAGCTGGCTCAAAAAATACAGGAGCAGGCCAAGCGCCACGCCCGCTGCGCTCCAGGCCGCGACGCCGCCCATGCGGTGCAGGCGCAGTGAGAACGCCGCGCCCAGCGCGGCCATCGCCGCGAGCATCACGGGATAGGCGAGAAGCGTCTGGAATTTGATCTCATAGCGCACGGGCGTCAGGCCCGCCGCGCGCGCTTCGGCGATGAAGGGCGGCAGCTGCAGAAACGACAGCGAAACCGGATTGACGAAGCGGTTGAGCAGTTCGGACGGATTGAGCGTGGTGGGGATGGCGAGCTTGTCTTCGCGCAGCGGGGCTTCGCCGGCGGCGACCTCGACCAAATTACTCAATTGCCAGAAGCCGGGTTTCAGATCGGCGATCTCGGCGCGGATGCGGCGGGCAAAGCGCAGATCGGCGCCGTCATAGTCGTAGAAGAAGAAGGTCGCGCGCGTCAGCCGCGCGGTCTTCAGGTCCAATTCGTCGGCCTGAATCACGACCTGGCCGTTTTCATCGCCCTGGCGCAGCCAGACGCCGTTGCGGAGCGTGGGCGGTTGCGGGGTTTCGGAGAGCAGCTGCGCTTCGGCGGCTTCGTATTCGTCGTAGAGGCGCGCGCCCAGCGGATTGAGCCCGAGGATCACGACAATGCCCAGCAGCAGCGCGCCCAGGACGCTCGGCGCCAGGAAGCGCCAGGCTGAGACGCCGGAGGCGCGCATCGCGGTGAGTTCGCTGGTGCGGTTCATGCGGATGACGCTGATCATGACGCCGGCCAGCACAACGAAAGGCAGCGTCTGCTCGATCAGAAGCGGCGTTTTCATCAGCGTCAGGCGCATCGCGGCCCAAAGCGGAAGTTCGATGCGTGAGCCGAGCGTGCGCATCTGCTCGACCAGATCGACCAGCAGGATCGACGCCAGCACGGCGCCCAGCGCCACCGCCAGTCCGAACGCCGAACCGCGAAACAGATAGCCGCCCAGTTGCGTGAACAGAAACCGCACCGCGTCTACTCCGCCGGCTGCATCGACACGCCCATCGCGCGCTTGGGCGGACGGCGCGGGTGCGCGGACATCAGGGCCCAGCCGGCCGCGATCATCACCAGAACAGGCAGCGCATATTGCAGCGGATTGAGTTCCGGATCATCGATCGCGGAGGACTGAACGCCCAGCGCCAGGACGCGGACGATCACCGCCAGGATCGCGGCTGCGCCCAATCTGCGCAGATAACCGCGGCGGCTGAAATCGCCGCCGAGGAGTGCTGCCATCGCGATCAGCGCCAAGGCTGGGTTCAACAGCGGCGCCGACAGCCGGCCATGACCTTCGGCGAGGAAGCGATCGATATTTCTTTGATCGAAAAAGTTGGTGAGATCGGGAAAGAACAATTCGCTCAAGAACCGGTCGGACGGTTTCAGAATGAACTCATCCGTGGCGGTGAAGAATTCGCCGAGCTGCACGACGTACTGATCGAAATCGAGCACTTCGAGGCGGCCATCGTCACGCTGGCGCTGGATTTGGCCCGCGCGCATGACCATCGCCGGTTTGCCGTCGATCATGGCGATGGCGCCTTCGCGCGCGGTGTAGGTCAAAGGCTCGCGCGGGCGGGCGTCATGGATCATCACGTCGCGCATTTCGCCGCGCGCGCCGCGCGAGCGCGCATAGAGCGTGAGGTTGTCGGCGGGAAAGGTGAAGGCGCCTTCGCGCACCAAGGACGAGGCGACGTCGGCGCGCACCGCGTGGATAGTCTCGCGCATTTCGCGATAGCTGGCCGGCTGGATCAATGTCGTGACGCACAGGTGCAACAGCGCGGCGAGCACGGAGAGGATGAAAATCGGTTTCGCCAGCCGCGTCGGCGAGACGCCGGCGGCATAGGCCACCACGGTCTCGCTTTCGGTGTGCATGCGGTTGATGGCGTAGGCGACGGCGAAGAACACCGCGAGCGGCAGGATCATCGAGATCAGCTGCGGGATGGTCAGCAGCGTCACCCAGGCGAAGGCGAGCCCGGACTGGCGGTTGTTGACGATGATATCGAGCTGGCTGAGGCCCTGCGTGAGGATGGCGACGGCCGACAGCGCGCCCAGCACGGCCAGGAGCGGGCCCAGCGCCTGGCGAAAGACATAAGCCTCCAGCTTGTTCATGCGCGGCTCCGGCGCGGACTGCGCCGTTTGCGCCGCGCGCCCAGGCGCGGCTTCCCAAAATCAAGGCGCATGAGCTACCACGGCGTTTGAACCCAGTGAAAGAGGGCGCGCGGGGCATTCCTGCGCCGAAGCGAGGTCATTTTATGGACATCAAGTTCGCCGCCGAGGGACGGGGCGACGCCATCGCAGTGATGGCGGCGGATAAGGCGCAATTGCTGGCGTCCGGGCAGGCGCTCGACGCCAAGACCAATGGGGCGATCGCCAAGGCGATGCAGACCGCGCGCTTCACCGGCGCATCCGGGCAGATGCTGGAGATTTTCAGCCCCGTGGGCGTAGACGCCGCGCGCATCCTGGTGATCGGCGTCGGCGATCTGGAGCGCGCCGAAGGCGCTGCGGCGGAGAAATTCGGGGCCGCGGCGGCACGCAAGGTCAATGGCTCCGGCGGAGAGAAGCTGGTCCTGCATTCGGAGACCTTGACGCATCTGACCGCGGCGGAGGCGGCCGCGCGGGCCGCGATCGGCGCGCGGCTGGGAGTGTATCGCTTCGACGCCTATCGCACCAAGCTGAAGCCGGAGCAGAAGCCGAGCCTGCAGGAGATCACCGTCGTGCTCGACGGGCCGGCGGCGGCGCGCTCGCGCTATGAAAAAGAGTCCACGCTGGTTGAGGCAGTGCATTTCGCGCGCGATCTCGTGGCGGAGCCGCCGAACGTGCTCTACCCGGCCGAATTCGCGCGGCGCCTCAAAGAGCTCGAGCGCTTCGGGCTGGAGGTCAGCGTTCTGGGCGAGGCCGAGATGGAGAAACTCGGCATGCACGCGCTCCTGGGCGTGGGTCGGGGCAGCGCGCGCGAGAGCCAGCTGGTGGTGATGCGCTGGAAGGGCCTCAGGAACGCCAACGCGCAGCCGATCGCGCTCGTGGGCAAGGGCGTCACGTTCGACACCGGCGGCATCTCCTTAAAGCCCGGTCCGGGCATGGAGGAGATGAAGGGCGATATGGGCGGCGCCGCGGCCGTGTCGGGCGCGATGATGGCGATCGCCGCGCGCAAGGCCAAAGCGAACGTCGTGGGCGTCGTAGGCTTGGTGGAGAACATGCCCGACGGCGACGCCCAGCGGCCCGGCGACATCGTCAAGACCATGTCGGGGCAGACCATCGAAATCCAGAACACCGATGCGGAGGGCCGGCTGCTCTTGGCGGACGCGGTCTGGTACGCGCAGGATCAGCACAATCCCACGACCGTCATTGATCTGGCGACGCTGACCGGCGCGGTGATCGTCTCGCTCGGCCACGAATATGCGGGCCTGTTCGCCAATGATGACGACCTCGCCGGCGCGATCGTGGCGGCGGGCCAGGCCGAGGGCGAGCCGGTGTGGCGGCTGCCGCTGGGGCCGGCCTACGACAAGATGATCGACAGCCCGTTCGCGGACATGAAGAACATCGCCGGCAAGCCGGCTGCGGGCTCCATCATCGGCGCCAGCTTCATCAAGCGGTTCATCAAGGACGGCGTGAAATGGGCGCACCTCGATATCGCCGGGACCGCCTGGAAGCCTGGGCCCTACGATGATCCGCTGCACCCCAGCTGGGCGACGGGCTATGGCGTGCGGTTGCTCAACCGTTTGATTGCGCACAAGTTTGAGGACTGAGCGCTGGCTGAACTCTGGTTCTACCATCTGGAAAACTCCGAGCTGGAGCAGGCGCTGCCGCCGCTCTTGGAGAAATGCGTGTCGCGCGGCTGGCGGGCGCTGGTGCGCGGGACCGCGCCGGAGCGGCTCGATGCGCTCGACGAGGCGCTGTGGACCTACCGGGACGACGCCTTCCTGCCGCATGGCCGCGACGGCGCGCGCCAGCCGGTGCTGTTGACCCAAGCCGACGGCAATCCCAATGACGCCAAGGCGTTGTTCGCCATCGACGGGGCCGAACCGGGGGACCCGGCGCTGTTCGAGCGGGTGTGCGTCTTGTTTGACGGGCGCGACGAGGCCGCCGTCGCGCAGGCGCGGGCGCGCTGGAAAAAAGCCAAAGACGACGGGTATGCGGTGTCCTATTGGCGCGAGGTCGCGCGCGGAAAATGGGAGAAGAAGGCATGAAGGCGCTGGCTTTGGCGCTCGCGCTTATGGGCCTTGGGGCCTGCGCGGCGGGCGAACCGGAAACCCTCGGCGGGCCGGTTGGCGTGGCCGGCGATGACGTGGCGCCGGCGCCGGTGACGCCCAATCCGGCCACGGCGGACGAAGATTCCTGCGGCATGGCCGCGTTCGCGAGCCTGATCGGCGAGCCGGCCGCAGAGATCGACCGCAACGCGCTGCCGCCGCGGTCGCGGGTGATCACGCCGGAGATGATGGTGACGCAGGATTATGCGCCCAGGCGGCTCAACATCCACGTCTCTTCTGAAGGACGGGTCTCCAGTCTGCGCTGCGGCTAGCGCACCTAGAAAGTGTCGCATGAGGCCGCTATAGAGCGGCTCCCTTTTGCTTGCCGCAGATTTTTCGGAGCCCGCTGGCCATGGCCGTTGAACGCACGTTTTCCATTTTGAAGCCTGACGCGACCGCGCGCAGCCTGACGGGCGAAATCAACGCCATGATCGAAAACGCGGGCCTGAAAATCATTGCGCAAAAGCGCATCAAAATGACCAAGGCGCAGGCCGAGGGTTTTTACGGCGTGCACAAGGAGCGCCCGTTCTTTGGCGATCTGGTGAAGTTCATGACGTCAGGCCCGGTCGTGGTGCAGGTGCTCGAAGGCGAGAACGCGGTGGCCGCGTATCGCGACGTGATGGGCGCCACCAATCCCTACAACGCCAAGCCCGGCACGATCCGGCGTCAATACGCTTCCAGCATCGAGGCCAATACCGTGCACGGCTCGGACAGCCTGGAGAATGCGGGCATCGAAATCGCGTTCTTCTTCAAGGACGACGAAATCGTCGGCTAGAGCGAAATTTCGCCGCGCGCGATGCGCTGCAGCGTTTCCACGAACAAGGACGGCTCGATCGCGGTGACTTTGCGCTCGATGGCGGCCGCATCGTCGCCGGGCGCAAGCGCGGCCGCGCGCTGGGCGATGATCGGCCCATGATCATAGTGCGCATCCACGACATGGATCGTGGCGCCGCTCTGGCGCGCGCCTGAGGCGGCAACCGCCTCGTGCACGCGGCGCCCATACATGCCCGGCCCGCCGAAATCCGGCAGAAGCGCTGGATGCACGTTGAGGATTTTGTTCTCGAAAGCGGCAAGCGTCTGCGGGCCGAGCTTGCGCAGATAGCCCGACAAGATCACCAGATCGGCGTGCGCCGACAAAAGCGCATCGCGCAACGCGGCATCCGCGGCGGTGTCGTCGGGCTGCGTGGGAATGTGTCGTGCGGTGATGTTGCGCGACGCGGCAAAGGCGAGTGCGGGCGCAGCGCTCTTGTTGGAGACGATCAGAACGGGTTCGGCGTCGAGCGTTCCGGCGTCGCGCGCCGCGATGATCGCGCGCATGGACGAGCCGTTGTTCGAGGCCAGGAACGCCAGCCTCATGGTCAGGCCGCTGCGAGTTCGCCGCAGACGAAGGCGTCTTCGCCCGCCTCATTCAGCGCGGCCAAGACGTCCATGGCGTGCGCGGGCGATGCGATCAGAAGGAAGCCGATGCCGCAATTAAAAGTGCGGCGCAGGTCGTGGTCGCTCAAGCCGCCGGCGTCTTGCAGCCATTGGAACACGGGCGGCGTCTCCCATGCGCTCCAATCCAGGCGCGGCGCGAGGTTCGGCGCGACCGCGCGCGGCGGATTTTCAATCAGCCCGCCGCCGGTGATATGGGCGGCGCCCTTGATCCAGCCCTGGCGGATCACAGGCAGCGCAGTGCGCACATAGATGCGCGTCGGCGTCAGCAGCGCATCGGCCAAGTCTTGGCCTTGCGCGAACGGCGCGGGCGCGCTCCAGCTCAGCTTCCGATCTGCGACCACTTTGCGGATCAGCGAATAGCCATTGGAGTGCGGCCCCGAAGACGCCAACGCGATCAGCACGTCGCCTTTCTTTTGCGCGGCGAAATCCGGCAGCAGCGTTCCGCGTTCGGCCGCGCCCAAGGCGAAGCCCGCGAGGTCATAATCGCCTGGCGCATACATGCCGGGCATTTCCGCAGTTTCTCCGCCGGCCAGCGCGCAGCCCGCCTGGCGGCAACCTTCGGCGATGCCGTTGACGACGATCGCGGCCTGATCGGCGTCAAGTTTTCCGCACGCATAATAATCGAGAAACGACAGCGGCTCAGCGCCTTGCGCGAGAAGATCGTTCACGCACATGGCGACAAGATCGACGCCGATCTGCGCATGACGGCCGGTTTCGATGGCGATTTTCAGCTTCGTGCCGACACCGTCGGTGGTGGTCAGCAGAATGGGATCCGCAAAGCCCGCCGCCTTCAGGTCGAAGCTCGCCGCAAAGCCGCCGAGCGCGCCGAGCGCGCCGGCGCGCGCGGTGGACTTGGCCGCCGGCGCGATCAGGCTGACGAGGCGCGCGCCTTCATCGATATCAACGCCGGAGGCGCGATAGGCATCGGTTGCGGCTTTTCCTGACGGACCTGTCATGCGGCGGCGCCCTTCTCGCCTCGGACGGACATTGCTAGGTAAACGCGCCCGCGCCGCGCGGGGCGGCAGCGCGATCGCGCGTCAGTGGAGGGACTGAGCCTCATGAACCGTCCGAGTATCGCTGGAATCGCCGCAGCGGCAGCACTTGCGTTCTGCGCTCTCTTCTCAGGAGCGGCAAGCGCGCAGGGCCGCGACAGCGTCTATGCGGTCAGCGGCGTGGCGGTGGACGCCACCGCCGCCAGCGCGACGGAAGCGCAGGCGCAGGCGTTCGCGGCCGGCTATCGCACCGCATTCGAGCGGCTGGTGCGCCGCGTTGCGCTGCCGGACGATCTCGCGCGGCTCGGCATGCCGCGTCCGGACGCCGCGCAATTGGAGCGGATGGCGATCAGTCTCGACATCGAAAATGAACGGCGTTCGGCGACGCGCTATGTCGGCCGCGTCGGCGTGCGCTTCAACGACGGGCTGGTGCGCACGTATCTGCGCCAGATCGGCTTCTCGCTGATCGAAGCGCGCAGCGCGCCAATTCTGGTTGCGCCGATCGCGCCGGCGGGCGCGGGCAATGACGCCGCGGTGGCGTGGCGCGCGGCCTGGGAGCAGGGCGGTTATGACGGCGAGCTTGCGCCGCTGGTGGTGGCGCCGGTGACGCTGGGCGGGGCGCCGGATTGGCGCGCGGCTGCGCCGTATGCGCAGCTCGCCTCGGCAGCGTCGGCGCTTTACGCCAGCCTGCGCATCTTCGGCGGGACGGCGACGGCGGATCTGGTCGAGGTCGGCCCGGGCGGGCCGCCGCGGGACCGCGGTTCGGTCACCGCGCGGGTCGGCGCGGAGGGACTTGAGGGCGCGCTGCGGTCGCTGGCGGCGCAGGCCAATGAGCGGGTGCAGAACGAGTGGAAGTCGCGCGCCGCTTCGGTCACGGGGCAGCGCGGGCGGGTTTCGGCCTCGGCGCTTTACAGCAACGAGGCGGACTGGGAGCGGATCAAGTCCGGCCTGGAAGCCGCCGCGGCGACCATGATTTCAGAAATCCGCATCGAGGCGGTGGCCCGGGAAGGCGCGCTGGTGTCGTTCACGTTTGTCGGCGACGCGGGCCAGCTCGCGGCGGAGTTGCGCCG
Organism: Alphaproteobacteria bacterium; assembly: GCA_016124655.1. Classification (GTDB taxonomy): domain Bacteria; phylum Pseudomonadota; class Alphaproteobacteria; order Caulobacterales; family Aquidulcibacteraceae; genus RI-43. The sequence continues at coordinate 107,210 of WGNI01000001.1, forward strand.
CCATGGGGTTATCATGGAGCAAAACGCCATCGGGCCCGTGCTTCGCGCTGCGGGCCGGTGATATTCTGCGCGCGTGAGCACCCAACCGCGCCTGTTTGAATTCCGTATGGGCGAGCGCGCGCCCGAAACCCTGGTGGTGACGCGCGCCAACGCCGAGGCAGCGGAGCTGTTGCGCCATTGGCGGCGCTGGCCCGGCGGGGCGATGGCGCTGACCGGGCCGCGCGGGGCTGGAAAAACCCATCTTGGCGGCGCCTGGGCCGCGGAGACCGCCGCGCGCTCAATCCCCGCTGACGCTGATCCGAGGGTCGTGGAGGCGGCGTTCGACGCCGCCGGCGGGTGCCTTTTCATCGACGACGCCGGCGAGACGGCCAACGATCCGGGCCTGACGCACGCGCTCGACCTGGCGCGCTATCGCGGGGGCGCGGTGCTGATGACGGGCCTGCGGCCGCCGGGGTTGTGGCCCGCGGTTACCGCCGATCTCGCAACGCGGTGGAAGGCGCTGCCGACGGCGCGGCTGGAGGAGCCCGACGATGCGCTCCTGGAAGTGGTGCTGCGGCGGCTGTGCCGGGAGCGCTATATCGAGCTGACGGACGCGGCGGCGCGCTATCTCGCGGCGCGGATGGAGCGGACGTTCGCCGCCGCCGCCGCGTTGGCCGATGTGCTCGACGCCCAGATCGTGCGGGGCGCGAAACCGGTCTCGGTCGTGCTGGCGCGGCGGGCCTTAATGCAAATGCGATCCTTGTCGGATATGGAGGGGCTGGGTTTAGAACCGGAGCCTGGAGCGCCATGAGCGAGAGCCGCAGAAGCAAACGGCCCGCGCAGACGGCCGCGAGCGCGGCCGAACTGGCTTCGTCGCCGGAACGGTTCATTAACCGCGAGCTGAGTTGGCTGGCGTTCAACACGCGCGTTCTGGAAGAAGCGGAAAACCCCAATCATCCGCTTTTGGAGCGTCTGCGGTTCTTGTCGATTTCGGCAAACAATCTCGATGAATTCTTCATGGTGCGGGTCGCGGGTCTGCACGAGCAGATGAAGAAGGGGCTGAATGCGCGCAGCCAGGACGGGCTGACGGCGGCCGAGCAGATCACGCAAATTCAGGAAGCCGCCGGCGCCTTGATGGACAAGCAGCAGCAGCGCTGGCGCGTGCTGCGCAAGGAATTGCGCGCCGCGGGCCTTGTGGTGCTGGACGAAACCGAACTGAGCGCGGCGGAACGGGAATCGCTGCGCCCGATGTTTATGGAGAAGGTGTTTCCGCTCTTGACGCCGATGGCGATCGACCCGGCGCATCCGTTTCCGTTTGTGCCGAACCTCGGGTTCGTGCTGGCGTTGCGGCTGGTGCGGCGCAAGGATCAAAGGCCGCTGGTGACGCTGATCCCGGTGCCGACCAACACGCCGCGTTTCATCGAAATCGATCCGCCTTCGCCGCGCGAGCCGCGCAAGCGCGAGCGGCGGTTCATTCCGCTGGAGAACGCGATCACGCTGTTCCTCGATCAGCTCTATCCAGACTACGACATCGCCGCGAAAGGCGCGTTCCGCGTCGTGCGCGACAGCGACGTGGAGGCGGCGGAAGAAGCCGAAGACCTGTTTCTCGAATTTCAATCGCTGTTGAAGCAGCGCCGGCTCGGCGACATCGTGCGGCTCAAGATCGAGGCGGCGATGCCGGAGGATCTGCGCGCCTTCATCATCGAGGAAACGCAAGCCGACCCTTACGACGTCACCATCGCCAATGGGATGCTCGGGCTTGCCGATCTGTCGCAGCTGATCGTCGATGACCGGCCGCTCTTGAAGTTTTCGCCGTACGAGCCGCGGTCGCCGGAACGCGTGCAGGAGTTCGGCGGCGATATCTTCGCCGCGATCCGCCACAAGGACATGCTGGTCCATCATCCGTACGAAACGTTCGACGTCGTGGTGAAGTTCGTGCAGCAGGCCGCGCGCGATCCCGCCGTGGTGGCGATCAAGCAAACGCTTTACCGCACCACGCGCGACAGCCCGATCGTGGATGCGTTGATCGAGGCCGCAGAGAACGGCAAGAACGTCACCGCGCTGATTGAATTGAAGGCGCGGTTCGATGAAGAGACAAATCTGCGCCTGTCGCAGACGTTGGAGCGCGTGGGCGTCAATGTCGTCTACGGGTTCGTCGACTTCAAGACGCATGCGAAAGTGAGCTTGATCCTGCGCCGCGAGGGCGAGGAGCTGCGCCATTACGCGCATTTCGGCACCGGCAATTATCATCCGATCACGGCGCGCATCTATACCGATCTGTCGCTGTTCACCAGCGAGCCGGCCTTAGGGCGCGATGCGGGTCGTTTGTTCAACTTCATCACCGGCTACGCCCAGCCGCAGATGGAGAAAGTTTCGATTTCGCCGAACGGCATCAAGGAAAAGCTCCTGGAGCTGATCGAAGGGGAAATCGCACACGCCAAGGCCGGACGGCCCGCGGCGATCTGGGCGAAGCTCAACGCGCTGGTGGACACCACGATCATCGACGCGCTCTACAAGGCTTCGCAAGGCGGGGTGAAGATCGAGCTCGTCGTGCGCGGCATTTGTTGCCTGCGGCCGGGTGTGCCGGGCTTGTCGGACAATATTCGCGTAAAATCGATCGTCGGACGATTTCTGGAGCATTCGCGCATCATGTGCTTCGGCGCCGGCCACGGCCTGCCGCATCCGGAGGCGAAAGTGTTCATTTCTTCCGCCGACTGGATGCCGCGCAATCTCGATCGCCGCGTGGAGGTGATGTGTCCGGTCGAGACCAGCAGCGTGCACAAGCAGGTGCTCGATCAGATCATGATGGCCAATCTCGCGGACGAGGCGCAGAGCTGGTACATGGGGCCGGACGGCCGCTATCGCCGCGTGGATGTCTCGCGACTCGATGAACCGTTCTCCGCGCACACCTATTTCATGAGCAATCCCTCTCTCTCCGGACGCGGGAAAGCGCTGAAAGACAGCGTCCCGCCGCAATTCCAGCATGTCGGCCCGCGCGCCAACTGAGCGTCCGCCGCCCCGCGAAGCGGTGGTGATCGACGTCGGCTCGAACTCCGTGCGGCTTGTCATCTATCGGCTCGACGGCCGTGCGATGACGGCGGTGTTCAATGAAAAAGTGATGGCCGGCCTTGGCCGCAATCTCGGCGAGACCGGCGCATTGTCTCCCGCCGGCGTGACGGAAGCGCTCAAGGCGTTGTTGCGATTTTCCGCAATCATCGAGGCGCGGAAGCCGGCCAGCGTCGATGCGGTGGCGACCGCTGCAGTGCGCGACGCCGCCGACGGCGCGCAGTTCGTTGCGCGCGTGCGGCGCGAAACCGGCATTGCGCTGCGGGTGATCGATGGCGCGGAGGAAGCGCGGCTGTCGGCGCTAGGCGTGTTGGCGGGCGCGCCGGAAGCGCGCGGCGTCGTTGGCGATCTCGGCGGGTCGAGCCTGGAATTGATCGCCCTCACTGGCGATGGTCCGGGGCAGGGCGAAACCTTCCGGCTCGGACACCTGGCGCTCGCGAAAGAGAGCGGCTTCAATTACGCGACGGTTGCGGACACGGCCGACGCGGCGTTGTCGGCGTCGGAAGTGCTCACGCAATCGGGCAAGGATTTTTACGCCGTCGGCGGCGCCTGGCGCGCGATCGGGCGGATCGATGTTGCGCTCAATCGCCATCCCATCGCGGTGCTGCATCATCACGAAATGCCGCGCGCGGATGCGTTCAAGGTGATTGAGTTCATTCGCAAGCAATCCAAGCGCTCGCTGCAGACGCTGGAGGAAGCCGCCGCCAAGCGTGCGGATTCACTGCCCTATGCGGCGGTGGTGATGGAGCGTGTGCTCACGCTCGGCGATTTTCAGCGCGTGGTATTGTCGTCCTACGGTCTGCGCGAAGGGCTATTGTATGAGCGCCTCACCGCGCAGGAGCGCACGGAGCATCCGCTTCTGGCTGCGGCGGATGCGTTCGCGCGTCAGGCCGGCCGTGCGTCGGATTTCGGCGCAGCGCTGGCCAATTGGATCGAGCCCTTGTTTGCGCAAGCGGGCAATGTGTTCGGGGCCGAGCGCGACCGCATCGTGCGCGCGGCGGCGGCGCGGCTGGCTGATGTGGGCGCAGTGTTGCATCCCGATCAACGCGCGGAGCTGATGTTCGATCTGATCGCACGTGCGCCGCTGGCGGCGATCTCCCATCCCGAACGCGCGTTTCTGGCGGCCGCGATCCATCACCGCCACACCAAGAGCGCGTCCACCGCGCCGGCATATGAGCGGCTCTTGGACGATGAGGGCCGCCGCGCGGCGATTGCGCTGGGCGCGGCTCTGAGGCTCGGCGCGGATGTCTCAGCGCGCAGCCCGGTATTGCTGCGCCATGTGCGTCTTGAGAAGGACGCCGCCGGCCTCGCGCTGATCGTGGCGCCAGGCGCTACCCATCTCATCAGCGAACAAGCGATCAAGCGCTTGGAGGCGCTGGGCGCAGCGCTCGGCGCGCCGGTCAATCTGCGTGAAGATCAGGTGTAGACGTAAGCGTAGAACCGTCCGCGTCCGAAGACTGTTTCAAGTTTGTCGGGAACTGCTCTCATCGACGGCGGCGACGGCGACCTTGCCGTCCTTCAGGCTCAGAGCGATGCGGCCGTGCTTGAGATCGAGCGCGCGGGCGCCGAAGAGATCGCGCCGCCAGCCGCGCATGGCCGCGACATCGGCGTCGTCGGACGCTGCAATCGCCTCAAGATCGCTACTGGTCGCGATCAGACGCGGCGCCACGCCGTGGGTTTCCGCATCGACCTTCAGCAGCACTTTGAGCAATTCGATGGTCGGACCCACGCCGGGCGGCGGGGACGGTGGGCGCTCCAGCTTGATCGCATCGCGATGCGGATCGGCGAGCGCGGTTTCCAGCGTCTGCGCGAGATCCTGGCCAAGCCGCGAGGCGCCGAAGCCGCGCGGCACTGCGCGGAGGCGGTCGAACGCCTGCGGCGTGCGCGGCTTCTGTTCCGCCACTTCCTGGATCGCGTCGTCCTTGAGGATGCGTCCGCGCGGCACATCGCGCGCCTGGGCGACGCGTTCGCGCCAGGCGGCGGCGGCCTGCAGGGCGGCGAGATAATCCTGCGCATAGCGGCGCGGGCGCAGACGCCGCCAGGCGTTTTCCGGCGCGGTGTCGTAGTTCTCCGGATCGAGCAGGCCTGCGAGCTCTTCTTCAATCCAGTGCAAGCGACCGGCGGTCTCCAGCTTGCCGCGCAGAAGCGGATAGAGGTCACGCAGATGGGTGACGTCGGCGAGCGCGTAGGTCAGCTGCGCTTCGCTGAGCGGGCGGCGGCTCCAATCGGTGAAGCGGGAGGATTTGTCGATGCGGCGCTTCAAGAGCGCGCCGACCAGTGCGTCATAGGCGATGGAATCGCCCAGTCCCGCCGCCATCGCTGCGATCTGCGCGTCGAACACGGGCGCGGGCAGGACGCCGCCGCTCAGACGATGGAAGATTTCGAGATCCTGGCGCGCTGCGTGGAAGACTTTGACGACGCGGTCATTGTGCATGACGTCGAGGAGCGGGGCGAGATCGAGGCCCTCGGCCTGCGGGTCAATGACGGCCTCCACGTCCGGGCCTGCGGCCTGCACCAGGCACAGCTTCGGCCAATAGGTGGATTCCCGCATGAATTCGGTGTCGATGGCGGCGAATTCGCCGCGCGCGAGCGTCGCGCAAAAGTCCGCCAGCTCGGCGGTTTGAGTGATCATCCGCATGTCTGAAGTCCCGCGCCGGGCGCAACGCGCGGCGCAAACGGGGATGGCCTTCTGATTGGGGGTCCGGACCGCCGCGGTCAAGGGCGGGCGCGCTTGCTTGACACGAAGGCGCAGCGCGTGCGCTTGTCCCGGCCTTTCGCGCCCAAAAGCGCCCTCAGGAGCCCTCCATGCACGCCTACCGGTCCCACACCTGCGCTCAGCTCAGGCCGTCGGACGCGGGCGCCAATGTGCGCCTGTCGGGCTGGGTGCACCGCAAGCGCGACCATGGCGGGCTCTTGTTCGTCGACCTGCGCGACCATTTCGGCGTCACCCAATTGGTGGCGACGCCGGGATCGCCGGCGTTTCCCGCGTTTGAGCGCGTGCGCGCGGAAACGGTGCTGCGCATCGACGGCCGCGTGGTGGAGCGCACGCCGGAGACCGTGAACGCCAACCTGCCGACCGGCGGGATCGAGGTGCGCGTCGACGCGGTGGACGTGCTGGGCGAAGCACAGGAATTGCCGCTGCCGGTGTTCGGCGAGCCGGATTACCCGGAAGACATCCGCCTGCGCTATCGGTTCCTGGATTTGCGCCGCGACAGCCTGCACCAGAACATCGTGCTGCGCAGCCGCGTGATCACGAGTTTGCGCAATCGCATGACCGCACAGGGCTTCACCGAGTTTCAAACGCCGATCCTGACGGCGTCGTCGCCGGAAGGCGCGCGCGATTTTCTGGTGCCCTCACGCCTGCATCCGGGAAAATTCTACGCGCTTCCCCAGGCGCCGCAGCAGTTCAAGCAATTGCTCATGGTGGCGGGCTTTGACCGCTATTTTCAGATCGCGCCGTGTTTTCGCGACGAGGACGCGCGCGCGGATCGCTCTCCCGGCGAATTCTATCAGCTCGATTTCGAGATGAGTTTCGTGACGCAGGAAGACGTGTTCGACGCGATCGAACCGGTGCTGGCAGGCGTGTTCGAGGAATTCGGCCGCGGCCTGCGCGTGACGAAATCGGGCGCGTTTCCGCGCATCCCTTATGCGGATGCGATTGCGAAGTACGGGTCGGACAAGCCAGACCTGCGCAACCCGATCGTGTTGCAGGACGTCAGCGCGCACTTCAAAGGCTCGGGCTTCAAAGTGTTCGCCAACATGCTGGAGAAGCCCGGCAATTCCGTGTGGGCGATCCCGGCCAAGTCCGGCGGCAGCCGCGCGTTTTGCGACAAGATGAATGCGTGGGCGCAGGGCGAAGGCCAGCCGGGCCTTGGCTATATTTTCTGGCGCGAGGGCGAAGAAGGCGCTGCGGGCCCCATCGCGAAAAACATCGGGCCGGAGCGCGCGGAGGCGCTGCGCGGGCAATTGGCCTTAGGCATCGGCGATGCGGCGTTCTTTGTCGCCGGCGATCCGAAGGCGTTCTACAAATTTGCGGGGCTGGCGCGCACCAAGATCGGCGAAGAGCTTGGCCTTGTGGACAAGGATCAGTTCGCGTTCTGCTGGGTCGTCGATTTCCCGATGTATGAATGGAACGAGGAGGAGAAGAAGATCGACTTCTCTCACAACCCGTTCTCGATGCCGAATTTCGATCATGACGCGTTCTTGAAGCTCGACGCGAAGGACGAAGCCACGATCCTCAACATCACCGCGTTCCAGTACGATATTGTTTGCAACGGCGTGGAATTATCCTCCGGCGCGATCCGCAATCACAAGCCGGAGATCATGCTGAAAGCCTTCGAGATCGCAGGCTATGACGCTGCGTTCGTGGAGGAGAAATTCGGCGGCATGCTGAACGCGTTCCGCTATGGCGCGCCGCCGCACGGCGGCTCGGCGCCGGGCGTGGACCGCATCGTCATGTTGCTCGCTGGCGTTGAGAATTTGCGCGAGGTCATCGCGTTTCCGCTCAACCAGCAGGGCCAGGACCTGATGATGCAGGCGCCGAACGAGGTTTCGCTCAAGCAATTGCGCGAGCTGCACATTCGCGTGGTGGAGTAGGGCGCCGGCAACCCTCTCCCCTTGTGGGAGAGGGTGGTTTCGCAGAGCGAAACCGGGTGAGGGGTGCTTGCGCGAGCCCAGAAATGACGCCGCCGTCACCCCTCATCCGTCTCGACCGCTGCGCGGTCGATCCACCTTCTCCCACAAGGGGAGAAGGAAAGCTTACCCCTTCCGGCTTTCCTTTTCCTTCCAGCCGCAGCTGACGCAGGCGAGCCCGTCGCGTTCAGCGACCAGGGTGAAGTTCGAGCAGGTCGGGCAGGACTCCGCTTCATAGCGCGCCTGTGCGCGCGGGGGCGGGGCGACGCGTTCGCGTGTCGGCGCAGCTTGCGTCGCCGGCGATTTCGGGCGCAGCACGACGAGATTGTCCGGCGCTGCGGCGCCGCGGGAGAAGCCGCGTGAAATCAGGCGCGCGGCGCTTTCGGCTTCGTTGGCGGCGCGGCCAAGGCCATCGCCGCGCGCGTCGAATGGATCGACGTGGGCGAGATCGGAGCGGCCCAGATACGACACCGCCAATTCGCGGAACACGTAATCGAGGATCGAGGTGGCGTGGCGGATGGCGGCGTTGTCGCGCACCTCGCCGGCCGGCTCGAAGCGCGTGAAGAGGAACGCGTCGACGAATTCCTCCAGCGGCACGCCATATTGCAGGCCGATCGACACCGAGATCGCGAAATTGTTCATCAGCGACCGGATCGCGGCGCCTTCCTTGTGCAAATCGAGAAAGATTTCGCCCAAGCTGCCGTCGTCATATTCGCCGGTGTGCAGATAGACTTTGTGCCCGCCGACCTGCGCCTTCTGGATATAGCCTTTGCGGCGATCGGGCAGGCGGCGGCGTTCGGCGGCGCGCTCTAGGGGATCCGGCGCGGGCTGTTTGGGCGCTTCGATGATGGCGGCGGGCGCTGCGGCTTCGGTCAGCGGCGCCAGCGTCAAAGGCGGCAGCGGCGCGCGCTCGATCCGCACCAGCGCGAGGCCCGCCGCTTTGGCGCGCGCGAGCGCGTCTTCGATGTTTTCGTCATGCCGGACGGTGAGCGCGCACGATGTTGCGCCAATGGTGACGCGCGCGAGCGCTTCGGCCATGTCGAGACGCGCCTGCGCGCCGATGGCGTCGCCCGCCGCGAACACGGGCGCATGTTGCGCTGCAAGCTCGGCTGCGCCGATCACGGCGCCTGCGCCCATGCAATAGGCGTCGGCGGCGGCGATTTCGGCGTCGGTGAAGTCGAGCGCCTTCAGGAAATCGCCGCGCTTGCCTGCGGCGATTTCGGGCGGAAGATTCAAGAGTTTGGCGGTGGTCGCGGGGCCGATCACCAAAGGATGGACGGCGGTGCGCACATTCAAGGCGTCGCGCGCGGCTTCTTCGATGGCGTCGAGCGAAGCGTCATCGAGGCCGCGGCGGCGCAGCGCTTCGAGATTGACGCCCGGCGCATCGGCAAGCGTGCCGCGGCCTTCGGCGTGCGCGCGCAGCCGCGCAATCGTTTCTTCCGAATAGCCCAACGCGCGCAGCGCGCAGATCACGTCGTCGCGCAGCACTTTGCCGAAGCCGCGGCCGCGCAGACCATAGCCGGTCAGCGCGGCGATCGGTGCAGCGCCCGGCTCTTGCGCGTCGACGCTGCGCGCGCCCTGCGCATCGATGGGAAACGCTGTCCGCATGCGCGGCGAGAGCCGGTCGAGCGCGTCCCACGCTGCTGCAAGCGCTGCGCCGAGATCGCCGCCGATGCGCGCGGCTAGTGCGTTTGCATGCGCGCGCATTGCGTCCAAATTTGCGCGATCGAATTTGCTGGGCGGCGTTGTGTGCGTCAGCGCGGCTTGCGCGCGCGCAGTGACGAGCGCTGCGGCGGCGGCGGCCATATCGCGGCCTGCGGCGCTGTCATAGGCAAGGCCCAGGCGCAGCACGAGGCTGGCTGCGCCTTGCAGGCGCAGAACGACGACGCCGTCGGCGTCCCGTGTGCTCATGAGCGCGCGGGCGAGCGTGTGGGCTGCGTCGCTGAGCCCTTCGTGATCCAGTTCGCCATCGATTGCGAAGGCGGCGAGATTGAACGAGCCCGCCGCCGCCAGGACCGACGCGTCGTCGGCCAGCGCGCCGGTGGGATCGGCGGCCCGCAGCGCGGTGATGGGCAGGCGCGATTGCGCATCGGACGCTGCGACCGCGGCGCGCCGGCGCGCCGGGCTTGCTTCAATCGCTTCCGCATAGGCGCCGCGTTGGGCCACGCCGGAGAGCGCCGCGGCGATGTCGGCGTCGGTCGCGCCGGCCAGTCGCGCGGCGTGGGCGCGGCGGGCGACATTCGGGTTTTGCGCGTCCATGCCGGAGCGCACGATGTCGATGGCGAGTTCGGTGAGTGCTGCGTCGAGCGTGCGGGCGCCGGCGCTCAGCGCCGCACTGGCGCGCAGGCGCGCCTCTTCCAGGCTCGCGAGGTCGAAGGGGTCGTCTTCGCCCGGCGTCGCCAGCACGAGCTGCGCCGGCGCCTGATCTGCGCGGGCGCCATGTGCGGCGATGCGGGCGGCGGCGTCGAGCGCATCGAGTGCGGCAGGGCTCGGGGCGCCGCGGACGCCCAGCACCGCGCCCTCGGCGATGAGGCGCTGCGCCTCCTGCAGGCAGGCCCATTCGCGCGCAGGCTCCCAGGCCAGGATGGCCAGCGACGGCGCGCCGCGCAGAACGCCCGGATCGACGGCGGCGGCGCGAGCGGTCAAGAGCGGGGCGAGGTCCGGCGCGCCGAGCTGGGCTGCGAGAGATTCAATGCCGGCGCGGATAGAGAGCCCGTCCGCGGTTGGCATGGCTAGGCCCGCGATGATCGCTTCCCGCAGGGCGGTTTCCGACCAGTGCGTGGGGGTCTCGACCTCGGTCTCAACGCCGAGATCTTCAAGCTCTACGCGGCGGCGGGTCCATTCCAGGGCGTCGATGGTCATGCGCAGTGAGTCTCCATGCCCCTGCGAGGCTAGCGTTGCTGATGCGCAACATCAACATATGGTGGCCGCGACCCTGTGAATATCCCTAAATCTTGATGAATGCGCCTGCTGGACGCTCCGGCGCGCGGGCGCCATAAGGTTGCGCCGCCGTGATGCGGCGCAGGCAGGGTTCGCATTTGCTCGATCGTCTCTTCACCTGGTGGAACGGCGCCACGCTCGGCGCGGTCTTCGACATCAATCGCCGCGGCGCGTTCGTCGGCGAGGACGAGCAGGGCAATCGCTATTTCGAGGAGCGGCGGCCGAGCCTGGAAGGCCGCAAGCGGCGCTATGTGATCTATAAGGGCCTGGCGGAAGCCTCTCGCGTGCCGCCGGACTGGCACGGCTGGCTTCACCACACGTTCCAAGACCCGCCGACGGTGGCGCCGCTGCCGCGCCGGCCCTGGGAAAAGCCGCACCGGCCCAATCTGACGGGCACGGTGTTCGCGTATCGCCCGCCGGGTAGTCTGGCCCGCGCCGCCGAGCGCGCGCCTGCGACCGGCGATTATCAGGCCTGGACCCCCGATCAGGATTGACGCGATGTTCAAGGAAGAAACCGCCGAACTGGTGTTGGGCGCGATCGTGCTGGCGGTCGCGGCGCTGTTTTTCGTGTTTGCGGCGGGCCAGGCGCGCGGCGGGGAAGGCCGCGCCGGCGCTTACGAACTGACGGCGCAATTTGGGCGCATTGATGGGCTTAATGTCGGATCCGATGTTCGCATTTCCGGCGTGAAAGTTGGCGTGGTGCGCAATGTTTCGCTCAATCCCGATGATTATCGCGCGCGCGTGACGTTCGCGATCGATCAGGGCGTCGACGTGCTCGATGAGGCCACCGCGAAAGTATCTTCGGACGGCCTTCTGGGCGGCGCGTATGTGTCGATTGAACAGAATGGTCTGGAGCCGATCCCCGCGGGCGGCGAGATCATCAACACGCAAGGCAGCGTGGACCTGTTGACGCTTCTGGCTTCGGCGGCGAGCGGATCGGGCGGCAACGCCAATGCGGAGGAGGCGGAATAATCATGAAGGCTGTGCTTTCCGCTTTGGCGATGCTAACGGCGGCGGTCGTAGGCAGCGCGCATGCGGAAACCGCGGTGCTGCGCGGGCTCGATAAGGTCACCGGCCATGCGCGCGATTTCAATGCGCCGGTCGGACGGCCTGTGCAGTTCGGTACGCTGGAGATCGTCGCACGCCGCTGCAGCAAGGCGCCGCCGGAAGAAACGCCGGAAGTGACGGTGTTCGTGGAAGTGTTCGACACCCCGCCCGTGCGCGGGGAGACGGAGGCGCAGAAGCAGGAGATCTTCTCCGGCTGGATGTTCGCCTCTTCGCCGGGCCTCTCTGCGCTGCAGCACCCAGTTTACGACATTTGGGCGATCGATTGCAGAGCCTGAGCGCCGCTGAGCGGGGCAAGAAATCGCTCGGTTGAGGCTGAGCGCGCCAGCGCATCGTCCAGGCGTTCGCGAAACGCGCGTCTTGTGAGCGGGTTTGCGCCGAATTGCTCAAGATGATCGGTCATGAATTGCGCGTCGAGCAGCACGAAACCGGCGCGCCGCAGCCGCGCGACGAGATGCACGAGCGCTACTTTTGAGGCGTCGCGCGCCCGCGAGAACATGCTCTCGCCGAAAAACGCCGCGCCGATCGCCACGCCATAGAGTCCGCCGACCAACGCGCCGTCGCGGCGCGCCTCGATGGAATGGGCGTAGCCGCGCCGGTGCAGCGCGGTGTAGAGCCAGCGCACGCCGTCATTGATCCAGGTGTCGGGGCGGGTTTCAGTTTCTTCCGCGCAGGCGTCGAGAACGCTCAGAAAATCGGCGTTTGCGGTGATGGCGAAAGCGTCGCTGCGCACCGTGCGGGCCAGTCTGCGCGGCACATGAAAGCGATCGAGCGGCATCACGGCGCGGACTTCGGGATCGACCAGGAACAGGGCGTCGTCGTCACGCGATTCCGCCATCGGGAACACGCCGCGGCGATAGCAATCCAACAGATCGTCCGGCCCAAACGTCGCCATGCGCGCCCGTCAGCGTTCCGCGTTCAAATACTGCTCCAGCCAATGGATATGGTAGTCGCCATTGGCGACATCGCCCTCCTGAGCGAGGCGGCGAAACAGCGGCAGCGTGGTGTCGATGCCGGTGACGACCATTTCATCCAGCGCGCGGCGCAGGCGCATCAGGGATTCCATGCGGTCGCGCCCGTGCACGATCAGCTTGCCGATCAGGCTGTCGTAGTAAGGCGGGATCTGATAGCCGGCGTAAATCGCGCTATCGAGACGCACGCCGAGCCCGCCGGGGGCGTGATAATCGGCGATGCGCCCGGGCGAGGGCGCGAAGGTGACCGGGTTTTCCGCATTGATGCGGCACTCGATCGCGCAGCCGTGGAATTTGATGTCCTTCTGCGTGAAGCTTAAGCGCGCGCCGTCGGCGATGCGGATCTGTTCGCGCACGAGATCGACGCCGGTGATCATCTCGGTCACGGGATGTTCGACCTGCAGGCGGGTGTTCATTTCGATGAAGTAGAACTTTCCGTTTTCATAGAGATACTCCACCGTGCCGACGCCGAGATAGCCGAGCTTCTTGATGGCCTTGGCGGTGATCTCGCCGATCTCGGCGCGCTGATCGGGATTGAGCGCGGGGCTTGGCGCTTCTTCCCAGATTTTCTGGTGGCGGCGCTGCAGCGAGCAGTCGCGTTCGCCCAAATGCGCCACCGCGCCGTGGGAATCGGCGATGATCTGAATTTCGATGTGGCGCGGGCGTTCGAGATATTTTTCCAGATAGACGCTGTCGTCGCCGAACGCGGCGCGGGCCTCGGCGCGCGCGGTCGAAAACGCCTCGCTGAGATCGTCCGCTGTGCGCGCGACTTTCATGCCGCGTCCGCCGCCGCCGGCTGCTGCTTTCACGAGCACCGGATAGCCGATTTTCTTGGCGATCTTCTTGGCGTCGTCTTCGGTCTCCACGCCGCCGTCAGAGCCCGGCACGATCGGCATGCCGGCATCGGCGGCGGCTTTTTTTGCAGCGATCTTGTCGCCCATCAGGCGGATGTGATCGGCCTTGGGGCCAATGAAAACGAGGCCGTGTTTCTCCACGATGTCGGCGAAGCGCGCGTTTTCGGAGAGAAAGCCGTAGCCGGGATGGATCGCCTGCGCGCCGGTGATTTCCGCGGCGGTGATGATGGAGGGAATGTGCAGGTAGGATTTCGTCGCCTGGGGCGGACCAATGCACACGCTTTCATCGGCCAATTGGACATGCATGGCGTTGGCGTCTGCGGTGGAGTGCACAGCCACCGTGGCGATGCCCATTTCCTTGCAGGCGCGGTGCACGCGCAGCGCAATCTCGCCGCGGTTCGCTATGAGGACTTTCTCGAACATGAGAAGCGCTGCTCCGCTATTCGAGAATGAGCAAGGGTTCGCCGAATTCGACGGGCTGGCCGTCGTTGACGAGGATTTCCTTGATCTTGCCCGCGCGCGGGGCGGGGATCGGATTGAACGTCTTCATCGCTTCCACGATCAGAAGCGTTTGCCCTTCGGTCACCGTGTCGCCGACCTTGATGAACAAAGCAGCGCCTGGCTCGGGCGAGAGATAGGCGGTGCCGACCATCGGCGAGGTCACGGCGTTGGGATTGGAGCGCGCATCGACGCGCGCTTCAGCGGGCGCTGCTTGTGGCGCGGGCGCTGCCGGCGCTGCGGCTGCGACCATCACGGGCGCCTGAATCGGCACGGCCGCGGTCAAGGTGCGCGCAAGGCGCAACTTCAAATCGCCGTGCTCAAGCTCGATTTCGGACAGGCCGCTTTCGCCCAGGATCGCGGCCAGCTCACGAATGAGCTGGGGATCGGGTCCGCCCAGCGGCTTCTTATCGCTCATAGGGACGTTGCTCCTTCAGGACGACGGCGCAGCGCACGCGGCGGCTGCGTCAATGGCGAGCAGGTAAGATTGCGCGCCAAAGCCGGCGATGACGCCTTTTGCGGCCATCGAGACATATGAAACGTGGCGAAAGGGTTCGCGCGCGCCGGGATTGGACAGATGTGTTTCGATCACGGGAATGGCGATCGCCTTGACGGCGTCGTGCAGCGCCACGGACGTATGCGTCCAGCCCGCCGCATTCAACACCACAGCGCAGCCGGCGCTGCGCGCCTCATGCAGCCAGCCGATCAATTCGCCCTCGACATTGGTCTGGCGGAACACAATGTGAAAGCCATGGCTCTGAGCGCGCGCGCGGCAGGCGGCCTCGATATCGGCCAGCGTGGCGCGGCCATAGATCTCCGGCTCGCGCTCGCCCAGCAGATTGAGATTGGGTCCGTTCAGCACATAGATCGGCTTTGCGGCGGATTGGGTCATGGAGGGGCGTGTTTCCGGGGCGGCTCGGGCGGCCGGTTGCGGCGCTTGGGCGCGTCGTGTCACAAGTCGGCGCGGAGTGGAAGGCCTATGCAGCTCAGCGTCAATGGCGAACTCAAACAAGCCGCCGAAGCGGCGAATTTGCGGGCGTTTCTCGCGGATTTGGGGATCGACCCCCGGAAAGTGGCGGTGGAGCGCAACCGGGAAATCGTGCCGCGGTCGCTGTTTGAGGAGACCCTGCTGAGCGACGGGGACCAGCTGGAAATCGTTGAATTCGTAGGGGGCGGGTGATGGATGACGCGCCGCTGATCATTGCGGGCCGCAGCTTTCAATCGCGCCTTATCGTCGGCACGGGAAAGTATAAGTCCTATGCGCAAAACGCCGAGGCCGCGGCTGCGGCGGGCGCGGAGATCGTCACCGTCGCGCTGCGGCGGGTGAATGTCTCCGGCGACGTTGGCGAGCGGCTGGTGGATCATCTCGATCCCCAAAAGTTCACCTATCTGCCAAACACCGCGGGGTGCTTCACCGCAGACGATGCGGTGCGCACGCTGCGGCTTGCGCGCGAGGCGGGCGGGTGGCGCCTGGTGAAGCTTGAAGTGCTGTCGGATCAGAAGACGCTCTATCCCGACATGGAAGAGACGCTGAAGGCCGCAAAGCTGCTCATCGCAGAGGGCTTTGAGGTGATGGTGTATTGCTCCGATGATCCAGTCTATGCGCGCAAGCTGGAGGATGCGGGCTGTTGCGCGATCATGCCGTTGGGTTCGCTCATCGGATCGGGGCTCGGCATTCAGAACCCGGTGAACATCCGTCTCATCGTGGAGCAGACGCGCGTGCCGGTGATCGTCGATGCGGGCGTGGGCACGGCGTCGGACGCGGTGGTGGCGATGGAATTGGGCTGCGACGGCGTGTTGATGAACACCGCGATCGCAGAAGCCAAGGATCCCGTGCGCATGGCGCGCGCGATGAAGCATGCGGTGATTGCGGGGCGTGAAGCCTATCTTGCGGGACGCATGGCGAAGAAGCGCTACGCTGATCCGTCGAGCCCGCTGGCGGGATTGATTTAGCGCGTACGCTGCTGGCTGGCGCCGCCGCGTGCGGCTTCGCGCACCATGTCGTTGAGGCGCGCTTCGTCATAGCCGTGCAGCCATTGGCCGTTGATCATGAAGGCCGGCGTGCCGTTGGCGCCGGAATCCGCGGCCAGTTCATGATTGCGCTGCAGATAGGTTTCGATGTCCTCGCGCTGCATGTCGCGGCGCATGCGCGCGACATCGACGCCGGCCTGGCGGGCGAGAACGTCAATCTGCTGCGAGGTCAGATCGCCGCGAAAGCCCATCACCGCCTGGTGGAATTGCAGATACTTGCCTTGCCGCTGTGCGGCCAGCGCGGCCTTGGCGGTCTCCACGCTCTCTGCGCTCAGCACCGGATACTCGCGAAACACGACGCGTACGTCGTTGCGGTTGTCGATCAGGTTCAGAAGCCATGGCATCGCGGCGTGGCAATAGCCGCAGCGATAATCGAAGAACTCGACAAGCGTGATCGGCGCGGTCGCTGGTCCGATTGAGAACGCGCGCGGGTCGTTCTCGATCTCATGGCGGCGCTCGGCCACCGTCACCGCCTGCAATTGATCGAGCGCTTCGCGCAGCACGGTGGGATCGCGCACGAGATAATCGCGCACGACGGCGCGGATGTCGGCCTGCTGTTCCGGCGTGAAGCTCAGCGCGGCGAGATCCGTCACGGGCGGGGGCGGCGTCGTCGGCGCTGCAGGCGCTGCGGCCTGCGTCGCGCTCTGCTGCTGACATCCCAACAGCGCCGCGGACGCGGCGAGGGCCAAGATCAGTTTTTTCATCATGCGTCCCCGGCAATCAGCTGCGTCCGCCTTCGTCTTCGATCTGGACGCGCGCGGAGGCGATAATATCGCCGGCGCGGCGCCAGGGCGGCGTGCCTGCGGTCAAGGATTGGCGCGCGCGCTCGGCGAAGTTCTGCGCACGCGGGAGATCGCCCACCGCATAGGCCTGTTCGGCCGAGGCGAGGCGGGCGAGCCCGTCCTGACCCAAAAGATCGTGCGCGGACGCCATTTCACGCCACGCGAAAGCATTGTCCGGCTCCAGCGCCACAGCGCGCTGCAACTGCCGGATGGCTTCCGGCGCGCCGTCGCGGCCCTGTGCGCCCAACAGCGAGCGCGCCACCGCGATCTGCAGCAGCGGCTCATCCGGGCGCAGCGCGAGCGCGCGCTGATTGAACGGCAGGCTTTCAGCGGCGCGGCCGTTCTCGAACAGGATCTGACCCATCAATTCCTCGAAATAGGGATTGTCCGGGCTTTCATCGATCAGGCTCTGCACGAGGCCGCGCGCGACATCGAGACGGGATTCGCGATACGCCGACACAGCGCGCGCATAACGCGCGGGTTGCGAGCGATCGCTTTCGGGATAGGCCGCCAGCACGCGGCCGGGCGGCTCGAGAAATCCGACCAGCTTGGCCTTCACCAGATTGAAGCGGGCGATGCTTTCGGGGCTGTCTGTGGCCCCGTGGTGTTCAGCGGAATCCACGCGCTGGCGCAGCGCCTCCACGCGATCGGACGTGAACGGGTGCGTGACGACATAGGCCGGCGCACGGCGCACCAGGAATTCGCTGGGACGAAATTCACGGTTGAAGAAACTGATCAGGCCTTCGCCGGACTGGCCGGTCTGATCTAAAACGGTGACGGCCAATTGATCCGCGGCGCTTTCCTGCACCTGAGTGTGGCGCACGAAATTGCCCTGCGCGAATTGCGGCGCGCCGCTGATCAGGGCGGCGCCGGCATCCGGCGCGCCCGCGGCGATCGCGAGGATGCCGAGCCCGATGGAGATGAAAGCCGGGCGCATCGAGGCTTCCATGGCCTGGCGATTGCGTGCGAGGTGGCCGCCGGAGATGTGGCCGGTTTCGTGGGCGATGACGCCGATCAATTCGTTTGGCGTCTGCGCGCGCGTGACGAGACCGGTGTGAATGAAGATGCGCTGGCCGGCCGCGACAAACGCATTGGGCGTCTGGTCATTGACGATCAGGATTTCGACATCATCCGGCTGCAGGCCAGCGGCGGTGAGAACGGGATCGGCGTAGTCGCGCAGCAGCGCTTCCATTTCCGCGTCGCGGATCAGGCCTTGCGCGGCGGCCGGCGCGATGGTCGCGAAGATCGCGGCGCACGCCAGGACGAACACGCGCAGCCAGGACGGTGCGGCAAAGCGGGCCATTCTTGCTCCTCGCGGCGACGTCTTCGTGCAATCATAGCCCACCAAGCCGCGTTTTGCGGCGGCTTGATGGCCTGAGCGTGTCACGCCTGCGTGACGCATCGCCGGATCAGCCTTTCTTCCCCCAACGCGACAGACGGGAGAAGAATTTCTCGCGCCGTTCCTGATCCGGTTCGTAAGGATCGTCGACAAAGGCGGGCTCCGCCTCGGGCGCTTCGATCGCGGGTTCGTCGCGCTCTTCGGCGGCGGCGACGAGCGCGATGGGGGCGGCTTCCGGCTCGGCGGGCGCCGGTTTTGCGGGCGCATCGTGGCCGTTCGCAGCAGGCGCGGCGTCGAAGCCGATGTCGTCGGCGTCAGCGTCGTCATTGGCCGCGGGCGGCGGCGCTTCGACGGTGGGCGCGGGCGCATACGCCGACACATCCGTCATGGCGAAATCGAGCGCTTCGCCGCCATCGCCGCCAAACGGTCTGCGGCCGCGACCGCGGCGGCGGCGCTTGCGCCGGCCGTTCACATCGCGCGCGCTGGCGGCGAAGGGGGTTTCGGTTTCGGCGTCCTCCTCGCCGTCGCTCTCGGCTGCTTCAACCGTCTGAGGCGCGTCCTCACGCGCGCGGCGTCCGCCGCGGCGGCCGCGCCGGCGGCGCCGGCGGCCATCTCCATCGCGGCCATTGGCTTCCGCGGCGACATCTTCCTCGATCTCTTCGATGTCGGGTTCGTCTTCTTCCTCAACCGCGCGGACGGGCGCTGCGCGGGCCGCGCGCGGCGCTTCGGCTTCTTCATCGCTTTCCGGCGCAAAGGCGCCGGCGGATTCGATTTCGAAGTGCGGCGGGATCAACGCAGCGTCGGCGACGACGCGGATGCGCACATTGCGCGCCTCTTCCAGTACGGCGAGCGCGCCGCGCTTTTCGTTCAAAACATAGAGCGCGACATCGTTGGGCGCGCGCACCTCCAACACATCGCCGCTGCGGCGCGCGCTCGCATCTTCAAGCCCCCGCAACAGAGCGAGCGCGCTGGATTCCACCGAGCGCATGCGGCCCGTGCCCGCGCAGTGCTCACACACGTGCGAAGAGCCTTCGAGAATGCCGGTGCGGCGGCGCTGGCGCGACAATTCCAAGAGGCCAAAGCCGGAAATCTTGCCCATCTGCACGCGGGCGCGGTCGAAGCGCAGCGCGTCTTTCATGCGCTTTTCGACCTGGCGATCGTTTTTCGATTCCTCCATGTCGATGAAATCGATGACGATCAGGCCGGCGAGATCGCGCAGGCGCATCTGGCGCGCGGCTTCTTCGGCCGCCTCCAGATTGGTTTTCAGCGCGGTCTGCTCGATGTTGCGTTCACGCGTGGCGCGGCCGGAGTTCACGTCGATGGAGACCAGCGCTTCGGTCTGGTTGATGACGATGTAGCCGCCGCTGCGCAGCGTCACGACCGGGGAATAGATGGAATCCAATTGCCGCTCGACGCCGTGTTTGGCGAAGATCGGCGTGGTTTCGCGCCATTGCGTCACGCGCTTGGCGTGACTGGGCATCAGCATGCGCACGAAGTCCTTGGCTTCGCGGTAGGCGCCTTCGCCATCGACGAGCACTTCCTCCACGTCTTTGTCGTAGAGGTCGCGGATCGCACGCTTTACCAGCGAGGATTCTTCATAGATCAGCGCCGGCGCGATGGAGCGCAGCGTCGCGTCGCGGATCGTGTCCCAGGCGCGGGTGAGATATTCGTAGTCGCGCTTGATCTCGGTCTTGGTGCGCTTGGCGCCCGCCGTGCGGATGATGAGCCCCATGCCATTGGGGACTTCCAGCTCGTCGGCGATCTTTTTCAGGCGCTTGCGATCGGGCTGAGAGGAAATCTTGCGCGAGATGCCGCCGCCGCGGCCGGTGTTCGGCATCAGCACGCAGTAACGGCCGGCCAGCGACAGATAGGTCGTGAGCGCTGCGCCCTTGTTGCCGCGTTCCTCCTTGACGACCTGCACCAGCATGATCTGGCGGCGGCGGATCACCTCCTGGATCTTGTAGCGGCGCGCGACGAGACGGCGGCGGCGATCGGCTGCGGCCTCTTCGTCCTCTTCTTCATCCTCCGCGCCTTCGGCGTCGGCGGCTTCGACCTCGGCTTTCAGGGCTTCGCGGTCGGCGGTGGGGATTTGATAATAGTCGGGATGGATTTCGGAGAAGGCGAGGAAGCCGTGGCGGTTGCCGCCAAACTCCACGAACGCCGCCTGCAGGGACGGCTCAACGCGGGTCACTTTCGCGAGATAGATGTTCCCGCGGAGCTGCTTCTTGTTCTGCGTTTCGAAGTCGAAATCGTCAACGCGGCTCCCATCCAGCACGACCACCCGCGTTTCTTCCGGGTGGGCTGCGTCGATCAACATTTTCTTGGCCATGTAGGGCTCCGTGGGCGCCGGCGTCCGCGGCCGGGTCGCGCGCGAGGCGCGGGGCGGGAACGGTGCGCGATCTGAAACAAGAGGGCATGGCCGGCGCGTCTTGAAGCAAGGCTGTCGGACCCATGCTGGTCTCCAAAGCAATCCGCCGCGTGGGGCGCGGGCGGGGCGTTCGCTCTCGTACGGGGCGCGACGGCGGAAAGCCGGTGACGGCTGCCTGACGCGATCCCGCGGGGAGAAACGGCGGAAAACGCCGCGCGGTCGAACGCGCCGGCATTTCCGATGCAGCGCAAAATGCACCAAATCCCCGGGAATGCAAAGCGGGGCGCCGCGTCAACCCCTTCTCAAGCTGTTTATGCTTTAAACTCAGCTGGTTAGGGTGAAATGAACGCAATCTTTCGTTTACTGACCGCGCTGGCCTGCCTGGGTGCGGCGCAAAATCCTGGCGTCGCCTTTGCGCAAGGGCGCGCCGATCTGAGCGCCGTCCGGCTGGAGACGGCCGAAGGGGGCGTGCGCCTCACGGTCGAGGGTGACGCCCCGCTGACGGCGCGAACCTTCTTTTTGAGCAATCCAGACCGCTTCGTGGTCGACTTTCCCGACAGCGGGTGGGCGCTGGGCGGCGCTTCGGCCGGCGAAGGCCGGGGCGCCGGCGCGGTGGTTCGCTACCGTTTTGCGCCGCGGCCCAATGGGGCGGCCCGGTTGGTGCTGGATTTGTCGGGCCCCGCAGCCCTGGCCGACCAGGGGCGGGACGCCAGCGGGCGCCGTCTCAATTTCGCGCTCAACATGGTGGGCGGCGCGGAGGTGGTCACGCCGGTTGCGCGCGCCTTCCCGGAACCGTCTGAACGCATGCGTCTGCCAGACGCCGAACCGCGGCGGCGGGTGATCGTCATCGATGCGGGCCATGGCGGCCATGACCCAGGTGCGTTGAGCGCCAGCGGCATCCGTGAGGAGGACGTGACCTTGGCCTCGGCGCGGGCGCTGCGCGACGCTCTGCAGGCGCTGGGCGGCTACCGGGTGATCCTGACCCGGGACGGCGATGCATACCTCGCGCTCGACGACCGGGTGCGGCGCGCCCGGGAGGCGGAAGCGGACCTCTTCATCTCGCTGCACGCGGATTCCAATCCGAACGCGCAGGCGCAGGGCGCCTCGATCTACACACTGTCTGAGCGGGGCGCGAACCGCGCCCAGGCGATGATGGGCAATCAGAGCTGGAACATCGATTTCGGCGCGGCCGCTCCGGCGGACGGGGGGGTGCGCGAGATCCTGGTGGACCTCACACAACGTGAGACCACTGACCGCTCGGCGACGTTCGCGCAGACCGTGACGCGCAATCTGGAGGGCGTCGCGCCGCTCCTGCGCAACGCCAACCGCAATGCCGGCTTCTTCGTGCTGCTCGCGCCGGACGTGCCGGCGGTGCTGGTGGAGATGGGCTTCCTGACCAATCCGGAAGACGCGCGCCGGCTGGCCGATCCAAGCCAGCAAGCTGCGTTCGCGCGCGCGCTGGCCGCGGCGGTCGATGAGCACTTCACCGCGCCGCTGCTGAACGCCGCCCGCTGAGGGCTTGTCCGAACCGTCATGCGCGGCGCGCACAAATCGCCATAATCGGTCCCTAGAGCATGTGTCATGCGCAGGCATGGCGGGCGCGGGATTGTGGCGCCGCGTCCGGGGAAGCGATAAGCAGGCGGCATGCTCAGAAACATTCTGATCGGGATCGGCGCGCTGGCCGGGGTCGTCACCCTGGGGCTGGCGGGGTTCACTTTCATGTCCCTGCAGGGGCTGCCGGACTATGAGGCGCTCAGAGAATATGAGCCGCCGATCACCAGCCGCGTGCACGCAGGCGACGGCGCGCTGGTGGCGGAGTTCGCCCGCGAGCACCGCATCTTCGTGCCGATCGAAGCGATTCCAGACCGGGTGCAAAGCGCCTTCATCGCGGCGGAGGATCAGAACTTCCGCAGCCATCGCGGCGTCGATCCGCGCGGCGTGCTGCGCGCGACGATCTCCAATGTCAGCAATGTGCTGCGCGGCCGGCGCCTGGAAGGCGCGTCGACCATCACGCAGCAGGTGTCGGGCAATATGCTGACGGGCCGGGACCGGTCGCTGTCGCGGAAGGTGCGCGAAGCGGTGCTGGCGATGCGCATCGAGCAAGCGCTCGATAAGGAGCGCATTCTCGAGCTTTATCTGAACCAGATCTATCTCGGAAACCGCGCTTATGGCGTGGCCGCGGCGGCGCTCAATTATTTCGACAAATCGCTCAATGATCTGACGCTGGGCGAAGCGGCGTTTCTCGCGGTGCTGCCAAAAGGGCCGGCGAACTACGATCCGCGCGATCCCGCCAAGCTGGAGCGGGCGCTCGGCCGGCGCGCCTATGTGCTGAACCAGATGCAGGAGCAGGGCTTCATCACCGCGGAAGAGGCGCAGGCCGCGCGGGAAGAGCCGATCCAGGTCGTCGACCGGCTTTCGGGCGATCGCTACATCGCGTCGGCGCATTTCGTGGAGGAAGTGCGCCGCCAGCTGGTCGAGCAGCTCGGCGAGGACGCGATTCTTTCCGGCGGCTTGTCCATCCGCTCCACCATCGACACGCGCATGCAGGTGCTGGCCGCGAACGCGCTGCGTCGCGGGCTGGAGCAATATGACCGCCGGCATTCCTGGCGCGGGCCGGTCGCGCAGGGCGACGCGGGCGGCGACATCCAGGCGCAGCTGCGCGCGGCCGCGGCGCCGCCAAGCCTGACGGGCTGGCGGCGGGCGATGGTGACGTCGGCGCAAGGCAACACGGTGCAGATCACGTTGGACAATGGCGAGACCGGGCGGCTCGACACCGACGATCCGCCGTGGGCCGCGCGCGCGGCGCGCTCCAATCGCGATCGGGCGCTGCGCGCGGGCTCGATCATTTATGTCGAGCAGGCGAGCGGCAGCCGCTATCGCCTGCACCAGCTGCCGGAGATCCAGGGCGCGCTGGTGGCGATGGATCCGCACACCGGGCGCGTGCTGGCGATGGTGGGCGGGTACAATTTCTCGGAAGCGGGTTTCAATCGCGCCACGCAAGCGCGGCGTCAGCCGGGGTCGTCGTTCAAGCCGATCGTCTATGCGGCAGGGCTTGAAACGCCGCCGACGACGCCGGATCAGCCGCAGCTTACGCCCGCGACCTTGATCGAGGATGGGCCGCTGGCGATTTCCGCGGGCGACGGATCGGTTTGGTCGCCGGAGAATTACACGCGCGAATTCTATGGCCCGACCACGCTGCGCCGCGGCCTCGAGCAGTCGCGCAACGCCATGACCGCGCGCGTCGCGGTCGAGCTTGGGCCGGAGCGCGTGCTCGATTATGGCCGCCGGCTGGGCGTTTATGACGACCGCACGCAGCCGGTGTTTGCGCTGGCGCTGGGCGCGGGCGAAACCACCTTGATGCGGATGACCACCGCGTACGGCATGTTCGTCAATGGCGGGCGGCGGATCACGCCGATCCTGGTCGACCGCGTGCAGGACCGCCACGGCGAGAACATCTTCACCCGCGACCAGCGCGCCTGCGACGGTTGCCGGGGCGAATGGCGCCGCCAGGGCGCGCCGCGTCTGCCGGATGCGCGCGAGCAGGTGCTCAATCCCATCACCGCCTATCAGATCGTTTCGATGACCGAAGGGGTGGTGCAGCGCGGGACCGCGACGGCCTTGAACAGCCTGAACCGGCCTCTGGGCGGCAAAACCGGCACCACCAATGATTACAAAGACGCATGGTTCATCGGCTATTCGCCGGACCTGGTGGTCGGCGTGTGGGTCGGTTTCGATGAGCCGCGCAATATGGGCGAGGGCGAAACCGGCGGGCGAATCTCGGTGCCGATCTTCCGCGACTTCATGGGCGAGGCGCTGCGCGGACAGCCGGCGACGCCGTTCCGCATTCCCTCCGGCGTGCGGCTCGTGCGGGTCGATGCAAGGACCGGATTGTTGCCGGGCGCGGAAACCACCGACACGATTATCGAAGCGTTTCGTCCCGGCACGGAGCCGACCATTCAGGTCGCGTCGTCGCCCTTTATCTTCGGCGGCACGGCGCCGATCGATCCGCGCGTGTTCGGCGGCTATACGATTTCGCGCGCGGACGAAACCGGATCGACGCCGGCGTCCACCGGGGCTGCGCCGCCGCCGCAGCAATCCAGCACGCCGCTCGACCAGCTTTATTGACGCCGCGCCTTGCGTTGATCAGCGGCGCTGCAAAGCGCTGCGCGCATGGCGTATGCTAATTATGATTCCCTGGAGTTCTTATGCGTCCCGACCTTTCTCAACTCGCCGACCAGATCGAAACCTCCGCCGGTCTTCTACGGAGGCGTCTTTGACTGGGATCGCGCGATCGTCCGTCTCGATGAATTGAATGCGCTTTCGGAGCGTCCCGATTTTTGGGACAAGCCGGAGAAGGCGCAAAAGCTTATGCGCGAGCGCAACAAGCTCGCTGCCGGCGTCGACGCCATCCGCGCGCTGGAAAAGGATCTCTCCGATACCGTCGAGCTGATCGAGCTGGCGGAGGCGGAAGGCGATTCAGGACTGATCGAAGAGGGCCGGGACACGCTCAACGCCCTGCAAAACCGTGCAGAAAAGGCCGAATTGGAGGCGCTGCTCTCCGGCGAGGCGGACGGCAATGATTGCTATATCGAGATCAATTCCGGTGCGGGCGGCACCGAAAGCCAGGACTGGGCGCTGATGTTGTTGCGCATGTATGCGCGCTGGGCCAACGCGCACGACATGCGCACCGAAGAACTCGAATATCAGGACGGCGACACTGCGGGCATCAAGTCTGCGACCTTGTTGGTCAAAGGCGAAAACGCCTATGGCTGGCTGAAGACGGAAGCGGGCGTGCACCGGCTGGTGCGCATTTCGCCGTTCGATTCGAATGCGCGGCGGCACACGAGCTTTGCTTCGGTGTGGGTTTATCCGGTGGTAGACGACACGATCGAAGTCGAGATCAACGAAAAAGACTGCCGCGTCGATACCTTCCGCGCATCCGGCGCCGGCGGTCAGCACATCAACAAGACCGACAGCGCGATCCGCATCACGCACATTCCGACGAACATCGTCGTAGCTTGCCAATCGGAGCGCAGCCAGCATCAAAATCGCGCCAAGGCGTGGGAGATGTTGCGCGCGCGGCTTTATGAGCGCGAACTGCAGGCGCGCGAAGCTGCGGCGCAAGCCCAGCAGGACGCCAAGACCGAAATCGGCTGGGGCCGGCAAATTCGTTCTTATGTTTTGCAACCATATCAGATGGTGAAGGATTTGCGCACGGGCGTTGAAACCTCCGATACGCAAGGCGTTTTGGACGGCGATCTCGACGCGTTCATGGGCGCTGCGCTGGCGCAAAGACTGGGCGGAGAGCCGGCCGAAGCGGTCGCGGATATCGACTAGGCGCGGGTTTCTCTTTGGAAACCGGCGATAAACGGTTGCGCAAATACAATGGAAAACTGTGCGCTTTTGACTAGGATCAGCATCCGAATCAAGGCGATTGCCTGATTACATCGTCAACTTCGGAAAGCCGGCGCGGGGTCGCCGGGGGATGGTCATTGGAGGACCTATGGCACGCAAAGCAGTAAAAAAGGCCGCGCCGCGCAAGGCGGCGAGCCGCAAGGGGACGGCCCGTAAGACCACCGCCAAGAAGGCGCCCGCGAAGAGCGCCGCGCCGTCGCGGTCGATCAAGGTCGCAACGCCCGCCGGCAAAACGGTGACGCAATCGGCGCTTCTGCAGATCGTGGCCGATCACGCCGAGCTGCCCCGCGCTGAAGCCAAGCGCTTCGTGGAAGCCTATCTGGACGTGGTGAAAGCCCACGTTTTGAAGGGCGCGAAGGTCAAGCTGGGCGATATCGGCATGATCATGATCCGCGCCCGCAAGGCCCGGATGGGCCGCAACCCCCAGACCGGCGAGCCGGTCAAGATCAAGGCGTCGAAGAAGCTGGCGTTCCGCCAGTCGGCGACGATGCGGGAAATGGTGCGCTAAGGCGCAAGCATTCCTACGCAACAAGACGTTCCGGCGGCCGGGCGCAGAGCATGCGTCCGGCCGTCTCTTTATGCGCCGGGGTTTGAAGCGGCGAAGCGGTCAGGCATGGTGTGCCGGTTCTCGAATTTTGGCGCGGCGCCCCAAGCATGACGCTCTATGACACGATCGGCGTGGGCTATGCGGCCTTGCGCAAACCGGACCCGCGCATCGCTGCGCAGATTCACCGGGCTCTCGGGGATGCGCGCACGGTTTTGAATGTTGGCGCAGGCGCCGGTAGTTACGAGCCGACCGACCGGCAGGTGATGGCGTTGGAGCCGTCGGCGGAAATGATCCGTCAGCGGCCGGCGGGTGCTGCGCGGGCGGTGCAGGGCGTCGCCGAAGCGTTGCCGTTTGCGGATGGCGCATTCGATGCGGCGATGGCGGTGCTGACGGTGCACCACTGGACGGATCTGAATGCGGGCTTGCGCGAGCTGCGGCGCGTGGCGCACGGTCGCGTCGTGATCCTCACCTTCGATGCGGATGCGCCGTATTTTTGGCTGGCGGATTATGTTCCAGGGCTTGCCGCGCTCGATCGCGCGATCATGCCGAAGCTCGACGCCTACGCCCCGATTCTGGGCGCTGTGACAATCGACGCCGCGCCCATTCCGCATGACTGCACGGACGGTTTTCTCGGCGCGTTCTGGCGGCGGCCGCGCGCCTATCTCGATCCAGCGGTGCGCGCGGGCATGTCTTCGTTCGCCAAGATCGCCGATGCGGAAGCGGGCTTGGCGCGGCTTGAAGCGGATCTCGGCTCCGGCGCATGGGACGCGCGCTACGGCCATGTGATGGGGCTGGAGAGCCTCGATCTCGGTTATCGCCTGATCATTGCCGAGGCGCGCTGAAGGCCCGCGCGGCTTGCGCGCGGCCCGCTGCGGCGACAAGGTCTTTGCACAAAACCAAAAAGGGAGGACGCGATGACGCGTGCAGCACGCATTCCAGCGATGATCGGGGCGGCGATGCTTTGGGCCGCCGCCGGCGCGGCGAGCGCGCAGGACATGAACCTGCCGTCGCCATTCGGGCCCGACGACACGATCGGGGCGATGAACAATCTCACGCCGCAGACGGCGCGCGACGCTGCGCGCCTTGTGCGCACGGGGCAGGTCTATGCGCTGGGCGTCGTCACCGGGCGCGCTACGCCGGCCTGGCCGGGGCGCTCCTACACTATGGTCGTGACGCAATCGAATGACGGGGCGGGCGGCGCGCTCGGCGCCAATCGCGTCACCGGCCACGACGATCTGTTGATCACCTATCTCGGCATCGGTTCGCAGATCGACGGGTTCGGCCACATGGGCCAGGGCCATGTCTATTTCAACGGCACGCGCGCGCAGGATTTCTTTGCGGGCACGGGCGTGACGCGCTTTGGCGTGGAGAATATTCCCCCGACCGCGACGCGCGGCGTTTTGCTCGACATGACCCGTCACTACGGGCAAACGCCGGTCGCGCCGGGCACGGCGTTCAATCGCGCCGAAATCGAGGCCGCGGCGCGGGCTGCGCGCGTGACGTTGCGGCGCGGCGACGCGGTGCTGTTCCACACCGGCTGGATGACGGCGAAGGCGCAGTCGGATCCTCAGGCGTTTATCGCGCAGCAGCCGGGCCTGGGGCGCGAAGGGGCGGAGTATCTCGCCTCTCTCGGCGTGGTGATGGTGGGCGCCGACACGGCCGCGCTGGAGGCGATCCCGTTCGAGGACGCAAACATGCCATTCGTGGTGCACCAGACGCTCTTGACCAAGCACGGCGTGCACGTCTTGGAGAACATCAACACCGCGCAACTGGCGGCGGATGGCGCGACCGAATTCATGTTCGTGTTGGGTCAGCCGCGCTTTGAAGGCGCGGTGCAGACGGTGATCAATCCGATCGCCATTCGCTAAAGCCTGATCGTTTGGGATTGCATCCATCCCGAACGTGACTCAGGCGCGCAATCAAGAGCTTGGAGCGTGATCGTCGCCAAACAAAAGGCCCGGCGTTTCCGCCGGGCCGAAGTTCGGTATTCCCAACCCAAACCAGAAGACGCGTCAGGCCGACGCGCCCGTAACGATGACGCCTTGCGACAGGCGATCCTGCTCGCTCGCGGGCTCGCCGAACGGGGAGCCGCCGCTGAAGGTCGGATCATGGCTCGGCGCGGCGCTGCTTGCGCCTTGCGAAATGCCCGGCTGGTCGCGCAGCGGATCCTGCAGATAGCGGCACTGGCCTTCGAAGACCGCGCCCATTTCGACGGAAAGGCTTTGGTGCACGATGTCGCCCAGCACGTGAGCATTGCGCATCAGTTGCACCTTGCGGGCGCGCACCGCGCCTTCGACGCGGCCCTGCACCGTCACGGTTTCGCAGACGACGTCGCCCTTGATCATGCCGGTGTCGCCGATCGTGATCGATCCGCCGCGGACATTGCCTTCGATCTCGCCATTGATCTGCAACTCGGCGCCATCGGCTTCGATGGTGCCCACGAAGCGCACGCCATTGGCCAGGATCGAGGGAACGATCTGGCCCGACGGCACGCGGCGCGGCGCAGCCGGCTCCGGCGCGGCCGGCATGGAATCCCCAGATCTACCCTTGTTCGTGAACATGTCGTCCGGCCCTCAGAAAATTGACGGGATCAACCGCGCGCCCGCGGAACCAAACTTCGTAATGCAGGTGCGTGCCGGTGGAGCGGCCCGTTGAGCCCATCGACCCGATGCGCTGCCCGATCGCCACACGCTCGCCGCGCGCCACCTGAATGTCGCGCAAGTGCGCGTAGCGGGTCTTGAAGCCGTGGCCGTGATCGACTTCGACCACATAGCCGTAGCCGCTCTTGACGCCGGCGAAGGACACCGTGCCCGGCGAGGTGGCCACCACCGGCGCGCGGTCGAACGCGGCGAGGTCGAGGCCGGAATGGAAGGCGGCGCGGCCCGTGAAGGGATCGATGCGCGGGCCGTAGCCGGAGGTTTCGCGGAAATCGACGGCGACCGGCGGCGCAAGCGGGGTGGCGTCGGCCACGGCCTGCAAGCGGCGGCTTTCGGCGACGCGCGCGGCGACCTGGCTGACCCGGTGCGCGAATTGCGGGTTCATGCCGCTGTCGCGGAGGTAATCGATCAGGTTCTGCGGGACGAGCGGGCCGCCGCTTTCAGCCTCGTCGGCGCCGGTCAGACGCTGCAGGCTGACGCCGGTGAGGCGCAGCACGCCGCGGGTCTGTTCGGCGCGCTCAACGACGGAATCTTCGAGCTCCGCCAAGGAGAGCGATTGTTCGGTTTCGAGGCGGTCGACCCGGCCGCGGAAGCCGACGGTCTGCACCTGCATCGGCTCGATGGAGAGGGCGCGGGAGGCGCGGGGCTCGGCCTCGTCGATGGAGGCGCGCATCAGCAGGCGGGCGCCGTCACGCTCGATCGGGCGTGCCGCGGCCGTCAGGCTCGATCCGCCGGCATATTCCAGGAGGCTGCGCAGCACTTCGTGACGGCGCTCGAATTCGGCGGTGGTTTGTTCGAAGGTCTGGGTGCGCTCGGCAAGCTGGGCCTGCGCGGTGGCGGCCTGGGCGCGGGCTTCGTTCAACCAGCGGTCGTACTTGGCCTGCAGCCGTTCGACTTCGCTGTTGGTCTGCGCGGTCATGGACGGCGCGGCGATCGTGTGCGCGGTGGCGTAGACGCACCAGCCCGCGACGCTGACCGCGCCCAGCGCCATCAGCGCCTGGCGCGACGGCGAGAGCGAGACGTAACGCACGGTCCCGCCGCTGCGGTGGTAGATTTGTCTTTCCGGGAAGGCGCGGTCAAAGAACGCGCGCGCTCGACTTCCGAACTGGCTCATGTCCGTCACCGCCCGCCTGACGCCAAAAACTGTACTGCCCGCCCCGTCGCAATTGACCTAAAACCGAGCGCCATTGCAACCTTCATCGCCGCATTGCGGCGGAAAATTCACCGTCTTGCGCAGTTGAGGCGCGCCGCCGCGCGAATAGGCGGCTTGTGCTTGGGAAAATCGCAAGATTCGTTAACCGCGAAGCGCCGCCAAGACCGCCTCAGCATGGCCTTTGACTTTAACTTTTCGCCAGATTTCCAAGATCTTTCCATTGCCGCCGATCAGGAAGGTGGCGCGCTCTACGCCCATGTACTTGCGCCCGTACATGCTCTTCTCGACCCACACGCCATAGGCCTCGCAGACAGCGCCGTCTTCGTCGGACGCGAGCACCACTTCCAGGCCGTGCTTGGCGGCGAATTTCTCGTGGCTGGCGACGCTGTCGCGCGAAACGCCGATCACGGTGGCGCCCGCCGCCGCAAATTCAGCTGATTTTTCAGTGAAGTTTAGGGCTTCCTGCGTACAACCGGATGTGTCGTCCTTAGGATAGAAGTACAGCACCGCCGGACTTCCCTTCAGGGACGCGAGCTTGATGCGCCCGCCGCCCGCGATGGGAAGGTCGAATTTGGGCGCTGCATCGCCGGGTTTTAGCGCATTGGCCATGGTTTGGTCTCCTCTTCGGCGCGGCCGCGCCCGGTTTTCCGCCGATCGACGGATCCTTCCATGATCCGCCGCTCGTCCCTCATTGCCCTGGAAATCGCCGCGGCGGCGCTGGCGCTCGCGCTGATCGCAGTGGGCGCGCTGTGGTGGCGGCTGAGCCAAGGGCCGATCGAGCTGCCATTGATCGCCCGCCATGTCGAGGCGCAGCTCAGCGAGGCGCGGCAAGGCCGGCCGGTCAGCATCGAGACGGCGCAGCTGAGCTGGTCCACGCGCGCGCGCGCGCTGCAGCTTGAGGCGCTGAACGTGGTGGTGCGCAACGCGGCGGGCGAGCCGCTCTCCACCAGCCGGCGGGTGACGATCGGGGTGTCGCCGCTGTGGCTGGCGGTGGGCCGGGTGGCGGTCAAACGCGCGGACTTTCTCGGCGGCGATGTTTCCGTGGCGCGGCGCGCGGACGGCTCGGTGTCGCTTGCCTTTGGTCCTCCGGGCTCGGAGCCCGACATCGTCATCCCGCCGCCGCCGCCGGAAGAGACGCTGCAGCAGCGCGTGGAGCGCATTCTCGACGGCCTGCAGGCGACGTTCCGGCCGGTCGGCGCGGGCGGCAATCTGCGCGGCATGTCGATCCGCGAGGCCAAGCTCACGATCATCGACGAGGCGGCCGGGGCCACCTGGACCGCCGATGACGCGGCCTTCACGCTGACGCGCGAGCGCACGACACTGGCGTTGGCGGTGGCGGCGCGCCTGGAAGGGCCGCGCGGCCCGGCGCCGGCGGAACTGCGCGTCACCACCGATACCGGCTTTCAAAGCGCGCTCATTGAATTCACCGCGCGCGACGCGCGGCCGGCGGCGTTGCTCTCTCCCGCGGCGCTGGGGCCGTTTGCGGGGCTCGATGCGCCGATGACGGCGTCGATCAGCGTCGGTCTCGATCGGCGCTCGGGCGTGACGCGGCTCGACGGCGACGTCGCGCTGGGGCGCGGATCGGCGGAACTCGCGGGCGGACGGTTCGCTATCAGCGGCGGGCGGCTGCGCGGGCGCTATGACGTCGAGGGCGACGAGCTTGTGATCGACGAATTGGCGCTGGCGGGGACGCGCACGCGGATCGGCGGGGCGATCCATGTGGCCAATGCGTCCGCGCTTTATCGCGCCAGCGCGGAAACGCCGGCGGCGTTTGATATTTCCTTGCCGTCGCTGACGCTGGACGTACCGGGCGTGTTTTCCGATCCGATGGCGATGCAGGCGCTGCGCGTGAAGGGGCAGATCGAACTCGGCGCCAAGCAGATCATCCTGACCACGTTCGATGCGCGGGTGGACGATGCACGCGTTACCGGGCAGGGGCGTTTCTATTGGGCGCAGATCGGCGAGACCGCCTATCCCGGCCTGACGTTCACAGGCGCTGTGACCGGCGCAGTCGATGCGCGCCGGGTGATCGCGTTCTGGCCGCTGACTGGGCCTGACAGCGCGCGGGATTATATCGGGCGTGCGCTGACGGGGGGTCGGGTTCGCGACATCGCAGCGCAGATTGATATCCGGCCGGAGCATATCGCTGCCGGCGTGTTGCCGAACGAAGCGCTGAATGTTGCGTTTTCCTACAATGATGCGGCGTTTCAATTCATCACCACGATGTCGCCGGTCACGGAAGGCCGCGGCAGCGCGGTGCTGCGCGGCAATTCGTTCGATTTGCGCGTCGAGCAGGCGCGGCTGAACGGACTGGCGGTCACGCAAGGGCGGGTTCTGGCGCCGCGGCTGACGCCGCGCGGGGCGATGCTGAGCGTGTCGATGCGCGCGGAGGGCGATGCGCGCGCGGTCGTGGGGCTGTTGACGCAGGAGCCGCTTTCGCTCGGCGAGCGGCTGCCGTTCGAACCGGGCAGCGTCGGCGGGCGCGGCGTGGTGACGTTCTCGATGCAGCGGCCGACGCTGCCGAACTTGAAGTTCGAGGATTATCGTTTCGCGGTCGACGGCCGGTTTGAAAACGTCAGCGGGGTTGCGCGCACCAATCGTTTGCCGATCGCGGAAGGGCGTTTGCATGTCGCCGGCGATCAGCGCGCGATCACGATTTCGGGGCCGTTGCGGATGGGCGGCTCTTCGGTGTCGCTGAACTGGACCGAACGGATCGGGGAAAACATCCGCGCGCCGAGCGCGTATGAGATTTCCGGCGATTTCACCGCCGCGGATCTGGAGCGGCTGGGCTATCCGGTGCGGCGCGTCGCGGATGGGCGGATCGGCGTGACGCTCAGCGGGGCGGGCAATGGGTTCGATCCCGACCGCGCGACCGTGGCGCTCGATCTGCGCAACGCGCTGGTGCAATTGCCGCGCGGCTTGTGGACCAAGCGCGTGGGGCAAGCGGCGAGCCTGCGTTTCAACGCCGAACGCAGCAGCGGCGGCGTGATGATCTTGAGCCAGATCGATGCGCGCGGGCCCGGCCTGACGGGCGCAGGCCAGGTGCGGCTGGCGCGCGACGGGCGTCTATTGGAAGCCAATCTCACGCGGCTTGCGATCGAGGGCCAATCCGATGCGCGCGTGGCGCTGACGCGCAGCGAACAGGGCGCGTATGACGTGTCGATCACGGGCGCCTATTTCAACGCCGAACCGTTCATGGGCGATGACGAAGCGGATGCGCCCGCCAGCAGCGCAAGCGCTGCCGGCGCTGCGGCGCAGGATGGTCCGTTGACGATGACGGCGGATGTCAATGTCGCGCGGCTGGGTCTGCGCGGCGATGCAGCGCTTGCGAATGCGCGCGCCAATGTACGGCTCGACCGCGATGCGCTGACCGCGCTCAGCGCAGAGGGCCGCACGCCGCGCGGCGGCGCCATGTCGCTGTCGCTGGGGCCGCTGGGCGAAGACGCGCGCAGCCGCGTGCGCATGCGCTCCGATGATGCGGGTTTTGCCGCGCTTGCGCTGACGGGCGCGGACAATATCGTCGGCGGCAGCGCCAGCGCTGAGGGCGCGTGGACCGCGGCCAATGGCGGACGCGCGGAATTCCAGTTGCAGATGCGCGATTTCAAGGTTGTGCGCGTGCCGGCGATGGCGACGCTGCTCTCAACGGTGGCGTCGCTGCGCGGGCTTGTCGAAGCGCTGAACGGCGAAGGCATCACGTTCGTGAACATGGATGCGCCGGTGGTGATCGCGGGCGACCGCGTGACCATTGGCGAAGCGCGGATGGCGGGGCCGTCGATCGGGCTCACGGCGTCTGGATCGTATGAAATGAAACGGGATTCGCTCGATATCGACGGCGTGGTCGTGCCGTCCTACGGCTTGAATTCCATGTTGGGCGCGGTGCCGGTGCTGGGCGATCTGTTCGTGTCGCGCCAGGGCGAAGGCATTTTCGGCATGACCTATTCGGTCAATGGGCCGATCGCGAATGCGCGCGTCGGCGTGAACCCGATGTCGGCGCTGGCGCCGGGCATTTTCCGCCGGATTTTCGAGCCGATCGCGCCGCGGCGCGAGACGCCGGCGCAACCGGCGCAGCGCGGCGGCTAAGGTTCAATTTCAATGGGATTGTGCGGATAACGCATCGGGGCGCACATTGCGGCGATGGCGCGGTGCAGGTCTTTGTCCTGATCCGACAGCGCCGCGTGTGTGGCGGGAGGGCGCGCGCGTTCGGCCGCTAAGTCGGCCTCCAACCAGAGTTGCTTGAGGCGCGTCATGCGCTCGTCGGTCCAGTAGGCGTGGGTTTGCGGGTTCATGATGCGACCTTGATCAAAGCGTGTTTTTTCTTGCCGACGGATAATTTCACCACGCCGTCAACAATGTCCGCGCCGGAGAGCGCGGCGAATTCATCGGCGATGGTTGCATTGTTGACGGAGACCGCGCCGGCCTTGATGTGGCGCTTGGCTTCGCCGTTGGAGGCGGTGAGGCCGGCGCGGGTCAGCGCGTCGATGACGCGCAGGCCATCGAGGTCCGCGCGGGCGACATCGATGCTTGGAAGGCTGGCGCCGGCGCCGCCGCCTTCAAACGTCGCGCGCGCGGTGGATTCAGCCTCGCGCGCGGCGTCGCGGCCGTGCAGCAGCGCGGTCGCTTCATTGGCCAGCGCGATCTTGGCGTCGTTGATTTCAGCGCCCTGCAGGGCTTCCAGGCGCGCAATCTCCGCAAGCGGAAGATCGGTGAAGACGCGCAGGAAGCGGCCGACATCGGCGTCTTCGGCATTGCGCCAATATTGCCAGTATTGGTACGGGCTGAGCATGTCGGCGTTGAGCCACACCGCGCCTTGCGCGGTCTTGCCCATTTTTGCGCCTGACGCGGTGGTGATGAGCGGCTGGGTCAGACCGAAGAGCTCCACGCCGTCCATGCGCCGGCCCAGCTCGACGCCGTTGACGATGTTGCCCCATTGGTCGGAGCCGCCCATTTGGAGCGTGCAGCCGAAGCGGCGGTTCAGCTCCACGAAATCGTAGGCCTGCAGGATCATGTAGTTGAATTCGATGAAGGAGAGCGCCTGTTCGCGCTCCAGCCGCAGGCGCACGGAATCCATTGTCAGCATGCGATTGATCGTCAGGTGCCGGCCGACATCGCGGAGAAAATCGATATAGTTGAGCGCTAAAAGCCAATCGGAATTGTCGACGAGAATGGCGTCGGATTTTCCGTTGCCAAAGGCGAGAAACTTTTCAAACGTCCCGCGGATCGCGGCTGCGTTCGACGCGATCTGCTCTTCGCTCAGCAATTGGCGGGTTTCGTCCTTGCCGGAGGGATCGCCCACGCGCGTGGTGCCCCCGCCCAGAAGCGCGATCGGCTTGCCGCCGGCCTGCTGCAGGCGGCGCAGGAGCATGATCTGGGTGAGGTTGCCGACATGCAGGCTGGGCGCGGTCATGTCGAAACCGATATAGCCGGTCACGCCCTTGGCCGCCGCCGCGTCGAGGGCCGCAAGGTCGGTGCATTGGTGGTACTGCCCCCGCGCGGTGATCTCGCGCAGGAAGGGGGAGGCGACGGCGTCAGGCGTGGTCATGGGGCGCCGCGCTTACCACGGCGCGGCGCGCGCGCCAAAACCTCAGGCCGCGGGCCGCAAATCGGCCGCGGCGTCCAGGCCCAGGCCGGCGAACAGGTCGGCGCGCTCCGGACCGGGCTTGGGCGGGTAGAACGCAGCGTTGGCGCGGCGTCCTCGGGCCCAGTGGCCGGCGACGCGGAGCAGGTTGGCCGGTTGTTTCAGCCAGGCGTCCGGCGGGTCGAGCATGTGGAAGGCGCGCATGGCGTGGCGCATCAGCGCCAGATCGCGGCGCAGCGCGATGGCGACGCCGTCCTCGACGAAGCTTTTCAGGATGCGGCCGCGCAGGCTCGACTTGTGGCCCGGCGTCAGCGCGTGCTCCGCGCGGCGGATGGCGCTGCGGTCCTGCTGCAGCATGTTGTCGTAAAACGGGCGCAGCGCTGCACGCAGAGCGCGTTCGTAGGCGATCAGGCGCTGTGCGGGATCGGTGTGCGCGTCGAGGCAATCGCGCAGCGCTTCTCCGGCGATCGCGGCGAACGAGCATCCGCGCCCGTACAGCGGATTGGTGCGCACATGCGCATCGCCCAGCGCGAAATAGTTCA
This sequence comes from Alphaproteobacteria bacterium, assembly GCA_016124655.1. Classification (GTDB taxonomy): domain Bacteria; phylum Pseudomonadota; class Alphaproteobacteria; order Caulobacterales; family Aquidulcibacteraceae; genus RI-43. The sequence goes on from WGNI01000001.1 coordinate 143,624, forward strand.
GCACGGCGGGCGCGCCGTTCGGCGCAAACTCCCACCAGATCGATTTCAGATCGCCCATCGCATAGACCTTGCCGACGGGCTCGGCGCGCTCGGGATCGGTCCAAGGGATGAGGCCTGGAAGCTGTTGCGTGACGGCCTGGAAAATCTCCGGACGCACGATCGCCTTGCGCATCTCGAGTTCGACTTCCGGCACCGCAAGCGTGATGGAAAAGCAGCCATTATCGCCGGGAAACACGCCGAACTTGAGAAAGCCGAGATCGCCATTGCCGGGCGGATGTTCGCCGCGGCGCGGCTCTTCCTGGTTTGCGTGCAACCGATAATGGCGCGTGTAATAGAGGATGCCGGCGGGTTCGGATTCACACGCAATCGGCGCGCCGGCGGCGATGAGCTGATCGCGCGCGCCGCCGAGGCGCCCGCTGGCGTCGACGACAATGTCGCCGCGGATGTCTTCGTGTGCGCCATCGCGTTCATAGCGCACGCCGCGCACGGACCAGGGCGTGGTCTTTTCGTCGATGATCAGGCTGCGCATCATCGCGCCGGCGATGATCTCCACATCCGGCAAGGCCTGCACATAATCGCGGATCAGCCATTCCAGCGTGGTGCGGCGGCTGGTGATGATGGTGAGGTCGCTGTCCTCCGGCGCGGGCGTGTAGGTCGCTTTCAGCTGCGGCGAGAGCACGCCGTCGAAGGGCAATTCGCGCACGCCGGCGTCGAGCAGGCGCGCGAGAAGCCGTGGGTGGCGGGCTTTCAGAATGCCGCGCAACCGCGCCAGGAACGCGTGGCTGTGGCGCAGATGGGTGACGCCGCCGCGGCGCCAATCGTGGAACGCTGCGTCCAGTCCGCCCTCGGGCGGCGGGGGATCGCGCTCGAGAAGCGTCAATTGACGGCCGGCGCCGGTCAGCGACAGCGCCGTGCAGAGGCCCGCAATGCCTGCGCCGATGATGATGACGCGTTCGGTCATGTCCAGGGGCCTAGCACGGGGCCGCAACGGCGCCGCAAGCCTTCGCGCGTGAGCGGATCACGAATGGGCGAAGATGTCGGTCTCTTCCCAGCCGGCGAGATCGAGCGCTGCGCGCGTGGGCAGAAAGTCGAAGCAGGATTGGGCGATTTCCGAACGGCCTTCGCGCGCGAGAATGACGTCGAGCTTGGCCTTCAGGTCATGGAGATGCAGGACGTCGGACGCCGCGTAGGCGAGTTGCTGATCGGTCAGCGCGTCGGCGCCCCAATCGGAGCTCTGCTGCTCCTTTGAAACATCGCGGCCGAGCATTTCCTTCACCGCGTCCTTGAGGCCATGGCGGTCGGTGTAGGTGCGGGCCAATTTCGAGGCGATCTTGGTGCAGTAGATCGGGGCGGGGATGATGCCGAGATCGCGCATCATCATGGCCACGTCGAAGCGCGCGAAGTGAAAGATTTTCAGGCGCTCGGGATCGGCCAGAGCGCGCTTTAGATTGTCCGGCGCGGGGCCTTCCTGGCGCAATTGCACGAGATGGGCTTCGCCGCCGCCGTCCGACATCTGCACCAGCGTGAGGCGGTCGCGGATCAGCGACAGGCCCATGGCCTCGCTATCCACCGCGATCGGGCCGGAGAACGTCACCTCTGCGGGCAGGTCGCCCTGGTGCAGGAACACCACGACATTGCGGCCGTCGACGGTGAGGGAGAGTTTCCGGGTCAAAAGGCGAATCCTAACATCGCGCCATCATAGGGCGCGCGCGCGGGACGGCCAATTGGCGGGGGGTGATCGCAAGCGTTGCGATGATGGTGCCCAGAAGAGGACTCGAACCTCCACGTCCTTGCGAACGCCAGCACCTGAAGCTGGTGCGTCTACCAATTCCGCCATCTGGGCCCGGTGCGCGTGCGCCTCGGAGCGGGCGGATGTAGGGGAGGGCGGCGTCGGCGTCAATCGCGGCCGCGCGGGCGCCGCATGGGCCGCGCCAGGAGAACCCAGCGGGGTCCCGGCGCGGCTGGCTTGCGTCAGAGCAGCTTGATGTTGGCGGCGGAGGCCTTGCCCTTGCGCGGGTCCATCTTGGACTCGAACGAGACCTTCTGATTGTCGCTCAAGCCGCGCAGGCCGGAGCGCTCCACTTCCGAAATGTGCACGAACACGTCCGGTCCGCCTTCATCCGGCTGGATGAAGCCAAAGCCCTTCTGACCATTGAACCATTTCACTGTTCCCGTCGCCATGCGCGGTTCCCTTCTGAGCAATACGTCGCCTGCGCGGATGTGCGCAGACGAATCGAACGGCGTGAAAAGAGGGGCAAAGGACGCGCGCCAAACGCGAAGATAGCACCGGCACGGCCGTCAATGCGGGTCCTATAGGCGCATCCCGCGGCGAAAGCGAGGCGTAAGACCATATCTGCTTCACATTGGCTCTGGGCCCGGGCTCGGCGCCCTTGGTTTTTCGGGTCTTTTCGCAAAAACCGGTTCCCACTTTTGGCTGACGCGCCGTTTTCCATATCGCGCGTCTTTTCGCCAAAACCGGTTCCCATCCTGGATCAAGTCCAGGACAGGCCTTTTGGCTGACGCGCCGTTTTCCATATCGCGCGTCTTTTCGCCAAAACCGGTTCCCACTTTTGGCTGACGCGCTCTAGTCCAGCGCAAGCTTGTAGCCGACGCCGCGCACGGTCTGCAGGAAGATGGGCGCGCGGGGATCGTGCTCGATCTTGCGCCGCAGCCGCGTGACCTGAACGTCGACGCTGCGCTCCATGCCGGCGGAGGTCTTTTTGGCCAGTTCCTCGCGGCTGATGGGGTCGCCGCCCTTGGCCGCGAGCACGCGCAGCATCGAGGCTTCGGCCTCGGTCAGGCGCACGACGCGGCCGTCGCGGGACAGTTCGCCGCGGGCGAGGTGGAACTGGAACGGGCCAAACCGCGCGATCTCGGGGGCTTCGGCGGCGCGGGCGGCGGCGCGGCGCAGGATGGCGTTGATGCGCAACGCCAATTCCTCCGGCTCGAACGGCTTGGCCACGTAATCGTCGGCGCCGATCTGCAGGCCGCGGATGCGGTCTTCGGCCAGGCCGCGCGCGGTCAACAGCACGATCGGCACGTTGGAGGATTTGCGCACGCTGGCGGCCAGCGAGAATCCGTCCTCCTGCGGCATCATCACGTCGATGATCAGGAGATCGAATTCGAACGCCTCCAGCAATTTGCGCGCGCTCTGGGCTTCGGCCGCCGCGGAGACGCGCGCCCCGCCCTTGGCGAGGTAGCGCTTCAGGAGCTCTCGGATGCGGTCGTCGTCGTCGACAATGAGGATGTGGGCGGGGCGCTCGAGCGCGTCGATCTCGGGCGCAGCGCTCACGCGGGATCCTCCGCGGCGAGCGCGCCCAGCACAACACGGGCGCCGGCCACGGCGTCGCCGCCGGCGGCGCGGAAGACGTCGCCCAGGCGTTCGCGCAGGGCATGGGAGGCGGCGCGTTCGGCGATGCGGCCGGGCTCGGTCAATTTGAGAAGGCGTTGGCGGCGGTCCTGAGCGGCGGGGCGGCGCTCAATAAGGCCGGCGCGCTCGAGATCATCGAGCACGCGGGAGAGGCTCTGTTTGCGCACTTCCAGGCGGGCGATGAGGTCGGAGACGGCGAGCGGCTCGGCGCGGCGGATGGCGGCCAGAGCTCGGTAATGGGCGGCGCCCAAACCCCGCGCCTCCAAGGGTTCTTCCGCGGCGCGCCAGAAGCGGCGCGCGGCGGCGAAGACCAGCTCTACCGCGCGGTCCAGCTCCTCTTCGCGAAGATAGAGCCGGCTCTCAGCGTCTGGCGCGGCGACGGCGGGTCCGGCTTGGTTGACAGGCATGGCCAAGAGGCAGAATGGTCCGAAGCGCTGCGCGAGGCAACTGCGCACGGAGCATGCGGATGTCGGAAGCCCCTTACCACGATCGTGACGGCTGGATCTGGAAGAACGGCGAATTTGTGCCCTGGCGGGACGCAAACGTGCACGTTCTTACCCATGGGCTCCACTACGCCTCGGCCGTGTTCGAGGGCGAGCGCGCCTATGAAGGCGTGGTGTTCAAATCGCGCGAGCATTCGCAACGGCTGCATCTGTCGGCCAAGCTGATGGGTTTCGACATTCCCTACAGCGTGGAGGAGATCGACCGCGCGAAGGCCGAGACGGTGGCGCGCACAGGGCTGAATTCGGCCTATCTGCGCGCGATCGCGTGGCGCGGGTCGGAGAAGATGGGGGTCGCGGCGCAAAACAACCGCATCAATCTGGCGATCGCGGCCTGGCACTGGGGCGATTATTTCAAGGACAAGATGAAGGGCATCCGGCTGACCATCGCGCCGTGGCGGCGTCCGGCGCCGGACACCGCGCCGTGCCAGGCCAAGGCGGCGGGGCTCTACATGATCTGCACCCTCTCCAAGCACGCCGCGGAGGCGGACGGCTACCAAGACGCGCTGATGATGGATTGGCGCGGGCAGGTGGCGGAGGCGACCGGCGCCAACATCTTTTTCGTGCGCGACGGCGTGCTGCATACGCCAATCGCGGATTGCTTCCTCAACGGGCTGACGCGGCAGACGGTGATTAGCTTGGCCAGGCGCCGGGGCATCGAAGTGATCGAGCGCGCGATCTGGCCGAACGAATTGGCGAGCTTCTCGGAAGCGTTTCTCACTGGCAGCGCGGCGGAAATCTCGCCGATCGGGGAGATCGCCTCGATCAAGTACAAGCCGGCCAAGGTGACCGAGCAATTGATGGCGGATTTCTCCGCGCTGACGTTGCGCAAGAACGCGGCTTGAGGGGTGCGAGGGGGATATCGCCGCTCCCCACAACCCTCTCCCCTTGTGGGCGAGGGTGATTTCGCGACGCGAAATCGGGTGAGGGGTGCGCGCTCACGCTTTTGAGCCTTTCGCAAACACCCCTCATCCGTCGCTCGCTGCGCCCGCGCCACCTTCTCCCACAAGGGGAGAAGGAGGGAAGCGACAGCCGTTGCGCCCATTTCGCAACGCCGCGAAACGCCTTACCTAAACGCCATGGCCAAAGCCGATAAAGCGCCCGCGCCGGACCTGACGGCGCTGCCGGTGGAGGATGTCCCCACCGACGGCCTGAAAGGCGTGGAGGCCATCAAGGAGGCGTGGAAGCGTCTGCCGGGCAAGCCGGGCGTCTATCGCATGATCGGCGAGGACGGCGAGGTGCTTTATGTCGGCAAGGCGCGGTCGCTGAAAAACCGCGTGGCGCAATATGCGCAAGGGCGCGGGCACACCAATCGCATCGTGCGCATGCTGCAGCTGGTGTGCAGGCTGGAGGTGATCGTCACCGCGACGGAAACCGAAGCGCTTTTGCTTGAAGTGAACATGATCAAGCGGCTGCGGCCGCGCTTCAACGTCTTGATGCGCGACGACAAGAGCTTTCCGTTCATCGCCATTCGCACAGACCATGACGCGCCGGCGCTGCAGAAGCATCGCGGGGCCAAGCGCTTCAAGGGCGAGTATTTCGGGCCGTTCGCGTCGGCCAACGCGGTCAACCGCACGCTCAACACGCTGCAGAAGGCGTTTCTTCTGCGCACCTGTTCGGATTCGGTTTATTCCGCGCGAACGCGGCCGTGCATGCTGCACCAGATCAAGCGCTGCGCGGCGCCATGCGTCGGGCTCGTGGATGCTGCGGAGTATTCTGCGCTGGTGGAGGATGCGCGTGGGTTTTTGCGCGGGCGTTCGGACGCCTTGCAGGACCGGCTGGCGCTCGACATGCGCGAGGCCGCCGAAGCGCTGGAGTTTGAGAGGGCCGCGCGCATCCGCAACCGCATCCGGGCGCTCGCGGCGGTGCGCGCGGCGCAAGGCATCAATCCGCAGACATTTGAAGACGCCGATGCGTTCGCGATCCATTGCGAAGGCGGGCAGACCTGCGTGCAGGTGTTCTTCTTCCGCGCAGGGCAGAACTGGGGCAATCGCGCGTATTTTCCGCGCAACGAAAGCGGTTTGGACGAGGCCGCGGTGCTGGAGAGCTTCATCGGCCAATTCTATGACGGCGCCGATCCGCCCGCGCTCGTGCTTGTCAACATCGAACCGGAGAACGCGCCGCTCTTGCAGGAGGCGTTGAGCGCGCGTGCGGGACGCAAGGTGGAGATCTGGCGCCCCGAACGCGGGGAAAAGAAAGACATCATCGATCAGGTCACGCTGAATGCGCGGGAGGCGCTGGCGCGGCGGGTCGCTGATAGTTCTGCGGTGGCGAAATTGTTGGATGGCGTGGCGGAGACGTTCGCGCTGAAGGCGCCGCCGGAGCGCATCGAAGTCTATGACAATTCCCACATTCAAGGCACGAACGCGGTCGGCGCGATGATCGTGGCGGGGCCGGACGGGTTTGAGAAAAACCAATACCGCAAGTTCAACATCAAATCCGCCGAGGTCACGCCGGGCGACGATTACGCGATGATGCGCGAAGTCCTGGGGCGGCGGTTCGCGCGGTTGGCGCGCGAGAGCGAAGCCGCCGCAATGCCCCCCTCGTCGCTTCGCGACGCTCCCCCCGTAGACGGGGGGAGAGACGATGCACATCCTCCCCCGTTTACGGGGGAGGTGGTTGAGCAAAGCGAAACCGGAGGGGGCCTTTTCAAGATCGCCGACGGCGGCGTGGATTTCTCCAAGGAAAGCGATGCGGAGACCGAGACGCGCGCGGCGGCGTGGCCGGATCTGATTTTGATCGACGGCGGCGAGGGGCAGCTGAAAGCCGCGCAGGATGCGTTGGAGGCGGCGGGGTTGAAGGGCCGCGTGGTTCTTGTCGGCGTGGCGAAAGGCGTCGATCGCGACGCCGGGCGCGAACGTTTCTTCATGACCGGGCGGGCGCCGTTCCGGCTCGATGAGAAAAGTCCGGTCCTGTATTATCTGCAGCGGCTGCGCGACGAGGCGCACCGCTTCGCCATCGGCGCCCATCGCCAGAAGCGCAGAGCCGACATCGCGAAAAATCCGCTCGATGAAATCCAGGGCGTGGGGCCGTCGCGCAAGCGCGCGCTGTTGGAGCGGTTCGGCTCTGCGCGCGGCGTGGCGCGCGCGGCGCTCTCTGAGCTTGAAGCGGTTGAAGGCGTCAGCACGGAATTGGCCAAGCGCATCCATGACTTCTTCCGCACCTGATCGCGCGGGCGCGCTTCTGGCGCTGACCGGCGCGCGGCTTCTCGCCGGACCGCTGATCGCGGGGTTTTTGCTGTGGCTGCAATCGGAGGCGGCCCCCGGCGACGCGGCGGCGCAACGCACGCTGCTTGCGGCGGCGGCCGCAGCGTTCGCGCTGGCGGCGGCGACCGATTGGCTGGACGGGTTTCTAGCGCGGCGCTGGAACGCGGTGACGCCGCTTGGGGCAGCGCTCGATCACGCCGCCGACAAGGCGTTGGTTGCGCCGGTGCTGCTGGCGCTCGCGTTCGGCATCCTGCCGCTCGACCTGGCGGCGGCGGCGATGCTGATCGTGGCGCGCGACATTGCGGTGGCGGGCTTGCGCGAGGGGCTTTCGGCGGCCGGGCGAACCCTGCCGGTCGGGCCGTGGGGCAAAGTGAAGGCGGCAGCCGAGATGGCGGCGATCGTGATCATTCTGGCGCTGCCGGCGCTTTCGGCGGCCGCGCCGGGGCTGGGCCCCGCGCTGGAGACATTGGCGCGGGGAGCGATGTGGCTGGCGGCGGGATTGGCGCTTTGGAGCGCCGCGCTCTATGCCCGCATTTTCTTTACGGATTTGTAATCTCCGGTTGCAAGTTTTGCGCGGGAGGTGCGGAATGCCGGCGCAGACCCTGTCCGACGCCCGACGCGTCTTTGAAGAGCTGGCTGGCGTCGCCCTGCAGGCGCTGTTCGTCCATCGCAACCAGCAGCCGATTTTCGTTAACCAAGCCTTTTGCGACGTGTTCGGGTTCGAAACCGCGGACCAGGCGCTCGATCCGGCCGCGCTGAAGGCGCTGTTTCCGGAGGCGATCTGGCGCGATTTTCTGCCCAGCGCCGCGGGCGGGCGGGCGATCTATGGCCGGCGCGCGGGGCATGACCGGTACGGGCGCGCGCTGGTGTTCGATTTCTACGCGCGCAGCGTGGCCTGGCGGGAGGAGCCGGCGGATGCGGTGGCGCTGGTTGATGTCAGCCTCGAGGATGCGCTGTGGCGCGCGAGCCTTGTTGCGCCAACCTGGCGCGCAGCGGCGCCAGCCCTTCCTGGCGATCTTGGTCTGTTTTGCGGCCCGCTGACGTTGCCAAGGCAGGTCGAGCGAGCCAATCGCTCCCAGCGCATCGCCTTGGCGACGCGCGCGGCGCGGGGCGCGCCCTGGATCGGCGCGCTCGCTCAGGCGTTCGCGGGGGTCTATGTGGTTGAGGCGCTGGAGGACGCCGCAACGGCGCCGCTGGCGGTGTTGGATTGCGTGTCGCTCGGGATGGCGCCGCTGGCGGCGGTGCGGCGATTTCAGGCCGCCGTGGCAGGCCGCGCGGCGCCTGCGCTAATCGTGATCATCGCGCCCAACGATGCGGACATCGGCGTGCTCTCGGACGCGGGCGCGCACGCGGTGTTGACGGCGCCGCCCGCAACGGACGCGCTGGCGCGGGCCGTCCGCTGGCTGTCGCGTTCAGTCGACGCGGCCGAACTCGATCAGATTCAACAGCAGGATGGCGGCGAAGAATGCGCCGATGACGCCAAGCGCGACCATGCACGGCTTCCTTGCAAAGCAAATGGGACCCGCGCGCTCTAGCGGGCCGCCGGCGATTTGGCGAGAGGCCTGGAGGTCGCGGTCGCCGCCCCCATCGGTCGCTTCGCGACCACTTCCCCCGCAAGCGGGGGAAGATACAGGCTTGGCGATCAGCGCGGCGCTGACTGAGGGGGCGGTGGGCTGCTAGACCATCGCGCATGGCATCGAGTCTTCGCGTGCGGCTGTCGCCGGTGATTTCCGCCGGGTTCCGGGTGTGGTGGCGGCTCAGCCGCGGCGCGACGCTTGGCGTGCGCGGCGTGGCCCAGGATGATCACGGGCGCGTGCTGCTGGTGCGCCATACCTATCGCGAGGGCTGGTATCTGCCCGGCGGCGGGGTGGAGAGCGGGGAGACCGCCGCCTCCGCCATTCATCGGGAAATGATGGAGGAGGCGGGCGTGGAGCCCGTGGCGCCGCCGCGCTTGATCGGGTTTTACGCCAATCACGCCGTGTTCAAGAACGATCACGTGGCGCTTTACGCCATCGATGAGTGGCGCGCGTGCGCGCCGGATTCGGTGCACGAAATCGCCGAGCGCGGCTTTTTTGCGCCGGACGCATTGCCGGAGGGGGCGACGCCGGGCACGCGGCGGCGGCTGGCTGAGGTGTTTGCAGGCGTCGCGCCTGCAGACCATTGGTGATGCGGGATCAGCGCCGGGGCGCGTTCGGCGCGAGGCGCTTTGTCAGATATTCGCGCGCATGCTGATCGACCTCGGCCAGGTGATCCTTGGTCTTATCGTTGACGTCGCGAAAGAAATGATCGGCGCCGTCGATCGAGCGGGAATCCACCTTGATGTTCTTCTGCGTGCGGATGCGCGAGATCACGCGCTCCATGTCCGGCGCGGAGGTCACCGCGTCGCGTGTGCCGTAGATGATCACGCCCGACGCCGGGCAGGGCGCGAGGAACCCCAGATCATAATGGTTGGCCGGCGGCGAACAGGCGACGAAGCCGTCGATCTCGGGGCGGCGCATCAGGAGCTGCAAGCCGATCCAGGCGCCGAAGGAAAACCCGGCCACCCAGCATTGCTCGGCGTTGGGATTGGCGGTCTGCAGATAATCGAGCGCGGAGGCGGCGTCGGACAATTCGCCCATGCCGTTGTCGAACACGCCCTGGCTGCGGCCGATGCCGCGAAAATTGAAGCGCAGGACGCCGAAGCCGAACTCGGTGAACATCTTGTACAGAAGGATCGAGGTGCGGTCCTGCATCGAGCCGCCGGCGCGGGGGTGGCCGTGCAGGATCAGCGCGATGGGCGCGCCTTCGCGGGGCGGCTCCTGGTAACGGCCTTCCACGCGTCCGGCGGGTCCTGGAAAAATCACCTCTGGCATGGACGCTCCCGGGCCGCCGCGCGCGGCGAATTCTTGACCAAATTAGTCGGACATCCTACGTGGTCTGGACAGGATGCGCCGCCCCGCTCGCCCCTCAGCGGGACCGCGAAGGGCGGGCGTGTAGCATGAATTTGGCGATGCGCGAGCGTTTGGGAAGCGTCGAAGATGCGTTTGACGTCTAAGGGCCGCTACGCGGTCATGGCGATGGCCGATCTGGCGATGGAAGGCGGCGCGCTGCGCGCGGTGCCGCTGCAGGACATCGCCCAGCGGCAACAGATTTCGCTTTCGTATCTGGAGCAATTGTTCGCCCGGCTGCGCCGCGCGGAGCTGGTGGCGGGCGTGCGCGGACCCGGCGGCGGGTATCGGCTGGGGCGCAGTCCCGATGCGATCCCCATCGCGGCGATTGTCGCGGCGGTGAACGAACCGATCCAGGCGACGCGCTGCAAGAGCGGCGGGCGCGGCTGCATGGCCAAGGGCGCGCGCTGCGTGACGCATGAATTGTGGGACGATCTGGGCCGCACGATTGCGGCCTATCTCGCCACCGTGAGTCTCGCGGATGTCGTGGAAGGCCGCATCGGCGATGCGCAGCCGGACATGGTTGCGGCCGAATAGATGAGCGATCGCGTCTACGCCGATTTCAATGCCGGGGCGCCGCTTCGACCCGAAGCGCGCGAAGCGATGCTGCGCGCGCTCGATGCGCAGGGAAATCCCTCCAGCGTGCATGCGGCGGGCCGGCGCGCGCGCGCACTGTTGGAGACGGCGCGCGAAGAGGTCGCCGAGAGCGTCGGCGCGCGGCCGGAGAACGTGATCTTCACCTCCGGCGCGACGGAAGCGCTGCATCTGGCGCTGGAGGCTGCGCGCGAAGCCGCGGGCGGCATTGTTCTCAGCGCGATCGAGCATGACGCGCTCACGGCGCAGGCGGCGAACGTTTATGCTGATGTGCGCACGGCGCCGGTGACGACAGACGGCGCGATCGATCTCGATGCGTTCGAAACGCTTCTCGATGGCGTGAAGCATCCGCTGGCGGCGGTGATGGCGGCGAACAACGAGACCGGCGCGGTGCAACCCGTCGCGCAGGCGGCCGCTTGCGTGCGCGAGCGCGGCGGGCTGTTGCTGGTCGATGCGGCGCAGGCGCTGGGGCGCATCCCGGTTGATGTCGCGGATTTCGACGCCAGCTATCTTGTGCTGTCCAGCCACAAGATCGGCGGGCCGCAGGGCGCGGGCGCGCTGGTGCTGGCGCCGGGCGCGCCGTTTACGATTGCGCGCGGCGGCGGCGGACAAGAACGCGGCCGCAGGCCTGGCACGGAAAATGTCGCGGCGATCGCGGGTTTTGGCGCGGCTTGCCGTGCAGCGGTTGAGCAGCAGCCATCGGAGAGCGTGCGGCTTGCGGCGTTGCGCGACGCGTTTGAAGCGGGCGTGCGGGGGCGTTTTCCGGATTCGACAATCTTTTCCGAGTCCGCGCCGCGTTTGGCGAGCACAAGCCTTGTTGCAGTTTCTGGTTTGCGCGCAGAGACGGCCCTCATTGCACTCGATCTGGAGGGCGTGTGCGTGAGCTCGGGGGCTGCGTGTTCGTCCGGCAAGGTGCGCGCGAGCCGCGTGCTGACGGCGATGGGCGCGGCGCCGGAGCGCATCCAAGGCGCGCTGCGGTTCAGTTTCGGGTGGTCGTCCACAGAGCGCGACGTCGCGCGGTGTCTGGATGCGCTGGACGCGGCGGTTGCGCGTGCGCGGCCGCGCACGATGGAAAGAGCGGTCTGATGCCGGCGGCACGCGACACCATCGAAGCTGCGCGAAAGCTCGAGGCGGAAAAGTACGGCGCCGGTTTCGTCACCGACATCGAGCAGGACCGCGCGCCGAAAGGGCTGAACGCGGACATCGTGCGGTTCATTTCCGCCAAGAAAGACGAGCCGGATTGGATGCTGGCCTGGCGGCTGGAGGCGTTTGAGCGCTGGCTGACGCTTGAAGAGCCGACCTGGGCGAAGGTGCATTACCCCAAGATCGATTATCAGGACGCAACTTACTATTCCGCGCCGAAGAACGCGGCGAAGTACAAATCGCTCGACGAGGTCGATCCGGAGATTCTGGAGACCTACAAGAAGCTCGGCATCCCGCTGAAAGAGCAAGAAGTGCTGCTGGGCGTGGAGGGCGCGCCGCGCGTGGCGGTGGATGCGGTGTTCGACAGCGTCTCGGTGGTGACGACCTTCAAGAAGGAATTGGCGCAGGCCGGCGTCATCTTCTGCTCGATCTCCGAAGCGCTGCGCGAGCACGGCGATCTGGTGCGCCAATATCTGGGGTCGGTCGTTCCTGCGAGCGACAACTTCTTCGCGACGCTGAACAGTGCGGTGTTTTCCGACGGGTCGTTCGTCTATGTGCCGCCCGGCGTGCGCTGCCCGATGGAGCTTTCCACGTATTTCCGCATGAATGCGCAGGGCACGGGCCAGTTCGAGCGCACTTTGATCATCGCCGACAAAGGCGCGTATGTTTCCTACCTGGAAGGCTGCACCGCGCCGATGCGCGATGAAAACCAGCTGCATGCGGCGGTGGTGGAATTGGTCGCGCTTGAGGATGCGGAGATCAAATATTCTACGGTGCAGAATTGGTGGCCGGGCGATGCAGACGGCAAGGGCGGCGTCTACAACTTCGTCACCAAGCGAGGCGATTGCCGCGGGGCGCGGGCGAAAATCTCCTGGACCCAGGTCGAGACCGGCTCGGCCATCACCTGGAAATATCCCAGCTGCATTCTGCGCGGGGATGATTCAGTGGGCGAATTTTACTCCATCGCGGTGACGAACGGCCGCCAGCAGGCCGACACCGGCACCAAGATGATCCATCTGGGCAAGAACACGCGCTCGCGGATCATCTCCAAGGGCATTTCTGCGGGGCGCAGCTCCAATACGTATCGCGGGTTGGTTTCGGCGCACGCCAAAGCGCGCGGCGCGCGCAATTTCACGCAATGCGATTCGCTTTTGATCGGCGATCAGTGCGCCGCGCATACCGTGCCCTATGTGGAGACACGCACGCCCTCGGCGCAGTTCGAGCACGAGGCGACGACGACGAAGCTTTCGGAAGATCAACTGTTTTATCTGCGCGCGCGCGGCATCCCTGAAGAACAAGCCGTTGCGCTTTTGGTGAACGGGTTCGTGCGCGAAGTGCTGCAGCATCTGCCGATGGAGTTTGCGGTGGAAGCGCAAAAATTGCTGGAAGTGAGTTTGGAAGGAAGCGTGGGATGATGTTGGACGTCGACAATCTCCACGTCACGGTCGGCGGTGTAGAAATCCTCCACGGGCTTTCGCTTGCCGTACCTGCGGGCGAAGTGCATGCGGTGATGGGGCCAAACGGTTCGGGGAAATCGACTTTGGCGTACGCGCTGGCGGGCCGCGACGGTTATGAGGTCACCGAAGGTTCAGCGACGCTGAACGGGGTGGATCTGTTGGCTATGGCGCCTGAAGCGCGCGCGGCCGCGGGCTTGTTTCTATCGTTTCAATATCCAGTGGAGATTCCAGGCGTGCCGGCGCTGACGTTCTTGCGCGCGGCGATGAACGCGCAAGCCAAGGCGCGCGGCGAAGCAGAAGTCAGCGCCACGGATTTCCTGAAGCGGGCGCGCGCGGCGGCGGACGGGCTGAAAATCAATCAGGATATGCTGAAGCGCGCGCTGAATGTCGGGTTCTCCGGCGGGGAGAAGAAGCGGTTTGAGGCGCTGCAGATGGCGCTTTTGCAGCCGCGCTTCGCCATATTGGATGAAACCGATTCCGGCCTTGACATCGATGCGCTGCGGATTGTCGCGGAGAGCGTGAACGCACTGCGCGCGCCGGATCGCGGCATGATCGTGATCACGCACTATCAGCGGCTGCTCGATTATATCAAGCCGGACAAGGTGCATGTTCTGGCGAAGGGCCGTATCGTTGCGTCCGGCGGGCCCGAGCTTGCATTGGACTTGGAGAAGGCCGGGTACGATCGCTATGTGGAGGCGGCGTGATCGCGGAGCTTCCCACCCGGCGCGACGAGGATTGGCGATATTCCGATCTGCGCGCGGCGCTGCGCGATGATCCGCTGGTGCTGCGCGAGGCCGATCACGTCATTGCGCGGTTGGCGCCGGGTACGCAAACCACGACCATCCCTGCCGGCGAGACGCGGCTGTTCGTAGAGACGATGGACAGCGCGTACCGCGATGCGCGCGCGTTCGAGTTCAATCTGGAGGATCAGGCTGCGCTGACGCGGGTTATCGTGCAGACCGGCGATGCGCCGGCATTGTCCCTCGCGCGGGTGCGGCTGGGTGCGGGCGCATCGTTCACGCAATTCATCTACAGTGAAGGCGCGCGGCTGGCGCGGCTGGAAACGCAAGTGGATGTGCACGGATCCGGCGCGCAGGTGGCGCTCCATGGCGTTTATCTTGTTGCGCAAGGCCGTCACGCCGATCTTACCAGCGTGGTGACGCATCACGCGCCGGGCGCGAGCACCAACCAGGTCATCAAGGGCGCGGCGCGTGCCGGCGGACGCGGGGTTTTCCAAGGGCGCATCGTGGTGGAGCGGCCCGCGCAGAAGACCGATGCGCGCCAGTATCACCACGCGCTGCTCCTGGAGGACGGCGCGGAGATCGACGCCAAGCCGGAGCTGGAAATCTACGCCGATGACGTTGCGTGCGCGCACGGCAACACGGCGGGCGGCTTGAGCGAGGATCAAATTTTCTATTTGCGCGCGCGCGGCATTCCCGAAGCGCAGGCGCGCGCGCTGCTGACTGAAGCGTTTCTGATCGACGCCATGCCCGAGGCGCTGCCGCAAGCTTTGCGCGAAGACATCATCGTGCGCCTGCGCGCCTGGCTGGGGGCGCAGGCATGAGCTTCAGCGCCGCCGCCATCCGCGCGCAGTTTCCGATCCTGAGCCGTGAAGTGAACGGCCGCCCGCTGGTCTATCTCGACAACGCGGCCTCAGCGCAGAAGCCGGAAGCGGTGATCGGCGCGATGGCCGGCGCGATGCGCGGGTCTTACGCCAATGTGCATCGCGGGCTGCATACGCTCGCGAATGAAACCACCGAAGCGTTTGAAGGGGCGCGGGGGAAGGTTGCGCGCTTCTTGAACGCGCCGGCGCCGGAGACGATCGTCTTCACCAAGGGCGGCACGCAGGCGACCAATATCGTCGCGCACGGGATCGGGCTCGATCTGGCGCCGGGCGATGAGATCGTGCTGTCGGTGATGGAGCATCACTCCAACATCGTGCCGTGGCATTTCCTGCGCGAGCGTCGGGGCGCAGTGCTGCGCTGGATCGATGTGGACGACGACGGCGGGATCGATTTGGAGGCGCTCTCTGCGCTGATCACGCCCAAGACCAAGATCGTGGCAATCACGCACATGTCGAACGTGCTGGGCGCACAAACGCACGCGCGCGCGATCGCCGACATCGCCCACGCCAAGGGCGTGCCGGTGCTGTTCGACGGTTGTCAGGCTGTGGTGCACGGCATGATTGACGTGCAGGCGATCGACGCGGATTTCTATGTCTTCACCGCGCACAAGCTCTACGGCCCCACCGGCATTGGCGTGCTCTACGGGAAGGCGGAGCGCTTGGCCGCGCTGGCGCCGTTCGAGGGCGGCGGGGAAATGATCGACATCGTCGCGCGCGAGCGCGTGACCTATAACGATCCGCCGCATCGGTTCGAGGCGGGCACCCCGCCGATCGTGGAAGCCATCGGGCTTGGCGCGGCGATCGATTGGCTCGGCTCGTTTGATCGCGGCGCCGCGCTGGCGCACGAGCATGATCTCTTGCACGCTGCGACGGAGCGGCTGCGCGCAATCAATGGCGTGCGGATTCATGGTCAGGCGCCCGACAAAGGCGCGATCATCGCCTTCACGCTGGAGGGCGCGCATCCCCACGACATCGCGCAATTGCTCGATCGTCAGGGCGTTGCGGTGCGCGCGGGACACCATTGCGCGCAGCCATTGATGCAGCGCCTTGGCGTCACAGCCACGGCGCGGGCGAGCTTTGCGCTCTACAACACGCGCGACGATGTCGATGCGTTCATCGCCGCTTTGGAAAAAGCGCGTAAACTTCTATCTTGAGGGTCACATGGACGGCGCCGTTTCTCCTTCGCCATCGGCCATTCCGCAGGCTGAACTCGACCGGATCACCGACGAGCTGATCGCGGCGTTCAAGACCGTGTACGATCCGGAAATTCCGGTCGACATCTACGAACTGGGCCTGATCTACAAGGTCGACATCAATGACGACCGCCATGTCGATATCGAAATGACGCTGACCGCGCCGGGATGTCCGGTCGCGGGAGAAATGCCCGGCTGGGTGGAAGAGGCGGCGCTGAAGGTCGATGGCGTGAAGAGCGCAAAGGCCAGCATCGTGTTCGATCCGCCCTGGTCGCCGGCGAAGATGAGCGACGAGGCCAAGCTGGAGCTGAATATGTTATGATGGTTGCGCCAGATCCCCGCTCGCTCGCGCGAAAATGCGCTGGTCTTGGCGATCGGCGCCGGCGCGGCCATATCTCTATCGTTGATTGTCTTGACCTGAGGTCGCCATGACGCGCCGCCCCCGCCCGAAAGTCGTTACGCTGAGCGACGCCGCCGCCGAACGCGCACAGGCGATCATGGCGCAAACCGACAAGCCATACCTGCGCGTGGGTGTGAAGAATGGCGGCTGCGCGGGCATGGAATATGTGCTGGCGTACGCCGATGCGCCCGATCCGCTCGATGAAGTGGTGGAGGACAAGGGCGTGAAAATCCTCGTCGCCGCGGATTCCATCCTGTTTCTGCTGGGCGCTGAGATCGATCACCAGACCGACCGGCTGGCGTCGAAATTCGTGTTCAACAATCCCAATCAGACCGATGCGTGCGGCTGCGGCGAAAGCGTCACGATCGCGCCCGCAAAGCTCGACGCATGAGCGAACCCTTTCATGATTTCGTGAAAGAGCTGTTCGCCGGCCTCGGCCCGGTGACGATCAAGAAAATGTTCGGCGGCGCGGGGGTCTATGCAGACGGCGTGATGTTTGCGCTGTTGGCCAATGAAACGATCTACCTGAAGGCGGACGCCTCGCTGCGCGGCGAGTTGCAGGCCGCGGGCGGCGATCCGTTTATCTGGACGCCGCAAAGCGGGCCGCGCGCGGGCGAGCAGGTGGACATGGGCTATCTCAGCCTGCCGGAAGATGCGCTCGACGATCCCGATCTGGCCGCGGTGTGGGCGGGCAAGGCGATTGCGGTGGCGAAGGCGAAGGCCGCGGCGAAACCGAAAAAACGGAAATAGCGGCGCGACCTGGAGCAGGGGCGCCTCGCAGCTGCTGATGCGAAGCGGCGGGCCAGGCGCGGACGAGGGCGTCCGCGCTCCGAGTTTTGGGTTCATCCGTGCTCGGCCCTGGCGAAGGCCAGGGCCCATGCACACAGCCGTTTGCGGCAATGGGCCCCGACCTGCGTTGGGGCCGAGCCCGAGGGGTCATTGCGCGCCTAAAAGTCCGGCATGCCGTCCTTGTCGATATCGCGGGCGCGTTCGGCCCAGTCTTCGTCCGGCGCTTCGCCGCCGAAACCGAACCATTGCGCCAGCGGCGTGTCGCGCCAGTGGTCCAGCCCGATGCCCAGCATGATGATGGAAGACGGCACGAGAAACGCGGCAAGGCCCGCGAGCGAGCGAAAGCCGTCGGACGCGCTGATCTGATCCCAGCTGCCGCCGCGCAGCCAGATTTGGATCGGCTCCAGAATCCAGACGATTGCATCCATGCGCTGGGATATAGCGCGGGAAGGTGAACGCTGCGTTGGACGGCGCGGTTAACGGCCCTTGAATTCCGCCTGGCGCTTCTGCTGGAACGCCAGCACGCCTTCCTGGAAATCCTCGGTGCGGCCGGCGGTGCGCTGGGTCATGCGCTCGGCCTGCAATTGGCGCGACCAATCGTTGTCGAGGGAATCCCAGGCCAGCTTGCGGATCAGCGCAATCGATTTCGGGCCCGAGGCCAATTGCTCGGCGTAGCCGCGGGCCGCGCGCATCAGCTCCGCATCCGGCACGACCTTGTTGATCATGCCCCATTCGAGCGCGGTCTTGGCCGAGATCTTTTCGCCCAGCAGCATCATTTCCATGGCGCGGGCGCGGCCGACCATGCGCGGCAGCAGGTAGGTCGAGCCGCCGTCGGGCACCAGGCCGATGCGCCGGAACGCCTGCAGGAAATAGGCGCTTTCGCCGGCGACGATGATGTCGCCCAGAAGCGCCAGCGAGCAGCCGACGCCGGCGGCGGGGCCGTTCACGGCGGTCACGAGCGGCACGCTCAATTCGCGCATGGTCGTTACGAGCGGATTGTAGGTGGTGGCGAGCGCGCCGCCGGCGTCGAGCCCGCCGGGTCCTTGACGCGAGGCCGGGCCGCCGCCTTCGGCGGAGAGGTTGGCGCCGGAGCAGAAGCCGCGGCCCGCGCCGGTCAGGATCGCGCAACGGGCTTCCGATTCCGCGCGCTCCAGCGCACCTTTCAGTTCCGCAGCGACGGGAATGCTGGCGGCGTTGAGCGAGCCGGGATCGTTCAGGGTGATCAGCGCGATGTCGCCCTCAAGGGCGTACTCGACCAGAGCCATGGCGGGGCGTCTCCGTGTGGATTGTCCCGCCAACTTACGCCGCGCGGGGGCGCGGACAACCCGTCACGCGACGTGAAGATTGGGGTATTCGTCGGCGGTCACGCGGTTGCGGCCGGCGCGCTTGGAGGCGTAGAGGCGCCCGTCGCAGCGGTCGACCAGCGCGCTCGCCTTCTCGCCAGGCTGGAGCCTCGATACGCCGAACGAGACAGTGACCTGGCCCAAATCCTCATTGGTCGAGCGCC
Organism: Alphaproteobacteria bacterium; assembly: GCA_016124655.1. GTDB lineage: Bacteria > Pseudomonadota > Alphaproteobacteria > Caulobacterales > Aquidulcibacteraceae > RI-43. The sequence continues at coordinate 162,334 of WGNI01000001.1, forward strand.
GGCGCAACCGCTTGCCATGGATGGCCGCGCGCAAGGATTCCGCGATGGAGCGCGCGGCGGAGAGGCCCGTGCGCGGCATGATCATGGCGAATTCCTCGCCGCCATACCGGGCGACGAGATGATCGGGCAGGGCGAATTGGCTCATAGTCGAGGCGACAAAGCGCAGGATCTGATCGCCGGTCTGGTGGCCCCAGGTGTCGTTGAAGCGCTTGAAGTGATCGACGTCGCACATGACGAGGCACAGATCGGCGGCGTTGGCGTGGGCTTCGCTGACGCGCATGGCCAGCGTGTCGTCGAACATGCGGCGATTGGCGAGGCCGGTCAGGCCATCGGTCAGCGCATCGGTGCGCACCGTCGCCAGGCTTGCGCGCAGGGATTCCACGTCGCGTGAGGCGTGCTGCAATTGCTCGGTCAGCGAGCGGTTGTGGGACGCCATGTCGACGGTCGCGGCGGAGAGCGCGGCGATGATTTCGCTGAGCCGGTTTGATTCCGGAATGGTTGTGAGGCGCTCGGCGGCGTCCTCCAGGGTCCGGCCATAGGCGTCGGTCCGGGCCTGGCTGGCCTGCAGAACGCCGACGACGCGCTGCAGATCGCGGGCGATGCGCTCGCTGGCGGCGACGATGTGGGCGGCGTTACGCGGATTGGCGAAGAAGCGTTCGTGCAGCTGGGCGTTGATGTCGGCGGTGAACGGTAAGCCGGCTTCGATGCGGCTTTCGATCGCCTGGGTGAGGTCGCGGTTCCGGCTCATGCGGAAGTTGAGCCAGACCTCATAGTTTTCGGGCGTCGGGATGATTTCATGCCCGGCGAGCAGGTCGACGGTTTCGTGGGCGAGGGCGATGCCCGGCGCGCCGGAGAGCGATTTTTCCACGGGTTCTTGAGCCTCCACCGTGCGGAGCGATTCCGGACGGCAATGTTGTACGAGTCCAAGGGTGGACGATGGGTAAACAAAAGCTTCCCTTGCGTTCGCCGTTGTGCCGCGCGGGCGCTTCGGGATAATGACCAGCAAAGCGATTGAAAGTTGCGCGAGGGCCGAACATGAACGCGATGGTTGATCTTCACTCCGGCGGCGCCAAGGCGCGCATGCAGGCGGTGCTTGAGGCGCAGCGCGCAGCGCATCTGCGCGAAGGCGCGCCGGATGCGGCCAAGCGCAAGGATCGCCTCAACCGCTGCATTTCGATCCTGCAAACGCACAGCGAAGAGCTGGTGGAGGCGATGAACGCCGATTTCGGCAATCGCTCAAAAGAGATGAGCCGGTTGACCGATATCGCCGGCGCGATCGGCCCGCTCAAGCATGCGCGCGACAATCTGGACAAGTGGATGCGGCCGGAGAAGCGCAAGGTCGAGGCGCCGCTCAATCTGTTCGGCGCAAAAGCGGAAGTGCAGTTTCAGCCCAAGGGCGTGATCGGCATCATCAGCCCGTGGAATTTTCCCGTGCAGCTGACGTTCGGACCGTTGGCGGGCGTGCTGGCGGCGGGCAATCGCGCGATGATCAAGCCGAGCGAATTCACGCCGGAAACCTCCACGGTGATGGCGCGCATTTTCGATCTCGTGTTCGATGAGGAAGAGATCGCGGTGATCGAGGGCGGATCGGATGTGGGCGCTGCGTTCGCGGGCCTTGCGTTCGACCATCTGGTGTTCACCGGCGGCACGTCGATCGCCTATCATGTCATGCGCGCGGCGGCGGACAATCTGGTGCCGCTGACGCTGGAGCTTGGCGGCAAGAGCCCGGTGATCGTGTCGCGCTCGGCCGACATCAAGAAGACCGCGGCGCGGGTGATGACGGGCAAGACGATGAATGCGGGGCAAATCTGCCTGGCGCCGGATTACACCTTCCTGCCGCGGGAAAGCCGCGACGGTTTCGTGCAGGCCGCCAATGAGGCGGTGGCGAAAATGTTTCCCACCATCAAGGACAATCCGGACTACACCGCGATCGTCAATCAGCGCCACTATGACCGCATCAAGGGCCTGGTTGAGGATGCGCGCGCGAAAGGCGCGCAGGTCATCGAGATCAATCCCAACAATGAGGATTTCTCGCAGCAAGAGCATCGCCGCATTCCGCCGACGCTGATCCTCGATCCGACCGACGACATGAAAGTGATGCAGGAAGAGATTTTCGGCCCGGTGATGCCGATCAAAACCTATTCCGACGTGAGCGAAGCGGTGAATTACGTCAATGCGAATCCGCGTCCGCTGGGGCTTTACATGTTCAGCGAGGACGAGGCGGAGACCCAGACCGTGCTGGAGCGCACGACCTCGGGCGGCGTCACGGTGAACGATGTGATCTTCCACGTCTCGGTGGAGGATTTGCCGTTCGGCGGCGTCGGACCCGCGGGCATGGGCGCCTATCACGGCAAGGATGGCTTCCTTGAGTTTTCGCACAAGAAAGCCGTCTACAAGCAGATGAAGGCCGACCTGCTTGCGATGATGCGTCCGCCATACAGCGACACGTTCCGCAAGCAGGTCGCAGCCCGCATGAAGGCTTAGAGCCAGATCGTTTGAGATTGAATCAATCTCAAACGTGAATCAGGCTCTAAACTCAACATTTTGAGCGTGATACCCGCCGAAACCGGTATCCATCCTGGATCGAGTCCAGGACAGGCCTTTTGGCTATAACGCTTTAGGCCAGCGTCGCCTCCACGCGCAGGAAGGTCGCGGGGATGAGCGTCTTGTCGGGCTCTCCGCTGCGGTTTTGCGCAACGAACAAGTCCTCCAACTCAGCGGCGAGCGCATCGGCGCGGCCGGATTTCTCCGCGGCGTCGAAGGCGTTCATCGTCGGGCCGTAATAGCGGCGGAAGCGCTCGAGCAGGCGCTGCGGGGGGCCATCGCACCGGAACGCGAAGGTCTCGCGCGCAAACGCGATGCGATCGGCGGCGATGCCGGTCTCCTTGAAGCGCGCCGTGACATGCTCCTCCACGCCCCACAGCATCGGGCTGATGGAGCCTTCCGGCGGCGGTGGCGTGTACGCGGCGCTGATCTTCAGGATTTGCGCCACCAGCGTGGGATCGCCGGGGATCCAATTGCCCATGACGATGCGGCCGCCGCGGCGGGTGACGCGCGCCATTTCGTGCGCGACATCGTTCGGCTTCGGCGCAAACATCGCGCCGAACACGGTGACCGTGAGATCGAAAGCGCGATCCTCCAGACCGGTCAGCGCGCTGGCGTCGCCTTCCTGAAAGCGGCACTTGGCGAGGCCCAAAGCGCGGGCCCGCGCATTGCCGGCGGCCACCAGATTGGCGGCGATGTCGACGCCCAGGACATCGGCGCCGCGCTGGGCGGCGGGGATCGCGGTGGCGCCGTCGCCGCTGCCGAGATCGAGCACAAACTGGCCGGGGCGGATGCCCAGGGTCTCGACGAAAGCGTCGCCGCTTTCGCGCATGGTGGCCGCGATCTGGGTGAAATCGCCCTTTTCCCACAAGGCTTTGTTCGGGTTCATTGTCGTCTCCTGAAAGGGACTGGCGGGCCTGGGCCGCCGGGTTGCGATGGGTTTGACGCATCGCCGGCGGGCGCGGCTAGTTCAGGAAATGAATCGGGCGTGGTACAGAAAATGAAGCGGATAGAGCGGAGGCGCGCCGATGGCTGAGGCCCGGTACAACCAGTTCTGCCCGGTCGCGATGGCGGCGGAAATCCTGTGCACGCGCTGGACGATGATCGTGCTGCGGGAAATCATGTCCGGCTCGCACCGCTTCAACGACATCCGTCGCGGCGCGCCGCGCATGTCGCCGGCCTTATTGTCGCGGCGGCTGAAAGAGCTGGAGGCGGCGGGCGTCATCGTGCGCAAGCCGGTGCGCGGCGATAGCGAGACGTTTGAATATCATTTCACAGATGCGGGGCGCGAGCTTGAGCCGCTGATCATGGGGTTCGGCGCATGGGGCCAGCGCTGGGTCGATAAGGATGTGTCGCTGCAACATCTCGATGCGCAGCTCCTGATGTGGGACATGCGGCGCAACCTCAACCCTCAGCCGATGCCGGCGCGGCGCAGCGTCATTCAGTTCCAGTTTCCAGAACAATCGGCTGCGCGGCGGCTTTATTGGCTGATCGTGGCGCCGGGCGAAGAGGTCGATCTGTGCTCGGTCGATCCGGGCCATGACGTCGATCTCTACGTCTCCACCGATTTGCGCACGATGACTGCGATCTGGATGGGGCATGACACGGTGCGGCGTGCGCGCGACGCCGGCGCGCTGCATCTCACCGGCGAGCGTGCGCTGGGTGACAAGATGCAGACCTGGCTGGGCCTGAGCCCGCTCGCGCAGGTCCCGCGCGTCGCTTAAAACTGTCCGACGCGCAGTCCCGCGCAGGCGTCAGCTGCCGAACTCGTAGCCGACGCGGAAGCCGATCTGCCGCGGCGGCGCGACGTCGGTGAAGTAAGATCGCACGAACACCGGACCGCCGGCGTCATCGGGCCCCAAGTTCAGATTGTTGCGCGAGGTCGAAACCACGCCGGTTTCGGCGAACTCGTCGAACAGGTTCTTCACGTAAAGCTGGGCGTTCCAGTTCGCGCCGGTCAGCGTGATCGAGGCGTTGTGGATGGAATAGCCCGGCAAGGTCAGCCCGCCGCCGCGTGCGCCGGTGCGGGAGAACACGTCGGTGATGGCGGAGAAGCCATAGGAGAAATCCCACGTCATCGCGCCCATCGGCACTTCGTAATTGATGTAGAGGCTGCCCTGATTTTCCGGCGAGCCGGGCAGGCGATCGCCTTCCTGTCCGTCAATGCGCTCCGGCAAGAGCGTGGTCAGGTTGAGCTGCGTGATCAGGCTCGGCGACACCGAGGTCAGCTCGGTGGTGTTGTAGGAGTACGAGCCGCGCACGGAGAGATGATCGGTGATGTCGGCGTTGAAGTTCATTTCGAAGCCGCGCGATTCTGCGCCGGTGCCGTTGATCGTGATCGGCTGAGAGCCGACCAGCGTTGCGGACCCGACCTGCGGGCCGTCCCATTCCACCAGATAGATCGCGCCGTTCAGCGTCAGGCGCCGATCGAGCCATTGCGTGCGCAGGCCGATTTCGTAATTGACCGTGGTGTCGGCGGTGTACTCGAACTCCTGCTGGTTGGAGGCGCACACGCTCTGGCCCGGGCCGCCGCCGGGCACGGCGCACAATTCCAGGCCGTTGGAATCGCCGATCCGATAGCCTTCCGAACGCGTGAAATACGCCAGGATGTCGTCGGTGAAGGAATAGGACGTGTTGAACTTCCACAGGAAGCCTTCATCCGATTGACCGGAAGGCGTGGGGTTGGAGAGATCGATAAACCCGTCGGGCTGGCCGAAATAGGCGGTGTTCAGAAGCGGCAGATCGACGACGGTGGTTCCGCTGAGGTCGTACTCGTAATAGCGGCCGCCGACGGTGACGTTCCAATTGTCGGTGATGTTGTAGCCAAGCTCGCCATAGATCGCGGATTCTTTCAGATCCTGCGTCACGAGATTGTAGTATTCCAGCCCATCGGTGCGCAGCACGGCGCCGTAATTGGCGACCAGGAATTCCGAGAACAGCGGTGTGAATTCCTGGCTGATGCCGGTCTCTTCATGCTCGCTGTAGAAGGCGCCGACGATCCAGCTGAACGGACCGCCATGGGTGGAGACCGCGCGGAGTTCCTGCGTGAAGGTGTTTTCGTCGCTGATGTCGCGGGTGCGGGCGGTGAAGCTGGGGAAGTTGTCGTAGTAATAGCTCGACGCCAGCGGGTTGAGCATCAGGAGCAGGTCGGTCTGGTCGCGCTGCGAATTGTCGGAATAGCGCGAATAGCCGGTGGCGGAGGTCAGGGCCGCGAAGCCCACATCCCATTCCGCTTCCAGCGCGAGCAATTCGTTGGTGCGTTCGAAGGTTTCGCGCACGCGCTTGGTGGATTCGTATTCCTGGACGTTCGGGATCGTCCCGCGATGCGAGCTGATCTGGCGGCCGAACACTTCGGAATCCTGGAAGTAATAGGTCAGCGTGGCGTCGAAGGTCGGCGTCACGGCCCAGCGCGCGGCGACGCGGCCGGAGATCACGTCGCGATCGTTCGCGTCCGGCACGGGCGCGAGATTGGCGGCGCGTTCGCCGGGCGTGGCGAAGGCGTCGGGATCGGAAACGCCGGGCTGCTGAACGATATAATTGTAGTCGATGAAGCCTTGATCCTCGAGGCGATCGAGCACGACGCGCACAGCGAAGGTATCGGTGATCGGCAGGTTGGCGGTCAGCCCGATGTCGTTGGAGAGATCATCCCCTTCGGAATAATTGTAGACCTCGGCGCGATAAGCCAAGGTGGCTGCGTCAAACTCCGGCTTGCGCGGCAAATAGCGGATCGCGCCGCCCAAGGTGCCTGCGCCATAGAGCGTGCCCTGGGGACCCAAGAGCACTTCCACGCGCTCCATGTCCTGCAGGCGCAGGTCCACGAACAGCGGGACTTCGCCGACATAGGTGGCCACCGTGCCGCCGCCGTCATTGGAGCCGTCATTGGAGCCGATCGGGTCGGCGTTCAGGCCGCGCACGATGATGGGGTGGGCGGCGTGGCCGCCCTGGTCGACGATGTGAATGCCGGGCACGTAGGCGGACAGCTCGGTCAGGTCGCCGAGGTCCTGCTGCTCGATGTCGTCGCCGCCGATGGCGGCGATGTTGAGGGGCACGTCCTGCACCGAGACCGCGCGGCGGGTGGCGGTCACGACCAGTTCGTCCGACGTCACGCTGCTCTGGGCCAGCGCCGGGGTCGCGGTGAGCACAAGCGCAGGCAAGGAAAACAGGCTGACGGAATTGGCGAGCGCTCTCAGCCGACCGGACTTGGACTTCAGCATGCGGACGATTCCCCTTCTTGGCTGGGAGCGATGGTGCGCTGCGCCGCGGCGGACCTCAAGCGGCTTGTGGCGGCGCCGGCTGATCGCTAGCGTGCCGTGGCTCTTGGACAGGCGCCGGCGCCTCGATTTGAACGACGAACTGCAAAGACTCCGCGACGAATGTCGAGACGCCGCGCGGGCGCATGCGCCGCCGCGCTGCGTCAATTCAAATCCTGTGACTTTGACGCAACAAATTGGGGCGCTTCGCTTTGGGCGGGTCTGAGGCCGGAGACGACGTGATCGGCGCCGCGGACGCGCGGTTTGCGGCGGAAGATTACCGCGGCGCTCATGTTTTGTGTCTGGAGTCGCTGCGGCGCGACGGGCCGAACGCCACTGCGTTCGCGCTGCTCGGCCGCATCGCGCTGGCGCATGACGCGTTTGCGCAGGCGTTGGCGCAGTTCGACCGGGCGCTGGCGATTAAGCCTGATCTTGCGCCTGTCCACGCTTTGCGCGGCCAGGCCCTGGCGCGGCTGCAACGGCTTGACGAGGCGCGGCTTGCGGCGGACGCGGCGGAGCGTCTGGCGCCGCAGGATGCGCTGACGCTCGATACCCTCGGCGTGATCTACAGCCACGCAGGCGACCATGCCCGGGCGCTGCCGTTCTTCGCGCGCGCGGCCGCGCTTGCGCCGGACAATCCCAACATCCTGCACAATCTGGGCGTGGCGCAGCAATTCAACGGCGATCTGGCTGCAGCGGAGACGGCGTTCCGCGCCGAGCTCTTGGTGCAAGGCGAAGCGCGCCGGCCCTATGCGGCGCTGGTGCATCTGTCGCGGCAGACGCGCGAGGCGAACTTTATTCCGGAACTGGAACGCCAGTTTGCGCGGGCGGACGGCGACGCCAATGCGCGGCTGCAGATCGGCCACGCGCTCGCCAAGACGCATGACGATCTGGGCGAATACGCCGCCGCGTTCGCGTGGCTGGAGCGCGCGAAAGCGCTGAAGCGCGCCGAGATCGGCTATCGCATCGAGACTGCGCGGGCGCTGTTTGACGCCGCGCTCGATGCGCACAAGGCCGCGCCGGCGGCGCAGGGTTGCCCATCGCCGGCGCCGATCTTCATCGTCGGCATGCCGCGCACCGGCACGACGCTGGTCGATCGTATTCTCTCCAGTCATCGCGATGTCGTGTCCGCGGGCGAGTTGGGACACATGGCGGCGCTCACTGCGCAGGCGGCGACGCCGCATCTGCCGCAGCGTCCCAGCGACGGCGATGTGCTGCGCGCCGCGGCGCGGGCCGATCCTTCACGCCTGGGTGAAGCATACATCGCGGCGGCTGCAAACCAAGCGCAGGGCGCGGCGCGGTTCATCGACAAGATGCCGATCAATTTCCTCTATGCGGGGCTCATTCATCGCGCGCTGCCCAATGCACGGATCATCTGTCTACGGCGCGATCCGATGGATGCGGTGTTGAGCAATTATCGCCAGATCTTCGGGCCTGAGGCCGCGCATTATTGGTATGCGTTCGATCTGGAGCAGACCGCGCACTATTGCGTGGCGTTCGATCGACTGATTGCGGGATGGCGCGCGCTTCTGCCCGCGGATCGCTTCATGGAAGTGTACTACGAGGACGTCGTGCACGACCTGGAAACGCAGGCGCGGCGGCTGGTTGCGTTTTGCGGGCTCGATTGGGACGCGCGGTGTCTTTCTCCGCACGAAAACGACAGCCCGGTGGCGACGGCAAGTTCGGTGCAGGTGCGCGCGCCGGTCTATTCCACGTCGATCGGGCGGTGGCGGCGCTATGGCGATGCAATGGCGCCGGCGGCGGCGATCCTGCGCGCGGCCGGTCTTTTGAGCGACCGCTAAGCCGCTTATTTGCCTTTTGGCTGACTGGCCCGGAGAAACGCCGGGGTATCGTCGCCGAAGCCGTACACCGCGCCGTCGCGTTGCGGCGCGCGCTTGGGTTCGGGACGCTGTTCGTCGCGCTGCTCTTGTCTCGGCGCTGCTCTCGTTTCTGGACTTTTTTCCGCGCGAGCCGGCTTGGCCTGAAGCGGCTCGGTGCTGGCTTGCGGCCGTTCGGCGTCGCGTTTTTGATATTTGTCTTTCCGGCGGCGGCGCGCGTCGTCGCGTTCGCGGCGCAATTCCTCCGCGCGGCGGCCGCGTCCGCCGGAATCCTTGGGATCGCCTAAGGGCTCAGCCGGCGCGTTTTCGATCTCGGCGATTTCGATTTTGGCGCCGAGCAATTTTTCAATCGCGTCGAGGCTTTTTTCATCGCCGCGCGCCACCAGGGTATAGCTTTCGCCGCTGCGCCCGGCGCGTCCCGTGCGGCCGATGCGGTGCACGTAGTCATCGGCATGGCGCGGCGGTTCGTAATTGAAGACGTGGCCGACGGCTGGAATGTCGAGGCCGCGGGCGGCGACGTCGGACGCCACCAGCAGCGTGAGATCGCCGGACTTGAACCGGTCCAGCGTCTTCATGCGCAGCGATTGGTCGAGATCGCCGTGAATGGGGCTCGCGTTGAAGCCGTGGCGCGACAGCGATTTCGCCACCACGTCGACGTCGGATTTGCGGTTGCAGAAGATGATGCCGTTGGTGATCGGCGCGCAGGCCTCCAGCGTGGCGCGCAAGGCGGCGCGGCGGGTGCGCGGATCGCCGGAGGGCAGGCGCACGACGCGCTGGCGAATGGTGGCTGCGGCGGTCGCCGGCTTGGCGACTTCGATGCGCTTGGGGTTCTGCAGGAATTGATCGGTGAGCTTGGTGATCTCCGGCGGCATGGTGGCGGAGAAGAACAGCGTCTGGCGCGTGAACGGGGTGAGCTTGAAGATGCGCTCGATATCGGGGATGAAGCCCATGTCGAGCATGCGGTCGGCTTCGTCGACGACCATGACCTGTACGCCGGACAGCAATAATTTCCCGCGTTCGAAATGATCGAGCAGGCGCCCGGGCGTGGCGATCAGCACGTCCACGCCCTGGCTTAGAAGAGCGTCCTGATCGCCGAAGGACACGCCGCCGATCAGCAATGCTTTCGTGAGACGGTGATATTTGCCGTATTTGTCAAAGCTTTCGGCGACCTGGGCGGCCAATTCCCGCGTCGGCTCAAGGATCAATGTGCGCGGCATGCGCGCCTTGGCGCGGCCGCGGGAGAGGATTTCGATCATCGGCACAGTGAAGGAGGCGGTCTTGCCGGTGCCGGTCTGGGCGATGCCGAGAACATCGCGGCCTTGCAGCACGATGGGGATCGCCTGGGCCTGAATTGGGGTGGGGGTAGTGTAGCCGCTGTCGGCGATGGCGCGCAGGATATCGTCACTGAGGCCCAGCCCGTCGAAGGAAGGGGCGGCCGGTTGCGGGCTTGCGTCCGAGGACGCCGTTTCAGAAGTCATAAAGTCTCGCTTGCGAGCGCGGCGCGCGGGTTGGTCGGCGACGGCTTCGCGGTTGGGGTTGGCGCTTTATGCCGGCGTCGTCTCCGGTGAGACGGGGGCGTGAAGCGGAAAGGGCGCACGCCCTTTCGGCGCGCACAACGAACAGCGGGGAGATGGGGGAATTTGCGCGAAAAGTCAATCAATGGCCGATGCGACTTACCAGAGCGCGGTGGCGCCGAGCGCGGCGATGCGGGGGTCGCGGGTGACGATGCTCATGCCTTCGAGGATGCCTTGCGCGGCGAGCAGGCGGTCCCAGGGGTCGCGGTGAACGGCAGGCAGGCGCGCGGCGAGATCGGCGTGACGCGCATTGATCGGCAATTCCAGAAAGCCTTGATCTTGAGCGAGATCGACCAGGGGCGCGCGCAGAGAGCGCAGTTTCCCCCGCGCGGCCTTGTTTTCGAGTTCGAACACAGAGACGGGGCTGAAGTAGACGGCCGTACTTGGCTCTTCGATGGCTTTTCGTGCGGCGGAAGACAATTGCGGGGCGTCCTCGAACCACCAGATCAAGGCATGCGTATCGAGCAGCACGCTATCGCTCAACGCTTGACTTCGGGGGGCTCGAGCGGCTCGTCGATCCACGCTGCATCGGCGGGATCAGGTTCAAACGCCTCATAGGGCGTGGGCTCCGACACCCATCCCATCTCCTTGAGGATTCCTGGGCGACGCTTCGGCGCGTCGGGGGCAAACTTAGTGATCCGCGCCACGGGCTTTCCGGCGCGGGCGAGGATGATTTCCTCGCCGCGCTCGGCCGCCTCGATCAGGGCGGAGAGCTTAGCCTTGGCTTCGGCGATGTTTACGGTCGTGACCATGTTGACTATCTAGTTGGTCACGTGCGGCTCATCAAGCCCCTCACACATCCACGTCGGCCACGAAGCGGGCGTTGTTCTGGATGTAGTTGAAGCGCAACTCGGCTTTCTTGCCCATCAGCGTTTCGACGAGACCTTCGAATTCGGGCTGTTCGGTTTCGGAGAGCACGACGCGCGCGAGCGTGCGCGTCCTGGGATCCATCGTGGTTTCCTTCAATTGCGCGGGCATCATTTCGCCCAGGCCCTTGAAGCGGGACACCTCGGCCTTCTTGCCCTTGAACGTGGTCTCCATCAGCTGATCGCGGTGGCGTTCGTCGCGCGCGTAAGCGGATTGCTTGCCCGCCGTGATGCGGTAGAGCGGCGGCATGGCCAGATAGAGCCGGCCGGCGCGGATCAGCTCCGGCATTTGCCTGTGAAAATACGTCATCAGCAGCGAGGCGATGTGGGCGCCGTCGACATCGGCGTCGGTCATGATGATGACGCGCTCATAGCGCAGATCGTCGAGATTGAATTTCCGTCCTGGCTGCACGCCCAGCGCCAGCGCGAGATCGCTTAATTCCTGGTTGGCGGCGGCTTTGTCGGCGCCGGCGGAGGCGACGTTCAAAATCTTGCCGCGCAGCGGAAGGATCGCTTGAGTTGCGCGGTCGCGCGCCTGCTTGGCCGAGCCGCCGGCGGAATCGCCCTCAACGATGAAGATTTCGGAATTGTCGGCGCTGGCGTTGGCGCAATCGGCGAGCTTGCCGGGCAGGCGCAATTTGCGCGTCGCGCTTTGGCGGCTGATCTCTTTTTCCTTGCGCTTGCGCAAACGATCTTCGGCTTGGGAGATCACCCAATCGAGCAGGCGGTCGGCTTCCGAGGGCGAAGCGGCCAGCCAATGATCAAAGGGATCGCGCACGGCGGTTTCAACGATCCGCGTCGCTTCGGTGGAGACGAGCCGGCCTTTGGTCTGGCCTTCGAATTGCGGATCGCGAATGAATACGGAGACCAGCGCCGCGGCTGTGCCCATGACATCGTCCGGCGTGACGACAGCGGCGCGCTTGTTGCCGCGCACTTCTGCATAGGCTTTCAGACCCTTGGCGATGGCGGCGCGGAAGCCCTGTTCGTGGAAGCCGCCGTCCGGCGTTGGGATGGTGTTGCAATAGGAGCGGGTGAAGCCGTCGGCGTCGCCGAAGCCGTCCATGATCCAGGCGATGGCCCATTCCGCGCGGCCGTGGCCGCCATTGCGATCGACCTTGCCGAAGAAAGGTTCTGCGACGACGGCCTTCTTCTCCGCGATCAATTCGGAGAGGAAATCCTTCAAGCCGTTCGGGAAATGGAAGCTCGCCTCGCGCGGGGTCGGGTCGCCATCCTTCAGCCGCTCGGGCGCGCAACGCCAGCGGATCTCCACGCCGCGATGGAGATAGGCTTTCGAGCGCGCCATCTGGAACAGGCGCGCGGGCTTGAATGCGGCGTTGGGGCCGAAAATCTGCGGATCGGGATGAAAGCGCACGGCGGTGCCGCGCCGGTTCGGCGCCTGGCCTATTTGCTTCAAGGGCCCGAGCGGGGCGCCGCGCGCATAGTGCTGTGCGTAAAGCTTGCGGTCGCGCGCAACCTCCACTTCCAGCTTGTCGGCCAGCGCATTGACCACCGAGACGCCCACGCCATGCAGGCCGCCTGAGGTTTCATACGCCTTGTCGGAAAATTTGCCGCCGGCGTGAAGTGTCGTCATGATCACTTCGAGCGCGGACTTCTTGGGAAATTTCGGGTGCGGATCGATCGGGATGCCGCGGCCATTGTCTGTGACCTGCAAGGTCCCGTCGGCGAAATACTCCACCTCGATGCGGTCGGCGTGGCCCGCGACCGCCTCGTCCATGGAATTGTCGAGCACTTCGGCGAAGAGGTGGTGCAGCGCGCGCTCATCGGTGCCGCCGATATACATGCCGGGCCGGCGGCGCACCGGCTCCAGGCCTTCCAGGACTTCGATGTCCTTGGCGGAATAGCCGGCCTCAGCCTTGGCGGCCTTGCCGGCCGCGCCGAACAAGTCCTCGCCCCACAACGCTTTTTCCGATTTCGCCATGGCTTGAGCCTTACGCGCCTTGGGGGCCTGAAAGCAACGGAGTCTGCTGAAGGGATGGTTAAGGCGAGGTTCGCCGCATGACTGCATCGCAATGCAGCGTGGAGGGACCCTTGCGGGGTCGTGCGCATTGTTCCGGCACAGGGGCCAGAAGGGTCCCAGCCGAGGAGCAGTCCCATGAGAAAATTCGCCTTTTTATCCGCCGCCGCGGCGGCGATCGCCATCGCTTGCCCGGCAGCGGCGCAGAGCCGCGCGATGGACGCCGGCCGCGTCTATGTCGGCGCCGGTTATACCCAGCTCGATGCAGACGACATCGATGTCGGCGGCGTGACAGGCCGGGTTGGCTACCGCTTCACGCCGAACTTAGGCGTCGAGGGCGAAGCGACATTTGGCGTCGATGACGACACGGCTCAGGATTTCGGCGTGCCCATCGATGTCGAGCTCGACAATCAATGGGGCGTCTATGGCGTGGGCTTCGTGCCGATCACGCCGTCGGTCGAAGCGTTCGGACGCGTCGGCTATGTGCAGGTCGAAGCGCAGGGCTCGGTCGGCGGCTTCACCGCGGGCGTCGATGAAGACGGCATTGGCTTCGGCGGCGGCGTGCAATGGCATGCGACGGATCATTTTGCTGTGCGCGGCGATTACACGCGCCTGGAAGGCGATGATGACGGCGTCAACGCCTACGCCGTGTCCGGCGTCTGGACGTTCTGACGTTCAAGGCGTTGGCGGCGGAGCGGAGGGTAACACGCTTCGCCGCCGTCACCGCGACGCGCGCACGGTGATGCCGATGGCGCGTTCGTCGCCGGGACTGCCGAGGATCAGACCGGAATTGCCGGACTGGAACGACACGAAGTTCAGATAGTCTTCGTCAAACGCGTTCCTTAGCCACACAAACGCTTCCAGGCCTTCATCGCCGCGCCAGCCGGCGCGCGCGTTGACGACGGTGTAGCCGTCGATCAGCGCGTAGCGGCTGTCGGACGCGTCGGAATAAAACGAAGAGCGATAGGTTGCATCGGCGCCGAGGAAAAACTCGCCCGCCCGTTCGCCTTCGCTGCGATGACGCGCTTCGCCGCCGAGCGCCACGGCCCAACGCGATAGACCTGGCAGAGGACGACCGCTTAGATCGCAGGCCGTTGTGCCTGCGCCGATGCGCTCCAGCGGGCAGGGGCCGTTCTTGAAGTCCTCGTACGTCCCATCGCTGTAGGCGATGTTGAGATAGGTGGTGAGCGCGTCGCTTGGCGTGTAGGCCGCGTCGATCTCCACGCCGCGCACGCCGACTTCCTCCACATTGGCGAGGTAGCCGCGCAGGGCGCCGGGTCCGCTGTCGACGACATTGGCCTGAAAGTCTTCCACGGTGGTGTCGTAGAGCGCGAGATTGAATGTCAGCGCGCGATCGAACCAGCGGCTTTTCAGCCCCGCTTCGAATGTCGTGACCTGTTCGGGCGCGACGACGGCGCTGTTCAGCGCGGGAGAGCCATCGGCAAGCGTGGGCAGGCCCGCCAGATTGATGCCGCCGGATTTGAAGCCGCGCGCGGCGGACGCATAAAGCATCACATCGTCATTGGGCTCGTAGGCCAGCGTGATCTGTCCGGAGACATCATCATCGGTGAAGGCGGCGGCATAGGATTGCGGACGCGCGATGGAGCGTTGCCGCGCAATCAGCGCGGGATCGGTGACGGCAGGACCGCCGGCGACGATCTGCGCATAGGTCGCGCTTTTTTCTTCCCAGGTGTAGCGCAGGCCCGGCGTCAGGCGCCAACGCTCCGCAAACGCCCAGGTGATTTGCGCGAACGCCGCAGCGCTCGTGGTTTGCGATCGCGCGATGGCTTCCGATCGATATCCGTCGAGCAGATTGGCGGGCACGCTTGGGCCCAGGAGCCAGCGCGCTGCGTCCGCGCCCCATTCCGACACCGGCCGCGCCTTTATGGTTTGATCGAAATAGTAGGCGCCGAGGACATAAGAGACCGCGTCATCGCCGTTCGACGCGAGCCGTATTTCCTGGCTCCATTGTGATTGCTCGTCGGGATTTTCCGAACGCGTGAGGATCGACAAGGACGTGTAGTCGCGGTCGTTCTTCGGCCGCCAGGACCAGGCGCGCCAGGCGCTGACGCTGGTCAGCGTCGCAAAGCCCAGATCCCAATCGAGACTAGCGCTGGCGCCGCCCAATTCCTGATCCGCCTGAATGGGCGAGTTCACATCCGCAAGGCGATCATAGGGATCAAGGCTCGGCGGCGCGTAACCCGCGGCGGCGGCGAGCGCTGGGAATTGCTGGTCGGCGGGGCGCAGGGTCTGGCCGAAGCCGACATAGACTTGCGTGCAGCAATTCGGCTCTTGACGATTATAATCGGCAGCGACGCGCACGCTGACGTCTTCATTGATGCGCCACAACGCCTGGGCGCGCACGGCGGCGTTGTCGAGTTCATTGACGTCGCGCCCCGTCGTCACGTTGTAAAATGCGCCGTCGCGCTGCGTGATCGCGGCGGAGAGGCGGCCGGCGACGGCGTCGCCCAGAAGCGGGCCGGAAATCGATGCTTTCGCCTGCAAGAAATTATCGGAGCCGTAGCTCAATTCCGCGCGGGCTTCTGGCGTAAAGCTGGGCGCGCGGGTGGCGATGGAGATCGCGCCGCCGGTGGTGTTCTTGCCGAACAAGGTGCCTTGCGGCCCGCGCAGGATTTCGATGCGCTCGATGTCGATCAGGTCAAACGTCGCCGCGGCGGGGCGGCTGATATAGACCTGATCGACATAATAGCCGACGCCGGGCTCCAAGCCGTCATTGGCGAGGCCGAAACTCGCGCCCAAGCCGCGGATCGTGGTGTTGGTGTTGCGCGGATTGGACGAGGAGAATTGCAGGCTCGGCGCCAGCTGCGACACGCCCTGCACGTTGAAGGTACTTGTTGCATCCAACGTGGCGGCGCTCAGCACGGACAGCGCGATGGGGACGTCCTGGGCGCTTTCGGCGCGCCGGCGCGCGGTGACGACGATGTCGGCGTCGCTGGCGAATTCGGGATCGGCTGGGACTTGCGGGGTTTGCGCTGCGGCGAGAGACGCAAATGCGCCGCTCAACGCGCCGGCGAGAACAAGGCCCTTGGCGATCCGACGTTTTGATTTCGACATGCGCGCTCCGCTCAGGCCGCGTCAGCACGCAGCGATGACGCAAGGCTGGCGCGGCGCGGCACGGGAGGCGGCGCCAGAAAAGCTAAAGGCGCATTCCGGCGAATTGCGTAGATATTTGCGGAACCGAAGAAGCAATAACAGCGCCGATGGGTCAGCGCGTCGCCGCCGGGCCGCGCTCTAAGAGATTATTTATAAACAGCTTTTTTCCAGCCCTGAAGGAAGGGCGACGTGGGCGCCCGCACGTTTTTCCTGGTTGCGACGGCGCCGCGTATTTGGTTGCGTCGTATGTAAAACAGTTCGCTGCCCATGCAAAAATGCAGACCGCGCGCATGAGCGCGGCTGAAGCGCAGCGGCGCCTGGGCTAAAACGGAAGCCAGCCGCGGTCGAGCCGGCCGTCGCATTCGTCCAATTGGCGCGCGTAGCGATCCGCGTTCGCCTGAACGCGGCCGGCGACATCCATGAGCCAGCCCTTGGAGCGATACGTACCGCGCCGATAGCCGCCCTGGCCTTCGTGATAGGCAAGGTAGTGCGCGCGCGCATTGTCATAGCCGAGACCCAATTCGTCGTGGCTGGTGCGCACGTACCAGGCGACGAAATCGGTCGCGTCGGCGAATTCATCGCGATCGACGCCGCTGTCGCCGCGCGCGCGTTCATAGCGCGCCCAGGTTTCGTTGGTCGCCTGCGCATAGCCGTACGCAGACGACGGCCGCCTTCCGGGAATAAAGAGAAAACCGCCCCGCCGCGCGGGACGCGCATCATGATCGAAGCCGGATTCCTGATGGATGATCGCCAATTGCAGCGCAGGCGGCGCGCCCCATCGCCGTTCAGCGCGTTTGGCCGCGCGCCACCAGGAGCCTTGCTCTTCAAAAATCGCGCAGGCGTTTTGCGTCTGACTGGGTGGCGCGGTGGAGGCGCACGCGGCGAGCACAAGCGGCGCCGCCAGCACAAGAAGCTTTGCTTGCATAGCGGGACTTTCGCGCCGCACGGTTAAATCTCCGTAGCTTTGCGCCGCTTCGGCGCCACAGCGCGGCGCAAACCGCGATTGCGCGCGGGTTCGCCGTTTTTCCGCCATGCGCGCCAGGCGACAAGGCGGCTGGGGCGCGCAGTGGAGACACAGGATGAAATTCGCGATGATCGCGGCGGGCGCAACCTTGTCTGCAGCCGCGCTGGCAGCGCCCGCGCAAGCGCAGCACACCGGATTTACCGCCGGCGCCGGCTATACGCATTTCGACGGCGACGACGTCGCGGTGGGCGGATTGACCGGCCGGCTCGGCTATCGGTTTTTTCCGTATTTCGGCGTCGAGGGCGAGGCGGCGATCGGCGTCAATGACGATGCCATCGGCGGCGTCGATGTGGAGCTCGATCACGCATTCGGGGTCTATGGCGTCGGGTATTTGCCGGTTTCTGAAAATGTCGAATTGTTCGGCCGCGCGGGATGGGCGGAGGTGGAGGCGCGCGCATCGCTGGGCGCGTTCACGGTCGGCGCGGATGAAGACGGCCTGGGCTTTGGCGGCGGCGCGGTGATCGCTGTGTCGGAGCGGCTTGCGTTTCGCGGCGAATACACGCGCCTTGAAGGCGACGATGACGCCCTCGATACGTTCAGTTTCGGGGCGCAAGTCTCGTTCTGAGGCGCGTCGCCGCCGCGCTCAAAACAATTCGACGCCGTTGTTCTCCGGCGGCGTCTCCGGCGCGCCGGAGCAAAACACGTCGAGCCGTTGCGCCAGATCGGCCAAGCGCACATCGGCGAGCGCGCGCACGATGACGGCCTGTGAATCGGCGTCGAAATCGGTTGCTACGCTGCGCATGAACCGCGCCAGCTCCTGCATGGTCTGCGCCAAGAGATCGATCGCCTGCGCCTGCATGATCGCATCGGCGTCGAGCGCGCCCAGGCGTGTCAAGCGCGCGAGCAGTTTCTCCAGGCGTTCGCCGGCCGAACTCAGCGCATCGACTTCGCGCGCCGCCGCGGCCAGCGCGAGATCAGACGCCGCGCTCATGACTGCGCCCCGTCGGGCGGGTCGTAGCGCTCCAGCGCGCTCTCCAACAAATCGTGCAAGCCCTTGAGAATTGCGGGATGCTGGGAGCGCGGGGTGCGCCGCACATCGCTGATCAGGCGCAGCGTCTGCGCATGCACGCGCACATAATCGTCGCTCCAGACATTGTTGGCCTCAAAGCATCGCACGAGGTCGCACAATGAACTCGCGGCTCTGCCGAGCGCGTCCATATCGTACACGCCGGCGACGCCGGCGATGGTGCTGGCGTTGTCGATCAGGGCTGCGGCGTGGATTCGCGCATCCGGCCCTTCAGCATGCGCCAGGATTGCGCCGACGGCGTCGCACATCGCCTCCATCGCTTCGGCGCGATAGTCGCTGGCGTTTTCTTCGGCGCGGTCCAGCGCGTGCCGGTACGAAACGCCGTCACGATCGTTGAGGGCATGGGCAAGAGAAGTGCGCGAGTCGCGCCGCGGATTGTCCATCACCAGAGCTCCACTCCGCTGCCGTTCGACGACACCACCTCGGCTGGCGCGACGAGTTCGCCGCGGCGGCCTTCGCTTTCGGCGACCCAGACGATGCGCTCCAACAATTGCGAGGTCGAAAACGGCTTCGCGATCACATAATCGGCGCCGCAGCGTCGGCACGCGGTGATCATGCGCACGCTGGTGAAGGCGGTGACGATGATCACCGGCGCTGCGGCGTTGGAGCCGATCTTTTCGGAGCGCATCCAGCGCACGAAGTCATAGCCCATCTCGCCGAAAGGCGCGGGGTCGAGCAGGATCAAGTCCACGGCTTGGCGTTTCACCGCATCCGTGCCGATGGAGAGATCGAGGCATTTTTGCATTTTGCGAAAGCCGAAGCCGGCGAGAATTCCGGTCATGACCTGCAGGCACAATTGGTTGGCGTCGATCAGAACCACGCTGGCGCGGGAGAAGTTGAAGGTGGTTTGCGGCGGGGCGGGTTGCGACATGGCTGCCCTCCCGCTCACGGCAAGATGCGCCGCACCGTCTCCAACAATTGCGTCGGATTAAACGGCTTGACGATCCAGCCGGTGGCGCCGGCGGCGCGGGCGCGGGCTTTTTTCTCCGCGTCTGATTCGGTGGTGAGCACGAGGATGGGCACGGCCTTCCCGGCGTCCTGCGTGCGGGCCTTTTCGATGAAACCCAGGCCGTCCAGCCGCGGCATGTTCACGTCCGTGATGATGAGGTCCGGCTTGCATTGGCTGAGGCGCTCGAGACCCTCCACGCCGTCTTCGGCCAATTGCACGTCGTAGCCGGCATTGCCGAGCACGAAGCACACCAATTCGCGGATCGTGAGGGAATCATCGATCGCCAAAACGCACTTCGACATCGGCCGACTCAACCCCAGAGTTAGTTTTTCCGGGACGCAACTTATGCGGTTAACGGTTAAGAACGTCTTGATTTTCGCGTCGAGCGGGAAGATTTCTTCTCTGCACTTAAAGTCAGAAATTTCCGTATTTTCAGCGCCTAAGCGGCATGGAAAAAGGGGCGCCCGCCGGCTGCGGACGCCCCTCTTTGGAAACAATGCAGGCGCAGACTAGGCCTTAAAATACATGTCGAACTCGACCGGGTGCGGGTGCGTGTTGAAGCGGTCAAGCTCTTCCTTCTTGAGATCGATATAGGCGTCGATCACATCGTCGGTGAACACATTGCCCTTCTTCAGGAAGGCGCGGTCAACATCGAGCGCATCGAGCGCCTGGCCGAGGGAGGAGCACACGGTCGGCACGTCGCGCAATTCTTCCGGCGGCAGGTCGTAGAGGTTCTTGTCGAGCGGCTCGCCGGGATGGATGCGGTTCTCGATGCCGTCGAGGCCGGCCATCAGCAGCGCGGTGTAGGTCAGGTACATGTTGCCGGCGGGATCGGGGAAGCGCACTTCCACGCGCTTGGCTTTCGCGCCGGTCCCGTAAGGAATGCGGCAGGAGGCGGAGCGGTTGCGCGCGGAATACGCGAGAAGCACGGGCGCTTCGTAGCCCGGCACCAGGCGCTTGTAGGAGTTCGTCGTCGAGTTCGCGAACGCATTGATCGCGCGCGCGTGCTTGATGATGCCGCCGATATAGAAGAGGCACATTTCCGACAATTCCGCGTAGCGATCGCCGGCGAAGAGGTTCTGGCCGCCCTTCCAGATCGACTGGTGCACGTGCATCCCCGATCCGTTGTCCTTGAAATAGGGCTTCGGCATGAAGGTCGCGGTTTTGCCGTAGGACGCGGCCACGTTGTGGATGATGTATTTGTAGAGGTTCATGTTGTCCGCCATGCGGACAAGGGTGTTGAACTTCAGGCCCAGTTCGTGCTGGGCGGGCGCCACTTCGTGGTGATGCTTCTCGGGGTTGAGGCCGAGTTCGCCCATCACCTGCAGCATCTCGCCGCGCAAGTCCTGGCAGGAATCGATCGGCGGGACGGGGAAGTAGCCGCCCTTCGGGCCGGGCCGGTGGCCGAGATTGCCGGCCTCGTAGGCCTTGCCGGTGTTGAACGGCAATTCGGTTGAATCGAAGGAATAGCCGGTGTTGTGCGGGTCGGTGGACCAGCGCACGTCGTCGAACACGAAGAATTCCGCTTCCGGGCCGAAATAGGCGGTGTCGCCGACGCCGGAGGATTTCACGTACGCTTCGGCCTTCTTGGCGATGCCGCGCGGGCAGCGCTCGTACGGCGTCATGGTGCCGGGATTGAGGATGTCGCAGAACAGCGCCAGCGTGGTCTGCTGAAAGAACGGATCGATGTGCGCGCCATCGGGGTCCGGCTTCATCACCATGTCGCTCTCGTTGATGGCCTTCCATCCGGAAATGGAGGAGCCGTCGAACATGGTGCCGTCGGCGAAGATGTCGGCGTCGATCATCGAGACGTCGAAGGTGACGTGCTGCATCTTGCCGCGCAGATCGGTGAAGCGGAGATCCACGTACTGGACTTCGCGCTCCTTGATCATTTTCAGGATGTCATTGGACATTCACTCAGCTCCCCTTGAAGGCTGGTCATCATCTACGCCAACCGCCGCCCTGGCGATGCGGCAAAACCCGCGCCCCGGCAGAACCGGTCCGCGGGCGTTGCGCGCAAAGACATGCCGCGATGGCGTCAAATCGCTTGCGGACCGGTTTCGCCGGTGCGGATGCGGATCGCGTTCTGCACGTCGGACACGAAAATCTTGCCGTCGCCGATCTTGCCCGTTTTCGCCGCGCGCTGAATGGCCTCGAGCGCGGGATCGACCTGCGCGTCGTCCACCACGACCTCGATTTTCAGCTTCGGCAGGAAATCCACGACATATTCCGCGCCGCGGTACAATTCGGTGTGGCCCTTCTGGCGCCCAAAACCCTTCGCTTCGGTGACGGTCATGCCCTGCAAGCCGACCTCGTGCAGCGCCTCTTTGACGTCGTCGAGCTTGAACGGCTTGATGATGGCTTCAATCTTTTTCATAGGGCGGCCTTTCACATCCGTTCGCGGCGGCGCGCCTTTCGTCTCGCCGCGAAATGAGGGTCCGGAATCGACCTCCGCGCTGCGCCCGTCAAGGGAAAGTGCGCCGCGATTTCGGGACCTGAAGGGCAGGGCGGAAACTGGCGCCGTTAAACGCGGCGCCATCGCCTAGAAGCTGGGCGCCGGGGGGCGCTTGCTCTTCCCCAAGGGCGCCGTGAAGAAAGGAGGCGGCCTCGTCCGCCGCCGCGTCGCCATCAGAGGATCCGTCCATGCCAGGCCCCCGCACTCCCGTTCTCATCGGCGCCGGCCAGCGCACCTATCGCAAGGGCCAGGCGCCAGGCGCGCTGGCGATGATCGAGGAGGCCGCGCGGCTGGCGGCGGCGGATGCGGGGCTCGACGGCGCCGCGCTGCAGCAGATCGATGGGCTCGCGGTGGTCGGGTTCACCATCGATTCCGGGGGCAATGTGCGCGAGCTGCCGATCCCGCGGATCGCCAATCCGCCGGCGGCGCTCGCGGCGCGGCTGAAGGCTGCGCCGCGCCGGTCGCTCTACACCCATATGGGCGGCAACACGCCGCAAGCGCTGGTGAATTGGGCCTGCGCGGAAATCGCGGAGGGACGCCACGATTTGATCCTGCTCACGGGCGCCGAATTTCTGGGCGACCTGATGCGGCGGCTGAAGGCCGGCGATGACCTGTCGATGTATGGCGGGCCGGAGGGCGATGCGCCGGAGCGGTGGGGCGACGGGCGGCCGGGCGTGACGGCGCAGGAGCGCAAGCACGGGCTCGATTTTCCCACCAACACGTATCCGCTGTTTGAGAACGCGCTGCGGCATCAGCGCGGGCGCGGCATCGAAGAGCATCAGCTGGCGATGGGGCGGCTGTTTGCGCCGTTCTCAAAGGTCGCCGCAGGCAATCCGCACGCCTGGTTTCCCACCGCGCGCAGTGCGGAGGAAATCGCCTTCGAAGGCCCGGACAACCGCATGGTCGGGTTTCCGTACACGAAGTATCTGAACTCGATCATCCAGGTGGATCAGGCGGCGGCGGTGATCGTGGCGTCGACCGCAATGGCCGACGCGCTGAAAGTGGCGGCGGAGAAGCGGGTCTATCTGCACGGCTGCGCGGACACGACCGAGCTTTGGCATCCGCTCGACCGGGTCGATTATCATTCCTCGCCGGCGATCCGGATCGGCGCGCGCGAAGCGTTCGCGATGGCGGGCAAGACGCCCGCCGACATGGCCTTCATCGATCTTTATTCCTGCTTCCCGGTCGCGGTGGAGCTGGGCTGCCAGGAGATCGGCTTTGCGGAGGACGATCCGCGCGGGCTGACGGTCACCGGCGGGCTGCCGTATTTCGGGGGGCCTGGAAACAATTACGTCATGCACTCGATCGCGGAGATGATGGCGCGGGTGCGCGCGGCGCCGGGCGCGTTCGGGTTCGTGTCCGGCAATGGCTGGTTCCTGACCAAGCACGCGTTTGGGATCTATTCCACGACGGCGAATGCCGGCGCGTGGGCGCGGCGCGATCCGAAATCCTATCAAAAGGAGATCGACGCGCTGGCGCACCCGGAGATCGTTGTGGAGCCCAGCGGGCCTGCTACGGTGGAAACCTATACAGTTATTCATGCGCGCGACCGGGTGCGCCTGGGTATCATCGTCGGCCGGGATGCTCAGGGGCGGCGTTTTGTGGCCAACACGCCGGAGGACGAAGGCGTTTTGATGGACTTGCAGGCGCGCGACGCGATCGGGCGCACAGGCGTGGTCGCGTCGTTTGATGGGGGCATGCGCAACGTCTTCACGCCGGATTGAGCCGCCGCGCGAAGCAGGAAGAAAGCAGTCGCATCCGCATGCCGCGCGTCTATCTGGTCCGCCACGGCGAACCGGCCGCCACCTGGGGCGGCGACAATCCCGATCCAGGCCTGACCGCGTTGGGCCGCGCGCAGGCGCTGCACGCCGCGCAAGACTTGAAATCCGCCGCGCCGGCGCTGGCGCTGACATCGCCGTTGCAGCGCTGCCGGGAAACCGCGGCGGCCTTTGAAATGGAGAGCGGCGCGCGTGCGGAGATCGTCGATGCGGTGCGCGAATTGCCTTCCCCCGACGTCGCGGATCGCGGCGCCTGGCTGCGGGCGGTGATGGAGGGGCGGTGGCGCGATTATCCCGATCTTGCGCCCTATCGCGCGCGCTTGCTTGAAACGCTCGCGGGCTTGCGCAAAGACGCGGTGGTGTTCACGCATTTCGTCGCCATCAATATCGCCGCCGGCGCCGCGGAAGGCCGCGACGACGTGCTCGTGTTCCGGCCCGCGCACGCCTCGATCACCGTGCTCGACGTCTCCGCCAGCGGGTTGCGGCTTTGGTCCAAGGGCGCAGAAACGCCCGCCATCGATGCGATCTGACCGATGAGCGCGGAGATCATCACCGTCGCGCAAATGCGCGCCATCGATACGCGCTCGGCGGAGCTGGGCGTACCCACGCTGACCCTGATGGAGAATGCGGGAACCGCGGTCGCCGACGCGATCATGGAGCGGTTTTCACCGCGCCCGACCGCTGTATTGTGCGGGCCCGGCGACAATGGCGGCGATGGCTTCGTCGTCGCGCGCAAGCTGAAGCGGCGCGGCTGGCCGGTCTGGGTGGAGACGCTGTCGGACCCGCGCGCGCTGCGCCGAGATGCGGCGGAAATGGCCAATCGCTGGGGCGGCGACACGATGCGGATCGCGCCCGAAAATCCGATGGCGGAATTGTTCGTCGACGCGCTGTTCGGCGCGGGCATCTCAAGGCCGCTGGAATCCGACGCAGCACGGCTGGCGCGGGGGCTGGCGCGCACGCCGGAGCGGGTGGTGGCGGTGGATGTGCCGAGCGGGCTCAATGGCGACACCGCCAAGCCGCTCGGTGAGTTGTGTTTCCGCGCGGGGCTGACTGTCACGTTCGTGCGCAAGAAGCCGGCGCATGTTCTGCTGCCTGGCCGCGCGTTCTGCGGCGAGGTCGTGGTCGCGGATATCGGCGCGCACGAACGCGCGGTCGCCGATTGCGGGGCCAAGGCCTGGGAGAGCGGGCCGGCGATGTGGGGCAAGGCGTTTCCCTGGCCGGATCCGGAAGCGCACAAGCATGCGCGCGGGCATGTCATGGTGTGGAGCGGGCCGCCGTTTCGCACCGGGGCTGCGCGGCTGGCGGCGCGCGGCGCGCTGCGCGCGGGCGCGGGGCTCGTCACCGTTCTTGGCGCAGCCGATGCGCTTGCCGTGCACGCTGCGCACACCGCGGCGATCATGCTGGCGGAGTGCGACGGCGCGGAGAGTTTGCGCGCGCTGATCGATCAGGCGCGGGCGGCGGTGATCGGGCCTGCCGCGGGCGTGGGCGAAGCCACAAAGGCAAACGTGCTCGCCGCGCTGGACGGATCGACGCCGCTGGTGCTCGACGCCGACGCGCTGACCGTGTTTCAGGACAATCCCGCCGAACTGTTCTCCAAGCTGCGCGCGTTTGACGTGATGACGCCGCATGTCGGCGAATTCCGCCGCATCTTCGGCGGGCTTCTGGGCGCGGAGCCGACGCGCATCGAAGCGGTGCGCAAGGCCGCCGAACGCGCGGGCTGCGTGGTGTTGCTGAAAGGGCCGGACACGACGATCGCCGCGCCGGACGAGCGCTGCTGCGTCAACGCCGCGGGCACGCCGTTCCTGGCGACCGCGGGATCGGGCGATGTGCTCGCGGGCGTGATCGCGGGGCTGATCGCGCAAGGCGTGTCCAGCTTCGACGCAGCATCCGCGGGCGCGTGGCTGCATGCGCGCGCGGGCGAAACCGTCGGCGCCGGCCTGATCGCGGAAGACCTGCCCGAAGCGCTGCCGCACGTGCTCGATCAGATCGCGCCGGAGGGCCTCAAGCGGCGATAGCGGCCTCCGCGGCTTGGAGGAACGGCGGCCACGGAGTAGGGGTTGGTCTGAGGGACGACGCAACGGGAGCGAACCATGGTCTGGTGGTGGTGGATCATTCCGGCCGCGGTGGCGGTGATCGGCTTGACGTTCGTCCTGGGCGCGTTCGGCTGGCTGTTCAAAGGCAAGCCGTTCAAGGCGGGACGCGGGATCGTCGGCGGCGGCGCCATGCTGGGCGTGGCGGGGATCGCGGGTCTCTTGGGTCTCAACGTGCAGACCTATAACCGCCTGACGTATGAGCGCCCGGTGGCGGTGGTCAGCGTGCGCGAAGCAGGCCTGCAGAATTATCAGGTGACGGTGTGCCAGCCCGGCGGCGAGGTGGAGACCTACCAAGTCAATGGCGATGAGTGGCGCCTGGAAGCCTATGTGCTGAAGTGGAAGCCGTGGGCGAATGTGCTAGGGCTTGATGCGCAGTACGAACTCGATCGCTTCTCCGGCCGCTATGTATCAACCGAGCAGGAGCTCAACGCGCCGCGCAGCGTCTATTCGATGAAGAAGGTCGAAGAACCGGAAGCGGACGCCAATCTGGTGTCGCAGCTTTCGCACGGCATCAACATCCTGGATTTGCCGGAGCCGCTGCAGCGCTATGCGCCGGCGGTTGACACGACGTACGGCAACGGCGTGTTCATTCCGATGCGCGATGGCGGCGTGCACCGGGTGTGGTTCACCCAAGACAGCCTGATCGCGCGGCCCGGCGCGGACGCGGACGTGCAGGATTGCGTCAATGCGCGCGGCGTCTACGCCAAGGGCGGCGCGCCGAGCGAGGACGCGAAGACTTAGGCGCTTCAAGACCAGCTGCAAACGCTGCTCGGCCCTGGCGAAGGCCAGGGCCCATTTCTCGAACTGACCATGGCCATGGGTCCTGGCTTTCGCCAGGACCGAGCGCTGACTTAGGCGCTTTCTGGAGCAGGGGCGCCTTCGCCCCTGCTTGCGTATAATTGGAAGAAGCGCGGACGAGGGCGTCCGCGCTCCAAACTTGCCCGCAAACGCTGCTCGGCCCTGGCGAAGGCCAGGACCGAGCCTTCTTGTTCAAACACCGCGCAAAAATAATCGGCCGCATCGTTTCCGATGCGGCCGACAATTTTACGCAAAGCGAAAACGCTCAGGCGCGCAGATCGAACCGGTCGAGGTTCATGACCTTGGCCCAGGCGGCGACGAAGTCCTTGACGAACTTTTCTTTCGCGTCGCTTGCGCCATAGACTTCCGCCAGCGCGCGCAGCTGCGAGTGCGAGCCGAACACCAGATCGGCGCGGGTCGCGGTCCATTTCAGCGCGCCGGACTTGCGGTCGCGGCCTTCAAACGTCTCTTGACCGCCGTCGACGCCCTTCCACTTCGTGCCCATGTCGAGCAGGTTGACGAAGTAGTCGTTCGACAACACGCCGGGACGCGTCGTCAGCACGCCAAGCTTGTCGTCGCCGACCTGCAGCGCGCGCAGGCCGCCGATCAGCGCGGTCATTTCCGGCGCCGAGAGCTGCAGCAATTGCGCGCGATCGACGAGGTGTTCCTCCGCCGTCATGATCGGATCGCGCACATAGTTGCGGAAGCCGTCAGCCTTCGGATTGAGATATTCGAAGGAGTGGACTTCGGTCTCGTCCTGGGTGGCGTCGGCGCGGCCGGCCGTGAAGGGGACCTTCACGTCATAGCCGCCGTCCTTGGCCGCCTTCTCGATCGCGACAACGCCGCCGAGCACGATCAGGTCCGCCATCGAGACATATTTGCCGCCGGCGTTAAACGCCTGCTGCACGCCGGTCAGCGCGGACAGCACCTTCTGCAATTGAGCGGGCTTGTTGACCGCCCAATCCTTCATCGGCGCCAAGCGAATGCGCGCGCCGTTGGCGCCGCCGCGCTTGTCCGAGCCGCGGAAGGTCGAGGCCGAGGCCCAGGCGGTTTCCGCAAGCTCGCGCGTGGTGAGGCCGGTCGCGGCGATCTGCGCCTTCAGCGCATCGACGTCGCCCACGGTGATATTGCTGGGCTGGCCCGAGATCGGGTCCTGCCAAATCAGCGTTTCCTTGGGCACCAGCTTGCCGCGATAGAGCTGCTTGTGGCCCATGTCGCGGTGGGTGAGCTTGAACCAGGCGCGGGCGAACGCGTCGGCGAATTCGGCCGGGTTCTGATGGAAGCGGCGCGCGATCTTTTCGTATTCGGGATCGAAGCGCAGCGCCAAATCCGCCGTGGTCATCATCGGCTGGTGCTTCTTGTTCGGATCGAACGGGTCTTGCACCACGCGGCCGGCGTCGCCTTTCGGCTTCCACTGGTGCGCGCCCGCTGGGCTCTTGGTCAGCTCCCACTCATAGCCGAACAGCGTGTCGAGATAGCCGTTGTCCCAGGTGGTGGGGTTCGGCTTCCAGGCGCCTTCGATGCCCGACGTGATGGTGTGGCCGGCCATGCCGCTTTCGAAGCTTGAAATCCAGCCGAGGCCTTGCAGCTCCATGTCCGCGCCTTCCGGCTCGCGGCCGACATGGCTTTCAGGGCCTGCGCCGTGCGCCTTGCCGAAGGTATGGCCGCCGGCGACGAGGGCGACGGTTTCCTCATCGTTCATCGCCATGCGCGCGAAGGTTTCGCGGATGTCGCGCGCGGAGGCGACGGGATCGGGATTGGCGTCCGGGCCCTGGGGATTGACGTAGATCAGGCCCATCTGCACCGCGCCGAAATTGCCGGCCAGAACGCGCTCGCCGGAATAGCGGCTGTTCGGCGCCTTGCTGTCGGCCAGCCAGGCTTCTTCGGCGCCCCAGTTCACATGCTCTTCCGGCTCCCAGACGTCGGCGCGGCCGCCGCCGAAGCCGAAGATCGGGCCGCCCATGGATTCGATCGCCACGTTGCCGGCGAGGATCAGGAGATCGGCCCAGGAGAGCTTGGCGCCGTATTTCTGCTTGATCGGCCAGAGCAGGCGGCGCGCTTTGTCGAGGTTGCCGTTGTCCGGCCAGGAGTTCAGCGGCGCGAAGCGCTGCTGGCCGCGTCCGCCGCCGCCGCGTCCGTCGCCGACGCGATAGGTGCCGGCGGCGTGCCAGGTCATGCGGATGAAGAACGGCCCGTAATGGCCGTAATCGGCTGGCCACCAATCCTGGCTGTCGGTCATCAGCGCGCGCAGGTCGGCGACCACGGCGTCGAGGTCGAGGCTGTCGAATTCCTTGGCGTAATTGAACGCCGGACCCATCGGGTCGGAGACGGGCTGGTTCTGATGCAGCGCATTCACATTGATCTGGTTCGGCCACCAATCGCGATTGGTGCGCCCGCGCCCGTGCGCGACCGGGCACTTGGCGTCATTTCCGTCGGCCATCGTAAAATCCTCCTTGGGGAAAGCAGCGGTAGCGCCGCGCCGGCGCTGCGCCAAATCGATTTTATGATGCCGGGCCATAGAAGCGGCCTTTGCCGCTGAACCCTAGCCTCCCACGGCTTGAGTGCGGCTTGAGTTCTGCGGGGCGTTCGCTTATATGCCCGCCATCTCTCACGCGGGATCGGCGCAAGCCATCCGGTGCGTTCTGCGTTTTCAGCGCTTTTCGTTCCTTCCCGCGGCGGCTTGAACCGGTAAAGGAAAACCATGGCGCTGCCTGATTTCAGCATGCGTCAGCTCTTGGAAGCTGGCGCGCATTTCGGACACCAAACCCATCGCTGGAACCCGAAGATGGATCGCTACATCTTTGGCGTCCGCTCCAACATTCACATCATCGATCTGTCGCAGACGGTGCCGCTGTTGCACCAAGCGCTGCTCAAGGTGCGCGAGACCGCGGCCAATGGCGGACGTGTGCTGTTCGTCGGCACCAAGCGGCAAGCGTCGGATCATATCGCGTCGGCGGCGAAGCGCTCGGCGCAATATTTCATCAATCAGCGCTGGCTCGGCGGCACGCTGACGAATTGGCAGACGGTGTCGAAGTCGATCCAGCGGCTGCGCGATCTCGAAGCGATGATCGATGGCGGCGCGGTGGGCCTGACCAAGAAGGAAGTGCTCAATCTCACGCGCGAGCGCGAGAAGCTCAATCGCTCGCTCGGCGGCATCGCCGACATGGGCGGCACGCCGGACCTGATGTTCGTGATCGACACCAACAAGGAAGCGATCGCGCTGCAGGAGGCGCGCAAGCTGGGCATCCCCGTGGTCGCCATTGTGGATTCCAATTGCGATCCCGACGCGGTGACGTATCCGATCCCGGCCAATGACGACGCCGCGCGCGCGATCCAGCTCTATTGCGATCTGATCGCGGACGCGATCATCGACGGGCTGGAGCAGGGCCAGGTTCGCGCGGGCGTCGATATCGGCGCCGCGGAGACGCCGCCGGCGGAGCCCGCATTGCAGGCCGAGGCGGCCGCGATCGAGGAAGTCCAGGCCGACGCGTAAGGCGAACGCATTGTCGCCCCCTCCGTCGCCTCCGGCGACACCTCCCCCGTAAACGGGGGAGGAGCGCGCGCCGTCTCCCCCCGCTTGCGGGGGGAGTGTCGCGAAGCGACGAGGGGGGCGAGCTTCATCAAACTGACAATCACGCAGCGCATACGCCGCGTTTGGAACAGGAGAACCCCATGGCCGAGATTACCGCCGCGCTCGTGAAGGAGCTGCGCGAAAAGACCGGCGTCGGCATGATGGATTGCAAGAAGGCGCTGGCGGAAACGCACGGCGACATCGAAGCCGCGATCGATTGGCTGCGCGCCAAAGGCTTGTCGAAAGCCGCAAAGAAAGCCGACCGCGCCGCCGCTGAAGGCGTCGTGGCGCTGGCGCTCGGCGGCAAGGACGCCGCGATGATCGAGTTCAACGCGGAAACCGATTTCGTTGCGCGCAATGCGCAATTTCAAACCGCGGCGGCGGCGTTCGCCAAGATCGCGCTTGAGAAAAAAGGCGATCTGCAAGCCGTGCTCGCCGCGCCCGCGCCGGACGGCGAAGCGGGAACGGTCAGCGACCAGATCACGCGCCTGATCGCCACGATCGGGGAAAACATGACGCTGCGCCGCGCGGCGTATGTCAGCGTCGGCGACGGCGTCATCGCGCACTATGTACACACGCCGGTGGCGGAGAATATGGGCCGCATCGGCGTGCTCGTGGCCGTGCAATCGACCGGCAAGGCCGAAGCGCTGGCCGAGATCGGCCGCAAAGTCGCGATGCATATCGCGGCGACCAATCCGCTTGCGTTGACGGAAGCCGATATCGATCCCGCCGTGGTGGCGCACGAGCGCGGCATTCTGCTTGAGCAGATCAAGGAAGATCCCAAGGCCGCGGGCAAGCCGCAGCAGGTGCTCGACAAGATGCTCGAAGGGCGCATGCGCAAATTCTTCGAGGAATCGGTGCTGTTGAAACAGGCCTTCGTGATCAATCCCGACCTCACTGTCGAAGCGGCGGTGAAGGAGGCTGAGAAAGCCGCCGGCGCGCCGGTGGCGATCGCGAAGTTCGTGCGCTTCGGCCTCGGCGAGGGCGTGGACAAGAAGACCGACGATTTCGCGGCGGAAGTCGCGGCGATGACGAAGGGCTAAGCGGTAAGTCTGCCCCCCTCCGGCCGCTCCGCGGCCACCTCCCCCGCTGCGCAGGGGAGGATCGGCGCTTTCTCCCCCCGCTTGCGGGGGGAGTGGCCCGAAGGGCCGAGGGGGGGGGCTAAGTGCGCTGCGCCAGCGCGGACTCGATGGCGATCCACACACCGTCGAGATTTTCGTAGACGTCGGTGTTGGTGACGCGCAGGACGCGCCAACCATCTGACTGCAAATATTCCGTTCGGCGGGCGTCGGCAGCGATTTCTGCGTCGGTCGCATGCGTTGCGCCGTCGACTTCGACGACGAGTTTGGCGGCGACGCAGGCGAAATCGGCGATGAACGGTCCGATCGGGTGCTGGCGGCGGAAGCGATGGCCCAGCGTACGTTTGCGAATGTGCGCCCAGAGGATCAGCTCGGCGCGCGTCATGGTGCGCCGAAGCTTTTTCGCGAACGCGATGCTCGGTTTATTGCGCATCGTGAACACTAGCGCTTCCGGCGGCGGCGAAACCAGTGCCCCCTCCGGTTCGCTGCGCGAACCACCTCCCCCGCTGTGCAGGGGAGGAAGGTCGCCGTCTCCCCCCGTAAACGGCAGGCGTGGCCCGAAGGGCCGAGGGGGCCGGCGGCGAGAGCGCCGCCGCTTTGCGAAACCGCGCGCTTGCGCGTATGCGTGGCCGCGCCCAACGCACAGCCGTGAGTCGACCGATGAGCCAAGCCGATCCCTCGCCCGCCCAGGCGGGTCCGTACCGCCGCGTGCTTTTGAAAATCTCCGGCGAAGCGCTGATGGGGGAGACCGGCTACGGCATCGACATGAACGTGTGCGGGCGGATCGCGGAGGAAGTGGCCGCGGCGGCGCGGGCGGGCACGGAGATGTGCCTCGTGATCGGCGGGGGCAACATCTTTCGCGGCCTGCAGGGCGCGGCGTCGGGCATGGAGCGCGCCTCCGCCGATTACATGGGCATGCTGGCCACGGTGATGAATGCGCTCGCCATGTCGAGCGCGATCGAGGCGCACGGCGCGGAGACCCGGGTGCTCTCGGCCATCCCGATGGTCACGGTGTGCGAGCCCTATATCCGGCGGCGCGCGATGCGCCACATGGAGAAGGGGCGGATCGTCCTGTTCGCGGCCGGCACCGGCAATCCGTTCTTCACCACCGACACCGCCGCGGCGTTGCGGGCGGCGGAAATGGGCTGCGACGCGCTCTTCAAGGGCACCCAGGTCGATGGCGTCTACAGCGCCGATCCCAAGAAAGACCCCAGCGCGCAGCGCTATGACCGGCTGACCTATCATGAGGTGCTGGCCCGCGATCTGGCGGTGATGGACGCCTCCGCGGTGTCCCTGATGCGGGAAAACGCCATCCCGATCGTGGTGTTCTCGATCCACAAGAAGGGCGGGCTGGCCGATGTTCTGGCCGGACGCGGCGTTTGCACCTTGATCCAGGATTAGGGCAGCGTTCTAGTCTGCTTCCTGCGCGCGGGTGCGCCCGACCGGCCCGCCTGCGCCCTTGTTTCTGTCCATCGCAAAGGCGAACCGTCATGGCCGCTCCACAACCCTTCGCTCTCGACGACTATAAAAAGCGCATGGAAGGGGCGATCACCGCGCTCAAGAACGAATTCGCCGGACTGCGCACGGGGCGCGCTTCGGCGCAATTGCTCGATCCGATCCATGTGGAGGCGTATGGCGCATCGACGCCCTTGAACCAGGTCGCGGCGGTGTCGGCGCCGGAGGCCAGGCTGTTGAGCGTGCAGGTGTGGGACAAGGCCAATGTCGGCGCGGTGGACAAGGCCATCCGCGCGGCGGGCCTGGGGCTGAACCCCATCGTCGACGGCATGACGCTGCGCATTCCCATTCCCCCGCTCACAGGCGAACGGCGCCAGGAGCTCGCCAAGCTTGCGGGCAAATACGCCGAGCAGGCGCGGGTGGCGGTCCGCAATGTGCGGCGCGACGCGATGGATCATTTGAAGAAACTGGAAAAAGACCACTACATCAGCCAGGACGAGCACAAGAAACATTCCGAGAGCGTGCAGCAGGCCACCGATCAATACGTGAAAAAAGTTGATGATGCGGTGAAGCATAAAGAAGAAGAGATCATCCAGGTTTGAGAGACCGCCTTGCCCGCCCGCTTGCCCCGTCATTCCAGACGCGCGCGCAGCGCGCGATCTGGAACCCAGCGTGAAGAAAGATCTGGGTTCCGGCTCTCCGCGTCGCTGCGCAACGCTTCGGCCGGAATGACGGTTTTTACCGGTCCTTACAATGACCTCTAACGCCCCGCGCCACGTCGCCATCATCATGGACGGCAATGGGCGCTGGGCCAAACAGCGAAACCGGCCGCGCACATTCGGCCACCGCGAAGGCGTTGAAGCGCTGAAGCGCACGGTGGAGGCCGCCGGCGATATGGGCGTGCGCTATCTCACCGTGTTCGGCTTCTCCACCGAGAATTGGACGCGGCCGCCGGATGAAGTCAGCGCGCTGATGGATTTGCTGCGGCTCTATGTGGAGCGCGATCTCGACAAGCTGGTGAAGGAAGGCGTGCGGGTGCGCATCATCGGCGAACGCAGCGGGCTTTCGGAGGATATTCTCGGCATCATTCGCCGCGCGGAAACGCGCACCAAGGACAATGACAAGCTCAACCTTACCATCGCGTTCAATTATGGCGGCCAGAATGAAATCATTCGCGCGGCGCAGAAATACGCCGAAGACGTCAAACACGGCCGCGCGCCCGAAGGCGCGATGACGCCGGATCAGTTCGCCGGCTATCTCGACACGCGCGATCTGCCTGATCCCGATCTCATCATCCGCACCAGCGGGGAAAAGCGCATCTCCAATTTCCTGTTGTGGCAGGCCGCGTACGCCGAACTCGTGTTCACCGAAACGCTGTGGCCGGATTTCGGGCTGGAGCCGCTGCGCAGCGCGATCGAGGACTTCCATCGCCGCGAGCGGCGCTATGGCGGCGCGGGCGATCCCGCTCCGTGACCAAAACCAAGGGCCCCTTCTTGCGGGACCTGGGCGTGCGCGCGGCATCGGCGGCGGTGCTCATTCCGTTTGGCGTGGGCGCGGCGTGGCTCGGCGGGCCGTGGCTCGCCGGCGCATGCGGGGCGGCGGCTGTGGCGATGAGCTATGAATGGGCGCGCATGAGTGAGCCCAAGGCCGTGAACGCGGCGTTCGCGTTTGCGCTGGCGGGATCGTTGGGGGCGATCATGCTGGCGAGCTGGGGGCGGCTCGGCTGGGGTATGGGCTGGCTGGCGGCATGTGCGGCGGCGTCGGCGCTGCGGCGGCGCTCGCTCATCGGCGCGGCGGAGACGGCGGGCGGGGCGGTCTATGTGGGCGCGCCGTGTGCGGTCTTTATGACGCTGCGCGGCGTCGAGCCTGGAGGACTCGCGCTGATTCTGTTTTTATTCGCCGTCATCTGGATGGCGGACAGCTTCGCCTATCTCGGCGGCGCAACCATCGGGGGTCCCCGCGTGCACGCAGCGCTTTCGCCGCAAAAGACCTGGTCCGGGCTGATCTGCGGCGCGGCGGCGGGCGCTGCGGCCGCGGCGGCGTTCGCGGCCTGGATCGGCGCGGGCCCGCTCTGGGCCTGGACGGCGGCGGGCGCGGGCCTGGCCGCGATCGGTCTCGGGGGAGATCTGTTTGAGTCCCTGCTGAAGCGGCGCTTCGGCGTGAAGGACGCCAGCCAATTCATTCCCGGCCATGGCGGCGTGCTCGACCGCATTGACGGGCTGATGGCCGCAACCCTGGCGATGGGGCTGGTTTTTGCCGCGGACCCTTCGCTTGCGGCGCAGTTTCCGGGCTTGAGCCCATGACCGCGCGGCGGGTCTCCATCCTGGGCGCCACAGGTTCGATCGGGCGCTCCACGGTCGCGGTGATCGAGGAACTGCGCGCGCAGGGCAAGGAGATCGAGGTCGAGGCGATCGCTGCGGGTTCGGATGTTGAAGGCATCGCCGAACTCGCGCGCCGGCTGCGCCCTGCGTTTGTCGCTGTGGCCGACGAAAGCCGGGCCGACGATCTGCGCGCGGCGATCAATGGCGCGCCGGTGGCGGTCGCTGCCGGGCGCGGCGCGGTGATTGAAGCGGCGGCGCGGCCCGCGGAC
Organism: Alphaproteobacteria bacterium; assembly: GCA_016124655.1. Taxonomy (GTDB): domain Bacteria; phylum Pseudomonadota; class Alphaproteobacteria; order Caulobacterales; family Aquidulcibacteraceae; genus RI-43. The sequence continues at coordinate 197,314 of WGNI01000001.1, forward strand.
TGGGTGATGGCCGCGATCGTGGGCGTGGCGGGGCTGGATTCCACGCTGGCCGCGATCGACCGCGGCGCTACGGTCGCCATCGCCAACAAGGAAAGCTTCGCCTGCGCAGGCCCGCTGGTGCGGGACGCGGCGGCGCGCTCGGGCGCGGTGATTCTGCCGGTCGATTCCGAGCACAACGCGATTTTCCAGGTGCTGTTGAACGTCGAGCGGGTGGAGAAGGTCACCATCACCGCGTCGGGCGGGCCGTTCCGGTCGGCAAGCCTGGAGACCATGCGCGCGGCGACGCCGGCGCAGGCGTGCGCGCATCCCAACTGGTCGATGGGGGCGAAAATCTCCATCGACAGCGCCACGCTGATGAACAAGGGCCTGGAGCTGATCGAGGCGGCGTACCTGTTCGATCTGCCGGCCGAGCGGCTCGATGTGCTGGTGCATCCCCAATCGATCGTGCACTCGCTGGTGCATTACGCCGACGGGTCGGTTTTGGCGCACATGGCCGCGCCGGACATGCGCACCCCCATCGCCCACACGCTGGCCTGGCCGGACCGGGCGCGGGTGTCGACGCCAAGGCTCGATCTGGCCAAGACCGGCGCGCTCACCTTCGAGGCGCCGGACGTGCATCGCTTTCCAGCGCTTCAGCTCGCGCGGACGGCCCTTGAGGCCGGGCCGAAGGCGTCGTGCGCGCTGAACGCAGCCAATGAGATCGCGGTCGCCGCTTTTGTGGATGGGCAGATCGGGTTTCTGGACATTGCTCGCCTGGTAGGCGAAGTCCTGGAGCAGCTGGAGCGCAAAGAGCTTGGCGGCTTCCAAAAATCGCCTTCATCATTCGATGAAGTGCGGGCGATCGATCAGGCGGCGCGGAAGACGGCGCGGGCGATCGCGGATGGGTGGCGGCATTAACCGGGCGGCGCTCCGCAGGCGGGGAACGCGACAAAGGGTGAAGGATGGAACAGGTTACCAGCGCGCTCGTCTATCTGGGCTCGTTCATCACCGTCCTGGGCGTGGTCGTGTTCGTGCACGAGTTCGGGCACTTTCAGGTCGGGCGCTGGTGCGGCATCGCCGTGAAGAGCTTCTCCATCGGCATGGGTCCGGAATGGTTCGGCTGGACCGACAAGCACGGCACGCGTTGGAAGGTGTCGCGGGTGCCGATCGGGGGTTTCGTCTCCTGGGTCGATGACACCGATCCCTCCAGCGCCGGGCCGGCCACGGCGGAACACCGCGCGCTCAGGCCGGAAGAGGCGCGCCGGCGCGGTCATTTCCGCGCCATGCCGATCTGGCGGCGCGCGGCCACGGTGGCCGCCGGCCCGCTGGCGAATTTCATTTTCTCCAGCCTGGTGTTCGCGGCGATGCTGTTCGCGTTCGGGCGGGACGTGACCGACATCAACGATCTGCCGGCGCGGGTGGACGCGGTGCAGCAGGGCTCGGCGGCGGCGCAGGCGGGGCTTGTGCCCGGCGATCTGATCGTTTCCGTCGACGGCCAGCCGATCAGCTCGTTTGGCGCGCTGCAGGCGCAGGTGCGCGACCGGGCAGGGGAATCGCTGGCCATCGTGGTGCGCCGCGAGGGCGCGGACCGGCCCATGACGATCACGCCCCAGGCGGCGGAGGATCGCGATGAATTCGGCGGCGTCATCACCGTCGGGCGCATCGGGGTGCAGCGCCAGCCGTCGCCGGAAGAGCGGCGCCTGGAGCGGCTCAATCCGCTGGAGGCCGTGGTCGCCGGCGTGGGCGCGACGGGCGATTATATCTCGCTGACGTTCCGCTATATCGGGGCGGTGCTGTCGGGGCGCGCCTCGGCGGAGCACATCGCGGGGCCCGGCGGAATTTTCATGATGTCGGGCCAGGTGGCCGAATCGGCGCTCGGCGATGGCGAGACCGCCGCGCAGCGCCCAGCAGCCGAGCGCGCCGCAGCGCTGGCCATTGCTTTGATCAATTTGTCCGCCTTTCTGTCGGTCGCGGTGGGCATCGCCAACCTGCTGCCGATCCCGCTTCTGGATGGGGGGCAGTTGTTGTTTTACGGCGTGGAGGCGGTGCGCGGCGGACGCCAACTGCCCGCGCGCGTGCAGGAGATGACGTTCTGGGCCGGCGCGTTCGTGCTGGGCGGGCTGTTCCTGTTCGCAACCTGGAATGACGTCCAGCGCCACTGGCAAGATCTGCAGAATTTCTTCGGCTGATGCATTACAGCGCTGCATCCTTGCGCTCCTCTCAGGGATGCTGTCTTAAGACCCCGGCGCTGGGGAGCGCCGCTCGATCGAGGCCCGCATGAAGCGCGTATTGCGAGATGTCGTCGTCGGCGCGCTGAGCGCTGCGGCAACGGTCGGCGCCGGGGCCATGGCGCCGGGCGTCGCGCACGCGCAAGACAACGCCACGCCGGCGGCTCCAGGCGATCCCGCACAGGCCGCGACCGCGCAATATGGCGGCACGATCCGCCGGGTGGTCGTGGAGGGCAATCAGCGCGTCGAACCGTCCACCGTCACGTCGTATCTGGCGCTCGGCTCGGGCGATCAGTTCGACGCCGAACGCATCGATTTGTCGATCAAGACGCTGTTCGCCACGGGGCTGTTCGCCGACGTGCAGATCGCCCAGCGCGACGCGGACCTTGTCGTCACGGTGGTGGAGAACCCCATCATCAACCGCGTCATCTTCGAAGGGCTGAACGCGCTCGATGAAGAAGACCTCGCGGAAGAAGTGCAGGCCAAGCCGCGCTCGGTGTTCACGCCCGCGCGCGCGCAATCGGACGTGCAGCGCATCATCGAGCTTTACCGGCGGTCGGGACGGTTTGCGGCGTCAGTAACTCCACAAGTGCGCGAGCTCGATCAGAACCGCGTGGATTTGATCTTCGAGATCGATGAAGGCCCGGTGACGGGCGTGCGCTCGATCAATTTCATCGGCAATCGCGCATTCTCCGATCGCGATCTGAAAGACGCGATCGTCACCACGGAATCGCATTGGTGGAATTTCTTTTCGCGCAACGACAATTATGATCCGGACCGGCTGGAGTATGACCGCGAGCAATTGCGTCAATACTACACCAATCGCGGCTATGCGGATTTCCGCGTCGTGTCCGCGGTCGCGGAGCTGACGCCGGATCAAAAGGACTTCTACGTCACCTTCACGGTCGATGAAGGCGAGCGCTACGAGTTCGGCGACGTCCGCGTCGAGACCGAATTGGACCGCGTGCCCGCGGAGCTTCTGCAGGCCGCGGTGCCGATCCGTTCGGGCAACCTGTTCAAGGGCGAGCAGATCGAAGATTCCATCGACGCGATGTCGTTCATCGCCGGCACGGTGGGCTACGCCAATGTCGATATCCGGCCGAACATCGAGCGCGACCGCGTCAACCGCAAGGTGAACATCACGTTCGAGGTGAATGAAGGCCCGCGCGTGTTCATCGAGCGCATCGACATCGTCGGCAATACGCGCACGCTGGATCAGGTGATCCGCCGCGAAATGCGCGTGGCGGAAGGCGACAGCTTCAATCGCATCCTGCTGGATCGCTCGCGCGCGCGCGTTCGCTCGCTGGGCTTCTTCAAGAATGTCGAGATCGAGGACAGCCCGGGCTCGCAGCCGGACCGCTCGGTCGTGCAAGTCAGCGTGGAGGAAGACGCCACCGGCGAACTGGCGTTCGCGGCGGGCTATTCCTCGCAGGAATCGTTCCTGTTCGACGTGTCGGTGTCGGAGCGCAATCTGCGCGGCCGCGGCCAGTTCCTGCGGCTGCGCGCGTCCACCAGCCAATTTCGTCAGCAGGTCGATATCCGCTTCACCGAGCCGCGCTTCATGGGGCGCGATCTGTCGGCGGGCTTCGACATCTTCTCGCTGCGCACCGACTTCCAGGACCAGTCGTCGTTCATCAACCAGTCGACGGGCGCTGGCCTGCGGGCGGGTTTCCCGATCACCGAGCGCACCAGCCTTGGGCTGACCTACACGATCCTCAACGACGACACCGATATCGACGACATCTTCGTCGACGCCGACGGCGATCCCAACACGGTCGACTTCGTCAATCAGTGCGATCCCACATATATCAGCCGGCCTGTGCTGTGCGATCAGGAAGGCACATTCCTGACCTCGGTGCTCGGCTACACGTTCAATTGGGACCGCCGCAACGATCCGGTTTCGCCGACGCGCGGCTTCGATTTCGAGTTCAGCCAGGACCTCGCGGGCCTCGGCGGCGACGTGAACTATCTGCGCACCGAAACGCAGGCGGGCGTCTATTACGGCATTCTGCCCGGGCTGGTGGCGCGCGCGCGGGTCAATGCGGGCTACATTTTCGGCTGGAACGACGACGAAATCCGCATCAATGACCGCTTCTTCAAGGGCGGCTCCTCGTTCCGCGGGTTCGACGTGGCGGGCATCGGGCCGCGGCTGTTGACGGTGCAGACCGATCCGCTGGGCGGGCCCAACCGCGTGTTCGAAGGCGATGCGCTGGGCGGCAATCTCTTCGCCATCGGCACGCTGGAGCTGGAGTTCCCCACCGGGCTGCCGGAGCAGTTCGGGCTGGGGGCGGCGCTGTTCGCGGAGGTCGGCACGCTGGGCGTGCTGGACGACAACGCGCGGCGCTCTCTGTTCGTGACGCAGTCGGATGGGTCACAAATTCTGCAATATGTCGATGATGCTGCCTCGCTGCGGGCATCGGCCGGCGTGAGCGTGTTCTGGGATTCGCCCTTCGGGCCGGTCCAATTCGACTTCGCTCAACCGCTGGTGCGCGAGGAGTTCGACCGGACGGAATCCTTCCGCTTCTCGACGCGGACGCGGTTCTGACAAAGCCCAGAAAGGCACTCTTTTCATGCGATTGGTGAAAACCCTTCTCGTTGCGGCGGGGCTCGCGCTCACGCCTGCAGCGGCCACGACCGCTGCGGCGCAAGCCGGGCCGGTGATCGTGCTCAATTATGACCGCGTGTTCGCGGAGTCCGCGGCCGGAAACGATGTGCGCCAGAAGCTGGAAGGCGTGCGCACCCAGATGCGCAACGAATTGCAGCCGGAATCGCAAGCCGTGCAGGCTGAGACCGAACGCGTGCAGCAAGCCACGCAAGGCCAGACGCAGGAAGCGGTCCGCGCCAACACCGCTCTAATGCAGCAGATCAATGCGCTGCAGCAACGCACCATCGCGCTGGCGCAACGCGAGCAGCAATTGGCGCGCGATCTGCAGTACACCGAGGCCCGTGCGCTGCAGGAATATAACGTTCAGCTCACGCCGATCGTGCGCGAAGTGATGCAGCAGCGCGGCGCCAATGCTGTGCTGAATTCGGCCGGGGTGACGCTCTATACAGAGCAAATCGACGCCACTGCCGATGTTCTGCAACGCCTGAACGCCAGCGTTCAAACCATCAATGTCACGCGTCAAACCGCGCCCGCCCCGCAGCAGCCCGGCGCCAGCGGTCAGACGCAAACGCAGCCGCCCGCGGAAAGCTCTTCCGGCCGGCGGCGGCGCAACTAAGCGCGATGATCGATCCGCGGTTCTACGAAGCGCTCGGGCCGGAAACGGTCCGGGCGCTTTCGCCGTCGATGGAGATCGCGGGCGACGCAGACGCGCTGGTGCGCGGCGTCGCGCCGCTGGAGCGCGCAGGGCCAGGCGATCTTTGCTATTTCGAACCGCCCAGCCGCGGGCGCGGCGCCAAGGATGCGCCGGCGCTTGGCGAGGACGTGATCGTGATTGCGCGGGCGGCTGGATCTGGCGCGGTCGCAACCATAATCTCACCGTCGCCGCGGGCGGCGTTCGCACGGCTGGCGCTGAAGGTTGTGCGCCCGCGCGGCTTTGCGCCCGGCGCGCCGGCGATCGATCCCACTGCACGGGTGGAGGCGGGCGCAGCGCTCGGGCCGGGCGTCGTCGTCGGTCCCGGCGCCGAGATCGGCGCGGGAAGCGTGATCGGCGCCAATACCGTGGTCGGTCCCGGCGTGGCGATCGGGCGGCGCTGCCGCATCGCCGCGAACGTCACGATCGGCTTTGCGCTGATCGGCGATGATGTCTCGATCCTGGCCGGGGCTGTGATCGGCGAGCAGGGCTTCGGCGTGGCCGGAGATGCGCAGGGGCTGGTGGAGGTGCCGCAGTTCGGGCGCGCGATCCTGCAGGACCGCTGCTCGATCGGCGCGGTCACCACCGTGGATCGCGGCGCGTTCGCCGACACCGTGATCGGAGAGGACGCCAAGATCGATAATCATTGCCAGATCGCGCACAATGTCCTGATCGGCCGGGGCGCGGTGATGGCGTCGTTTGCTGGGATTTCCGGCTCGTGCGTGGTCGGGGACGGCGTGCAGATGGGCGGGCGGGTTGGCCTTGCCGATCACGTCACGGTGGGCGCGGGCGCGCAGCTTGCGGCGGGCTCTGCGGTGATGCATGACATTCCCGCTGGCGAAACCTGGGGCGGCTATCCAGCCCGGCCCATTCGTGCGTGGATGCGCGAGGTCGCCTGGATCAAGCGCAACGCCGCGAGCAGGAAGCATGACGACACCTGAGGCCCCTGCCGATGCGGCGCCGGTCAGCATCGAAATCGACGAAGTTCTCCAGCGCATACCCCATCGCCATCCCTTCGTGCTGATCGATCGCGCGGTGGAGTATGTGGCGTTCAAGTCGATCCGCGGGATCAAGGGCGTCACCTATAATGAGCCGTTCTTTCCCGGCCATTTTCCCGGCGCGCCGGTGATGCCGGGCGTGTTGATGATCGAGGCGATGGGCCAGACCGGCGCGGTCTTGATGTCGAAATCGCTGGACGTGGACGCGACCAAGAACACGATCCTGTTCATGGGCATCGACAATGCGCGTTTCCGCAGACCTGTGCGGCCGGGCGAGCTTATTGAAATGCCGGTCGAGGTGCTTTTCTACCGGCGTAATATTTTCAAGTTCAAAGGGCGCTGCGAAGTGGGCGGCGAGCTCGCCGCGGAAGCCGAATTCGCGGCCATGAAGGTCGAACGATGAGCATTCACTCCACCGCCATCGTCGATCCGAGCGCGGAGATCCATCCCGACGCGGAGATCGGGCCCTGGTGCATGATCGGGCCGGGCGTGAGGGTCGGCGCGCGCGCGCGGCTGAGCGCGAATGCGCATATCCAGGCGTGGACTGATCTTGCCGAAGACGTTCAGGTGCATCCTTACGCCGTGGTCGGCGCGCCGCCGCAGGACCTGTCCTACAAGGGCGAAGAGACGCGGCTGGTCGTAGGGCCGCGCACGGTGATCCGCGAACACGCGACGCTGCATCGCGGTACGTTGCGCGGGAAATCGGTCACGCGCGTGGGCGCGGATTGCTTCATCATGAGCCAGGCGCATGTCGCCCATGATTGCACGGTGGGGAACAATGTCGTGCTGGCGCAGGCCGCGACGCTCGGCGGACATGTGAAGCTTGAGGATTTCGTGTTCCTTGGCGGCTTGTGCGCGATCCACCAATTCGGCCGCGTGGGGCGGTATGCGTTTGTCGGTGGGCTTGCCGCGGTGGTGGCGGACGTGATCCCGTTCGGCTCGGCGTTCGGCAATCATGCGCATCTTGCGGGCCTCAACATCGTGGGCATGAAGCGGCGCAATCTGTCGCGCGAGACGATCCACGATTTGCGGGCGGCGTATCGTCTGCTGTTTGCCGAAGAAGGCACGTTCCAGGAGCGTCTGGAAGACGTCGCGCAGACTTATGCCGGCACCGAAGAGGTGATGGAGATCGTCGACTTCATCCGCGCGGACGCCAATCGCCCTTTGTGCATGCCGCATGATTGACCGGGCCGCCTGACGTGACGGGGTGGCGCAAGCTGGGCGTGATCGCGGGCGGCGGCGCGCTGCCGGTTGCGGTCGCCGCGCATTGCGCGGAACAGGGGCTGGACTATTTCGTCGCGCGCATCGAGGGCTTTGCCGATCCCGTCCTTGATGCGCATCCCGGCGTGACGCTGGGCGTGGGCGAAGTCGGCGCGCGGATCGAAGCGCTGAAGGCGGCGGGCTGCGATGCGGTGACGCTGATCGGCGTCGTCAAGCGGCCGGATTTCACCAATCTGAAGATCGATGCGCGCGGCGGAGAGCTGCTGCCGAAGATTCTCTCGGCTGCGCGCGACGGCGACGACGCGCTGTTGCGCGCGCTTGTCGAAACGTTCGAAGGCGAAGGATTCTGCGTTATTGGCGCGGAGGAAGCGCTGGCGGACATGCTGGCGCCGGCAGGCGCGATGGGCGCGCATACGCCGGATGCGTCGATGCTGGCCGACATCGCCAAGGCTGCGCACGTGGCCGCAGTGATTGGCGCGCTCGATATCGGGCAAGGCGCGGTCGTCTGCGACGGGCTTGTGCTGGCGGTGGAGGCGCAGGAAGGCACCGACGCGATGCTGGAGCGCGTCGCTAGCCTGCCGGAAACTCTTCGCGGAACGCAGACCCATCGCCGCGGCGTGCTGGTGAAACGGCCGAAGCCGCAACAGGAGCGGCGCGTGGATCTGCCTGTGATCGGCGTGGAGTCCATCGTGCGCGCGGCGGCGGCGGGATTGGCGGGCGTCGCCGTGGAGGCGGGCGCGGCGCTCATCGTGGAGCGCGCGCGCATGATCGAACGCGCCGACGCGCTGGGGCTGTTCGTGTTCGGGTTTGCTGGGGATGGGTAGGGCGCGCGCCTTGGCGCTGCCCCCTCCGCCGGCCTTCGGCCGACACCTCCCCCGTAAACGGGGGAGGATGGGCGGCTTTCTCCCCCCGCGCGCGGGGGGAGTGTCGGCGCGCAGCGCCGACGAGGGGGGGCACGTGCGCGCGCAACACAGGCGGCCATGACGCGCAGCGTGTTCCTCATTGCGGCGGAAGCGTCCGGCGACGCGCTCGGCGCTGATCTGATTGACGCTTTGCGCGCGCGCGATCCAGCGCTTGGGATCGCGGGCGTCGGCGGGCGCGCAATGGCGCGTGCGGGCGTTGCAAGCGCCATCGACATTAAGGGTCTCGCCATCCTCGGTTTCTTCGATGGCCTGAAAGCCTATGGCCGCGTCGTGCGTCTGGCGGAGGATGCAGCGAGCGCTGCGATCATGGCGGCGCCGGATGCGGTTGTGCTGATCGATTCGTGGGGATTTACTTTACGCGTGGCGCAACGGATTCGCGCGCGCGCGCCGCACATCAAGCTGATCAAATATATCGGGCCGCAAGTGTGGGCCACGCGGCCGGGACGCGCGAGAACGCTCGCCCAACTCGTCGATCATCTGATCTGCATTCACGATTTCGAGCCGCCTTATTACGCGCCGTTTGGGTTGGACTGCACGGTGTGCGGCCATCCCGCGATCGGGCGGCATGTGCAAGGCGATGGGGCGGCGTTTCGCGCGCGCCGCGACATGCGCGCCGATCGGCCGTTTCTCCTGGTGTTGCCGGGCAGCCGGCGCAGCGAAATCCGCCGCATCGCGCCGACGTTCTGGAAAGCGGCGGCGCGCTTGAGTGTTGAGATTCCTGAGCTTGCGATCGGGCTTGTCTCGCCGGAAGAACTCTCCGCCATGGCGCGCCGGCGTGCGCCGATCGATGTGATCGCCATTCCTGAGAGCGAAAAGAACGACGCGTTCGCGGCGGCGACCGCTGCGCTTGCGGCCTCCGGCACCGTGACGACGGAAGTCGCGCTGCAGGGCGCGCCGGTGGTTGTGGGCTACAAGCTCGGCTGGCTGACTTGGGCTGCGGCGCGGATGTTTCTGTTCAAGGGAAAGTATGTGACGCTGATGAATGTCGCGGCGGGCCGGGAGGTCGCGCCGGAATTCATTCAGACGCGGTTTTCCGTGCGCAATCTTGTGCAGGTCTTGTCGCCGTTGCTGCATGATCCGCGCGCGCGCGCCGATCAGGTCGCCGCGCAAGACGCTGCGCTCAACGCGATGGGCCGCGACAAGCCGCCGGCGGCGGGGATCGCCGCGGATGCGGTGCTGAAGGCGATGGCGGGTTAGCGGGTTCGAAGCGCTTCCGTTTCCGCCCCCTCAGTCTGCTCCGCAGACAGCTCCCCCTCGCGGGGGAGCACGGCGGTCCATTCTGGAACGTTGGAGATTTGCCGTCCTTCCCCGCGCGGGGAAGGTGGATCGATCGCGAAGCGATCGAGACGGATGGGGCGGCAGCGTCCGCCGATGAACGACGCCGTTACCCCCGCGCGCTGAGCGGCACGTAATTGCGCTGCGTCGGCCCGGTATAGACCTGGCGCGGGCGGCCGATCTTCTGGCTCGGATCGGCGATCATTTCCGACCATTGCGCGATCCAGCCCACGGTGCGCGCGAGCGCGAACAGCACGGTGAACATCGAGGTCGGGAAGCCCATCGCAGACAGCGTGATGCCGGAATAGAAATCGATGTTGGGATACAATTTGCGTTGCACGAAATAGTCGTCGTTGAGTGCAATCTTCTCCAGCTCCATCGCCACTTTCAGCATCGGGTCGTCGGTGTGGCCGACTTCCTGGAGCACGGCGTGGCAGAGCTTCTGCATCACCTTGGCGCGCGGATCGTAATTCTTGTAGACGCGGTGGCCGAAGCCCATCAGGCGCACGTCGGAGTTGGGATCCTTCACGCGGCGCACGAAGTCGGGAATGTTATCGACGCTGCCGATCTCACGCAGCATGGCGAGCGCTGCTTCGTTGGCGCCGCCATGGCTGGGGCCCCACAGACAGGCAATGCCCGAAGCGATGCAGGCGAAGGGATTGGCGCCGGACGAGCCGGCAAGGCGCACCGTCGAGGTCGAGGCGTTCTGCTCATGGTCGGCGTGCAGGATCATGAACACGTCCATGGCCTTGGCCATGACCGGGTTGACGACGTAATCCTCCGCCGGCACGGCGAAGCACATGCGCAGGAAGTTGGACGGGTAATCGAGTTCGTTGCGCGGCGTCACGAAGGGCTGGCCCAGGGTATATTTGAAGGCGCGCGCCGCGATCGTCGGCATTTTTGCGACCAGGCGATGGCTGGAGATTTCGCGCTGGCGCGGATCGTCGATGTTCAAGCTGTCATGATAGAAGGCCGAGAGCGCGCCGACCGCGCCGGTCATCACCGCCATTGGGTGGGCGTCGCGGCGGAAGCCTTCGAAGAAGCGGTCGAACTGCGCGTGCAGCATCGTGTGATAGGTGATGTCGCGGGTGAATTTCGTGAGCTGCGCCTGGTTCGGCAATTCGCCGTACAGCAGAAGATGGCAGACCTCGATGAAGGAGGATTGCTCGGCCAATTGGTCGATGGGATAGCCGCGATAGAGCAGCACGCCTTCGTCGCCATCGATATAGGTCAGATGGCTTTCGCACGAGGCGGTCGAGGTGAAGCCTGGATCGTAGGTGAAGGCGCCGGTTTGCGCATAGAGCTTGCGGATGTCGATCACGTCGGGCCCGACCGAACCGCCATAGACCGGCAATTCGATCTGTTTGTTCTGAAACGTCAGCGTCGCGGATTCTTTGGCTACGATCTTATTTTCCATCACTCAAACCTCCGCAGCGCCGCCCCCGGCGCCGCTCAAGCAATCATCCAAACGCGCGAGCGTTTCCTCCTGGCCGAGCGCATTCAGCGTCTGGCCCAAATCCGGCGCGGGCGCGCCGGCGGTCAAAGCGGCCCGCAAGGGCGGACCGATCTGTCCCATTTTGACGCCTTCGGCGTCGGCAAAAGACTTCATCGCCTCCTGCAGCGCCGCGGGCGTCCAATCCGCTTGCAGAGCAAGCGTGGCGCGCAGCCGCGCAAGGCGGTCGCGCGCATCGCCTAGAAGTGCTTTTTGCGCCTGCGCGTCAAGATTGAGCGGGCGCGTCAACGCCAGAAACCGGGCCTGATCGGCGAGTGCGTCGATCGTTGCGGCGCGCTGTTTCAACACGTCCATGGCCGAAGATACGCGCGCGGCGGCCGTATCGGTTACCGTCCAGCCCTGGGCGACGCGCATGTGATGAAGCGTCAGTTGCGCCAGGCGCGCATTGTCGGCGCGCTTGATGAAATGCGCGTTCACGGAATTGAGCTTGTCGAGATCGAGCCGGGCGGGCGATTTGCCGATCTGGCTCAGGTCGAACTGCGCAATCGCTTCTTCCTTGGATAAAATATCGTCATGGCCCGGGCTCCAGCCCAACCGCATCAGATAGGCCGCGAGCCCTTCTGGCAGATAGCCCATGTCGCGATAGGCCTGCACGCCGAGCGCGCCGTGGCGCTTGGAGAGTTTCGCGCCGTCCTGGCCGTGGATCATCGGCACGTGGGCGAACGCCGGCAACGCCCAATCGAGCGCCTGATAGATCGGGATTTGCCGCGCGGTGTTGGTCAAGTGATCGTCGCCGCGGATGACGTGGGTGACGCCCATGTCGTGGTCGTCGACGACGACGGCGAGCATATAGGTCGGCGTGCCGTCGGCGCGCAGCAGCACGAGATCGTCGATGTCGCGCGCCTTCACCGCCACGCGGCCCTGGATCATATCCTCATGCGCGATCTCGCCGTCATCGGGCGCGCGCAGGCGCACGACGAAGGGCAGGTCGGTCGCGGTGATGTCGCCGTTGCGATAAGGCGAACGCAGCGCGCGGCCCTCGGCATGGGCTTGCGCGCGCAGCGCTTCGAGCTCTTCGGGCGTGCAATAGCAGCGGAAGGCCTTGCCGGCCTTGATCATGGCGTAGGCCGCTTCCTGGTGACGCGCGGCGCGCGCGAACTGGAAAAGCGGCTCGTCGTCGGCCCCGAGGCCCAGCCAATTGAGGCCGTCGATGATGGCTTCGATCGCAGCGTCGGTGGAGCGCGCGCGATCGGTGTCTTCGATGCGCAAAAGATACCGACCGCCGGTCTTGCGCGCGAAAAGCCAGTTGAACAGCGCCGTGCGTGCGCCGCCTATATGCAGAAAGCCGGTGGGGGAGGGCGCAAAGCGCGTGACGGTGGTCATCAATCAGACGGCGCGGGCGGCTTCAGGCTCAGACAATGGACGCCGGCGCGTTTAGCACGCAGGCGCCCGCGCGGGCCAGCTTCGCATTTGCGAAAGCGGCGGCCGCGGCATGGGCGGCGCAGCGCGACCGCTGGATCTTGTGGCTGCCCGTGGCGGTGGTGGCGGGCGCCGCGGCGTGGATTGCGGCGCCCAGTGATCCGCGCGTGTGGGCGTATCCGGCGCTCTTCGCGCTGGGGGTTGCGCTGGCCGGCGGCGTGGCGATGTCGTCCTTCGGCGTGCGGGACGGCGGCGGCGCCATCGTGCGGACCGCGCTGATCGCCTTGGGGCTTTTGGCTGCCGCGGCGGGCCTGGGCGGGAGCGCTGCGCAGGCGCGAGCGCAATGGGCCGCAGCGCCCATTGTGCGCGGCGAGACCGAGCCTCTCGCCATCGAGGGCTGGGTGGTCGCGCTGGAGCCCAGCGCGACGCGTCAGCGCGCGCGGCTCCTGGTGCGCGCGATCGAGGGCATGGATGCGCCGCCGCGGTTTGTGCGGGTGTCGATCGCAGGACAGGCGTGGCCGGCGCCGGGCCGGGCGGTGCGGTGCCGCGCGATCCTGCGCCCGCCGAACGGGCCGATTGCGCCCGGCGCGTATGATTTCGCGCGGCGGGCCTATTTCGAGCGGCTGGGCGCGACGGGCTTCGCGCTGGGGCCGTGCCGGCCGATCCGGCTGGAGCGGCCCGAACTCGCGCTCGACCGCGCGCGGCTGCAGCTCGCGGCGTGGCGGGCCGATCTCACCGCGCTCATCTATGCCGCAGCGCCGGGACCGGGCGGCGCGGTGGCCGCAGCGCTCGTCACCGGCGACCGCAGCCTGATCCCGGAAAGCGCCAATGAGACGCTGCGGGATTCCGGGCTTGGGCATCTGATCTCCGTGTCCGGCCTGCATATGGGCGTGGTCGGGGGGATCGTGTTCGTGTCGCTGCTGGCGGCGTTTTCGCTGATCCCGGCGATTGCGCTGCGCGTCTCTGCGCGCAAGCTCGCGGCGGGCGGGGCGCTGATCGCGCTGACGGCGTATCTGTTCATCTCGGGCGCCAGCGTGCCGGCGATCCGCGCCTATGTGATGGCGTGCGTAGCGTTCGGCGCGGTGCTGATCGACCGGCCGGCGATCTCCATGCGCGGGCTGGGGCTGGCGCTGTTGCTGATCACGCTGGCGCTCCCGGAATCGGTGCTGGAGCCGGGCTTTCAGATGTCGTTTGCGGCGACCGCGGCGCTGGTGGCGGCGTTCGAGGCGGGCGAAACCGCGCGGCGCAAGGACAGGCTGCCTGCGCCTGGGCCGCTGATCGGCGCGCTGGAGACGCTGCAACGCGGAGCGGCGGGCGTCCTGGCGATCAGCCTGGTCGCGGGGCTCGCGACCGAGCCGTTCGCGATCTTCCATTTCCAGCGGCTGGCGGCCTATGGCCTGCCGGTGAACCTGATCGTTGCGCCGATCGTGAGCTTTCTGATCGCCCCGGCGGCCGTGGCCGCGCTGGTGCTGACGCCGACGGGCTGGAGCGACGAGGCGCTCGGGCTGATGGCGTGGGCGTGCGAGCTGGTGCTGGGCGTGGCGCAGGCGTTTGCCGAGCGGCCCGAAGCCGTGCGAGCGATGCCCAGGCCGCCGGATGCGGCGTTCCTGTTGTGCGTGGCGGCGCTGGTCTGGGCGTGCGTCTGGCGCGGACCGGTGCGGTTTGCGGCGCTGGCGCCAGCGGCGGCGGCGATTGGGCTCTACGCGCTGACGCCCGCGCCCGTGCTGGCGTTCGATCGCGATCTGCGGGTGATCTATGGGCGCAGCGCTGATGCAGGCGGCGAGCCGTGGCGGCGGCTCAATGTCTATGGCCGTTCAGCGTTTGCGCGCGAGCGCATGGGCGAGATGCTGGGACTGTCGCCGCTGCGCGTGGGCCGGCTGGCGGCGCCGGAGGGTTGTGATCCGTCGGCGCCGGTTTGCGCGTGGCGCGCAGGCGGATTTGAAGTGCGCGCGGTGTTGCGCGCGGAGGGGTTCGCTGCGCCCTGTGCGCCCGGCGCGGTGGTGTTTTCACGCTGGCCGGCGCCGGGGGATTTCGCGGGGCGCTGCCGGCCCGCGGCGCTGATCGACGCAGCCGATCTTGCAGCCCACGGTGGGGGCTTTGCGGTTCTGCGATCCGACGGCGCGCTCGATTGGCGGCGCACGCAGCCGTACGCGACGCAGCGCGCCTGGACGCCGTGGGTCGGCGGCGCGGACGACGACGCGCCTTAGCCCGACTTAGACGTAGCGGCGGATCAGCCCGACCAGCTTGCCCTGGATGCGCACCCGGTCGGGCCCGAAAATCCGGGTCTCGTAGGCGGGATTGGCGGCCTCCAGCGCGATCGAGCCGCCGCGCTTGCGCAGACGCTTGAGCGTGGCTTCTTCCTCATCGATCAGGGCGACGACGATGTCACCGCTCTCGGCATGGTCGGTCTTGCGGATGACGACGGTGTCGCCCTCCAGAATGCCGGCCTGGATCATGGAATCGCCGCGCACTTCGAGCGCGAAATGCTCGCCTTCGCCCAGCATGTCGGGCGGGGCGGCGACGCGGCCGATTTCATTCTGGAGCGCTTCGATGGGCGCGCCGGCGGCGATGCGCCCGACAATCGGGATCTCGCTCAAGGCGGCCGCCGCGATATGGGGCTCGATCATGGCGTCGGAGACGACGCTGGGGCGGAAGGGACCACGCCCGCGCGGGGGCGCGGCGGGGGCTGCGCTGTCGGGCAGTTTCAGAACTTCGAGCGCCCGGGCGCGGTGGGGCAGGCGGCGCAGGAAGCCGCGCTCCTCCAGGGCGGTGATGAGCCGGTGAATGCCCGACTTCGACGCCAGATCGAGCGCTTCCTTCATTTCATCGAAGGAGGGGGAGACGCCCGATTCCTTGATGCGTTGATGAATGAAGAGCAGGAGCTCTTTCTGTTTGGCCGTCAACATGCCGCCCCTTTTCCGTTTGCGACGCCGCCATGGTGATGCGACGTGCGCCTCGCTTTGGTTATCCGCCCGGTAACCGAGACTTTCACGGAACGTTCTATGTACATTTGCGCGTGTGGTCAAGCCTTTTGTTCGCCCTGAAGGAGAATGCGGGTCGCGCGCGCCACGTCGGGTTGGCGCATCAGGGCTTCCCCGACGAGGAACGCGCCGGCGCCCGAGGCCGCCAGCGCGATGAGGTCTTTCTGGCTGAAAATGCCGGACTCCGAGACCAGAAGGGCGCCGTCGGGCGCAGATTGCGCAAGTTGTCCGGTCAGGCCGAGATCGGTTTCGAAGGTGCGTAAATTCCTATTGTTGACGCCCACCAGCGTGGCGCCGATCGCGCCGGCGCGATCGAGTTCGGCGGCGTCGTGGCACTCCACCAGCGCATCCATGCCGTAAGCGTCGGCGGCGGCCTTGAGGTCGCGGGCGCACGCGTCGTCGACCGCGGCCATGATGATCAGGATGGCGTCGGCGCCCAGCGCGCGGCTTTCGGCGATCTGCCAGGGATCGACCATGAAATCCTTGCGCAGGCAGGGCAGGGCGCAGGCCGCGCGGGCCTGGCGCAGGAAGTCCTCATGGCCTTGAAAACTGGGCGCGTCGGTCAGGACGGAGAGGCAGGCTGCGCCGCCTTCCGCATAGGCGTGAGCTAATGCCGGCGGATCGAAATTGGCGCGGATGAGCCCCTTGGAGGGACTGGCCTTCTTGATCTCGGCGATCAGCGCAAACCCGGATTGCGCTTTTGTTTCCAGCGCACGCAAGAACCCGCGTGGGGGATCGGCGGCGCGGGCCTGCGCATCGAAGGAGGGCGTTTGCGCTTTGCGCGCGGCGACCTCCTCGCGCTTATAGGCGAGGATTTTGTCGAGCACGTCGCTCATGGCGCAGCTTGACTGAGCGCGATCAGCGCATCGAGGCGCGCCAGCGCTTCGCCTTCGGCGAGGCTTTCGCGCGCAAGGCTCATGCCTTCGCCGATGTCGGCGGCAAGGCCCGCGACCACCAGGCTGGCGCCGGCGTTCAATTCCACGATCTGGCGGTAGGCGTCGTTCTCGGAGCGGTTCTCCAACAGCGCGCGCAGCGCTTCTGCATTGTGTTGGGCATCGCCGCCACGCAGGCTTGCGACTTCGAACGGGTCGCCGCCGATGAAGGGAAGCGCGATCTCCTGCACGGCGCTGGCGCGCAGCGCAAACACGATGTTGCCGTTGTCGGGAACCAATTCGTCGAGCCCGCCGGCGCCATGGAACGTCCAGGCGCGGTCTGCGCCCAAGAGCTGCAGCGCTTCGGCCATCGTGCGCGCGAAACTTGATGAAAACACGCCAACCATCTGGCGCGTGACGCCGGCGGGATTGGAAAGCGGGCCCAGAAGATTGAAGATCGTGCGGTAGCCCAGTTCCTTGCGCGCGGCGGCGACATGGCGCATCGCGGGATGATGGTTCTGCGCAAACAGAAACGCCACGCCGGCCTCTTGGAGGCAACGCGAGAGCGTGTTGGGATCGGCTGTCAATCGCACGCCCAAGGCTTCGAGCACGTCGGCGGCGCCGCTCTTGGAGCTCATGGCGCGGTTGCCGTGCTTGGCCACGCACGCGCCGGCGCCGGCGGCGACAAACGCCACGGCGGTTGAGATGTTGAGCGTGTGGGCGCCGTCGCCGCCTGTACCGCAGACATCGATCGCGCCCGGCGGGGCAGCGATCGCGACCATGCGCGCGCGCATGGCGCGAGCGCCGGCGGCGAGCGCTTCCGGCGCCGCCATCCAATCGACCGAGCGGGCGAGAAACGCCTTGGTTTCCTCGTGCGACAAACGCCCGTCGAGCAGGGCGGCGAAATCGGCGTCGAGCGCGCTCATGCCGCGTTCGCTTCTTTGAGGAAGGCGCCGATCAGCGCGTGGCCGTGTTCGGAGGCGATGGATTCTGGATGGAATTGCACGCCATAGACAGGGCGATCGGCGTGGCGCACGGCCATGATCTCGCCGTCGACGGCCGTTGCATCGACCAGCAAGCAATCGGGCCGCGTCTCCGGCTTGATGGCGAGGCTGTGATAGCGCGTGCAGGCAAACGGGCTCGGCAGGCCCGCGAAGAGGCCCTGGCCGCGATGGCGCACCTCGGAAATCTTGCCGTGCATGATCGCCTTGGCGGAGACAATGTCGCCGCCGAAGGCCTGGCCGATGGCCTGATGGCCCAGACACACGCCGAGGATCGGCATGTCCTTGGGCGCCTTGGCCAGGAGGTCGAGGCAGATGCCGGCTTCGTTGGGCGTGCAGGGGCCGGGCGACAGCACGATCGCTTTGGGCTTGCGCTTGAAGGCGTCTTCGACGCTGAGCGCATCGTTGCGCGCGACTTCGGTCGCGGCGCCCAGGTCTTCCAGATAGTGGACGAGATTGTAGACGAAACTGTCGTAATTATCGATGACGAGGATCATGGCGGCGCCTTTCGTGATTGTTGCAAAGGAGGCAAACAATCACGCCCGCCATCGCGCCGCGCAGGGCTTGGCGAACAAGGCTGGTGACGTCGTTGAAGTCATGATGCTCCAGCGCAGAGCGCCTTATTTCGTGAATGCAGGCTAACGGTCCTGGGCCGTATGGTATACTGCAAGAATGTCAACCGTCTCTCCCTCAATGCGATAGACGATCACGTAGGGCGCGCCGCGCACGGAGAGTTCGCGCACGCCTTCAGCGATGCTGGGCCGGCCGATATCGCCAAGCCGCGCGAGGCTTTCTGCGGCCGCACGGATGCGCGCGATCGTCGCTCTCGGCTTGGCGCGCGGCAGCTTGCCCAGCCATTCGTGAAGGCCTTGGAGATCGTCGAGCGCCCGTTTGCGCCAGCGGACGCGCTTAGGCTTGGCCCTCACGCAGAGAAGCGGCGGAAGAACGCAGCGACGTCTTCTTCGGAGGCGAAGTCGCCTGGGTCGGCGAGGCGGGCGCGCAGGTCCTCGATCTGGGGATCGGTCAAGGCGGTCTCGGGGTGAAGATCGCCATGAAAAAGGGTCTCGATGATTTCGGCGATCTCTTCGCGGCGGGCCGCGGGCAGCCGCTCAAGCGCTGCAGAAATTTTCTCGAACTTGCCCATGGCGGCGCCTCTGAAGCTCAGTTTATCCGTGCAGCGGCCATAATTCAAACATTCCGCCCCGCTTTGGCCGCCTGTGCTAAGCGTGCTTGCGAAAGAGAGCTCATGACCCGCGGCGAGAAAGACGTTCAGTTCTGGAACCGGGCGGCGCGCAAGTACGCCGCCGATCCGATCGCGGACATGGCGGGCTATGAGCGCACGCTCGACGCCGTGCGCCGCCTGCTTAAGCCTGGCGACGCCGTCTATGAGTTCGGCTGCGGCACCGGCATGACGGCGCTGAAGCTTGCGCCGTCGGCGGCGCGCATGGTGGCGACCGACGCGTCGGCGGAGATGATCGCGATCGCGCGTGAACGGTTGGCGGCGGCGCCGGTGGCGCAGCTTTCGTTTGCGGTGGAGACGCCGGCGCAGTCGCGGGCGGCCGATGGGTCATTCGATGTCGTGCTTGGCTTTAATATCCTGCACTTGATCGAAGCGCGCGAGGCGGCGCTGCGGGGCGTGCATCGCTTGCTGAAGCCTGGAAGCTTGTTCATTTCGAAGACGCCGTGTCTGAAGGAGATGAACCCGCTGATCCGCGTCGCCTTGCCCGTGCTGCAGATGGTGGGGAAAGCGCCGTATGTGTCGGTGTTGAACGCGACAGAGACCGAGCGCGAGATTGCGGCTGCGGGATTTGAGATCGTCGAGCGCGGCCGGCACGGCGCGCGCGGAAAAGATGCGCGGATCTTTCTTGTCGCGCGCAAAGCCTAGATCGCGCGACTAAACATACCGCCACGCTTCGGCCGCGGCGCGGAACAGCGCGCGCGCCTTGTGCTGGGTTTCCTCCAGCTCCAATTGCGGATCGCTGTCGAGCACGACGCCGCCGCCGGCCTGCACATAGAGCGCGCCGTCCTTGACCACGCCGGTGCGCAGCGCGATCGCGGTGTCCATGTCGCCGCCGGCGGAGATATAGCCCACGCCGCCGCCATAGACGCCGCGCATGTGCGGCTCCATCTCGTTGATGATCTCCATGGCGCGGACTTTCGGCGCGCCGGACACGGTGCCTGCGGGAAAGCCTGCAAAGAGCGCGTCGATGGCGTCTTTGTCGGGCGCGATCGCGCCTTCGACATTGGAGACGATGTGCATGACGTGGCTGTAGCGTTCGACGCCGAAACTTTCGGTGACGCGCACATTGGGTTTCGCCGCCAGACTGCCTGCGGCGTTTGCGCCCGGCGCGCGTCCGCGGCGGGCGACGCGGCCGACATCGTTGCGGCCGAGATCCAGCAGCATGAGATGCTCGGCGCGCTCCTTGGGATCGGCGAGCAATTCGGCTTCCAGCGCCGCATCTTCCGCCGGCGTCTTGCCGCGCGGGCGCGTGCCGGCGATCGGGCGGATAGTGACCGTGTCATCGCGCAGGCGCACGAGGATTTCCGGGCTCGATCCCACCACCGCGAAATCGTTGAAGTTCAGGTAAAATAAAAACGGCGAGGGATTGAGCCGGCGCAACGCGCGATAAAGCGCAAACGGGGCGTGTGCGAACGGCGCGGAAAAGCGTTGGCTCGGCACGACCTGAAACACATCGCCGGCGCGGCAATAGGCTTTGCAGCGCTCCACGATCTCGCGATAGCGCGCGGGCGCGATGTTGGAGACGGGCTCGGGCGGGGCGGATTTGGGCGGCGTGGGCGCTGGCGGGCGCTTCAAGGGCCGCTCCAGCAAACGCAAAGCGCGCTCCAGTCGCGCGCGGGCGCGATCATAAGCGCGCATCGGGTCGCCGGCGCCGCGGGCGGGCGTGACCAATGTGATTTCGCTCGAAACATTGTCGAACACGGCGACGATGGTCGGGCGCATGAGCAGCGCCTGCGGCGCGCCCAAGGGATCGGGCGCATTGTCGGGCAGGCGCTCGACATAGCGCACCATGTCGTAGCTCAAATAGCCAAACAGCCCCGCCGCCATCGGCGGCAGCGCGGCTGGAATATCCAGCGCCGAACGCTTCACCAACGCGCGCAGCGAGGCGATAGGGTCGCGCTTGTCGGGCCTGAAGGCGGCGTCTTCAAAACCGCCGCGGCTGATTTCCGCGCGGCCGTCGCGCACGCGCCAAACGAGATCAGGCTTCAGGCCGATGATGGAATAGCGCCCGCGCCAATCGCCGCCCTGCACGGATTCCAAGAGAAACGCGCCGGGCTGATCGGCGCCGAGCTTCAACAGCGCGGAGACCGGCGTCTCCAGATCGGAAATGCGCTTGGTCCACACTGCCGCGCCCGCCTTGGCGTAGATTGCGGCGAAGTCCTGCAGCGCGGGCTCCAGCGCGGTCATTCGCCGTCTTCGGGCGCGGCGGCCGTGCGCGGGAACAGGCGATCGAGCGCGGCTTGATTGGTGCGCGCGTTGGCGGCGCGCAGCGCATCGGCCTGCACGGCTTCGGCGATCGAGAGACCCAATTGCTGCTGAAACGCTTCGCGCGCGGCGGCAAGCGCCTGGGGCTCCTGTGCAGGATCGGTGCGGCGCACTTCCTGCACCTGGCCCAAGATCAGCGCATTGCCGTCGAGGCGCACGCCGGAGACCACCTCGCCGACGCGCGCGCCGAACAATTCCAGGCCGAGATTTTGCGCCGGGATTTGGCTGGCCATGCGGCGATCGATTTCGCGATCGGTTTCGAGAATGCGTGCGCCTTGCGCGCGCGCGGCCGTTTCAAAGGATTGGCCGCCGTCCACCGCGGTTGCGATGCGCTGCGCGAGGTCGCGCAAGCGGCGCGCGGTTTCCTGGCCGCGCCAGACTTGCAGCACGGTGTCGCGCACCGCTTCCAGGGGACGGGTGGTTGCGGGCGTGACGCCGGTGACCTCAACGATGTAGTCGGCGCCGTCGGCTCCGGCGATGAAATCCGACGCATCGCCTTCCGGCGTCTGGAACGCGGTCTCCACCACTTCGCCCTGATCGATCAGCGCTTCCGGCGCTGCGCCGTCGGGGCCAAGACCTTGCGCATCGACGGCGGGAATTTGCGTCACCGCAAGACCCGCGGCGCTGGCGGCGTCGGCGACGGATCGGCCTTCGTCACGCGCGTTTTCATACGTGCGCACGGCTTCGTTCATCAGTTCCGCCGCGCGATCCTGCGCCAGGCGCGCGCGGATGGTTTCGCGCTCTGTCTCCAAGGTCGGCGTGATCGCGGGAATGATCGCGTCGAGCCGCACGGCGGCGAACGGCGCCAGGCGTCCGCGCACGACGCGCGGGGCGGCCCCGCTTTGCATCGTGAACACTGCTTCGGCGATCTGCGGATCGGGAATTTCAGCGCGCGCTTGGGACGTGAAGGCGACGGCCTGTCCGCCGACGGCCCGCGCCGCGGCTTCCGCCGTTTCGCCGGCGGCAAGGCGGCGCGCGGCGTCGTTCGCCGCGGCTTCATTGGGCGCGGTGACTTGCGCGAAGGTGCGCTTTTCCGGCTGCGCGAGGCGCGCGGCGGCGGCGTCAAATTCGGCGCGAATGTCGGCTTCTGGCACCTGCACGCGATCGACGAAATCATCGGCGCGCGCGGCGACCAGCGTCAGCGCGCGATACTCGGGCACGGCGAATTGCGCGCTCATGCGATTATAGAGTTCGTCGAGCTGGGTTTCGGTGGGATCGGGAATGGGCTGCACGCGCGCGGCGGGGACTTCCGCCAGCGCGACGACGCGGCGTTCGGTTTCGAACGCCAGCGCCAGCGCGCCATAGCTCGACGGCGCACGCGCGCCGGCGGTCAAAGCGGAGAGCACCATGTTGGCGGCGAGTTCGCCGCGGATCTCGGCTTCGTATTGCGCGGGCGTGAAGCCCAGTTCGCGCACGAAGCTGTTATAGGTTTCGCGGTCGAAGGTATTGGTGATCGGGTTTTGCGCGGCGGGAATCTCGCGGATGGCGTCGGCGATCTGAGCGGGCGCGGGGATGGCGCCGAGCTTTTCGGCGTAAGCATGCATGGCGCGGCGATTGAGGATCGCGTTCAAGACCTGCAGGTGCAGGCCGCCCTCAATGGCCTGGTTGCGCGAGATCGGCGCCTGGCCAGGCTGCAATTGTGATTGCTGCTGGCGCAGCGCGAGATCGAGGTCGCGGCTGAGCTCCTGCGCGGACACGGCCTGGCTGCCGACGCGCGCGACGTTATCCCCGCCGACGCCGGAGAAGATGTCGTTGATGCCCCAGATTCCCAGAGCGAGCGCTAGAAAGCCAATAATGACGCCGGCCACCCAGCCGCGCGTGAGGTTGCGGATTTGCGTCAGCATCACATCGTCCGTTATGGGAGGCCGGGACCATAGAGACGCGCCTGCGCAGGGGCAATATCGCGGCGGCGTCGGAGGCAGATGGGCATGGGCGGCCGTAAACCGCTGATCGCGGGCAATTGGAAAATGTTCGGCCGCCGCGCCGATCTCCATGAGGTTTCCGACACGCTGAAGCGGGCCGGGGCGGCGGGTTCGGCCATCGATATCGTGTTCTGTCCGCCGGCGACGCTTTTGCGCGAGGCGGCGGAGGCCGCGCGCGCGGGCGGGGCGCAGGCCGGGGCCCAGGACGTTTCGCCGCTGGGCGACGGGGCGCATACCGGCGATCTCTCTGCGCCGATGCTGACCGATGCGGGGGCGGCCTATTGCATCGTCGGCCATTCCGAGCGCCGGGCCGATCACGGCGAAACCGACGCCATCGTCGCGGCCAAGGCCAAGGCCGCCGCCGCCGCGGGGCTGGCGCCGATCCTGTGCGTGGGCGAGACGCTGGCGGAGCGCGAGAGCGGGCAGGCGCTGGCGGTGGTGGAGCGCCAGCTGGAGGCGTCGATCCCGGAAAACGCGCCGCATTCCCTTGTCATCGCCTATGAGCCGGTGTGGGCGATCGGCACGGGGCGGACGCCGACGGCGGAGGACATCGCGGCGATGCATCGCAGCATCCGCGGCCTGCTCGACGCGCGCTTCGGCCGGCACGGGGCGGAGATGCGGGTGCTCTATGGCGGCTCGGTGAAGCCGGCCAACGCGGCGGAGATTTTTGCGGTCGAGCATGTCGATGGCGCGCTGGTCGGCGGGGCCAGCCTCAAAGCCGCCGATTTTGCAGCGATTATCCTGGCGCATCCTGCCGCAGCGCGATGACGCCCCCATATCGGGAGCAGAAGCGCCACTGGCGGCGAACGGCCGTCTCGGCTAACAGACGCGTTTTCGCGCGCCCGGCGTACGGGCGCGGATCGAGGAAGGCATGCACGGCTTCGTTCTTCTGATTCACATGTTGATCTGCGCCGGCCTGATCGGCCTGGTGCTCATGCAGCGCTCCGAAGGCGGGGCGTTGGGCATGGGCGGGGGCGGGGGCGCGCTGATGAGCGGACGCGGCGCGGCCGACGCGCTGGCGCGGTTCACCTCCATCGCCGGCGCGCTATTTCTGGTCACGTCCGTGGTGCTGACGATGATGGCGTCGGCTTCGCGCGATGACGCCAATCGCTCGATCTTCGATCGGCTCACGCCGAGCCGGCCTGCGATCGAGGCGCCGGCCGCAGCGCCAGCGCCGGAAGCCGCGCGCCCCGCAACCGAACAGGATTTCGCCGCGCCAGCAGAGCGCGCAGCGCCGGTCTCCGCGTCCGCGGTGACGATCGCGCCGCCGCCGGCGGCCGCCGCAGAGCGGGCCGCGCCGGTGCCGCCGCCGGCGCTGCGCACAACCACGACGCCGGTCGCCGCGCCCGCGCCGCAGCCTGCGCCGCAACGGACAGCAACGACCACCGCGCGTCCGACGCAAACCAGCACGACGACGTCGAGCGCGCCGCGCACGACAACGACGCAGCGCCCCACGCAGACCAGCACGTCGTCTTCCAGCGCGCCGCGGACGTCGACGCAGCGGCAGACCACGCAGCCGGCTACGGATTCCGCGACGCAGGGCGAATCGCGCGATGCTCAAACGCCGCCGCCGCCGCCCGTGCGGCCGCGCGCCGGCCCGGACCAATAAGGCCCCGGGGCGGACGCGTCGCGGCGTGCTCCCCGAGAGGGGGGCTGTCATGCGCAGCATGACTGAGGGGGCGGTTGTTCCCCTCCGTCGGCCTGACGGCCGACACCTCCCCCTCGCGGGGGAGGACGGCGGAGAGCGGAGCGAGGTCGCCGCGACGGGATCTCTGCGCAGTGCGGGTGGAGACTATGGCGCGGTACGTGTTCATCACCGGCGGGGTGGTGTCCTCCTTGGGGAAGGGCATCGCCTCAGCCGCCCTCGGCGCGTTGCTGCAAGCCAGGGGCTACAAGGTCCGGCTGCGCAAGCTGGACCCGTATCTGAACGTCGATCCCGGCACGATGAGCCCGTATCAGCACGGGGAAGTGTTCGTCACCGATGACGGCGCGGAGACCGATCTCGATCTCGGCCATTATGAGCGTTTCACCGGCGTGTCGGCGACGAAGGCCGACAACATCACAACCGGGCGCATCTATCAGGAGATCATCGCGAAGGAGCGGCGCGGCGATTATCTCGGCGCGACGGTGCAGGTGATCCCCCACGTCACCAACGCGATCAAGGATTTCATCCTCGGCGATCATGGCGGGGCGGATTTCGTGTTGTGCGAAATCGGCGGCACGGTCGGCGACATCGAAGGCCTGCCGTTCTTCGAAGCGATCCGCCAATTGGGCCAGGAGCTCGACCCCGGCCAGGCGGTGTTCGTGCATCTGACGCTGTTGCCGTACATCCCTTCGGCGGGCGAGATGAAAACTAAGCCGACGCAGCACTCGGTGAAAGAGCTGCGCTCGATCGGCATTCAGCCGCACATCATCTTGTGCCGCTGCGACCGGCCGATCCCGGTCGATGAGAAGAAGAAGATCGCGCTGTTCTGCAATGTGCGGGAGACCAGTGTGATCGAGGCGCGCGATCTGGCGACGATCTATGAAGCGCCGATGGCCTATCACGAAGCCGGGCTCGACGATGAGCTCTTGAAGCATTTCGGCGTCACGGTCGCGCCGTCGCCGGATCTGGCGAAATGGGAGACGATCGTCGGGCGCATCAAGGCGCCGGACGGGGCGGTGACGATTGCGGTGGCGGGCAAATATACCGAGTTGAAGGACGCCTACAAATCACTGATCGAGGCGCTGCAGCATGGCGGCGTGGCGAACAATGTGCGCGTCAATATCCAATGGGTGGAGAGCGAGAGCTTCGAAACCGATGACGAGGCGATCCATGCGCTGGCGGGCGTGCATGGCGTGTTGGTGCCGGGCGGGTTCGGCGAGCGCGGCTCGGAAGGCAAGATCCGCGCGGTGCAGTTCGCGCGCGAGCGCAATGTGCCGTTCTTCGGCATCTGTTTCGGCATGCAGATGGCGTGCATCGAGGCGGCGCGCAATCTCGCGGGCATCGCGGAGGCCAGCTCGACGGAGTTCGGCGAAACCTCAGAGCCGATCGTCGGGCTGATGACGGAATGGATGCGCGGCAACGAATTGGAGCAACGCCAGGCCAATGGCGATCTCGGCGGCACGATGCGGCTCGGCGCCTACAAGGCGGATGTCGCGGAAGGCTCGCGCGTGGCGGAGATTTACGGCGCGAAGGATATCTCGGAGCGCCACCGGCATCGCTATGAAGTGAATGCGCGCTATCGCGACGTGTTGGAGGAAACGGGCCTCCGCTTTTGCGCGATGAGCCCGGATGGGCTGTTGCCGGAAATCGTGGAGCGCGCGGATCATCCGTGGTTTGTCGGCGTCCAGTTTCACCCTGAGCTGAAGTCGCGGCCGTTTGATCCGCATCCGCTGTTTGCGGCGTTTATCGCCGCGGCAGTGGAGCAGAGCCGGTTGGTGTAAGCGCGCGCGAACAGGTGCACGCGCGGCCCTCAATCAACCCCGCTCGTCGACTACGTCGACACTCCCCCCTTTCTGGGGGGAGATCCGCCGCCGCGTTGTCCCCCTCAAAGGCGGGACCGGCCTGAAGGGCCGAGGGGGGGCAGTCTCGTGCAACACGCCTGGACCCCGGTCTTCGCGTTCCGCGAAGACCGGGGTGATGGGTTGCGTGACCACGCAAACTTTGGCTCGGTCCTGGCGAAAGCCAGGACCCATTTCCGCAGGCGCTTGTGTTCATGGGCCCTGGCCTGCGCCAGGGCCGAGCGTCGCGAGTCAAGCGCGACCTTCTCATCTTCGCATCCACCCATCGCCCCGGGCGACCGGAGGGAGACCCGGGGCCTAGCGTTTGCGCCGTATTGCTGGACCCCGGTCTTCGCGTTCCGCGAAACCGGGGTGATGGGTTGCATTCAAGGCGCGTCGATCAAAACGCCAGCGCTGAAAGCCCCGGCGTGTTGGCCGCGCCGCGCACGCCGCCGGCAATGACCTCGAAGCCGATGAGCGCAATGCCCGTCAGCAAGGCCGCGCGCGGCAGGGGCATGGTTTCATCGTCGCGCCAGGCGCGGGCGCAGACGTCGGCGAGATGAAATGTCAGCGGCAGCGTCAATAAAACGGCGACGCGGGTGAAATCATAGGTGAAGGCCGCCACGCCCATCGCCAGCGCCAGGCTCAAGCCAATCAGCAGCGCAGCGCGCGCGTCGCGCAGCGCGGAGAAAGCCAAGGCCCAGCCGCCCCACAGCACGCTCACGAGCGCGATGCCGCGAAAGTGCAGCATGTTTTCAAATGCGCGCGGGCCGGCGGTTGGCAGGAGTTCAGCGCGGCTGACGGGATCGCCCATGGCGATGGCGAGCGCATAGATCTGGCCGGCTGCGAGCGCTAGGCCTGCGCCGGCGGCGAAGGCGGCGGCGTCGCGCCAATGCGCCTCACGGCGCAGGATCAGCATGATGGCGTGACCCGCGCTGATCAGCGCGGCCTGTTCGGCGTGCGCGGCGAAGAGCAGGAAATATCCCGCCGCGGAAACGAAACTATTCCTGCGGGCGAAAAACACCACCGCGTAGCCCGCGACGACCAGCGCATCGGTTTTTCCCATCCAGTGCAGCAGCGTGTAATCCAATCCCGTCAGGCACACCGCGCCCAAAAACACCGTCGCGCGCGACGCGCCATAGGCTTGCAGCGCCAGTCCCATCAGCGCCGCGATGGCGCCGCCGGCGAGTGCTACAGACGCCAGCTTGAATTGAACATCGCTCAAGGGTGCGGCGTTCAGCGCGGTTAATCCGCGCCCGAATGCGGCATAAAGCCAGTTCATCAGGACAAATTCGCGTTCGGCGGGGACAGCCTCGAAGCTGCGCGCGGCCCAGAGTTGGGGCAGATCGAGATCGGTGAATCCGATCCCGTTCACCACGACTGAAAGCGTCAGAAACAGCAGCGCCAGCGCGGCGAAACCGGCAATCGTGGTGGGCGGGCGCACGGCGCGTGCGCGCAAGTCCAGCATTGCGTTCCCCCGCCGTTTGCGCCTGCGCGGGAAGGATAGACGTGGCGTGTCGCTGCGCCAAGCGCAGCGTGGATGCGCGCGCGATCCATCCGACGGGGTTGTGGGCGGGCGTATGCTTACAGCGCATGTCCGATGACGAACCGCCCCCGAATGATCTTGCAGCGCTGTGGCGCGCTGCGCGCTATTGGGCGAACGCGATGCTCAATCTCTTCGGCGGCCCGAATGAGCTGCCGTGGGACAATCCCGACATGCCGCGCCGGCGCATCGCCATTCTGCAATGGCTGCGGCCGTTGGAGCGTCTGGCGCGCTGGCTGCTGTTGGCGCAGGCGCTGAACGGGCCGGCGCCGGTTCTCGAGCCGCGCCACGGCAAAACGAGGCGCAAGGCCGCGTCAAAGCCTGTTGCGCCGATCGACTGGACGGCGCCGTCGCAGACATGGCGCGTGCGGTTCGATTATGCGCCGGCTGGCCATCGGGCTTCCTTGTTCGCGAAGGCAAAGACAAAGCCGCGGCCGAAACGCGCTCTTTGGGCGCCATCGATGGGCGAGCGCATGGCGCAGCTGAAGCCGCTGGCGTTGCGCGTGGAGGCGGTGGTGCGCGTGATCCTGGCGCCGGACGTCTTTGCAAAGCGCTTGGCGCGGCGGTTGGCGCGGAACGCCGCGGCGGCGCACCGCATCCTGCGCGTGCGGCCGTTGCGACAGCCAGTCAATCCGATGCTCTACGATTATGACGCGGGCCACGCCTTGGCGTGGGCGGCGTTGCCGCCGGCCTTCATCAATTCAAGCTGAACGTGCGCGACAGTGTTGTGCTTTACGCCGCGGCGCGGGTGCGCGCCGCGGGCGCATACGCGCGCAACAAGCGATCCACCACGCGATGGGCGTAGGCGGTGAGCTCAATTTCGCTCGGACGCGGGCGCAGACCCAGTTGCGCTTCGTGCAAAACATTGCCGCGCAGCAGACCGATGAAGTCGTTGGAGAACTCCTCCGCGTCGGGGATGTCGGCCAGGCCGCGCGCATTGAGGGCCTCGGCGATCCGGCCTTGAATGACAAGGCCCGCGCCGCAGGTGAATTCATCGAACACGCGCGCGACTTCCGGGGCGCGCGGCGCTTCGTTGACGACGATGCGGTAGGCGATCAGCGCTTCGGGCTGCATCATCTTGATGAGGCATTGGGCGGCGTAGTCGCGCAGCGCCGCGACCGGGTCCTCCAATGTGTCGCCGGTCCAGTGATCGGGGTCGAGCGCGCTCTGGCGGGAGCCCCAGGCGAGCAGGGCGTAGAACAGCCCTTCCTTGGAATCGAAGCGGGCGTAGAGAGTTTCCTTGGAGACCTTCGCGCGGGTGGCGATCTCCAGCATGGTCGCGCCCTGGATGCCGCGCTCGGCGAAGACGTCGAAGGCGGCGCCGAGGATTTCCTCGTTGCGGGGGTCGTCGAGGGGGGCGAGCCAGGAGGGGCGGTCGTCCATGATGCTCATGGGATGGGGCTTTCCGTTAGGGCGTACGTTGAAGTACCGTACCGGGTAGTACTAGATCGTCGGCGTACTGTCCAGTACTGGAAACGGGGCCCGCAAACCTCGGGCTCGGCCCTGGCGGAGGCCAGGGCCCAGGACCACAGGCGATTGCAGCAATGGGCCCTGGATCAAGTTCAGGGCCGAGCGTTGCGGTTGGACCCCGGCTGATGCTGCGCATCGCCGGGGTGAAGAGGTTACGGACACCCCTCGGGCTCGGCCCTGGCGGCGGCCAGGGCCCAGGACCACAGACGATTGCAGCAAGGGGCCCTGGATCCAGTCCAGGGCCGAGCGTTGCGGGTTGACCCCGGTGTTCGCGGTCCGCGAAACCGGGGTGATGGTGCGGCGTGGGGACCGCCAATGTGTGTTGCGTTGATTTCCCCCCCTCGGCGCTGCGCATTTTCGAGTACCCCCCTCGGCGCTGCGCATTTTCGAGTACCCCCCTCGGCGCTGCGCATTTTCGAGTACCCCCCTCGGCGCTGCGCGCCGGTCCCCCCTTTCTGGGGGGACAAAAGGGGGCGGCTCGTCTCCCCCCTGCAAGGGGGGAGTGTCGCGAAGCGACGAGGGGGGTTGAACAAGAGTGCCGCGCGGAACGACGAGGGAGTCATTGTCGCGTCGCCGGGGCGGAGCGAGGACGCCCTAGGCGTCTTCGCGGTTGCGGCGGCGGTCGGCCTTGGCGTCGGCGCGGGCGTCCTTCGCGGCCTGGCGCTCGGCGGCCTTCGACGCCTTGAGCTTGGCGCGCTCGGCCTCGCGGGCGACCCTGGCGCGGGCGCGGGCGAGTTCGCGGGCTTCCTCCAAGGTCGGCACGCGCATGACGCCGACAAGGTTCACTTTCGGATCGGCGGCGAAATCGCCGGGCGCAACGAAGCCCAGTTTCGACGGCTGGATGGCCAGGCCGATCGCGGCGTAGCACTCCGCGGCGTATTCCGAGCAGATGTACTCGCCGTTGGCGCGCAGCCTGGGCAGCCGGACGCCGAGCCGCGCGAGCGCGATGCGGGTGGCGATCTTGGTGATCTGCACCATGCCGTAGGGCGCGGCGAAGCGGTCGACCGCGTACTGGCTGGCGAGGCGCAGCCTTTCATTGGTGACCATGGCGGCGAAATCGTCGTGGCGGGCGATCGCCAGCCGCCCGGGATAGGGCTTGATGCGCTTGTCGTTGCCGTTGACGAGGATGGAAAGCGCCTGGGTGCGCACGCCCGCGCCGTCCACGCTTTCGACCACCATCACCCGGTCGATGGCGTCGAGCTTGACGATAAAGCCGACATGGCTCCACGGGCAGCGCGTCGCCTTCTGAATCAGTCGGGAAAACATCGCCGTGCCGTTGCACAGCAAGATGTCGCCGTTCTGGATCTGGCCGCGCAATTGGTCGTAAGGGACCGGCTCGGCGGTCTCGAACACGTCAGTTGGAACGGGCACGGCGGAGCTCCCCCTTCAGGTCGAAAAAGCCTACGCCAAGGGCGCAAGGCGGAGCAATCTCGCCGCTTTGAACGCACGCCGCCCTTGCCGTAAAGCATCGTGCGGTCAAGGCGATCCACGTTTGGATCGGGCGACGATCGCCTTGAACGCACAAAGATGCTTTAGATTCAAAAGGTTCTAAAGCAACTTTATGCATTGAATTCGCTCTCCGATCGCCATCGGGCGCCGGCGAATTCAATGCATGTTGCTTTAGGTCACGCGATCGACTATCAGCGCCGTTTTTCCGCGCCAAAGGCGCAGGGGAGCATTCCGGCCATGGCCGTTCCAAAGCGAAAAACCTCGCCGTCGCGCCGCGGCATGCGCCGCGCCCACCAGGCGCTCGGCAAGAACGCCTATATCGAAGACGCGGAATCCGGCGAATTGCGCCGCCCGCACCATATCGATCTCAAGACCGGCAAATATCGCGGCAAGCAGGTCCTCAAAGCCGAGGACGAGTAGGGCGTCTTAGGCTAACCTCCCGGCAAACGACGGGAGGATTTGATGGCTGACGACGGGCGCCTGCCTTTTCATCTGCGCGGCAATTACGCGCCGATCGCGGAAGAAATCACGACCACAGACCTGCCCGTGCGCGGCGCGATCCCCCCGGCGCTGTCGGGCGTTTACATGCGCAACGGCCCCAATCCGCGCCACGGCCCCAGCGCGCACTGGTTTTTCGGCGACGGCATGCTGCACGGCGTGCGCCTCGATGCCGGCAAGGCCTCCTGGTACAAGAACCGCTGGGCGCGCACGGCCTGTTATGACGGCGTGTCCAGGCTCGATCCCTCCAATTTCGGCGACCGGCGGATCAGTGCGGCGAACACGCATATCGTTCGCCATGCGGGAAAATATCTGGCGCTGGAGGAAGGCGCGTTTCCGTTCGAGGTCGACGCGGAGCTCAATTCCATCGGGCCGTATGATTTCGCGGGCAAGCTGACCACCGCGTTCACCGCGCATCCGAAAATCTGCGCCGAGACCGGGGAAATGCACGCGTTCGGCTATGCGTTCATGCCGCCCTGGCTGACCTATCATCGCTTCGACGCCGAAGGCCGGCTGATCGACAGCCAGGAGATCGCGGTCAAGGGCCCGACGATGATCCACGATTTCGCAATGACGCGAAACCATATCGTGTTCATGGATCTGCCGATCGTGTTCGATCTGCAGCGGGCGATGACGGGCAAGAATCCGTTCCAATGGAGCGACGATTACGGCGCGCGGTTGGGCATCATGCCGCGCGGGGGAAAAGCCGCCGACGTGCGCTGGGTCGAGGTGGCGCCGTGTTACGTGTTCCATCCCGCCAACGCCTATGAAGACGACGGCGCGCTGGTGCTGCAGGTGTGCCGCTATCCGACGATGTGGCGCGGGCAGGCGACGGATTTCGACAGCGCGTCGTCCTTCTATGAGTGGCGCGTCGATCTCAAGACGCTGGCGGTTACCGAAACCCCGCTCGACGATCTCGTCAGCGAATTTCCGCGCATCGACGATCGCCGCGCGGGCTTGAAGAACCGCTACGCGTACGCTGCCGGCGCGGGGCCGCGTCCGGGCGCGGTGGAGTTCGACCGGGTGCTGAAATTCGACCGTAAGACCGGCGCGCGCGCGCAGAGGGTGTTTCCGCAAACCGCGCTGTCGGAGTTCACCTTCGCGCCGGGCGGTCCCGGCTAGGACGAAGGCTGGCTGATGGGCTTTGCCTATGACCGCGCGCGCAATGGCAGCGATTTCGTGATCCTCGATGCGCAGACCTTGGAAGAGACCGCGCGCATCACGCTGCCCGGGCGCGTGCCGCACGGCTTCCACGGCAATTGGTTCGAGGGGGCGTAGCGGCCCGCTTATCCCCGGGCGCCGCGGCGGTGGTAGAATGCGGCGATGGGCGCAGAGCTGGTCTTCCGCGATTGCCTTGCGTCCGTTGCGACGACGCGTCTAGGACAAGGCGTTTGCCGTGCTCCCCCGCGAGGGGGAGCTGGCGCCGCGCAGCGGCGGCTGAGGGGGCGGTTCCTCCCCCTCCGTCCTGGCGTGCGCCAGGACACCTCCCCCTCGCGGGGGAGGACGGCGGGCGCGCTTCCATGATCCTCCTCAGAAAGCTTTTCCCATGACCGGCATCGCCGATATCCACGGCCGCGAAATTCTCGACAGCCGCGGCAATCCCACCGTCGAAGTCGATGTGATCCTCGATGACGGCTCGTTCGGCCGCGCGGCGGTTCCGTCCGGCGCGTCGACCGGCGCGCACGAAGCGGTGGAGAAGCGCGACGGCGAGGCGGACCGCTATCTCGGCAAGGGCGTGCGCGACGCGGTGGAGGCGGTGAACGGGGAAATCGCCAACGCCATTCTCGGCATGGACGCAGAAGATCAGCGCCGCATCGATGCGATCCTGATCGATCTCGACGGGACGCCCAACAAGGCCCGCCTCGGCGCCAACGCGATTTTGGGCGTGTCGCTGGCGGTGGCGAAGGCCGCGGCCGACAGCGCCAATCAACCCTTGTGGCGCTATGTCGGCGGCGCATCCGCGCATGTGCTGCCTACGCCGATGATGAACATCATCAATGGCGGCGCGCATGCCGACAATCCGATCGACTTTCAGGAATTCATGATCATGCCGATCGGCGCGGAGACGTTCTCTGACGCGGTGCGCATGGGCGCGGAAGTGTTTCACGTCCTGAAGAAGGAACTTTCAGGCGCGGGCCATTCCACCAATGTCGGCGACGAGGGCGGGTTTGCGCCCAATCTGAAAAGCGCGGACGAGGCGATCGGGTTTATCCTGAAAGCGATCGAGAAGGCCGGCTACCGCCCGGCAGAGGACATCGCGCTGGCGCTTGATTGCGCGTCGACGGAATTTTTCAAGGCGGGCGCGTACGCGATGGAGGGCGAGGGCAAGACGCTGGGGCCCGCGGAGATGGCCGCGCATCTGGCGTATCTGGTTTCGCGCTATCCGATCATTTCCATCGAAGACGGCATGGCGGAGGACGATCTGGAGGGCTGGAGGGCGGTCACCGACTTGATCGGCGCGAAATGCCAATTGGTCGGCGATGATCTCTTCGTGACGAACCCCGCGCGTCTGGCGATGGGCATCGGAAAGGGCTTGGCC
This sequence comes from Alphaproteobacteria bacterium, assembly GCA_016124655.1. Taxonomy (GTDB): domain Bacteria; phylum Pseudomonadota; class Alphaproteobacteria; order Caulobacterales; family Aquidulcibacteraceae; genus RI-43. Next base: position 231,369 of record WGNI01000001.1, read on the forward strand.
AATTCCATTCTGGTGAAGGTCAATCAGATCGGCACGCTGACGGAGACGCTGGAGGCGGTCGATCTCGCGCACCGGAATTCATATTCCGCGGTGATGAGCCATCGTTCGGGGGAGACGGAGGATTCCACCATCGCCGATCTCGCGGTGGCGACGAATTGCGGCCAGATCAAAACCGGGTCGCTGTCGCGCTCGGACCGGATGGCGAAATACAATCAGCTGCTGCGCATCGCTGAACAGCTCGACGATCAGCAGGCTTATGCCGGCGCGCGCACGATCAAGGGGCGGTGAGGCGTTGCCAAACTATCGCCGCCGTCCCTCCCCGCGAGGGGAGGGTGGCGAGCAAAGCGAGCCGGGAGGGGCGGCGTCTCCCTCGCTTGTAGAGATGGCGTGGCCTCCCCACCCGTCATCGCTGCGCGATGACACGCGCCCCTCGCGGGGAGGGATGGCGCTTTCACTGCAAAAATATTTTTGCGCGGGCTGCGGCACAGGCCCTTGAGTCCGCTTGACTCGGGATACACCACATCTTGGTGATTCTGCGTAAACCCTTGACTCCATGACTCAATTTGGACTCGGAACGTTCCGTGCACGCAGGATTCCGTAAAGATTTGCTTAAGGATTGGGATTCAGGGTTCGCCCCGCAACCAAGCCGGAGCGGCCGTTTTCCATGGCGAAACTGGGTCAGATCGCGACCAATATCGGCCTCGGCGCGGCGCTGGTTTATCTCGCCGCGAACGCCGTGACGGGCCATCAGGGCCTGGCGGCGTATGTTGCGCTGCAGGATCAGGAACGCGCGCTGCTGCAGGAAAAGGCGCAGCTGGAGAGCGAGCGGGAGGCGCTGAGCGCACGCGCCGCGCGGCTCGGCGCGGACAATCTCGATCTCGACTATCTCGATGAACGCGCGCGGGTTCTGATCGCTGCCCAAGACAGCGAGGAGATCGTGTTCCAGACCGCGCCGCGGTAACCGGCGGCGGGGCCGGCGCGTTTACGCTGAGCGCGCAACCTCCTAAAGCCAGATCGCTTGAGATTAAATCCATCTCAAGCGACCTGGCTCTGAACCCAAGATTTAGAGCGTGACGGCCGTCAAAACCGGTATCCCCTTTTGGCTATCACGCTCTAAACTCGCGACGCAGAACAATCGGCGAGGACACGCTCCATGGCGAAGAATGGCGGGGCCGCGAAAGCGTCTGCGAAACCTCAAACGTTGCTTGGCTATTATCGCGACATGCTGTTGATCCGCCGGTTCGAGGAGCGCGCGGGACAGCTCTACGGCATGGGCCTAATCGGGGGGTTCTGCCACCTCTATATCGGCCAGGAAGCCGTCGTGGTGGGCATGCAGGCGGCGATGCAGCCGGGCGATCAAGTCATCACCGGGTATCGCGATCACGGCCACATGCTGGCGTGCGGCATGGAGGCCAATGGCGTGATGGCCGAACTGACCGGGCGCGCGGGCGGCTATTCCAAGGGCAAGGGCGGCTCGATGCACATGTTCAGCCGCGAGAAGAATTTCTTCGGCGGCCACGGCATTGTCGGCGCGCAGGTGTCGCTTGGAACCGGCATTGCGTTCGCCAACCGCTACCGGGACAACGGCGCGGTGTGCGTGGCGTACTTCGGCGACGGCGCGGCCAATCAGGGCCAGGTGTATGAAAGCTTCAACATGGCGTCGTTGTGGAAGCTGCCGATCGTTTACGTGGTGGAGAACAATCAATACGCCATGGGCACAAGCGTGCAGCGGTCGTCCTCGGAAACGCATCTGCACCGGCGCGGCGCGAGCTTCAATATTCCCGGCGAGGAAGTCGACGGCATGGACGTGCTGGCTGTGCGCGAAGCGGGCGCGCGCGCGCTGAAACATGCTCGCACGGGACAGGGCCCGATGCTGCTGGAGATGAAGACGTATCGCTATCGCGGCCATTCGATGAGCGACCCCGCGAAGTACCGCACGCGGGAGGAGGTGGATGCGGTGCGCCAGCATTCCGATCCGATCGAGCGGCTGAAGCTGCGGCTGATGGAGGATCAGGTCGCCGACGAGGCGGCGCTGAAGGAGATCGACCGCGAGGTGCGCGCGATCGTCAGCGCTTCGGCGGAGTTCGCGCAATCAAGCCCCGAGCCGGACGCGTCCGAGCTCATGACCGACATTTATCGCTGAGGCCTTTATGCTTGCTGTCGACGCCATTCGCGCACTGCCGCCGCCGGACGCGGTGAAGGCCGCCGAAGCGAGCGCGGAGGAAGTGCTGCGGCTTTGGATCATCGACCGGCGGGAGTTGGCGGCGACGTTTCCGCCCGATCTTTATGGCGCGGATGTGTGGAAGTGGGGCCGGCTCCTGGCGAACGTGGCGCGCTATGCAGCGCAAGCGCACGCGGCGCGCACGGGCGAGGCTTATGACGAGACTTTGGAGGCGATCCGGTTTCATTTCGACGCCGAAGCCCGGCGGGGCGCGCCGGCGCCGAACGGGGAATTCAAACGCAACGAAGAGGATTAAAGGGGGGAAGAATGCCGATTGAATTGCAGATGATGCTTTATGCGACGGCGCTGCTGTTTGTGCTGATCGTGGTCCAGGCGACGTCGGGCGTGCTCGCCCAAGGCCTCGTGCCGATGGCCAATGCGCGCGACAATTTGCCGGCGCCGAAAACCTTTCAAGCGCGCACCAAGCGCGTGGTCGACAATCACCGCGAGGGGCTGACGCTGTTTGCCCCGATCGCGCTGGCTGCGGTTGCGCTGAACGTCTCCACGCCGATGACGGCGCTGGGGGCGCAATTGTTCTTCTATGCGCGCGTGGCGCATGCGGCGCTTTATCTGCTCGGCGCGCCAATGGTGCGGCCCTTGGCGTGGGCTGCGGGCATCGCCGGCACGATCATGGTGTTTCTGCCGCTGATGGGCTGGGCCTAAGGCGCGCCGGCGCGTTCGACGGGATGTGATGATGACGCAGATTTTGATGCCGGCTCTGTCGCCCACCATGGAGGAGGGCAATCTCGCCAAGTGGCTGATCAAGGTCGGCGATAAGGTCGAGCCCGGCCAGGTGATTGCGGAAATCGAAACCGACAAGGCGACGATGGAAGTGGAAGCCGTCGATGAAGGCGTGGTGTCGCAAATCCTGGTGCAGGAAGGGGCTGAGGGCGTGAAGGTCAACACGCCGATCGCGGTGTTGGAGGGCGAGGAGCAAAGCGCTGCGCCGTTGTCCTCCGGAGGGAGAGGCGGTTCGCCGCGCAGCGGCGGGACGAAGGCGGCGGCGCCGCCCCCTCAGTCATCGCTTCGCGCTGACAGCTCCCCCTCGCGGGGAAGCACGGCGGCTTCGCCCGATCCGGAGCTTCCCGCGGGCGTGAAGCTCGTCAAAACCGCGCTGCGCGATGCGCTGCGCGACGCGATGGCGGAGGAGATGCGCCGCGACGGCGATGTTTTCCTGATTGGAGAAGAAGTCGCGGAATATCAGGGCGCGTACAAAGTCTCGCGCGGGCTTCTGGAGGAGTTCGGGCCCAAGCGCGTGGTCGACACGCCGATCACCGAGCACGGCTTTGCCGGCCTCGGCGCGGGCGCGGCGATGGCGGGCCTGAAGCCGATCGTGGAGTTCATGACGTTCAATTTCGCGATGCAGGCCATCGACCAGATCATCAATTCCTCGGCGAAGACGCTTTATATGTCGGGCGGGCAGATCACCAATCCGATCGTGTTTCGCGGTCCCAATGGCGCGGCCGCGCGGGTGGCTGCGCAGCACAGCCAGGATTATTCGTCCTGGTATGCGCATGTGCCGGGGCTGATCGTGATTGCGCCCTATGATGCGGCGGACGCGAAGGGCCTCTTGAAAAGCGCGATCCGCAATCCCAATCCGGTTGTTTTCCTTGAACACGAAATGCTTTACGGGCGCGAGTTCGATGTGCCGGAGGGCGTCGATTGGCTAGTGCCGATCGGCAAGGCGAAGGTGCGCCGCGTGGGTCGTGACGTGACCATCACGGCGCATTCGCGCATGGTGGGTCTGGCGCTTGATGCCGCGGACCGGCTGGCGACAGAGAATATCGATGCGGAAGTGATCGATCTGCGCACGCTGCGTCCGCTCGATGCCGCGACCATCCTCGCAAGCGTGCAGAAAACCAACCGCATCGTCACGGTGGAGGAAGGCTGGGGCCCGATGGGCGTGGGCGCGGAGGTGTGCGCGCGCGTGATGGCGGAAGCCTTCGATTTCCTCGACGCGCCGCCGACGCGGGTGCATCAGGTCGATGCGCCGCTGGCGTACGCGGCCAATCTCGAAGCGCTGGCGCTGCCGCAGACCGAAGACATCATCCAGGCCGTGAAGGCGGTGTGTTATCGATGAGCAAGCGCGTCGTTCATTTCGAAATTCACGCCGATGATCCCGCCGCCGCCGCGCGCTGGTATTCCGAGCTGTTCGGCTGGACCGTCACCGAATTGCCTGCGCTCCAGTATTGGACAGTCGATACCGGCGACGGCGCGGGCATCAGTGGCGGCATCGTGCGCCGCCACGGCGCCAATCCCGCCATCGGCGCTGCTGTATCGGCGTTTGTCTGCACGATCGGCACCGACGATGTCGACGGCGACATGAAAGCGGCGATCGCCAAGGGCGGCATTGAGGCGCTGCCGAAATTCGCTATCCCCGGGGTCGGCTATGCGGGGTATATCATTGACCCGTTTGGCAACATTTTCGGCCTGCACCAGGCCGACGCGAGTGCGGCATGAGCGAAGCTGAAGTCGTTGAGCAATTGGTGGCGTTCACCGACATCCTCTTGGCGGGCGTGTCGGTGTTCTTCACGGTCGTGTCGGCCTATATCGCGGCGCTCAATTACTTCATCGGCTATGCGGGGTTTTTCGCGCGGCTCGCGGCATTCGGATTTGTGGCGGCGGTGTTGTTCATGCTCGCCTTCGTGATGCTGGGCGCGCAATTCACGCAGCAGGGCCTGATCGCGCGGCTTTATGAGATCCAGGACGAATCGGGTCTATCGGCCGCGGGCCGCGCCGTGCTGGCCAACGCCGCGCCTGAGGCAGGCCTGATGGGCGGCGCCATCGACGACATCGTGCGCGTGGCGGTGTGGGGGCTGATGGGGCTGACGCTGCTCGTGCTGTTCATGCTGACGTTCTTCTATCGCTGGCGCCCGGCGCCGGCCGCTTAAAGGTTTCGCTTATGGCCATTGACGTCACCATGCCCGCGCTGTCGCCGACCATGGAGGAAGGCAATCTCGCGAAATGGCATGTGAAGGTTGGCGATCATGTCGAGCCGGGCAAGGTGATCGCGGAAATCGAAACCGACAAGGCGACGATGGAGGTCGAGGCCGTCGATGAAGGCGAAGTGAGCGAAATCCTCGTCGCGGAAGGCGCTGAGGGCGTGAAGGTCAACGCCGTGATCGCGCGGCTGAAAAGCGAGGGCGATGTTTCCCCTGCGCGGCAAGCAAAAGCGCAAGACGCGCCACGCTCTCAGACCGCCCCGCGCTCTGACAGCGCGCCCTCACGGGGGAGCACGGCGTCGGCGCAGCGCGTCGCGGCGTCGCCCTTGGCGCGGCGCATGGCGCAGCAAGCGGGCATCGATTTGTCGGCGCTGAGCGGCAGCGGGCCGCACGGGCGCGTGATCAAGCGCGACATCGAGAAAGCGCAGAAGAGCCAGCCGATCGCCAATGGACGCTCGCTGACCATTCCGCCGCCGCCGCCGTCGGCTGCGCCGGTTGAATACAAGACGCTGCAGCAAATGGGCATTGCGGAAGGCTCTTACGATCTCGTACCGCTCGATCTGATGCGCAAGACCATCGCCAAGCGCATGACGGAGAGCTTCCGCGACATTCCGCATTTCCCGCTGTCGATCGATCTCGAAATCGATGCGCTGTTGAAGGCGCGCGGCGACATCAATGCGCGTTTCGGCGATCGCGGCGTGAAGATTTCCGTCAACGATCTCATCATCAAGGCGTCGGCGCTGGCGCTGATGCGCGTGCCGGAGGCCAACGCCAGCTACACGCCGGACGGTATTGCGCTGCATCACCACGCCGATGTCGCGGTTGCGGTGGCTATCCCTGGCGGGCTGATCACGCCGATCATCCGCGCGGCGGAGACGAAGGGCCTGGCGACGATCAGCGCGGAGATGGCCGATCTGGCCGAGCGCGCGCGCAATCGAAAGCTTCGCCCGGAAGAGTATCAGGGCGGCACGTTTTCGCTGTCCAATCTCGGCATGATGGGGATTAAGAACTTCGCGTCGATCCTCAATGCGCCGCACGGGATGATATTGTCCGTCGGCGCGGGCGAGAAACGGCCGATCGTGAAGAATGACGCGCTGGCGATCGCCACGATGATGAGCGTGACCTTGACGTGCGATCACCGCGTGGTCGACGGCGCCATCGGGGCGGCGTGGCTGAAAGCGTTCCGCGCGTTCCTGGAAGATCCGATGAGCATGCTTCTGTGATTGAAGAACAGAGTTCGGAGCGCGCATGACTGACACCGCCCTGCTTGAATCGGTCACCGAGCTTGCCGGCAAGCAGGCGGATTTATTGTTCGCGCTGGTGAACTTTTACGGGCTCGTGGTCATCGCAGTGATCGGCTGGATCGTGAATACGGGCAAGGACGGGCCGGGCGTGTCGTGGGCGCGCGTGGTGTTGTTCAATCTCGGTTTTCTCGCATTTTTCGCCGCGAGTTTCGCGGGCTTCTGGTTTCTCTATGACCGGATGGCTGGAACCGTGGCGTTGTGGGGCCGGCTCGCGCGCGCCGCGGACGTGCAGGAAAGCGGCGCGATCGCAGCACTCACCGCCATGCCGCCGATCGATTATCTCTGGGGGATGTGGGGCTTCAACGCGCTCATTCTCGTGCTGGCGACGGTGTTGCTGCGCCGCGGCGGTTATGGGCGGACCTAGTGTTTTGGAGCGCGGACGGCTGCGTTCGCGGCGCCAATGAAAACCCATCGCCCCGGGCGACCAGAGGGAGACCCGGGGCCTACGGATATGCGGAGTCGTTCTGGACCCCGGTTTTCGCGCGCCGCGAAACCGGGGTGATGGGGTTTTGGCGAAACCATTCGGGCTCGGTCCTGGCCTTCGCCAGGGCCGAGCGTCTAGCGTCGTTCGTACGCGATGGACCCCGGTCTTCGCGTGCCGCGAAACCGGCGCGATGGACAGTGGTTAGACCGCCACGCTCACGCTCGCCTGCGCGGCGAGGCCTTCTTCGCGGCCGGTGAAGCCCATGCGTTCGGTTGTCGTTGCCTTGACCGACACGCGATCGATCGCAACGCCCAATACCTGCGCGGTGCGCGCGCGCATTGTTTCGCGGTGGGGTGAAATTTTCGGCCGTTCGCAAATCAAGGTCACGTCGGCATTGACGATACGGCCGCCGGCGTCGCGCACCAGCTTCACCGCGTGCGCCAAAAACAGTTCCGAGTTCGCGCCCTTCCATTGCGGATCGGACGGGGGGAAGTGATCGCCGATATCGCCCAGCGCCAGCGCGCCGAGGATGGCGTCGGTCAAGGCGTGCCAGCCGGCATCGGCGTCGGAATGGCCCATCAGGCCGCGCGCGTGGGCGATGCGCACGCCGCACAGCGTGACGTGATCGCCGTCGCCGAAGCGGTGGGCGTCGAAGCCCTGGCCGATCCTGGTTTCGGTTCCCATCAGGCGCTCCAAGGCTTCGAAATCTTCCGGATAGGTGGCCTTCATGAGCCGGTGGTCGCCGGGCACGAGGCGGACGTCGAGACCCGCGGTGCGGGCGATGGCCAGATCGTCGTCGGCGGCAGCGCCCGGCGGCAGTGCGCGGAACGCCGCCAGGATCGGCGCGAAGCGGAAGGCCTGGGGCGTCTGCACCCGCCAGAGCCCGGCGCGGGAGGCTTCGCCGGTGACCTTGCCGTTTTCCGCGAGCCGCAGCGCGTCGGCTGCGGGCAGGGCGGGGGCGGCTGCGTCGGCGGTTTTGAGCGCCTGCAGGAGCCGGTCGATCAGAGCCGGGGTCAGCCCGGGCCGGGCGGCGTCATGGATCAGGACCACCTCCGGCGGCTGGCTCCTGTCCAGGGCCTCGAGCCCGGCGCGGATGGAGTCCGTCCGCTCCGCGCCGCCCGCGACAAGCGTCGCGGGACCCGGCTGGAAGCGCTCGAACGCGGCGGGGTCGGCGACGATGACGACCTGGTCGGTGCGGGCCAGCAACGCCTGCAAACCCCATTGATACAGAGGCTTTCCGTGTAACAGCCTGAATTGTTTCGGCTCTTCGCCGCCTGCCCGGCGCCCGCTCCCCGCCGCCGCCAGCACTGCCCCCACGCGCATACGCGTCTCCGGCGATTTCGCAGTCGCGATAGCGCACTGCAACAAAAAGCTTGGCGCCGCCTTTTTAGGCGCCATAGTCTCGTCACATGAAGGCCATCTCGCTCGGTCCTGTGACGCTGGAGGCGCCGGTTCTGCTGGCGCCGATGGCCAGCGTCAGCGATCCGCCGTTCCGGCGCCAGGCGCAAGCCTTCGGCGCGGCCTACACGGTCTCGGAGATGGTGGCCAGCGACGCGCTTGCTTCGGCGCGGCCCGACATGGTGCGTCGCGCGGCGGGGGCCGGGGCGATCTCGCCCCTGGTGATCCAGCTGGCCGGCCGGGAGCCGCGCTGGATGGCGCGGGGGGCGGAACTGGCCGCGGACGCCGGGGCTGACGTGATCGACATCAATATGGGCTGCCCGTCGAAGATGGTGACGAGCGGGGCTTCGGGGTCGGCGCTGATGCGCGATCCGGATCTGGCGCTGCGGCTGATCGAGGCGACGGTTGAGGCCGCGAAGGTTCCGGTCACGGTGAAGATGCGGCTGGGCTGGGATGCAAACCATCTCAACGCGCCGGAAATTGCGCGGCTGGCGGAGAGCGCAGGCGCGCAGATGCTGGTCGTGCACGGGCGCACGCGCTGCGATTTCTTCAAGGGCCGTGCGGATTGGGCCGCAGTGCGCCCGGTCGTCGAGGCGGTGCGCATTCCCGTCATCGTCAATGGCGACATTGCGTGCGCGGCGGACGCGCGCGCAGCGCTCATGCAATCCGGCGCCGCGGGCGTGATGGTGGGCCGCGCAGCGCAAGGGCGCGCGTGGCTGCCCGGCGCGCTGTCATACGCCTTGTTGCGCGGCGGCGAGATCATCGCGCCGTCCATGGAGGCGGTGCGCGAAAGCCTCATTGCGCATTACGAGGATTCGCTTTCGCTCTACGGCAAGCATCTCGGCGTGCGGGTGGCGCGCAAGCACATCGCCTGGACGCTCGACGCCATGAGCGGAAAAGGCGGCGCCGATCTTTCTCCGGTGCGGCGCATGATCTGCACGCTCGACGATCCCGCGCAGGTGCTGGCGGCGCTGCGCGCATTCTTCTCCCAATCCTTTGAAAGGCGCGCGGCATGAAAGGCATCGCCGACCCACCGCTTCGCTTCGCGCCGGACGCCGGCGGCTGGCTGGAGAATTTGCCGGCGCCTGTGTTGGGCGTGGATTCTGGAGAGCGCGTGCGCTTCGCGAATGCGGCGGCGGCGGAGTTGTTCGCCGCGGCGGGGCGTGGGCTGATGGGCCGGCGGCTGGAGGACGTGTTCGGACGCGATGCGCCGCTCGTGGGCCTCGCGCGGCGCGCGCTGGTGCAGGAAACGCAATTTGTCGAAACCGACGTGCCTTTGACGGGCCCGGGCTTTTCGCTGGGCCGCGGCGATGTCGCGGCAGCGCCCGTAGGCCAGGACGGCTATGTCGCGCTGGTGCTGCATGTGCTGCAGCGGCCCCGCGGCGGCGCGCGCGGCCATGCGCAGGCGACCGCGGCGCGTACGCTGGCGCATGAAGTGCGCAATCCGCTCGCAGGCATTCGCGCGGCGGCGCAATTGATCGCGCGCGGCGACGATCCTGACGCAACGGCGCTGGCGACCTTGATCTGCGATGAAGTCGACCGCATCCGCCGGCTGACCGACCGTATCGATCCGCTCGATCAATTGCATCCGCCCACATTCGGCAGCGTCAACATCCATCAGGCGCTGGAGCGCGTGCGCCGCATCGTGGCGTCGAGCTTTCCCGACGTGATGATCCGCGAACGTTACGATCCGAGCCTGCCGCATGTGCGCGGCGATCTCGATCAATTGATCCAGGCGCTTTTGAATATCGCGAAGAATGCGGCGGAAGCCGTGAACGGGCAGGTCGACGGTGAAGTGGCGCTGACGACTTCGTTCCGGCCCGGCGTGCGCATTCGCGCGGCCGCCACCGCCGCGGCGCGCCCGCAATTGGAAGTGATGATCGCCGATAACGGCCCTGGCATTGATCCGGGCCTGATCGATCGCTTGTTCGAACCGTTCTCGACCACGAAATCCGGCGGCATGGGCCTTGGCCTCACGGTGGCTTCGGAAATCCTCGCCCGCCATGACGGACGCGTGGAGGTCGAAAGCACGCCGGGGCGCACCGTGTTCCGCATTCTTCTTCCGATCGACAGCGATGAGGCCCCTGCGTGACCAAGTCCATTCTTCTGGCCGATGACGATAATTCGCTGCGCTTCGTGCTGTCGCAGGCCTTGACGAAGGAAGGCTATTCGGTTCGCGCGACAGGCAATGTTTCGACCTTGGCGAAATGGGTGCGCGACGGTGAAGGCGATCTGGTCGTCTCCGACGTCTATATGGGCGATGAGTGCGTGTTCGATACGCTGCCGGCGCTGCGCACGACGCGGCCGCAATTGCCGGTCATCGTGATGAGCGCGCAATCGACGGTGACGACCGCGCTCAATGCGAGCGGCGCGGGCGCGTACGATTATCTGCCCAAACCATTTGATCTCGACGATCTCCTGGGCGCGGTGCGGCGTGCTTTGTCCGGCGGGCCGGACGCAAAATCGCGCGCGCAATCCTCCAAGGCCGAACGCGAAGAGCGCCTGCCCCTGATCGGGCGCTCGCAGGCGATGCAGGAAGTCTATCGCGTGATGGCGCGGGTGACGGGCTCCGACCTCACCGTGCTGATCGAGGGCGAAAGCGGCTCGGGCAAGGAGCGCGTGGGGCGCGCGATCCATGATTATTCACGCCGCGCGCAAGGACCCTTCATCGCTGTGTCGGTCGCGGGCGCGGACCGGCGGGTGGTGGACGAGGATCTGTTCGGCGAGGGGGGAAAGTTCCGGGCGGCCGAAGGCGGCACGCTGTTTCTGGAAGATGTCGACGACATGCCGATGGAGGCGCAAACGCGGTTCGTCGGTTATCTGCATGGCGACGGCGACGCCCGCCCGGCGGTGCGGCTCATCGCTGCGGCGCAGAAGCCGCTGGGGCCGATGGCGCGCACGGGCGCGTTCCGCCACGATCTCTATTACCGGCTCAACGTGGTCTCGATCCGCCTTCCGCCGCTGCGCGATCGGCTGGAGGATATCGGCGATCTGGCGCGCGCGTTCGTGGTGCGGGCCAAGCGCGAAGGTCTGCCGGATAAAACCCTCGACGCTTCGGCCATCGATCTTCTGAAGACCCATGACTGGCCGGGGAATGTTCGCGAACTGGAGAACTTTCTCAAGCGCGTGATTGCGCTGAGCGCCGTCAATGTGATCACCGCGCGCGAGATCGAACAGGAATTGTCGCAAAGCCGGGCTGCGCTGACGACGCCGGAAGAAGGCGAAGAAACCTTCGACGATCTGGTCACGCGGCGTCTCGCGGGGGTGTTCGCCGCGCACGCGCCGGACCTGCCGCCGGAAGGGCTTTATGACCGCGTGCTGGCGGACGTGGAGCGGCCGCTGATTCAACTCGCCCTGCAGGCGACGAAGGGGAATCAGATTCGCGCGGCGTCGGTGCTCGGCATCAACCGAAACACCCTGCGCAAGAAAATCCAGGTGCTTGGCGTGCGCACTGGGCGCGCCGATTGACCTAGCGCGGCTTCTGGGCCACACCCTGTGTCGGGGCGGCCACAGAAGGTGAGCTTTGATGACGTCGACGCCGCTGATCGCGGACGCCGCACCGCCGCTCCCGCCCCGCCGGAGCAAAGGCGCCATCGGATTCGCGATCGGCTTTGCGCTTGCCGCCGCGCTCACGGCCACGGCCGCCTTCTTTTCCGTGTCCGGCGCGGGGCCGATCGGGCCGGCCAGCCCAATGATGCTGTGGATGATCCTGGCCAGCCTCGCCATCACGGCGGTGCTGTCGGTGCTTCTGGTGCATCGGATTTTCCGCATCGCGCGCGGCGAGCAGACCCAGACGGTCGGCGCCAAGCTGCATCTGAAATTCGTGTCGCTGTTCTCCATCGCCGCGGTCGCGCCGGCGGTGGTGGTCGCGGTGTTTCTGGGTGCGGTGCTGAGCCGGGGCGTGGAGGATTGGTTTTCCGATCGGGTGAAGTCGCTGGTGGAGAACGGCGCAGCGGTCGGGCGCTATGTCGTCGACGGGGAACGCTCCACCGTGCAGCAGGAGCTGACCTTGATGGCCAGCGACCTCAATCGCGCGGCGGAAGGGCTGATCTCCGATCCCGAAACCTATGGCCGCTTTCTCGCCGCGCAGGCCGAGCAACGTTTTCTCACGGCCGCTTATGTCATTGACGGGCGCGGCGCGGTGCTTGCGCGCGCGGAAACCGATCAGGCGCCGCCGTTTCGTGCGCCGGATTCGGAGACCATTTCTGAAGCTGATCGCGGCGGCGTCGCCGATCGCTTGTTTCAAAACGAAAGCGTCATTCGTGGGCTGATCAAGCTTTCGAATTATGACGACGCTTATCTTTACGCCGTGCGGCCGATCGATCCGGATTTTCTCGCGCGGCTCAGCGTGTTCGATGAAAGCGTGGCGGCGTATCGCGTGACGGAAACCAGCCGCGCGCGGCTGCAGACGCTGTTTGCGCTTTCTTATCTCACCACGGCGTTTTTGGTGTTGTTGGGCGCGGTGTGGGTTGGGTTGTCCTTGGCCACGAGCATTGCTGCGCCGATCGGCCGCTTGGCGGGCGCTGCGCGGCGGGTCGCGTCGGGCGATCTGAAAGCGCGCGTGAGCGTCGGCGCGGACCGCGATGAAGTCGACGCCTTGGGCCATGCGTTCAACCAGATGACCGCGCAGCTTGATGCGCAACGCCGCGATCTGGTGCGCGCGCAGGACGACGCAGAAAGCCGCTCGCGGTTTATTCAAGCAGTGCTGCGCGGCGTTTCGGCGGGCGTCGTGGGCTTGGATCGCGACGGGCGAATCCTGGCGGCGAATACGTCGGCGGCGCGGCTGCTGGGCGCGGGCGAACAGCCGCTGGAAGGCCGCCGGATCATCGATGTCGCGCCGGAATTCGCCGACCTGCTCAATCAGCCGCCGGGACAGACGGAAACCCCGCCGCAGCGCGTCGACATCGTGCGCGAAGACGGAACCTCGCAGCTCAGCGTGCGCATGGCGCGCGACGCGGAAGGCGGGCTGGTGCTGACCTTCGACGACATGACGAAACTGATCGCGGCGCAACGCCAGGAAGCGTGGAAGGACGTGGCGCGACGCATCGCCCATGAGATCAAGAATCCGCTGACGCCGATTCAATTGTCGGCCGAACGGTTGCGGCGGAAGTTCAGCGACGAGATCACCTCCGACCGCGAAACCTTCGAGCGCTGCGCCGACACAATCCTGCGTCAGGTCGCCGACATCGGGCGCATGGTCGATGAGTTCAACGCGTTCGCGCGCATGCCTGCGCCGCGCATGGCGTTTGCGGATTTACGCGACACTGCGCGCGACGTCGTGTTCGCTCAGCGCCTCGCCTTCGCCGATGTCCATGTGGAGATGGAGGGCGCGGACCGCCCGATCCCGCTGGTGTGCGATGAACGTCTGATCGGTCAGGCGCTCACCAATCTGATCAAGAATTCCGCGGAAAGCGTGCAAGCGCGGCGCGCGCGCGACGGCGAGCCGAAGGACGGGCTTGTTACGCTGCGGCTGCGCGATCTCGATTACGGCGTGCAATTCGAGGTGATCGATAACGGCCTGGGCTTTCCCGCGCAGGACCGCGACAAATTGATTGAGCCTTATGTCACCACGCGCACCAAGGGCGCGGGCCTCGGCCTCGCGATCGTGGCGCGCATCGTGGAGGACCATGGCGGTTTGATTGAACTCGACGACGCGCCGGGAGGGCCCGGCGCGGTCGTGCGGTTCGTTTTGCCCAAACGCGTGGAAACGCCGCCCGATGCGGCTGAACTTCAAACGGGAGCGCATTGATCATGGCGTCCGATATTCTGGTCATCGACGACGAGGCCGATATTCGCGAACTGGTGTCCGGCATCCTGGAGGATGAAGGCCATGTCGTGCGCACCGCGCGCGACGGCGACGAGGCGCTCGATGCGGTGCGCCGCCGGCGGCCGTCGTTGGCCATCCTCGACATCTGGCTGCAAGGCAGCCGCATCGACGGATTGGAATTGTTGTCGCTGTTGAAAGACATCGACCGCGACATGCCGGTGATCGTGATTTCCGGACACGGCACGATCGAGACCGCGGTCGCGGCCATTCGCAAGGGCGCGTATGATTTCATCGAAAAGCCGTTCACGGCGGAGCGGCTTCTGGTGATCGTCGATCGCGCGGTCGAAACCGCGCGGCTGCGGCGGGAAAACGCCAATCTGCGCGCACGCCAGACCGCAAGTGCGGATCTCGTCGGCAGTTCGCCGGTGCTGGCGCAATTGCGCGCGTCGATCGAGCGCGTGGCGCAAACCAATTCGCGCGTGCTCATCACGGGACCCGCGGGGTCGGGCAAGGAGCTTGTCGCGCGGCTTCTGCATGAGCGCAGCCCGCGCGGCGCGGGGCCGTTCGTGGTGATCAATGCGGCTTCGATTGCGCCTGATCGCATGGAGAGCGAAATCTTCGGCGAAGAAGGGCCTGACGGCCGCCCGCGCAAGATCGGCGTGTTCGAACAGGCGCACACCGGGACGCTTTTTCTCGACGAAGTCGGCGACATGCCCTTGGAGACGCAATCGAAGATTTTGCGCGTGCTGGTGGATCAGCGTTTCCAGCGCCTGGGCGGATCGGCGGATGTGCAGGTCAATGTGCGGGTGGTGTCGTCGAGCTCGCGCGATCTGCGCGGGGATATCGAGAATGCGCGGTTCCGCGAGGATCTCTTCCATCGGCTGAACGTGGTGCCGCTGCGGGTGCCGAGCCTTGCGGAGCGGCGCGAAGACATTCCCGAATTGTCGGCCTATTTCGTCGCGCGGCTGGCCGACATGTCCGGCCTTGCGCCTCGGGAAATCGCGGAAGACGCGATGGCGGCGCTGCAGGCGGCGGATTGGCCGGGCAATGTGCGCCAATTGCGCAATGTGATCGAACGCATTCTCATTCTGGCCAAGGGCGAACCGGCGCAGCCGGTGACGATCGATACGCTGCCGCAGGAGGCATGGCCGAACGCGGGCTTCTCGCAACATTCCGGCTTGCAGGAAGTGATCGGGCTTTCGCTGCGCGACGCACGAGAGAAATTCGAGCGGGAGTATCTGAATGTTCAGATCACGCGGTTCGGCGGAAACATTTCGCGCACCGCGGCGTTCATCGGCATGGAGCGCTCGGCGCTGCACCGCAAGCTGAAGTCGTTGGGCGTGGATGCGCCAGGCCGGCTGGGCGCGGAGGACGCGTGAGTCGTATCGCCTACGTCAACGGCGTCTACCTGCCCCACCCGGACGCGCGCGTTTCGATCGACGATCGCGGGTTCCTGTTCGGCGACGCCATCTATGAAGTGTGGGGCGTGATCGACGGCGCGCTGCGCGACCGCGAGGGCCATTTCGCACGGCTCGCGCGATCCTTGCGGGAATTGGAAATAACGCCGCCGATGGGCATGGCCGCGCTGGAGCGCGTGATCCGGGAAACGATCCGCCGCAATCGACTGCGCTTTGGCTACGTCTATCTCCAGATCAGCCGCGGGGCTGCGCCGCGCGATCACGCTTTTCCTGCGCCGCCGGTGCGCCCGACGCTTGTGGTGACGGCCAAGCGGCTTGACCGCAAAGCCTACGAAGCGCGCGCGGCTGCGGGCGTCTCCGTGATCACGGCGCCGGACATCCGCTGGGGACGCTGCGATATCAAGACGGTCAATCTGTTGCCGAATGCGCTGGCCAAGGAAGCCGCCAAGCGCGCCGGCGCTGCAGAAGTCTGGCTGGTGGACGAGGCGGGTTTCGTCACCGAAGGCGCCTCCTCCAATGCCTGGATCGTGGACGCACACGGCGTGTTGCGCACGCGCGCGCTCGACCACGCGATCCTGCATGGGGTGACGCGGGCGCGCGTTCTGGAGCTGGCCACGGCGCTGCAGATGCGGATGGATGAAACGCCGTTCACGCCGCAAGAGGCGGCCGCCGCGCGCGAAGCGTTCCTGACCTCTGCGACGAATGGCCCGGTCCCGATCGTGCGTTTGGATGGAACTCCAATCGGGGATGGGCGTCCTGGCCCGGTGACCTTGCGCCTGCGTGACGCCTATTTTGGCGCCGCCTAGCGCGGGGGACGGCTTCGGCGTGCGGCTCGGTTGCCGCAGCGCACAAGCGATCCTATAGCTTTAGCGCGGCCACAAAGGCCGCCGCCAAGAACAGACGAGCATCAACGTCATGGATAAAAAACAAAACCTGCAGGACACTTTCCTCAATGCCGTGCGCAAGGCCAAGACGCCTTTGACCATCTTCCTGGTCAATGGCGTGAAGCTTCAGGGCGTGGTGACCTGGTTCGATAACTTCTGTGTGCTGCTGCGCCGGGATGGGCAGGTGCAATTGGTCTACAAGCACGCCATCTCCACGGTGATGCCCGGCCAGCCGGTGCAATTGTTTGAGCCCGCCGAAAAAGGCGGGGACGAGGACGACGATTGACGCAGCGCCCAAGCGCCGCTGACAGTTCCGCTTCACTGCGCCAACGCGCGCTCGTGCTGCTTCCGCTGACGGAAGCGGGCGCGGCGCGATCGGCGGACCTGCGTCTTGCGGAAGCCGCGGGCCTTGCGGAAGCGCTCGATCTGGAGGTGGTGCGCGCCGACGCCGTCGCTTTGCGGCGGATTACGCCGGCGCAGTATTTCGGCGCCGGCAAGGTGGAGGCGCTGAGCGAAGAGATCGCCGCTGCCGCCATCGATGTCGTGATCGTCGATGCGGCGCTCTCTCCGGTGCAACAGCGCAATCTGGAGCGCGCGCTCAACGCCAAGGTGATCGACCGCACCGGATTGATCCTGGAGATCTTCGCGCGGCGCGCGCAGACGCGGGAAGGGCGCTTGCAAGTGGAGCTCGCGCGTCTGGGCTATGAACGCTCGCGGTTGGTGCGCACCTGGACCCACTTGGAGCGCCAGCGCGGCGGCTTGGGCAAAACCGGAGGGCCTGGCGAAACGCAAATCGAGTTGGATCGCCGGCAGATCGCGGCGCGTATTTTGAAGCTGCAGCGCGAGCTGGAGGATGTGCGCCGCACGCGCGGTTTGCAGCGGCGCGCGCGCAGCCGCGCCGGGCTGCCGGCCGTCGTGCTCGTGGGCTACACCAATGCGGGCAAGTCGAGCCTGTTCAATCGGCTGACGGAAGCGGGCGTGTTGGCCAAGGACATGCCGTTTGCGACGCTCGATCCGACTGCGCGGCTGATCAAGCTGCCGTCGGGCCGCAGCGTGATCCTGATGGATACGGTGGGCTTCATCAGCGATCTGCCGACGGAGCTGATCGCGTCGTTCCGCGCCACGCTGGAAGCGGTGATGGAGGCAGATCTTCTGGTGCATGTGCGCGACATCGCGCATCCGGAATCCGACGCGCAGAAAGCCGATGTCGAAGCCGTGCTCGATCAGATCGCGGAGGCTGAAGATCATGCGCGCCCGCCGATCCTGGAAGCCTGGAACAAGGTCGATCTGCTCGACGGCGAAACGCGGGCGGCGCGATTTGCGCGCGCGGCCGCCGCCGGCGAGAACCCCCTGCCCCCAGCGGCGATCTCGGCGCTGACGGGGGAGGGGATCGACACGCTGCTGCAGGCGATCGATCGCGCGGCGCATGGCGGCGTGCGCGTCGTGCGGATGCGGCTTGATCCCGCCGATGGGCGCACGCGCGCCTGGATCGCAGCGCACGGACGCATCCTCGATGAAAGCCTGACCGCGGACGGCGGGCTTTCGATCGCGGCGGAATTGTCGCTCGACGATGCGCGCCGTCTCAGCGCGCAAAGCCAGGTTGCGCTGGCGGCGGAATGATCAGCGGCGGCGCCGCGTGGGCGCAGGCGCTGCCGGCGGCGGCGTCGGCGGATCGGCGGTGCGGGTTTCGCTCAGCACGCGCCAATTGCCGGCGGCGTCCTTGCGCCAGACGATGACATAGCGACCCTGGATGGCTTCGCGGCCTTCCAGGATTTGCGCATAGCGGCCGCTGGTCATGCCCATATCGCCGGCCGTCGACACAAACGCGCGGTCGGCCTGCCAGAACACCGGGCCGATATTGGCGGGCGTCGCGAGACCGTTCTGCACAGCGTCCGGGCCCTGATAGATGTTGCCGGAGCGCACAGCGAAGCCGTCCGTATAATCGAGCGCGGACGCGAGCGCGGGGCCCAGGCCGCGGGTCTGCACGTCGCCGGCGAGCGCGCGTTCCGCATCGAGCAGGACCTGCTCGGGATCGCGCGCGGGCGCTGCGGCGACCGTCGTCTGGGTGGATGTGGTCGCGGCGCTGGCGGACGTGGAGGTGGTGGTGGAGGCCGGCCGGGTCTGGAAGGTCCGGTCAGGAATGGGGCCGCCAATGCTCTGGCAGGCGCCCAAGGCCATCATCGCGGCTAACGCCGTGCCTGTGCGCATCATGTCTGTTCCCCGTTGGTTAACGATTTCCCCACAGGGCCAAAGACACGACTAAGGGCGCCGCTGTCGACCTTTTTCTGGCCACACTCGGCCAGATTCAGCCCTCTACGCCGGACAGCGCGGCGTGAGCGGCCAGCCAATCGCTTTCCGCGCGCGCCAGGGCCGCGGCGGCGGTCTCACGTTCGCGCGACACCGCGGCCGCGGCTTCGGGGGCATCGTACAGTTTGGGATCGGCGAGCGCGCGATCGAGGCGGGCGAGCGCTTCGGACGCTGCCTCCAGCGCTGCTTCGGCGTCGGCGGCCGCCTTTTTGAGGCGGCTTGCGGCAGCGGGCGGGGGCGGCGGAGCGGGGAGGGGCTGGCCCCTTCCCGGTCGCGACGCGCGCTGGCGATCGGCGCTGAGAACGAGCTGGCGGTAGTCGCTCAAGTCGCCGTCATAGACGCGCGCTGCGCCGTGGCGCACGAGCCAGAGCCGGTCGGCGGTGGCTTCGGCGAGATAGACGTCGTGGGTGATCAGCAGAACCGCGCCGGAGAAATCATTGAGCGCGTGGATCAAGGCTTCGCGGCTGTCGATGTCGAGGTGGCTGGTGGGCTCGTCGAGAATAAGCGCGTGGGGTTTCTGTGCGGCCATCAAGCCCATCAGCAGGCGAACCTTTTCACCGCCGGACAAGCTTTCCACTAGCGTTTCAACTTTCTCGCGTCCGAAGCCCATTTGCGCGGCCATGGCGCGATGCTGGGCTTGACCCAAGTGCGGCGCCAGATCGCGCACGTGCTGCAGCACGGTTTCGCCGGCGCGTAATTCATCGAGCTGATCCTGGCTGAAATAGCCTATGCGCAGAGCCTTTGAGGCGACGCGCTTGCCTTTCAGCAAGGCCAGCCGCGCGGCGATGGATTTCACCAAAGTGGTTTTGCCTTCGCCGTTGGGGCCGACAATGACGATGCGATCATCGTGATCGAGCCGCAGCGACACGTTTTTCAACACCGGCGCGCCTGCCGCGTATCCCAGGTCCGCGCCTTCCAGCACGGCGAGCGGGGAAGCCAATTCTTCCGCTTCGGCGAAATGAAACGGCGTGGTGCGCTCTTCAATCGGAATGGCGATGTCTTGCATGCGCTCGATCATCTTGATGCGGCTTTGCGCCTGGCGGGCCTTGCTGGCCTTGGCGCGAAACCGATCGACGAAGGATTGCAGGTGCGCGCGCTGCGCGTCCTGCTTGGCTTTGAGCGCGGTTTGCAACGCCATCCGCTCGGCGCGTTTTTTCAGATACGCGTCATAGCCGCCGACATAGACTTCAAGTTTGCGCTCATCGAGCGCCAGAATGTGCGTCACGGAGCGGTTGAGCATTTCGCGGTCGTGGCTGACGACGACGACCGTATGGGGATAGCGGCGCAGATAGTCTTCCAGCCAGGCCGCGCCTTCGAGATCGAGATAATTGGTCGGTTCGTCGAGGATCAGCAGATCGGGTGCGGAGAACAATACGCCGGCGAGCGCTGCGCGCATGCGCCAGCCGCCGGAGAATTCGCGGATCGGGCGGCGCAGATCGTCCTGCGTGAAGCCCAGGCCGGTCAGCACTTCGGACGCGCGGGCTTCGGCGCTGTAGGCGTCGATTTCGCCAAGCCGGGTATGGATATCGGCGATGCGGTGGGGATCGGTCGCGGTTTCGGCTTCGCGAGTCAGCGCGGAGAGTTCTTCATCGGCCGAAAGCACCACATCGAGCAGCGCATCATCGGTCGCTGCGGCTTCCTGCGCGACAAAGCCCATGCGCGCGGCCTTGCCGATGCGCACG
This sequence comes from Alphaproteobacteria bacterium, assembly GCA_016124655.1. Taxonomy (GTDB): domain Bacteria; phylum Pseudomonadota; class Alphaproteobacteria; order Caulobacterales; family Aquidulcibacteraceae; genus RI-43. The sequence goes on from WGNI01000001.1 coordinate 251,716, forward strand.
GCGCTGTTCGGGCTTTGCGCATCTTCGCGAATGAGGCGCAGCAGCGTCGACTTGCCGGTTCCGTTGCGGCCGACAAGGCCGACCTTCCAGCCTTCGGCGATGAAGGCCGACGCATTCTCAAACAGAAGCCGCCCGGCGATGCGGTAGGTGAGATCCCTGATTTCCAGCATGAGCCGGCGCGCTTACCCCGCCGGCTGAGGCCAATCAATACGTCCCTGGCGGATCGCTGGCGGGGAAGGATTCATCCGAGCGTTCGTCCACGTCGTCCCAGCGCTTGGGCGGGTTCTGCATGTGCCGGGGACCGGCATTGCGCACCGCGGGCGCGTGCCGGGCGTCTCCGGTGATGAGCCGTCGCAGGCCGTAGGCGATGAACGCGAGCGCCCCAGCGAGCGCCAAGCTTCCCGTCATCGGGCGAACATTCAAAAGCGCCATGATCGTTCTCCTCCTAGATGGGAAGAACGCGGACGCTGGCGGTTTTGTTCACGCCGGCGGAGGAGGGGTCAGGCGCGTTCTGCGCGCTTGGCCTCTTCCCAGAGCGCTTCAAGCGGAGCGAGCGGCTGAGGGCCCTCGCGACCGGTTTCGGCCAACCGGCGTTCAATGTGCTCAAAGCGGCGGGTGAATTTGGCGTTGGCGCGGCGCAGCGCCTCTTCGGGATCGACGTTCAGCTTGCGCGCGAGATTGGCCATGACGAACAGCGCGTCGCCGACTTCCTCTTCGATGTGCGCCTGATCGCCTTCAGCGCGCGCGTCGCGGATTTCGCCGAGCTCTTCGCTGAGCTTTACAAGGACTGCGTCGGCATCCGGCCAATCGAAGCCGATGCGCGCGGCGCGCTTGGTGAGCTTCTCCGCCCGCTGCAGAGCCGGGAGAGCGAGCGCCACATCGTCGAGCAGGCCCGCGCCGCGGGCTGCGCGCTTATGGGCCTTCTGGGTTTCCCAGGCCTGGGTCTGTTCGTCGGCGGTGCGGGCGTCAGACGCGCCGAACACGTGGGGATGGCGTTCGGTCATCTTCGCGATCAGCGTTTCGGCGACGTCGAAGAAATCGAACGCGCCTTGCTCCTCGGCCATGCGGGCGTGGAACAGCACCTGGAACAGCAGATCGCCGAGCTCTTCTTTCAAATCCGGCATCGCCCGCCGAGCAATCGCATCGGCGACTTCGTAGGCTTCCTCGATCGTGTAGGGGGCGATGGTCTCAAACGTCTGCTCGACATCCCACGGGCAGCCGCGCTCGCGCGATCTCAGCCGCGCCATCAGCGCGACGAGGGCGGCGGCGGTGTGGGCCGCGCGGTCCCGATCGCCGGAGAAGTCTGCGCTAAGGGCTTGATTTGGCGTCATATCGTCATTCGCATAAGATATATTATGGGCAATCATGGGGGTCTGTAGGGGGCCTGGATGGGCTTGCGGCAACGCTGCAGATCGCCTGCGCGCGGCCTGTGGCGGGCGTTCTAGAGCGCAATGTCGAACGCCAGGCCGTCATGCGCCGGCTCGACGCCGGCCGGCAGTTCGGCCGCGAGCCGCCGGTAATCCAAATCGATGTGCATGTTGGTCAGGATCGCGCGATTCGGACGGATGTCGGCGATCCACGCCAAGGTCTGCTCCAGGTGCGCGTGCGTGGGATGGGTCGTGTAGCGCAGCGCATCGACGACCCAGACATCGAGCCCGCGCAGCGCAGCAAGCGTGTGGCCCGGCAAACGCACCACGTCATTGGAATAGCCGAAGGCGCCGACGCGGAAGCCCAAAGACGGCATGCCGCCATGGTCCTGATCGAGCGGGATGGCTTCAAGCGCCCCGCCCGGCCCGTCCACGCGTACCGGCTCGCGGTGGCGCAGATCGCCTGCGTCCTCCAGGATCGGCGGATAGCCGCCGCGCATGACAAAGCAATAATCGAAGCGCCGCGTGAGCGTCTCGCGCGTCAACGCGTCCATGAACACGGACACGCGCCTGCGCTTCAACAGCGCATAGACGCGCAGATCATCGAGGCCGTGGGTCTGATCGGCGTGATCGTGGCTGAACAGAACCGCATCGATGTGCTTCACGCCCGTCGTCATCATCTGCGTGCGCAGATCCGGCGAGGTATCGATCAGCACCGTTGTGGCGTCCGCGGGATCGCCTGGGCCGCCGCGCCATTTCTGCAAGAGCATGCCGCAGCGCGAGCGCCGGTTCCTCGGCTCGTTGGGATCGCATGCGCCCCAGGCGCCGTCGGCGCGCGGCACGCCGCCGGACGATCCGCATCCCAGGATCGTGACGCGCAAGGTTCCGCTCATGCGGCGGCCTTGCGGCGCGGGAGCGTGTGAAAGAGGGCGTGCACATTCTCGGCCAACAGGGCTGTCCCCTCCCCCTCCTCCAGGTTTCTCAGGGCGAGAAAGTATTTGTAAACGTCGGCAACGTGTTTCGGTTCGCAGCGCTGGCCGCGGAACGGAACCGGCGTGAGATAAGGGCAATCGGTCTCCAGGATGACGCGATCGAGCGGAATTTCCTCCGCGATCGCGCGCACCTCATGGGCGGTCTTGAACGTGAGAATGCCGGAAAAGGAAAAGTAAGCGCCGAGCTTCAATGCGCGCCGCGCGAGTTCGGCGCCGCTGGTGTAGCAATGCATCAAGAGACGAAACGGGCGTTGCGTCATCGCCTCCTCCAGCACATCGCCCATCTGCGCGTCGGCTTCGCGTGTGTGGATGACAAGCGGCAGATCGAGCGCGCGCGCGGCCTCGATGTGTTCGCGCAGGCTGCGGAGTTGGTCTTCGAGCGGGCTATAGCCGTAGTGCAGATCGAGGCCGGTTTCGCCGACGGCGATCACCTTCGCGCTTTGGGCCGCGGCGATGAGCGTATCTGCGGTCAGCGACGGATAATCCTTCGCGTGATGGGGATGGACGCCAATTGTGCAGTAGATGTCGTCGTGCGCGGCGGCGATGGCCGCGACGGCGGGAAAATTCTCAAGCTTATCGCAGATCGTGATCATCAGGCCCACGCCTTCGGCGCGCGCGCGCGCGATCACCGCCTCGCGATCGGCGTCGAACGCGGCGTGATGCAGATTGACGTGGCTGTCGATGCGCATGCGCCGGTCATGCCCGCGCGGCCGCGGCGCGGTCAAGGATGGCGGCTGCGCGCGCCAGCGCGTGACCGGGATCGAGGTCGAGGCTATCGGCTTCGGCGCGCAATTGCTCAAGATCGGACCAGGCCTGAGCCCAGCGCGCGGCGTTGTCGGGCGTCACCAGGCGCTGCATCGCGGGCAATTCGCCGGCATAGAGCGGCGCAACCGGCACGCCCTGGCTGGCGGCGACCGCCTGACGGATCCAGTCGCCGGCGACATCCAGCGCCAGCGTGAGCCGTTCGGCCTTGTCCGCGCCGCCGGCGAAGACGATGGGCAGGAAGGCGCGCGCGCCGTTCTTCTCCAGCGCCGACAGCGCCTCCAGCACGCGCGCGGCGAGGCCTGCGCTGTCCTGGGCTACGAGCGCAATCGCGCGGCCTGGGCGTCCGGCGGCGAGGCGCAGCACGGTTGGTTCGGGCTCGGCGCCGCAGACGCGGCGGACCGCTTCACGCACCGTGTCGTCGTCGAGCGGGCGCAGCTTCAATTGCCGGCAGCGCGACCGGATCGTCGCCAGCGCCGCGCCCGGCGCATGACACACCAGAAACAGCACGGTGTTGGCGGGCGGCTCCTCCAGCGTTTTTAAAATGGCGTTCGCGGCGTGGCGATTGAGATCGTCCACCGCATCGACGATCGCCACGCGCATGCCGCCTTCCGCAGGCTGCAGCGCGAAGAATCCTGAGAGTGCACGCGCGTCGTCGGCAGTGATGTCGCGTTTGGGTTTGCCGCGATCGTTTACGCCGCGCGCAAGCACGAAGAGATCTGGATGCGCGCGCTGGGCGATGCGGCGCGCGACGGGATCGTCGGGCGCTACGGCCAAGGGTCTGGGGCCTGCGATCTTTGCGCCGAGCGCGCGACGCGCCGCGCGATACGCCAGGGTCGCCTTGCCGATGCCCTTCGGCCCGGTGATGAGCCAGGCATGATGCAGGCGCGATCCTGCAAGGCCTTCGGCGAGCGCGGATTCAGCCTCGTCATGGCCGACATACTCAAACGCATCGCGTGGATGGGCTGTGTGCGGCTCCTGGTCGGGCGCTGCGGCGTCGCTCATGGGAGACGCGTCCGCAGCACCGCCAGCGCGTCGGCCAGCACGGCATCAGCGCCGTGTGCGGCGTTGAGCACCGCACAGCGCTGCGGCTCACGCTGCGCGATGTCAAGGAAGGCCTGGCGCACCGTCGCGTGGAAGCGCAGATCCATGCGCTCGTAGCGATCCTCGCCGAGGCCCGCTCCACGCGAGCGCGCCAGCCCGATATCAGGATCGATATCGAGGATGAAGGTGAGATCGGGCGTATCCGCGGCAATAAGATGCGAGAGCGCGTGGAACGCGGTTTCATCGAGGCCGCGCGCGGCGACCTGATAGGCCCAGGTGGAATCCGAATAGCGGTCGCAGATCACGACATGACCCGCGGCAAGCGCCGGCCGGATGGCGCGTTCGAGATGATCGTTGCGCGCGGCGGCAAGCAACAACGCTTCAGAGAGCACGCTCCAGCGTTCGGCGTCGCCGCGCACGAGAAGCGCGCGCACGGCGTCAGCGCCCGGCGATCCGCCGGGTTCGCGCGTGCGGGTCACGGTGCGCCCTTCGGCGCTCAATGCCTGCGCCAAACCTGCCGCCAACGTGGATTTGCCCGCGCCTTCTCCGCCTTCCAGCGTGATGAAGCGTCCGGGCCGCGCGCTCATGATCCGCCGAACATATCCGCCAACGCCGCGCCGGCGCGGGCGAAGGGATTGGCCTTGCCGATCTTGCGGCCGGCATAGAGCGGGAAGGTCCGGCGCGGAAAGCCCGGGCCTTCGACGACCAGTTGGGCGATCTCATCGCCTGCGGCGATCGGCGCGGGCAGCGGGCCCTGGTAGACGACATGCGCGCTGATGCCGACGAGCGCGCTGCGCGGCAGACCCAGGATGATGGGTTCGTGCGTCACCAGCGGCACGGTGCGCCGTGAGCCGAGGAAAACATCGGCCTCGGCGACCGTTGCGTTTTCCCCAAACAGATTGGCGGTGGTGAAATCGAAGAAGGCCGCACGCATCAGGCGATCGGCTTCGCTGGCGCGGGCGGCCATGGACGGCATGCCGTTGAACACCACAATGCGGCGCTTGCCGTCGAGCACCGCTGAGCCCACCAGGCCGTAGCCTGAGACATTGGTGTGACCGGTCTTGACGCCGTCGGCGCCGCCGAAACTGCCCAGGAGCGGATTGCGGTTCTGCTGGGTGCGGTTGTTGAAGGTGAAGGTGCGCTCGGAATAGAGGCGATAGAATTGCGGGTGCTGCGTGATCAGGATGCGCGTGAGGCGGGCGAGATCGGCGGCGCTGATGACGTGATCGGGATCGGGCACGCCGGTGACATTGCGAAAGCGCGCGCTGCGCAGGCCCAATTCCTGGGCGCGCTGGTTCATCGTGACGACGAAGGCTTCCTCCGAGCCGGCGATGCCTTCCGCCAGCGCCACGCAGGCGTCGTTGCCCGACACGATGATCGCGCCGCGAATGAGATCGCCCACGCGGACCTGGCTGTTGAGCTCCAGGAACATGTGCGAGCCGTCCGACACCGCGCCATGGCGCCAGGCGCGTTCGGAGATCGTGAAGCGCGTGTCTTCGGTGATGCGGCCGCCGTCGAGCGCCTCAGCGACGATGAGCATCGTCATGATCTTGCTCATGGAGGCGGGCGGCATCGGCGCTTCGCAGTTCTGACAGAACAGCATCAGGCCGGTATCGGCGTCCATGATCGCGGCGTGCGAGGCTGGGGTGGAGAAGCCGCCGGTCTGCGCGTGCGCCGCTTGGGGGGCGGCGAAGCAAAGGGCGAACAGCGCAACAAGGGCGCGCGCGAGAAGGCGCGTCGTCATGAGGGCTCCCGAATCACGGATCGATTGGACGGCGTCTTGGGTAGTCAAAGCCGCCTTGATCTCGCGCGTCAACGCGTCGTGAGTATGGCGTCGGGAAAGCCGAGGCGGGCGGCCTCGGCGCGCGCTTGGGCGGCGTCGCGTTCGCTCGGCCAGGGGCCCAGGCGCACCCGGAAGAGGGTGCGGCCGGCGGCGTTCGCCCCCTCCTCTACATAGGCCGGCCCCGCGGCGGCCACGGCGGCGCGGACGCGTGCGGCGTTGGCGGGATCGGAGAAGGCGCCGATCTGAACCACAAAGCCGGCGTCCGCCGTCGGAGCGGGCGGCGCGGGAGGCAGGTCTGCGACTTCGAGTTCAGGGGCGGGGTCATCCGGGCCCTGCTCCACCGCCTCTTCCGCTTCGGCGGGCCGCTCGGCCAGCAGCGCTTCGGTCTCGGCTGCGCGGGCGCGGCGGCGCAGATCGATGACCTGGGCGGCCGGCGCCAGCGAGCCTGCGCCGTAGCCGTATCCATCGGCAGGCGCGGCGCTGGCGAAGCGAACGGCCTGGGCATACGCCCCCGGCTCGCACGCCAGGCCGAAAACGAAGATCGCGCCGACGGCGCTTCGCAAAAAGGACATGCGCGCTCCTGGAAACGCGACACGCTTAACAACGCCGCGTTGAAACGCGGTTAGGGAACGTGGTGAGCGCTGCGTTCACCATGGCGCGATGGCGCGGGCGCGTTGCGTGCGCGGACGGCGCTTGTTAAGCCCCGCGGCCTGCGGGATGGGTGGCCGAGTGGTTGAAGGCACCGGTCTTGAAAACCGGCGATCGTGCAAGCGGTCCGTGGGTTCGAATCCCACCCCATCCGCGGTTCTTGTCGCTCACCGCGATTTCGCTTCGCTCAACGCCTCCGCGGGTACGGGCGAAGTCTCGGCCGGGGCGCTCTTCGCGCGCTAGCTCCGGGCCAATCCTCAGGCGCGCCGCCGCCCGCGCCCACGCGCGACAGGATGCAAGCGGCGCCAAAGGCAAGCATAGTCCAAGCCGGCCGCGGTCTGGGGAGGATGGGTTGCGGGCGCAGGGCGAGAGCAGGTACCGGGCCTTCATCAGCTATTCCTGGCAGGACAAGGCCTGGGGCCAAAAGCTTCATTCCTGGCTTGAGACCTATCGGGTTCCGGAGGGGCGCGGCGACGGGCCGGCGCTGCCTAGACGGTTGGGCAAGTTCTTTCGCGATGACGCAGACATGGCCGCCGCCGCCGATATCGGCGAGATCGTGCGCGCGGCGCTTGAGGACGCCGAAGCGCTGATCGTGATTTGCTCGCCGCGTTCAGCCCAATCGAAATGGGTCAACAGCGAGATCCATCATTTCCGCAGCACTGGCCGGGAGCGCCGCATCTATGCGGTGATCGTCGATGGCGCGCCGAATTCGGGCGATCCGGCGACGGAATGCTTTCCGCCTGCGCTGCGCGCGGCGGCCGATCCAAACGATCCGGACGCCTTGCCGATCGAGCCTGTCGGGCTGGACGTCCGCCGCGACGGGCGCGATCGGATTTGCGCGCGCCTGGCAGCGGGACTGCTCGGCGTCGATTTCGACGATCTGTGGGGGCGCGATCGCAGGCGTGCGGAAGCGCGCACGCGCGTGCGCATGATGGCGTTGAGCGGACTGACCATCGTGTTCGCCGCGCTGCTTGGGCTTGCGGTGTTGAACGGCGTGCGCGCGCATCTTGCGCTGAGCCGCTTCTTCGCGGAACGCGCGTGGCAAAAGCTCAATGACGGCGCGACGCCGGCGGCGGCGCGCTACGCGCTCGCGGGCATGCGGATCGCGCCGCAGAACGCGCCGCTGTTCGAGGCGGCCTTGGGCGGCGTGATGCAGGCGTTCGGAGAAAGCGGGCCGCCGCTCCTGCATGATGGGCCGATCACGGCGGTTGACGTTTCTCCCGATGGAACGCTGGCGGTCACCGCCAGTGAAGATGGGCTCGCGAAACTCTGGCGGCTTGAAGACGGCGCGCTTGTGCATGTGTTGCGCGGGCATGACGGGCCGGTGCGTTCAGCCACCTTCTCGCACGATGGCGCATCGGTTCTGACCGCCGGCGCGGATGGCGCAGTGCGTTTGTGGGATGCGCACAGCGGCGCGATGGCGCGCATGGTCGGTCAGGACGGCGCACCGCTCTGGTCGGCGTCGATTTCGGCGGACGACACGCTGATTCTCGGCGTGCACGATTCCGGCGTCGACATCTGGACCGCTGCGGGCGACGCGCCCGCGCGGCGGCTCGATACAGAAGACAGCGGTCCGGTGTGGGCCGCGCATTTCTCGCCGGACGGCGCACGCATCGCGACCGCCAGCGAAGACGGCCGGACGCGGATCTGGACGGCGCGCAACGGCGCGCTTGAGCGCACGCTGGACGGGGGCGGCGGCGCGGTTCTCGATGTTGCCTTCGCTCCGAACGGGCGATGGCTGGTCACGGCGGGCGTCTCCGCTGACGGGACTGGCGACGCCAGAATTTGGGACGCCGCGACAGGCCGATTGCTGCAGCGCCTCGACGGCCACGCTTTGGAAGTGTTCAGCGCGGAGTTTTCGCTGGACGGATCGCGCGTCGTCACCGCCAGCGTCGATCAGACTGCGCGCGTTTGGAATGCGCGCACCGGGGCATTGATCGCAGACCTTTCCGGGCATGCGAATGCGGTGAGCCGGGCGCGGTTCTCGCGCGACGGATTGCGCGTTGTCACCGCCAGCGAAGACGGCGTCGCGCGCGTCTGGGATGCGCGCAGCGGCGATTTGATCGCGGATCTGCGCGGACATGGCGAAGCGGTGACAGCCGTGCGCTTCACCCCCGACGGCTTGCGCGTCATCACGGGCAGCCGCGACGGCGCGGCGCGGAGCTGGCCTGTCGATCGCGGCCGGCGACGCGTGCGCATCGCAGCGCATGACGGCGCGGCGGCAAGCGTTGAATTCATGCCGGGCGACGCGTCCGTGGTGAGCGCCGGCGAAGACGGCGCCGTGCGCGTGTGGGACGCCCAATCCGGCGGCTTGCGCGCAATGCTTGAAGATCGCGCCGGCGGCGTGCGCAGCGCCATGATCAGCGCGGACGGCGAAAGCATCGTCACCGCCGGCGGCGATGGATTTGTGACAATCTGGTCGCTTGCGGCGCAATCGGTGCGCACGCGGTGGCGCGGCCATGAGGGCGCGGTGTCTTCGGCAATGTTTTCGCCGCGATCCGACCTGATCTTGACCGCGGGTGAAGACCGCGCCGCCGCAATCTGGGACGCGGCGACCAGCGCCTTGCGCGTGCGGCTTGTCGGGCACAGCGATCGCGTGCGCAGCGCGGCGTTCTCGCCCGATGGACGCCTGGCTGCGACATCGAGCCAGGACGGCAGCGTCCGGCTCTGGGATACAGCGAGCGGCGCTGAGATCGCGCGCCTCGACGGGCACGATCAAGGCGTCGGCGGCGTGGCGTTTTCTCCCGACGGAAGCCGGCTACTCTCCGCCAGCGACGATGGCTTGGTGCGCATTTGGAGCGTGACGCAGCGCGTGTCGCTGGCCGTGTTGCGCGGTCACACCGGGCCGGTGTTCAGCGGGGTTTTCTCTCCCGACAGCGCGCGCGTGGCGAGCGCAAGCGAAGACGGGACCGTGCGCGTCTGGGATGCGCGGGATGGGCGCCTGCTGGCGACGCTCGACCAAGGCGGGCGCGCGGTGTTCGGCGTGGCGTTTTCATCCGACGCCGGCACGCTCGCGAGCGCCAGCGAGGATGGGGCCATCACGCTGTGGGACGTGCGGCGCTTGACGCAGCGCTGGGATGGGCTTGCGGCCGACGCATGCGCCAATCTATTGGGCGCGCGTGGGCGTTTCTTCGAGCCGATGGCGATCACCGCGGACGCCTTGCTGTTGGAGAAGTGGCCGCGCGCGGATCGCGACGTGTGCGGCGGCGTGGCGCGCGCGCCGAACCTCGCGGCGTTGCGCCGCGCCATGCAGCTTGGGCCTTAAGCGCCTTAGCGGCGGCGCGGCGGCGGAGGCGGAGGCGGGGGCGCCGCGCGCGGACGCCGTTGCACGCGTGCGCCGCCTGAGCCCAATTCATCCCCATCGGCCTGCGGTTCGCTCCAGCGTCCCGTCGCGCCCGACACGCCTGAGCCGCCGAGCTCTACCGGGAGATTGTTCATGAACCATGCAACGGCTTCATAACACGCCGTGATGCGCCGCTGTGCGGGATTGTAGCTGAATTCGGCGCGTCCGCCGCCGCAGCTGCGCGCGGTGAGCGTGACGTCGTCGGGCAGGCTGACAAATTCTGAAATGTCATCGGCGACGTCCTGGAGAACTTGCGTTTCCTGCAGGTACGACACGACGCCTTCATAGCCCGCGGCGGGCCGCTCGTAGATGACCGCGATGCGCCCGGATGGGGATGCGGGCGGGACGAGGGCTTCACCGAACCATTCCTCGAACTCTTCGTGCAAGAGGTTGTGTTCCTCCACGCAGATGTCGGTGTCGATGGCGCCGTCGAAATCGCCCTCGAACTCCGCGTACACGTCGGGATTGGCGCCGAACACCAGACAGGTGATGCGCGCGGCGCGGTCAAGATCATCGGGATAGTGCGGATTCTGCGCCAGCGCGCCCGCGCCCAATTCGCCGCTCTGCTCCCAACCGCGCACGGCGGCGAGAATTTCCAGACTTTGATCGGTCTCATCGGGATCGGGCAGCATCAGCCACGAGGCAATGTCGTCGGCGTCCAGTTCAGCGTCCAGGCGCTCGGCGTGCTGATCGGCGCCGATCACCTGATCGAGAATGAGATGGCCGACTTCGTGGTAGGCAAGAAACAGAAGATTGCCTTGGACATAATCGTCCTGCTGCTCGTCGTCGGCGTCAAAGGCTTGCGCCGCGGCGGGCGCCATCGCCACGGCCAGCGCCATGGCCGCCGCTTGGCCGAACGTCATCCAGCCCCTGTGCGCCATTGGTCCCTCCCCTTTATTCCCTGCGCCGATGCTTAAGTATTCTTGCGCCGGACATTGGCGGTTCGGCGCGCGCTGGCCCACCAACGCTCTAAACTCAACACTTAGAGCGTGATAGCCGCCAAAACCGGTATCCACTTTTGGCTATCACGCTCTAGCGTGCATGGACGATGGGAGCCAGCGCGTTTCATGCGCCGCCTCGCGCGCGTTGGCGTTGGGCCATGGCTCTGCTGCAACGCCGCGTCGCTATGCGCCGCGCACCGCGCCGACGTCCGCTGACAGCAATTCGGCGCCGGTGCTGGTGTTGGCCGCGGCGTCGAGACCCAAGAGCCGGCGCATCTCCGGATCCAGCCCGCTTTGCACGTCCGCCGACAAGGCCGCGTTCCAATTGACCTGAGGGCGCAGGAAATCGCGGGAATAATAGCCAAACAGAAGCGCGCGATCTTCGCTCTTGGTGATGTTGCGCCCCGACGTGTGCCACATGCGCCCTTCCATGGCGATGAACGATCCCGCGCTTGCCTCGAACGGCTGCAGGCGCGTTGCGGGATCGGGGGCGAGTTCAGCGACGCGCGTTACTCTATGGCTTCCGGGAATGAACAGCGTGGCGCCGTTGTCGAAGCGGACGTCGGTCAAGCACCAGATGATGTTGATCGACCAGGGTTCGCACCACGGCTCGGGCACGACCACGCCCTGATCGGAATGCAGGCTCATCGAGCCCGAACCGGGACGCGCGATGTTGGCGGTGAAGTTGGAGATCAAGAATCCATCGCCCAACACAGCGCGCACGAAGTCGAGCGCGAGCGGCCGGCGGATGAGATCCCGGAACAGCGCGTCGATGTCGAGCAGGTTGAACACGCGCACATTGGCGGCGTTGGGATCGAGGAACGGCATGTGCGTATCGACGCCGCGCCGGTTGGATTCCTCCGCGGCCGCCCATAGGCGCTCCAGCGCGTGCGCCGCTTCTGGCTTGGAGAGCACATCTTCGATGACGCACCAGCCTTCATCCTGCAAATGCGCCTTGGCGGCGGCGAGATCGGGGCTCGGCTCACGGAGTGAAACACGCGCGCGCATGCGGGGCTGTCCTTCCTTCGCGGCGCGATCAGCTGCGCCGGATCGGAATATTTTCGTAATACGGAATGGCGATCTCGTCGTCTGAATCGAGCTGGCCGATCATTTGCGCGGTCACCGGGTGAGCGACGGCGCCGTCGGTCATTACATTCAAGCACGTCGGACGGCCGCTGGACTGCGCGCGCTGCACGGCGGGCGCGATGTCCCCCACGCGCGTGATCTGCTCGCCGTCGCAGCCGAAGCCCTGCGCGACGATGTGATAATTGGTCGCCGCGAGTTGCACCGCCGCGAGATTCTGCGCGCCGAACACCAATTCCTGGCCGTGGCGAGACATGCCCCAGCAGGCGTTGTTGAAAATCACCGTCAGGATCGGCAGGCCGTGACGCGCCATGGCGTCGAACTCCGCGATCTGGAAGCCGACGGCGCCGTCGCCCATGATGGCGGCCACCGGTTTTCCAGGACGCGCGCGCGCCAGGCCGATGGCGAAGCCTTGGCCCACGCCCAGCGTGCCGAGATAGCCATTGCCCATGTAAAGGCCCGGTCCGGCGGAGCGGCCGAAGATGTTGAACCAGGCGGAGGATTCTCCGCCGTCATAGGCGATGGCCGTGTCCGGCGCGAGCGCCTCAGCGACCGCGCGCGCGGCGTGAAACGGATGCATCAAGCCGGCTTCGGTGTGCAGCGGGGCATCGGCGAGCGCGTCCGCCATCTGATTGCGGCATTGCGCAAGCAATCCCATCCACGCGTCGCGCGGCGCCCACTTCTTTGTTCCCAACGCCGCATTCAGCGCGCGGAAGGCTTCGCCGCTGTCGGCGGCGACGGCGACGTCTGCGCCGCGCAGCCGGCCGATCTCAGCGGCGTTGATATCGATCTGCACGAGTTTCGCGGCGTCTGGGATGACGGCGCCGGAGCGGCCGCCGAGAAGCAAACCTGCGCGCGCGCCGACCTGGATGATGAGATCGGGCGGTTGTTTCGCGCCGACGATCGCTGCGCCGAGCGTGCCGACGCCGCCGGCGTTGTAGGGATGATCACGATCCAAGACGCCATTGGCCTTGGCGTTGTTCACGACGGGCGTGTGCGTGCGGCTTGCGAACGCCGCTATTTCTTTCGCGGCAAGCAGCGAAAGCGCGCCGCCGCCGACGATGATCGCGGGCCGCGACGCTTCGGCGAGCATGCTCAGGATGCGTGTGACGGCGTCATGTGGCGGCGCCGGCCGCGCGCTCAAGTCCGGCTGCGTGGGCAGGACCAAATCGCCCTCATCCATCAGGCCAAACATGATGTCGATCGGCACGTCGAGATAGACAGGTCCAGGACGGCCGCTCAGCGCCGTGCGCATGGCCTTGTCGATGAGATCGGGAATGCGTTCGACATTGGTGATGCGGTGGGACCATTTCGTCACCGGCGCGGCCATGGCGACCTGATCGAAGCCGCCCTGCAGCGGATTGGTCTCCACTTCGCGCAGGGGCGGCGAACCGGTGATGAAGAGCACGGGCGCGGCGTCGAGATAGGCGTCGGTCATCGCGGTGAGGCTGTTGGTGAAGCCCGGCCCTGCGGTGATCACGCACACGCCGATGCTCTGGCGCGCGCGCGCATAGGCGGTGGCGGCAAAGCCCGCGCTCGCTTCGTGGCGCGTGTCGGTCAAGCGGATGTGCTCGCCCGCGCAGGCGACAAGAAAGGAATCCAGATGCCCGCCGTGCAGCGCAAAAACTTCCCTGACGCCAAGGGCGCGCAAGCTCTTGGCCAAGACCGCGCCGCCGCTCAATTGGGCCATGGCGATCCTCCCCTTGTTGTCGCACCGTCCTTGCGTCCGGGGCTTTGGCGCGCTAATTACAGCGCACTGTAAATTTGTCAAGGCGTGGACACATTCGCAATCTGCGCCGTCTTATTGGAGATCGCATGGCGCACGCCTCCCTGGAGCCTGTCTCGCAGCGCGAGCGCGCCAAGGCCGAGCGCCGAGCGCGCATCGTGGCGGCGGCGGCTGGATTGTTGCGGGAGTTCGGCTTCGACGGGGTGTCGATGGCGCAGATCGCCGAGCGCGCCGAAGTCAGCGAAAAGACGCTCTACAACCTCTTCGCCACCAAGGCTGCAATCTTTCGCCAGGTCTTCGATGAGGATTTGGCGGCGTATGAGCGCGCGCTGGCGCGGCGCGGCGCCGGCGCTGGTTTGGACCGTCTGTTCTCCGCCATCGAGGCCGCGGCGGCGTTCTATCGGCGCGATCCGAAGCTCTATCGGGCCATGGCGCGGATCAGCGGCGGCGGCGACGAAGGCCTCAACACTGCGATCAGCGAGCCGCGGCGGGCGTTTTGGCGCGGATTGATCGCTGCGTGCGTTGAAACCCAATCCTTGCGCAAGGACACAAACATCGCGCTGGTCAGCAGCGCGGTCTCGCAGCTGTTCGGCGGCGCGTTCTACGAATGGGCGGCGGGCGCGATCTCCGCGGAGCGGCTGGCGCAGGAAGCGACGTTCGGCGCAGCGTCACTGCTGTTGCCGCACGCGTCCGAGAAAGCCGCGCGGGCCTTGCAGCGACGGATGCGGGCGGCGCAAGATGCGCTCGCGGCGGGCGCAGGCAAGATGCGGCGCAGCGCAGATGGATCTGTCCATCCGCAGCGGCCGTAAGGAGACGCGGTTCGGGAGACGCACGTGACCAGCGACATGAACGGGTATCCGCTCGAGGGGCTTAAAGTCCTCGACTTTTCGCGCGTGCTGGCGGGGCCATTTGCCGGGCGCATGCTCGCCGATCTCGGCGCGGACGTGGTGAAGGTGGAGCCGCCGGATCGCGATTCCACGCGGTTTTGGGGCCGGACGATTGGCGGCGTGTCGAGCTTTTACGCCTTCGCCAATGCGGGCAAGCGCAACATCTCCATCGATCTGCGCGCGCCGGGCGCAAAGGACCTCGTGTTCGCATTGGCGCGCACCGCAGATGTCGTGATCGAGAATTTCCGCCCCGATGTGATGGATCGCCTCGGCGTCGGCTATGCGGCGCTGAGCGCGGTCAATCCGCGGCTGGTGATGCTGTCGATTTCCGGGTTCGGCCATAACGGTCCGGAATCGCATCGGCCCGCCTATGCGCCGATCGTGCACGCCGAGCTAGGCTTGATCGAACGCGCTGCGCAGCGCAGCGGCATACGCCAAGATCTTCCGCTTTCGGTGGCGGACACGAATGCGGGTCTGCATGGGCTTGTCGGGCTTTTGTCGGCGCTGCTCATGCGTGCGCGCACGGGCCAGGGTCAGCATATCGACATCGCGATGATGGACGCGACCTTCGCCACAGACGATCAGGCGCATTTCGAAATCGAGGATGCGGAACACTTGCGCACGCTGCCGCCGGATGTGTGGGAGACGGGCGCGGGGCCGATCCTGATCTCGGCGGATTTTCGCTATATGTGGCGGCTCATGGGGGAAACCTTCCACGTGGAGGATCCGTTCCAGCCGGACATGGATTTGGAGACGAAGATCGCCGCGCGACGCGGCGCGGTCACCGATTTTCTGCGCACGCTCACGACCTGGGATCAGGTCGAAAGCGCGATGGATAGAATGAATCTCGCGTGGGGGCGCGTGCGCCGGGGCGCGACGCTGGCGCAGCAACCTACGCTGCAAGCGCGCGGCGCGATTGTTGAAATCGATCATGGCGAAGGCGGCGTGCGGCCGATCGCGCAATCGCCGTATCGCTTTTCGGCTGCCCAAAGCGGCGTGCGCGGCCCGGCGCCGGCGCGCGGTGCGCACAATCAAGAGGTTCTGCGGGCTTGGATCGGCGCGTCCGACGCTGACATCGAGTCGTGGCGAACCAGCGGCGCGCTCTCCGCCGACGACGGCTCGGAAGGCCGCTAGCTGGTTGTGTCGTGTGCGGATGGCGAGACGGGACGCAGCGCCAGCGCTTTGCGCGCCAGCGCCCAGGGCGACCACGACATTGCGCGCAAAATCTCTTTCAAGGGCGCGACGCGGCCGGCTTGCACCGCGCGCCGTGTTTCCAGAATGGGTCCCATGCCGCTGACAGCGTCGCGTACGCCGCGCAGCGCCGCCAGCGTTTCCCCGCGCGCGGCCGCACGCACCAGCGCCGCCAACACCGCGCAGGCCTGCGCAGGCAAGCACAGCCACAGGGCGGGCGCCGGCATGTTCTTGGCGTGGGTCCAGATCATGTTGCGGACATTGTGATAGGTCGTGAAGGTCGAGCGTCCTTCGGAGGAGCCGCCGCCGACATGGACGACGCGCGCATCGAGCGCCTGCACAATGGCGCGCCCCGCCAGACGCAGGCGAAATCCGAGATCGACATCTTCGCAATAGCAGAAGAAGCGTTCGTCAAATCCGCCCAGCGCGCTCCAATCCGCACGGCGATAGAGCGCTGCCGCGGCGCACGGCGAAAACGCTTCCCCATAGCGCGGAAGGTGGCCGAGCGCGTGGCCATGGCCGCCGCGCCACGGCGCCCCGCCGATAAAGTAGCCATCGCCGGCGCCGTCGATGCGCGCGGGATCGCTTGCGCTGATCTGCAAGGATCCGATGGCCGCCGCGAGCGGGAACGCGTCGCTCGCTGCGATCAGCCGCTCCAGCCAATCGGGATCGGGAAACGCGTCGGGGTTCAACAGCGCGACCCATTCGGTATCCAGGCGCGCGGCGGCGAGATTGTTGGCGGCGGCGAAGCCGATATTGTTCTCCAAGGGAATGAGTTCGGCGCCGTCAGGCAGATGCGCAGGATCGATGCGCTCCGCGCCGGGCGAGCCGTTCTCCACCACAAGGATGCGGTCGGGCCGCAGCGTCTGGGCGTCGACCGCGCGTTTCAACCGCTCGGCGAAGCGTGCGCTTTTGTAGGCGACGATGACGAGGCCCACCGAGCGGCGGCCAAGAGCGGCGGCTTCAGCCATCTGAGCGGTTCCCGAAAAGTGTGAATCGGTTTTCGGACGAGAACCGCTCTAATCCTAAGTATAGACCCGTTTTGTCCCGATTTGCACGGGGCTTGATCCGAGGCAAATCGGGAACGGGTCTAGAGCAGTTCGCAGCGCGGCGGATGTGCGATACGTCAGGCACAACGCCGCCGGCGTTCGCGTGACGCCCTGGATGATCGTTCCTGTCTGATGACCACTGCGCCCCTGCCCCATACGTCTCGGCGTCGCGCCGCGCCCTCGCGGCGACCCTGCCCCTCTCTTGCGCTTAACGTCACTGGACGCGGCGTGTCCAGGCGCGCGGGACGGATCGCGGGCGCGTGAGCGTGCTGCTCACCGGCGATATCGGCGGCACCAACGCCCGCTTTGCCTTAGCGCGCAAGAGCGCCGGCGGGCTGACGCTTGAGCGGTTCGAGCGTATCGCCTGCGTGGATGGGGCAGCGCTTGAGGACGCGATCCGGGCATACCTTGCGCGCGCCGGCGCGACCGTGGACAGCGCGGCGCTGGCAGTCGCTGGACCCATCATCGACGGCGCCGTGCAGCTCACCAACCGGCCTTGGCGCGTATCGGAAGCGGCGCTGCGTCAAATGTTCGGCTGGCGCCGCGTTGCGCTGGTGAATGATTTCGCGGCGATGGCGCGCGGCGCGGTGAGCCTGCCTGACGCGGACGGCGTCGATCTTATTGCCGGGTCAGCGCTCTCCGACGCGCCGATCATCGTCGCGGGCCCAGGCACGGGTTTCGGCGCAGCGATCGCGCTGCCGCGGGGCGATGGCTGGCGCATTCTGCCGACGGAAGGCGGCCACCAGGCGTTTGCGCCGCAAACGGATTTCGAGTGGGCGATCGCGCAGCGTCTGCGCGCGGCGCGGGGTTATGTGTCGGTCGAGCTGGCGTGCGCGGGCGTCGGCTTCGACGTTTTGTTGCAGGCCGTGCAGGACGTGCTTGGCGCAGCGCGCGCGCCGGCTTCGCCGCAGGAGATTATCGCACGCGCTGACGCTGGAGACGCCGTCGCGCAGACGGTGTGCGCGTTTCGCGCGGCGACCATTCTCTCCGCCTGCGGCGATCTTGCGCTTTCAGCCGGCGCGCGCGGCGGCGTGATCCTCGCCGGCGGCGTGGCGGAGTATTTGCTCTCGTATCTGAAGGCGCCCGAGGCGTTGGCGCGGTTTGCGATGCGCGGGCCGATGTCGCGCTATCTCGCGGACACGCCGGTGCGCGTGCTGACCGATCCGCGCGCGCCGCTTTATGGCGCAGCGGCGCTTTCTCTCGAAGAAGAGGCTTCCGCAAGCTGAAGCCCGGCGCCGGACGGACAATCATCGCGTGCGCCGGCGAGATCGTTCGGCAGCGCGAATTCTACGAGCAGCGCGCGCGGCGGCGATGCCGGTTTGCTGGACGTGCGGTGGAACGCGCCGTTGTGGATCACCCAGAGGCGATCGCCGCACAATACAAGCCCTTCGGCGTAGTTGATCGATGGCAGGCGGACGCGCGCGCGCAGCGCGCCGGTGATCAGATCATGGGCCACGGCGTGATCATCGTCGGCAGCCCAGATCAGCGCGCGCTCAGGCTGCACTGTGAGGCCATCGCCCTGCGCGACGGTGAAGCTGCGCAAGACGTTTCCGCTTTGCGTGATGTGCGTGACGGCGCGGCGCGACAGCACATACAGCGTTCCGTCTGTTGCGATGGCAAGGCCGTTGGGCCGCGGCCAGGCGATGCGCGCGCGTTCGGCGCCGGTGTCGCGATCGATCTTGCGGATCAGATCATCGTTCACCGCGGCGTACCAGAGATCGCCGTCCTGTGGATCGACGGCGACGCCCTGCACGCTGCCGTGTCCTGGATAGAGCGCTGTGAGATCAATCTCGCGCAGCAAGCGGGCGCCGCTTGGCTCCAGGAACACGATCGAGGGCGTGTGGTCGGGCTGCGGATCGGCGGCGCGCCCGTCATTGCCGACGATCCATCCGCCGGTGACGGGATCAAGGGCGAGGCCGGTGGCGGAAAAGCCCATGCCCTGCCCTGCTCCGCCGGCGGCGTCGGGCAGGGGTGTGCGCTCGAGTACGGCCAGGACCGTGGGCGGGGGCGGCGCGGGGTTCGGCGATATGGCCAGGGCGAGCGCGGCAAATACAATCTTAGGGTGCATATAGTTTCAACGCTTGGTTGAGGCGATCCGTCAAGCGCAAACCAGCTTGCATATGTTCTGTCTTTGTTCCAGATTATTCCGGTGTCGATCCAGGCTGTCTCCGCGCCTTCGAAGGCGGGCTTTTCCTGCGTGCGTGCGGCCGCGGCCACAGCGCCGCTGACGGAGGCCTATCCCGCGCAGCCCGGCGACGCATTGGCCGCATCGGCCTTCCTGCTCGGCTGGGCGCTCGCGGCCCGGCCGAAAGGGCTGATCGTGTGGGCCGCGCCCGAGGCCGAGGCCGGGGAAAACGGCGCCTGGTGCGCGCAAGGGCTGGCGCAGTTCGGCGCGGATGCGCGCCGCATCGTGTTTGTGCGCGGGCGCAGCCAGGAGGACGCGCTGTGGGCGAGCGAACAGGCGCTTGAGGTTCCCGGCGCGATTTCCGTGTGTGTGATCGCGTCGTCCAGCAAGCCGCTCAGTCTTTCCGCGGCGCGGCGCCTGATCCTGCGCGCGCAGACGCATGACGCGCGCGCGCTTTTGTTGCGCCTGGACGGAAACAAAACCAGCGCGGCGTGGACGCGGTGGCGCATCGGCGCTGAGCCCAGCGTGGCCGAGGGCCGGCTTCTGGGCCCGCCGCGCTTTTGCGCGGTTCTCGATCGCAACCGCGCCGGGCCTGCCGGCGCATCCTGGACAGTGGAGTGGAACGCCCATGAGCGCAGCTTCGCCGAGCCCGCGCTGGCTGGCGCTGTGGCTGCCGCGGCTGGCGACGGAGCGGTTGATCCGCGCCGGCCGCGCGCCGCGTGAGCCGTTTGCCGTCTACGCCAAGACCGGCAACGCCTTTAGCCTGACTGCGGTGTGTGCGCGCGCGGAAGCCGCGGGTCTGCATCCAGGCATGGCGCTGGCGGATGCGCGCGCGATGCGGCCCGATGTTGCGGTCTTCTTCGCCGACGAGGCCGCTGACGCCGCTTTGCTCGATCACATCGCGGCATGGTGCGAGCGCTTCACGCCGGTTGTCGTGCTGGATCCGCCGCACGGACTTTTTCTCGATGTCACGGGGTGTACGCATTTGTGGGGCGGCGAAGACGGGCTTGTGCGCACGCTTGTGCAGCGCCTCAACGCACAAGGCTTCACCGCGCATGCAGCGCTGGCGCCGACGCCGGGGGCGGCGTGGGCGTGCGCGCGGTTTCAAGGCCCGGCGATCCTCGAGGACAGCGGCGATGCTTGCGCAACCGCGCAAGCGCTTGCGCCGCTGCCCGTCGCTGCGCTGCGCTTGAGCGAGGACGCGGACGCGTTCTTGAAGCGCTTGGGGCTGAAAACGATCGGGCACATCCTCAACGCGCCGCGTGCGCCGTTCGCCGCGCGCGCGGGGCAGAACGCGATGCTGCGGCTCGATCAGGCGCTGGGGCGCGTCCGCGAAGCGCTGACGCCGAGACGCCCTCCTCCGCCCGTGTTTGCGCTGAAGCGTCTTCTGGAGCCGCTGCAATCGCTGGACACGGTGCTGATCGCGCTGGAGGCGGCGTGCGCGGAGCTGGTCGCAGCGCTGGATCGGCGCGGCATGGGCGCAACCGTGATCGCGGTTTCGCTGTTCGGCGTGGACGCCAAGACCAGGCAGCTGCGCCTTGGGCTCAGCCGGCCGGAGCGCGCGGTCAAGCCGATCCTGCGCATCCTGCGCGAGCGCTTGAACGCGGCGCCGGAAACGATCGATGCGGAGTTCGGCATCGAGGCGGTGCGGCTTGACGCGGTCGAGCTTGCCGCGATCGCTGCGCGGCCCACCGATCTTGCGCCGCGCTCCGGCGCGGATGGGGAAGCGGAAGCGCGGCTGATCGATGCGCTCGCCGCGCGTCTGGGGCGCGCGCAGGTCGGGTATGCGGCGATCCGCGACGCGCATGCGCCGGAGCGCGCCAATGCGTGGTCTCTTGCGCCGCCGGACGAGACGCCGCCGCCGGCGGCCGACGGGGTTCCGCGCAGGCCGTTGCGGCTGTTCAAACGCGCGCAGCCGATCGAGGCGCTGGCGACGGTTCCCGATGGGCCGCCCTTGCGGTTTCGCTGGCGGCGCGTGTTGCGCACGGTGGCGCGCGCGGAAGGGCCGGAGCGCATCGCGCCGAACTGGCTGAAGGCGCCGGAAGCGCGCACGCGCGATTATTATCGCGTCGAGGATGCGCAGGGGCGGCGCTATTGGGTGTACCGCGAAGGGCTTTTCGACGAGCGCGAGCCGCCGCGCTGGTTTCTGCACGGATTGTTCGGGTGATGACGTCCGGCTTCGCAGAGTTGTGCGCGACGACGAATTTCTCGTTTCTGCGCGGCGCTTCGCATGGCGAGGAATTGGCGTTCTGCGCCAAAGCGCTGGGGCTTGCGGGCCTGGGCGTGGGCGACCGCAACACGTTGGCCGGCGTGGTGCGCGCGCACGCGGCGGCGAAGGAAGCGGGCTTGCGTCTGGCCGTCGGCGCGCGGCTGGTTTTCCAAGACGGCGCGCCGGACATTTTCGCCTATCCGCGTGATCGGGCGGCGTATGCGCGGCTGACGCGGCTGTTGACGATCGGCAATCGCCGCGCGCCAAAGGGCGAATGCTTCCTTCGCTTTGAGGATTTTCTGGAATGGGGCGATGGGCTTTTGGCGATTGTTTGCCCCTTGCGTGAACCGTCTCTTCCTTCTCCCCTTGTGGGAGAAGGTGGCGCCAAGCGCCGGATGAGGGGTGAGAACAATATCTTTGAATGTTTAAGTCGACACCCCTCATCCGTCTCGGCGGCTGCGCCGCCGATCCACCTTCTCCCACAAGGGGAGAAGGAGTATAGCGCCGCAGACGATTGCGCCCTAACACCAACCCTTCTCTCCATCCGCAACCAGTTCGGCGCGGTGTGGCTGGCGGCGCCGATGCGCATCGACGGCGAAGACAAGCGCCGCCTGGCCTGGCTCAAGGCGCTGGCGCGGGACACGGGCGCGCGGCTGATCGCCACGACGGAGCCTTTGCATCACGTGCCCGAACGGCGCGCGCTGCTCGATGTTTTGACCTGCGTTCGGGAAAAAACCACGCTCGACGATGCAGGCCGTCTGTTGGCCGCCAACGCCGAACGGCATTTGAAAAGTCCGCAAGAAATCGCGCGGCTTTATGGGGATGCGCCGGAGGCCGTCGCGGAGACGCTGCGCTTTCTCGATCAGGCGCGCTTCTCGCTCGATGAGCTCAGCTATCAATATCCTGACGAAGCGGTGGCGGGCTATGAAACTCCACAGCATGCGCTGGAGGCCCTGACCTGGGCGGGCGCGGCCAAGCGCTATCCGCGCGGCGCGCCCGAGAGCGTGAAAGCCTCGCTGGAGCGCGAACTGGAGATCGTGGCGCAGCTGAATTATGCGCCGTATTTCCTGACGGTCGCCGACATCGTGCGCTTTGCGCGAGAGGAGCGCGGCATCCTGTGCCAGGGCCGCGGCTCGGCGGCCAATTCCTCGATCTGTTATTGTTTGGGCGTCACGGAAGTGGATCCTGCGGCGTCTTCGCTTCTGTTCGACCGGTTCATTTCCACCGAGCGTAACGAACCGCCCGATATCGACGTCGATTTCGAGCATGAGCGGCGCGAGGAAGTGATCCAGTACGTCTATGAAAAATACGGCCGGCATCGCGCGGCGCTTGCAGCCACGCTGATCTGCTATCGCGGGCGCAGCGCGATCCGCGACGTGTGCAAGGCGTTCGGTTATTCCGAAGACCGGATCGCGGCGCTGTCGCGCACGCAGCAATGGTGGTCGAAGGCGGTGACGCCGGAAAACCTGCGCGAACTTGGTCTCGACGCCGGCGATCCGCGGCTGATGCAATGCCTGGCGCTGGTGAAGGAGCTGCGCGGCTTTCCGCGCCATCTCTCCCAGCATGTCGGCGGGCTCGTGATCACGCGCGACCGGCTCGATGATGTCGTGCCCATTCAGAACGCGGCGATGGCGGATCGCACGGTCGTGGAATGGGACAAGGACGATCTGCAGGAACTGAAAATCCTCAAGGTCGATATCCTGGCGCTCGGCATGCTGACCTGCATCCGCAAGGCGTTCGATCTGGTCCATACGCACTATCCCGATTGGGCGGAGAAAGCGGGAGAGGATCAGCCGAAAGATTATGGGAGCGCTCTCTCCTCCCCTGCGCAGCGTAGCGAAGCGGGGGAGGTGGATCGTGCGCGGAGCGCGCGAGACGGAGGGGGCGGCGCGATAAGCCACCGCCCCCTCAGTCACGCTTCGCGCGACAGCTCCCCCGTGAACGGGGGAGCAAAGCCGTTATGCCTCACCCTCGCTGCGCTGCCGAAAGAAGACCCGCGCGTGTACGCGATGTTGCAGCGCGCGGATTCCATCGGCGTGTTTCAGGTGGAAAGCCGGGCGCAGATGTCGATGCTGCCGCGGCTGAAGCCGGAAACCTTTTATGACCTCGTGATCGAAGTCGCGATCGTGCGCCCCGGCCCGATCCAGGGCGGGATGGTGCATCCCTATCTGAAGCGCAAGCAGGGGCTGGAGAAGGTTTCCTATCCCTCGAAAGCGCTGGAGGCGGTGTTGAAGCGCACCTTGGGCGTGCCTTTGTTCCAGGAGCAGGCGATGCAGATCGCCATTGTCGGCGCAGGGTTTTCTCCGCCGGAAGCCGACAAGCTGCGCCGCGCGATGGCGACGTTCCGGCGCGTCGGCACGATCGGGCAATTGAAGGAGAAGTTCATCAACGGCATGGTCGCCAACGGCTATGCGGCGACGTTCGCGGAAGCGAGTTTCCGCCAGATCGAAGGCTTTGGCGAATATGGTTTTCCGGAAAGCCATGCGGCGAGTTTCGCGCTTTTGGTCTACGCCTCGTCCTGGCTGAAATGCCATTATCCGGATGTGTTCGCGGCTGCTCTCTTGAACGCGCAGCCGATGGGATTTTATGCCCCCGCGCAAATCGTGCGCGACGCGCAGGAGCATGGCGTCGCGGTGCTTCCGATCGACGTGAATTGTTCGGATTGGGACAATGTTTTGGAGGTTGAAGCAGCGCATCCCGTGCTCCCCTGCGAGGGGGAGCTGTCTGCGAAGCAGACTGAGGGGGAGGAACCGCCCCCTCCGTCCTGGCTGACGCCAGGACACCTCCCCCTCACGGGGGAGGACGGCGGCGCATCGGCAATTCACGCGAACATCCACCCCCGCCACGGCGATCAGGCGCGCGACATCCGCACGACGCACGCGGTGCGGCTCGGCTTTCGCCAGATCAAGGGATTGAACGAAGAGGAATTGAACGCGTTCGTGCGCCATCGCGGGCAGGGTTATGATTCCGTGCGCGACGCCTGGCTGCGCGGCGGGCTTTCGCCGGCGACGATTGAAAAGCTCGCCGACGCTGATGCGTTCCGCTCGCTCGGCCTGGATCGGCGCGATGCGCTGTGGGCCGCGCGCGGCTTGAACCGCGTCGGCGGGCAAGAGGATTTGCCGTTGTTTTCGTCCACGCCCGATCCCACGCAGGAGCCGGATTTCGCGCTGCCGCCGATGCTGATCGGCGAGCACATCGTGGAGGATTATCGCGCGCTGGGGCTTTCGTTGAAGGCGCATCCGCTGGCGCTTCTGCGCGCGGATTTGAACGCCAAGGGCGTCACGCCATGCGAACAGCTCGCCTCCATCGCCGATCACAAGCGCGTTCGGGTGGCGGGGCTTGTGCTGGTGCGTCAGCGGCCCGGCACGGCGTCGGGCGTGATCTTCATGACGCTGGAGGACGAAGGCCATATCGCTAACATCGTGGTGTGGCCGAAAGTGTTCGAGCAGCACCGCACGCAGGTTCTGGGCGCGCGCTTGTGCGCCGTCGAGGGGCGCGTGCAAAGCGAGCGCGGGGTGGTGCATGTGGTGGCCGAGCGGCTGATCGATTACACGCCGCTCTTGGCGCGGCTTTCCGCCGCCGGCCTTGAGCCGTCGCTGGCGCGCGCCGACGAAGTGCGCCGACCGCAGGCCGATGGGCGCACGCATCCGCGCAATGTGCGCCACGATCTGCGCTACGAGCAAATCGAGCACGTCATGCCGCGCGGGCGCAATTTCCACTAAAGCGCAAACGCGTTGCGCACGCCGTCGACAACAAATTGCGCGGCGAGCGCGGCCAAGAGAATGCCGAAGATGCGCGTGATCATAGCCGCCACGGTTGCGCCCATGGCGCGCGTCAGCGGGCCGGCCAGCAAGAAACACATGAGACACAAGGCCAGATTGGCGCCTGCGCCCGCGAGCACGGCTGCGCGCGATAAGACCTCCGTCTCTTGGGTAAAAAACAGCATCACGCTGGCGATGGCGCCGGGGCCGGAGATCAATGGGATCGCCAGGGGAAACACCGAAATGTCGTCTTCATGCTCAGGGTGGCGCGCCTGTTCGGCCTTCACGGCCTCGGCGCGCACTTCGCGGCGCTCGGTGCGCTTTTCAAACAGCATGTCCACCGCGATCAGGAACAGCAGAAGTCCGCCGGCGATGCGGAAGGCGTCGAGCGACACGCCGAGCTTGGCCAATAGCCAAGCGCCGCCGAACGCAAAGCCGAGCAGCACCAAGGTTGCGACGGTCACGGATTTCAGCGCCATGGCGCGGCGCCAGCCGGGACTCATGGTTTGCGTCATGGTCGCGAAAATCGGCGCCAGGCCCGGCGGGTCGATCACCACGAAGAAGGTGACGAAGCTGGTGAGAAACAGATCCAGCATGCGCCTATTCGGCTTCCGTGCATCGTTCAGGATAGGTGATGCAATATTCGCGGCCGGTGAGGCTGTCGAACAGCGCGCGCGGCAGGTTGATGTAGTCGTCAGTCCAGGCGCGGCCTGTCGGCGGCGCGAAGACACGCCAATCCGTGGACGTCAGCGGCAAGTCGTCGACCACGGATTGCGTGCGCGCCACGATCATCACGCTCGACGGCAGACCGCCATACCCCATCGCCAAAGGATCCTCCGCGGCCTGGGAAACGCGCCATGTCCAGCCTGCGTCCAAATCCCTGGCCACACGCGCGGCCTCCGCCACAAGCGCAAGATTGCGATTCGACAAATGCAACACAAGCACGCCCGTCGGAGAGAGCTTGCGCAGATACATCGCCATGGCTTCGCGCGTCAAAAGGTGCGCGGGCACGGCGTCGGAGGAAAAGGCGTCGAGCACGATGATGTCGAAGCGTTCGTCGGGCTCACGCGCCAGGCCCAAACGCGCGTCGCCCAGGACGATCCGCGCTTCGGGCTGACACAGATGCATGTACGTGAAGTAGCCGTCGGCGCCGGTGGAGAGGCGCACGACATTGGCGTCGATCTCAAACACCGTCAGTTCATCGCGGCGCGCGGTCAGGCAGGCGGTCGATCCCGCGCCCAGTCCGACCAACGCAATCCGCCCCTGCGTGCTGGCGGCAAGGCCTGCGACGATGGCCTCGCCCAGCGATGTCTCGGGGCTGTAATAGGTCAAGGGGCGCTGCTCCTGATCCTGGCCGACCAATTGCGCGCCATGGATGGTCGTGCCGTGCATCAGGACATGGAGCTGGGTCTCTTCGCTCAGCGTCGGCAATTCCTCGACGCGCACGACGCCGAAAAAGCTGCGCTCCTGATGGATGATGCGCACGCCGCGCGTGTCGTCGCCGAAGATCGCCGCGAACGCGACCAGGATCAGTCCCGCCATCAGCCAGGGCCGATGGCGGTTCATGAAGATTGCCGCCGCGCAGATCGCGATCGCCAGCATGAGCATTTGCGGGCCGCCGAAGCCGCGGTTCAGCAGCGTCAGAAAGACCGGCATCATCGTCAGCGGCGCCGCGATCCCCAACGCGATTCGCGTTACGCGCTCACGGGCCTGCAGCGCGGCGTGGGTGATGAAGGAGAATGTCAGGAAGCTGAGCGCGAGCACGATCCAGCGCATGGGCTCGACGAGTTCAGCGCGCGAGGAGTTTGGCGCGCCCGCGACCAAGACCTCATGGCGTATCCCGGCATAGGTCAACACGCCGGCAAGCGCGAGCGCGCTGAGCGCGAAGCCCAGACGTTGCAGCGAATAGGCGCCATTCTGCGCGGCAGGCCAAGCTGCAGCCGCGATCGCCGCCGCCGCGCCGATGCCGCCGCCATAGATCGACAATTCAATTGGCGTTCGCATGGCGAGCGCCGCAACGGCGGCTGTCATCACCACCGCAGCGACCGCCAACGTATCTGCCAAGCTCTCCAGCGTTGCGCCGCGGCGTGGGTGGAACAAAGCGCAGGCGGCGAGCGCTAAAGGATATTCGTACACGCCCGTGAAGATCACCGGCGCTGCGAGCGCGGTGAGCGCGCCGCCCAGGACGCCGCCGGCGGACATCCACAAATAGAATTCCGTGAGGCGCGACGCTTGCGGGCGCGTCGCTGCGAGCGCCTGATGGCAGATCAACGCGCTTAGGAAAAACGTCGCGAGATTGGCAAGCAGCGCCCAGCCCCAGTCGCGATTGGCGAAATAGGTCAGGACCAGAAACGCCATGGCGATGGGATGCAGCACGAGCGCGGCCGGCGCTGCGCGTTCGCCGCCGCGCGCAAAGGCGATGATGAAGGTGGCGAGATAGAGCGCCAGCGGCGCCGCCCACAGGAAGGGCGCTGACGCCACATCGGTGGCGATGTGCTGGGTCACGCCCAAGAGCAGGCTCGACGGCGCAGCCGCGGCGGCGAGCCAGAACAGTCTGCGCCGCCAGGTGATGGATTCGCCCTGTTCAGCGGCTGGGGGCGCGTCGGCGCGCGCATGGGCCAGGCGTGCGAGCGTCAAGCACAGCATCACGACCGCGGCGGCAGCCAGATAGCCCCAGAACCACCCCAAGGTCTGCGCCTGCGCGCCGACCAGCGGCTCCACGACCGCGGGATAGCCGATCAGGCCGATCAGGCTGCCGAGATTGCTGGCGGCGTAGAGATAATATGGATCGTGGGCGTCGGCGCGGCCGGTGCGCGCGTACCAAGCCTGCAAGAGCGGCGCGGTGGCCGATGCAGCGACAAACGGCAGTCCCACCGAGAGCGCCAGCACGCCCAAGGTCCAGGCGGCGGGATGCAGCGGATCAGGCGGTCCGAGCGCGCCGGACACCGCGATGGGCTGCATAAGCGCGCCGGCCGCCAGGAGGATGGCGTGGATGACGCCCTGGACCGCGAGATTGCGGATGCGCTGCAAGGCGTGCGCGTAAAGATAGCCCAACAGCAGAGCGGCCTGAAAAAACGCCATCGAGGCGTTCCAGACTGACGGCGAGCCGCCCATCAGCGGCGTGATCATACGCGCGAACAGCGGCTGCAGCGCGAAGATCAGGCCGGCATTGACGAACACCGCGAGCGTGAACGCCGGCGCCGCGGTTCGCCGCGCAATCGCCTCCATGAGCCGTTGTTCCCCCGCTTCGGTTTTGCGCCTTCTGCCATGGACTTCGCCCCCTTGGCAGGGGCTAAATAGAGTGCATGTTTCCAGACCATCTCATCATGAGCGCGCGGCTGCTTCTGGGTGACCTTGAGGAGCGGCGGCTGAAGGTCGTGACCGCGGAGAGCTGCACCGGGGGCCTGATCGCGGGGCTGCTGACGGAAATCCCCGGCTCATCCTCTGTGGTGGAGCGCGGGTTCGTCGTCTACTCCAACCGCGCCAAGGAAGATATGCTCGGCGTGCCGGGCGACATGATCGCGGATTTCGGCGCGGTCAGCGAAGGCGTCGCACGCGCGATGGCGGAAGGCGCGCTGCGGGAGAGCAACGCCAATATCGCGGTTGCGGTGACGGGCGTTGCGGGACCCGGCGGGGGCACGGCGATGAAGCCGGTTGGCCTGGTGCATCTGGCGTGCGCGCGGGAGAACAAATCCATGCTGCATGTGGCGGAACGGTTCGGCGATATCGGCCGCAGCGAAATCCGTCTGCGCACGGTGGAGACGGCGCTGGAGCTTATTCGCCGGCAGATGTGAGCTGAGACGCAAATCGGCGCGCGGCTTCCGTCTCGAACGCGCGCATGATGCGGTCGGCGACATGCTCGCGGTTCAAGCCGGCAGCCATCTGCAGAATGGGGTTCTTGAACTCGTAGGCGATGGTGAAGCGCACGATCGCGCCCCCTGCCCCATCCGGCGCGAAACGCCATTCGTTCTTCAGCGTCTTGAACGGTCCGCGCACGAGCGCGACGTCCACCGACCCGGCGTCGACATCGGCGCGCACGCGCGTGGCGAAGCGCTCGAGAAACGCCTTCCAGCCCACCAGCGCTTCGGCGACGCCTTCCCAGGCGCGCGCATCGCCGCGCTCGCGTTTCAGCGTCAGCGTTTTTACCCACGGAATAAAGCGCGGATAGGATTCCACGTCGGCGACGAGACCCGCGAGCGCATCTGGCGGATACGGCAAGCGCCGTTCAGTACGGATGATCGCAACCGACATCAGGAGATCGCTACGCGGCGGCGGCGCGCGCGGCTTTCAGCTTGGCGAAATCCTCGCCCGCATGGTGGCTGGAGCGCGTGAGCGGGCTTGCGGACACCATCAGGAAGCCCTTGGCGTAGGCGATCGTCTCCAGCGCCTTGAATTCGTCGGGGGTCCAATAGCGCTCGAGCGCGGCGTGCTTTCGCGTGGGCTGCAGGTATTGACCGATGGTGAGGAAATCGACGCCGGCGCTGCGCAGGTCGTCCATCACCTGCATCACCTCTTCCTTGGTTTCGCCCAGGCCCACCATCAGGCCGGACTTGGTGAATTGCTGAGGATCGCGGTCCTTGACCTTTTCCAGAAGCCGCAAGGAATGGAAATAGCGCGCGCCAGGACGGATGGAGAGATAAAGCCGCGGCACGGTTTCAAGATTGTGGTTGAAGACGTCGGGCTTGGCGTCGATCACACGCTCGACCGCGCCGTCCTTGCGCAGGAAATCCGGGGTGAGAATTTCGATTGTGGTGGTCGGCGCCGCCGCGCGGATCGCGGCGATCGTCTCGATGAAATGCTGCGCGCCGCCGTCGTCGAGATCATCGCGATCCACCGACGTGACGACCACATGCGCCAAGCCCATCGCGGCGACCGCCTTAGCGACGTTTTGCGGCTCCGCGGCATCAAGACCCGACGGTTTGCCGGTGGCGACATTGCAGAAACTGCAGGCGCGGGTGCAGACCTCGCCCAGGATCATGAAGGTGGCGTGGCGCTGGCTCCAGCACTCGCCAATGTTGGGGCACGCGGCCTCCTCGCAGACGGTGACGAGCTTGTTTTCCCGGACGATGGCGCGGGTGGCCTCGTAGACGCCGCCGGCCGGCGCGCGGACGCGAATCCAGTCCGGCTTGCGCGGCGAAGGCGCGTCCGGCCGGTTCGCCTTTTCGGGGTGGCGGGGGCGCTGGCTCCCGGCTTTTGCGTCAATCAGCGTGGCCATACGCCCCAAGAATGGGCTGACCCGCCGCGGCAATCAATTGCGCCGGTTCGGCCCCATGTTGCGGCATCTTGCCAAAACCGGGCGGCAAGCTAGGCTTATTACAGGGTTGAAACAATCTTCACGAACGCGTCCAGGCCCCCTCATGAACAACAATAGCGCCGGCGCAGCCGGCTTCGGCGAGAAGAGCGCCCAATGACGCGTATCAAGGAGGCAGAACAGATGGGGCAACAGCCCTTTGACCCCGCTCACGCTCGGATTTCGCTGTTCGACGCGCTGCTGCGCGCCAAGCGCCGGCGCGGCGGAAAGACGGTGATCGTGGAGGATCATGATCGCAAACCGCTTTCATACGACGAAGTTATTCGCGCGGCGTTTGCGCTCGGCGGACGGCTGAAGCGCATCACCGCGCCGCGCGAGGCGGTCGGCGTGCTGTTGCCGACGGGCGTCGGCGCGGTGGTGACGTTCTTTGCGCTGCATGCGATCGGGCGCACTCCGGCGATGCTGAACTTCACCGCGGGTCCCGCGAACCTGAACGCGGGTTGTGCTGCAGCGCATGTGCGCCGTGTGCTCACCGCGCGCCGGTTCGTGGAGCAAGGCCAGCTTGAGCGGCTCGTTGGCGAGCTCGGTCAGGCGGTCGAGATCACGTATCTGGAAGACCTGCGCGAAAGCCTCGGCCTTGGCGACAAGCTCGGCGCGCTGGTGAAGTCCTTCGCGCCGTCGCTTTTCCGGGCGAAGGTGTCTCCAGATGAGCCTGGCGTGGTGCTGTTTACGTCCGGATCGTTTGGATCGCCGCGCGGCGCGGTGCTGAGCCATGCCAACATCGTCTCCAATGTGCAGCAGATTTACGCGCATGTGCGGTTTGATCCGAACTGGCGGTTCTTCAATCCGCTGCCGATGTTCCATTGCTATGGGTTGACCGGCGGCGCGCTGATGCCGGTGCTGTGCGGGCACAAGGCGTTCCTTTATCCCTCGCCGCTGCACTTCAAGGAAATCCCGCGGCTGGTGCGCGAAACCGACGCAAACGTCATGTTCGCGACCGACACGTTCGCCACGCAATATGCGCGCGGCGCGCAGGACGGCGATCTCTCAAGCCTTGTGTTCATGGTGCTGGGCGCGGAACGCGTGAAGCCTGAGACGCGCGAGGTTTATCAGCGCCGGTTCGGCGTGGAGTTGCTGGAAGGCTATGGCGCGACCGAGGCCTCGCCCGTCATCGCGGTCAATCAACCCGGCGCCAATATCGCCGGCAGCGTGGGCCGCATTCTGCCGGGCATTGAATGGCGCTTGGAGGAAATTCCCGGCATCCGCGAAGGCAAGAAGCTGATCGTGCGCGGCCCCAATGTGATGAAGGGCTATCTCAATCCCGCCGCGCCGGACGGCGTCGATGCGCTGCCCGACGGCTGGCACGATACCGGCGACATCGTTGAGATCGATGCGGACGGCTATGTGCGCATTGTCGGGCGGGCCAAGCGCTTCGCCAAGATCGGCGGCGAGATGGTTTCGCTGAATGCGGTGGAGACGATCGCGCAGAAACTCTGGCCGCTTTACAATCACGCGGCCATCTCGCTCCCCTGCCCGCGCAAGGGCGAGCGGCTGGTGCTGTTCAGCGACAATCCTGCAGCGCAGAGCGCGGATCTGATGAGCTTTGCGCAGGCGGAGGGGGCGCCGGAAATTTCGGTGCCGCGGAAAATTGTGCCGCTGCCGCAAATTCCCGTGCTCGGCACCGGCAAGACCGATTACGTCGCGCTGCAGCGCCTTGCGGAAGAAACGATCACGTCGGAGGCGGCGTAGCCTCCGCAGACGGGGCGGGCGCGGGCGCCGGCGGATGGTGGTGATGGCGTTCGCGCAAGGCGAACAGGCCCAGACCCATCAGCAAGACCAAAGAGCCCGCCACGCCCCCGACGACCGGAATGAGGCCCAGGATCGCGATGAAGGCGATGCCGATGGCGAGCGCCGCGATGCGCCGTCCCAGGCCTTCGCGCTGGATGACCAGGCTGCCGAGCGTGGCTGCGCCGAGCGCGTGGCCGGACGCCAGGAAGAAGGGATAAGCCATCAGCGTCAGCACGCCGATGGGCAGGCCCACCAGCGTGGCGATGAGGGCGATGGCGATCAGGATCGGGGCGATCAGCATGAGCGCCCCCCACGCCAGGGCCGCGAGCCAGCGTCCATGGGCGACTTCCCAGGCGCGCTCAAACAAGCGCGGCGCAGCCGCCGCCAGAACCACGCCGGCGAGAAACGCGCTCAAAGCCCAGGTCAACGACCAAGCCGCCGCGGCAAGCCAGGCCGAAAGCGGGTTGGCTTGGGCCGGCGTCCATTCCCGCCACTTCTGGAAGTCGAGCGATTCCGTGGCGCGGCCGGACAGCCCGCCGGGCGTCTGAGCGGCGGGATCGATATCGAGCGGATAGCGGGCCTGCCAGTCCAGGCGTCCCAGGATGCGGGCGTTCGGCCCGATCTGAATGCGCCGGGCGCGGACGCGGGCGTCGCCCTGGATGATCCCGTCCAGCGTGATGCGTTCTCCAGCCGCGTCAAGATCGCCGCCGATGCGGCCGCCGACGATGAGCTGACCGCCGGCGATGCGCGCGTCCGCGCCGACCTCTGCGCCCGGCGCCAGTTCGATTTCGCCGCCCGCCGCCTGCAGCGCGCGGCCGATGCGTCCCGACACCAGAACCGATCCGCCCGCGGCGGAGAATTCGCGCGCGGCGGTTCCGGAAAAATCGACGTCGCCGCCCAAGATGCGCAGATCGCCGCCGACATGGCCGGGCGCGTTGACGTCGCCGCCGGCGACCCAGACGCTGCCGCCCACGACGCCGTCGACCGTCACGTCGCCGCCGAACACGGTGACATCGCCGGGCTGGTCGATCACCCGCACGGTTGCGCCGATCGCGCCGCGATTGGGCGGATAGCCCGAGCGCCGCGGCGCTTCGGCGGCTTCTGGCGCAGCCGGCGCTTCGGCCGCTGTCGCGGCGCTCTCAGCAGCCGGTTGCGCGGGCGCAACCGGCGCAAGACATATGAAAACGGCGAACGCTGCGAAGGCTGCCGCGAGGAGACGCGCGGGTTTCATATGTGCAGCGCGCGTCCATACGCGTCGAGCACGGATTCGTGCATCATCTCCGACAGCGTCGGGTGCGGGAAAATCGTCTCCATCAATTCCGCTTCGGTCAGTTCGCCCGTCATCGCGATGGCGAAGCCCTGGATCAGTTCGGTGACTTCGGCGCCCACCAAGTGAGCGCCGAGAAGCTCGCCGGTCTTGGCGTCGAAAACGGTTTTCACCAGGCCCTGATCCTCGCCCAGCGCGATCGCCTTGCCGTTGCCGACGAACGGAAACCGGCCCACGCGTATGTCGCGGCCCGCCTCCTTCGCCTTCGCCTCCGTCAGGCCGATGGAGGCGATTTGAGGATGGGAATAGGTGCAGCCGGGAACGCGCGCCTTATCCATCGGATGGGGATGTCTGCCGGCAATCGCCTCCACGCAGATCACGCCTTCATGGCTGGCCTTGTGCGCAAGCCAGGGCGCGCCGGTGACGTCGCCGATGGCGTAGAGACCCGCGACATTGGTGCGACCGAAGCCATCGGTTTGAATGTGGCCGCGCTCCAGCGTGACGCCCAGCGCCTCAAGGCCAAGCCCTTCGGTGTTGCCGGCGATGCCGACGGCGACGATGGCGTGACTGGCTTTCAGCGTTTCGGTGTTGCCGCCGGTCTTGATCTCGGCGGTGACACCATCGGCGCCGGCTTTCAGCGCCTGGGCTTGTGCGCCGGTGCGGATCGTCAGTCCCTCCTTCTCGAAGCGCTTGCGCGCGAAGGCGGAGATTTCTTCGTCCTCCACCGGGAGGATGCGATCGAGCAGCTCGACCACGGTCGTCTTCACGCCGAACGCGGCGTAGAAGCTGGCGAACTCAATGCCGATAGCGCCGGACCCGAACACCAAAAGGCTTTCGGGCCATTGCGGCGGCGTCATCGCGTCGCGATAGGTCCAGATGCGCTTGCCGTCCCCGGCCAGGCCCGCGGCGGGAATTTCGCGGGCGCGCGCGCCAGTGGCGATGATGACGTGCTTGGCGTCGTAGGCTTCATCCTTGCCCGCCTTGTCGGCGACGATCACGCGCGGCGCGGGCTTGCCGCTTTCCAGGCGTCCCTCGCCTTCGATCACGGCGATCTTATGCTTCTTCATCAGAAACCCGATGCCGTTCGACAGGCGCTGGGCGACCTTGCGGGATCGATCGACGACGGCCGCGGGATCGAAGGCCGCGCCTTCGACTTTCAGGCCGTACTCCTTGGCGTGGCGCATGGCGCGATAGATTTCAGCCGAACGCAGCAAGGCCTTGGTCGGGATGCAGCCCCAGTTCAGGCAGATGCCGCCCAAGCGCTCGCGCTCGACGATGGCAGCCTTCAGGCCAAGCTGGCTGGCGCGGATGGCGGCGACATAGCCGCCCGGACCGGAGCCGATAACGATGAGATCGAACGCCTGGGGCATGGCCTACCGTATCAGGCCCAGGACAGCGGCGCAGCGCAGATTGCGGGCGAGTGGTCGGGGCGGCGGGATTCGAACTCGCGACATCCAGCTCCCAAAGCTGGCGCTCTACCAGGCTGAGCTACACCCCGAGGCGGCTTCCCATAGGCGGGATTGAGGATCGTGAAAAGGCTCCTCATGGCGGCGGGAAGCGGCGCACTTCGCCGGTGAAGGGCGGCCGGTCGTTGAGGCTTGCGCCAACGACATAAGCTGCGCCGTCGGGCGCGAAGGCGATGTTGGTGGTGTAGCGCGCGGGCGAGCGCAGCGCGCGGGCGATCGCGCCGTCTGCGTTCAGGCCCACAACGACGCCTTCGCCATAGATAGCGACATAGAGCAGCCCGTCGGGTCCTCGCTCCAGTCCGTCCGGGCCGCGTTCGGGGTAGATGTCTTCGGTCTGGTCGAACGGCGGCGCTTCAAAGTCGATCGCGGCGAACACCGTCGGCGGTCCAAGTCTCCCTGGTCCCTGCACGGGAAATTTCAGCACGCGGTGGCGGAAGGTTTCGGAGACAAAGAGCGCGCGCTCGTGCGCGTCGAAATAGACGCCGTTTGGATACCAAAGGCCGCGCGCGACATCGTGGGCCGCGCCTGCGGCGTCGAGATAGACCAGATAGCCGTGCGGCGGAGCGCGGCGCGAGAAGAGGCCCGGATCGGAGAAATACGCGCCGCCGGCGTCATCGGCGCTGATGTCGTTGGGATCTTGAAAGGCGCGGCCCGCCGCAGTTTGGGACACCACGCCCAATGGCGCGCCATCGGCTGCGACGCGCGCGATCTGTTGTCCGATATGGCAAAGAATGGCGAAGCCTTCGCCGTGAGGCGCAAGCGCGGTCGGTCCGCACCCGCGCTGTTCGAAGAAGGTCGACTTTTCCATATTGTCGTAGGCGGATACGCGGTCGGCGCCCATTTCGGCGACGAAGAGCCGCCCGTCCTGCCACAGAGGCCCTTCGGGATAGGCGGCGCGCGCATCGATCACCACGCCGGCATGGCCATCTTGCGCGGCGGCGAGACCGGCGAGGCAGCATGCGGCGATTGCGGCAAGAGCGCTAAGCCGCACGCGTCTGCCCTTCGCTGCGCAACGCAATCAGGCCAACGCCGCAGGCCGCGATCAGGGCCGCGAAAGTCATCATGATGTCGCGGCTGCCGAGCTTGGTCATGAGATAAAGCGCGGTGCCGAGCGTGCCGACGATATTGCCGATGGTGGTGATGGAATAGACCGCGCCGGCAACGCGTCCGCCGTGCTGCGCATCGGCCAGCAGAAGCCGCACCGCGTATGGCGAAAAGAACGACAGCAGCGTCATGGGCACGAACATGATCGCGGCGGCGGCGAACAGGGCCGCGCCGACGCCATCGCCCATCGTTTCAAGCGTCCAATCGAGAACCGGCGTGGCCAGCGGCGGCGTCAGCGCCAGAAGTGCGCCTGCTGCGACGACGCAGACGCCGAGCACCTGCGAGCGCGGCGCAAAGTCCGCGACGCGGCCGCCGATATAATAGCCGGCCATCAGCGAGAGCATGACGGTGGAGATGAGCGAAGCCCAGACCTCGATGCCGCTGCCGAAATACGGCGTCAGCAGACGGCTCGACGCCATCTGCACGCCCATCAGAGCCACGCCCAGCAAGAAGCCGATGCACAGAATCGCGGTGTGTCGCCAATGCGTCACGCGATCGTCCCCCTTTTTGCGCTCATTGACGCTGGTTGTGGCGTTCCATCGCCCGCAAGGATTCCACCGGCGCGAAATCATCGGTGAGCACTTGTCCGCGCGCGCTGGAGACGACGCGGCGCGCATCGAGCATCGGCGCGATGGGATGGCGGAAATTGTACTGGCTTTGCAGCGCTGCGGCGCGGGCGCGCAATTGCCGTTGTCCCTTCACCGGACCGTCATAGGCGATGGCCACGACATTGCCGTCGGCCTGATAGATGTCGACATGGTCGAACACCGCTTTGAGCGTGGCGATGGCGGCGTCGTAGAGCATGGTCGTCGGCTCGATGTTCTGCACCACCGCGCCGCCCGGCGCGACGCGGCGCTTTACGGTCTGGAAGAATTCGCGCGTGAGCAAGTGAAAGGGCACGAACGTGCCGCGATAGGCGTCGATGAAGATGAGGTCGAAGCGTTCACGCGCACGGCGCAGGAAGATGCGCCCATCCGCCTGCGTGATGGTCAAGTTGCGCTCCGGCGTGACACCGAAATATTGCTGCGCCAGCGCGATGACTTCGGGATCGAGCTCCACGCATTGGATGGGCACGCCGGGCATGTGCAGGTGCAGGTATTGCGCCGTGCGCCCGCCGCCGAGGCCGATCTCGCAGATGGCGTTCAGCGAGGCGGTGTAGGCCAGGCCCGCGGTCATATAGCGCGTATAGGCGAACAGAAGTTCGCGGGGATTTTCAGGATTGTAGAGGCTCTGGTGGAAGATGCGGCGATTGACGCCGAACTGCAGGGCGATGTAGCGCCCCTCGCGCACGACATAGATCGTGTTGTACGGCGACTCACGCTGGGCGATCACCGTTTCCTGCGCGTGTGCGGCGAGCGCACACCCGGCCCAGCCAGCCAAACCCAGCGCAACCGCCCGTCTTGGGACACCACCGTGCATCAAGCGCTCCACGCCCCTCTTGCGCCGCCTCCATGGCGGGCGCGCGTGACCAGATCAAGGCCGCCGCTGCGGCAAGAGGGTCGAACGGCGGCTAGCGCCCTTCCTCAGAGGCCCAAAACGCCTTAACCCCGGCGCTTCCGGCTGGGCGGCGCGAATGCTGCACGGCGCGGGCGCGCCCGTGCGGCGCATGAGGAGCCGCAGGTCGCGCCGATGGGGAAAATCGCCCTTCAGGAGCTCAGTATTCCAGGCGTCTGGCTGATCGAGACCCAGGCGTTCGCGGACGCGCGCGGCTTTTTTCAGGAGACCTATCATCGCCAGGCGTTCGCGGAGGCCGGGCTGGCGATGGACTTCGTGCAGGACAACCATTCCTATTCGGTTGAGGCGGGAACCCTCAGGGGACTGCATTTCCAAACGCCGCCGTTTGCGCAGGCCAAGCTGGTGCGGGTTGCGGTGGGGCGCATCTGGGATGTCGCGGTGGATCTCAGGCGTTCTTCGCCGACCTTTGGACGATGGACTGCGGCGGAATTGTCGGCGGAGAACCGGCGTCAGCTGTTCGTGCCGGAAGGCTTCGCGCACGCCTTCCTGACTTTGGCGCCGGACACCGAGGTTCTCTACAAGGTCACCAATTTCTACAGCCCCAGCCACGACAGCGGCGTCATCTGGAACGATCCTGATCTGGCGATCGATTGGCCCTTGCCGGCGGCGGCGCCGGTTTTGTCGGCCAAGGACGCCGCCTTGGGGCCGCTCAAAGACGCCTTTACCTTTCCCTAGAGAACGATGCGGATTCTCACGTCATGCGCGTACTGATCACTGGCGGATGCGGGTTCATCGGCTCGGCGGTGTGCCGCCTCGCGATCGCCGAGATCGGCGCGACGATCCTCAATGTCGATGCGATGACCTATGCGGCGAACGCCGCCAATGTCGCGCCGGTCGCCAGCGATCCGCGCTACCGCTTTCTGCAGGCGGATGTGGCGGACGCTGACGCCATGCGCACGGCGTTCGCTGCGTTCA
This sequence comes from Alphaproteobacteria bacterium, assembly GCA_016124655.1. Taxonomy (GTDB): domain Bacteria; phylum Pseudomonadota; class Alphaproteobacteria; order Caulobacterales; family Aquidulcibacteraceae; genus RI-43. The sequence continues at coordinate 289,933 of WGNI01000001.1, forward strand.
AGCCGGATTTTGTCATGCACCTGGCGGCGGAAAGCCATGTGGATCGCTCCATCACCGGGTCGGCGGCGTTCATCCGCACCAATGTGGTGGGCGCGCATGTGATGCTGGAGGCCGCGCGCGGCTATTGGGAGGGACTCGATGCGCGGGCCAAGGAGCGGTTCCGGTTTCTGCACGTCTCGACCGATGAAGTGTACGGCTCGCTCGGCGCGGACGGCTATTTCACCGAAGCCTCGCCTTACGATCCCCGTTCGCCCTATTCCGCTTCGAAGGCCGCGGCCGATCACCTCGCGAGCGCTTGGCGGGAAACCTATGGCTTCCCGGCGATCATTTCCAATTGCTCGAACAATTACGGCCCCTATCATTTCCCGGAGAAACTAATCCCGCTGGTCATTCTCAATGCGCTGGAAGGCAAGCCGCTGCCGGTCTATGGCGACGGGCGCAATGTGCGGGACTGGCTTTTTGTCGAAGACCATGCCCGCGCGCTCTTCGCCGTGCTGCAGAACGGGCGCGCGGGCGAAAAATATTTGATTGGCGGGCGTTCGGAGAAAACCAATCTCGATGTCGTGCACACGATCTGCGATGCGCTCGATGCGCTGCGCCCGGCTGCGACGCGTCGGCGCGACCTGATCACATTCGTGGCCGATCGGCCCGGTCATGACCACCGCTATGCGATTGATTGCGCGAAGACCGAGCGCGAGCTCGGTTGGCGGCCGCGCGAGAGCTTCGAGACCGGCCTGCAGAAGACCGTGCAATGGTATCTGGACAATGAAAGCTGGTGGCGGCCAATCCGTGAGCGGGTGTATGGCGGCGAGCGCCTGGGTTTGCAGGCGTGATGGCAAGGCTTCTCGTGCTGGGGCGCAGCGGGCAGCTCGCGCGCGCCTTGGCGGAAGGGCTTCCGCGGGCCGACCGGCATGTCGTCTGTCTGGGCCGTCCTGAACTCGATCTCGCGGACGCCGGTTCGCTGGAGCGCGCCATGGCGGCAGTGAAGCCGGACGTCGTCATCAATGCGGCGGCGTACACAGCGGTCGACAAGGCGGAAGACGATGCGGCGTCCGCCCACGCCATCAATGCCGACGGCGCGGGCGCGGCGGCGCGCGCGGCCGCTGCGATCGGCGCGCGGTTCGTGCATTTCTCCACCGATTACGTGTTCGATGGCGCCAAAGGCGCGCCTTATGTTGAGAGCGATGCGCCGGCGCCGGCCAATGTTTATGGCGCATCAAAACTGGCGGGCGAGCGCGCCGTGATGGCGCACAATGCCTCTTGCGTTATCGTGCGCACGTCGTGGGTCTATGCGCCGTATGGCGCGAACTTCGTGCAGACGATGCTGCGATTGGCGTCCAGCAACGACGTGCTGCGCGTGGTGGACGATCAGCGTGGGGCGCCGACCTACGCGCCCGACATCGCCGACGCGGTCAGCGCCATTGTCGATCGGTTGGCGGCTCCGCACGGCGAGCACGCGTTCGGCGTGTTTCACTACACCGGCGCGGGGGACACGACGTGGCATGGGTTCGCGCAAGCCATCATGGATGGCGCGCGCGCGCGGGGCCAAGCATCCTGCCCTGTGGAGCCGATCACGACGGCGCAGTATCCCACGCGCGCGCGCCGGCCTGCCGACAGCCGGCTCGATGCGCAGAAGATCGCTGCGGCCTATGGCGTGCGTGCTCCCGATTGGCGCGTATCGCTCGACCGCTGCCTCGACCGCCTGATGGCGACCTGAAGGAGACGCAAGCCATGCGCGGCATCATTCTCGCCGGAGGAAGCGGCACACGCCTGCACCCGCTCACGCTCGTCACGTCTAAGCAGCTCCTGCCTGTTTATGACAAGCCGATGATCTATCATCCGCTGACGACCCTGATGCTGGCGGGCATTCGCGAAATTCTGATCATCACCACGCCGCACGATCTGCCGGGCTTTGAACGCGTGCTGGGCCGCGGAGAGCAATGGGGCGTTACGATTTCCTATGCGGAGCAACCGAGCCCGGATGGTCTGGCGCAAGCCTACATCATCGGCGCGGATTTCGTGCGCGGCCAACCTTCTTGCCTAATCCTTGGCGACAACATCATCTACGGGCACGGCCTGCCGGAAGCGCTGCGCCGCGCACGCGCGCAAGCGGAAAACGGCGCTGCAGTGTTTGCGTACCACGTGGAAGACCCGGAACGGTACGGCGTCATCACGTTCGATCAGACCGGCGTGGCGACAAGCATCGAAGAGAAGCCCAAGACCCCGCGATCAAACTGGGCCGTCATCGGGCTTTACTTCTACGACGCGGAGGTCGTGGATATCGCCGCATCGATCAAGCCGTCGCAGCGCGGCGAACTGGAAATCACCGATGTGAACAAGGCTTATCTCGATCGCCGAAAATTGCATGTGGAGCGGCTCGGCCGCGGGTTTGCGTGGTTCGACGCGGGCACGCACGAAGCGTTGTTGGAGGCTGCTGAATATGTGCGCGTGCTCGGCAAGCGTCAGGGGTTGAAGATCGCCTGCCCTGAAGAGATCGCGTTTCGCATGGGGCTGATCGACAGAACCGCGCTTGCCGCGGCGGTCGAGCGCTATGCCAAAAGCGGATACGGCGCCTATCTGCGCGGGTTGTTGAGCGAAGCCAGCGCGTAACGCCGCGTCAGACGCCCTCTTCGTCTTCGATCAAGATGCGATGCTTGGAGCCTTCGAGGTCTTCGTACTGACCTGTGCGCAGGCTCCAGAAGAATGCAATGAGGCCCAGGCTGGCGAGAAACAGCGCTGCAGGGATCAGTACCAGCATGATGGTCATGGACGTACCCGCTCCGACTGCAACCGCAACGCATTGAGCGTGACGAGCATGGATGATCCCGACATCGCCAGCGCAGCGATCAGCGGTGTCAAAAGGCCTACTGCGGCGAGCGGCGCGGCGACAATGTTGTAAACCGCGGAGAAGCGCAAATTCTCCAGCGCTCTGTCATGTGCACGGCGCGCGATGTCTATCGCCTCGACGAGGGGCATCAATTCTGCGCCCTGAAAGACGAGATCGGACGCGGCTTGGCTCACGTCCAGCGCTGCCCCCGGCGCTGCGGAGACATACGCTGCCGATAGCGCCGGCGCGTCGTTGAGACCATCGCCCACCATGAAGGGCCGCCGTCCAGCCTGGCGCAGCGCATCGACGCGCGCGGTCTTCTCCTGCGGAGACGCGCACGCGGTCCAGCGTTCGATGCCTGTCGCGCGCGCTGCGGCTTCCACCGCAGCGGGCCGGTCGCCGGAAATGAGTTCAACCGCTATGCCGCGCTGCTTGAGCGCAGCGACGACGCGCCGTGCATCCGGTCGCAGCGCATCTTCGAACACAAATCGCACGGCCGCATTCTCGCCGTCCGTGAACCACAGTTCCGGCGCGTCATCCTGGGCGTTCGCCTCGTCCGGCGCCGCGAACGTGCGTTTGCCCAGACGCAGTGCGCCAGCTTCCACGCCTTGGCCGGGCCGTTCGCGCACATCGGCTTGCAGCGGTCCCGGGCCAACGGCCTTCACCAGCGCACGCGCGAACGGGTGGCGCGACGCCCGCGCCAGCGTCGCGGCGCGCTCGAGCACGGCTTCGTCGAGGTGAGACTTCAAGCGCGGCCGGCCCAAGGTCAGCGTTCCGGTCTTGTCGAAGACGACTACGTCCACACGTGCGAGGCGCTCCAGCGCATTTCCCGCCTTCACGAGCACGCCACCCTTGAAGAGCCGCCCGGTGGCGACAATCTGAACGGCGGGTACCGCAAGCCCCAACGCACATGGGCACGTGATGATCAGTACGGCGGCAGCGTTCAAAACCGCCACACGCGCGCCGACATCGGAGACATCCCATCCGGCCATGTGCAACAGCGCTGGAGCAATCAGCCAGCCCAGAAAAGTCAGCGCTGCGAGCGAATGGACGACGGGCACGTAGAGCGCGGCGGCTCTGTCCGCGAGACGCACGAAACGCGCCCGCGATTGCTCACCCATCTCAATGAGGCGTGCGAGTTGGGCCAGAGTGGATTCCTGCGCTGTTGCGGTGGCGCGCATGACGAGCGGTTGCGTCAGATTGACGGCGCCGGCGAAGATACGCGTGCCGGGTGAGGCGGTCTGCGGCAGCGTCTCGCCCGTGAGCATCGCGCAATCAAGGTCCGACGCGCCGGTCTCGATCACGCCATCCACAGGCGCGCGATCTCCTACGGCAAGCTGCAGGCGATCGCCAATGTCGATGAGGCGAGGCGGAATCGGCGATATCCGCCGATCCGACTCAATGCGCAGAGCGGCGGCGGTTTGCAGCGCCAGCAAATCACGCGCGGCGCCACGGGCATGCTCACGCAACCGATGGTCGAGATAGCGCCCGATCAACAAAAAGAAGAGCAACATGACCACGCCATCGAAATAGGCGTGTTCGCCATGGCGGGCTGTCTCGGACAAGCTCACGCCGAGCGTGAGCAGCACGGCGAGTGAAATCGGCACGTCCATATTGGCATGCCGTGCGCGCAGCGCGGTCCAAGCCGACTTGAAGAAAGGCTGGGCTGCGTACAGCGCCGCAGGCAGCGCGATCAATGCGGAAATCCAGTGTAGCAGCGTGCGTTCGCCTTCGCCCATTTCGCCGCGGCCCGACCAGATCGGCACAGAGAACATCATGATGTTCATCGCCGCAAACGCGGCTACGGCGAGACAGCGCAGGAGCCGCCTCCCCTCCTCATCGGTTTGCTGCGCGGCGCGTTCCGCATCGAAAGGTTTGACGTCATAGCCGAGTGCGATGACGGCCTCGGTCACCGCGTGCGGTTTGAGTTCGCCAGGCGCCCATGTCACGCGCAGGCGTTTTGTTGAAAGATTGAGCCGCGCCTCGATGACGCCCGGCATTGCGGTCAGCGCACGTTCAATCTTTTGAATGCAGCCGGCGCATTTGGGGCCAGCCACGAAGAGTTCAAGCGTGTCGTTGCCGTCGTGATCGCGACGCATGAAAGCGGCTGCGTCGCGCTGGGCGCCAGGGTCATACGGCGTTGGGGGGGCTAACGCGCTGGGACCAAGACCTGCTATCGCCGCCATGACAGATCCGATTCAAAATCCAGCGCGTCCGTCGCCGTCTGCGCGTTCGCGCGCAACCGCCAACGGCCGGGCGCCAAGTCGGAGGCAAGCGCTTGGTAACGACCATCGCCTAGATCAACAAACGAGACGGCGCGATCAAGATGGGCGTCCGTGGGGCGCTGCAAGGCTGCCGTCAGGTGTGCATTGCGAATGGGAAATCCATCGCGATCGCGGAGTTCCACCTCAATCGCAGCCTCGCCGTCCACTGCGCGGAGATCCGCTGACACGCGCCAGCCCAATGCCTCCTGGGCCCGCCGTTTCGCCAGCGTCTCGTTGTATTGAAGCCCTTGCGCGTACGACCGCGGCACGTCCTCTCCCGGAAAGGTGCGCACTGCGATGGTGGCGAACGCAACATTGATTGCGATCACTGCCGCAAAGAACAGGAGCATCGCCGCGAGGACATGCGCTCCGCGAATTTCCATCGGATGCGCCATCATAGCGATCCTCCGGCAAGAAATGCGGATGCGCTCTCAGCCGTTTCTCCGGTTTCGAGATCGGAGATTGAAAAGCGCAAGCGATTCGATCCCTCGGGAACGCGGTTTGGCGCCACGACGTGGACACGGACGGTTGTCACGCTGTCGGCTTCCGCTGTCGCAATGGCGCGGCCTTGCGCGTCCAGTCTTGCCGCCTGCAAATGCGCCCCGTCCAGCCCTTCCACAGAGATCGCGACACGACGCGGCCGGTCGGACTTGTTCATCAGCTTGAGCGCGTAATCGTTGCGGAGCGAACCGTCGGCCAGGCGTACAAAAGGCGGGCTACGATCGCGGATCACGTTGATATCCAGACTGTGCCGCGTGGCCAGGCCATAGATCATGATGGCTGCGACGATCGCCATCAGCACGCCGTAGAGCACCGTTCGGGGACGGATGAGCCGATAGCGGGTGTGCTTCTCGCCCTCGAGACGGCGGGCGATATTGGCGTAGCTGTCGTAGGCGATAAGGCCCTTTGGGCGATCCACCTTCGCCATCACGTCGTCGCACGCGTCGATGCACAACGCACAATTGATGCACTCGAGTTGGTCGCCGTCGCGGATGTCGATTCCTTGCGGGCACACCGCAATGCATTGGCGGCAATCGATGCAATCGCCGCGCAACTCCCAGCTCTGGCCGCGCTTGTGTGACCCCCGCGGCTCCCCGCGATCGCGGCGATACGTCACCGACAACGCATCCTTGTCGATCATCGCAGCCTGAATGCGCGGCCAGGGACACATGTAGGTGCACACTTGCTCCCGCATCGTGCCGGCCAGGACGTAGGTGGTGAACGTCAGCACACCGACGAACAGGTACGCAGACGGCGCGGCGGCGCCGGTGAACAGATCGTGCAATAGGGAGGGCGCGTCCGCAAAGTAGAACACCCACGCCCCGCCGGTTGCGGCGGCAATGATCAGCCATGCGGCATGCTTGGCGACCTTTTTGCCAATTTTTCTGCGGCTGAACGGCGCGTTGGCCAGGCGCAAGCGCGCGTTCCGATCGCCCTCGATCAAGCGCTCCACGTGGATATAGAGGTCGGTCCACACCGTCTGTGGACAGGCATATCCGCACCAGACGCGCCCGAACAATGCCGAGGATAGAAAGATGCCGAGCGCAGCAAGGACCAGAAGGCCTGTGATGTAATAGACTTCCTGTGGCCACAATTCGATGAAGAAAAAATAGAATCTCCGGCCCTCGAAATCGACGAGTACGGCCTGATCCGGACGGCCCACGCCTCGATCCCAGCGCAGCCATGGCGTAATGTAGTAGATCGCCAGGAGAACGATCATCGCCTCCCACTTCAGTGTACGGAACGGGCCGTGCGCGAGCTTTGGGTGGATGGCTTGGCGCTTGGCGTAGAGCTGGCGGCGCGCTTTGGCGTTGACGGCTTCCGCGTCGATGGCGTGCGCGTCTTCTGCGTTGTCGGGCGCCGGCGCGAGTGCAGAAGGATCCATCCTGTCGACCTAGCGCAGCGCTGACTGCTGAACCGGTGCGGCCTCCGCAGGCGAAGCTTGCGGCGGCGTCGCGTCCGGCTCGCCGCCGCCGAGGTCGTGAACGTAATACGCCAAGGCGCGCAGCGTGCCTGCGTCAAAGCGTTGTTCCCATGCGGGCATGACGCCGCCGCGGCCAAGTTCGACTTGACGCCGGATCTCATCGCGCGACGCGCCATAGAGCCAGACATCATCACGCAAGCTCGGCGCGCCCAGCGTGCGATCACCGGCGCCGGCTCCGCCATGGCACAGCGCGCATTGTTGCGCGTAGACAGTTGCCCCGCGCGAAGCCGCGTTTGCATCCGCGTTGAGCCGTGCATTGGCGGAGGATATCGAGATCACGAATTCGGTCACGTCGCCGATCTCCTGACTTGTCAACAAGCGGTCGCGACCAAACGCTGGCATGGCCGACATTCGCGCTTGGGGATGATCAGAACGAATGCCGACTCGCAGCGTATGCTCGATGTCGGCGATTGATCCGCCCCAGATCCACACGTCGTCGGCAAGGACGGGATAGCCGGGGGCGCCTGCGCCGCCTGCGCCGTGGCAGGTGCGGCAATTGTCGCCAAACACGGATTCACCCGCCGCGCGCGCGAACTCCTGAAGTGCTGGGTCGTTTGCAATGTCGGCCGCGGTTGCGGTCGCAAATCTTTGAAACATCGCCGCGCGACCGGCTTCCAGGGCCTGGAGATCGCGCGCCACGTTGGCCCGATCGGACCAACCCAAGACGCCTTTGGTGTAGCCATTGCCGATCGGCCAAGCAGGCATCAAAATCCAATAGACGATGGCGATCGCGATGGTTGCGTAGAACACATGGAGCCACCAGCGCGGCAAGGGCGTATCCAGCTCTCTGAGGCCGTCCCATTCGTGTCCGGTGGTTTCCGTTCCACTGACGTGATCACGTTCACGCTTGGTCATCGTCAGCCTCGCGATCCAAAGGCGCGTGCGCAGCGCGATTAAATGTGGCGCCATTGGCAGGCCAAACGGCGTAAAACAGTGCCGCGAGGAAGAGCGCTGTCAGCAGCGCCAGTCCCCAGGTTTGCGCAAAATGCGTTGCGGCTTCGTAGGGCATCGCGCTCACCGCTGATTGTCAGGCGCTTCGGCCTGGAAGGCTTCAAAGTCCACGCCTGTCCCCAGCATCTGGAGGTAGGCGATTAGGGCGTCCATTTCGGTGACGCGGCGGGGATCGCCGTCAAAGTCGCGGATGTCGGCCGTGGGGTATCGCTTCGAAAAATCATATGCGTCTTCGCCGAGCGGCTCGGCCTGCGCACGCGCATCGGCGGCGGCGTTCACGAGCTGCGCATCGGTGTACGGCACGCGCAAAACACGATTGACCCGCAGATGCTCGCCCATCTGCGCGAGATCTAGTGGCTTCCGCGCAAGAAACGCGTAAGGCGGCATGACGGATTCAGGCACCACCGCTCGTGGATCCTCCAAGTGCGCGCGATGCCATTCATCAGAGTAGCGTCCGCCCACGCGCGCCAGATCAGGACCGCTGCGCTTGGAGCCCCATTGAAAGGGATGATCGTACATGCTCTCCGCGGCCAACGAATAGTGGCCATACCGCTCCACTTCGTCGCGCAGCGGACGGATCATCTGCGAGTGGCACACATAGCATCCCTCGCGAATGTAGATTTGCCGTCCCGCGAGTTCGAGCGGCGTGTAGGGGCGCACGCCTTCAACGCGCTCGATGGTCGATTCGATGAAGAAGAGCGGCGTGATCTGCACCAGACCGCCGATCGACACGACGACCAATATGCCTATCAGGAGGATGAGAGAGTGGCGTTCAAACCAGCGATGGAAGCTCCACATGCGCCGCATCCCTATTCCGCCGCCACCGCGACGCCAGAAACAGGCGCGTCGCCTACACGCTGTTGCGCGGGCTCATCGCTGGTCGCGGTGCGCCACAGATTGTAAGCCATGATCAACGCGCCGAGCAGGAATAGCGTCCCGCCGAGCGCGCGGATGATGTAGTAAGGGTGCATGGCCTCCACGGTTTCAACGAACGCGTATTCCAGGAAGCCGAATTGGTTGTAAGCGCGCCACATCAAGCCTTGCATGACGCCTGCGACCCACATCGACGTGATGTAAAGCACGATGCCGATTGTGGAGAGCCAGAAGTGCCACTCCACGAGCGCCGCGGAAAATAGACCCTTCCGCCGCCACAGCCACGGCGTCAGGCAATAGAGCGCGCCGAAACTCACGAAGCCGACCCATCCCAATGCGCCGGAGTGGACGTGACCGATTGTCCAGTCGGTATAGTGCGACAGTGAATTCACCGCGCGGATCGACATGACGGGCCCTTCGAACGTCGACATGCCGTAGAACGCGACGGAAACGACGAGCATGCGCAGGACCGGATCGGTGCGGAGTTTGTCCCAGGCGCCAGAGAGCGTCATAAGGCCGTTGATCATGCCGCCCCAGCTCGGCATCCAGAGCATGATGGAGAACGTTGCGCCGAGGGTCTGGGCCCATTGCGGCAGCGCGGTGTAGTGCAAATGATGCGGGCCTGCCCAGATGTAGAGAAAGATTAGGGCCCAGAAGTGGATAATCGACAAGCGATAGGAATAGACGGGCCGATCCGCTTGTTTTGGAATGAAATAGTACATGATGCCGAGGAAGCCGGCGGTGAGAAAGAAGCCGACGGCGTTGTGGCCGTACCACCATTGCGTCAGCGCATCCTGCACGCCGGAGAACAAAGAATAGCTGAACCAGCCCGTGAAGCTGACCGGGATTGCCAGATTATTGATGATGTGCAGCATCGCGACGGTGACGATGAACGCCAGGTAGAACCAGTTGGCGACATAGATGTGTTTTTCCTGGCGTCGCCAGATGGTTCCCAGAAAGACTAGAAGGTACGCGACCCACACGATGGTTAGCCAGATGTCGGTGTACCAGGGCAGTTCAGCGTATTCCTTGCCCTGGGTGACGCCCAGCAAGTAGCCCGTGCCCGCCAGCACGATCACAAGCTGGAATCCCCAGAAGACAAACCAGGGCCACAAGCCGCCGGCTAGGCGTGCGCGGCATGTGCGCTGAACGACGTAGAAGCTCGTCGTGATCAAGACATTGCCGCCAAATGCGAAAATCACGGCGTTGGTGTGCAATGGCCGCAATCGGCCGAAATTGGTCCAACCCCATTGCTCAAAATAGAAGAGGTTTGGAAACGCGAGCTGAAAGGCGATGATGACGCCGACCAGAAATCCCGCAATGCCCCAGAACATCGACGCTACGACGCCGGCCTTGATCACGTCATTCTGGTATTTTGTGCGAACATCTTCGTTGCTTCCCGACGCGACCGACCCCACCAGCATGAAGGCGCCGCCTAGGAGTGCAATGATCGCGGTCCACATCTGAATTTCGAACGCGGCGTCGGTTGCGCGCGCGGCACCCCAAATCGTGTAGCAAAGCGCACAGAAAACGATAAGAGCAATGAAGAAGGCGTCAAAGCGATTCTGTGACGACCTGGCGGCAGCTCCCATGCGCAACTCCCCCAAAGCGCGCTCTTGCGCGCCTCCAGAATTGAGACTGCGGATATCAGCGCCCGTGGATCGTGCGATTGATCTGGCTCAAGTGTGCGCAGACGGGCCGCGCTACAAACCGCCGCATCGGGGGGCGACATGATCAATGCACAACAGCGAAATGTCTTCGCGACGGCGCTCATGGCTTTGTCCGCGGCGTGGCCCGGCGCTCTGTGCTTTGTGACGGACGCGCTACGAACGCCGATTGAGCGTGCGCTTGCTGCAGCGTGGTGCGGCGAAGGGCCCGCCGCGTACGTGCTTCTGGGTCACTGCCCTGCATGCTGGCTGGGCAGCGCGTTGTTGTTCTGCGCGGCATGCGCTGTTTACGCCAGTCGTCCCTATTCTTCGGCTGATTGGGTGCGGGCGGCTAAGGCCTTTCCAGCATGAGCGCCATGCGCACGAGGTCGGACAGCGTATCGGCCTGCATCTTCGTCATGACGTTTGCGCGGTAGATCTCCACCGTGCGTGGGCTGATGCCAAGCTTCAACGCAGCGGATTTGTTGGACTCGCCTGCGGCCACCGCTTCGAACACTTCCTTCTCACGCGCGGTCAGCAAAGCCGCACGCTCGGCGATCTCGCTGTGGACCGAGACGATCTCGCTTTGTGACAGCGCTGTGCGCACCGCGCGCAACAGCGCGTGATCCTGGAACGGCTTCTCCAGAAAATCGACGACGCCCGCCTTCATGGCCTGCACCGCCAAGGCCACATCGGCGTGGCCGGTCAAGACGATGACAGGCCGTGCGATGCCGCGTTGTTTCAATGCCTCGATCAGCTCCAATCCGCTCATGGCGGGCATGCGCACGTCGGTGAGAATGCATCCCGGCTCCAATGCGTCGCCACGATCGAGCAATGCGATAGCGCTGTCATAGGGGCGCGAGGCAATGCCGTCGGTCTCCAAGAGAAAGACAATGGATTCGCGCATCGCGGCGTCGTCGTCGACGACATGAACAAGATGCTCAGCCATCGCGCTGCTCCGAACTGGACGGCGGCGCGCGGCGCACGGTGAAGTGAAAGATCGCGCCGCCTCTTGGATTGGGCTCCATCCAGATGCGGCCGCCATGGGCTTCGATGATGGAGCGCGAAATCGACAGGCCCACCCCCATGCCGTCCGGCTTGGTGGTGACAAAGGGCTGGAACAGACGCGCGGCCGCTTCTTTGGCGACGCCGGGCCCGGTGTCGGCGACGCTGATGCGCGCCAAGGCGTCGCCTTCGGCGCAGGTGGACACATCGATCTCCCGATTCGGCTGATGGGCCATGGCGTCCAGCGCGTTGCGCACCAGATTGATCACCACCTGCTGAATCTGAATCCGGTCGACGACGACATCGTTTACATCGGGCGCAAAGGCGTAGCGCACGCGCACGCCGGATTCTCTTGCGCCGACCATTGCCAAGGCGCAGGCCTCCTGCACCAATCTCGGCAGCGATTCCACACGGCGCTGCTCTTCGCTGCGGGACAGAAAATCTCGGATCCTGCGGATGATTTCACCGGCCCGCAGCGCTTGCGCCGCCGCTTTCTCCAGCGCGTCGGCGGCGCGCGGATCACCGCCATCGGCGCGCTCCATGAGCCTGCGCGCGCCGGCCAAATAGTTAGTGATAGCGCTGAGCGGCTGGTTGATCTCGTGCGCCAGCGCGGACGCCATTTCGCCCATCGCTGTGAGACGCGACATGTGCGTGAGTTCGGTCTGCAATTCCTGCAGGCGCATTTCCGTGGCTTGATGCTCGGTCAGGTCGCGAAGGAACCCGGTAAAGACCCGTCCACGATCGGAGCGCACTTCGCCGACCGCCAGCTCCAGCGGGAACGTCGTGCCGTCCTTGCGCTCGCCGACAACAATGCGGCCGATGCCGATGATGCGCCGTTCGCCAGTCTCGATGTAGCGGGACACATAACCGTCATGGTGAGCGCGATCTTGCTGCGGCATCAGCATGGCGACGTTGCGGCCAAGCGTTTCGGAAGGCGACCAGCCGAACATGCGCTCCGCGGCGGCGCTGTAGGATTGGATGATGCCGGCTGCGTCGATCACGATGAGGGCGTCCGGCGCGGTGTCGTAAATCGTGCGCAAGTGCGCCTCGCGTTCGGCCAGCGCCTCGGCGGCGCGATCGCCGTCGCGGCGCTTGCGCAAGAGCCAATCGCCGCCAAACGACGCCGCCAGACCCACCGCGGCGAATACAAACGGCGACGACCCCTCCCAGCCCGCGATCACGCCTGCGCCGGACAGCCCCAACGCCGTCGCCAAAAGGCCCGGGCCCAGTCCGCCGAGCATGGCGGCGGCGCATACGATCGGTTCAAACAGCAGGAAGACCGGCGGATCGAGACCGATCGCCCGCGCAAGCAGCGCCGCGCCGGCCATTGCTGCGCATCCCGCGGCCGCCAGTCCGTAGCGGACGAGACGCGGGCGTGCGCGGAGCCAAGGCAGCGCCTGGCGGGCGGACGCGTGCGGGCGCATCAAGGTTTCTTCCATATCGCAGCGGGACGTTTGCGCCCCACGCGACACTGTGCGCCAGCGGAGACGGCGCCGCGATAAGGGACATCCCCTAAGCGTTCGCCCCGAATGTCGCACGGCGCCACGACCGCCTACCTGCGATGCAAGGAGAGTGCGGGATGCGTGAACCCTTCATCGATGCGCTGCGCAATGGGCCAAGCGTCTCTGACGCGGTCGCCCTGGGACCCGGTCTGGCGGTTCAGGGCACGCGGCTGCGGTTTCGCCGTAACGAAGAAATTTTCGGCGAAGGCGAACATGCGGACTATGTGTATCGCGTGGTGTCCGGCGCGGTGCGCACGGTGCGGTTCTCAAGCGATGGGCGGCGGCAGATCCTGGGATTTCACTTTCCAGGCGACGTCTTCGGCCTCGATGCCGGCGCGCGCTATACGCTCACAGCGGAGGCTGTTGCGGACGCCGACGTGGCGCTGGTGCGCCGCAGCGTGATCGACGCGCTGGCCGTCAACGATGCGGGCGCCGCGCACGCGCTCTTCAAGCTGATGCAGCTGCACCTTGGCAATGCGCGTGAGCATGTTCTCCTCCTCGGCCGACGCGGCGCCAGCGAGCGGGTCGCGGCCTTTCTGCTCAAGCTGACAGATCGCTATTCCGCCACGAGCGCGATCGATCTGCCGATGTCGCGTGCTGATATCGCGGATTATCTCGCGCTGACGATCGAGACGGTGTCGCGTGCGTTCACACAGATGGAGCGCGACAACGCCATTCATCTGGAGAGCGCACGCCACGTCATCGTGCGCGATCGCTGTGCGCTTGAGCTGTTGGAGGCGGCGTAGCCCATGCCGGCGAAGGCGCGTCTGGCAGGCCCTAGGGGAGTCGAACCCCTCTTTTCAGGTTGAAAACCTGACGTCCTAACCGATAGACGAAGGGCCCGCGGTCGCCGCTGTCGCGCGGGGAGCAGGCGATATAATCGCCTCCGCGAGGCGAGGCAAGCGCGCAGAGGCCGCCGCGCTCAGGCTTCGGCCGCATCCACCAGTTCGATCTCGGCGCGGACGCTGCCGCCCCAATCATTGCGTTTCAGCTTGACCGCCGCATGGATGCGGGCGCCGCTCAACAGCGCCTCGCCCAAGGCGCTGTCAGCCGCGCGGAAGGCGATGCCGCGGGCCTTGGCGCCGTAGGCGTCCTCCAGCACCAGCCGCACGTGGCCGCCTTTGACCTCCGAGGCGTAAGAGGCGCGGACATCGGGGATGGCCAGGACCGGCTCGGGGTGGCCGGGTCCGTAGGGCCCAATCCGATCCAACGCCGTCAGCAGATCGAGATTGAGCGCGCGCAGGCCGGCCTGGGCGTCAATTTCCATCTCCCGCGCCGCTCCGGCCGCCGCGGCTATCGGCGCGCGCAGGCGATCGGACAGGAAGTCCTTCAGGGTCTCGACCTGATCCCAGGCGACGGTAAGGCCTGCGGCCATGGCGTGTCCGCCGCCCGCGAGCGCTACGCCTTCGCGGGCGGCTGCCGCGACCGCTTCGCCCAGATTGACGCCGGGGATCGAGCGGCCGGAGCCCTTCGCGGGCGCGCCGCTTTCGCCGCCCAGCACGATGACGGGCTTCAAGACTTTGTCCTTCAGCCGGCCGGCGGCGATGCCGATGACGCCGGGATGCCAGCGCGGAGAGCCCACCACCACGACCGGGCGGTCGCGCGCCTCGGCCTCGGCCTGGATCAGCGCCTCGGCGATCATGTCGGCCTCCTGGCGGCGGCGCTCGCCATTGAGCGCGTCGAGCTGGGCGGCCAGGCCCTCGGCTTCTTCGCGGTCTTCCGTCGATAGGAGCCGGACGCCGAGAGAGGCGTCTCCGATGCGCCCCCCCGCATTGATCCGCGGGCCCAGCACGAAACCCAGATCATAGACGCTGGAGCAGGAGGCCTTGCCGGCGGCGCCCGCGAGCGCGGCCAGGCCGATGTTTTTGTTCTGCGCGAGAATTTTCAGGCCTTGTGAAACAATAGCGCGGTTGAAGCCGCGCAGCGGGGCCACGTCGCAGACAGTGCCGAGCGCGGAAAGATCGAGATTGTCGATCGGATTGGGCAGATGGTTCGATCCGACCGAACCGTGCTTGCGCGCTTCGCGATTGACCGCAGCCAACGTGACAAGCACGACGCCGGCGGCCGTCAGCGCGCCGTGGCCGGAGGGGCAATCGGGCCGGTTGGGATTGACGACGGCCAGCGCAGGCGGCGGCGCGCCCGACATCAGGTGATGATCGAGCACGATGACATCGAGGCCCATTTCCGCGGCCGCCTGCAGCGGCGCTTCAGCAGCCGCGCCGCAATCGACGGTGATGACGAGGTCGACGCCTTCGCCCTTGAGCTTGGCGAACGCCGCCGCGGACGGGCCGTAGCCTTCGGTCAAACGGTCGGGCACATAGGTGCGCAATTCCCTTCCGCGCGCGCGAAAGTATCGCACGAGCTGGGCGCCGGATGTGCCGCCGTCCACGTCATAGTCGCAGAACACGGCTGTCGGCCTGCCGCTGACGATCGCGTCCTCGATCGCGGCGGCGGCCTTGTCCATGTCGATGAAGGTGGACGGATCGGGAAAAACATCCCGCAAAGTCGGCTGCAGAAATCCCGGCGCTTCGTCGAGACCTACGCCGCGCGCAGCGAGCAAACGTGCGGCCACCTCTGGCAGATCAAAGCGCCGCTGGTGCGCGGCGGCGAGCGCTTCATCGAATGCGCGCGCGCGCCAACGTTTATCCGTGAGCGAGCGCTCCACATTGAGGAATGCGGCGGCCTCATGCGGCGCCGCCTTTACGGCTGCTTTGTGCGCCATGCCGCCTCCGTCGCGCGATTCCACTGGCTTAAGCCAATTCGCGGCGATTCTCTGTGATTTTCACGCGCTCATTCAGCGCAGCGGGCGTTTGGCCCTGATCTCGCGCACGCAGCCTGTCGCGGAATTCATCACCAGCGTGTGCGTCTGCACATAGCCATGCGCGACGCGCACGCCGTCCAACAGCGCGCCCTGGGTCACGCCGGTCGCCACGAAGATCGCGTCCATGGAGGCGAGATCGTGCAAATCGTAGCGGCGATCGAAATCAGTGACGCCGACCCGCTCGGCGCGGCGGCGTTCATCATCGTTGCGGAATACGAGCCGGCCCTGGAATTGGCCGCCGACGCATTTCAGCGCCGAGGCCGCCAGCACGCCTTCGGGGGCGCCGCCGGACCCGATATAGAGATCGATGCCGGTCTCGGGCTTGGTGGTGTTGATGACGCCGGCGACGTCGCCATCGGAAATGAGATGCACGCGCGCGCCGATCTGGCGCAGCGAGGCGATGATCTCCGCATGGCGCGGGCGGTCCAGCACACACACGCCGATGTCTTTTGGCGCCACGCCCTTGGCCTTGGCCAGGGCTGCCACATTCTCTGCGGCGGAGGCGTCGAGATCGATGACGCCTTGGGCGTAGCCGGGCCCGATGGCGATCTTATCCATGTAGGTATCGGGCGCATGAAGCAGCCCGCCGCGCGGCGCAAACGCGATCACGGCCAACGCATTGGCCATGGCTTTCGCCGTAAGGGTGGTCCCTTCCAGCGGATCGAGGGCGATATCGATTTCGGGTCCTGAGCCCTGCCCCACTTCCTCGCCGATGAACAGCATCGGGGCTTCGTCGCGTTCGCCTTCGCCGATGACGATGCGGCCGCGCATGGGCAAGGCGTTGAGCGCGGTGCGCATGGCGTCCACGGCGGCCTGGTCGGCGGCCTTTTCGTCGCCGCGGCCGACGAGCTTGGCGGCGGCGATGGCTGCCTCCTCGGCCACGCGGGCGGCCGCGGCCGCGAGATCGTCAGTGATGGGGCTCGTCATGAGGCGGCTCAGCTCCAGAGGCGGGCGCGATCGTCGGCCTCTTCGATGGGAAAGAAGCGCGGGGGCTCAACAACGGCGTCGAGCGTTTCGATGGCCTTGGCGGCCGCGTCAAGGGCAGAGCGGGCGACAGGCTGGGTGGTGAGTACGATGGGCACGGACGGACCGTCATGGCCAGGGGTCTGGAGGAAGCTTTCGATCGACACGCCCTCGCGCCCGAGCCGGTCTGACACGGCGGCGATGACGCCGGGTCGATCCTGGACCCGCAGGCGCAGATAAAAGCGCCCGAACTCGCTCGGCGCCGCGCGGGCGGCCGCAGCCAGCGCGGAGACCGGTCTGGCGAAGGCGGGACCGCCGCGTCCCTCCAGCAGATCGACGAGATCGGCGGCGACGGCGGCCGCGGTTGGGCCAGCGCCTGCGCCTTTGCCGATGAAGGTCAGCCGGCCGACGGGGTCGGCGTCGACCATGACCGCGTTCAGCGCGCCGCCCACCGACGCCAGCGGGTGGTCGAGCGTCACGAGAGCCGGGCTGACATGCAGCGAGACGGCGTCATCCACGCGTTCGGCCTTGGCGATCAGCTTGATGCGGTAGCCCAGCTTGCCCGCCAGGCGGATGTCATCGAGCGTGACGAGGTCCACGCCTTCGATCTTGACGTGCTCGTAGTCCGGCAGCGCGGAGAACGCGATCGCGGCCAGGAGCGTGATCTTATGGGCGGCGTCGAAACCGCCGACGTCCATGGTGGGATCGGCTTCGGCGTAACCAAGCCGCTGCGCATCCGCGAGCACGTCGTTGAAGGCGCGGCCCGTCGCCTCCATCTCGGTCAGCAGATAATTGCACGTTCCGTTCAATATCCCCGCAATCGCGCGGGGGCGCGCGCCGCGCAGCGATTCCTTCAACGCTTTGACGATCGGAACGCCGCCGGCGACGGCCGCTTCGAACAACAGCTTTCCGCCATGCGATTCGCTGAGCTTCGCGAGATCCGCGCCGTGCACCGCAAGCAACGCCTTGTTGGCGGTCACGACATGGGCGCCGCGGCGCAAGGCGAGTTCAACGGCCTTCTTGGCCGTGCCGTCAGAGCCGCCGATCAATTCCACGAACACGTCGACATTCGGCTGCATCGCCAGATCGCAGGGATCGTCGAACCAGGGATAGCGGGAAATATCGACGTCGCGGCGGCGGGCGCGGTTTTGCGCAGACACGCCGACGATCTCGAACTCGCCCTGGCCCAGCGGCTGATCGGGCTGCAACAGCTTGATCAGCCCGCCGCCAACCGTGCCCAAACCTGCAATGCCTAAGCGCAACGCGGTCATGGCCCTACTCCGCGGCAGCCGCGGCGGCGGGCGCGCTGTTGCTTTGCAGGAAGCGTTTCAGATTGCGCGCAGCCTGACGGATGCGCTGTTCGTTTTCCACCAAACCGATGCGGATGAAACCATCGCCGTACTCGCCGAAACCGGCGCCGGGCGCGACCGCAATCTCAGCCCCTTCCATCAGGCGCTTGGAGAATTCGACGGAGCCCAAGTGGCGGAAGGCGTCCGGCAGCGGCGCCCAGGCGAACATCGAGGCGCTGGGCGCGGGGATCGGCCAGCCGGCCTTGGTGAACGTCTCCACGAGCACGTCGCGGCGATGCTTGTAGGTTTGGCGAATGTCCTCCACGCATTCCTGCGGGCCGTTGAGCGCAGCCGCAGCCGCGACTTGAATGGGCGTGTAGGCGCCATAGTCGAGATAGGATTTCACGCGCGCCAAGGCCGCGATCAGCCGCTCATTGCCGAGCGCGAAACCGACGCGGAAGCCCGCCATCGAATAGGTTTTCGAGAGGGTATTCACTTCCACGCACACATCGAGCGCGCCCTCGACCTGCAGCGCGGACGGCGGGGGAACGCCATCGAAATAGATTTCCGAATACGCCATGTCGGACAGCACAAACATGTTGTGCTTTTTCGCAAACGCGATCGCGTCCTTATAGAAATCGAGATCGACGACCTGCGCGGTCGGGTTGGCGGGATAGCACAGGATCATGGCGATCGGCGGCGGCACGGAGTGGCGCACAGCGCGGCCCAGCCCCGACAAATATTGCTCCGGCGAATGCGCTTCGATGTGGCGAATGACGCCGCCGGCCATAATGAAGCCGAAGGCGTGGATCGGATAAGACGGATTGGGCGCAATCACGACATCGCCGGGCGCGGTGATGGCCTGCGCGAGATTGGCGAAACCTTCCTTGGAGCCGAGCGTGGCGACGACCTGGGTGTCGGGATTGAGCTTCACGCCGAAGCGGCGATCGTAATAGCCGGCCATGGCGCGGCGCAGGCCTGGGATGCCGCGGGATGCGGAATAGCGATTGGTGCGCGGCTTGCGCGCGGTTTCGCAGAGTTTCTCCACGATGTGCTCAGGCACGGGCAGATCCGGATTGCCCATGCCGAAATCGATGATGTCGGCGCCCTGGGCGCGCAGGCGCGCCTTCACCTTGTTGACTTCCTCAAAGACGTAAGGCGGCAGGCGGCGCGTTTTATAGAAATCGTCTGACATGCGAAAAGCCGAAATTTGGGGGAATGATGGGCGGCCGCAGCCGCGCGGAAAGACTTCAGTGCGACTCGCGCGTGGCGTCGATGGCGGCGCGGGCGTCCTGTTCGAAGGCCACTGCGTCCGGCGCGTCCGAGGGGCCCGTGCTGCGCGGATCGGCGCGCATGGCGGCTTCCGCTGCGGCGAGATCGGCTTGCACCCGATCCCAATGCTCGGGATCGAGTTTGGCGCGCGTCGTCGCGGGCGCGCGCGCGAGCTCGGGAAAGCCCTCGCTGTCGAGTTCTGCGGAGCGCGTGGCGAACCATTCCGGCGGCGCCGTTTCGGTCCTGTCCGCGTCAGCGCCCGCGCATGCCCCCACCCAGCACAGCGCTAAGGCGGCGGCGATCGGCGCGGGGCGTGGTCTCACGAGCGGCGGCTCCACAAGGCGTTCAGGGTGGGCCCTCCTATACCAGAAGTCCCCAATGTGCCACCATCGCGGCAACCGCCGAAGCAGCATAAGAGCGCATATGCGCCCCCTCCTGGCGATGGGTTGGAAACGATGACGGAACGACAAGCCGAACCGAACGGCGCGCCGCCAAAGCCGCGCGCGCGCAAGCCACGCAAGCCGAAGGCGGCTCCACAAACCGCCGCCGCCACAGCGACCGCCGCGCCGCCAGCAGCCGCCCCCCTGTCCGCGCCGGCCGCCGAGACGCCGGCGCTTCAGCAAGTGCTCATGAGCCAATCGCCCGACACCGTGGCTGCGCTTTCGCGCAATCTGGCGGAAGCGATGGCGCGCGCGAACAACGTCTTCGCGACGTCTTTCCTCGACGCCCAGCAGGGCGCGAACATGCCGTGGCGGCCCGACCCGTTCAATGTCCAGGGCGCGCTCAGCGAAGTGTGGACGAGTTTGGCGTCGCACCCCGAAACGCTGCGCGAGGCGCATGCCGATCTGTGGCGGCGTTACATGGAGGTGTGGCAGCGCTACGCCGAGCGCGTGATGACGGGACAGGCCGGCGGGGACGCAGCGCTGAAAGACAAGCGCTTCAAGGATCCGGAATGGAGCGCCAATCCGGCGTTCGCGTTGCTGCGCGATACGTATCTGACGACGGCGGACTTTCTGAACACGCTGGTGTCGCGGGCCGATGTCGATGATGCGGCGAAGCAGAAGGCCGCCTTCTTCATCAAGCAGGCGGTGGACGCGGCCTCGCCTTCGAACTTCCTCTTGACCAATCCCGCTGCGCTGCGCGCGCTGGTGCAAACGCGCGGGGAAAGCCTGGTCAAGGGCATGGAGAATTTCGCTGAAGACCTCAAGCGCGGCAAAGGCCAGCTGGCGATCACGCAGACCGACGCCGACGCATTCAAGCTGGGCGTCAATGTCGCGGCGACGCCGGGCAAAGTGATCTTCCGCAACGCGCTGATCGAAATCCTGCAATACGAGCCGACGACGGCTGAAACCCTGAAGACGCCGCTGCTGATCTTTCCGCCGTGGATCAACAAATTCTACATCATGGATCTGCAGCCGAAGAACTCCATGATCAAATGGCTGACGGACCAGGGCCTCAGCGTCTTCCTGGCGTCGTGGATCAATCCCGATGCGGCGATGGCTGACAAGACGTTCGAAGACTATATGCGCGACGGCATTCTTGCCGGCCTGCAAGCGGTGCAGGACGCCACCGGCGAAGAGAAGATCAATACGGTCGGCTATTGCATCGGCGGGACGCTTTTGGCGGCGACGCTGGGCGCCATGGCGGCGAAGGGCGATGACCGGGTCAACAGCGCCACGTTCTTCGCCTCGCAATCGGATTTCCAATTCGCCGGCGAACTGAAAGTGTTCACCGACGATGCGGGCATCCAGTATCTGGAAGACCGGGTTGAGGCGCAGGGCGGCGTGCTCGATGCGCAGGCCATGGCCGACACGTTCAATTCACTGCGCTCGAACGATCTGATCTGGTCCTACGTGGTCGACAATTACTATCTCGGCAAGAAACCGCCGCCGTTCGACCTGCTCTACTGGAACTCAGACCAGACGCGCATGCCGCGCGCGCTGCACATGTTCTACTTGAAGCGCTTCTATCGCGACAACGCGATGGCGAGGGGCGAACTGACGCTTTTGGGCGAGAAGATCGACTTGAAGCGCGTCAAGACGCCGATCTTCATGCAGTCGTCGCGCGAAGATCACATCGCGCCGGCCAAGAGCGTTTACGCCAGCGCGCAATTGTTCGGCGGGCCGGTGCAGTTTCTCATGGCCGGCTCCGGCCACATCGCCGGCGTCATCAATCCGCCCGGCGCGAACAAATACCAGCACTGGGTGAACGAAAAACTCCCGGCGACGCTCGACCAATGGCTTGCGGACGCGGAAGAGCATCCAGGCTCGTGGTGGCCGCACTGGCGCAAATGGATGGGCAAGATTTCCGGGCCCATGGTTCCCGCGCGCAAGCCGGGCGACGGCGGCTTGAAGGTTCTCGGCGATGCGCCGGGCGAGTATGTCAAAATCCGCTCTGCGGCGTGATTGCAGGTTTTTCTGAGGGGGAAGTGAATGGCTCTGACATTGTACGACGCGCTCGTGCCCGGCTTTCTGCAGACGCTCGGCGGCGTAAAGGGCTTCATGGACCGCGGCCTCGCGCATTGCGCAGACAATGGCATTGATCCCCAGGAGATCGTGGAGACGCGGCTGTTTCCGGACATGCTGCCGTTTCGCTTTCAGGTCGTCTCCGCGGCGCACCATTCCTTCGGCGCGCTGCAAGGCGCGATGAAGGGCGAGAGCGGGCCGCCGAATGCGCCGCCGGAGATCGATTATGCCGGCCTGCAGAAACTCATCAGCGACGCGATCGACGGCGTGAAAGCGATGAGCCCGGCAGACGTCAACAACCTTGAGGGCAAGGACGTGACGTTCAAATTGCCGAACTTCGCGCTGCCCTTCACCGGCGAAGGATTCTTGTTGTCGTTTGCGCTGCCGAATTTTCATTTCCATGCAACGACCGCCTACGACATCCTGCGCATGAAAGGCGTGCCGCTCGGCAAGCGGGATTATTTGGGCGCGCTGCGCATGAAGCAATAGGCTTCAAGAGAGGCCGGCGTCCTCGTTCAGACCCAACATAAGATTGAGGTTCTGAACGGCCGCTCCTGATGCGCCTTTGCCGAGATTGTCTAGCAACGCCACGAGCCGGGCCTGGCCCGCGGCGTCATCGCCGAACACGAAGAGCTTCATGCGGTTCGTGCCGTTCAAGCCTTCGGGATCGAGCGTCTTGATCGCTTCGCTTTCGCTTGCGCGCGCAACAGAGACGAACGCCTCGCTCGCGTAGCGTTGCTCCAGGCAGTCCTGGAGATCGCGAAAGCGCGGCGGCTTCGCCATCGCGGCAAGCTGGAGCGGGACCTCAACGATCATGCCCTGGGCGAAGCGGCCTACGCTTGGCGCAAACAAGGGCGCGCGCGCCAGCCGCGCGTAGGCCTGCATTTCCGGCACATGCTTGTGACCGAGCTTGAGCGCGTAAATGCGGAATTGCGCATCGGTGTAGGCGTCGGACGCGCGGTCTTCGAATTCCGCGATCATGGCTTTGCCGCCGCCGGAATACCCCGAGACCGCATTGACGGTGACCGGCCAATCCGCCGGCACGAGCCCCTCTTCCACCAAGGGACGCACAAGCGCGATGAATCCGGTCGGATAGCATCCTGGATTCGTCACCCGTTTCGACGCGGCGATGGCCTCGCGTTGCGTTGGCGCCAGTTCGGCGAAGCCATAGGTCCACCCCTCGGCGACGCGGTGCGCGGTGGATGCGTCGATGACGCGCACATTGGGATTGTCGATCAGGGCTACGGCCTGTTTCGCCGCCACGTCGGGCAAGCAGAGAATGACGGCGTCGGCTTCATTGAGCAGCGCGCGGCGCGCGGCTTCGTCCTTGCGCAAGCCCGTCGCAATCGACAAAAGCCGCACGTCCGTGCGCTGGGCGAGACGGTCTCGGATCTGCAGCCCGGTGGTGCCGGCTTCGCCATCGATGAACACGCTAGGAGGCATTGCTGGTCGCCTTTCTCCATGCCGCAAAAGATGGAAACGCCGCAGCGCTTGGCCAAGGCGGACGCTGCCTGGGCGCAGCGAACGTCAAATGCACTTCAAAGCAGCGGCCATCGGCGTCTTCGAACAGAAAGTCATCGCCGTCCTGGGCGCGGCCAATGAGCGTGACAGGCACGGCGTGCAGGGGATGATCGGGCGCGACTTCGCGCGCAAGCTCGGCCTCGAAGCCGCGACGGTCGGCGTCGGAATCAACCGCAATCCAGGTGTCCGGCCAATCACGCACGCGGCGCTCCATGCAAAACGGGCGCTTCGTCTCCGAAGCGCCCGTCTCCACCATACCTCGAAAATCGTTCAGCGTTTCGAGAATTGGAAGCTGCGGCGCGCTTTGGCCTTGCCGTACTTTTTGCGTTCGACCACGCGGCTGTCGCGCGTGATGAAGCCGGCATGCTTCAGTGCGGGCCGCAGCGCAGGTTCAAAATCCGAAAGCGCCTTGGAGATGCCGTGACGCACGGCGCCGGCTTGTCCGGAAAGCCCTGAGCCGGTGACGGTGCACACCACATCGTACTGGCCTTCGCGCTCGGTGACGCGGAACGGCTGATTGATCACCATGCGCAATACGGGCCGTGCGAAATACACGTCCTGGTTCTTGCCGTTGATGGTGATCTGGCCCTTGCCGGGCTTCACCCAAACACGGGCGATGGCGTTCTTGCGCTTGCCGGTGGCGTAGGCGCGACCCATCGCATCGAGCTTTTGCTCGCGCAGCGGCGCGTCGGAGGCACTCGGCGCGGGACGGCCCGCGGCTTCGCCCAGTGCTTCCAGGCCCTGATACGTATCGCTCATGCGATCCTCGCGTTCTTTTTGTTCATGCTCTTGAAGTCGACGGTTTCGGGCTGCTGCGCCTCATGGGGATGGGCGGCGCCGGCATAGATGCGCAGCTTGGAGAGCTGCCTGCGCGCCAGCGGGCTTTCCTTCGGCATCATGCGCTCGACGGCCTTTTCCAGCACGCGCTCGGGATGCTTGCTTTCCAGCACCTTGCCGGCGACGCGTTCCTTGATGCCGCCGGGATAGCCGGTGTGGCGGTAATAGACCTTGTCGGTCAGCTTCTTGCCGGTGAAGGCCACCTTCTCGCAATTGATCACGACGACATGGTCACCGGTGTCGACGTGCGGGGTGAAATCCGCGCGGTGCTTGCCGCGCAGCCGCTTGGCGATGAAGGAGGCGAGACGGCCGACGACAGCGCCTTCGGCGTCGACGACGATCCATTTGTGGGTGGTCTCGGCGGGTTGGGCCGAGCGCGTCACGGTGGTGCGCATGGTGGGTCCTGTTGGGCGCAGCCGAGTTGCCGGCCGCGCGAAGCCGCGTCGTCTAGAGGGCGCGCCGCCGCCGTGTCAAGTGACGCCTGTTTTGTTCAATAAACCAATGATTTAACGTTGCGGTATTCGGTTACTCAGGGCCAGAGATAGAGTGGCGGTCGCGGCCAGCCACAGCAAGATGGCGCCGGCCTGATGGGTCAAGGCGATGTGGAGCCCTGCGCCGGTCATGACCGTGGCGACGCCGAGCGCGGCTTGCGCTATCGCGAGACCGCCGACATGGAGCGCCGCCACGCGCGCGCGGCCGGCGCCGTCTCGGAGCCCTGACCAACCGATCCAGAGCGCGGCGGCGGCCACGAGATACCCCAGCATCCGGTGGGTGAACTGGATCAGCGCCAAGGGTTCGTTGGGCGGCGTCCAATAGCCGCCTATGGTCGGCCAATCAGAGTAAGCGCGCCCGGCGTGCGAACCGGCGGTCACCGCGCCCCAGACGATCTGCGCAAACAGAAGCGCGCAGAAGACGGCCAGCCACGGCGCCGCGGTCCCTGCCCGCCCCGGATTTGCGCGCGCGCCGGCGGCGTCGAGCGCCAGGTGAGCGGCCAGGGCCAGGATCAGGAACGCCATGCCCAGATGCACGGCCAGGCGGATCGGGCTCACATCGAGCCGGCCCTCCAGGCCGCTGACGACCATCCACCAGCCGATCGCGCCTTGCAGGCCGCCGAGCGCGCCCAGCGCCAATGCCGGCAGCACGCGCCCTCTAAGCCGTCCTGTCGCCAGGAAGACAAAGAATGGAAGCGCCCAGACCAAGCCGATCATTTTGCCCAGGAAGCGATGGCCCCACTCCCACCAATAGATGGTCTGGAAGTCGCTGAGGCTCATGCCTGCGTTCTGCTCGCGGTATTCGGTGGTCTCTTGATAGAGCGCGAACTCTTCGGCCCAGCGGCCGGCGGTCAGCGGCGGGGTCAGACCCTTTTCGAGATCCCATTGCGTGATCGAGAGGCCTGAATCGGTCAGGCGCGTGGCGCCGCCGACGACGATCATCGCTACGACCAGCAGGCACAGCGCGGCAAGCCAGGCTGCGACAAGCGGCTCGCGCGCGCGGCTGGGCTTCGAGGCGTCCATTTTCTACATCTCCTCTGGCTTACAAATAGCGTGGGCGAGGGCAGGCACGACGCGGCTCAGCGCCGCTGCAGGAGATGGCCGCATGTCGGGGGGAGCCAAGCGCGCGGTCGGCAGCGTGGTGATCCTGGTCTTTCTGGCGATTTATGTTGTCGCGGCGGTCAGCATCGGCGAGCGGCTGGCCGGCGCGCCGCCTTGGGCGACGCTTTTGTTCTACGCCATCGCGGGCACGGCCTGGGGGCTGCCGCTGAAGCCATTGTTTGACTGGATGGGAAAGGATTAACCCGCTTCGTCCGGCGCCGGCGGCGGCTTCACGAACAGCATCAGCAGAAAGCCCACCACGAGCAGGATCGCAATCGACCCGAAGCCGGCTTTCTGGCTGTCATAGGCGCCAGTGAAATACTCCACCAGCATCGGGCCGAGCCACACGGTCGCTGCGCCCGAGAGCGCATAGAGGCCAAAGAGTTCGCCCTCCATCCCCTTTGGCGACAGGCGCGCCATCAGCGTGCGGCTCGACGCGTAAGCCGCGGTGATGGAAATGGCGATCACCATGGATGCGCCGATATAGGCAAGCTCGGGCGCGGTCTGGAACACCGGGCCGTTCCACACGATCGCTGCGGGATCGACAGGGATGACGAAAAACATCGCGTCCGGCGACATCGACACCATGGCGAGCAAGCAAACGAGCGTAACGCCGATCTCGGCGGCGACCGCGTTTTTCGGTCCGATCGCGTCATCGAGCCAGCCGCCGGCAAATCCGCCGAACACCGCGAACACCGACAGGATCACGCCGAACGCCAGCATCTCCACGAGCGTCCAGTGCATGACGCCTGCTGCGTAAACCCCGCCGAAAATCAGAATCGCGGTTTTGCCGTCGGCATAAATCATGCGCGCGACAAGGAAGGTCGCGACATTGCGGTGATTGCGCAGGTTTCGCACCGTGCGGACGACGCCAACGAGCCCTTCCTTCGCCGCATCGACAAACTTCACGCCGGTTGAAGACAGGTCGGGCGTAAACAGAAACAGCGGAATAGCGAACACGACGAGCCAGATCGCCGAGAGCGGAGCGACGATGCGGCTGGGTTCATGCGCCTGCGCATCCAGGCCGAACATCGGCGCGCTGGGCACGAAGGACCAATCCACTTGGCCCGGCAACGCCATGGTCAAGAGCACAAACACCAAGAGCAGCACCGACGCGGCGTTGCCGAGCGCAAGGCCAAGTCCAGAAACGTGCGGCAGGAGCCTGGGCTTAGCGGCCGCGGTGAGCATCGAGTTGTGCAGCACTTCGGTGTAGGCGAACGCGATGCTGGTGACGATGACCAGCGCGCCGACGCCCCACAGCGGCAGGCCCTGATCGCCCGGCTGGGCGAACCATTGCAGGAAAATCGCCGGCGCCATGACCGCCAGCACCAGAGCGAGCATTGGTTTGCGGCGGCCCATGCGGTCTGCGGCGGCGCCGAGGAAGGGCGCGGTCAGCGCGACCACGAAACCGGAAACCTTGTGCCAGCCGGAGATGGCCTCCTGGCCGCGCACGGGATCGCCGACGACTTGGGTGGCGATGTACGGCGCCAGGACATAAATCACGCAGAGGATGACGTAAGGGTTTCGCGCCCATTCGAAGAGCGCCCAGCTGAGCGCGCCGCGATCCATCCGCTCACGAGCCCTGGGGGCTGTAATCGCCCCGGCCGCCGCGTCCGCCATGCGTGTCCTCCGCGCCTCGGTCGGCCGGGCTCTTGCAGCGGCCCCTTCCAAACCGGGTCGATGCAGTTTACGCAGGTTAATGGCTCGGGGGCGAGCCTGGCTGTGCTGCAGAAGCGCGTGGCTTTCAACTGCCCCAAAATCGGCGTTCGCCTTCGCATCCGCCCGGCGGCGCCCGAGGGAGGTGGGGATGAAGCGTAGCCGTATGAAACTGTCCGGCGGCGTGCTGGCGGGCTTGGCGGCGTTGTTTGGCGCAAGCGCTGCGGCGGCGCCGGCGGCGTATGACCGGGGCAATAATCAAGGCGTCGGCGAACGGCCCAGACCGGACTATGACGCCAAGGGCGTTCCAGCCGGCGGATTTCGCCTGTTTCCGAGCGTCACAGCAGCGATCGAATCCAACGACAATGTGTTTGCGACGGCGGACAATATTTCCCAACCCGTGGTGGAAGACACCATCGCGCGCATCGATGGGTCAGCGCGTCTTTCTTCAGGCTGGTCGCGCCACGCACTCAACCTCACCGCGTCGGGCGGGTATAACGAGTATCTCGACAATTCCGAAGACGCGATCTCGCGCTTTGGGCTTGGCGCCGACGGCCGGTTGGATATTCACCGCGACTGGCGGGCGACCTTCTCCGCCAGCTTCGCCAACGACAAGGAAGCCCGTGGGCGCAACGATCCCGTCGGCCTGGCCGATCCGATCGAATATGAATCGCGGGCTGCCAACGCAGCGCTGGTGGGCTCGTTCAATCGCATCCGGCTGACCGGCGGCGGCGGCGTGCAGGATACCGATTTCGAAGACGGCCGCCTTGCGGGCGGCGGCGTCTTCTCGCAGGATTTTCGTGACATCACCGGCACGAACATCAATGGGCGCGTGGATTTGGCGCTCAGCCCCGACACGGCTGTGTTCGTATCGGGACGGCAGGATTGGCGCGAATTCGACGTTGTCGATCCCGTGACCGGATTCACGCGGAATTTCGATGCGCAGCAAGCCTTGGCGGGCGCCTCGTTCGACATCACGCGGTTGATCCGCGGCGAAATCGGCGTCGGGTATTTCTGGGCGCAGTTCGACAACCCGAACCAACCGGACGTCGATGGCTTTTCCTTAAGCGGCAACCTGGACTGGTTCCCGACTTTGCTAACGACGATCGGATTTTCCGCAGGACGCAATGTCACGGAATCCGGCGTCGCCGGCGTCGCGAGCCTCACGCGTGCGGACTATGGCGTGCAAGTCGATCACGAGCTGCGCCGCAACATCATCCTGGTGGGCGGCGCACGGTACGTCAAAGACGATTACAACGGCATCGCGCGCGAAGATGACCGCACCGAATACACCGCAGGCTTCGATTGGCTGGTGAATCGGGTGGCGACCATCAATGCGCGGTACGCCCGGGCGGATCAGGACTCGACCGTCCCCTTGCGCGAGTTCGAGCAAAACCGCGCCTGGTTCGGGCTGACCTTGCGGCGCTGAGGCGCCCTCCGCGCCGGCATCGACAAGCCCGCCGCGGACCGCTATCAACCCGCCTCCGTCGGAGCGTGGCGCAGCCCGGTTAGCGCACCAGTCTGGGGGACTGGGGGTCGGAGGTTCGAATCCTCTCGCTCCGACCATTTTCTTGTGTTCAGCCGGGAAGGGTCAGCGCCGCAGCTTGGCGGCTTCGACCCGCTCGCGCAGCAGCTGCGAAGGCCGGAAGGTCACTACCCTGCGCGGGGTGATCGGCACTTCCTCGCCCGTTTTGGGATTGCGGCCCACGCGCTTGCGCTTGCTGCGCACAACGAAATTACCGAAGCGCGACAGTTTGACGTGATCGCCCTGCGTCAACGAGGCGACGACCTGATCCAGGGCGTCGGTGACAAGCGCAGTCGCGTCGCTGCGCTGGATGTCGGCCTTGCGAGCAACGGCTTCCACCAGGTCAGCACGTGTGACGGTCTTTGGCGGCGACATCGCGCCCCCCTTCAGAGCCTGTCCGAAAAGCTAGTCTTGTTCGGGACTTAGGTCAAACGCGGATCAGCGCCGCGCCCCAGGTCAATCCGCCGCCCAGCGCTTCCACCAGGACGAGGTGTCCGGGCTGGATGCGGCCGTCACGCACGGCTGCGTCGAGCGCCAACGGCACCGAGGCGGCCGACGTATTGCCATGCTCCGCCACGGTGGAGACCACCTTCTGAGGCGGGATGCCGAGCCGGCGGGCGACGCCGTCCAGAATGCGCTGATTGGCTTGGTGGGGCACGAACCAATCGACGTCCTGCAGGTCCACCCCGCCGCGGGCGCAGGCCTCCACCATGGCGCCGGAGATGTGCTCCACGGCCTGGCGGAAGACCGCGTTGCCCTGCATGCGCAGCTTGCCGACCGTGCCCGTCTGCGAAGGCCCGCCGTCCACGAATAGCAGATCGTGCATGCGGCCGTCGGTGCGGATGAAAGTCGAGATCACGCCGCGATCGCCAGCGCGCTTTTCCGGCTCAGTTTCGAGCACGACGGCGCCTGCTCCGTCGCCGAACAGGACGCAGGTGGCGCGATCTTCCCAATCGAGGATGCGCGAGAAGGTCTCCGCGCCAATCACCAGCGCGCATTGCGCCTGCCCGCGCACCAGCGCGTTGTCGGCCGTCGCGAGCGCGAAAATGAACCCGGAACACACCGCCTGCACGTCAAATGCGGCGCCCTTGGTGACGCCGAGCGCGGCCTGCACACGCGCGGCGGTAGCGGGAAAGGTGAGATCAGGCGTCGCGGTCGCCAGCACGATCAAGTCAATATCGTCAGCGCTCTTTCCCGCATGCGCCAGCGCGCGCTTGGATGCTTCAAGCGCGAGATCGGAGGTTTTCTGGTCATCCGCCGCGATGTGACGTTCGCGAATGCCGGTGCGTTCGCGGATCCAAGCGTCGGTCGTGTCGACGCGCGCGGACAATTCCTCGTTGCTGAGCACGCGGTCGGGCAGGTATCCGCCGACGCCGCAGAAAACGCTGCGCCGGCTCATTGCGCCGCCTGTCCAGACGCGTCGGCGGCGGCGGAATCCGCCAAACGCGCAATGTTGCGCGCGATCTCATCACGAAACTCGCTGCGGGCGAGTTGGACCGCGACATCAATCGCTGCCGCGAAGCCCGGTCCATCGGTGCCGCCATGGCTTTTGACGACCAAGCCGTTCAGTCCCAAAAACACCGCGCCGTTGACGTTGCGCGGATCCATCTGGTCGCGGAGTTTGCGCAGCGCGGGATAAGCGATGAGCGCGCCGATGCGCGACATCAGGTTGCTGCTGAGCGCTTCGCGCAGAAAACCGGCGACGAGGCGCGCAGTGCCTTCGGCTGTCTTCAGCGCGATGTTGCCGGTGAATCCATCGGTCACGATCACGTCGACGGTGCCCTTGGCGATGTCGTCGCCTTCGACAAAGCCGTGAAACGCCAGTTTTACGGCGGATTCACGAATGAGGCGCGCGGCGGCGCGGATTTCTTCGTGGCCCTTTTGCTCTTCCGAACCGACATTGAGCAGCCCGACAGTGGGATGCGCCGCGCCGGTGATGGCGCGGTGATAGGCCTCGCCGATGATGGCGAAATCGACCAATTGTTCGGCGTCGGCCTGGACGTTGGCGCCGACGTCCAGCACCGCGACTTTGCCGCCGCGCATGCTCGGCCACATCGCGGCGAGCGCTGGACGATGCACGCCCGCCATGGTGCGCAACCGGAACATGGCGATGGCCATGTAGGCGCCGGTGTTGCCGGCCGAGACGACCGCGTGCGCCTCGCCGTCGGCGACGGATCCCACGGCATTCCAAAGGCTTGAGCCCTTGCCCTGGCGCAATGCCTGGCTCGGCTTCACGTCCATGGCGATGGCGCGTTCGGCGGCGACGATGCGCGACGCCTGCCGAGCCGCCGCGCGGGTGCGCAGCAGGTCCTGAACCTGGGTTTCCGCGCCGTGCAGGATAAATCGAACGCCCTGGTGTTTTCGCGCCGCGCGCTCCACGCCGTCCAACACGATGTCCGGCGCGTGATCGCCGCCCATGGCGTCGATGGAGAGCACTAGCTCGTTGGGCATGCGGCCCTGCCTCTCTTCGTGGTTCGCACGCCCGCCATGCGCTTGCGCGCGGGGACCATAGTCACCGCCACCCCGCAACGCTAGCGCATCGATCAAGCCGTCGTGAACCGCCATGCAGAGGCCGTCGCCAGGTCTGCTGTCGGTGTTGCGGCCAAGCCGCGACTGAGGGCGGCTGCGTGGGCGGCCAGGGCCGTCTGAAACGCCGTGGACGGCTCAAGCGCTGCGCCGAAATTGCGCGCCAGCGCCTCCCGCAGGGCCTCAAGATCGGCGGCGTCGAGGGCGCGGTCATACGCCTCCAGGCGCCCGTAGAACTGGCCGGCGACGCGTTTCATGGTTTTCGGCACCGACAAGTCGCCGACGCCGACCTCGCGGAAGCCCTCGTCGAGATGGCGAAAGAAGCGGTCGGTCAGGGTTTGCGCCAGGGCGCTGCTCCCCTCATCCGCGCGCAGGCGCCGCAAGAGCAGCGCCATATGGAGAAAGATCAGCTCCAGGCGGCCATCGACGCTGTCGGCAATCCGTCCATCGCCGAAGAAGTCCGGCTGCCGCGAGGCCTGGATCACGTGCGCCAACAGGGCCTGGGCCGGGCCATCGCGGCCGGGCCAGAGACTCCGCCATCGTGAGGGCTTAATCTGACGGTCCATGGTCTGTGCGTCCCTCTTGCCGCTGGTTGCGGGCGGCTTTAGGCGTCGTGCACGGACATAGCGATCCTGAGGTGAAAGATGAATGGCGGCCTTCTGAGCGCGACGGCGGCGGCGCTGCTGGTGACCTTGGGCGCGTGTTCGCCTGTGCGCACGCATCAGGGTTTTGTCGCCGATACTCCGGAGGCGACGACGGTGCAAATCGGCGTCGACACCCGGGACACCGTGCGGGCGCGGCTGGGCACGCCTTCCACGACGGGCGTGATGGATGCGGCGGCCTGGTATTATGTCGCCAGCGACCAGCAGCGGATCGCGTTCCTGCGGCCGCGCACGGTGAGCCGCGAAGTCATTGTCGTGCGCTTCGGCGAGGGCGACGTGGTGCAGAGCGTCGACCGGTTCGGCATCGAGCGCGGCAATATCGTCGCCTACAATGACAACGCCACGCCGACGCGGGGCCGCGAGCTTGGCATTCTGGAACAGATTTTCGGCAATGTCGGACGCGGCTCGCCCATCCGCACGGAAGACAATGAAGGCGGCCGCCGCCGCAACTGATCGGCGGTACAGCGACCCAAATCAAAACGCCCCGCCTGTTGTAAGACGGGGCGTTTCGTTTTTATGGCCGTTCGCGCCAGATCAGCCTTGGTGCGCCATCACCGCCAGCAACAGAAGCGCGACGATGTTGGTGATCTTGATCATCGGGTTCACCGCGGGACCGGCGGTGTCCTTGTAGGGATCGCCGACGGTGTCGCCGGTGACGGACGCCTTGTGCGCATCCGAACCCTTCATGTGACGCACGCCTTCCTTGTCGACGAAGCCGTCTTCAAAGCTCTTCTTGGCGTTGTCCCATGCGCCGCCGCCAGACGTCATCGAGATGGCGACGAAGAGGCCGGTGACGATCACGCCAACGAGCAAGGCGCCAAGCGCTGCGAGCGCCTCGCTGCGTTCGCCCGACACCGCCCACACGACGAAAAAGATCACCACGGGCGCAAGCACCGGCAACATCGAGGGAATGATCATTTCCTTGATGGCGGAACGGGTGAGCATGTCCACGGCGCGGCCATAATCAGGCTTTGCAGTGCGATCCATGATGCCGGGGATTTCGCGGAACTGGCGGCGCACTTCGGCGACCACGGCTTCCGCGGCGCGGCCCACAGCGGTCATGGAGATGCCGCCGAACAGGTACGGCAACAGTCCGCCGATGAAGAGGCCGACGATGACGTATGGATTGTTCAAGCCGAAGTCCGGCGCGACGCCGTCGAAGAAGCTGTATTCGCCAGGATTGCTTGCGTAATAGCGCATGTCTTCGAAGTACGCGGCGAACAGGACCAGCGCGCCGAGACCCGCAGAGCCGATCGCGTAGCCCTTCGTCACCGCCTTCGTGGTGTTGCCGACCGCGTCGAGCGCGTCAGTGGTTTTGCGCACATCGGACGGCAATTCCGCCATTTCCGCGATGCCGCCGGCATTGTCGGTGACGGGACCGAACGCATCGAGCGCAACGATGATGCCGCACACCGACAACATCGTCGTCACCGCGATGGCGATGCCGAACAGGCCCGCCATCATGTTGCACGCAACGATGCCGATCACGATCGCAAGCGCGGGCAAGGCGGTGGCTTCCATCGACACCGCAAGGCCTTGAATGACGTTGGTGCCATGGCCGGACACCGACGCCTGAGCGACGGATTTCACGGGCCGGAAATTGGTGCCGGTGTAGTATTCCGTGATCCAAACGATGGCGCCAGTGACGCCCAAACCAACCAGCCCGCACAGAAGCAGGTCCATGCCAGTGATCGTCGCCAGCGGCGAGCTCAGGCCCGCGCTCGGGGCGACGGGACCAAAGCCGCCGTTCATCCAATAGATCACGGCCGCAAGACCCACCGCCGACATCAAGCCGGCGGCGATCAGGCCCTTATAGAGCGCACCCATGATGTTGTTGTCAGGGCCCAGACGCACAAAAAGGGTGGACGCCAAAGACGCCAGGATCGCCATCCCGCCAATGGCCAGCGGCATCGCCATCACCGTGCTCACTTCAGCAGCGTCGCGGAACAGGATCGACGCCAAGACCATCGTGGCGACCGTGCTCACCGCATATGTTTCGAACAGGTCCGCCGCCATGCCTGCGCAATCGCCGACATTGTCGCCGACATTGTCTGCGATCGTCGCGGGATTACGCGGATCGTCTTCGGGGATGCCCGCTTCAACCTTGCCGACGAGGTCGCCGCCGACATCGGCGCCCTTGGTGAAGATGCCGCCGCCAAGGCGCGCAAAGATTGAGATCAACGACGCGCCGAAGCCGAGCGCAACGAGGCTGTCCACCACTTCGCGGCTGGTGGGCGGCAACTGAAGGGCTTCGGTGAGGATGAGGTAATAGACTGCGACGCCGAGCAGCGCGAAGCCGGCCACGAGCATGCCGGTCACCGCGCCCGCCTTGAACGCCATCGAAAGACCGCCCGCGAGGCTGGTGCGGGCCGCTTCGGTGGTGCGGACATTGGCCTGCACCGAAACATTCATGCCGATATAGCCGGCGGCGCCAGACAGAACCGCGCCGATCACGAAACCCAGCGGAATTTGCCAAGACCCCCAGAACAGCACGAACAAGAGGATGGTGATCCCGACGCCGACCCAGGCGATGGTGGTGTACTGCCGGTTCAGATAGGCTCTGGCCCCTTCCTGAATGGCTGCGGCGATCTCTTTCATCCGGTCGGTGCCGGCGCTCGCGGCGCGGATGTTTTGCGTTTGCGCCCAGCCGTACACGGCGGCCAGCAGGCCAGCGGCAATCGCCAGCCACACAACCAAAGTCGGTGTATCCATTCGCTTAGAGTCCTCGAGCGATCCGGGAAAAATCAGGGGGAACGGCCCAGACCGACCGTTGGAGCCGCGCCTGAGCGGCCCTCCCCCCGCAAATCGGCGGGGACACTGCCAAAAGGCCGCGTGCGGCGCAATGGCGCCCAATCGCCGCAAGCGGCGGGGCGACGGCGCTCAATATTGCGCTGCGGATTGGCGGCTGGACTGGGTGGAAATGATTGAAACGCCGCGCACCGCGCGGGGGCCAAGCGTCTGCTCGGCCGCGCGACGAAAGGCGGCGATCGCTGCAGGGCGATTCAGCGCGTCCATATTCGCGGGATCGGTGAGCGGCGCCTGATGCGCCGCCTGAATCAAGGCGTCACGGAGGAAATGCGCCTTCTCCCGGGTGCGCCACAGATCGACGCCTCCGGCGATGTCCACACGGACGGAGGCGAAGATGTAGCTCACCAGCCGGCCGTTCTGCACGACCGGCACGGCGATGTGCATGGCGTCCATCGAGCGCTGTGTCTCCGCTTCGCTGGCCGAGGGCTGGGCCGATGCGGCGGACAAACCCGCCAGCATGGTCGAGGCGATCAACGCCGCCGCAATTGCACGTCGCATGCGCATCTCCTTGCATGCGCAGCCTGACGGCAGAGCGTTGACCAAACCTTACCCGCCGCTCGCGAATGCGTGGCGATATCCGCCTCGGCGGACATGACGCGCGGGGGCGCCAGGGAATTCGAGCCGCACGCCCTCCCCCGCCGACACGGCGCCGATCCTGGTCGCCTGGACGCTATGCGCGCGCACGGCGGCTTCAATGGCGGAGGCCGATAATGGATCGGCGGTGAAGATAATTTCGTAGTCGTCGCCGCCATCCAAGACGCAGTCCATGAGGTCGGGCCGCTGTGCGAGAACGGACCGCGCCGCCTCGGATACCGGCACGCGCTCTTGCTGCAGCGTGAGCATGACGCCCGAAGCCGCGGATAATTTCGCCGCATCGCCGATCAGGCCGTCTGAGACATCCATGGCTGCATGCGCCAAAGCCGCAATCGTGGGCGCAAAGCTCACGCGCGGTTCGGGGCGGCGATATCGGGTCATCAGAAATTCATGGTCCGGGGAGGCCGGCGTTGCGCTGTCTCGCAGAAGACGCAAGCCCAGCGCGGCGTCGCCGATCGTTCCGGTCACCCAGACATCGTCGCCGATGCGGGCATCCGCGCGGCTCGGCGTGTTTGGTCCGCATGGCTTGCCGAACGCGGTGACGGAGACTGCAAACGGACCCGGCGTCGATGTCGTGTCGCCGCCCCAAAGGGCGCAGCGATAGGCCGCCAGGTCCTGCTTCAAGCCTTCCGCGAACGCGGCGAGGCGTGCGCCATCGCGCGATGCGGGCCACATCAGGGTGATGAGGGCTCCGATCGGTACGGCTCCCTTTGCCGCGAGATCGGAAAAGTTCACGCGCAGCGCTTTCATCGCCACGCCGTCGAGCGGATCATCGGGCAGAAAGTGCACGCGTTCGACAATCGCGTCGGCGGTGATCACCAGAGGATGCGAGGGGCTGACGACGGCGGCGTCGTCCCGCAATCCGCGCGCTTCCGGCGCCGTGGCCAGCGGCGCGAACAGGTTTTCGATCAGATCGATTTCATCCCACGCCGGCATCGGGACGCGCATCCTTGGCGCACGCATCGAGCGCGGCGTTGATGAACCCGGTTTCCGCGGTGTCGCCGAAGAACGATTTGGCGATCTCGATATATTCATCGATCACGATCGGCGTATCGATGTCGCGGCGACGCCAAAGTTCGACAACGCCGGCGCGCAGAATTGCGCGCGCGACAGAGTCGATGCGGTCGAGACGCCAGTTCCGGGCGAGACGCTGCGAGATGGCGCGATCGATCGCGCCCTGCTGCTCCACCACGCCAAACACAATCGCTTCGAACAGGGCCATGTCGCCTTCGCCCGGTGCGACGGCCTCTTCATCGACGGGCAAACGGCCGGCGTCGAAATCATCGCGCATCGCAGACGGCGTCGCGCCGGACAATTCCATTTGATAAAGCGCCTGCACCGCGGCGAGACGCGCGCGGCGCCGCGCTTGGGCTTCAGCGGCGATCATTGCGATGCGAGCTGGCGTTTCAGCGCGATCAGCGCCAGGCATGCACGCGCAGATTCTTCACCCTTGTTGCGCGCAGGCGCGCTGCGCGCGTCGGCCTGGGCCAGCGAATCCACCGTCAAGACGCCATAGCCGATCGCCAGACCGCGGATGACGCCCAGATCCATCAGCGCGCGGGCGCTCTCGCCGCAGACATAATCATAATGCGAGGTTTCTCCCCGGATAACGCACCCCAAGGCGATGAAGCCTTCGTAGCGCGACGGCGCCGCCGCGGCGCAGTGGGCGATGGCCTGCGGAATTTCAAACGTCCCGGGCACCTCCACCACATCGACTTCGGCGCCGGCTTGCGTGCAGGCGGCGCTGGCGCCGTCGACAAGCTTGTCGGTGATCGCGCGGTAATAGGGTGCGACGACAATAAGCACGCGCGCGCCCGGCGTGGAGATTTCAGATTGCGGCGTCTCGGTCTTCATGACGACGGGGTCCCCTGGTCATGCTGGAAGCCGCGCCAGCCCGCGATGGTGAGACCGTAGCCGTCCAGGCCGACCAGCGTATGCGGCGAATCCGACAACAGCACCATTTGCCGCACGCCCAGTTCTCTCAATATCTGCGCGCCTACCCCGTATTCGCGCAGCATCAAGGAAGGATCAGCGATATCGGCCGGCTGTGCGCCCAGAAACCGCGATGAGAGCGCCGAGGTCTGGCGATCCCAAATGATGACGATGACGCCCGCGCCCTCTTCGCGTGCGATTTCGGCCATGGCGTGATCGATGAGCTGGCCCCGCGGCCCCGCGCCCGCCAGCACATCGGCGCCGAAATCCAGGCGGTGCACGCGCACGAGCGCAGGGCGATCCGGCGCAATATCGCCCTTCACCAGAGCGGGGTATTCCGCGCCATCGAGCGTGTTCTTGAAGATCACAATGCGGAAGGCGTCGCCGAAGCGCGATTTGAAGGGGCGTTCGCCGAGCTTTTCGATCATGTGATCGTGCTGGCGGCGATAGCCGATCAGATCCGCAATCGTGCCGATCTTCAGATTATGGAATTGCGCGAACCCGATGAGATCAGGAAGCCGCGCCATGGCGCCGTCGTCCTTCATGATCTCGCAAATGACCGCGCTCGGCAGCAGGCCCGCCAGCCGCGCGATATCGACGCTGGCTTCGGTGTGGCCCGCGCGGACAAGCACGCCGCCGGGGCGCGCTTCGAGCGGGAATACGTGTCCTGGCGTGGTGATGTCGGCGGCGGACTTCGTGGGATCGATGGCTACGGCAATGGTGTGCGCGCGATCATGGGCGGAGATGCCGGTCGAAATACCTTCGCGCGCTTCGATCGAGACGGTGAATGCGGTCTTGTGCCGGGTTTCGTTGCGCGGCGCCATCGGCTCCAGGCCTAGCGCGCGCGTGCGTTCGGCTGTCATGGCGAGGCAAATGAGCCCGCGGCCGAACCGCGCCATGAAGTTCACTTTGTCCGGCGTGGCGAATTGCGCGGGAATGACGAGATCGCCCTCGTTCTCCCGGTCTTCGGCGTCGACCAGAATGAACATGCGGCCCTGACGGGCCTCTTCGACCACTTCCTCGATTGGAGAAATATAGCGGTGGAGATCGTCCAGCGGCTGCGCGGCGCTCATCGCTTCTTGTCCTTCCAGCCCAACATGCGGTCGACATACCGCGCCAGCATATCCGCTTCCAGATTGACTTCGTAGCCTTCAACGAGATCGCCAAGCGTGGTGCATTCGCGCGTGTGGGGAATGATCGCCACCTCGAACGTTTCATTCGTCACTGCGGTTACGGTCAACGCGACGCCATCGACCGCGATGTTGCCCTTGTGCGCAATCAATCGCATGACCTCGCAGGGCGCGGCGACAACGACGCGCCAGGAGCCGCCGTCTTCCTCCACGGAGCGCACCACGCCAACGGCGTCGACATGGCCGGCGACGATGTGGCCGCCGAATTCGTCGCCCAGTTTCAGCGAGCGCTCGAGATTGACGGCGTCGCCGACATTCAGCTTGCCCAGCGTCGTGCGCGCGAGCGTTTCGGGAACGGCCTCGACCACATGCACCATGCCTTCGCTGGAGCGCCTGCGTTCGATGACGGTGAGACACGCGCCGGCATGTGAAATCGAGGCGCCGATATCGACGGTCGCTGGATCATAAGGAGAGCGCACTTCCAGCCGCGTGACCGGACCGGGCGCGATGCGCGCTACTTCACCGATGGCGGAGACGATGCCGGTAAACATGACGGATCTCGCTCAAAACTTTCCCAAACATCGCGCTCTATGGGGCGAACTGCAACCCGCCGGTACGTCAAGGCGCTGCTCAGCGTCTCAAAACCAAGCGCGCCGATACACGCCACGCCGTCGCCGCCGAGGATGATGGGGGCGCGAAACCATTCGATGCGATCCACCAAACCCGCCGACAAAAAAGACGCCGCAACGGCGCCGCCGCCCTCGATCAGGACGCGCAGACCGCTGCGCCAGGCGTTCAAGAGATCGAGCGCTTCGCGAACATCGACGCTGCGGGAGGATTGGGTGAAGGCCACGCGAACGCCTGCCCGCGTCAGCGCTTCGGCGCGTGCTGGATCGGCGTCGCCAGCACAGATGACGAGCGTGGAGACGGATTGTGACGTGGCTGCAAGACGCGCCGTCGGCGGCAGACGCAGCGCGCTGTCCAAAACCACGCGCAAGGGCTGCATGCGCGGCGGTTCGCCTGTGCGCACCGTCAATTCGGGATCATCGGCCAGCGCCGTGCCGATGCCGATCAGCACAGCGTCGTGGTCTGCGCGCAGGCGATGGCCCTGCGCGCGCGCGGCCTCTCCCGTGATCCATTTGCTTTCGCCTGAGCGTGTCGCGATCCGCCCATCGAGGCTGGTGGCCAGCTTCAAGGTGACGGATGGGCGGCTCAATCCGGCCTCTTCGACGCGTCGCGCTTGCCGGGTTTGGCGGCCAGATCGCCAAGTCTTGGATCGTCGAGGATCGCGGTGAAATCCTTGGTTTCGGAGAAGTCGCGATAGACCGAGGCGTAGCGGACGTACGCCACGGGGTCCAAATTGGCCAACGCCTCCATGACCATTTCGCCAATGGTTTCGGAGGTGATTTCGGTTTCGCCTTCATTCTCTAGACGGCGCACAATGCCGGAGACCAATTGCTCGACCTGCTCGGCGCTGATGGGCCGTTTGCGCAGCGCAATTGTCAGCGAACGATCCAGCTTGTCGCGCTCGAACGGCTCACGCCGGCCCGACTTCTTGACCACAACCATTTCGCGCAATTGAACGCGCTCGAAGGTGGTGAAGCGCGCCCCGCATTGTCCGCATTGGCGGCGGCGGCGGATGCAGGCGCCATCCTCGGTCGGGCGGCTGTCTTTGACCTGGGTGTCTTCGTTTTGGCAGAACGGGCAACGCATCCCGACGCTCCGGAAGCGCTTGACGCGCGGTTACGGATAAATGGGGAAGCGCGCGGTCAAGCGCTGCGCCTTTTCCGCGACAGCGGCTTCGGCGGCTGAATTGTCGCCATTGGATTTGGCGAGCGCGTCCAGCACCTCGACCATCAGGTCAGCGACCATGCGGAATTCGGCGGGCCCGAAACCGCGTGTCGTGCACGCCGGCGATCCCACGCGAATGCCGGACGTGATCGCCGGCTTCTGGGGATCGAAGGGAATGCCGTTCTTGTTGCAGGTGATCAGCGCGCGTTCGAGGCTGCCTTCGGCGGCCTTTCCCGTCACGTTTTTTGGCCGCAGATCGATCAGGGCCAAATGGCAATCGGTGCCGCCGGACACGACGGCCAAGCCGTTTTCAACGAGCCGCTGCGTCAGCGCGCGCGCGTTCTCCAGAACCTGCCGCTCATAGGTTTTGAAGGTCGGCTGCAGCGCTTCATGGAACGCGACAGCCTTTGCCGCGATCACATGCATCAAAGGACCGCCCTGAAGGCCCGGAAAGACCGCGGAATTGAACTTTTTGCCGAGATCGGGGTCGTTGGACAGGATCATGCCGCCGCGCGGCCCGCGCAATGTCTTGTGGGTGGTGGTCGTCACCACGTGCGCATGCGGCAGCGGCGAAGGGTAGACGCCCGCCGCGATCAGACCGGCATAGTGCGCCATGTCGACCATGAGATAGGCGCCGATGGAGTCCGCTATGGCGCGAAACCTGGCGAAATCGATCGCGCGCGAATAGGCGGAGCCGCCGGCGATGATGAGCTTTGGTCGTTCGCGCTCGGCGATGGCTGCGACCTCATCATAGTCGATCATCTGATCGTCGCGGCGCACGCCATACGCCACGGGCTGAAACCATTTACCGGAAATGTTGGCAGGCGCGCCGTGTGTGAGGTGCCCGCCGCACGCGAGATCCATGCCCAAAAACTTGTCGCCAGGCTGAAGCAAAGCCAGGAACACCGCCTGGTTGGCCTGCGCGCCGGAGTGCGGCTGCACATTGGCGTAGGCGCAGTCAAACAGGCGCTTGGCGCGCGCGATCGCCAGCTCTTCGGCGACGTCGACGAATTCGCAGCCGCCATAATAGCGTTTGCCGGGATAGCCTTCCGCGTACTTGTTGGTGAGCACGGACCCCTGAGCCTCAAGCACCGCACGGGAGACGATGTTCTCCGAGGCGATCAGCTCGATCTGGCGCTGCTGGCGGTCCAACTCTTCCGCAAGCGCCTTGGCGAGCTCCGGGTCTGCTTCGCGCACCGACGCCTCGAAAAAGGACGCGCCCTCGGCGCGCGGGCTGGCGAGGGATTGGCTCATGAATTCTCCTGGATCGGCGCGGCTTCAGCGTCGAGGTAAGCGAGCATATTGCGCGTCGCAACAGGAAGCAAAGCTGACCCGCATTCTCAGTTCTACCGGAATTCGATCCTAGACCTTACGCCCGGTTTTCTTAGGAACTTTCCGGAATACTTGCTTGGCCATGAAGAAGCGCGGTATGAGAATCGTAAATCTGATTCAATTATAGGTTTTCAGGACTGGCGCATGTCGAGCGACGAAGGCGAGGGGACGCCCTTCGAAACTGATGCTCTTGAGCTGACGACGGACATCGTGACCGCCTATGTCGCCCACAATGCGGTCGAGGTGGAGCGTCTGCCCGATCTCATCCGCACGGTGCACGCCGCGGTGATCGGGCTGCAGAACGGCGTAGAGGAGCGCCCCGCCGACCGGCCCAAACCGGCGGTGCCGGTCAATAAGAGCGTCCAGAACGACTACATCGTCTGCCTCGAAGACGGCAAAAAACTCAAAATGCTCAAGCGCTACCTGCGATCCACGTACGGGATGTCGCCGGAGGAGTATCGCAAGCGCTGGGGGCTGCCGCCGGACTATCCCATGGTGGCGCCGGCCTACGCGCAGAAACGCTCCGATTTCGCCAAGCGCATCGGGCTGGGCCGCGGCGTCCGCCGGCGCGGCGACGGCGAAGACATCGACGGCGCAGAAGACTAGGCGAAACGTCCCGGCGAGGGTCTCGGCGCGGTAGCGTCCTCCAGCAGCTTCTCCAGCTTGCGCAGCGCCAGAACCCGCAGCGGACCGTTCGCCGCCTCGGGCGGACCGAAAGCGCACGCCTCGACGCCTGTCTTCACGTCCACCGCCGTCACCTTGGCAAAGCCGCCGAGCGTCACCGTCTCAAAGATCACCTCGCGGTCGATCCCCTGCCCCGTCATGTCAGGCGGCGGCCTTGCTGAACTGACCCCAGACGGTGGTGAGCGCTGCGATCAGCTTGTCCATCAGCGCGTCGTCGTGGAACGGCGAGGGCGTGAAGCGCAGGCGCTCGGTCCCGCGCGGCACGGTCGGATAATTGATCGGCTGCACATACACGCCGTGGTCATAGAGCAGCGCGTCGGAAATCGCCTTGCAGCGCACCGGATCGCCCACCAGGAGCGGCACGATGTGGGTGGAGGACTCCATCACCGGCAGGCCGGCGTCGCGGAAGCGGCGCTTTAGGGTTTCCGCCCGCTCCGCAAGCCTGGAGCGCATGTGCGGGCAGCGGCGCACCAGCCGCACGCTTTCGAGCGCCGCGGCTGCGATCGAGGGCGCAAGCGATGTGGTGAAGATGAACCCCGGCGCGGTGGAGCGAATGGCGTCGATCGCCACGCGCGGACCGGTGACATAGCCGCCCATGGTGCCGAAGGCCTTGGCGAGGGTTCCTTCGATGAAATCGACGCGGTGCATGACGCCGTCGCGTTCGGCGACGCCGCCGCCGGTTTCGCCGTACAGACCTACGCCATGGACCTCATCCAGATAGGTCATGGCGCCATATTGATCGGCGATGTCGCAGATGGCTTCGATCGGCGCGGTATCGCCGTCCATGGAATAGACGCTCTCGAACGCGATCAGTTTGGGCGCATCGGCGGGCGCCTCATTCAGCAGCGATTCCAGATGCTGCAAATCGTTGTGGCGGAAGATTCGCTTTTCGCAGTTGGCGCGGCGAATGCCTTCGATCATCGAGGCGTGGTTCAGGGAATCGGAAAACATCCAGATGTCTGGGAAAAGCCGCGCCAGCGTCGACAAGGTCGCCTCGTTGGAGACATAGCCGGACGTGAACAGCAGCGCGGATTCCTTGCCGTGCAGCGCCGCAAGCTCCTGCTCCAGATCGACGTGATAGCTGGTGGTGCCGGAAATGTTGCGCGTGCCGCCCGAGCCTGCGCCGACGTCGTCGATGGCGAGGTGGGCGGCGGCGATCACTTCTTCGGACTGGCCCTGCCCCAGATAATCGTTCGAGCACCAGACGACGATGGGCGTATCGCCGCCGTCCGGCCGGCGCAGGCGCGCATGGGGAAACCGGCCCCGCTCGCGGCGAATGTCGGCGAAAACGCGATAGCGTCCTTGATCGCGGATGGCGTCCACCGCCCGTGTGAAGGCCTCAAGGTCTTGTTCCCGCATTCCGCAATCCTGCACGCCCGAAGGGGTTTATATTGGCGTTCAACTGGCCCAATGGAAATAGGGCCAACCGGCGCACTTACTCTGCCAGCGAGACGTTATGGCCTCCTTACACGACCGCACCGCCCCTTTCCCCGCCGCCCGGCCGCGGCGGCTGCGCCAGGCTGAATGGGTCCGGCGGCTGACGCGGCAATCCTCGCTTCAAACCGAGGACCTGATCTGGTCGCTGATCGTGCATGACGGCCGCGAGGACCGGCAGCCGGTCGCGGCCATGCCGGGCGTGGATCGCCTCAGCGTGGACGCCGCCGCTGCCGCGGCGGAGCGCGCCGTGGCGCTCGGGATCCCCGCTGTCGCGATTTTCCCCAATATTGCGCCAATCAAGAAGGACCGCGTCGGCACGGAGGCGCTCAACCCTGATGGGCTGGTGCCTGCGTGCGTCAAAGCGATGAAGGCGGCTGCGCCGCAGCTCGGCGTGATGGTGGA
The DNA here is from genome assembly GCA_016124655.1 of Alphaproteobacteria bacterium. Lineage (GTDB taxonomy): Bacteria > Pseudomonadota > Alphaproteobacteria > Caulobacterales > Aquidulcibacteraceae > RI-43. Next base: position 334,224 of record WGNI01000001.1, read on the forward strand.
CGTGGCGCTCGATCCGTTCACCGATCACGGCCATGACGGCATCTTAGAGAACGGGCGCATCCTCAATGACGAAACCGTCGCGCGCTTGGCGGATCAGGCTGTGCTGCTCGCGGAAGCCGGCGCCGATATTCTCGCGCCCTCGGACATGATGGATGGGCGCGTGGGCGCGATCCGGACCGCGCTGGAGAACGCGCGCCAGCCTGACGCGCTGATTCTTTCCTATGCGGCGAAATATGCGTCGTGCTTTTACGGGCCCTATCGCGACGCGATCGGCACGGCGGTGGCGCTGCAGGGCGACAAGAAAACCTATCAAATGGATTTCGGAAACTCAGACGAGGCGCTGAAGGAATGCGCGATGGATGTCGCGGAAGGCGCCGACATGCTGATGGTCAAGCCGGGCCTGCCCTATCTCGACATCATCCGGCGCGTGAAGGACGCCTTCGGCCTGCCGACCTTCGCGTTCCAGGTTTCCGGCGAATACGCGATGATCAAGGCAGCTTCGGCGAATGGCTGGCTCGATGAGAACCGCGCGATCCTCGAAACGCTGACGGCGTTCAAGCGCGCGGGCGCCGATGGGGTGGTGACGTATTTCGCAGAACAGGCTGCACTTCTGCTCAAAAGCTAAGCGGCAGCGCCGCTCGCCTCACCCGCCGCGCTTCGCCTTCGCCACGGCTGCATCGAGCGCGGTGAGAAACCGCGATCGATCTGCAGCGGAGAACGGTTTCGGACCGCCGCCGCCTTCCCCGAAAGAGCGCAGATGCTCCATCAATTCGCGCTGCGCCAAGGCGGCGCCGATCGAGCTTGCGGTGAACGCCTTGCCGGTCGCGGCCAACGCAGCGCCGCCCGCGCGCAGCGTACGGCTCGCCAGCGGGATGTCGTTGGTGACGACGATGTCGCCCGGCTTCACGTGCTCGGCGATCCGATCATCCGCGGCGTCAGGACCGGCATCGACGACGGTCAGCGTCACGCCGGGAGGCGTGCGCATGAAGCTGTTGGCGACGACCTGCACCGGGCAGTTCGTGCGTCTGGCGACGCGGTAGATTTCCTCTTTCACCGGGCAGGCGTCGGCGTCGACGAAGATCGTGGGCGTTGGCATGGGCGGGCGATTACCGCTTCAGGCGCGCGATCAAGCTTGAGGTGTCCCAGCGCGCGCCGCCCATGGCCTGCACTTCGGCGTAGAATTGGTCGACAAGCGCAGTCACCGGCACGGGCGACCCGTTGGCGCGCGCTTCCTCCAGCACAAGGCCGAGATCCTTGCGCATCCAATCTACGGCGAAGCCGAAATCATATTTGCCGGCGACCATTGTCTTCCAGCGATTGTCCATCTGCCAGCTTTGCGCGGCGCCCTTCGAGATGGCGGCGATTACCGTTTCCGCGTCGAGGCCGGCGCGCTCGGCGAACGCCAACCCTTCCGCCAAGCCCTGCACAACGCCAGCGATGCAGATCTGATTGACCATCTTTGCGAGCTGGCCAGAGCCTGCGGGACCGATGTGCGTGATCGTTTTGCCGTATGCGCGCATGATGGGCTCGGCCTGCGCGAACGCGGTCGCGTCGCCGCCGACCATGATGGTCAGCGCGCCGTTCTCCGCGCCCGCCTGCCCGCCCGAGACGGGCGCATCGAGAAACCCGAATCCGCCCGCGCTTGCGCCTTCGGCCAAGCACCGCGCCAAGCGCGCGGACGCGGTTGTGTGGTCGACGAACACGGCGCCGGGCGCGATTGTCTTCTGTGCGGCCGCAAACACGCTTTCGACATCGGCGTCGTTGCCGACGCAGGCGAAGACAAACGCAGCATCTGAGACCGCCTCCTCCACGCTCGCGCACGCTTTGGCGCCGGTTGCGCGCGCCCAAGCGTCGACCTTCGCGGCGGTGCGGTTGTAGCCGGCCACTTCATGCCCGGCCTGTACGAGGTGACGCGCCATCGGCGCACCCATTACGCCGAGGCCGAGAAAAGCTACGCGCGCCATCGTCTAATTGTCCTGTGAAGCGACGCCGAAGCGACCGCGGAAATAGGTCAGCGCGTTCCCGTCCCGGCTTTCAAGCGCCAGCACGCGGCCAACGAGGATCACGTGATCGCCGGCGATGTGACGCGCGTGCACCGCGCACGCCATGCGCGCGATCCCTCCCGCGATGACGGGCACGCCGAGCATATCCTCCCATTCCGGCAGGTCCGCGATCTCGCGATCCTTTGCGGCGAAGCGCAGCGCGCGTTCTGCCTCGTTTGCCGCGCAAATCGTGACGCCGAACGTTTCGGCTTGCACGAACGACTCATACCGCTCGGACCGATCGCCGAGGCACCACAGCACCAGCGGCGGATCGAGAGACACCGAGCTGAACGAATTGACGGTGACGCCTTCAACGCCGTCGCCGGAGCGAACCGCCACGATGGCGACGCCGGTTGCGAAACATCCCATCGCGCGGCGGAACGCGGCCTGGGCCTCCTGATCCATCGTGTCCAGTCTCAGCGTCGTGTCTCCGCGCAAACCCGTTCTTAACGCCGTATCGTTAAGAGCGGTGAACCTCTCAGCTGTCGAACGCGAACCGGTCCTAACATGGCCAGGCGCTCCAACGCCCCCATCATCATCAAAAAAATCAAGAAGGGCGGCCATGGCGGACACCATGGCGGGGCCTGGAAAGTGGCGTATGCCGACTTTGTAACCGCCATGATGGCGTTCTTCCTGCTGATGTGGCTCATCAACACGACGAGCCCGGATCAGCGGCGCGGCATTGCCGAATTCTTCGCGCCAGCCAGCGTGTCGCGGGTGTCGAGCGGGTCCGGCGGCCTGCTGGCGGGTACCTCCTTCGCGGAATCAGGCGTTCGCCACGGTTTCTCCGCTCCGATGACGCCGGCGGCGAACAGCGATGTGCGCAGCCAGAACCCGGACGATACCGGCGCTGCGGAATCCACGGAATCGGTCCCCAGTTCAGATGCGTTGGACCGGGCGCGGACTCTTCGGGAGAACGCCGAGTTCGCCCGCGCCGAGGTGGCGATCCGCCAGGCGATGGCGGACATGCCGGACGTGGCGGAGCTCTCCCGGCAGGTCCTGATTGAGCAGCGGCCGGAGGGCCTGCGCATCCAGATCGTGGACCAGGAAGGCCGCTCCATGTTCTCGCCCGGCGCAGCGGAGCCCAATGAGCGCGCGCGCCGGCTTTTGACCGCCGTCTCGAATGCAGTCGGGCAGTTGCCGAACCGCCTGACCATCTCCGGGCACACGGACGGTTCGCCGCCGGGACCGGGCAGCACCAACTGGGACCTCTCCACGCAGCGCGCCAACGCTGCCCGCCGCATCTTGCAGGCCAACGGGATCCCGACGGACCGCATCTATGAAATCTCGGGACGCGCGGACGCGGAGCCTCTGTTTCCGGACGATCCGACTCTGCCGGGCAACCGGCGTATCGCCATCACGCTGCTGCGCGAAGCGCCGCCGCTGCCGGTCGACCATGCGCTTTGAGGCCCTGCGCCGCCGTTCGCGCTTGACGGGACCCCCGGGGCGCGTCGACGATCATGACGCAGCAAGGACGGCGCACGGGACGTGACACGGCAATTCCCGACCAAGAATTTGAGGTTCTACCTCACCGCCCCGTCGGCGTGCCCTTACCTGCCGCAACGTCGCGAACGCAAAGTCTTCACCAGCCTCGATGGCCATGATGCGGTCATTCTCAATGACGCGCTGACGCATGCCGGCTTTCGCCGCTCACAGAACATCGCCTACCGCCCCGCATGCGATCACTGCGACGCCTGCATCTCCGCGCGGGTGGTGGCCAACGAATTCTCGATGACGCGGCGCTGGCGCAAGATCAGCGCCCGCAATCAGGACCTGTCGCGCGCGCTCAGGCCCGCGGAAGCCACCGAGGAGCAGTTCTGGCTGCTGCGCCGCTATCTGCGCGACCGGCACGCCGAGGGCGGGATGGCGGACATGACGCTTTTGGACTATTCCGCAATGGTGGAAGAATCCTCCGTGCGCACGCACATCGTGGAGTACCGCTACACCGCGCCTGGACCGGACCAGGGCGAGCTTGCAGCCGCAGCGCTCGTCGATGTGCTGCGCGACGGGCTTTCGCTGGTCTATTCGTATTTCGACACGCGCGACACGCGCCGCAGCTTGGGCGCGTTCACGATCCTCGATCACATCATGCAGGCGCGCGCGGCCGGCTTCGACCATGTGTATCTCGGCTATTGGGTGCCTGGCAGCGAGAAGATGGCCTACAAGGCCGATTTCCGTCCCCTGGAATTATTGCGCGGCGGGCATTGGGTGCGCGTGGACGATCCTGAGGCCATCACCGGCGAACGCTGATTAGAGCATCTTGTGACCATCCGATCACTGAATCGCCGAGTAATTTAAGTTGATCGGATGTCGCTCTAGGGCGTCGCAGCGCGCTGCGATCCCCACGGCCCTGCGCGCGGCGTCGCGGAGCGGCCGCCGCCGAACTGAACCAGGGCCGCGATGCGCTTGTCGATCGGCGGATGCGTCGCGAACAGGCCGGCGAAATCCGAGTGCGGGTTCTCGATGAACATTTCGCGGACTTCGGAGGGCGCGTTGACGGCCGCATTGCCTGAAATCTTCTGCAACGCCGAGATCATGGCGTCGGCGTTTTTCGTCAGCTCCACGGCGCCAGCGTCGGCGAGATATTCGCGCCGCCGCGACAGCGAAAACCGGATGATGACGGCCAAGGCGTAGGCGATCGCGATCAGCGCCAATGCGATCAGAATGGCAAACCCGGCGCCGCCGCCTCCGCCGCTCGACGACGATCTCCGGTTCGACGAGCCGGAGCCGACGCGAATGCCGCCGCGGGTGATGCCGCGAAAAAGTATTTCCCCAACAAACGAAAAGATGCCGACGAAAATCACGGCGATGATAAGGAGCCGCACGTCTCTGTTGCGGATGTGCGTGAGTTCGTGCGCCAGCACCGCCTCAAGCTCGGCGTCATTCAAAGTCTCCATGAGGCCGCGCGTCACGGTGATGGAGTACTGGCCCTCGTGCAGACCGGTCGCGAACGCATTGAGCGCACTGGTTTCCATGACGCGCAGCGCGGGCATCTTCAGACCGCGCGAGATGCAGAGATTTTCCAGGAGATTGTAGACGCGCGGATTGGATTTGCGATCCAGCGCGCGGGCCCCGGTCGCGGCATCGATCATGATCTGATAAAATGCATAGGCGATCGCAAACCACACGCCCGCGCCGACCAGCGCATAAGGCCACGCATGGGCCAGCGCGTCCGCTGCCCACAGGAACGGTCCGCCGACATCGCCCGGCGCCTGATATCCTCCGAGCGTTTGCCCCGACAGGCCCGCGTACAAAAGAAACAGACCATAGGTGAGCAACAGCAAGAGCACGGGGAAGCCGGCCATCAACAGGACGGACTTCCAATTGTTGCTCCAGATATGGGTTTGCAGCCCATAGGCGCCCATGGCGCGGCGGCCTTACGAAAAACTGACCTTCGGCGCTTCGCCAACGGTCGCGCGGTCTTCGCCGAGATCGAAGAACTCGCGTTTGGAAAAGCCGAATGGGCCGGCGACGAGCACGGCGGGGAATTGCTCCACGGCGGTGTTGAATTCGTTCACGGCGTTATTGAAGAAGCGGCGCGCGGCGGCGATTTTGTTTTCAATGTCGGAAAGCTCGGTTTGCAGGAGCTGGAAGTTCATGTTGGCCTTGAGATCGGGATAGGCCTCGGCAAGCGCGATCAGGCGGCCAAGCGCTGCGGTGAGCGCGCCCTCGGCTTGCGCCATCGCTGCGGGGTTCTTGCTGCCTTCAGCGCTCACGGCCGCATTGCGGGCCTGGATGACCGCCTCCAGTGTGCCCTTCTCGTGGGCGGCGTAGCCTTTGACGGTCTCGACCAGGTTGGGGATCAGGTCGTGGCGCTGCTTGAGCTGAACGTCGATGTCGCCGAACGCCTGGTTCGTGTTCTGGCGCAGCGCCACCAGGCGGTTGTAGAGCAGGATCAGGAACCCCGCCACGACGGCGGCGATGATCAGCAAAATCCAACCGATGGTCATGGGGTCCTCCCGCGGCGAACCGCCGATCTACACTAGAAATCGGCTTAGCGCACAAATATGGCGATCGATCAGCTTCCGAAAACGTCCCGGAAGCGGCCTGAGCGCGAAAAGCCGCGCGGCGCCATGCGCCCGGCGCTGGCGCGTTTGCCGCGATAGGTTTTCCAATCGGGGACGCTGCGCGTGCGCCCGGCGGAATCGATCCAGGCCAGCCCTTCGTCCTTGGAGAAGACCTCGACGTCGGCCAGCCCGCCCTTCTGGAAGGATTGTAGCTTGACGCCGCGCCCGCGCGCCATTTCCGGAAGTTCGGAAAGATCGAAGATCAACAGCTTGCGGTTTTCGCCAATGACCGCCAGCTGGTCGCCGTTTAGCGGCGAGGCAGCGCGCGTCTCCGCGGTCATGATCTGCTTGCCGGCGCGGCGGGCGGAGAGCATGTCGTCTTCGTTGGCGATGAAGCCATAGCCGTCGAGGCTGGCCAGAACGCGCTTGGCGCCTTGTGTATGGGCGAACAGCGCGACGATCTCGTGATTTTCATCGAGTTCGATCATCAAGCGAATGGGTTCGCCGGCGCCGCGTCCGCCGGGCAGCTTGTGCGCGTCCAAGGTGAAGGCGCGGCCGTCCGACGCGATCGCGATAATCTTGTCGGTGGTTTCCGCGTGCGCGACGAAGGCTGGACCATCGCCTTCCTTGAACTTGGTCGCCTCCAGATCATTGACGTGGCCCTTCAGGGCGCGGATCCAGCCTTTTTCCGAAAGCACCACCGTGATCGGTTCGCGCGCCACGAAGGCTTCGACGCTGATCTCCGCGGCGTCCTCGTTCACTGCGCCGAATGTAGCGCGGCGGCGGCCGAGCGCGGTTTCCGGCGCGAAGAGTTTCCGCGTGTCTTTCAGTTCGCCGGCGATGCGCCGCCACTGTTTGCGCGCATCGGCCAGCAGGCCGACGATATCCTTCTGCTCTTCGCGAAGGGCTTCGTCTTCGCGGCGCAGCTCCATTTCCTCCAGCTTGCGCAATTGGCGCAACCGCGTGTTGAGGATCGCCTCGGCCTGGGCGTCGGTGAGCGAGAAGCGTGCGATCAGCGCAGGCTTCGGCTCGTCCTCGTTGCGGATGATGCGAATGACTTCATCGAGGTTCAGGTAAACGATCAAAAGCCCGGCAAGAATCTCCAACCGCGCGGCGATCTTCTCCAGCCGGAATTCCGAGCGCCGGCGCAAGACCTCGCGGCGATGATCCAGGAAAGCCTGCAAGGCTTCGCCCAAGCTCATCACGCGCGGCACGCCGTGGGCGTCGAGCACGTTCATGTTCAGCGGCACGCGGACTTCCAGGTCCGAGAGCTTGAACAGGCTCTCCATCAACACGTTGGGTTCGACATTGCGCGATTTCGGCTCGATCACGAGACGGATCGTCTCCGCGCTTTCGTCGCGTACATCACCGAGCAGCGTGGCCTTCTTGGTTTCGATCAGGTCCGCGAGTTGCGCCTCGAGCTTGTTCTTCTGAACGAGGTACGGAATTTCGGTGACGACGACGCGCCATTCGCCGCGACCGAGATCCTCGATCTCCCAACGCGCGCGCAGCCTGAAGCCGCCTCTTCCGGTCGCATAGGCCTCGCGCATGGAGTCTTTCGGCTCCACGAGAACGCCGCCGGTCGGGAAATCGGGGCCGGGCACGACTTCCAGAAGCTCTCCCACCGTCGCCTTCGGGCGCTCGATCAAGAGCAGACACGCGTCGATCAGCTCGGCTGCGTTGTGCGGCGGAATGGACGTCGCCATGCCGACGGCGATGCCCGATGCGCCGTTCGCCAGAAGATTGGGGAAGGCCGCGGGAACGACAACCGGCTCTTCATTGCGCCCGTCATAGCTTGCGCGAAAATCGACGGTGTTCTCATCGATGCCTTCGAGGAGCGCTTCAGCGGCCTTGGTCAGCCGGCTTTCGGTGTAGCGCATGGCGGCGGCGTTATCGCCGTCGATGTTGCCGAAATTGCCCTGCCCGTCGATCAGAGGATAGCGGGAGGAAAAGTCCTGCGCCAATCGCACAAGCGCGTCATAGATTGCGGTATCGCCGTGGGGATGGAAATCGCCCATCACATCGCCGACGACTTTTGCGGATTTGCGGAACGCCGCATCCGCAGTCAATCGCAGGCGGCTCATGGCGTAGAGCACGCGGCGATGCACCGGCTTCAAGCCATCGCGCACATCCGGCAGTGCGCGCGCGGTGATCGTCGAGAGCGCATAAGCGAGGTAGCGCTGAGAGAGCGCCTCGCCGATCGGCTCTTCGATGATTCGACCGCCTTCTGGCGGCAACGCGCCGACATCATCGGCCATGGGCGAATCCCTTGTCAGAGTGGTCGCCGAAAGGTCGGCGGGGAAGGTTACTAATTAGAGTCTGCCTGCGAAGCCGAGGCGTTCGATCATGCGCCTGCGCGCTTCGGGCATGCCCTCGCCGCGCTGATCGAACAAGCGCCGCTCCAGAAAATAGCCCGCAAGCGCCAGCGCGTCGGCCACGTCGCCGCTTTCGATGGGCGCTTCGGCATCGCACAGGAAGGGCGGCAGGCGAATCAGTTTGTCTGCGAAGGGCGCGCCGGCTTCGGCGGTGGCGGCGCGGCCGGTGCGCGGGCTAACCCAGGCAAGGTGATCGGTTTCTCCGGTGATCGCGCAGCGCGTGAGGTCCAGCCCGTAGCCGATTTCGCTCAACAGTCCCAATTCGAAGCGCGCATAGAGCGCGGGCCAGATATCGGCTGTCGGCAGCGATTCGATCAGCACAAGCAGCGCATCATAGAGCGTGGGATATGCGTGGCGCTCGGGCGCGCCGGCGCGCACCAAAGAAATCGCCGAGGCCAGTCCAGACAAGGCAAGTGCATTGTCGAGCAGCCGTCCCGCATAGGGTTCGGATAGTTCCAGCGGCGAGAAAAAACCCAATTGCTCGCTCAGGCGCGCTTTCCAGCCGGCGCGCACAAGATTGCCTGCCTGCACGATCGGCTGGGCGCGACGGCCGCCATGCACGACGCCGCCGTATCGGCCATGGCTGCGCGCAAACAGGTCGGCGACCAGCTTGCCCTCTCCGAACGGGCGGCAGCCCAAAACAATGGCGTCGTCGACCCATTCCATCAGCGTGACGCCATGTCCCGTTCGAAGGCTTGCCGCAATCGCCGCGAATTCGGCTCGCCGCGCGGAGAACAAGCCGGACAGCCGCAGGGCGCGCGCCCGTGGGCGTTGGGAAAGTGGCGCCAGCCAATCACGCCGCGCAAGGGATAAATCCCGATGATGGCGGCGGCTGGCACGGCATCGTGAAAGATCGTCTCCATGCCCAAAGGATCGGACATTGACGCGATGGCGGCGCATGCCTTCGCTGCGGTGGTTTGCATGTGCTCGCCATTGTAGCGCCCGAACCAAACCGGACAGGCGTCGTCCACGCGAAAGCGCACGCCGATCAGCGGCTGGCGGCGCCATTTGAGCACTTCACGGGTCCATTGGTGGGCGTGCACATAGTTTTGCAGAAGCGGAAACGCAAACACGACATCGTTTGCTCTTCGCGCCCCCGGAAACAACGCCCTGCCCGGCTTGATCCCCTGGCGCTCAATGCGCCGGCGCGCCGACGCCGTCGCGATGTGCACGAACACCGCCATTTAGGCGTCCCAGTCCAAGCCGAGAGATTGAAAGAGCGCGCGGTCTTCGCTCCATTTCTCCTGCACCTTCACGTGCAGAAACAGATGCACTTTGCGCTCGAACAAGGTCTCCATCTCTTCACGCGCGGCCTGACCAATCGCTTTGACCGTGCGGGCATTGTTGCCGATGGCGATCTTGCGTTGGCTTTCGCGCTGGACATAGATCGTCTGCTCGATACGCACGGAGCCGTCCTTGCGCTCTTGCCACGCCTCGGTGGCGACAGTCGCGTCGTAGGGCACTTCGTCATGCAGGCGCAGCATAAGCTTTTCGCGGGTGATCTCCGCGGCGATCATGCGCGAGGGCGCATCGGCGATGTCGTCCTCCGGGAAGAGCCACGGACCTTGGGGAGCGATGGCGCCAAGGTGTGCGGCCAGATCCTCTATGCCGTCGCGGTTCAGCGCGCTGACCATAAACGCTTTGGCGTAGGCGCCGGTATCGAACCATCGGCGCGACACCGCCAGCAGCGCCTCGCGCGGCATCGCATCGATCTTGTTGAGCACAAGGATAGATTTCGCCGGCATCGCTTGCAGCGCGGCGTTGATGGTCATCGCGTCGTCGTGGGCGCGTTTATCCGCGCCGCTGGGATCGCCAGCGTCGATGCGCGCCTCCGCGCTTGCATCCACCAGATGCACAACAGCATCGGCGCCCTCCGCGGAGGCCCATGCCGCGCGCACCATGGCGCGATCGAGCCGCCGCTTGGCTTCGAACACGCCCGGCGTGTCGATCAACACGAGCTGCGTTTCGCCGCGCATGGCGACGCCGCGCAGCGGATACCGCGTCGTTTGCACTTTGTGGGTGACGATGGCGACCTTGCGCCCGACGAGCGCATTCACGAGGGTCGATTTGCCGGCGTTCGGCGCGCCGACAATCGCCACGACGGCGCACCGGCGCTCAGACATCGACGCCCGCTTGCTTCAAGAGCGCGATGGCCGCAGCGCGCTCCGCATCGCGCTTCGATGCGCCTTCCGCGCGCACGGGCTCCAGGCCTTCGACGCGCGCTTCGACAATGAAGACCGGCGCATGATCTGGTCCCTCCCGGGACACGACGTCGTAAGCCGGCTCCTTGCGCCGTCGCGCGGCTGCCCATTCCTGCAGGAGGTTCTTTGGAGACGCCTGGGCATTGCCGGACTGTTCGAGCGCGTCGCCCCAAAAGCGCAGAATGAACGCCTGCGCGACGTCGTAGCCGCCTTCGAGATAAAGCGCTGCAATCACGGACTCGCACACGTCGGCGAGGATGGCTTCGGTCAGGCGGAAGTTCGGATCGCGTTTCGGACGCGCGGCGATGATGTGCTGCTCCAGACCTGCCCTCCTTGCGGCGCGCGCGCACGCGTGACGATCCACCAATGCATTGAAGCGGACCGCAAGATCGCCCGCGGAATCCTCAGGATAGCTCGCGTACACAAAGCGCGCGGCCACAAGCCCCAGGACGCGATCGCCGAGGAACTCCAGCCGATCGTAGGTTCTTTGATCGCCGCCAGCGCTGCCATGGGTCAGCGCTTCGCGCAGCAGCGTCTCATCCTTGAAGGACCAGCCCAGCGTGGCGCTCAGAGCGTCTTGAGTGTGCGCTGTCTCCGGAGGCGCCGGTTTCGACATGAGCTGCGGCGTTTACTCCACGGGCCGCAGGAACCGTTCGCCGCGGAACCCCGTGATCAGAGTCCAGGGCTGGAAAATCGACGTGGTTCCATCAAAAGACGCGAAGATGAATTGCGCGGGGCCGACGAGATTGTCTTCCGGCACATAGCCGACAAAGTAGGTGCGGCTGTCCTGCGAATTATCTCGGTCATCGCCCATCATGAAATAATGGCCTTCGGGCACTTCAAAGACGCGCGTGTTGTCGTAATCGCCCTGCGGATCGCGATCAAAGGTGACGTAGCTCACCCCGTTCGGCAGCGTCTCGCGAAAGGCGGGGATTTCGAGCGTCGCGCCGTCGGCCTCCTCGAACGCGACGGGGCCCAACGATTCGTGGGTCACCGCCTCGCCGTTGATGTGCAGTACCCCGTTGATCATTTGGATGCGATCGCCGGGCATGCCGATGACGCGTTTCACGAAGTCCCGGTTCGGCTCCGGCAGGGGACGAAACACCGCGACATCGCCGCGCTCGGGCGGGGTGTCGAAGATGCGGCCATGAGGCAGCAATCGCTCCAGCGGCGCGAAGGAGTAGCGCCCATAGCCGTAGGTCCATTTCGTGACGACGATATAATCGCCGACCTCCAGCGTCGGCTGCATCGAGCCAGACGGGATGCGAAACGGTTGCGCGACGGTGAAGCGGATCAGCATCGCCAGCGCCAGCGCGTACAGAATCGTCTTGAGGTTGTCCCACAGCGTTTCGAGGGCCGAGGGGGCTCCAGACGTTGAAGTCATGGTCATGCGTTTCTCGCCGGCGGGCCTTGCTCACGCCCGTCGGACGCACGCTCAGCCGAGATGATAACAAAGCTCTGGGCGAGCGGGGGCTCGTCCGTCAAGCTGACATGAATGTGCGCCACATAGCCCGGCGGGGTGAGCGCGGCCAAGCGCTCGGCTGCGCCGCCGGTCAGCGCCATGGTCGGGCGGCCGGAGCGCAGATTCACCACGCCCATATCGCGCCAGTAGACGCCCTGGCGGATGCCGGTGCCCAACGCCTTGGCGCACGCTTCTTTCGCCGCGAAGCGCTTAGCGTAGCTGGCGGCGCGCTGATCGGGACGCCGCTTGGCGCGGGCGCGCTCCATTTCGGTAAACACGCGCAACTCGAACCGCTCGCCAAAACGCGCCAGCGCCTTCTCAATCCGGCGAATGTCGCAGAGGTCCGAGCCGATTCCCAAGATCATTGCATTTCCAAGCACTTGATCATGTTGGATCGGCTCTCGCTGCGTCCATTCTGTGGCGCATTTCGCGCACCGCGGCGGCCAGCCCGGAGAAGATCGCCTCCCCGATCAGGAAATGGCCGATATTGAGCTCCCGGAGCTGGGGGATCGCCGCGATGGGACCCACGCTTTCAAACGTGATGCCGTGACCGGCGTGCACCTCGATGCCGAGCCGGTCCCCCTCCTCGGCGGCGCGCCGCAGCGCGGATAGATGGCGTTCCGCCTCCGCGCCATGGCCTGAAGCGATGGCGTCACAATAGGCGCCGACGTGCAGCTCCACCACCGGGGCGCCTAAGCCGGCGGCGGCGGCGACCTGGTCGCGGTCGGGGTCGATGAACAGCGACACCCGGATGCCGGCGTCCCTCAAACGGCGGACGTAAGGGGCGATGAGGTTGTGCTGGCGCGCGGCGTCCAGGCCGCCCTCCGTCGTCCGCTCATCCCGGCGTTCGGGCACGAGGCAACATGCATGCGGCGCGGCGGCCAAGGCGAGATCGAGCATCTCCGGCGCGCAGGCCATCTCCAGATTGATCGGCAGCGCGACGGCCTTGGCCAGGCGGGCCAGGTCCTCCTCCCGGACGTGGCGGCGATCCTCGCGCACGTGCAGGGTGATGCCATCGGCGCCGGCTTCGGCGGCGACGATCGCGGCGCGCGCAGGGTCGGGATGGGCGCCGCCCCTGGCGTTTCGGATGGTGGCGACGTGATCGACATTGACCCCGAGCCTCAGGCTCGACGGCTTGGTGGACATCGGTCCTTGGATCCCCTGCGCCGCCCCGGCTTGTCCGGGCGCGCTTGAACGCTTGAGACTTATCGCGTCGCAGCCTTGCCGTCACGCGCGGCGGGCGCCCCTGGCGGCCCAAGCGGGAACGGCTTAAGCCAGAAACCAGCTCGCGGACGTGGCGGAACTGGCAGACGCACTGGATTTAGGTTCCAGCGCCTCACGGCGTGCGGGTTCGACTCCCGCCGTCCGCACCAGGGCCAATCACGCCGCTCACATTACCCGCACGACGCCCGCAGCCGCCTTGAGGGTGGCGCGGGCGCTGGCGCCAGCAGGCACCGCGCCGGGCGTGGCGATCTCCACTTCGCGGCCATCCTTCAAGCGAAGGATCAGCCGCAGACGCCGGGATTCCGCGCCGCGGGCGGGCTCCAGCTGCGCGATCGTCTCCGCCAATTGCGACATCGGCGCGCCTTCGCGCAGCACGAGCTTCACGTCTCCCAATGCCCGCGCTTCGGCGGCCTCGATAGGCTCGAAAGTGTCGGCGGCCATCTTCAGATCGCCGTCGCGCCAGCGCGCGCGGCCGCGAAACACCAGCGCCTTGCCGATTTGGAGCGCCTCGCGCGACACCGCGAAATGCTCCGGCATGACGATGCACTCGTAGTCGCCAGTGGGGTCGGACAAGGACACGTAGGCAAGTTGACCGCCGGATTGCGCTGGCCGCACCTGGAGCCGCCGCAGAATGCCGGCCATCGGATAGGACCGCGGCTCTGTTTCGCCTTCTTCGAGAATGTCGGCGTAAGTCGCGAATTTCGTGCTCGCGGCCTCGGCGTAGAATTCCGACAGCGGGTGGCCTGACAGATAGAAGCCAACGCTTTCGCGCTCAAAGTCGAGACGCTGTTGGTTGGACCATGGCTCGGCGCGGGGAAACACCGCGCGGATGGCCGGTTCTTCCGCGCCGAACAGGCTGGCTTGCGCGCTGACCCGGGCTTCCGCCGTGCGCGCGGCTTCTTGCGCAATGGCTTCACACGCCGCGAATGCGGCCGCGCGATTGGCTTCCAGCGTGTCAAAGGCGCCGGATTTCGCCAGATTCTCCAGCTGACGGCGATTCACGGCCTTGCTGTCGAGGCGTTCAGCAAAATCGTGCAAGGATTTGAAGACGCCGCCGCGATGGCGTTCGCTCACGACGGCGTGCATCGCCGCGACGCCGACATTGCGGACGGCGCCCAAGGCGTAGCGCACGGCGCCGGCGCCATCGCTCGGTTCGACGCTGAAGTCCGCCATGCTGGCGTTGATGTCGGGCGCTAAAATATTCACGCCGATGCGCCGCGCATCCTGGTGGAAGGCGGCGAGCTTGTCGGAATTGGACACATCGAGGCTCATTGATGCGGCAATGAACTCGACGGGATAGTTCGCCTTTAGATACGCCGTTTGATAGGCGATCATCGCATAGGCGGCGGCGTGGGATTTATTGAAGCCGTAGCCGGCGAACTCGGCCACGAGATCGAAAATGCGTTCGGCGAGCGTTTCGCTGATCCCGCGTTCGACTGCGCCGGCGAGAAAGCGCGACTTCTGTTTCGCCATCTCCTCAGGCTTTTTCTTGCCCATGGCGCGGCGCAGCAGGTCGGCTTCGCCAAGACTGTAGCCCGACAGGATCTGGGCGATCTGCATCACCTGCTCCTGGTAGATGATCACGCCATAGGTCTCTTCGAGAACCGGCTTCAGCAACTCGTGCAGATAGTCCGGCTGCATGCGGCCGTGTTTGACGTCGGCGTAGGCGTCGATGTTTTTCATCGGGCCTGGGCGATAGAGTGAGATCAGCGCGATGACGTCTTCCAGCGTCGTGGGCTTCACCTTGCGCAGCGTGTCGCGCATGCCCTGGCCTTCCAGCTGGAACACGCCGTAGGTCGCGCCGGATTGCATGAGATCATAGGTTTTTGCGTCATCGAGCGCCGCGTTCGCCAGATCGATGTCGATGCCGCGCTCGCGCAGATAGCCGAGCGCGCGATCGATGATCGTCAATGTTTTCAGGCCGAGGAAGTCGAACTTCACGAGCCCGGCGGGCTCCACCCATTTCATGTTGAACTGGGTGGCGGGAATTTCTGATCGCGGGTCGCGATAGAGCGGCACAAGGTCGACGAGCGGCCGATCGGCGATGACGATGCCGGCGGCGTGGGTCGATGCGTTGCGATGCAAGCCCTCCAAGCGCAAAGCGGTGCGCAGGAGATTGCCGACCTCCGGCTCCTCACGCGCGGCCTGCATCAGCCGCGGCTCCACTTCGATGGCCTGCTTGAGCGTCAACGGATTGGCGGGATTGGCCGGCACGAGCTTGGCCAGCCGATCAACCTGGCCAAACGGCAATTGCATGACGCGGCCCACGTCGCGCAACACGGCGCGGGCCTGCAGTGTGCCGAAGGTGATGATCTGGGCGACGCGGTCAGCGCCATAGCGCGCGCGCACATAGTCGATCACCTCGCCGCGGCGCTCCTGGCAGAAGTCGATGTCGAAGTCGGGCATCGACACGCGTTCGGGATTGAGAAACCGTTCGAACAGAAGCCCGAAGCGCAAGGGGTCGAGATCGGTGATGGTGAGCGACCAGGCCACCAGCGATCCCGCGCCCGAGCCCCGGCCGGGACCGACAGGTATCCCTTCCGCCTTCGCCCATTTGATAAAGTCCGCAACGATCAGGAAGTATCCAGGAAACTGCATCTGGATGATGATCGACAATTCGTAGTCGAGCCGGCGCCAGTATTCCTCTTCCGGCGCGGCAAGACGCTCTGCGCCCAGCGCATCGAGACGCGACTGAAGCCCGGCGCGCGCCTGGGCGCGCAATTCCGCCGCCTCGTCGCGGCCTGCTTCGTTGGTGAAGCGCGGCAGAATGGGCGCCCGCGTGGGCGCGCGAAACGCACAGCGCCGCGCAATCTCAAGGGTGTTGTCGATCGCTTCGGGGAGATCATCGAAAGCCGCGCGCATTTCTTCTGCGCTCTTGAAATAATGTTCTTCGGTGACGCGCGGACGATCCGTCTCGCCGAGATAGGAGCTCGCGGCGATGCACATCAGCGCATCGTGCGCGGCGTGGCCGTCGCGCTGCGCGAAGCGGACGTCGTTTGTGGCGACGAGCGGCAGACCCATGGCGTACGCCATCGAGACGGCATGCTCTTCAATCTCCGAAGACCCGCCGCCATGGCGCTGCAACTCGATGTAAAGCGTGTCCTTGAAGGCCTTAGCGAGCACCTTGAGCAACGCCTGCGCGCCAGACGGATTGGCGCCGAGCGCGGCGGACAAGAGACCATCATCGCCGCCGGTCAATGCAATCAGGCCGTCGGCATGCGCCAACAGCGCATTTAACTTCACGTGCGGCGCAGCGCCTTCAGGCGCATCCAGGTGTGCTGCGCTCGACAGACGCAGCAAATTTGCGTAGCCGGCGGCGTTCTGGGCGAGCAAGGCGATCGCGCCGTGGGCGCCGTGCTCGGCATGGACGTCGAGCGCGCAGGCGATGATCGGCTGCAGGCCCATTTCGGCGAAGGTCTCGGAAAATTCCAGGGCGCCGAACAGGTTGTTGGCGTCGGTCAAGGCGAGCGCGGGCATCGCGTTCGCCGCGCAGAGCTTCGCCAAGTCCTTCACGTGCAGCGCGCTTTCGAGCAGCGAATACGCCGAGCGCGCGCGCAAGTGCACAACTGTCTGGCCGAGGCCTGCGCTCATCCGATCCTCCTGAACACGCCAGAGATAGACGATTCTGTCGTCCAGAATATTCACTTTTTGTTCTTATGCCCAGGTCATCTCCGCTGGACCAGCTTGCCGTGGTCGAGCGCCATGACCCGGTCCATGAACCGGGTGAGTTCGACATTGTGGGTCGCCACAAGAGCGCCGACGCCCTCTTCCCGCGCCAGCTGAAAGAATTGCTCGAACACGATCCTGGACGTGTCGGGGTCGAGGTTGCCGGTCGGTTCGTCGGCCAAAAGCAAAGAGGGCTTGTTGACGAGCGCGCGCGCGATGGCCACCCGCTGCTGCTCGCCGCCGGACAATTGCGCCGGCCGGTGATGCAAGCGATCCCCCAAGCCCAGGGCGGTCAGCAGACGCGCAGCCTCCGCGCGCGCTTCGCCGCGGGCCACGCCTGCGATGAATTGCGGCAGCGCGACATTGTCGAGCGCGTCAAACTCGGGAAGCAGGTGATGGAATTGATAGACAAACCCGATGTGGCGGCGGCGCAGCGCGGTCCGGTCGCGGTCCGACATCGGCCAGGCGGAGACGCCGTCGATGAACACTTCTCCGCCGGATGGGCGCTCCAACAAGCCCGCGGCATGAAGCAGCGACGATTTTCCCGATCCTGATGGGCCGACCAATCCGACCAGCTCGCCCTTGGAGACGCGCAGATCGACTTCGTTGAGCACGACAAGGTCGCGATCGCCGGAGCGGAACCGGCGCGAGACGGCGCGCAATTCAAGGGCCGCGTCACTCATAGCGCAGCGCCTCTACCGGATCGAGGCGCGACGCGCGCCACGCCGTCGGCAGCGTGGCGATGAAGGACATGAACAGCGCCCAGCCGGTGACGAGCCCCACTTCTGCCCATTCGATGCGGGCGGGCAACGCCTCCAGCGAGTAGACGCTGCCGGGAAAGATATCGAAACCGAACACGTTGGAGACGAAATCCTGAATGGGGCCGATGAAGAGGCAAACGCCCACGCCCAAGGCGAGACCAAGCGCGGTTCCGACAACGCCGATACTTGCACCCGTGAGGAAGAACACACGCAGGATCGATCCTTGCGACGCCCCCATGGTGCGGAGAATGGCAATGTCCCGGCTTTTGTTCTTCACCAGCATGATCAGGCCGGAGACGATGTTCAGCGCGGCGATCGCAACGATCATCATGAGGATCAGCCGCATGACATTGCGTTCGACCACGAGCGCGTCCGACAAGCCCTGGCTCTGGCTGCGCCAATCGAAAATCGTCAATTCCGGGCCAATGCGCTGGCGAAGTTCGGCCATGACGTAGCGCGTGACGTCGGGGTTCTGAATGCGCAGCTCAAGACGATCGACGCTATCGCCGCGGCTGAACAGGATCTGCGCCTGCTCCAGCGGCATATAAATCAGAGCGGAATCGTACTCGCTCATGCCGACATTGAAGACCGCGCCGATCACGAAGGACTTTCGTCGCGGCGCGAGCCCAAAGGCGGTGGCCGACGCCTGTGGCGACAAAATGGAGATCGCCATGCCGGGCACGACGCCGAGCCGCGTCGCCAGTTCGCTGCCGATGACGATGGTGGGCGATTCCACGCCTGAGAAGCCCTCCAGCGAGCCGCCGCGCTGGAATGTGGACATGACGATATCGAGCTTCTCCAAATCCTCCTTGCGCACGCCGCGCACATAGACGCCCGCGGCCACGCCATCCACGGTCGCCAGGCCCTGATCGTCAATCAATGGCGCAACCGAAACCACGCCGGGCGTCTGCGCGGCGATCTCGGCGACGCGATTGCGCATGGCCGGCGCCACGCCGTGCGTGTCGACGTAGACGTGGCCGTTCACGCCGAGGATGCGTGACAGAAGCGTTTCGCGGAACCCGTTCATCACCGACATCGTGACGATGAGCACCGCCACGGACAGCATGATGCCGATCATGGAGATGATCGAAATCATCGCCACGCCGCCATGGGCGCGCTTGGCGCGCAGATAACGACCCGCAAGAATGCGTTCGAAGAAGCCGAAAGGGTGCGCGGCGGCCGCCATCTTCACCTCTAATAGGCGCGCGCGAAGAGCACGGTTTCATCCGCCGGCTCTCCTGTCAGAATGCACGTTCCGTGCGCGCCGGGCTGATCGAGCGGGGCGTTGCGGATGGTCAGCTTCAAACGTTTCAGCTTGTCTTCGACCGCCTTCAACTCGGCGTCCTGCGGACGGCGCCAACCGGCTTGGACCCAACCCTTGACGACGCCATCGTCCTCGTCGGCGCCGAAATAGCTCTCAAGGTCTGCAAACGTCTTCACGTCTGTGCGGATGCTGGAATCCCGGCGGTCACGGGCCTCTTGGTACAAAGACGTTTGGATGGCGACCAACATGTCCGCCGCTTGCCCGATGAACTCCGCGCGGGGCGCAGTGCAGCTTTTCACTCTGCCGTTCTCACGCAATTCGTCGCGCCGAAGCCAGGTGACGTCTCCCCGTTCAGCATCTCGCGGACCGATCTCGCAAATCAGCGGCGCGCCCTTGCGCACCCAGTCCCAGCGCTTGTCCGAAGGTTTGCTTTGTTTGGGATCGACAAAGGCGCGCATGCGATCGCCGAAGACGGACTGCGCATTCAATTCGGCGGCGAGCGCTGCGGAATAGTCTTGAAGTGCGGCGTCTTCGGGTTTGCCCCGCAGCATTGGCACGATGACGATCTGACGGGGCGCAAGCATCGGCGGCGTGCGCAACCCGTCATCGTCGCCATGCGTCATTATGAGGCCGCCGACGAGGCGCGTGGATACGCCCCAAGATGTCGTGTGGCAGAGCTTCATCTCGCCGTCGCGATCCTGGAAGCGAATGTTTTGCGCCGTGGCGAAATGGGTGCCGAGATAGTGCGACGTGCCGGCCTGCAGCGCCTTGCCGTCCTGCATCATGGCTTCGATGGAGAACGTGCATTCGGCGCCGGGAAAGCGTTCGTGGGCCGGTTTTTCGCCGGCGATCACGGGCATGGCGATCGCTTCCTCAGCGAATGCGCGATAGACGCCCAACATGCGCATGGTCTCCTCCAGCGCGTCTTCGCGACTGACGTGGGCGGTGTGGCCTTCCTGCCAAAGGAATTCAGACGTGCGCAGGAACAGACGCGTGCGCATTTCCCAGCGCATTACGTTCGCCCATTGATTCATCAACAGCGGAAGATCGCGATAAGATTTGATCCACCGGCTGAACGCGTCGCCGATGATGGTCTCGGATGTGGGGCGAATGATGTAGGGCTCTTCGAGCGCCGCGTCGGGATCCGGCGACAGCTCTCCATCGATATTCTTCAGGCGATGGTGCGTGACGACCGCCATCTCCTTGGCGAAGCCTTCAACGTGTTCGGCTTCCCGCGCGATGAAGCTCATGGGGATCAGCAACGGAAAATAATAATTCTCGTGGCCGGTTTCCTTGATCCGCCGATCAAGATCGCGCTGCATGTTCTCCCAGATGCCGTAGCCCCACGGCTTCATGATCATGGAGCCGCGCGTCGGCGACGGCTCCGCCAAGTCCGCGTCCCGGCAGATCGTCTGGTACCATTCGGGAAAGTTTTCCGAACGCGTCACGTTGAGCGCGTGCGCCTGCATCGTCACTGGTCCTGCGCCACAGCCGGGCGGAAGCGAGCGCTCCTCTTAACGAGCGGGCCGTGAATGATCAATCTGCGCCGCCATGCGGGAGGAAGCCGATAAGCCCCATCCGCGATGCGACGAAGATCGCCGCCCACACAGCCGCTGCAATGCCGGCCGCCCAAAGCGCCTTCCGGCCCAAATTGGCCCGAATTGGGGCGCCGCGCTCCGCGCCGGGCACGTGGTCAACGCTTTGCTCTGATGCGCTGTGCGCGCCGATGGGCAGCACCGCGAAAAAAGCCACCCACCACAGAAGCAGGTAGATGCCGACGCCCAGCAGCGAAAGCATTTCTGGGCGGCCCTAGTGTGCGCCGGACTTCGGCGTCTCCATCAACTCGACGAGCACGCCGTTCGAGTTTTTCGGATGCACGAAGATGATCAATGTGCCGTGGGCGCCGATGCGCGGTTCGCCCAGGACGGTTGCGCCTTTCGCGGCCATCGCGTCGCGCGCGGCGTGGATGTCTTCCACTTCAAAGCAGACATGATGTTGGCCGCCGGCGGGGTTGCGCTCCAGAAATTTCTGAATCGGAGAAGTTTCGCCCAGCGGCTCGATCAGCTCGATCTGGCTGTTGGGCAAGTTGACGAAGGCGAAGCGCACGCCTTGAGCGGGCATCTCGCCGGTAGCGGTGATGGCGTCGGCGGCGATGCCGTAGAGGTCCATATAGGTCTGCTTCGCCGCTTCGATCGAAGGCACCGCTACGCCAATGTGATTCAGCCGGCCAATCATCGCGTTCTCCTTCTGCGCTGGCGCCTGTCATACCCGCATGATGATGACGTCGACAAACGGCCGCTTGCCCCAGGCGCGGTCCGCGGCCTTGCGCGCAGCGCGCACAATCGCTGCTTCCGCGGCGTCGTCATCGCCGCGATCGGCGTGGTTGAGGCGAAGATAGGCCGCTTCGGCGGCTTCCGCCACGTCATCAAGACCCAGTTCCAAGGATTCTTCGTCCGCCGCCGGCAGCCCACGCATGCGGACGTCGGGGCCCGAGACGATGGCGTGGGACCGCGCATTGACCGCCATCGCGATGGTCAGCGCGCCTTCGGCGCCGAGGCGCTTTCGTTCCACGATCGCGGAATTGTCTTCATCGATGATCGCGGCGCCGTCGACGTAAAGGCGCCCTGCGGGCACTTCGTCGATGGTTTCTGCGGGGCCAGGCGCAAGGCGGATCAGATCGCCATTGCGCGGCGCAAGAGCGGTCGGCGTCTGCAGGGACAGCGCGAGCGCTTGATGCTCCAGAATGTGGCGGCGTTCGCCATGTACAGGCACGGCGATCTGCGGGCGCGCCCAGTAGTACATCTGGCGCAATTCATCGCGCGCGGGATGGCCCGACACGTGCACCGGCGCATCGCTATCAGTCATGACATTCACGCCGCGGCGTTGCAGCGTGTCCTGCACAGCGGCGATGGCGTGTTCATTGCCTGGAATGACGCGCGACGAAAAGATGACCGTATCGCCTTTGCCCAAGGTCACGTGGCGATGCTCGCCCGATGCGATGCGCGAGAGCGCTGCGCGCGGTTCGCCTTGGCTGCCCGTGCACAGATAAAGCACGTGCTCTGGCGGAAGGTAGCCGGCCTCGCTCTCGTCGATGGGATCTGGAAGCCCATGCAGGAGCCCCACGCTTCGCGCGGCGGCGGTGATGCGATGCATGGACCGGCCGACAAGCGCCACGCTGCGGCCGCATGCGTGCGCAGCGGCCATCGCACTCTCCAGGCGCGCCACGTTGGAGGCAAAGCATGCGACCGCGACTTTGCCCTTCATTCCCGCGATCAGAGTCGTCAGGTGGTTGCGGACGTCGGCTTCCGAACCGGACTCGCCTTCGACGAAGACGTTCGTGGAATCGCAAATCATCGCCAGAACGCCTTCGTCGGCGATGCGGCGCAGCGCGGCTTCATCCGTGGTTTCCCCGATCAGCGGATCGGGATCGATCTTCCAATCGCCGGTGTGCCAGATCAGGCCAAGCGGGGTGCGGATGGCGAGGCCATTCGGTTCGGGGATGGAGTGCGTCAGCGTGATCAGTTCGACGTCGAACGGCCCAATCTGAAAGCGGCCCTTCAGCGGCACGGTCGTCAGCGCCACGCGATCGAGCAGGCCGCGCTCTTTCAGCTTGTCGCGCACCAGCGCTGCGGTGAACGGCGTTGCATAGACCGGCGCCTTGAGCCGTGGCCAGAGCCAACCGATTGCGCCGATATGGTCTTCATGGGCGTGTGTGAGCACAATGCCCAGAATGTCGTCGCGACGCTCTTCCAGAAATCCCGGATCGGGCAAGATGACATCAACGCCGGGCGTGTCTTCCCGCCCGAAGGTCACGCCGATATCGACGATGATCCATTTGCGCTCGTCTGGCGGCCCGAACCCGTAAGCGTTCAGGTTCATGCCGATTTCGCCGGATCCTCCCAGCGGCAGAAACACCAATTCATCCGGCGCCGTCAAAGCACGCCGCCGTTTCTGCGAAAAATCTCCAGGAGACCGCGCGACGTCAGGTCCTGGTCAAAATGTTCGATGTCGCTAAACGCGCCCTCGAACAGCGACGCCACGCCGCCGGTCGCGATGGCGATCATCGGCGCGCCGTATTCCGCGCGAATGCGGCGGGTCAAACCTTCGATCATGTCGATGGAGCCCCAAAAGATGCCGGATTGCATCGCCCGCACCGTGTCCTTGCCAATGACGAGGCCGGGATCCTTGATTTCCACGCGCGGCAAACGGGCGGCGGCGTCGTGAAGCGCCTGCAGCGAAAGATTTATGCCCGGCAGAATGATGCCGCCCTCGAATGCGCCGTCGGCGCCGACGATGTCGAACGTTGTTGCGGTGCCGCTGTCGATGATGATCGCTGGTCCGCCATATTCGATGAAGGCGCCGATGGCGTTGACCAGGCGGTCGGCGCCGGCTTCGCTCGGCTTGTCGATGCGTACGGCGATGCCGAGCTCCAAATCGCCGTCGCCGACGACCATCGGCTCTACGCCCACATAGCGGCGCGAAAGATTCCGGAGATTGAACAAGGCCTGCGGCACGACGGTGGAGATCACGCAGGCGGACAGCGATTCGAAGCTCAGGCCGTTCATCGCCATGACCTGCGAAAGCCACGGTCCATACTCGTCGGCTGTGCGCGATGAGTCCGTGGATGAGCGCCATTGCCCGCGCCAATCGGCGCCGTCATGCACGGCGAATTTTGTGTTGGTGTTGCCGACGTCAATCGCAAGGAGCATCGCGCTCAACTTTCCATGGCGGGGAAGTACACATCCCCTGCCCCAATGAGCCGCAAGCCCGCCGCAGTTTCAAGCTCCAGCGCCCCGTCCGGGGAAAGCCCGCGCGCCACGCCCTCGATGCGCTCCTGACCGGCCAACGCCGTCACCTTCGCGCCCATGCCAAAGGCGCGCGCCATCCAGGCGGCGCGCAGGGGCTCAAATCCGCGTAACGCCAGGCCCTGGGCGTGCGCTTCCATGCGGGGCCTTAGCGCGGCGAAGACTGTCTCCGGCGCCGGCGGCGCTCGCCCCAGAACGTCGGCCAGCGCAGCGGCCGGCTGTCCAGCGTCCTGCGGGGCGCCGGCGAGATTGACGCCAAATCCGAGCGCGAACCAATTGCCGCCGCGCGCCGCTGCGCCGCTGTCGACGAGAATGCCCGCTGCCTTTGCGCCGCGCAGCATAACGTCATTGGGCCATTTCAGCGCCGCCACCGGCGCGCCCGCCATGTCGTCCAGCGTTTCCGCGATCGCCACGCCGGCGGCGAAGCCAAGGAGCGCAATCGTCGCCAGGGGTGCGCTTGTTGCGCCGAGATAGGTCGCCATGAGATTGCCGTGGATGGTCGTCCATGCGCGGCCGCGACGGCCGCGTCCTGCGGTCTGTTCGTGAGCGATCATCCAAACGGGGCCGTCGTCACCCGCCTCCGCCCTTCGACGCGCTTCAAGGATGGTTGAATCAATGGTCGCGAAAACTTCGAGGGGCGCGTCCGGCGACAGCATCAGAAACTGGTCGATGCGGCCAAAGTCGCCCAGCGCTCGAGCGTGCCCAGGCCAATCACCAGGATCGGGAAAATCAGCGCAGACGCGACGGCCGCCGTCGCCAGCGCGGCGCCGCCGGCCTGCTGCACAGGCTCGGCGGGCGGCTTGAACCAGATCGCTGACAACACGCGCAGATAATAAGCCGCCGCAATCACCGCGCAGATCGCGCCGACGACGGCCAACCAGACAGCGCCCGCGTCCACGGCGGCGCGGAACACGATCAACTTGCCGAAGAAGCCCGCGAGCGGGGGAATGCCGGCAATGGAGAACAGCAGGATCGTGAACAATGCGGCGGCGAAGGGATGGCGCGCGCCCAGTCCGGCGAGATCGTCAATGGTCTCGACGTGCAGCCCGCCGCGGCGCAGCGCAAGGACGAGCGCGAAGATTCCGATCGTGGTGGGCAAGTAGATCGCCATGTACACGATCGCGGTCGCAGCGCCTTGCTGCCCGCCAGCAGCAAGCGCCATCAGCGCAAAGCCCACATTGGCGACGGACGAATACGCCATCAGCCGCTTCAGATTGGTCTGCATGAGAGCAGCGATCGAGCCGATCGTCATCGACAGCGCCGAGAGCGCAAAAATCACCTGGCGCCATTGCTCGGTCAGGCCGTCGAACGGCGCGTACAGGACGCGGGCCAGAAGCGCGATCGCGGCGAGCTTTGGCGCCGCGGCGAAGAACGCGGTGACGGGGGTTGGCGCGCCCTCGTAGACGTCCGGCGTCCACATGTGGAATGGGGCCGCGCTCATTTTGAAAGCCAGCGCACAAATCACGAGCACGAGGCCGAAGAGCAGGCCAACTTCGGATGTCGGCGCGGCCGCGGCGATGGCGTCAAATCGAACCGAGCCGGTGAAGCCATAGATGTAAGATGCCCCGAACAGCAAAAGGCCCGACGCAATTGCGCCGAGCACGAAATATTTGATGCCGGCTTCGGAAGAGCGCACGTCGTCGCGCCGCCAAGCGGCCATGACATAAGCCGCAAGGCTTTGCAGCTCGAGCCCGACATAAAGCGTGATGAGGTCGTTAGCGGAAACCATCACGAACATGCCGAGCGCAGCCAGGCCGGTCATGATCGGAAACTCGAAGCGCGCCTGACGGGTGGCTGCGAAATAGTCCGCGCCGATCAGGAGCGTTGCGGCTGCGCTGAGCCCGAGCATCGCTTTGGCGAGGCCGGAAAATCCATCGACGACCAGCGCGCCGTTGAACAGGTATTGCGGCAGCTCCGGGCTCCACAGGAACGCCAGGACGCCCGCGGTCGCAAAGGCAATGGCGCCGAGACCGGACAGGAAACCCGCCGCCTTGTCCTTGCCCCACGCGCCGATCACCACGGCGCCGAGGGCGAAGCCGGCGAGGATGAGCTCGGGCGCCGCCCAATGCACATTCCACAAGAAGGGCTGATCGAGCGCGATCATGGCGCGGCTCCACGGACGGCTTGATACCCTGCGACGATCGCGTCGGACGATGCGCGCGTGAAATCAAGCGCCACGCCGGGCGCAAGTCCCAGCACGAGCGCGGCGATGATCAGTGGCGTGAAGATGACCCACTCCCGCCCGTTCAAATCCGTGATCGCCGCCAACTTCGGGTTCTCGATCACGCCGAAGGCGACCTTGCGATAGAGCGTGAGGCCATACACGGCCGAGAGGATCATGCCGAGACAGGCGCCGGCCGCGACCCATGCATTGACGGAGAACGCGCCGACCATGGTCAGAATTTCACCGGGAAATCCGCTCAAGCCCGGCAGGCCCACATTGCCGAGGGTGAACAGCATGAACACCGCAGCGTACACCGGCATGCGATTCACCAGCCCGCCATAGAAGGCGATCTCGCGCGTGTGCATGCGATCGTACACCACGCCGACGCATAAAAAGAGCGCGGCGGAGATGACGCCGTGGGAGATCATCTGGAAGATCGCGCCCTGCACGCCCTGGGCGTTGCCGGCGAAGATGCCCATGGTGACGAAGCCCATATGCGCGACTGACGAATAAGCGATGAGCTTCTTGATGTCGGTTTGGCGGAACGCCACCAGCGATGCGTAAACAATCGCGACCACGCTCAGCGCGAACACCAGCGGCGTGAAATAGACCGAAGCATCGGGAAACATCGGCAGCGAGAACCGCAGAAAGCCGTACCCGCCCATTTTCAGAAGGATCGCGGCCAGAATGACCGAGGCTGCGGTCGGCGCTTCAACGTGCGCGTCGGGGAGCCAGGTGTGCACCGGCCACATCGGCATTTTTACGGCGAAGGACGCGAAGAACGCCAACCACAGCCAGAGCTGCACGGCGGGATCGAAAGAGTATGCGGCGAGATCGGGAATGCTTGTCGTGCCCGCGATCAGGATCATGGCCACGATCGCCACCAGCATCAGCACTGAGCCGAGCAGCGTGTAGAGAAAGAATTTGAAGGCCGCATAGACCCGGCGCGCGCCGCCCCAGACGCCGATGAGAATGAACATCGGGATGAGGCCGCCCTCGAAGAAAATGTAGAAGACGACGAGATCGAGCGCGGCAAACACGCCGATCATCAAGGTCTCCAGCAGGAGAAACAGCGTCATGTAGGACGCGACCTGTTTCTCGATCGTCCAGCTCGCCAGAATGCAGAGCGGCATGAGCGCCGTCGTCAAAACGATCAGCGCGAGCGAGAGGCCGTCGACGCCAAGATGATAATCCACGCCGAACGCCCAGGGCGTGCGTTCAATGAATTGATAACCGGCGCTGGAAGGATCAAAGCCCGCCAGCACGATGAGGCTGATGATGAAGGTCGCGATCGTCACGACCAGCGACATGATCTTCACGCCGCGATCAAAGCCCGGGTTTGCGCCGCTGAGCCCGCTGCGCGACGCAACGAGCAGCGCTGCGCCAGCCGCGGGAAGAAAGATCAGGATGGAGAGCCAGGGCGCGTCGATCATGGCGCGCCTCCCTGCATGCCTACCCAGATGGCGTAGCCGCCGAACCCGATCGCTGCGACCAGCATCAGGAAACCGTAATGGTAGACATAGCCGGTTTGCGCCCGACGCAGCTGGCGGGAGGAAAAGCGCGCCGCCGCCGAGACGCCATCAGGTCCAAGCCCGTCAATGACGCGCTGATCGCCGCCCTTCCAGAACAGATCGCCCAGCGCGCGGGCGCCTTTGACGAACACGGCGTCGTAGAGCTCATCAAAATACCATTTGTGGGCGAGGAATGCGTGCAGCGGCTTCGTCGCCGCAGCGATGCGGGCGCCCAGACCTTGGTTCAGGAGATAGATGAACACCGCAAGCACGAAGCCCAGCACGGTCACGGCAAGCGGCGCCCACACCACCCAAGCGGGCGGATGGTGATGCTCGCCGTGGGCGATATGCAGCGCGCCGCGCCAGAACGTATCGGCGGACTCGCCGATGAAATACGGCGCGAACGCGAACCCCGCAAAGACCGCGCCGGTCGCCAGCACAAGGAGCGGCGCCAGCATCACCCATGGTGATTCATGGGCGGGCGCTGCGCCTTCGGCGTCGTGATGGTCTGCGTGATGGCCGGCCGGCGCTGCGGCGTGCGCGTGATCGTCATGTGCGTGCGCGTCGTGCGCTGTACCGCGATACTCGCCTTCAAATGTCATGAAGATCAGGCGCCAGGAATAGAAACTCGTCAGCAGCGCCGCGATGACGCCGGCCCAAAACGCCAATTCACCGCCGATGCGCCCGGCCTCGCCTGCAGCATAGGCGGCTTCAATGGCCGCGTCCTTGGAATAGAACCCGGCGAACCCGAACACGCCGGGCACGCCAAAACCGATCAGCGCGAGCGTGCCGATCACCATCATGGCGTAGGTCGTGGGCATGGGCTTTCGAACGCCGCCCATGTTGCGCATGTCCTGCTCGTGATGCAGGCCGTGAATGACGGAGCCCGCGCCAAGGAACAGAAGCGCCTTGAAGAAGGCGTGGGTGAAGAGATGGAACATCGCCACGCCGTAGGCGCCGACGCCGGCGGCGAAGAACATGTATCCGAGCTGCGAGCAGGTTGAGTACGCGACGACGCGCTTGATGTCGTTTTGCGCCATGCCGACGGTGGCGGCGAAGAACGCTGTCACCGCGCCGATGATGGTGACCATGCCGGCGGCGTACGGCGCCAATTCAAAGAGCTCCGAGCAGCGGCAGACCATGAACACGCCGGCGGTCACCATGGTGGCGGCGTGGATCAGCGCGGAGACCGGCGTGGGGCCTTCCATGGCGTCGGGCAGCCAGACGTGCAGGAAGAATTGCGCGCTCTTGCCCATCGCGCCGATGAACAGAAGCACGCTGATCGCCTCAACCGCGCGGACCTGGAAGCCATCGAGGCCGATCATCATACCCGGCGATTGCGCGGCGGCGTGGAACACGTCGTCGAAGCGGATGGAGCCATAACAGAAGAACGCCGCCATGATGCCGAGCGCGAAGCCGAAATCGCCGACGCGGTTGGTGACAAAGGCCTTGATCGCGGCGTCATTGGCGCTGCGCTTGTCGAACCAGAAGCCGATCAGCAGGTACGATGCGACGCCCACGCCTTCCCAGCCGAAGAACATTTGCAGGAAGTCGTTCGCCGTCACCAAAGCGAGCATCGAAAAGGTGAAGAAGGACAGATACGCGAAGAAGCGCGCCCGGTGCGGATCCTCGGCCATGTAGCCGACGGAATAGAGATGGACGAGGAATGAGACGCTCGTCACGACGACCAGCATCACCGCGGACAGCGTGTCGATGCGCACGGACCAGGTGGAGGTGAATCCGCCGACATCAATGAACGGGAAAAGTTCGATCAGGCGCGGCGCGCCGCCAAACCAAGTCAGCTCCGCGAAAACGTAGAGCGACAACATGAAGGCGATGGCGACAGAGCCGGTGGTTATCGCCATCGCGGCGCGGTCGCCGATCTGTTTCTGGAACAGGCCGGCGATGAAGGCCGCCGCCAGCGGGGCCAGCACGATGATGGGCTCATATGGCATGATCAGCCCTTCATCATGTTGATGTCTTCAACCGCGATGTCGCCGCGGTTGCGGAAATAGGTCACCAGGATCGCGAGGCCGACCGCGGCTTCCGCAGCAGCAACCGTCAGCACGATCATCGCGAAGATCTGGCCCTGCAGATCGTTCAGGAAGGACGAGAACGCCACCAGGTTGAGATTGACCGACAAGAGAACCAGTTCGATCGACATCAAGATGATGATGACGTTCTTGCGGTTCACGAAAATGCCGAAGACGCCGATGGTGAAGAGCGCGGCGGCGACGAACAGGTAGTGCTCAAGCCCGATCTGCATCGCCTAGCCCTCCACCCCGAGGCCTTGGCCAGGCTTGACGTCCTTCAACTCCACGCCCTCGGAGCGGCGGCGGCCGACTTGTGCGGAGACGTCCTGGCGGCGCACGCCTGGGCGCTCGCGCAAAGTCAAGACGATGGCGCCGATCATAGCGAGGAACAGCACCATCCCCGCCAACTGAAAGACAACGAGATAATCTGTGTAGAGCACGCGGCCGATCGCTTCGGCGTTGGTCACGCCGGGGTCGACGTCCGATAGCGGGATCGCCGCGCGGCCTTGGCCTGCCTGCACCGCCGCGCTCGACACCAGGCCCAATTCGGCGAACATCGCCAACGCGACGAGCGCCCCCAGCGGCAAATAGCTCAGAAACCCGGACTTCAGCTCCGCGAAGTCGACGTCCAGCAT
Organism: Alphaproteobacteria bacterium; assembly: GCA_016124655.1. GTDB lineage: Bacteria > Pseudomonadota > Alphaproteobacteria > Caulobacterales > Aquidulcibacteraceae > RI-43. Next base: position 364,374 of record WGNI01000001.1, read on the forward strand.
CATGACGACGAACAGGAACAGCACCGCGACTGCGCCGACATAGACAACGACAAGCAGCATCGCGAGGAATTCGGCGCCCAACAGCACGAACAAGCCTGCCGCGCTGAAGAATGTCAGGATGAGAAACAGGACGGAGTGCACGGGATTGCGCGCGGCGATCACGCAGAACGCCGAAAGAATGGCGATCGCCGCCAAGGCGTAGAAGGCGATAGCCGCGATCATCCCCTGCCCGTTCCTTCCATCCACGCCGCCGCCTTCAGCGGTACGGCGCGTCCAGTTCCAGATTGCGCGCGATTTCGCGCTCCCAGCGGTCGCCGTTCGCGAGCAGCCGCTCCTTGTCGTAGAAAAGCTCTTCGCGGGTCTCGACCGCGAACTCGAAGTTCGGGCCCTCGACAATAGCGTCCACCGGGCACGCCTCCTGACAGAAGCCGCAATAGATGCACTTCGTCATGTCGATGTCGTAGCGCGTGGTGCGGCGCGAACCGTCTTCGCGCGGCTCCGCCTCGATGGTGATGGCCTGCGCAGGACAGATCGCTTCGCACAGCTTGCAGGCGATGCAGCGCTCTTCGCCGTTGGGATAACGGCGCAGCGCGTGCTCGCCGCGGAAGCGCGGCGACAGCGGCCCCTTCTCGAAGGGATAATTCACGGTCGCCTTGCGCTTGAAGAGGTAGCGAAAGCCCAGCGCGAAGCCGCCGAGAATATCCAGGAGCATGGCGCCGCGAACGGCCTGAAGCAGTCTGGTCATGCCGGTTACAATCCTGCGCCCGCTTGAGGCGCGGCAAAGGTGACGTAGGCAGCGACGGCGACCACGGCGACCAGCGACGTCGGCAGGAAAATCTTCCAGCCCAGACGCATCAATTGGTCATACCGGTAGCGCGGCACCAGCGCCTTCACCATGGCGAAGAGGAAGAACATCACCCAGAGCTTGGCGTAGAACACCAGGAAGCCGAGGAACGGATTGTCGACCGGACCCCCGGGCAGATGCCAGCCGCCTAGGAACAGGATGTTCATCATCGCGCACATCAAGGTGATCGCGAGATACTCCCCGATCATGAAGAGCAGATAAGGCGTGGAGGAATACTCGACCTGGTAACCGGCCACGAGTTCGGATTCGGCCTCCGGCAGATCGAACGGCGGGCGGTTGGTCTCCGCCAGCGCCGAGACGAAGAAGATCACGAACATCGGCAGCATGATCACGATCGTCGGCCAGGCGAAGGCGTGCCATGCCCAGATGCCGGCGCGCTGATTGTCCACGATCTCGGTCAAGTTCAGCGTGCCGGCGAGCAACAGCACCGTAATGATCACAAAGCCGATCGAAACTTCGTAGGACACCATCTGCGCTGCAGAGCGCAGCGCGCCCAGGAACGGGTATTTCGAATTCGACGCCCAACCGCCCATGATGATGCCGTAGACGCCAAGCGAGGAAATCGCGAACAGGTAGAGGATGCCGACATTAATGTCGGAGACGACCCAGCCTGGCGCCAGCGGCACGACGGCCCAAGCCGCGAAGGCGAGCGTGAAGGTCAGCCAGGGCGCAAGAATGAAAACGGTCTTGTTCGCGCCCGCGGGAACAATGATTTCCTTGAAAACGAATTTGAAGAAGTCGGCGAAACTCTGCAGCAGGCCGAAGGGCCCGACGACGTTGGGCCCCTTACGCAGCATCACGGCCGCCCAGACCTTGCGGTCAAACAAGAGCAGAAACGCCAGCGACAAGAGCAGCGTGATCATCACGAGCAGGATCTGGCCAACGCCAAGCCACACGCCCCAAACCGGCCCATACTGGTGGATCAGGCTGGCCATGGTCTATTCCGCCGCCACGCGCGACGCATTCAGCGCGGCAATGTCGCGCACGCAGGCCGCCATGGTTTCGCTCGCGCGCGCGATCGGGTTGCTCAAATAGAAATTGGCGATCGGGCTTTGAAACTGCGCATCGCTCATGGCGCCGTCGGCGCCGAGCGCTTTGGGATCGAACGAATCCGCGTCGATGGCGCCTGGCGCGTAATCGACATGGCCGAAGGTCGGATGATCGGCGATCATTTTCTGGCGCAGGGCCGTGAGGTCGTCATACGGCAAGGGACGTCCGAGGCGGGCGGACAGTGCGCGCAGTATGGCCCAATCCTCTTTCGCCTCGCCCTTCGGAAACACAGCGCGGCGGCCATATTGCACGCGGCCTTCGGTGTTGACCCAGGTGGCGTCCTTCTCGGTGTAGGCGGCGCCGGGCAGGATGATGTCGGCGCGATGGGCGCCGGCGTCGCCGTGGCTGCCCAAATAGATCACTGCGCCACGGCCGGCGGCCGGCAGATCCATCTCGTCTGCGTGCAAGACAAGCAGCGCATCGAGCGCGCCATTGTCCGCGGCCGCGACCATTTCCAGCGCGTCGAGCCCGCCCGAACCCGGCAGCAATCCAAGGTCCAGGCCTGCGACGCGCGCCGCAGTCGTGTGCAGCACGCAGAATCCATTCCAGCTTTCTTCGGGCTTGACCGCCTTCACCAGCGCGGCCAGCGCGCCGGCTGCGCGGAGCACTTGCGCGCCATCGGGCCGCGCCAACGCGCCTTGACCGACGATGATCATCGGGCGCGCGGCGGTGGCGAGCGTCTCCAGGAACGCGCCGCCATTGAGCAGATCGGTCAGCGATTTCGGACCGGCGCCCAGATGCGCGTAGCGATAGGTGAGATCGGCCGCCTCGCCGATGACAGCGACTTGCGCTGCCCCGCGCAGCCAAGCGCGGCGAATGCGGGCGTTGAGCGTCGGCGCCTCGATGCGCGGATTGGCGCCGATGAGCAGGATCGCATCGGCCTGATCGATTCCCGCTATCGTGGCGTTGAACAACCAGCCCTGGCGGGCGCCGCCGCCCAGCTTTGCGCCGTCAGGGCGGCAATCCTGGTTTGGCGAGCCCAGCAGCGCGAAGAGATCGCGCGCGGCCTTCATGCTTTCAGCGCAGGCGAGATCGCCGGCGATGAGGCCGATGCGACGCGGGTCCGCAGAGAGCGCTGCGGCCGCGCGGTCGAGGGCTTCGTCCCAGGTCGCTGCGCGGAGTTTTCCGTTTTCCCGGATGTAGGGGCGGTCCAGCCGCTGGCGCTGCAGGCCATCGACCGCGAAGCGGGTCTTGTCGGAGATCCATTCCTCGTTGACGCCCTCGTGCACGCGCGGCAACGCGCGCAGCACGGCGTCGGCGCGCGCGTCGATGCGGATGTTGGCGCCCACCGCGTCCATCACGTCGACGGTTTCGGTCTTGCGCAGCTCCCAGGGGCGCGCATTGAAGGCGTAGGGCCGCGAGGTCAGCGCGCCGACCGGGCACAGATCGATGACATTGGCGGAGAGCTCCGATGTCAGCGTCTGCTCCAGATAGGTGGTGATCTCCATATCCTCGCCGCGGCCCGTGGCGCCGAGTTCGGCGACGCCTGCGACTTCCTGAGCGAAGCGAACGCACCGCGTGCATTGAATGCAGCGCGTCATGGCCGTCTTCACCAACGGGCCCATGTGCTTTTCTTCGACCGCACGCTTGTTTTCATCGAACCGCGAGCCGCCGCGCCCATAGGCCATGGCCTGATCCTGCAGGTCGCATTCGCCGCCCTGGTCGCAGATCGGGCAATCCAACGGGTGGTTGATGAGGAGAAACTCCATCACGCCCTGGCGCGCCTTCTGGACGAGCGGCGAGCGCGTGATCACCACTGGCGGCTCGCCATTCGGGCCGGGCCGCTGATCGCGCACCTGCTGCGCGCAAGACGCCACCGGCTTTGGCGCGCCCTTCACCTCCACCAGACACATGCGGCAATTGCCGGCGATGGACAGGCGTTCGTGATAGCAAAAGCGGGGGACTTCCGCGCCGGCGGCCTCGCACGCCTGCAACAGCGTGAACTCCGGAGGCACGTCGACTTCCACAGTGTCGACGATAATTTTCGTCATGAGCGCGGCCGGTTGAAATTTGGCGCAGGTGGTGGACGATTTGCGCCCTCGCATCAAGGGGGTGCGGTGCGCTTTAGCGTCGCCGCACGGTCACAGCGCGTCGCGAAAGAAGGCGATGATTTCGTCCACTTTTTCGCGCGTGACTGATCCGCGCTCATCGACGAGGTGCGTTGTGACCACCGAATGTGGATTACGCATGAAAGTATCTGGTTTCGCTGCGGAATCCGGCAGCGCCTGGGCTTGAAAGCGTGGGCCGAAGGCCGCGCTGAAGGCCGTAAAACGCGCCGCGCGGCATAGCGAATCGCCCTCAAAACGATAGCCGAGCGCGCGCAAGTTCTCCGTCTCCAGACGCGTGCGGACGGCGGTTACATCCTGCGGCGAGAGGCCCAACCCGTCCGGCTTGTTGGCCGGGAGCGAGGGCTGGCACAAAACGGGCGCGGTTACGGCCGGCTCGACCATCATCGCAAGGGCGAAATTGCCGGTAAGACACATGCCCAATGCGCCGACGCCGCGGCCCCCGCATTCGGCTTTGACCCGCTGAGCCAGCGCCTTGAGCCAGTCGACGATGGGGCTTGTGCGATTGTCGGCGAACAACACGAATTCACGCGCGACGCAGGCGCGAAAAGAGGATTGCAGCAGGTAGTTCGGGCTGTTCGGCTTGCCTGGCGCGCCCAGGAGCGAGGGCAGAAACACGCGAAATCCGGCGTCGCGCACCATGCGCGCGAAGCGGGCCACTTCCGGCGTGATTCCTGGAATTTCATGGATGATGATGACGCCCGGCCCCGATCCGGCCGCGAACACGTTGCGGTCGACGCCGTCATGGCTGAAGGATCGCTTTTCGAAATCTTCCAGCCGATCCCAGGCTTCGCCGACGCCCTTGGCCATGGCCTAAAGCTTCGTGAGCGCGCCTGGACCGACGACGGTCGTCCATTCGCGCACATGCCAGGCGGAGACGACGCCGTTCTGCACGTACGGATCGGCGCGGGCGAAGGCTTCCGCCGGCGCCGCGATTTCCGCTTTGAAAATGAGCATGCCGCCCGGCGGGTCTTCGGCGAATGCGCCGCCAAGCTCAAGTTCTCCGCGCGCCACCGCGGCGCCGGCGTGGGCGATGTGGGCGGCGCGGTGCGGCGCCCGTTTGTCGCGGAAATCGGCTGGGTATTCGTAGAAGAGAACGAAGTGTTTCATGGCCCTACTCCGCCGCGACCGGCGCGCGCACCTGATGTGCGCCCTTCGCCGCGCGATAGCGATCTATGCGCTGCTCGATGTCATGGCGGAAGTGGCGGATCAGCCCCTGCACCGGCCAGGCCGCCGCGTCGCCGAGCGCGCAGATCGTATGGCCTTCCACCTGCCCGGCGACGTCCAGCAGCAGATCGATTTCGCTGTGATCGGCGTCGCCGCGCGCCATGCGCTCTAGCACGCGCCACATCCAGCCCGTGCCTTCCCGGCACGGCGTGCACTGGCCGCAGCTTTCGTGCTTGTAGAAATACGAAAGCCTTGCGATGGCGCGCACGATGTCGGTGGATTGATCCATGACGATCACCGCTGCGGTGCCGAGGCCGGACTTCACGTCGCGCAGCGCGTCGAAATCCATCAGCACAGTTTCGCAGATCTCGGCGGGAATGCAGGGCACGGACGAGCCGCCAGGAATAATCGCCTTCAGGTTCCCCCAGCCGCCGCGTACGCCGCCGCAATGGGTCTCAATCAGCGTTTTCAGAGGAAGGCTCATTTCCTCTTCAATGTTGCACGGCCTGTTCACGTGACCGGACACGCAGAAGACCTTCGTGCCGGTGTTGTTGGCTCGGCCAATGGCGGCGAACCATTTCGCGCCGCGGCGAAGAATGGTGGGCACGACGGCGATGGATTCAACATTGTTTACGGTGGTGGGACAGCCATACAGCCCCGCGTTTGCCGGAAAGGGCGGCTTCAAGCGCGGCTGGCCTTTCTTGCCTTCAAGACTTTCCAGAAGCGCTGTTTCTTCACCGCAAATGTAGGCGCCGGCGCCGTGATGCACATAGAGATCGAAATCCCAGCCGTGGACGTTGCCTTTGCCGATGAGCTTGGCCTCGTAGGCTTCCTTGATCGCGGCTTCGAGCACTTCGCGTTCGCGCACATATTCGCCGCGAATGTAGATGTAGGCTGCATGCGCCTGCATCGCGAAGGACGCCACCAGGCAGCCTTCGATCAACAGATGCGGATCGTGGCGCATCATGTCGCGGTCTTTGCAGGTGCCGGGTTCGGATTCGTCTGCGTTGACGACGAGATAGTGCGGACGCTCCTTCACTTCTTTGGGCATGAAGGACCATTTGAGCCCCGTGGGAAAGCCCGCGCCGCCGCGGCCGCGCAAGCCGGAATCTTTCACCTGCTGAATGATCCAGTCGCGGCCAGCGGCGATCATGTCAGCGGTCGCGTTCCATGCGCCGCGCTTGCGGGCCGCCTCCAGGCGCCAATCGTGCACGCCGTAGAGGTTGAGGAAGATGCGGTCTTTATCGGCGAGCATTGGGGGTCCCCATTGCGCCGCGCATCGACATGACCGCGCGAAGCAAAAACCAGACGGCGCCGAAGGCCGGCGCAAGCACATAGCCGCTCATGATCGGACGATGCTCGATCAGCGCCATATATGCGGCAAGGCCTGCGCCGCCGACGGCCAAGAGGGCGTAGAACACGCCGGCGCCCGGGCTTCCCGCCCGGCTTTGCGGCTGATCGGTTTCGAACGGCAAGCGCGTGCGCACATGCAACGGGTTTCGATCCTCTCCGCTCATGACGCCGCCGGCTCAGGCAGGTTCGGCAATTTCAGCTTTTGTCCGAGCGACCCGTCATACAGCGCACGATCGATCAAGACTGCGGGGCCGCCTTCCGGCGCGGATGTCTGGCGACCGCGTGCGGAACCCGGCGCAACGGATTCTCCCCGGGCCAGCGCGTCAAGCCGCGCCTCCAAATCCTCCGCCGTCAGGTCTTCGTGGTAATAATCATCGATGGCGACGACCGGCGCATTCACGCACGCGCCCAAGCATTCCATTTCCTCCCAGGAAAACTTTCCGTCCGGCGTCGGCGCGTGCGCGCGGCCAATGCGGCGCTTGCACACTTCGATCAGCGCTTCAGAGCCGCGCAGCATGCAGGGTGTGGTTCCGCAAACCTGGATGTGGTGCTTTCCCACCGGGGCCAGATGAAACATCGTGTAGAAGGTGGCGACTTCGAGCACCCGGATCGGCGGCATCTCCAGCATCTCGGCGATCGTGCGGATGGCAGGCTCAGAGACCCAGCCCTCCTGCTTTTGCACCAGCCAGAGAATGGGAATGACGGCCGAGCGTTTGCGTGATTCCGGATATTTGCCGAGCCACCACGACACCTGTTGCATGGTGGCTTCGGCAAAGGCGAAGGCGTCGGGCTGGTCTGCGCTGAGGCGGCGAACGGACATGGGCGCGAATGTTTCCTATAAGTGCGCGGCGTTCAGCGATCGATCTCGCCGAAGACGATGTCGAGCGAGCCGAGCACGGCGCTGACGTCGGCCAGCATGTGGCCTTTGCAGAGATAATCCATCGCGGCGAGATGGGGAAAAGCGGGCGCGCGAATCTTGCAGCGATAGGGCCGATTGGTGCCGTCGGCGACCAGATAGACGCCGAACTCGCCCTTGGGCGCTTCGACCGCGGCGTAGATTTCCCCGGCGGGGACGTGGAAGCCTTCGGTGTAGAGCTTGAAGTGGTGGATGAGCGCCTCCATCGAGCGCTTCATCTCCGCGCGCCGCGGGGGCGCGACCTTTGATTTCTCGGGCAGCACCGGACCGGGCGTCTTGCGCAGCAACGCCGTGCATTGCTGGATGATCTTCGTACTCTCCTTCATTTCCTCCATGCGGCAAAGATAGCGATCCCAGCAATCGCCGTTCTTGCCGACCGGGATCTTGAATTCGAGCTCGTCATAGATTTCGTAGGGCTGCGCGCGGCGCAAATCCCATGCGAGGCCTGAGCCGCGCACCATGACGCCGGAAAAGCCCCATTTGAAGCAATCTTCCTGAGTGACGATGCCGATATCGACATTGCGCTGCTTGAAGATGCGGTTGTCGGTGATGAGGCCTTCGATGTCGTCCATCACCTTGGGAAAGTGGCGGCAGAATTCGTCGATGTCGTCGATCAGCTGGGGCGTGATGTCCTGGTGCACGCCGCCCGGCCGGAAATAGGCCGCGTGCATGCGCGAGCCGGAGGCGCGCTCGTAGAACACCATCAGCTTTTCGCGTTCTTCGAAGCCCCAGGTGATGGGCGTGAGCGCGCCCACATCCATCGCCTGGGTGGTGATGTTCATGATGTGATTGAGGAGACGGCCGATCTCGTTGAACAGGACGCGGATGATTTTCGCGCGACGCGGGACTTCCACGCCCGCGAGCTTTTCGATCGCCAGGCAGAAGGCGTGTTCCTGGTTCATCGGCGCGACATAGTCGAGCCGATCGAAGTACGGCATCGCCTGGAGGTAGGTCTTGTACTCGATCAGCTTTTCGGTGCCGCGATGGAGCAGCCCGATGTGCGGATCGACGCGCTCGACGACCTCGCCGTCCATCTCCAGCACAAGGCGCAACACACCGTGGGCGGCCGGATGCTGCGGGCCGAAATTGATGGTGAAGGTGCGCTTGTCTTCAAGCTCCGCCGGGGACGGCGCAGTCAGATTGTCAGCCATTAGGATTTCGCCTTCTCGTCGCCGGGCAGAGTCATGCCTTCCCAGGGGCTGAGGAAATCGAAATTGCGGTAGGCCTGCGTGAGCTTCACCGGCTCATAGACGACGCGTTGCTGCTCGGGGTCGTAGCGCACCTCGACATGGCCGGTGAGCGGGAATTCCTTGCGGAGCGGAAAACCTTCGAAGCCATAATCGGTCAACAGGCGGCGCAGATCGGGATGCCCTGAAAACAGTATGCCGTACATGTCGAACGCCTCGCGTTCGTACCAATCCGCGCACGGGTGCACGCCGGTGATCGAGGGCACGGGCGTTTCGTCGTCAGCCTGCACCTTCACGCGCACGCGCATATTCTTGCGCATCGACAGGAGGTGATAGACCACGTCGAAGCGCTTGGGCGCCCGATCGGGGAAATCAACGCCGCAGATATCGATCAAAGTCGTCATCTGCATGCGACGATCGTCGCGCAGGAAGGTGATGACTTGCACGATGTCGCTTGCTTCAGCGTGCAGCGTGAGTTCGCCGTGCGTCACCGTGTAGGACACGATCGCGCGGCCGAGCGCGGAGGCGATGTGGGCGCCATGATCGTCGAGCGCGCTCATCGGTCGATATTTCCCTCGCGGCGGATTTTCCGCTGTAGCTGCAGGATGCCATAGACCAGCGCCTCCGCCGTCGGCGGGCAGCCGGGAATATAGACGTCGACCGGCACGATGCGGTCGCAGCCGCGCACGACGGCATAGGAATAGTGATAGTAGCCGCCGCCATTGGCGCATGATCCCATCGAGATCACGTAGCGCGGCTGGGGCATCTGGTCGTAAACCTTGCGCAGCGCCGGCGCCATTTTGTTGGTCAGCGTTCCAGCGACGATCATGAGATCGGATTGGCGCGGCGAACCGCGCGGCGCGGCGCCGAAGCGCTCCAGGTCGTAGCGCGGATTGCCCGCGTGCATCATTTCCACCGCGCAGCACGCCAAGCCGAACGTCATCCACATCAGCGAGCCGGTGCGGGCCCAGGTGATGACGTCGTCCACTGCGGCCACAAGGAAGCCCTTGTCCGCCAATTCGCCGGAGAGACCCGTGAAGAACGGATCGTCCTCCTTGACCGGATAGCCGCCCTCGACGCCCGCGCGCGCCGCTGCGCCGGCTGGGGTCACTCCCATTCCAGCGCTCCCTTCTTCCACTCGTAGATAAAGCCCACCGTCAGCACGCCCAAGAACGCCGTCATCGACCAGAATCCGAATGGGCCAAGATCGTCCAGCGCCAGCGCCCAGGGAAACAGGAACGCGACTTCGAGATCGAAAATGATGAAGAGGATCGAGACGAGATAGAATCGGACGTCAAACTTCATGCGCGCGTCGTCGAACGCGTTGAAGCCGCATTCATAGGCGGACAGCTTCTCCTTGTCGGGCGCCTTCGGCGCTGCGACCCAGGCTGCGATGATGAACCCAGCGCCCATGGCGCCGGCGATCGCCAGGAAAAAGACGATCGGAAGGTAATCCGCCAAATTCAAAGGCATGCGCGATGCGACTCCTAGAGACGCCGCGCAGCTTAGCGAAATGCGCGGCGCATTTCGCCCGGACCGGGCGACGCAGCGCGCGGACGCTAGTCGCAGCCTCCCGGCAACGCAACTCGGCTTGTCACGCGCCCTCGCGGCATGCGGAGGGCGCAGCGCGGCAGAAAAACGGAGGGGTTCCGGCGGCGCGCCAGTATTCGGTCAGCCCGCCCTCGCGCATCAGCTCAAAATAGCGGGGGTCGCGGGTCAGAAACGCCACAGGCTGGGCGGCGGCAAGGTCGGCGCGGAAAATCAGCCTCTGGAATGGATCATCAGATTCGGCCGCGGCTGCCGCCGCCTGCGCCGTCGCAAAAGCTTCGTCCGGCGCGCCCAGCAGCGCCAGCATCAGAACGGCGTCTTCTGCGCGGGCGGGCTGTGCTGCGGCATGCTCACGCCATGCCGCGCGCGCCGCTGCGAGTTGCGCTGGCCGTCTGCTCGCGAGGGCTTGCAGCGTCGCCGTCCAACGCGCCAGCGTTCCTGGATCCATGTCCGGACGATCCGGCGAGTCCAGCAGCGCCCGCGCCGCCACAATGTCCCGATCGAAGAGCGCAAACAGAAGCTGAGTGTTCCACGCCTCCGCCGGATGCGCGGCGCCGGCCTCCGTCAACAAGGTCCGCGCCCGGGCGCGACCGCCGACAGCCTCCAGCGTCCAGATCAAGGCGATCTGCGCGTTGAGCGGATCAAGCGCGCGGGCGCGCTCCAAATCCGCCATCGCCAGATCGAGATAGCCTATGTCGCTCAAGAGCACGCCGCGGGCGCGCAGCACATTGGCGTCGCTCGGGGCGGCCGCCACCGCGCGGTCCAGGAGCGCGCGCGCCTCGGCCCAATGTCCCGGCGGCTCCAGCCCCGCCAGCACGGCCAGGGCGTAGCCGTCGCGCGGATCGAGCGCGAGGGCGCGCTCGGCGCTGGCGCGGGATTGCGCGCGCATGTCTGCGGCCGCGGATGCGTCCGGGTCAGGCCCGCGCAGCAGGTGTCCCGCCCGGATCAGCTGCGCGCCCGCCAGCTCCGACCAGCCCCGGGCGAAGGCTGGCGCGGTCTCAGTGACCTGTCTCAGGACGCCGATGGCAAACGCCACCTGCGCGGGCTGACGCGTTTGGCGCGCGGCGCGCCCTTCCAGGAACAGGGCGTAGGCGTCTGCGGGCAAATCCGCGCCCTGGGCGGTTTGCGGCGCGACCACCCCTGATACTGCCCCGAGAACCGCTTGCGCGATCTGACGCTGAAGCGCGGACGCGTGCGCATCCGGCGTTTCAAACCGTTCCGCCCACAGCGTGCGATTGGATCGCGCGTCCACAAAGTGAGCGTCGACCCGCCACTGGCCCGCCTCCTCCCGCACCACGCCATCGAGGACAAAGCGCGCGCCGAGGCGCTGGGCGGCCTCGCGCGGATCGAGGCCGGCGAGTTCAAAGCTCGAAGCGCGAGACGCCACGCCGATGCTCGGTTCGCGCGCCAAGGTCATGATGATGTCGTCGGCCACGCCTTCGGCCATGCGACGTCCCTCCGCCGTGTCCGCGGCGTCGAACGGAAGAACCGCGATCATTGGCGTCTGGTCGCGTGGCGCGCCGGCCCAGAAAAGAAGCGCGGCCAAGCCTGCGGCTGCGGCGATTCCCATCGCCGCGCGCCAAGGGCGCCGCATCGCCAGCCGGATGCGCCCCAGCGGCCCCAACTGCCGCGCGAGGACGAACACATCGATCGTGGTGCGCATCTTATCGAGGTGCACCGGCCCGTGCGGCACAAAGAGGCGCGCAAGCCTCCGGCTCAGGGGCGCCCGGAACGCCTCGGACGCGAGCAGACCGCGCGGCTCCGCCATGTCCATCAGGCGGGCGGAGACATTCACGCCATGGCCCAAGAGGTCGCCAGTGGGCGTGGGCAGCACCTCGCCCAGATCGGCGCCGATGCGCAGGCTCGGCCCGTCCTCCAGGGCGCGCAGCAGCGCCACGCAGAAGGCGAAGGCGTCGCGGCTCTTGGAGAATTCGATCATGAAGCCGTCGCCGGCGGTGTTGAAGAGACGCCCGTCGTGGCGCGCGGCGCAGGCTTCGATCGCCGCGCGGACCGTATCCACGGCGGATGCCGCCGCGTCAGCGTCACGCTCGGTGAGCGCGGAGTATCCCACGATATCCGCTGCAACGATCGCCGCGAGCCGCCTTTCCCGCCTGGACATGTCCGCCGCCTCCCATTTGCGGCGCGCAGTTGATAGCATGGGCCAACGCGGCAAGAGCAAATGGGAGGTCGGTTATGCGGGCGGCAGTGCGGCGCGGGCGCGCTTTATTCTGTGAAGAGATCCAGGACCCCCCGCTCGGGGCCGGCCAGGTGCGGGTCAAGACGTTGGCGTGCGGCATCTGCGGGTCGGATTTGCACGCGCTGCACTATTTCGACCGGATGGCGGAGATGTCGCGGCGGACGTCCGGATCAAGTTCGTTCGATCCGAACAAGGATTGCGTGTTCGGCCATGAGTTCAGCGCCGAGATCCTCGAATTCGGGCCCGCCACCGAAGGCAAGCTGAAATCCGGGACACGCGTGGTTTCTGTCCCCTCCGCCACGAACGCCGCAGGCGGGCTCGAGATCGTGGGCTATTCCAATCTGCTGCCCGGCGGCTTCGCCGAGCGCATGGTGCTGAATGAAGCCCTGCTCGTGGAAGTGCCGAATGGGTTGGCCTCTCATGTCGCGGCGTTGACCGAGCCCTTCGCGGTGGGCGCGCACGCCGTCGCAAAAGCGCACGCGGAGCCGGGCTCGCCGTGTCTGGTGGTCGGGTGCGGTCCCGTTGGGCTTGCGGTGATCGCCGCGCTGAAGGCGCGCGGGCATGGGCCGGTGATCGCCGCCGATTTTTCCCCGCGGCGGCGCGCGGCAGCAGAAGCGATGGGCGCGGATGTCATTGTCGATCCCGCGAAGGAAAACCCGCACGGTCAGTGGGCGGTGTTCAGTGTCCCGGCCACGATGTTTCAGGCGCGGATGATGAATGCCGCAGGCCAGCCGACAAAGCGCCCCATTATCTTTGAATGCGTCGGCGCGCCTGGCGTGCTGCAGAGCATCCTCGACGGCGCGCCCGTCGGCGCGAAGATCGTCGTCGCCGGCGTGTGCATGGAGACCGACTCGTTTGAACCGTTTCTCGCCATCAACAAGGAATTGGAGATGACGTTCGTGCTCGCCTACTCTGGCGAAGAGTTCGCCGCCACGCTGCACGACATCGCCGAGGGCCGCATCAATGCGGAAGCGCTGATCACATCGCGCGTCGGTCTCAATGAAGTGCCGCAAGCGTTCGAGCGGCTCGCCAATCCCGAAGCGGACGTGAAAATCCTCGTGGAGCCGTGGCGCTAAGGCTTATTCAGCGTTGTGCTTTGCGCCCATCGCGGCGAGAATTTCTGGCCCGATGTTGTCCGTCCCTTTCTCGCTGATGTGCGCACGGATACGCGCGCCCACCGCGACCTGAGCCTGCCCCATAAAGGTGGGCCGATTTTCGCGCGTCCAATGGAGCGAGGCCTCGCGATTTTCGTTCGATCCCTGGAATTTCGGAAAGACATAGCGCGCCATGAGTTCATAGGATTGCTGTGTTTCCCGCCAATCGGCCCAATTGTGCGCCATGAGCAAGAACGCGCCGAACCCTCCGGATTGTTGCTGCAGGCGCTCGATCTGCGCCACCGCGTCGTCTGGCGTGCCGATCACGGCAAGGCCGGTCTCGATCATGCGATCGATGGGGTCGCCCCCGTCTTCGGCCGCCAAAGGCAGCGCTGCGATCTCGCGGAAATAATAGAGCCAATGCTCCAGCCCGAAGCGAACGTCCGCGCGCGCCTTTTCTCGCGTTTCCGCGATGTGGACCGGTCCGACAAGGCGCCATGCAGAGCGATCCATGGCCTGCCCGCTGGATTGGGCCATGTCTTCGGCGATGGCCCAGTTCGACGCGAGCGCGTTGAAGCCGCCCGCTGAGGTCGCGCCGATGGAGAGCATGCCCAGCCCTTGCTTACCGGCCGCGCGCGCGCCGGTGGGCGAGACCTGGCTCGCCACCGCGATTTCGACGTGCGGGCGCGTGTATGGCGTCATTTGCAGGCGCGCCTCGCGGAGCACGAACCAGTCGCTTTCGTGGGAGACCGTTTCTCCGCGCAGCAAGGGGACGAGCACATCAAGCGCTTCGTCCATTCGGTCGCGCTGTTTCTCGACGGGAATGCCCATCATGAACGCATCCGACGGCAGCGCGCCGGGACCGACGCCGAGCATCACGCGCCCGCGGGTGATGTGGTCGAGTTGGTTGATGCGATCGGCCAGCATTAAAGGATGATGGTATGGCAACGACGAGACGCCGGTGCCCAGTTTGATGCGCCGGGTGCGCTCGGCCACGGTGGCGATGAACAATTCCGGGCTGGCGATCAGCTCGTAGCCGGCGGAGTGATGCTCGCCGATCCAGGCTTCGTCGTAGCCGAGCTTGTCCATCAGGACGACAAGGTCGAGATCGCGTTCGATCGCCAGCGTGGGATTGTCGCGCAAGGGGTGGAACGGCGCAATGAATGCGCCGAAGCGAAGTTTCTGCGTTGTCATACGATCACCCTCATGCGGCCGCGGGCGCCGGCGCCGGTCGCAATCGCCCAGCAAAGAAAAAGCACGGTATCGCCAGCATGGACAGGCATGTGAAGGAGAAGAGCGTCCAGGTGTACGGATTGGCGATGTCGCGCGCAATCAAGGCGTCAACCATGATGCCCGACCCCGTGATGCCGACGCCCAGTCCAACGACGTTCGACACCAGAATGAGAAACGCGACGAGCGTGGCGCGGACCTGCGGAGGCGCCAGCTCCTGCACAGTGGCGAAGGCCGGCCCATAAAACGCTCCGAGCTGAAAATAGCCGCAGGCGATGCCGGCCCAAAACCAAACTGAGTCCGGCGGCGCCAGCCGATAGGCGAGGTTGATTGGGGCAAGCGCGATCATCAACCAGCATAGAAAGACGGCGCGCGACTGGCCCGTGCGCTTCAGCCATGCATCGCCGACCAAGCCGCCGAAGAGATTGCCCGCCACGCCGAAGACGCACGCGATCAAGCCAGTCATGCGAGCGATTTCGCCCCGCTCAAAGCCCCGCTCGGCGACGTACCACAATTGATCGAAGGCGGCTGCACCGAGGATGAAATGCATCACGACGGCGCCGGTCATGGTGAGAAACAAGGCCGGGGTTTGGGCGGTGATCGCAGCGCCCTGACGGATGATGGCGATCAGCGACGGCCGCGCGCCATCCGGGGCATGGGTCTTCCGTTTGTCGGGAACAAACAGCATGATCAGCGCGAGCACTGCGCCAATTCCGCCCAGAAGATAGAAGCACATGCGCCAGCCGATGGCGGGGCCGAGATACCCGGCTATGAGGAGGCTTACGCCGACGCCGATCGGCACGCCCATATAATATGCGCCAGATGCAAACCCGAGTTGGCGCGCAGGGAAGCGATCGGCAAGCATCGACATCGATGTCGGCGTCAGCGCGCTTTCACCCACGCCGATGAAAATGCGCGGCAGCGCGAGCTGCACGAAATTGCGCGCCATGCCCGATGCGGCGGTCAACAGGCTCCACAGCATCAGCGCGCCGGCGATAAGCCGCGGACGATGAACCGTATCGGCCAGCGCGCCCATGAACAGGCCTGCGGCGGCGTAGAACATGATGAAGACCAGGCCCGTGAGCAGGCCAAACTCGGTGTTCGTGAGATTGAGGTCTGGCTTGATGAAGTTCGCGAAGCTCGCAAGCAATTGCCGGTCGACGAAATTCATCACGTTGAGCAGCGTGAGGAACGCCAGCAGCGCGTAGCCGCCAGCGCCGGCCCGTTCGCCTTCCGCGGGCGTGGTCATGGCGTCTCCCCGGGGCAGTTTCTTGTTGGATGGAACTGTGGGCTGACGGGCGGCGCGCGGTCAAGCCGCCTACCCTTGCGGAACGGCTCTGTCCGGTGTCTCATGGCGGACGAAGAGCGCTTGCGCTTGACCAAAAAACCAGTCGCGGCGGGTCCGCGTCCCGTCGCGGCGCACGGAGGACCTCATGACTGCACGCGCCGCCAATCAAGTCCGCGCGATCGCGCTCGTGGGTCCCAGCGGCACCGGCAAGACCTGCCTGGCGCAGCAGCTGGCCGCCGCCGCGTCTGGGGCGTCAATCGCGCCAGAAAACCGTGGGCCGACGACCGACACGGCGTTCTCGACAGTCTCCTTTCTTGATGACCGGTTCACGCTGATCGACACGCCTGGGTCAGCGGAACTCGCGTTCGACATGCGCGCGGCGCTGCCGGCCGCGGATCTGGCGCTCGTCGTCATCGACGCCGATCCGGAGAAGGCCGCTCTTGTGCAGCCGTTCCTCAAAGAGATTGAGCGGCTGCAAACCCCGCATGCGATCTTCGTCAATAAGATCGACAGTGCGCGCGGCGCGATCCGCGATCTGCTTGCCGCGCTGCAACCGGTGTCCGCTTCGCCGCTCGTCGCACGGCAAATTCCCATCTGGAGGGACGGTCACGCGGCGGGGTTCGTCGATCTCGCCTTGGAGCGCGCCTATATGTACAAGCCGGGCGCGCCGTCAGAACGCGTCGACATGCCGGCGGATCTGTTCGAGCGCGAAACCGAAGCACGGTTTCAGATGCTGGAAGCGCTGGCGGACTTCGACGATGCGCTGATGGAGCAATTGCTGAGCGATGAACCGCCCAGCTTGACGACCGTGTTCTCCGACCTTGTGCGGGAAACGCAGGCCAATCACATCACGCCTGTTCTGTTCGGCGCCGCTCAGCAAGGCTTCGGCGTCAGGAGGCTCTTGAAGGCTTTGCGCCATGACGCGCCGATGCCGCAGGCGGCGGCGGGACGGCTGGCGGATGGCGCGGAAGGCGCCTACGTCGTGAAGGTTTCGCACGCCGGCCAGGCGGGAAAGCTCACCTATGCGAGGGTGTTCAGCGACCGCTTCGCGGACGGCGCGGAGTTGAGCTTGCCGGACGGCGCCAAGGCGCGCGCGAGCGGCGCCGCCGATCCCCAAACCAACAAGAAAACAGACAAAATCGCTTACGGAGAAACGATTGCGCTTGGAAAGATCGAAGGCTCGCGCGCCGGGATGATGCTGTCCATGAACGGACCCATCGAAGCGCGCGGCGCGGCGCTTGCGCCCGCCTTCCCGGTCTATCAGCTCGCGATCGCGCCCAAGGACCGCAAGGATGACGTGAAGCTTTCGGCAGCGCTGGCCAACGTTGTCGATGAAGACGGCGGCTTAGGCGTGCATCACGATGGAGAGACGCACGAAATCGTCCTGCAAGGCCAGGGAGACACGCATCTGCGCCTGACGCTGGAGAAGCTGAAAAAGCGCTACAATGTCGATGTCACATCGCAAACGCCTTCGACGCCCTACAAGGAAACTATTCGCCGAAGCCTCACGCAGCGTGGGCGCCACAAGAAGCAATCGGGCGGCCACGGCCAATTCGGCGATGTCGTGATCGAGGTGAAGCCGCGGTCGCGCGGCGAAGGGTTTGCGTTTCAGGATTCCATTTCCGGAGGCGTGGTGCCCAAGCAATGGATTCCCGCGGTCGAGCAAGGCGTTCGCGACGCCATGGACAAAGGCCCGCTTGGGTTTCCGGTCGTCGATGTCGGCGTCACGCTGACGGATGGTTCTTACCATGCGGTCGATTCCTCGGAAATCGCGTTTCGCCTCGCCGGCCGGGCGGCTATGCTGGAGGCGCTGCAAGCGGCCGATCCCTTTTTGCTTGAGCCGATCGAGAAGTTGTCGATCTTCACGCCGAATTCCGCGACTTCGAAGATAACGTCGGCGCTGTCCGGCCGGCACGGTCAGGTTCTCGGCTTTGCGCCGCGCGACGACTGGCCTGGCTGGGATGTCGTTGAGGCGTATCTCCCGCACGCCGAACGCCAAACCTTCATCATCGAGTTACGCTCGCTCACGCAAGGTCTTGCGACGTTTGAAAGCGCATTCGATCATCGCGTTGAACTGACGGGGCGCCGTGCGGAAGACGTGCTGCGCAAGACCAAGTCCGCGGCATAGATCAGGACCGAAAAATGGATGTCACGGACGCGCTTGTGGTTGGCGCAGGCGCGGTCGGATTGGCGTGCGCCTACGCGCTGGCGCAAAGGGGGCGTGAGGTCATTGTCGTGGAGCGAGAGCCGCGCATCGGCGCAGGCGTTTCCTCACGCAATTCCGAAGTGATCCACGCCGGCCTGCACTATCCGACGGGATCGTTGAAGGCCCGACTTTGCGTGGACGGCCGCCGGCGTCTCTATGCCTTACTGAAGTCTCACCAGGTCGCCCACGCGAAATGCGGAAAGCTGATCGTGGCGACCGTGGAGAGCGAAATCGCCGCTATCGAAGACCTCTACAAACGCGGATTGGACAACGGCGTGGAAGGGCTTTCGCTGATCTCCAGCGACGACGCCCGCGCGATGGAGCCAGGATTGAAGTGCGTCGCGGCGATCCACTCGGAGGAAAGCGGCGTCTTCGACAGTCACGGCTACATGCTTTCGCTGCAGGGCGAGATTGAAGCACGTGGCGGCTCCGTGGCGCTGCACGCGCCTTTTCTCGGCGCTGCGCGCGTTCGAGACGGTTACATTGTGACGATCGGCGGTGATGCTTCGGTTCAGCTCCATGCACAACAGCTCATCTTGGCGCCGGGCCTTGGCGCGCAATCTGCTACAGCGTCAATCAAGGGTTTCCCCGCCTCGCGCATTCCGCAAGCGTACTATGGCAAAGGCAATTATTTCGCGGTGAATGCGCGCGCGCCGTTCACACGGCTGATCTACCCGCCGCCGGGCGCGGGCGCGCTCGGCATCCACTACCGCAAGGACCTTGGCGGCCAGGCGCGGCTAGGCCCCGATCTCGAATACATTGCAAGCGAGGATTACCGGGTGAGCGAAGACCGCATCGGATATTTCTACGAGTATGCGCGGCGCTTCTGGCCGGATTTACCCGATGGCGCACTCGCGCCCGACTATGCCGGAGTTCGCCCCAAGATCCATGGCCCGGATGAACCACGAGCGGACTTTCGCATTGATGGTCCGACCGCGCATGGCTTGCCGAATCTCGTTTGCCTGTTTGGAATCGAGAGCCCCGGGCTGACAGCGTCGCTGGCGATCGGGGAATACGTCGCCGATCAGCTCTTGGGAGCGCACTCATGAGCGATTGGCGTCATGGCGCAGTGATTTATCAGATCTATCCGCGCAGCTTTTGCGACGCCAATGGCGACGGGATCGGCGATCTCAAGGGCGTCCTTGAGAAACTCGCTTATGTCGCGGAATTGGGCGTCGATGGCGTTTGGCTTAGTCCGTTCTTTGCGTCGCCGATGAAGGATTACGGCTACGACGTATTGGACTATCGCGCCGTCGATCCGCTGTTCGGCGCCATGAGCGATTTTGACGCCGTGGTCTCTGAGGCGCACCGGCTGGGGCTCAAGATCATCATTGATCAAGTCTACTCACACACGTCAGATGCGCACGCCTGGTTTACGGAGAGCCGGAAGGATCGCGTCAACGCAAAGGCGGACTGGTACGTCTGGGCGGACGCAAAGCCGGATGGATCGCCTCCGAACAATTGGCAGGCGCTGTTTGGCGGTCCTTCATGGGAATGGGACGCTCGGCGGCGGCAGTATTATCTGCACAATTTCTTGCGGGAACAGCCGGATCTGAACGTGCGAAACCTGGAGGTTCAAGAGGCGCTACTTGAGACGGCGCGCTTCTGGCTCGATCGCGGCGTCGATGGATTTCGGCTCGATGTCGCCAACTTCTATATCCAGGACGCGCGGTTGCGCGACAATCCGGCGCGCGACGTTCGAGGCACGCCGAAGCGTCCGCACGAGTTTCAGCATCACGTCCATGATCGGTCTCAGCCGGAAACTTTGGCGTTCATGGAGCGCTTGCGCACGCTGCTGGATGCCTACCCGGATCGTTTTTCGGTTGGCGAAATCGAAGACGAAGACGCCCTGGCTCGGCAATTAGAGTACTGCGCCGGCGGGAATCGGCTTCACTCGGCCTATTCATTTTATCTCTTGCGCGCGCGCGCTCTCACGCCGGACCTGATCCGCTCTGCGCATGCAGGTTGGGACGACGCGTGGCCCGGCTGGAGCTTTTCCAACCATGACGTGCCGCGCGCAGCGACGCGTCTTGCTGGCGATGATTGCCTCCGTGCCCAGCAAGCAGTCGCGTTGCTTTTGTGTCTGCGCGGCGTGATCTTTCTGTATCAGGGCGAAGAACTGGGTCTGCCGCAGGCGGACGTTCCGTTTGAGCGCCTGCGCGACCCGGAAGCGATCCAGTTCTGGCCCCATGGCATCGGGCGCGACGGCGCGCGCACGCCGATGCCTTGGACCGCTGACGGCGGCTTCAGCGAGAACGCAGAGACCTGGCTGCCGATGGATCCACGCCATCTCACATTGAACGCCTCCGGACAGCAGGCCGATCCGACGTCAACGCTATCGCTGACCCGACGATTGTTGCGCATTCGACGGGAGATCGCCGCGTTGAGGACCGGCGGGTTTTCCGACGCCGGATCAACCGAAACGCTGCTTGCGTTCCGCCGTACGGTTGACGATCAGACCGTGCTTTGCGTCTTTAATCTTTCGGACAGTGCAGACACTCTTGCAGTGCCCGCAAGCAGCGGCCTGCGCATGGAGCGGTTGACGGGCGAAGCGCGTCTTGAGGGCCAAGCCCTGCAATTGGGGCCATGGTCGAGCGCGCTTTTGATCTGACCGATTTCACCAAGTGTCGATGAAAGGCGCCTTCTTGCCTTCGCGCGGCCTAGGGGGCGCTACGCTTTTGAGCCCGCGAAGGATCCATGTCCGCGTGTCCGCCGGATCAATGACGGCGTCGATTTCGAGCGCACGCGCCATGGAGACGGCCTTGCCGCGCTCATACATGTTCGCCACGAGCTTGTTGTAGAGCGCTGCGCGCGCGGCGGGATCGGTCTCGGCTTCCAACTCCTTGCGGTATCCGAGCTTAACGGCGCCTTCGAGACCCATGCCGCCGAACTCCCCGGTCGGCCACGACGCAATGAAGAACGGCGAAAGCGTCGATCCCGCCGCCATGGCCTGCGCGCCAAGGCCGTAGCATTTGCGCAAGACGATCGCGAACACGGGCACGCTGATATTTGCGCCGACGACGAACAGGCTCGACATGCGGCGGACGCCAGCCTCTTTCTCCGCATCGGGCCCAACCATGAAGCCGGGCGTGTCGATCAGGCTGACGACGGGAATGTCGAATGCGTTGCAGAGCTGGAGAAAGCGCGCGGCTTTTTCAGACGCCTCGGCGTCCAGCGCGCCGCCAAGATGGGCGGGATTGTTGGCGACGACGCCGAAGGGATGGCCTTCGACGCGCCCAAAACCTGTAATCACGCCGGCGCCATAGCCCGCCCGCAATTCGAGGAAGGAACCGGTGTCGAAGATGCCTGAGATCGCCGCACGCACATCGTAGACGCGTAGCCGGTTTTCTGGGATCGCCCAGCGCAAGGCGCGCTGATCGCCGCACGTCCAGTCCGTTCTGGCGCCCTGAAAATAGGACAGAAGCGTCTTCGTGCGCGCAACCGCTTCGGCTTCATCGTCAACGACGAGATCAAGCACGCCATTGCGCGCCTGAACCTCAACAGGACCAACATCCTCCGGCGCGTAGACCCCCAAACCGCCGCCTTCAATCATCGCCGGCCCGCCCATGCCGATATTGCTGTTTCGCGTGGCGATGGTGATGTCGGCGCAACCGAAGAAGGCGGCATTGCCGGCAAAGCAACGGCCCGAGGCGATGGCGATGCGCGGCGCAAGACCGGAAAGATGCGCAAAGGCGTGAAAGCTCGGCGTGTCCAAGCCTGCGACGCCTGGAACGTCGGTGTCTCCCGGCCTGCCGCCGCCGCCTTCAGCAAAGAAGACGACGGGCAGCTTTTGATCTTGCGCCAAGAGCAGCAGGCGATCGGTTTTGCGGTGATTGAAATATCCCTGCGTTCCGGCCAGCACGGTGTAGTCATACGAAAGCACTGCCGTTCGCGCGCGTTCAGGCGAAAACCATGCGCCGTTGACGGCGCCAATGCCGGTGACCATCCCGTCTCCGGGCGTATTGGCGATGAGGTCGTCCAAGGACCGGCGGCGGCGCTGCGCGGCGACTGCAAGGGCGCCATATTCAATAAAGCTTCCTGGATCGACGAGATCGGCGATGTTTTCGCGTGCGGTGCGCTGATTGGTCTTGCGGCGGCGCGCGACGGCGCTTGGACGCGCCTCGTCGAGGCCCATGCGCACGGCGTTCATCGCTTCCTCAAGGTCCACGCGCGGCCGATCGAGATCGATTGCTTCGGCGTCGCCAACATCGCTGTGATCATGATCGGACGGCGCGAAGAAATAGAGCGGTGCGCCTTGCGACACGGTCTCGCCTACGGAAGCCGCGAGCGAGTGGACCATTCCAGACTCCGGCGCAGCCACCACGTGCTGCATTTTCATCGCTTCCAGAATGATGGCCGGCGCCCCCTTTCCGATCGCCTCGCCTGCGCGCGCGAGGATTTCGACAACCGTGCCGGTGAGCGGCGCAGGCGCGGCTGCGCAGCCCGGCGGCGCCTGCACTGCCTGTTTAGCGGCGTCGGGCACGGCGCCGCGTCGCGCGCGCCGTCGTTGCGGCACGTCAGCCTGCGTCAGCGCGGGCGCGTTGTCCTCCACCCATGTCGTGGTGGCGCGCCCCGTTTGAAAGTCATCGTGCAAGAGGATCGCGCGCAATAGATCCATGTTGGTGTCGACGCCCTCGACGCCAAAGCCGCGGAGCGCGCGTTCCGTCTTGCGCGCGGCGTCCTGAGCGGAGGCGCCCGAGGCGATCACCTTCGCCAGCAGGGAATCGTAGTTCGGGCTGACGACGTCGCCCGCGTGCGCGGCAGTATCCACGCGCACGCCGGGACCGCCAGGAGGATCGAATGCGGCGATCAGGCCTGCAGACGGCTGCGCCTCCCCTTGTGCGCTCAGCGTTTCGGCGCACACGCGCGCCTGCACCGCCGCAGCTCTTGGCGCGCGCACGCGGCCGACATCCAAGTCCGCGAGGCTTGCGCCAGCCGCGAGCGCCAGTTGGGCGCGCACGAGATCCACGCCCCAGGCTTCTTCGGTGACGGTGTGTTCGACTTGAATGCGCGGATTGGCTTCGATGAAGGCGAGCCGTTGGTGATCGTCCGCGTCGACGAGAAATTCGATGGTCGCCAAGCTCTGCAGGCCCGCGGCGCGCCCCAGCGCCACAGCGCTTTCGCAGGCGCGCTCGATGGTGTTCTTGGGCAGTCCGATGGCGGGGGTGTACTCGATCAATTTCTGGCGGCGACGTTGAATGGTGCACTCGCGTTCGCCAAGGTGGCGAATGCCGCCATGCGCGTCCGCGACGAGCTGAACCTCCAAATGACGGGCGCGGGGCAAGAATTCTTCCAGGTAGAGCGCGCCATCCCCAAATGCCGCTGCCGCTTCGGCCGCGCAGCGTTGCAGCGCGCTCGGCAAGTCTTCCGCGCGAAACACCGGCTGCATGCCGCGTCCGCCGCCGCCTGCCCGCGCCTTGATCATGACGCCGCGTCCCGCGGGCAGCGATTTCAGGAATGCCGCGGCAGCGTCCGCGGCATCCGCATCGTCGCTTCCCGCCAGCACTGGCGCGCCGATCTCCGCGGCGAGCGCGCGGGCGGCGGCCTTGTCGCCAAACAGCGCGAGCGTTTGCGGCCGCGGTCCGATGAAAACGAGCCCTGCGGCCTCGCATGCGCGCGCGAAGGCTGCGTTCTCTGAAAGGAAGCCGTAGCCCGGATGGATCGCCTCGCATCCGTACTTCTGCGCGAGTGCGATCAGCGCTTCGGTGTCCAAATACGCGCGCACGCCCGATGCCGACAGCGCGGCTGCATCATCGCAAGACCAGATGTGCCCAGAGACTTGATCGTCGGATGCGAACACCGCGACGCTGCGGAGACCCTCGTCCGCGCACGCGCGCGCGATGCGGACAGCGATTTCGCCGCGGTTGGCGATCAAAACGGACCAGAATGCCATGGGCGTGGTCTATTCAGGAACGGCGTCTGGATCAATTGCGGGCGTTTGCCTTTGGAGCGGCTGTATCAGCGCGCGGCCCTTTCCCCTTCCTGCACGGCGCGGACTTTTGCTTCCACCAGGGGGCGAGCGCGGCCGCGCAAGTCGGAGTCAAACTGAAGCGCTTCCCAGCGGCCCTGCATGCGGAACGGGATGGCGAGGCGTTGCTCCCGCGGCGTGATGCGCAGATCCATGGTCTGGTCCAACAGATTGATCACACCCACGCCGCGAATGTTCAGATCCCGCGTGTTCATCGACAAATTGTCCGTGGCGGCGACGCCGTTGAAGAAGGTCAACGTGGCGCTCATGCCGGTGAATGGAGACCGCGCATTCGTGGAGACCAAGTCCCCCGCCAGCGCATTGCGGATTGTGCGCGCGATGCCGCCAAGGTCAACGCCGCGAACGGCGCCACGAATGATTTCGGTATGCACGCGCCCGCGCATGCTCGACATGAAATCGGCTTGGGTCTTGCCGACGGCGACGAGCCGCAGGCTCACTTCGCCTTCGCCCTCCAATTGCGAAAAGCCCGCTGCGTCCGTCAGGAACGTGTTCACATCAACCGAATCCGCCACGAGCTCCTGCACGAAGCGGATCTCAGGCTGGCGTGCGTCGATTTCGAACCTTCCGGAGCCTGCGCCGCCGTAAAGGTTCATCGAGTGCAGCGTCGCGGCCATGAATCCGTTGTTCAACACCATGGACAATTGCGCGCGGTCCGCGCGCATCCGCTGGAAGCGAAACGGGCCGGTGGTCAATTCCAGATTGGCGTTGACGGCGCGCATGCCGGACAGGTCCACCGGCGTCTGATCGTAGGACTCGACGCGAATATCGACGCCGGCGGTAACCGCGGTGGAGCCGCCTTCTCCCGCGCCCGTCGCCGATGCAGCGGCGGCGCTGGGCGCGGTTCCGCCGAGATAGGGATTGAGATCGAGCGCCTGCACTTCAAGGCGACCGCTGACATAAGGCGCTGCGCCTTGGGTTTCGATCAGGATGTCGCCGCGTCCGCTGACCGCGTCGAGCGAGACGGTTGCGTTTTCGATCGAAATGCGTTTCGGCGCTGCGTTAAGCCGGCCGTCGACAGAAAAGCGGCCAAATCCGCCGCCTTCGCCCAGCGGAGAGCCCAGCCATGCCGCCACGCGCCGCAAATTCTCGCCGCTGGCTTGCGCGGTTCCCTCAAAGGATTGCGCACCCGGATCAATGCGGCCTTGCGCGCGCACGACCAGCGGCGCTGATCGCACAGCGAGCTCTACATCGGTTGCGACGCCGCGCATCAGCGCGCGCGGAACGGCCTGTTTGACGTCGAGTTCGATGCGTTCGCCGCGATAGGTCAGACCGCCCTCGATCGTCATCGGCGCATCGAGGCTTTGCACCTGCGATGCGACGTCGACGTGCTCGACCAGCCAACCGACATTGGCGCGGAAATCGTTCTGCGAGATCAGACCATCTTCAAGGCGTATCGACCGCAACCGGATGTCCTGCACCTGTGTCGCGGGCGACTGCCCGGGCGGGCGCGTCGGCGTTCCGGCGACGGGCTGAAAAATCCAATTCGGCCGTCCCTGCGCATCGACCTCAAGAGAGATCGCGGGCTTCTGCAGAACCAGGCGGTCGACGATCAATTGCCCGCGCAGGAACGGCAGCACTTCGATGCCGACCGCGACTGCGTCGGCGGTCGCGAAGTGCTCCGATCGGCCGCCGGCCACGTTCGCCACGGAGACGTTCTCGGCGCGAAATCCCAAGACCGGATAGAGCGAGGGTCGAAACGCGCCAGCCAAGGTGACGTCGCGGCCAATCTGCCGCTCGATCGCCAGTTCAACCTGGTTTCGAATTTCCGTGCGCGGCAAGAAAAAGTACATGCCGGCGGCGGCGATCCCCGCCAAGGCGACCACGACTCCAAGGCCGAGGGCGATGCGCCCGGTCCAGGATTTCGCCACCTGTGCCTCCCCTCTTTTCTCTGGGGCGCGAGTGTAGGACAGAAGGGAACGCCGCAAAAGGTCAGCGCCGGCGCGGCGGCTGCCCCTTTCATGGGCGGCGCGCGCCGCTATCTAAGGGTGCGCTGCGTCACGCAAACACCGGAGCCAGAATGACTGCGCCCATTCCCGTCACCGTCCTCACTGGCTGGCTCGGCGCCGGCAAGACCACCCTCTTGAATCGCATCCTGTCGGAGGATCACGGCAAGCGATACGCCGTCATCGTCAACGAGTTTGGTGAAATCGGCATCGACAATGACCTCATCGTCGACGCCGACGAGGAAGTTTTTGAAATGAACAATGGTTGCGTGTGCTGCACAGTGCGCGGCGACCTCATTCGCATCATCGAGGGCCTGATGCGGCGCAAGGGCGCGTTTGACGCGATCCTGGTGGAGACCACGGGCCTTGCGGCGCCGGCGCCGGTGGCGCAGACGTTCTTCGTCGATGCCGACGTGCGGGAAAAAACCAAGCTCGACGCGATCGTCACCGTGGTCGATGCGAAGCATGCGCCCACGCAGCTGGCCGAAAGCGCGGAGGCGCAGGAGCAAGTCGCGTTCGCTGATATCCTGTTGCTGAACAAGACCGATCTGGTCGACGCTGCAGCGCTGAGCGCGCTTGAATCGCTTCTACGCGCGATCAACCCGACGGCGCGAATCGAACGCGTGCAGAAAAGCAATGTGGCGCTGGACAAAATACTCGATGTCGGCGCTTTCGATCTTGATCGCATTGTCGATCTCGAGCCGCAGTTTCTGTCGCCGGACGGCGACCAGCACGACCATGATCACCATCACGGGCACGAACATCATCACGACCATGAAAAAGATCACGTCGCCGCTGCGGGCATCGCCAGCGTGTCTTTGACCAGCGAGCGTCCCATGGACCCGCAAAAGTTGTTGCCGTGGATCAATGCGCTAACCCAGGAACGCGGCCCTGACATCTTGCGCCTGAAAGGCATCCTGGCGTTTCCAAATGAGCCCAAACGCTTTGTCGTGCAGGGCGTGCACATGATCGTCGACGGCGACACGCAGCGCGATTGGAAAGAGGATGAGCCGCGCACCTCCCGGCTGGTTTTTATCGGGCGCAATCTCGACCGGGACGAGCTGGACGCGGCGTTCAAAGCCTGCGCGGCATGACGGCTTCGTTCGACATTGGCGGCCAAGGCGTTGGGGTCGTCTGGATCGGCGACACCGCGATGTTCGCGTCCGGCGAAGGAAAGGTGGTGTGCTGGCGCGAGACGCTGGCGGCGCCGATTACTGCGCACGCCGGCGCCATCCTGAGCGCATGCGCGCACCCTGATGGGCAAAGCCTATTGACCGGCGGCGACGACGGCGCGCTCATGCAAAGCCGTTCGACGGGCGAGACCTCAGAACTTGTTCGCTTCGGCCGAAAATGGATCGACCATCTCGAAGCGAGCCCTGCTTCCGGCGCCATCGTCGCGGGCGTCGGCAAGAGCGCGCATATCCTCAAGGACGGCCGCGTTGTTCACACTTTCGAGCACGCATCAACGATCGGCGGCGTGAGCCTTGACGCCAAAGGCCGCAAACTGGCGGTCAGCCATTATGGCGGGGTCACAGTGCGCTATGCGCTGATGCCGGACGATGCGGGCGTCTCGTTGAAATGGGCCGGCTCGCATCTGGCCGTCACGCTCTCGCCCGGCGCAGATTACGTGATCTCGGCGATGCAGGAATTGGAGCTGCACGGCTGGCGGCTGCCGGAGAAAACCGATCTGCGCATGTCGGGCTACGCGGCCAAGACGAAGCGCTTTTCCTGGGATCGCCGTGGGCGGCATTTGGCGACGTCCGGCGCGCCATGCGCGGTGGTGTGGCCGTTTCACGGAAAGCTTGGGCCGCAGGGCAAGGAGCCGATCCTCTGCGGTCAGCGCGATGCGCTCGTCACGCACGTGGCCTTCAATCCGCGCAATGACTTGCTGGCGATCGGCTATGGGGACGGCGCGGTGTGGATCGCCGCACTCGGCGGAGACGCGAGCATGACCCTTGAGGCGACGCAATCGCCAGTGACGGCGTTGGGATGGCGCGCGGACGGCGCAGCAATCGCCTGGGCGCACGAAGACGGGCGCGGGGGCGTCAGCTTGCTTTCCTAGGCGTGATCACGGATAGACGCGGACGTGACCGATACGCCTCCCGACCGCCTCTCCAATGACCCATCGAGCCCTTTCTACAATGAAGAGGCGATGGAGCGCGGCGTCGGCATTCGCTTCAAGGGCGTGGAGAAAACCAACGTCGAGGAATATTGCGTGAGCGAGGGCTGGGTCCGCGTTTCCGTTGGCGGCAACGTCAAAGATCGGCGCGGCAATCCCTTGACGCTGCTGCTGAAGGGGCCAGTGGAGCCCTATTTTCGTAATGACGGCGAGTGACGGGAGCCGCCTGCCGCAGCCCCCGCCGCTGCGCCGCTAGAGCGTGATCGCCAAAGACGCAAACAGGTTTTGCCGGCGCTCACGCTCCCAGTTGGCGACTATGAGCGGCGCAGGCGTTCACCGTGCGCCAATTGAATCGATTGGCCCGTGCGCTCCATGTAGAGCGCCGTCACGGTGATCCGATCGAGGCGGGACACCGCGTCCTCCATGGCCGCGGCCACGCAGTCGCGAAACCCGCGCTGTTCCATCAGCGCGGTGCGGCCTGACGGCTGGCCGCCACACGCTTGAACGGCCGCACGTTCGAAACGGCTGTAGAGCACTGCTGCGCCAGCAGGATTGTCGAGATTGAGATCGCCATAGAAGACGGAAACGGTTTGGGTTTCACGATCCAGCGCCGCGGCCGGGCCTGCGAGTGCTGCGCCCGCCAAAAGCGCAACAGCGGCGAAAACCAGTTTGCGAACCATGATGTGCTCCTCGCGACGTCGCGGCATGCGACATCGCCAGTCGTAGCGGTCGGCGCGGCGCGTGCGTGTGACCGCGGTCGCTGCGCCGCTCGATGTCAGGTTTCGTCGTCGCTCGATTGGTCTGTTTCCGCGGAAGGCACTGCATAGGCGCCTGAGAGCCAGCGATTGAGGTCCACATCCGCGCAGCGTTTCGAACAAAACGGGCGATAGGCCCCGTGTGCGGGCTTTTCACACACCGGGCACGCCTTCTGCGCGCTGGGCCGATCCCTGCTGTTCTTCATTGCGCGCGCACGTCCGCGCGCGACCGGCTTGCCGCGGGCGATGCGGCGATCTCCCAGCGTTGGCCGATGCGGTCATCCAGCGCGGTGCGCCATGGGATATCGGTCGCGTCCAGCCAGGCTTTCACTTCCTTTGCAACGGAAGCAACGATGCGGCGGCCGCCATTCGCGCGCGCCTCCCGCTCGATCGCGCGGATCATGTCGAGCGCCGCTGATTCCGGCGTCGGCTGACCATCGGGTTCGCGCAGGACCTCGTGCAGCGGCGTGTGCAATTGCGCGCGGGCAAGCTCCAACACGCCAAAGCGCGACAGGCGCGCGATCTGCACGCTCCAGGGATCGCCGGCGAACGCATCGCGCGCGATTTGCTCCAGGGCGGTTCGGCTGGCGTTGTGGCGCATCGACACAAAATCAATGGCGATCACCCCGCCCAGAGCGCGCAGTCGCAGCTGGCGCGCCGCTTCGCGCATGGCGGCGAGATTGAGGTCCAGCGCGAAACGCTCCGGATCGGCATTGCCGGCACGCGCGCCTGAATCGACGTCGATGGCCACGAGCGCCGCGGTGGGCTCGATGTTCAATACACCGCCGCCTGGAATCGGCGTGATCCGGGCCAGCGCGTCTTCAATCGCGGCGTCGATCTTGGAGCGGATTTCAGGCGTCGCGGGCTTGGCGCCGTCGAAGTCGAGGTCCGGCTCGGCGCGCATGACGCGACCATTTGCGCCGCCAGGATGGGTCTGATCCGACAAGGCGAGGACAGCGTTCTTTCCCCGCGCCGCTTCGCGAACCACATGGGCGAGAACCCGCAGTCCCTCGCCGATCGCGATGCGCTTGCCGGCCTTGTGCACAAGACCGCCGGCGTCCAGCGGCAAGAAGCCTTCCGCGCCGCGCAAGCCGATGTCGAGAAACGCGCCGCGCCGGCGTTTGTCCACGCGCGTGACGGTCGCCGCATAGGTTTCGCCCCAACGCGCGCGTCTGCCCTCATCGCTCCAACGCAGCAGCCGCAAAGCGATCACGCGATCGTCGCGCACAAGCGCTTCGCGGGTTTCGCCAATGGCGGCGTCGATCCAGCGCGTCAGCGGTTCACTCATGCGAGACCATATCCCGCGCCTTCGAGCGCGTCTGCGGTCTCCGCGAGCGGCAGTCCGACGACGGCAGTGTAAGATCCATTCAAGCCGCGCACAAAGCGCGCCGCACGCCCCTGGATGGCGTATCCTCCCGCTTTCCCAACGCCTTCGCCGCTGGCGGCATACCAATCGATCTCGCGCGTCGACAGAGCTTTGAATTGCACCCGCGCGCCGACGAGACGTTCAGTGATGCGGCCATCGCGGCGACGCAACGCCACTGCGGTCGCCACGCGGTGCGCGCGACCCGACAATAAACGCAGCGCCTCGACAACGTCGCCTTCGGTTTCGGCCTTCGGCAAGATGCGACGGCCCAACGCAACGACGGTGTCCGCCGCAAGCACGATGGCGTCGTCCATGTGCACGGCGTTGAGTTTCGCGGCCGCCATCCGGCGCACATAGACAAGCGGCGTTTCACGATCTGCGGGCGTTTCGTCGATGTCGGCGGCGATCACCTGATCAGGCGTGCAACCGATCTGCGCCAAAAGCGCAAGCCTGCGTGGACTTGCGCTTGCGAGGATCACCATGGGGCGCGCGCTCACGGCTTCGGCGAAAGCCCAAGTCTTTGGGCGATCATCCGGTCCACCAGGCGCGGCGGCATCAGGCGCGGGAGCGTCCGGTCCATGAATGCATTGCGCATGATCGCGTAACGCGGCTTGGGTTTTTCGGCAGTCAGGCAGTGCCAGACCAGATCGCCAACATCGGCGGGCGCAAGCCCTTTGCGGCCCTGTTCGAGCATGTATTGGCGCACCGCGCCCAATGCATCAGCAAAGGGGCTGTTGCGGAACCGCTCCAAATCCTCGTCTTCGGCCTTGTCCCAGATGGGCGTGGCGATGGCGCCGGGACCAATCACAATCACGTCGACGCCGAACAGCATCAACTCGCGCCGCAGCGATTGGGAATACCCTTCCATCGCGAACTTGGAGGCCGCGTAGGCGCCGAGAAACGGCGCGCCGTTCTGGCCGCCGACGGACGACATCATCACGATCCGGCCGGGCGGGCCGGTGCGGTCCGGATCGGCGCCGAGCAAAGGCGCGAACGCCTGGGTGACAGTATGCACGCCAAAAAAATTGACCTCGAACTGGCGGCGCAATTCATCGACGTCGAGATCGAGCAGCGGGCCGGGCACGGCAACGCCGGCATTGTTCACCAGACCCGAAAGCCGTTCGCCGCCCAACATGGCGCCGACCTGGGCCGCTGCGGCGCGCACGGCGAGACGCTCCGTCACGTCGAACAGGATCGGGGTGACGGCATCGCCGAATTCGTCGCGCAGCGAGTCTGCATCGGCGTGCTTGCGGACGGCCGCGAACACGCGTGCGCCCTCATTCGCCGCCTTGGCGACGCATGCGCGTCCTATTCCGCTCGATGCGCCCGTCACCACCACAGAAAGCATGCGCCATCCTTGCTATTTGAAGCGGTAGGTGATCCGACCCTTGGTCAAGTCATAGGGGGTCATCTCGACCAGGACCTTGTCCCCCGCCAGCACGCGAATGCGGTTTTTGCGCATTTTGCCGGCCGTGTGGGCAATGATCTCGTGATCGTTCTGCAATTTCACCCGAAAGGTGGCGTTCGGCAAAAGTTCCGTCACCATGCCTTCGAATTCGATCAATTCTTCTTTCGCCATTCAAACTCCAGCTCCAGCCAAATATGGGCGCGGACCATAGCGCCCAGCCCCTATCCCGTCGACGGGCGAACGAACCGGGATGCGATCCGCGCATCCAGCGCGTCTCGCACGCGACGGTACTCCTCCAATATCGATTCCCTGGACCCCTGGGCGAGCGTGGGGTCGAAGGTCGGCCAATACTCCACGTCCAGCGCCCAGGTCCGGGTCAGCTCCAGGGCGCGGTGATGCGCCTCCGGCGTCAGCGTGACAATGAGATCAAAGCTCATGTCGTCGAGATCATCGAATCCCTTCGGCCGATGCCGGCTCAAGTCCATGCCCAATTCATCCATGACCGCTTGAACGAAGGGGTCTTTTTCCAGCTCGGGCCGAACGCCAACCGAATCGACCCAAACGCCGCGTCCGAAGCGCCGCTGCATGAGTGCCGCCGCCATGGGCGATCTGATGATGTTCTGGTTGCAGGCAAACAGAACCGCTGCGGGCGGCGGCTGCGCAATGGACGGACCGGACACCTAGGCGCGCGCATGCAGGGCGCAGATGAGCGTAAACAGCCGGCGCGCCGTATCGTGGTCAACCTCGATCTTGCCCTTCAGCCGCTCCATGAGCAGGGCCGAGCCCTCATTGTGCAAGGCGCGCCGTCCCATATCGATGGCTTCGATCTGCTGGGGCGCAGCATTGCGAATTGCAGCGTAATAGGAATCGCAAACGAAGAAGTAGTCCTTGATGGTTTTCCGGAACGGCGAAAGCGAGAGAATGAAGGCGCGTTCCTGCTCCAGGGCCTCTCCCGTGATCTGCAGGGCCAGGCGCCCATCATGGATGGACAGCGTCAGGGCGTACGGCCCGGCTTGTTCGCCTTCCACGGCGAATTGATTGCTTTCCAGAAGATCGAAGATAGCGACGCGACGTTCGTGTTCTGCGTCTGCGGACGACGCAGCGAGCGACGCTTCGTCAATGCGCACGTCGATCAGGCGGTTGCGCGCATCGCTCACGGCTCGAGCCTTTTGCGCAAGGACAGCGCATGCGCAGGCAGGCCCTCGGCGTCCGCAATCGCGGCCGCCTGATCGCCCAGGGCCAGCAAGGCCTTCGCGTCAGCGGAGATCAGCGTCGTGCGCTTCATGAACGTCAATACGTTGACGCCGGAGGCGTACCGCGCCGCGCGCGTGGTCGGCAGGACGTGAGACGGGCCGGCGATATAGTCGCCCAGCGCTTCCGGCGTGCGGCTGCCGAGAAAAATCGCGCCTGCATGCCGGATCAGGCGTTCGAGGCGTTCCCCATCCTGCGCCACGATCTGAACATGCTCGGGCGCCGCCTCATTGCAGAGCGCAGCGGCCGTCTCCAAGTCCGGGACGAGAATGACGGCGCCGTGTGTCGACCAGGATCGCTGTGCGCTTTCGCTGAGCGTGGGCAATATCCGCTCTACGGCCGCGTTCACTTCGTCGGCAAAGGTTGGCGAAGGCGTGAACAACACCGATTGCGCGTCGGCGTCATGCTCGGCTTGCGCCATGAGATCGGCGGCGATCCAGTCCGCAGGCGCGTCGCCATCGCAGAGAATGAACACTTCCGAGGGCCCCGCGATAGAGTCGATGCCGACATCGCCAAAGACGATTTTCTTCGCCGCGGCGACATAGGCGTTGCCGGGTCCCACGATCATGTCGCACGGCGCCAGATCGCCTGCGCCATACGCCAGGGCGGCGATGGCCTGCGCGCCGCCGATGGCCCAGATTTCGTCGACGCCCGCAATGTCCGCGGCGGCGAGAATGGCGGGATTGCTCTCCAGACGCCCCGGCGGCGTGGCCATCGCCAAGCGTTTCACGCCAGCGGCTTTCGCCGGCACCGCGTTCATCAACACAGAGCTTGGATAGGCCGCCAAGCCGCCGGGCGCATAAAGGCCAACGGAATCGACGGGCGTCCAGCGCCAGCCCAGCGTCACGCCGGTGTCGTCGGTCCAGCGCGCGTCGGCCGGCGTCTGACGCACATGGAAGGCGTGAATGCGCTCTGCGGCGCGTTCAAGCGCTGCGACCAGTTTTCCGCCGCACGCCGCGCGGGCGCGCGAGATCTGGTCCGCCGACACACGCAACGCCTGTCGCTCGATGCGGACGCCGTCAAACCGCGCGGAGGCGTCAAGCACGGCATCAAGGCCACGCTGGCGCACATCCTCTACGATCGCGCGCGCATCGCGTTCAGCGGTGTCCAGACGCGCGCCGCGGCGCGCGATGAGCGCGCGGTAAGCATCGCGAAAGGACGCGTCGGCTGCGCGCAGCATATGCGGCATCACGCGTCGTCCATGAGGTGGTCGGGCCGGCGCGGCGTCCGCCACGGTTGGCCAATATCGGCGAGCGCAGCATCCACGCATTCGACGGCGAGCTCAATTTCGCCGCCGCCCGCGAGCACCAGGCGGATTGCGCCGCCCGGCGGTTCAGGATCGGGCGTGAATGCGACAGACAATACGGCGGCGATGGCTTCGGGCTCTTCCATGCGCAGCCTGCGGGAGCGCACGGTCAACACGCTGTCAATCGCCAGCACAGAACGAATGCGCTCGAAGGGCGGCGCTTCGCTCGCCTGCTCCCAGCGAAACCGATCCATCACCGCAGTGAAGCGACGCGCACGGGCGTCAAACGCCAGATCGCGCACGCGCGTCAGGGCGTCCTGGACCGCGGCTGAAATAACCGCCAGGTCTGCTTCATCCTCCGCCATCAAGTGCAGGCGCGGCTCCGTATCCGGCATCGCGTCGATCACCCCTGGCGCCGTTCAATGCGCGCGCCGCAATCCCCGAGTTTGCGCTCCAGACGCTCAAAGCCCCGATCCAGGTGGTAGACGCGGTTCACCTCGGTTTCGCCCTCGGCGGCGAGGCCCGCGATCACCAGGCTGACGGATGCGCGCAGGTCCGTCGCCATCACTGGCGCGCCAAGCAAGCGTTCAACGCCGGTGACCTGAGCTTCGTTGCCGTGCACGGCAATGCTTGCGCCCAGACGCGACAATTCCGGCGCGTGCATGAAGCGGTTCTCGAAAATGTTCTCCTTGAACGTCGATACGCCGTCGGCGAGCGTCATCAGCGCCATGAACTGCGCCTGCAGATCGGTCGGGAAGCCGGGAAAGGGTTCGGTGTTAACGTCAACCGCGCGGAGCCGTCCGTTGGCGCGCGCAATGCGGACGCCGCCGCCTTGAGGACGCACGTCGACGCCGGCCTGCTCAAGCTTCTGCAGAAGCGCCGCGATGTGGGCGGCTTGCGCGCCTTTCAGGAACACGTCGCCGCCCGCCGCCGCCGCGGCGATGGCGTAGGTGCCGGCCTCGATCCGATCGCCCACAACGCGATGGCGCGCGCTCGACAAGGATTCCACGCCGTCAATCTCGATGACCTCTTCACCCGCGCCCGCTATCTGCGCGCCCATCGCATTGAGACAATCGGCGAGATCGACAATCTCCGGCTCACGCGCGGCATTGCGCAGCACGGTGCGCCCCTTGGCCAAGGTCGCGGCGAGCATCGCGTGCTCGGTCGCGCCAACAGACACGAAGGGAAAGGTTATATCGGCGCCCTTCAGACCCCGCAGCGCCGCCGCTTTCACATAGCCGCTGTCGATGTGGATATCGGCGCCCATCGCCTCGAACGCCTTCAAATGCAAATCGACCGGGCGCGCGCCAATGGCGCAACCGCCCGGCAAGGACACCGTCGCGTGGCCGACTCGCGCCAGAAGCGGGCCGAGCACATTGAAGGTGGCGCGCATTTTCCGCACCAGATCGTACGGCGCGATGGTCGAGACAATTTCGCGCGCGCGAAGGGTCGCGGTTGAATCGCCAGCCGGCCAATCCACGCTGACGCCAAGCGAGGACAGCAGGTCCGCCATGAACCGCGTGTCGGCCAGGTTCGGCATGTTTTCCAGGATGAGCGGCTGGTCGCTGAGCAGAGCGGCGGCCATCACCTTCAGCGCAGAGTTTTTCGCCCCCGAGATGGGGATGACGCCGTTCAGCGGCGCGCCGCCGACGATGGCAATGCGATCCATGGATGGTTCCTTCCTGGGCGCCCCAAGGCCCCAAGCCGTTCCGGTTATGGGGACGAGCCCGCGCGCGAGCAAGCCAACGCGCTAGCCTTTCGCTGTCGTCGCTTTCCGGCGCGCGAGATTGCGCTTTAGAGCGGCGGCGAGCTTGGCCTCTTTGTCGCTGCGGGCGGGCGCCGGCGCGGGCGGTTTTTTGTTCGCCATGGGAGCCGTGGTGCCGTCGGCGAGGATTGAACTCGCGACCTCAGCCTTACCAAGGATGCGCTCTACCACTGAGCTACGACGGCGGGAAGGGGCGCGTATAGCCCGACCACCGCGCCCTTGGGAAGGGCGGCCGGCTGCGCTTCGCCGCCCCATATGGAAGCCATGACTGCTCTTCCGCTCGCCCTCCCCCGGCCCAGACGGGGGCCGCGCACGATCGCTACCGGGCTGCTCATCGTCATGGCGGGGCTCTTCGTCCTGGCGAAGCTCAACGAAAGCCAGCACTTCGCCTGGGGATATCTGCGGGCCTTTGCGGAAGCCGGCATGGTCGGCGGGCTCGCGGACTGGTTCGCGGTGACTGCCATCTTCCGGCGGCCCTTGGGGCTGCCCATCCCCCACACCGCCGTGATCCCGCGCAGTCAGGGCCGCATCGCCGACAGCCTCGGCGCCTTCATCGCCGACAATTTCCTCAGCCCTGACCTGGTCGCGGAACGGCTCGCCAGCCGCGACCTCGCCGGCGGGCTGGCGCGCCAGCTGAGCGAGCCGCAGGTCGCGGACCGGATCGCGGAAGCTGCGATCGCTGCGGCTCCCAGGCTCTTGAACCTCCTTGATGACGCTGCGGTCGCGGGATTTCTTCAGCGCCAGCTCTCAGCCGGCGCTGCCGGCGGCCGTGGTCCGGCGTTCGCGGGCAAGGCGCTCGCACTGGTCGCCGACAGCGGCGCGCACCAGACGCTCGTCGACGCAGGCCTGCGTGAAGCGTGGCGTGCGCTGGAGGCGAACCAGGCCGCGATCCGCGCCCGTGTCCGCTCCCGATCGGGCTGGCTGGGCCGGCTCGTTGGGCTCGATTCTAAAGCCGCGGACGCCTTGATCGGGGCGTTGGCCGACACGCTGCGGGCGGTCGCCTATGACCGCGACCATCCGCTTCGGGCGCAGGCCACCGCGGCGGTCCATCGCCTCGCCGACGATTTGCAGACGTCGCCGGCGGTTCGGGCGAAATTGGAATCCGCGTTTGAGGATGCTTTGGCGCATCCGGCGCTGCAGAGTTTCTTCCACGACGTCTGGGCGCATTTGAAGACCTCGATCCGCGCCGCCGCAGAAGATCCCGACCGCTCGCTCGCGAAGGGCCTCTCCCGTGCGATCCAACAGATCGGCGAAGGCCTGAGTAAAGATCCCGCCGCTCAAGCCGCGATCAACGCCCATCTTCGTGCGCTCGCATCGGCGCTCGCAGAACGCCATGGGCGCGATGTCGCCAACATCGTCTCCGAAACGATCCGTGGCTGGGACGTGCACACCATGGTGGGGAAACTGGAACAAAGCGTCGGCGATGATCTTCAATATGTGCGGATCAACGGCGCGCTGATCGGCGGCCTGGTGGGACTGGCGCTGCACAGCGTCTCGCTGGCGTTGGGTTGACCGCGTTACGCGCCATTCACCTTCTGATCCCGAGACTGGCGGAGCGCTGCGAATCCAACAAGCCCTCCTCCTTATGCGCGTTTGCGTGCTTTGGATGGCCGCAGTGTCGGCCAGCGTCTGTGCGACGACAGACGCCGCCGCGCAAACGCCTGTGCGCATCGAAGGCGTGAGCGGCGATCTGCTGGAAGACCTGCAGGCGCTCTTGCCGGAGCGGGAAACGCCGCGAACCCTCTTCGACGCTGAACGCATCGCAGAGGAAGCCGCCGCGCGGGCGACCGCGTTTCTGCGCAGTGAAGGCTATTATGCGGCGCAGGTTGTTCCGCAAACGCAAGAAGATCCTCCCGCAGCGACGCTTTCGATCGATTTGGGCGAGCGCTATGTGTACGCGCCCGCGACGCTCTCTTTTGAAGGCGCTGCACCGGCGGAAGACGCCGCCGCCGAACTCGAGAGCATCGCCGGCGCCTTGGCGCCTGGCCGCGCGGCGCGTGCGGAGGATGTGCTTCAAGCCGAAGCGCGCCTGATCGAAACGCTGCGCGCGCGCGGATACCCCGAAGCGGAAGCGCGCCCGCGCCGCGTCGTCGTGGACCATGCGGCCAAGACGATGCAGGCGTCGTTCGCGGTGAATGCCGGCGCGGCGGCGACACTTGGCGTCGTGCGCGTGTCGCCGACGGACGCGCTGCGCGCGGATGTCGCGCAGCGGATGGCGCCGTGGGAGCCCGGCGCGCCCTATTCTCCCGATGCGTTGACCAGGCTGCGTCGGGCAGCGGCGTCAACGGGCGTCTATGGCAGCGTTCGCACCACGCTGAACGACGCACCGGATGAAGCCGGCCGGCGCGATGTAGTCCTTGCGTTGGAGCCGCGCCGGCCGCGCACGTTGGAGGCCGGCGCCGGGTATTCAACAACCGATGGGTTCGGGCTGGACGCCGAATGGACGCGGCGCAATCGGCGCTCGCGCGCGGAGCAATTGACGGTGGCGGTGCGTGCGGCGGAGCTGCAGCAAAGCATCGACGCATCGCTTTCGTTTCCGTTCAGCGACGATGAGGGGCGCACAACGACCTGGTCCGCCGGCGTCGCGCGCGAAGATGCGCAATTGTTCAGCCGGCAAGGCGGCTATGTCGGGTGGTCCGCGGATGCGCGCCCGCGCCAGAATTTCGGCTTGAGCTATGGCGTGCGCCTGAGCGCAGACACGTATTCGGAGGCGGCGGGCGTGGAGAACGCGCTTGTCGCCTCGACGTTCGTCGCGGCGCGGCGCGACGTCACCGATGAGCCGCTGGATGCGCAGCGGGGCCATATCCTTGATCTGCGCGTTGAGCCTTCCATCGCGACCGGCGATCAGACCACAGCGTTCGTTCGTACGCTTGCCGACGCGCGCAACTATTCCTCGTTTGGCGAGGAGGCGGCGCTGACGCTGGCGGCGCGCGCGCGCGCAGGATGGATCGAGCCCCTGCTCGGCAATGCATCTGATCTGCCGCTCGACCGGCTGTTTTATTCCGGCGGCGGCGGGTCCGTGCGCGGCTATGAATACAATTCCATCGCTCCGGACAATGTTCAACGCACGCTGGAGCCGCCTGGCGGACGCGGCCTGATCGAAGCGAGTGTCGAGGCGCGGTATCGGTTTACAGATCGTTGGGGCGCAGCGGCGTTCGTCGACGGCGGAAACGCCTACAATGATCTGGAGGATGCGCTGGAGCTGCGCTGGGGCGCGGGCCTCGGCGTGCGTTACGATCTTGGCTTTGCGCCGCTGCGCGTGGATTTCGCGGTTCCGCTGAACCGCCGCGACACTGATGAATCCTTCGCGATTTATGTCAGCATCGGACAGGCGTTTTGACGGACGCGGAACAGACGCCCCCGCGCCGGCGCCGGCGCTGGATCGCCATCGGCGCTGTGTCCGCGCTGGGCGCTGCGGCGCTTGCTGTCGGGCCCGGCGCTGCGCCGCTGGCGGATCTGCTCTTGGATGGGCAGAAGGTTTGGCGGCTCGGGCGATTGGACGTCAGCGGCGTGCGGGGCGCCTGGATTGGCGATTTGCGTGCGGATACCGCAACGCTGCGCGACGCTGACGGCGTGTGGGCGCGCGCGGAAGGTGTTTCGTTTTCCTGGTCGCCGCAGGCGTTGTTTCTGGGTCGCGTACAGATCGGCGATGCGCGCATCGAGACGTTGGATGTGTTGCGCAGCCCTGCCCTCTCCGCGCCGACGGCGCCTGGCGCGCTGCGGTTCGACGCGGATGTTGAAAACGTCCAAGCCGCACGCATCCGCGTGCATGAGGCCGCATTCGGACGCGCGGCTGAACTGGATCTGACGCTGCTCGTGCGCGTTCACGATGGCGACCTGCGCCGGCTCGACATCGCGATGACGCGCGTCGACGCGGATACGGATCGCTTCAACCTTCACTTTGACGCCGATGCTGAGCAGACTCTGGACGCCCGCGCCCATGGCGATGCCGGAGGGTTGTTCGCCGCCATTCTGGCGGCGCCGGATGACGCAGCCGTCGACGCCACGGCCAGTCTGGCGGGAACGCAGGAGACGGGGGCTGGCGCGCTGCGCGCGACGATCGGCGAGACGGCGCTCATCAACGGCTCCCTGACTTGGGACGCCAATGCATGGCGCGCCGAAGGCCAAGCCAACCTCACCGCGACGGACCAGTTGGCGTCGCTTGCTGCGCGCGCTGGAGCGCAATGGCGCATTGAAGCGCGCGGCGCGCGCGGCGACGACGATGCAGCGTTTTCAGCGACGGCGCGTTCAGAACGCATCACCATCTCAGCAGCCGGACAGATGGATCCGCGTGGCCGCGTGGTGACGCCCTTGCAGGTTTCAGCGGAGACGCGGGATCTCCGCGCGCTGACGGGATACGCGGATGGCGCGGCGCGGATTGAGGGCGCCCTGCAAGTTGCTGAAGGCCGCACGCGGTTCGACGGCGCACTGCGCGCAAGCGGATTGCACGCGATCGACGGCGTCATCGGGCTTGCCGGGCCGGTGAACTTGCGCCTGACGCCGACGCAGATCGACGCCGAATTTTCGCTTACCGCCGACGCCGCACAGGCGGGAAGCCGCGCGCATGCCCTGTTCGACGCTGCCGTGGCCAGTGCAGCGCTTCGCTATGATCGCGCCGCGCAGCGTCTGCACATCCGCAATGGGTCTGTCGTCGGCCCCAGTCTCTCCGCCGATATAGAAGGGCAAGCGGCGCGCAATGGCGGCGCCATCGGCGGCGCGTGGCGCGTGTCGCGCCTGGCCGCGCTGCAGCCGGATGTTTCGGGCGGCGCATCGGGGCGTTGGGCGGTCACCTCCGCCGATGGCGCGCGATGGGTTGTAACCGCTGGCGGCCGCGGCGAACGCGTTGCAGCCGCGGGACCGTTGGGCGAATTGCTCGGCGCGCAACCGCGGATCGATTTTGAAGGAACGGCGTCGGACGGTCGCTTCATGATCGAACGCGCGATCGCGCAGAGCGAGCGCCTACGCATCGGCGCGCGCGGACCGTTGCGCGACGGCCGCGCCGATCTTGCGCTTGAAGCGTCGGTGCGTGGGCCGGTGGCCATCGGCGCGGTGGAGTTCACGGGCGTGGCGGACGCCACGGGCCGCATTCGCGGACCGCTGGCTCAGCCTCAAGTCACGACAGAAGCGCGTTTTTCCAGGCTTGACCTCGGCAGCGTGGCGATTACCGCGCCGACGCTTGTCGCCTCGTACGACTTTGCGACGCGGCGCGGCGACACGCGTTTGCGCGGAGCAGCTCTTGGCCGTGACATCGAAGCGCAAGCGCAGGTCGCCTATCGCAATTCAGTATTCTATCTAAACGATCTCGAGGCGTCCGGCGAAGGCCTGTCCGCGCGCGGCGATCTGGCGATTTCGTCTTATGGCGTTTCGGGCGTGCTCTCAGCGCAGGCTGACCTTACGAGCGAAGACCAGAACCTGGCCGGCGTGGTGAACGCCAACGTGACGTTCGATGCGCAGCCGAATACGCCGACGCAGATACGCGCCGACGCGGACCTCCGCCAAGCGCGCTTCGGCGTATTGCGCTTCGCGCGCATCGAAGCGCACGCGTCAGGACCATTGGACAATATCGCCTTCACCGCAGAGGCGCGCGGCGCGGTAGGCGCATTTCCACTTTCGCTCACTGCTGCCGGTCGCGCTGCGCAGGACGACGGCGCCCTCGTGACGACGGTCGGCGTTGAAGGTCTCGTCAATGGCGCGCGGCTTGGCACGCGTGTTCCAGCGCGTATCGAACTTTCCTCCCGCGGCCTGGAGGCGACCGCGTCGCTCTATTCGGGCGATGGGCGCGCGGAGCTTCTGTGGCGCGATCAGCGGGATCGCTTCCTTGTCACAGCGCAATTGCAGGACGCCGCGCTTGCGCCGCTGGCGGGGTTGGCAGGCGTGCGCGCGCAAGGCACGGCAACCGGCGCCTTGGCCATTCGCTCGGCCGGACAAGGCCTGACGGGCGAAATGA
Organism: Alphaproteobacteria bacterium; assembly: GCA_016124655.1. GTDB lineage: Bacteria > Pseudomonadota > Alphaproteobacteria > Caulobacterales > Aquidulcibacteraceae > RI-43. The sequence continues at coordinate 406,330 of WGNI01000001.1, forward strand.
ACGTCGCAACGCAGGGATTTCGTGCGCCGGCGCGGATGCGGGAAACGATCGATCTGCAAATCGATGCTGCGCTCAGCGCCAACCGGCTGACGGGCACACTCGATGCGCGGTCAAACTCCGGTCTTGACGCGCATATGGAGCTGAACGCGCCTGTCCTTACTTCTTCGAGGCCGGTGCGGATTGCGCTTTCGCCGGTCGGCTCCGGCGCCGCCTCGTGGCGAGTCGGCGGCCCCGCCTCGGCGCTCTGGGGCCTGGTCGGAGGATTGGACCAATCGCTTGAAGGCCAATTGCGCGGAGAGGGCGCGATCGCGTTTTCGACGCAGCGTCTGACCGGCCGCGGCGAACTGGCGCTGTCGGATGGCCGCTTTGAAGACAAGCGCGCCGGATTGGAATTGCGCAACGTCGCCGCGAATGTTCGCTTCACGGAGGATGGAAGCAGCCGGTTCGATCTTTCGGCGACGGATGCGAATGGCGGGCGTCTCACGGGATCGGGCGCGGCGAGCAGTGCAGCGTCAGGCCGGATGACGTTTACGCTCACCGACATGCGGATCCTCAACCGCGCGGAAGCGAGCGCGGTCGCCAGCGGCCCGATGACATTCGATTGGTCGCCCACGGGTGCAGCGCTGAGCGGGGCGCTTGCGATCAGCCGCGCGGAATTGCGGTTGCGCCCCAGCCCGACGGCCAACATTCCTCAGCTCGACGTGATCGAAATCAATCGTCCGGACGGCGATCTGCCGCCGGCGCCGGAACGCTCGGGGCCGCCGGTCGGCGAAGCGCGGCTGAATCTGGCATTGACTGCGCCTGCCCGCGTCTACACGCGCGGACGCGGCTTGAATGCGGAATGGTCGCTCGACATGCGCGTGCGCGGCGACGTGGCCGAACCGAATTTGATTGGCGATGCGCGCCTGGTGCGCGGCGATTTCGAACTCGCAGGCCGCCGCTTCACGCTCACCGATGGACGGATCGTGTTTGACGGCGCTCCCGACCAGACGCGTCTCAATGTGACGGCGGAACGCGAAGCCGATGGGTTTACTGCTATTGCGACGCTTTCGGGATCTCTGAACAATCCCGAGCTTGCGCTCTCCAGTCAGCCGGCGCTGCCGGAAGACGAGATTCTGCCGCAGGTGCTGTTTGGACGGAACGCGGAAGATCTCTCGCCGTTCGAGGCCGCGCAGCTGGCGTCGAGCGTTGCTGCGTTGACGGGCGAATCCGCATTCGACATCGCCGCTCTTGCGCGCCAGGCGATTGGCCTCGACCGGCTGCAGGTCTCAGAGGACGCCGACGGCGTGGCCATTTCCGGCGGACGCTACCTCACCAACGACGTCTATCTCGAGCTTGGGCGCACCAGCCTCGGTCAGGCGCAAACGCGCGTGGAGTGGCGCGTGCAGCCGAAGCTTTCGATCATCACGAGCTTTTTGCCGAACGGGGACGGCCGCGCGTCGATCCGGTGGCGCCGCGATTATTGATGCAGCGCGGTTTCAGCGCGGGCTCAACCGCCGTGCATCAGCGACGTCACCTGAACCGCGGCGGGGCTGGCTAAAATCTTCGGCCACAATTGGATGCCCTGCCAGAGCGCCAGCACGGTCACAAGCGCTCCCACTGCGCCGAACATGTAGCGCGTCGGCGCGAGCTTCACCACGAAGCCCGCGATGGGCGCTGCGATCACGCCGCCCAACACCAATCCTCCGAGCGCGGCGCCGACGCCCTGCAGGCCCTCCGGCGCATCGAAACGGCCGGTGACAATCGCCCAGAAGAATGCTGCGGAAATCGCCAGCGTGATGAAAAACTCCGACGAATTGACGGTGCCAATGACATAACGCGGCGCGTGTCCGCGACCCAAAAGCGTTGAGGACACGACAGGGCCCCAGCCGCCGCCGCCGCTGGCGTCTAGAAAACCGCCGGCCATGCCCAACGGAATAACGCGTTTCAATTGCGGCGGCCGATCGGCGGGCGGGCGAAATGCGCGCGCCAGGATCAGCACGCCCAGCACGCCCAGATAGATCACCACGATCGCCTTGATCAAAGTCTGATCCATGCCGGTGATGACATAGGCGCCGACGACGCCGCCGATGATGCCGGCCGGCGTCAAGCGCAGAAACAGCGCCCAATCGACGTTGCGATGCGCCATGTGCGACGCAGCCGACACGCCGGTCGTCACGCTCTCTGCGGCGTGGATAATGGCGGACGCCTGGGCGGGCGGAACGCCCATCGACAACAGCACGGTTGAAGAGACGACGCCGTAGGCCATGCCAAGCGCGCCATCGACCAATTGCGCAATAAATCCAACGCCCAGAAACATGGCGAAGATCGGCGAAAGCCGCCAGATTCCGTCCATGACGTCCAGAATTTGATCAAAACTCAAAATCATTCCGGACGTTTCTCAGAGTCATTAACCATCGCAGGCGATGAAAGCGATCGAGACGCGCCCCTGCGCGGGCGTTTCCGGAGTATAGCTGCGGAGCGACGGACTTCAAAACGCGTGCTGCCGCGCCGGCGCCGCCGGCGTGTGGATGCCGCACTCGGTCTTGTCCTGGCCTGCCCAGCGCCCGGCGCGGCCGGCTTCGCGTACAGCAGGTTGCGTGCAGGGCCAGCATCCAATGGATGGATAGCCCATCGCGACAAGCGGATGCTCCGGCAAGCCATGCTGGATGAAGTATTCCGAGATGTCCTCAGGGCGATACCGCACCAGAGGATTTACCTTGAAATGCGCTCCGTCATGTTCAACGACGGCGAGCTTGGAGCGGCCGCCGCCGTGCCAGCGTTTTCGGCCGGTGAACCATGCGTCAAATCCGGTCAGCGCCGCGCTCAGCGGACGAACCTTGCGCAGATCGCAGCATGCGTCTGGATCGACGCGCCACAAGTCGCCCTTCGCGTCTTCGCGCGCTGCTTCCTGGGGATCCGGCGCGATGACGGTGACATTGGTTAAGTCCAACGCCTCGACGAGATCGTCGCGGTACTGCAGCGTCTGGGCAAAGTGGCGGTCTGTGTCGATGAAGACCACCGGCGCGGCGCGATCGATTTGCGCAGCCATGTGCAAGAGCACCGCGGATTCCGCGCCAAACGAAGACACCAGCGCAATTCGCTGCTTGAACGGTCCGTTGAGCGCGGCCGCGATGATATAGTCGGCGGCGCGCCCTTCCCAGGCGTCCGCCAAGTCCGCGGCGAAAGCTGAAGCGTCCTCCGGCGCCGCGGCGTCCACCGCCTTTTCCGCCATCGCGTTCATGCGGCTGTGTCCTTCTTGGTTCGCATGCGCCGCAGGTCGCGAACGCTGGGGCGCCCGTCGGACGATCCCTGATAGACGTGGCGGAAGCGCGTCTCTGCGCGCGCAACCGCGCCCAATGGGTCGGTGGCGCGCAGATCAAAGCTGTCGAAGCCACAGCGCATCATGAAGAAGAGCTGATCTTCCAGGACATCGCCCACGGCGCGCAATTCCTGCTCAAACGCGAAGCGCTCGCGCAGCAGCCTGGCTGTCGTATAGCCGCGCCCATCGCGAAAGGTTGGGAACAACACCATCGCCAGCGACAAGAACTTCACAGCCGCGGCGGCGTCTTCAATGCGGTCGTCCGGCGCGACGATCACGCCAACTCTGCCCAGATTGCGCGCCGACAAGTGCGGCCATTCCGCCGCCAGCCGCGACACGGATACGACCGCGTCCGCTGCGTCGGGCACGGGATCGCCATCATCGATGATCGTCCATGGATCATCGCTCACGATCGCGCCCGCGCGGACGAGAACGCCGGCGCCGATCTCTGCCGCCTGAGCGCCCGCCTTTCGCTTGACCTGTTCACGCGCCATAGAGCGCCTCCTCGAATGGCGCAGCGCCGAGGCGTTCATAGACGTCGATGAAACGTTCGCTCTCGTTTTCGCGAACGGAAAGATATCGCGCCACGACGCGCGCGATCGCGTCGGGCACGGCGTCGCCGGACATGCCCTTCCCGGCAATTTTCGCCAGCGCGGCGTTCTCGTCGGCGCGACCGCCGAGGGAAATCTGATAGAATTCCTCGCCGTGCTTATCGACGCCGAGAATGCCGATGTGCCCGACATGATGGTGGCCGCACGCATTGATGCAGCCTGAAATCTTGATCTTGAGTTCGCCGATGGTCTCTTGCGCGTCGAGATCGGCGAACCGCTCAGAGATCGCTTGCGCGATGGGAATGGCGCGCGCGTTGGCGAGATCGCAGTAATCCAGGCCCGGGCAGGCGATGATGTCGCTCACGAGGCCTGCATTGGGCGTGGCGAGGCCTGCGTCGCGCAAGGCGCCCCACACGGCGTGAAGGTCGTCGAACTTGACGTGCGGCAGAACGAGGTTCTGCTCGTGGGTCACGCGCGCCTCATCGAACGAATAGCGGCGCGCCAGAGCAGCCACCGCGTCCATCTGCTCGGCGCTTGCGTCGCCTGGAACGCCGCCGATCGGTTTCAGGCTGATGGTCACGCTCACATAGCCGTCGGCTTTGTGCGGGTGCGTGTTGGTGCGCGCCCAGCGCGCGAAAGCCGGATCGCGCGCCTTGGCCGCTTCGAAGGCTACGCTGCGCGCGGGAAGGCGTTCAAACGGCGGCGGCGAAAAGTATGCGCGGATGCTGTCGATGTCGTCCTGCGACAATCCCAATGCGCCATCGCGCATTTGGGTCCATTCGGCATGCACTTGGCGCGCGTATTCCTCAGCGCCGAGCGTCGAGACAAGAATTTTGATGCGCGCCTTGAAGAGATTGTCGCGCCGGCCGTAGCGGTTGTACACGCGCAGGCATGCTTCCAGATACGACAACAGATTTTCGGGGCGAAGATCGTTGTTGATCAGCGGCGCCACATAGGGCGTGCGGCCCTGCCCGCCACCGACATAAACGGAGAAGCGCAGGCCTTGCGCGGTCTGGCGCAGATGCAGGCCGATATCGTGCACTTGAATTGCGGCGCGATCGGACGGGGCCGCGGTCACTGCGATCTTGAATTTGCGCGGCAGATAGGAAAATTCCGGGTGGAAGGTCGACCACTGGCGGATGATTTCCGCCCACATGCGCGGATCGTCGCACTCATCGGCCGCCGCGCCAGCGAACTGATCCGACGTTACGTTGCGGATGCAATTGCCGGAGGTCTGGATGGCGTGCATCTCCACCTCAGCGAGGTCGTCCAGGATCGCTGGAATGTCTTTCAGCGCCGGCCAGTTGAACTGGATGTTCTGCCGCGTGGTGAAGTGGCCGTAGCCTTTGTCGTAGGTGCGGGCGATGTAGGCCAGGCGCTCCAATTGCCGCGCGTTCAGCGTTCCGTACGGAATGGCGATCCGCAACATGTAGGCGTGCAATTGCAGATACACGCCATTCATCAGGCGCAACGGCTTGAACTGATCTTCCGTCAACGCGCCGGAAAGCCGGCGTTCGACTTGTGCGCGGAATTCTTCGATCCGGTCCCGTACGATCTCGGCGTCGAATTCATCGTAGCGATACATCACGCCGCCTCCCGGTATGCGGGAAGGTTCAGATCGTCCTCGACGCGACCGATCCAGTGCGTGACTTGAGGAAACTCCGAAAGATCAAAGCCGCCCTCATGCGCCATGCGCGTGTAGGCGATGAGTGCAATGTCGGCCAGGCTGAGCGCTTCGCCGACGAAATAGTCGCGCGCGAGAAGGCAGCCTTCCATGACGCCCAGCGCGCGGCGTCCGCGCGTCATCAGGTCCGGATCGATCTCCGCTTCGGACTGACCGAGATAGGCCTTGCGGAAGCGCCGCACGGCGATGCACGGCTCATGGCTGTATTGCTCCCAAAACAGCCATTCCAGCATCTTGGCGCGGTCAAACGGGTCGGCGGGAATGAGGTCCGTGCCTTCGGCGAGATGCAGCATGATCGCGTTCGACTGCGCGAGCACGCGACCATCCTCAAAGACGACGCAAGGAACCTGACCCGCCGGGTTCATGCGCAGAAACGCCTCCGTGCGGGTTTCGCCCTTCATGATGTCGACATCAATCCACGCATGCGGGCGGCCGACGCGTTGGGCGACCCAAAGCGTCTTGAGGCAATTGCCGCTGCGCGCGTCGCCGAAGATGCGCATGACGCCGCTCATGGGTTCGACGCCTGCTTGCCCAAGTCGAGACGCACGGTGGGCCCCGCCGCGCGAATGCTTTCGCGCAGACGAACGCGCTGGGCGAGCGCGCCGTCGGCATCGGCTTCCACAAGATACGCGTTGACCACGCGCGTGGCGTCGACCGCCTTCACGGCAAGAGCGGCTTCGTCGTCGTTCAAACGCGCCGCCGCATCCAAGTCGCTGGTCCATGCGCCTGCGGGCGCGAGGTACACAACTTCTCCAGTGCGCAGGTCGTGGGCGGTGATCAGCTTCACGCCGCATCCTCCGCAGCCTGCGTCAGCGCCGATGGCGCCGCTGCGACTTCACCAATGAACAAGAGCGCTGGACCGACAATGCCGGCGTCGCCGATCAGGCGCGGCAGATCGCGCAAAGCGCCGCGCACGTTTTTAACGCGCTCAGTCGTGCCATTCTCGATCACCGCAACGGGCGTATCCGGGGACCGGCCTGCAGCGATCAAGGCGGCGGCCGTCTGCGAGGCGGTGTCGACGCCCATATAGACCACAAGCGTTTGCGCAGAGCCGGCGAACGCTGACCAATCCATCGCGGACGCGCCGTCCTTGGCGTGACCCGTGACGAACGTGACCGATTGCGCGTGATCGCGGTGCGTCAGCGGGATCTGCGCCTCAGCCGCAACGCCGAGCGCAGAGGTGACGCCTGGAACCACGTGCGCCTCGACGCCAGCGGCGCGCAGCGCCTCCATTTCCTCGCCACCACGGCCGAAGATGAACGGATCGCCGCCTTTCAGGCGCACAACGCGTTTGCCCGCTCGCGCCGCCGCGATGAGGCGCCACTCAATCTCGCGCTGCGGGACCGAGTGATCGCCGCGCGACTTGCCGACAAAGACGCGCTCCGCGTCGCGGCGCGCAAGATCGAGCACACGCGCATCGACGAGCTTGTCATGAAATATGATGTCGGCGTCCTGCAGGATGCGCAGCGCTTTCAGCGTCAACAGTTCCGGATCGCCGGGACCTGCGCCGACCAGGTGCACAACGCCGCGTGCGGATCGCGCGCCGCGCAAGGTTTCTTCCGCCAGCGCAGCTGCGCCGTCGAGATCGCCGGTCAGCGCGCGTTCGCCCGCTTGCCCTCGCAGAATGGACTCCCAAGCTGCGCGGCGGTCGGCCAGCGACGGCTTCGCGTTCAGCACGCGATCGCGCATGCGGCGGGCGAGATCGGCCAGCTTCGCGTACGCGGCCGGCACCAAGGTTTCAATTTTCGCGCGGATGTCGCGCGCCAAAGTCGGCGCGGCGCCGGAGGTGGAGACGCCAATCACCAGTTCGCCGCGATCCACGATCGCCGGCGTGATGAAGTCGCACAGCGCCGCTGCATCGACGACGTTGACCCAGGCGCGCGTCCGGCGCGCCGCGGCGAGCGCTGTTTCGCGCTTGGCCGGGTCCGCTTCGGCGATGAAGATCAGGGCTGCAATTTCCAATTCGCCCGCATCCGGCGTCTCAGCGAAGCGCAGCACCGTCGCGGGAGAGCCTTCAAACAACCGCGCCTTCGCGTCGGCGGCCGGACCGGCGCCGATGATCGCAATGCTGCGCCCCTCAAGGGGGAGGAAGGCGGGGAAACTCTGCATGCGGGGTCCTGACGCGACCACCTTAAGGTAGGCGCCCGGCCGAAGGCCTGCCCGCCCGTTTTGATGAAGGGCCCCGCAGCGGTTCTAAAGCCAGCCGCACGCCGCGGGCGCTAGCGGTTCCAGTTGCGCCAAGCGGCCCATAGCGCGATCGGCGTCAGGATCAGCAGGAAGCCCAAATTGCCGATGGGACTGGAGGCGACCGAGCCGAACCGGGTGCTGCGCCCCATGGACACCCCGTCGCCTTGGAGAAGCCCTGTCAGCACCATGGCCCAAACCAAAGCCAAGATCAGCAAGCCGCCGATGATCGTCGCGCGTTTCATGTGCTTGCCGCGCGACAGCACTCAGGCCATCCAGGGCGGCGTCGGGAGGCCCTTCGACCGCAAAAATTCGGGGTTGAAGAGCCGGCTCATATAGCGATTGCCGTAGTCGCACAGGATCGTGACGATGGTTTTGCCGGGCCCCAGGTCGCGGGCCAGCTTCATCGCGCCGACGATGTTCAGCGCGGAAGACCCGCCGAGGCAGAGCCCCTCTTCCTGAATGAGCCGGTAGAGCACGGGGAGCCATTCCTCGTCGGTCACGCGGTACGCACGATCCACCGCGACGCCTTCCAAATTGGCCGTTACGCGGCCCTGGCCGATGCCCTCGGTGATCGAGGTCCCCTCCGCCTTCAACGCGCCGTGGGCGTACCAGTTGAAGAGCGCCGCGCCGCCGGGATCGGCGATGCCGATCGTCACCGGGCCGCGCTCCTTCAGCGCCAGGGAAACCCCGCCCAGCGTGCCGCCGGAGCCGACAGCGCAGATGAAGCCGTCCACCTTGCCCTGGGTCTGATCCCAGATTTCGGGGCCAGTGGTGCGGTAGTGGCCGTCGCGGTTGGCGACATTGGCGAACTGGTTGGCCCAGATCGCGCCTTTGGGATCGGATTTGGCCAAATCCTCGGCCATGCGGCGGGCGACCTTTGGATAATGGTCCGGGCTGGCGGCGGGGACGGCGTCGACCTCGACGAGTTGTGCGCCCAGCGCGCGGACGGCATCCTTCTTTTCCTGACTCTGCGTGCGCGGCATCACCACGATGACGCGGTAGCCTTTCGCCGCGCCGATCAGCGCCAGCCCGATGCCGGTATTGCCGGCCGTGCCCTCGACAATCACGCCGCCGGGTCGCAGGGCCCCGCTTTTTTCCGCGTCCTGGACGATCGAGAGCGCCGCGCGATCCTTGACGCTCTGGCCGGGGTTGAGGAATTCCGCCTTGCCCAAAATCGTGCAGCCGGTCTCCTCCGAAGCGCGCTTCAGCGTGATCAGGGGGGTGTTTCCAATGGCGTCGATGACTGAGGCGTGGATCATCCGCTCCCCCTAGGCCAGGGGCCCAGAGGGAACCAGTGAAAAGCGCTGCGGCGCAACCGCAGAGCGGCTAAACCCGGGTCGCCCTCTTCCGCTGGGCGCGAACGCGTCTACATACGATCGGCTATGGCGCGACGACTGCCCCCGCTGAACGCTCTGCGCGCCTTCGAGGCGGTGGCGCGGCATCTGTCCATCACCTCAGCGGCGGATGAATTGGGCGTCACGCCGGGCGCAGTGAGCCAGAGCGTCAAATCGCTTGAAGAGTATCTGGGCCGTCCGCTGTTGCAGCGCACGCCCCGCGGCCTGGTGCTGACGGCCGCGGCGGAGGCCGCGCTTCCTTCACTGCGCGAAGGCTTCGATATGCTGGCCGAGGGCGCCCAGCGCCTGGCGGGGCCTGAACGCGGCGGCCGGCTGACCGTATCGGTGGCCCCGTCTTTCGCCGCGAAATGGATCGCGCCGCGGCTCACAGACTTCGCGCTCGTGCATGCCGAGATCGACGTGCAGATTCAGGCGTCGATGGGTTTGGTGAACTTCGAAGCCGAAGGCGTGGACCTCGCCATCCGCTATGGCGCGGGGCGCTGGCCGGGATTGGAGTCCAAGCTTCTGCTGCGCGAGGAAGTGACGCCGGTGTGTGCGCCGGCGGTCGCGGCGGAGATCAAGGCGCCGGGCGATCTGGCAAACTTCACGCTGCTGCACGACGATTCCAGCCTGATGGACCAGAGCTGCCCGGATTGGGCGATGTGGCTGAAGGCAGCCGGCGTGGACGACGTCGATTCCAAGCGTGGGCCGCGCTTCAACCAATCCAATATCGCCATTGACGCTGCCGCGAGCGGGCGCGGCGTTGCGCTGGCCAAGCGCGCCTTGGCGCAGAATGATCTCGATTCCGGGCGCCTCGTGGCGCCGTTCACGATCGCGACGCCGATCGAGTTCGCCTATTGGATCGTGCATCCGCCCGGGCGCGCGCGGTCCCTGCCGGCGCGCCGCTTCATGGATTGGCTGCTTGATCAAGCGCGTCAGTACGAGGCGGCCGTGCGGGCCAATGATTCCTTGACCACGTCCGGCCTTTAAGCGCCCCTGTCGGCGGGAGCGAAGGGGACGCGGGGAAACGCCATGGATGTCAGCGCGGCGCTGGAGCAGGACTTCGGCCTTGTAAGCGATCTGGTTCGCGCGCATGCGCGACAGCGGCCGGACGCGCCGGCGTTGATGCAGGATGACGCTGTCCTTTCTTACGGTGCGCTCGACGCGCTCATGGATCGCATCGCTGCGGGATTGCTGCGCGACCGCGCGGGCCTTGGGGCGACAATTGCGATCTGCGCACAATCTTCTATCGCGTATGCCGCGACGTTTCTCGGCGCCTTGCGCGGCGGCGTCGCGGTTGCGCCAATCGCGCCCTCTTCATCGCCCGATCAAATCGCGGCGATGGTCGCCGACAGCGGGGCGATATTGTTCTTCCTCGATGCAAGCGTTCACGACGCGCTGGCGGCCGCAGGCGTCGAAGTCGCGATCCCGCGTGTGGCGTTAGACGGATCGGACGCGGGAACGCCTTTCGATGTCTGGCTGGCGCCGGAGGGAACCAGGTTTGATCCCCCTGCGGTTGATGCTTCGGCGCCGTTCAACATCATTTATTCCTCGGGCACGACGGGAACGCCGAAGGGCATTGTCCATTCGCATTTCATGCGCTGGCAGCATGTGCGGCGCGCGCGCCATATGGGCTACGGGCCCGGCGCGGTGACCATGTTGTCGACGCCGCTTTACTCCAACACCACGCTGGTCAGCTTCTTTCCAACCATGGCCGGCGGCGGCGGCGCGGTGCTGATGAAGAAGTTCGACGCGGTTCGGTTTCTTGAACTGTCCCAACGCCATCGCGCGACGCATGCGATGCTTGTGCCGGTGCAATATCAGCGCATCATGGACGTGCCCACATTCGATGATTTCGATCTGTCGTCCTACCAGATGAAATTCTGCACCAGCGCGCCGTTCTCCGCTGCGCTGAAGGCCGACATCTTGAAGCGCTGGCCGGGCGGCCTGATCGAGTTTTACGGCATGACCGAAGGCGGCGGATCGTGTTCGCTTGCGGCGCACGAGTTTCCCGACAAGCTGCACACCGTCGGCAAACCCTTTGAAGGGCACGATGTGCGCATCATCGGTGAAGACGGCAAAGAGGCGTCGCCTGGAGCGATTGGCGAGATCGTCGGGCGGTCGGCGGCGATGATGAACGGGTATCTCAATCTGCCGGACAAGACTGCGGACTCATATTGGTACGACGGCGACAACAACCGGTTCATGAAGACCGGCGATGTCGGCCGTTTTGACGAGGACGGCTTTCTACAACTCATGGACCGCAAGAAGGACATGATCATTTCCGGCGGTTTCAACATTTATCCCAGCGATCTGGAGATCGCGATCAATCAGCACGAGGCGGTGCGGGAGAGCGCGGTTGTCGGCGTAAGCTCCAAGAAGTGGGGCGAGACGCCAGTGGCTTTTGTCGTGCTGCAGCCTGGCGCCTCGGCCGCGCCGGATGCGGTGAAAGACTGGGCGAACGCGCGGCTCGGAAAAACGCAGCGCCTCGCGGACGTGGTGATCGTGGAGGCTTTGCCGCGCAGCCATATCGGCAAGGTCTTGAAGCGGGATTTGCGCGACGGCTATCGCGGCGATGTCGCCTAAATCGCCTTGCGCAATGGGTGTGCGTTCGAGGTTTCGACCGCTGCGGCGCTGGCGCTGAACAAGAGCGTGAAAAGAGAGCCGACGGGATCGCGGCTGCGCGCGCGCAGGCGCATGCCGCCTGCGTTCGCCAAGTCGACGCACGCCGCCACGAGCCGCTCCGCGTCGGTTTCTCCCGCGTGCTCGCCCATCATCAGCGCAGGCAGCCTGTTTTCGGCGAAGCCCGCCCCGGTGTCGGCGACGGTGATGGCGAAGCGCATCTCTCCGCGCACCGGGTCGCCGTCCATGTGGAGGCGGATGCGCACGCCGCCCTTGGCCGTTGCGGCCAGGGCGTTTGACAGGAGATAGAAGGTAATCCGCTGAATTCTGTGAGCGTCGGCCATGACGGCGGCAGGGCAGTCCGGCGCGACGTCGACGAAGAATTCGACGCCGCGCGCGCGCGCAACTGCGCGCTGGGATTCCGCTGTCTCCAACACAAGAGCGCGCAAATCCGCTTCTATCAGCGTCTGCGCTTCGCCTTGTTGAAGGGCCGATTCGGAGAGGTCCAAACACGCGCGCAGCGCTGCGATCGGCGCGCCGGCGAAGCGCGGGTCCTGATCCCAAGCCTCGCACAGCACGCGCGCGGCGCTCAACGGCCCATGCACTTGCGCGCGCACCGCGTTGATTGCGATCTCTTGCGCGCGGCGCTCATTGTCGCGCGCGGCTTCAGCGGCGAGCACGGCCTCCCGCGCCCGGCTCTCGGCCAGATCGCCATCGCGCAACATGCGCCAAATCAGCCCCGCGAATACCGCCATGATCGGCAGAGCCAAGATTGGCGTCAGTTCGCCGACGTCGAAACCTTGTGGCGACAGCGTCGCCTTGGCGATCGCCGCCCCGACGAAACACGCCAGCGCGACGCCCAAGGACGCCGTCAGCAGGGCGGTGTCGCGGCGGAACGTGAAGATCGCATTCGCGGCGCCGCCAAGCAGGTAGACGGCGCCGAGCGTCGCCCCGCGCTCCAGATCTGACAGCCAAAGGATCAGCGCCAGCGCGTTGCCGGACGTCGATTGCAGCGCCACCCAAACGATGTCGCCCAGATCGGGATTGCTCTTTGCGCCGCTTTCGGCGGCGGCCTGCAGGCGTTGGGCATAGCGGCGGTCCCAGGCAATGACAGCGACGTTGACGACCGCCCAAAGAACCGCCAGCCAGCTCTGGATCACGGCCGCGGCAAGCAGTCCGGACACGACCTGAAGGCCCGCGCGCACCGGCGCGTTGTTGACGCGCGCCTCCGCCAGCAACGCCAAGGGGCTCCGCCCTTGCGCTTCCGACACGCCCGCGGGATTTTGTCCGCCGATTGGCCAGCGCTCCGTTCGTGATTCCCTCGTGGGAGGATCGCGGCGTTCGGACGCGAGATCAACGAAGCAAGCGCACAACGCTGTCAATGGAGGAACGGGATGGCTGGACACCTCATGGGAGGCCGATTGCGAAAATGGCTGTGCGCGGTCGTGTTGCTCGCGCTTTCGCCCGCGGGGATCGCGCATGCGGACGTCTCGGAAGCGGGCTCAAGCGGCTTTACGGTGACGCACGAGGCCAGCGTACCCGGCGCGCCACTCGCGGCCTATGAAGCGATCGGCCAGATTGGTCAGTGGTGGGCCGACGCGCACACCTATTCCGGCGACGCCGGCAATATGAGCCTGCCGCTCCAGGCGGGGTCCTGTTTTTGCGAAACATGGGCGGCGGGGTCGGTGGCGCACGGCCGGCTGCTTTTGGCCGTGCCCGGACAGTTCGTCCGGCTGGAGGCGCCGCTCGGTCCCCTTCAAGAGATGGCGGTCTCCACCTCGATGACTTTTCTCCTGACAGGCGAGCGCGGAGGGACCCGGATTCGGCTGGTCTATGTCGCGTCCGGCCGTGAGGGCCAAGGCCTGGACAGCGTGGCCCCCGCCGTCGATCAGGTGCTTGGGGAACAGATGACGCGGCTCCAACGTTTTCTGGCGGCACAGCCGCGGCCCTAAATTTTTGATTCATGTCGGGCTCAGGCGGCTAGCCAGACACTATGAGACGGCTCACAGGCGGAAGGACTTCGCCTGCCTCTGGAGGGATGACATGATCCGCGCATTGACACTCGGCGCCCTGGCGTTTGCCGTGGCGGCCTGTACCACCACAGACCCCTATTCCGGCGAACGCGTCCCAAACCGCACCGGCACGGGCGCCATCGCAGGCGCAGTCGGCGGCGCAGCGATCGGCACGCTGGCTGGCGGCAATGACCGCCGCAACGCCATCATCGGCGCCGGCATCGGCGCGTTGGCCGGCGCCGCGGTGGGCAATTACATGGACCGCCAGGAAGCGGCGCTGCGTGAGCAGCTACGCAATTCCGGCGTGGGCGTGACCCGCACGGCAGAGGACGAAATCCTGTTGAACCTGCCGTCCGACATCACGTTCGGATTCAATCAGGACACCGTGCAATCGCAATTCCTGCCGACCATCCAACAAGTGGCGGGGACGCTCGGGCAGTATCCGTCCACGACCGTGGACATCATCGGCCATGCCGACAGCGTCGGCACGGACGAATACAACCAGAATCTCTCTGAGCGCCGCGCCATGAACGTGGCGTCGGTGCTGGTGGCGAACGGGGTGCAGCGTCCTCGCGTGGCCGCATACGGTTACGGCGAAACCGCGCCGATCGCAGACAACGGGACGCCGGACGGGCGCGCGCGCAACCGCCGGGTGGAAATCCGGCTGAAAGCGCTGCAGAGCTAAGATCTGCGCACTTGTGCGAAACGATCGCCGGCGGAGCAATCCGCCGGCGATTTTTTTCTGACGGTCGAAAAACGGAGGCCCTGATCGTCTTCCCGTGCGAGGCCGCATGGCGCGGCTCGCAGGAGAGATGACGATGTTTCGTGCTTTGACATTTGCTTTGGGTCTGGCGTTCGCGCCCATGGCGGCAGCGGAGGAGTTTACGCTGCTGATCTATGAACCCGATGCGGACTTGGCCTCGCGCGACGATCCCGCGCAGAGGGAGGCCTATTGGTCGCGATTCAACGCGTTTGCCGGCGCCATGGCGCAAGCGGGGGTGCTTCGCGGCGGAACGGCGCTGTCGGAGTCTGCCGGGACGACTGTCGATTCACGCGGCGCGCGACACGCCATGCGCACGCTGCGCAGAACCCGGACGGGCGGTTATCTGATGATCGATGCACCGTCGATGGAGGAAGCAGTGCGCTGGGCGATGCGTGCGCCGGGCCTCGACGAAGGCGTGATCGTGGAAGTCCGCCCCCATCGCGCCAATCCCATCATGAACGGACAGGACACGCGATAAAGTAGACTTGGGCGACACGGCTGCGGTTTCCGCTCAACGCGGCAGCCGCAGCGCTTTGCGCTCCGCAGCGTTCAAGGGGCGCAGTGTTTCTGCGAATACGTCATCTCGGCCGTAGCATTCCCGCGCCCGCTCAAAGCTCCAGGCCGAGCCGAGAATTGCATCCTCAAACCGCGCGACGATGACGCGTGCGCGTTCGCCCTGAACGCCTGCGCGCTCCTGGATCGGCGCCGGCTCCAGATGCGCTTCGAACCATGCGCCTTTGATGCGCACGGCCACGCGAAATGGACCCAGGCTGACAATCTTCGGCTCCCGCTCCTTGCTGCGCTGAAAGAATGCGCGCCTCGACCAACTGACCCAATGGGGATTGCGGCGCAGAAGGCCGGTTTTGGGGTGGACGAACAATTCCCGATAGTCCTGCTCCAGCGGCGTGGGCGGACCGCCCCAGCGACGGCCCGCGGTGAACACCTTGCCGTCGCGCATGAAGGTCCTGACGGCGACAAAGTCCTGGATGTGGTCGATGACGTGCTGCTGCACGGTTGAAGTGGGGCGTAGATGTTGCGCGATCTCGGAATAGACCTTGCCCCATGGCCGATTGACCTGCGCGCGCAGGTAGCGCTTCAGCGGACTCAGATTTTCATTGAGCGTCTTTGTTTTAACGAGGCGATCGGACTGCGGCGCACGCGCGCGGAAGGGTTCGCCGTCGTCATCCATCAACGCGGCGGTGCGCCCTTGCCGGACGCGGCCGTCGGCGTGCCCGTAGCGCGGGCGCTCGACGATCACTTTGGCCATATCCTTGCGCATCGCGGGCATATGCGCTTGGGTCGCGGCGAAATGAAGACCACGTTCCCACTTTTGTGCGTGCTGGCGCTCTGCGCATGCGCATCCCGCCCGGAGAGCGCGGCGGCGCCGGCAAGCGCACCGGACGTCGTCACCACGGCGCGCCCGAGCATTCCTACGCCGGCGGGTTGGGAAGGCTTGCGCGCCGCCGGAATCGCGTTTCGGGGCCTCGGCCAGGAGCCGGCCTGGATCCTCGATGTCTACGCCGACGAGATCCGTCTTTCCTATGATTACGGGAACCGGGAGGCGGTGTTTCCGCGCACGCCGCCGGCATTGGGTGCGGCCGTCGCAGATCGCGTCTACGCCAGCGAGGCCGGGGGGCACAGCCTACGTGTCGTCATCGGGGATGAACCGTGCCAAGACGTCATGAGCGGCGAACTCTATCCTCGGAGCGTCCAGGTCACGATCGACGGTCGCCAGATGCAAGGCTGCGGCGCAGGCGTGGCGCCATAGGCCGTTCAGCGGTTGATGCCGCGCCCGGCGCACGCTAACGCGCTTTGCCGCTCGCGCGAGAACCAGGGGAAAGCGTGAAATCCATCATTTCGATTCAGGGTCTGACGAAGACCTATGCCGGGGGCGTGCGGGCGCTGCAGGAAACCAATCTCGAGATCCGTGAAGGCGAAATCTTCGCCCTGCTCGGTCCGAACGGCGCGGGCAAGACGACGCTGATTTCGATCGTGTGCGGGCTGGTCAATCCGACGAGCGGGCGCGTGCTGGCCGATGGACACGATATCGTGCGCGATTACCGCGCCGCACGCGAGAAGATCGGACTTGTGCCGCAGGAATTGGCCACGGACGCTTTTGAGAAAGTGTGGTCGGTCGTGCGCTTCAGCCGCGGGCTGTTTGGCAAACCGCGCAACGATGCGTATCTGGAGCAATTGCTGCGCGATCTGTCTTTGTGGGACAAGAAAGACGCCAAGATCATGCAATTGTCCGGCGGCATGAAACGGCGGGTGCTGATTGCGAAGGCGCTGTCGCATGAGCCGCGCATTCTGTTCCTTGATGAACCGACGGCCGGCGTCGATGTGGAGCTTCGCCGCGATATGTGGGCGCTGGTGCGGCGGCTGCGCGAATCCGGCGTCACGATCATTCTGACGACGCACTACATCGAAGAGGCGGAAGACATGGCCGACCGCGTGGGCGTCATCTCGAAAGGCGAACTGATTTTGGTGGAGGACAAGGGTGTCCTCATGCGCAAGCTCGGACAGAAGCGGCTGACCCTGCATCTGAAGTCGCCGATGGCGCAGGTGCCGGAAGCGCTTGGCGGCTATCCGCTCTCGCTGGCGAATGGGGGCATGGACCTGGTGTTCAGTTTCGACGCGCAAAGCGCCGACACGGGCATCGGCGAGGTCATGCGCAAGTTGGACTCCATGGGCGTCGACTTCACGGACCTCAACACCGAGCAGTCATCGCTGGAGGACATTTTCGTTTCTCTGGTGGGGGGCAAGCGATGAACTGGCTTGGCGTTCAAGCGATCTATCGGTTCGAAATGGGGCGCTGGTTCCGCACCATCTTCCAAAGCCTGATTTCGCCTGTGATCACGACGTCGCTCTACTTCATCGTGTTCGGCTCAGCGATCGGCTCACGGATTCCATCGATCGACGGCGTGTCGTACGGCGCTTTCATCATTCCGGGGCTGATGATGCTCTCGATCCTGACCGAGAGCGTGTCGAACGCCTCGTTTGGGATTTACATGCCGAAATGGACCGGCACGATTTACGAAGTGCTTTCAGCGCCGATTTCGTCTCTGGAGATCGTTTTGGGCTATGTCGGCGCGGCGGTGACCAAGTCCGTGTTGCTGGGCCTGATCATTCTGGCGACGGCGCGCGCATTCGTGCCGTTCACCATTCTCCACCCTGCGGCCATGATCGCCTTCCTCGTGCTGACGGCGATCACGTTCTGCCTGCTGGGATTTGTGCTCGGGCTTTGGGCGGATTCGTTTGAGCGCCTG
Organism: Alphaproteobacteria bacterium; assembly: GCA_016124655.1. Classification (GTDB taxonomy): domain Bacteria; phylum Pseudomonadota; class Alphaproteobacteria; order Caulobacterales; family Aquidulcibacteraceae; genus RI-43. Next base: position 424,050 of record WGNI01000001.1, read on the forward strand.
CAGATCGTGCCGCTGCTGATCATCACGCCGCTGACGTTTCTCGGCGGCAGCTTCTATTCCATCGACATGCTGCCGCCGTTCTGGCGCACGGTGACGTTGTTCAATCCCGTGGTCTATCTGGTCAGCGGATTTCGCTGGAGCTTCTTCGGCCAGTCGGACGTGAATGTCGGCGTCAGCCTCGTTATGATCTGCGTGTTTCTCGCGCTATTCCTGGCGATCATCTGGCAGATTTTCCGGACCGGTTATCGGCTCAAGACGTAAGCAACCCGCACGCCCCGCCGGCGTGCGGGCGCTCAACGCATTATGCGGCCTTTTTCGTTTGCGCGCCGAAGCGGGCGTAGAAGGTCTCGCCCTTCGCAGCCATGTCGCGCAGCAATTGCGGCGGCTTGAAGCGCTCGCCGTATTGTTGCGCTAGGCGATCGGCCTCCTTCACGAAACCGTCCAATCCGCCAAAGAACAGATCCATGTAGCTGACGCAGCCGCCGGTATAAGGCGCAAAGCCCCAGGCCAGAATGGATCCGACATCGGCGTCGCGGGCGTCGGTGATGACGCCTTCCTCGAAGCAGCGCGCCACTTCGATGCATTGGCGGATTAGGAAGCGCTTGGTCAGCTCCTGCTTCATCGCCGGCGGGCACTCGCGCACTTTGATCTCGATCTGCTCCGACAGTTCAGGCCAGATGCGTTGCGGCTTGTTCTTCTCATCGTAGTCGTAGAAGCCTTTGCCGGCCTTGCGGCCAACGCGACCCTTCTCCTCCACGATCCATTGCATCAAGCGTCCGCGCGAATCCTTGGAATAGTCGGCGCCCATGGCTTCGGCCATCTGCTTGCCGACCTTCAAGGCCGTGTCGAGACCGACAGAGTCCGACACCTCGAGCGGGCCCATCGGCATGCCGGCCATGCGGCCGACATTTTCGATGATCGCCGGCGCCACGCCTTCCGACAGCATCTCGATGCCTTCGGTCGTGTAGGTGCCGAAGCAGCGCGAGGTGTAGAAGCCGCGGCTGTCATTGACCACGATCGGCGTCTTGCGAATTTTCAGGACATAGTCGATCGCCTTGGCCAACGTGGCTTCAGTCGTCTTCTTGCCCATGATGATTTCGACAAGGCCCATGCGTTCGACGGGCGAGAAGAAGTGCACGCCGATGAAGTTCTCCGGGCGCACGCTGGCCTCGGCCAGACCGGTGATCGGTAACGTCGACGTATTGGAGCCGAACACCGCATCCTCGCGCAGATGCGCCTCGGCCTTCTTGGTGACTTCGGCTTTCAACGCGGGGTTTTCGAAGACGGCCTCAACCACGAGATCGACGCCGGCGATTTGGGAATAATCCGTCGTCGGCGTGATCAGCGCCAGGAGCGCATCGCCCTTCTCCTTCGTCAACTTGCCGCGAGAGACGTCCTTCTCAACGAGCCGCTGCGAATAGGCTTTGCCCTTTTCCGCGCTCTCCTGGCTGACATCGATCAGCACGGTTTCGACGCCGGACTTTGCCTGAACGTAGGCGATGCCCGCGCCCATCAGGCCGGCGCCCAGCACCGCGACCTTCTTCACCTCGTAGGGCGGCTGGCCAGCAGGCCGGTTCGCGCCTTTCGACAATTCCTGCATCGACAGGAACAGCGTGCGGATCATGCCCTTGGCTTGCGGCGTTTGTTGCGTTTTCACGAAATAACGCGATTCAATCCGGATCGCGGCGTCAAACGGAACCTGCAGGCCTTCGAAGAGGCACGACATGATGTATTTCTGCGCGGGATAGTTCTGGTTTGTCTGCTTCGAGACCAGCGCATTGCCGCCCATGAACGGAAACCCGCCGCCCGGCGAGTACGGTCCACCGCCAGGAATCTTGAACCCCTTCTGATCCCAAGGCTGCACCGCCTTGGGATTGGTCTTCAGCCAGGCGCGGCAGGCGTCAATGGTTTTGCCCGGCTCCACCACCTCATGCACAAAGCCAAGCGCCTTGGCTTCTTGGGCGTTCTTGCTCTCGCCTTGGAGGATCATCATCAACGCATTCTGCGCGCCGATCAGACGCGGCAGGCGTTGCGTGCCGCCGGCGCCCGGCAAAAGGCCCACTTTCGATTCCGGCAGGCCCAGCTGCATTTTTGGTTGATCGGCAGCGGCGCGATAATGGCAGGCGAGGGCGATCTCCAATCCGCCGCCGAGCGCAAGTCCTTCCAATGCGCACGCAATCGGCTTGCCGCAAGTCTCCAGCGCGCGCAGCGTTTTGTTCAGCGTGAACGCGCCGTCGAAGGCCGCCTGAAGCTTTTCCTGCTCGGTCTTGGGCTTGGCGGGCGCAGCGCCGCTCAAGCCGCCTGATCCAAGCTCGCCCAAATCGGCGCCGGCGCAAAAACCTGTCGGCTTGCCGGAGGCGATGATCACGCCCTTGATGGCGTCATCGGTTTTGATCTTTTCGGTCAACGCAACAATGTCGCGCGCGACGCCGCCCGTGATGGTGTTCATCGAACGGCCCGGCACGTCGAAGGTCGCGAGCAGAATGCCGTCCGCGTCCAGATCCAATTTAAAAGTCTCAAAGCTCATCGTCGTCTCCGCCTTGCCTCCCTGCCTTCTCCCCTTGTGGGAGAAGGCGGCCGCGAAACGGCCGGATGAGGGGTGTTTGCTTCACTCTTGAGGTCGCGCCGTCACCCCTCAGCCGGTTTCGCATTTGCGAAACCACCCTCTCCCGCAAGGGGAGAGGGCAGCGTTTGCGTTAAACCCGCTCGATCACCATCGCGGTGCCCATGCCGGCGCCGACGCATAGCGTGATCAAAGCGCGCTCTTTGCCGGTGCGCTCCAATTCATCGACCATGGTGCCCAAGATCATGCCGCCGGTGGCGCCGAGCGGATGGCCCATCGCGATGGCGCCGCCATTGACGTTCACCTTGGCCGGATCGAGCTCCAACGCCTGCATCCAGCGCAGCACAACGGACGCGAACGCTTCGTTGAGCTCCCAAAGGTCGATGTCCTTCGTGGTCATGCCCAGCTTGTTCAAAAGCTTGCGCGTGACGAATTCCGGGCCCGTCAGCATGATCGATGGTTCAGAGCCAATCGACGCCCCACCGACGATGCGCGCGCGCGGCTTCAAGCCCATCGCTTCGCCAGATTCCTTCGTACCGATCAACACGGCGGAGGCGCCGTCAACAATGCCGGATGAATTGCCGGCGTGATGAACGTGATTGACCTTCTCCACTTCCGGATAACGCTGCAGGATAACGCCGTCGAAGCCCGGCATCATTTCGCCCTGGCTCTTGAAGCTGGGCTCCAGCGAGGCCAGCGACTGCATCGTGGTGTCGGGACGCATGTGCTCGTCGTGATCGAGAATGTGCAGCCCGAGCTGATCCTTCACCGGCACGATCGATTTCTTGAAGCGGCCCTCTTTCCACGCCTTCGCGGCGCGCTGCTGGGATTGGATGGCGTAGGCGTCGACGTCGTCGCGGGAAAAACCGTACTTGGTGGCGATCATGTCGGCGCCGATGCCCTGCGGCACGAAATAGGACGGCATGGCGATGGCGGGATCGACCGCCCAGGCGCCGCCGTTCGAACCCATCGGCACGCGCGACATGCTTTCAACGCCGCCGCCGATGGCCATGTCCGCTTCGCCGGACTTCACCTTGGCCGCAGCGATATTGCAGGCTTCGAGACCGGAAGCGCAGAAGCGGTCGATCTGCACGCCGGCGGTGGTTTCAGCATAGTTGGCATTGATGACCGCGATGCGCGCAATATCGGAGCCCTGCTCGCCCACCGGCCCGACGCAGCCCAGAACGACATCGTCGACGCGCGACGTATCGAGATTGTTGCGATCGCGGATCGCTGCGAGCGCCTGCGTCGCGAGCGACAATGCCGTGATTTCGTGCAGCGAACCGCTTGCTTTGCCTTTGCCGCGCGGCGTGCGGACGGCGTCATAGATGAAGGCCTCAGCCATCTTTGCTTCTCCTTGCGGCGAACCTTCGCCGCATTGCGCCCGCCTCGGGACCGGAGGCGTCCCTGACGCGGCGGCCGCCGCATCTACCATCCGCTGACCGCTGCCGCCGGGCGACGACAGCGCGGCAAATTCAGTGCGCGCCCTCGACTTTCACTTCACCGCTGAACGAGTTCGCGATGAAGCAAAGGCTGTGGGCCTTGTGATGCAGATCATCGAGTTCAGACTGCGTCGGCGCTCTACCGCCGCCCCACGCAATGCGCGGGCGCAAGGTCACGCGGGTGATGGCCATGCGACCATCCTCAAGCTTTTCCAGAGCGCCCTCGGCGTCGTCCGCATAGGTCTCAATGACAAATCCAGCGCGACGCGCGAGATCCAGAAAAGTCAGCATGTGACAGCTCGATAGCGCCGCCACCAGCATTTCTTCGGGATCGACGGCGTCTTCGCGCGACAACGGCACAGGCACGACATGGGGCGATGACGATGCGGGCATCGTCACGCCGCCGTCGAAGGCGATCTCATGTCCGCGCGAATAGCGGCCTTTCTCAAAGGCCAGATCGCCGCGCGACCAAGTCAGGGACGCGGTGTACGTCGCCACCTAGAGCGTCCTTGCGATCAAGACCTTCATGATCTCATTGGCGCCGCCATAGATGCGCTGCACGCGCGCGTCGCGGTACATGCGGCCGATCTCCATTTCGTTCATGAAGCCCCAGCCGCCATGCAGCTGCAGGCATTCGTCGATGACTTTGCATTGGATGTCGGAGACCCAATATTTCGCCATGGAGGCGGTCGACGCGTCGAGTTGGTTCTTGAGCAGAAGCTCGGTGCAATGGTCGACGAACACCTTCGCCACAGTCGCTTCGGTTTTGCATTCCGCCAGCTTGAACTGCGTGTTCTGAAACTCGATCAGCGATTTGCCGAACGCCTTGCGCTCCTTGACGTACTCGATGGTGAGCGCCAGCGCGCGCTCCATCATCGCCACGCCCTGGATGCCGATTTGCAGCCGCTCGGACGGCAATTGCTGCATGAGCTGAATGAAGCCCATGCCTTCATCAACGCCCAGGAGGTTTGAGGTCGGCACGCGGACATCTTCGAAGAAGAGTTCGGACGTGTCCTGCGCGTCCTGGCCGACCTTGTCGAGGTTGCGGCCGCGCCGGAACCCTTCGACGTCGTCGGTCTCCACGATGATGAGCGAGGTCCCCTTCGCGCCCTTGGTGGGATCGGTCTTGCAGACGACGATGATCAGGTTCGCGGTGGCGCCATTGGTGATGAAGGTCTTTGCGCCGTTGATCACATAATGATTGCCGTCGCGCTTGGCGGTGGTCTTGACGCCCTGAAGGTCAGAGCCCGCGCCCGGCTCGGTCATGGCGATGGCGCCGACCAACTCGCCGCTCGCCATTTTCGGCAGCCAGCGCTGCTTCTGCTCCTTAGAGCCGTAATGCCAAATGTAGGGCGCGACGATGGCGTTGTGCAGCGAGCCGCCCCATCCATCAATGCCCAGTTCGCCCATCGCGTACATGATCACGGCTTCATGACGGAAGTCGCCGCCGGCGCCGCCGAACTCTTCCGGCCCGGACGCCAAGAGAAGTCCGGCCTCGCCGGCCTTCAGCCAAAAGTCGCGATCGACGACACCCTGCTCGCGCCATTTGGCGCATTTTTCCGGCGGCGCTTCGCGCGCGAAGAACTCGCGCACGCTGGCGTCGAAAATGTTGAGCTCTTCATCGTCGCGCCATTTGGCGACTGGGGCTTGGATGGCCGGCATCGTCGATCCCTTCGCTTGTCAGAACGCTTCGGCCGGCAACGCCATCAGCGTTTCCGCGCCCGTTTTCAGTTTCGCCAAATGCGCGGACGTTTCCGGCAGCATGCGCTGCACGAAGTAGCGCGCGGTCGCGAGCTTGGATTCGTAGAACGGGTCCTTTGCGCCGCCATTGGATTGGGCGTGCAGCGCAGCCTTGGCCATCAGCGCCCACATATAGGCGAACGCCGTCAGGCCGAAGAGACGGAGATAGTCATGGCTGGCGGCGCCGGCATTGTCGAAGTTCGACATGCCGTTCTGCATCAGCCAATTGGTTCCGTCCTGGAGTTGCGCCTTGGCGCTCTTGAGCGCTTCGATGAATGGTTTCAGGGCGGCGTCGGTTTCGTGCTCGGCGATGAACGCGTCCACTTCATTGAAGAACGAGAACACAGCGCGGCCGCCATTGGCAGCCAATTTCCGTCCGACCAGATCCAAGGCCTGAATGCCGTTGGCGCCTTCATAGATCATGGCGATGCGTGCATCGCGCACGAACTGGCTCATGCCCCATTCTTCGATGTAGCCATGGCCGCCATAGATCTGCTGGCAGGCCGTTGCGCATTCATAGCCTTTGTCGGTGAGGAAGGCTTTGATCACCGGCGTCATGATCGCCATGTAGTCGCCGGCCTTCTCGCGCACTTTCTCATCCGGCGATGCGTGCAACAGATCGCCGTGCAGCGCGGTCCAGAAGGCAAAGGCGCGCGCGCCTTCGTTGAAGGCCTTGGCGTCCAGCAACATGCGGCGCACGTCGGGATGAACGATGATCGGATCAGCCGGACCGTCGGCGTTCTTGGGGCCGGTCAGCGAGCGGCCCTGCACGCGATCTTTCGCGTAGGCGACGGCGTTCTGGTAGGCGACTTCGGACTGCGCGTAACCCTGCATGCCGACGCCCAATCGCGCGACGTTCATCATCGTGAACATCGCAACGAGGCCTTTGTTTTCCTGGCCGATCAGATACCCGACTGCGTCATCATAGTTCAGCACGCAGGTTGCGTTGCCGTGGATGCCCATCTTCTCTTCGATCTTGCCGCAGACGACGCCATTGCGCTGGCCGAGCGAGCCGTCCGCATTCACCAGGAATTTCGGGACGATGAAGAGCGAGATGCCCTTCACGCCGGCGGGCGCGCCTTCAATGCGCGCGAGCACGAGGTGGATGATGTTTTCGGCCAGATCATGCTCGCCAGCGGAAATGAAAATCTTCTGGCCTGTGATGCGATAGCTGCCGTCCGCCTGCGGCACGGCCTTGGTGCGCAAGAGTCCCAGATCGGTGCCGCAATGCGGCTCGGTGAGGTTCATCGTGCCGGTCCATTCGCCGGTGACGATTTTCGGCAGATAGGTTTGCTTTTGTTCGTCGGTGCCGTGGTGATGGATGGCTTCGTAGGCGCCGTGGCTGAGGCCCGGATACATGGTGAAGGCCATGTTCGCGCTCGTCGTCATTTCGCTGAAGGCGAGGTTGACGACGTGCGGCAGACCCTGTCCGCCATAGGCGGGATCGCTGCCCAGCGCCGGCCAGCCGCCTTCGACGAATTGCTTGTAGGCGTCCTTAAATCCCGTCGGGGTGGTGACGGAGCCGTCGGCGTGGCGCGTGCAGCCCTGGTGGTCTCCCACCGCATTCAGCGGCGCCAGCACGCCTTCAGCGAATTTCGCCCCCTCCTCCAGAATCTGCTCGATGACGTCGATCGGCGCATCGGCGAAGCCCGGCAGGTTCGCGTAGCGCTCGATCTGGAGGAAGTCGCGGAAAATGAACTTCAGGTCGCGCACGGGCGCGGCGTAAGACGGCATCGCGGGTCTCCTAAGGGCAGCCTTGAGCGTGATGTAGCGCGGATCGGCTCACGCGTCTTGGAGGCGCTTACGGGCTTCGCGATCATAAGCGCGCGCGGAGGCCACCTGGGCCTTTGGCGCGGGGGCTTCGAGTTGCTTTTCGAGCCGGTTGACCGCGTCGCGCAGGGTCTCGATGGCGTCGTCGATGTCTTTTCTCTGCTCTTCGAGCGCAACGACCCGGGATTTGAACTTCTTCAGGGCCAGGTGGTTTTGCAGCCGGTGATTTTCATCGGCGTTGTAGAGATCCAGGATCTCCTTGATTTCAATCAGCGAAAGTCCCACGCGCTTGCCGCGCAGGATCAGCACCAGTCGGGCGCGATCGCGTGACAGGTAGACGCGGTTCATGCCGTCCCGGCGCGGAGAGAGGAGCCCTTTGTCCTCATAGAAGCGCAGGGCGCGCGGGGTGATCGCGAACTCGCGGGCGAGCTCGGAAATAGAATATGTGCGTTCGCTTTTCGTCATGGCGGCGACCCCTTCTTGTATCTTAAGGCGCGCGATTGACCTTTCGGTCTTCCCTATGCGCTCGGGTTAGCATGACGTGAACGTCAACGTCAAGGGAAGGCCGCTGAAAGCCTCTCCCCTACGGCAGCTTCACGCCGTAGAAGGTGGGCCATGCGGCGTCTGAGCGTAACACTTATCCTCGTCGTGAGCGCCGCGGTCGGCTGCGCGCGCCCGGCGCCGGCGCCCGGTCCCCTCTCTTGTGCGCCGATCGAAGGGCTCGACGCCGCGCTGGCCGAAGAGATCGACACCGTCGTGATCGATGGCGACCAGACAGCAGCCCTTGCCGCCCAGGCCCTGGCGTGCGCGGCTGCAGCAAGCGGCTCGGCGGTGCTCGTCGGCGCGCCGCAAGACCTCGCCGCAGAGCTCGCGGTCCCGATCGGGGAGATGGCGACCCGCGGCGGCGCGTTGCAGGTGTTTCACTTCGACAGCGCCACGGGGGGAGCGACCCCGACTGGGCGGCGGCCGGAAGATATCGCGAAGGCTCAAGGCGACGCGCGCGGCGCGGCCTATGCCGCATCGGCCGGCGTGGCGCGGGGCGCGGCGGCCGGACTTTTGGTGCTGGTGGCGCCGGCGCCGGAAGCGGCGACGTCGCCTGTGGGGCTCTCGGGGCATGAGTGGCGTCCGCTTGGGGCGCGGTTGCCCGCGGAACGCACGCTCAATCTGCGCGCGGAAGGAAGCGCGTCGCCCGGCATGCGCATCCGGCTGTCGCCGTTCGAGGACGTTCCTCTGGTTGGCGCGGCTATGAAGTATGATGGCGTGATCCAGATCGGGCCCGCCGCCACAAATGAAAGCGCGTCGTGATTGCTTTGATGGCGAAATGATTCGTCGCGACGCTGCGGCGAGGTCTTGCGGCGCGGGCGCGAAACCTAGGCGCGGTTTGTCCACCGCATTTCATTTTACTAGCCGTTAACACGCGGCGTCTTCTGGTCGATGCTAACGCATTCGATGTGATTCTGTTTCGGCGGCGTCACGGCGACTGCATGGGCGTGCGGGCATGGGGGCTCTGCGCCCATGAAGCATGAAGGCGGATTGAGGCTGAGATGACGTCGCCAAACCCTTGGAGCGTGAAGGGCATTGACCCGAAAATCCGCGAGTCGGCGCGCGACGCCGCGCGGCGGCGGGGTTTGACGCTTGGCGAATATCTCAACGAAGCCTTGGCCGCGCACGAAAGCGCGCGCACTGCGCAAGAGTCGGCGGATCGCCGCGACCCCGTGCGTCGCCGCGCAACGCGCCCCGATTTCGACGTCATGGAAGAAGACGACGATTGGCTGTTGACGCCTTCGCCGCGCGGCGAAGGCTATCAGCGTCCGGCTTCGCGGCTGGAGGCGATTGATCGGCGCACGCAATTGGCCGTCGCCGGTCTCGACCGCGCCGTTTCGCAGATGGACCGCGCGATCCTGGGGTTGTCCACGCGCATTGAGGACGCGGAGAACGCGGCTGGCGACGCAGCCGATCAGGTCGCGCGCGCATTGGAGCAATTCCAATCCGCGCATGAAGCGCTCGCGGGACGCTTGAGCGAAGCGGAAGCGACCGCGCAAAAATCGCGCGACGCGATGAACGGCGCGACGCAAGACCTCGAAGACACGCGCGTGATGCTGCTGGCGCGCATCAAGGATGCGGAATCCGCGGCCAAGCGCGCCGCAGAGGCCAGCGAGCGACTTGTTGCGGAAATGTCGAGCCGCGACGAAACCGTCGCGCGGCAGATCGCGGCGTTCGAGGCCGCGCAGAAAATCGCCATCGACGCCAAGCTGAGGGAAATCCGTTCAGCCGCAGAGGACGCCGCGCGTGCGGCGGCTGCATCGTCGCAGGAAGCGCTTGAGGATATCCGCGCGCAGCATGAAACGCTGCAATTGCGGATGGCGACGACGGAGCAGATTTCACGCCAGACCGCCCATCAAGCGCTGACGGAAGCGCGGTCCGCCCGCGAGGAATTGTCGCAACGCCTGCAAACGGTGGAGGGTCGCGCCAGCGACGCGGCGCATCGCGCCCAGAGTGCGTTGGCGGAGGATTTGACGCGGGCGCAAAGGGCGCTGGAAGCGCGCATCAGCGAGATCGAAAGCGATGCGCGTGCGGCGCAAGACTCCACTTTGGAGGAATTGCGGCGGACCGCGGATGCGTTATCGCGTCGGATCGACGAGGCCAGCGCGCGGCCGACCAGTTCGGGCTCATCGCTTGCGTTGGATTCAGAGCTTGAGAGTGTGCGCGACGCGCAGCGCGCTCTGGCCAATCGCGTCGAGAAGGTCGAACACGCGTCGCGTGACGCGACTGCGGGTCTGAGACAGGCCGCGGGCGCGGCGATCGCAGATTTACGCAATGCGCAGCTCGCGTTTGCTGGCCGCCTCAAGCGACTTGAGGAAGGCGCAGGCGTCGACCTCAAGCCGCAACAGGATGCTCTGCTCGCGCGACTTGAAAAGCTCGAAACCGCTTCGCTGCAGGCCCAGACGCTGCGCACGCATGAGATTGGCGAACGGCTGGAAGACTTTGCACGCAGGCTGGTCGAAGCGGAGGATTTGAGCGCCAAGGCGGCGGCGGCGGTCCCGCTCGATCTGGACTCGCGGCTGGAGGAAATCTCCCAACGCCTGCGTGAGGGTGAAGACCGCGCCGCCGAGGACCGCCAAGGAATCGAACAGGCGCGTCAGCGCGCCAGCGCAGATGCCGCCGCGGCCATGGAGACCGCGAAGTCTCTGGATGAAGCTGTGCAGCGCCTCACGCAAAGGCTGGAGGCGGCCGAAGGCGGCGCCAATGCGGCGCTGCGCGCGATTGAAGAGAAGATCGACGCGGCGGGCGAGGCCGCCGCGGAGCACGCGACTGAAAGTTTACGCACCCTTCTTGAGCAGCGCCTGGAAGCGGTCATTTCCACGATCGACGATACGCGTGCGCAAGTGTTCGATGAAGTCCAGTCCGCGCTGCAGGGCCTGCGCGGCGACGAACTCCACGAAGCGCTCGCGGACGTGAACCGGCGGCTCGCCGCAGCTGAAGCGCGCCAAGCCCAGACCATCGAAGCCATCAGCGTTGAAATCAAGCGCATGTCTGAGGCGATGGAACGGCGCATGCGCGCGGTTGAAGACAACGCCACGCGCGATCAGTCCCGGCATGAATGGCGCGACGAGATCGAACGCGTCAGCCGTTCGCTCGAAGCGCGGTTCGACGATATCGAAAAGCGCGAAGCCGCTGCGTTTGATCGCATCGGCCTCGAAATCGGGCGGTTGTCGGACCGCATGGAGGATCGCGCTGCGCGCACCGAAAGCAAGAGCGCGCACGCCATCGAACAAGTCGGCGAACAAGTCGCGCGGATGGCCGAGCGCTTGAACCAACGCCAAGAACAAATGTTGCGCGATGTGCATGCGCGGCTGGGCGAAACAGAGGATCGCGGCGCGGTACGCCTGCAGGAGGCGATGGCGTCGATCACTCAGCGTCTGCATGAGGTGGAGCAGTCGTCGGGAGAATCGCTCGCGCCTTTGCAGAACGCCATGTCGAAGCTCGCCGCCCGGCTCGACGCCGTAGACCAGGGCCCGCAGGCGCAGCCGGCGGATGGCGAAGAGCCTGCTCCGCAGGACCACGACATCGAAGCGATCGACACCGCAGCCTACGCGTTCGACGACGACATCGCCTACATTGACGAAAGCGATGCAGCGCAGCGGGTGGATGTGCAAGACGGCGTCGCGCTTGAACCTGCGTCGTTCGCCTCGGACGCGGTGGACGCCGCAACGATCGATCCGCCGCCGGTCGATGACGACTTGAGCCCGCTCGATCTCGACGCGCTTGATGACGACAATCCGTTCAAGCCGGATGCGCCGGCGGACTGGCGGCGTCTGCAGCCGGACGCGATGCTCAACGGCGTACACCTGGAAGAGCTTCCGCCGCCGCCGCCGGAGGATTCCGACTTCTGGGAAACCGAGGAAACGCGTCCTGTGTCGGGGATTGCGCCGCCGGAAGTCGCGCTGAGCGAGGTTCTCGTCACTGAGCCCGAGGCTCAGCAAAGTTACTTGGCGATGGCGCGCAAGGCCGCACTGGCGAGCATGCAGCCGAAAAAGGCGCCGAAGGAGAAGAAGCCGAAGGCGGCGCGCCCGCAGCCGATCGCGCAGGACCCGGCGCTGCGCGGACGCAGTCGCGTGGTGCTTTGGGGAACCGCCGCCACGCTTGCGGTCGCCGCGGCCGGAGGCGCCTTCTATTATCGAACGCTTTCCGCCGGCCCCGCGGGCGATGCGGAGCCGCGCACGGCGACCCCGAGCCTGGGGCCCAGCGCTGCGCGTGCGGCGCCTGTCGTGCCGCATATCGAGGGACCCATGGGCGGCGCGTCGGACGTCCCGCTGGACGAGCCGGCATCCGCGCCCCTGGCTGATGGCGATGTGCCGCTTGGCGCGTCCGGCGCTGGCTCGGCGCCCGGCGCGCAGCAGACGGCGTCGGCGGAGCGCATCGTCGCCGGTCCGGCGCCGCTGCAAGCGCAGACGCTCGAAGACGCCGCTGCAGCCGGCAATCCCGTGGCGCAGTACGAACTGGCGCTGCAGCGCATCCAATCGCGGCAGGCGGCGCAAGCCGCGCCTCTTCTGCGCCAGGCGGCGGAGCGCGGTCTGGCCATGGCCCAGTATCGGCTCGCCAAGCTCTATGAGCGCGGCGAAGGGTTGCCATCGGACATCCAGCAAGCGCGTTTGTGGACCGAGCGCGCCGCCAGCGGCGGCAATCGGCGCGCGATGCACGATCTCGGCGTGTTCTATGCCCGCGGCGAAGGCGTGCCGCTGGACGAGCAGGCGGCGTTCCGCTGGTTCCGGCAGGCGGCCGAGCTGGGCGTGACCGACAGCCAGTTCAATCTGGGCGTCCTCTATCAACAAGGCCGGGGCGTGACGGCGAGCCCAACGGAAGCTCTGTTCTGGTTCCGCGTGGCCGCGCGCAACGGCGACGCAGACGCCGCGGCCCGCGCCACGGCGATCGAAAACACGCTGACGCAAACGCAGGTCGAACAGGCGCGTGCGCGTTCGGAGGCGTTCCGGCCGCGCGCGGCGGCGGCGGCGGCGAACGGCGAGTTCGGCGCGAGGCCGTGGCAGGCGCGCGCAACCGCCGCTTCCGGCGCCTAAACGCCTGGGCCTATTGGCGCATTGCCCTTCGCGCCGGGGCCTGGAATAACCGTTCGGCTCATCCCGCAACGCGCCGCCTGACAGCCGCCCATGTCGATCTATCTGCCGATCGCCGAGATGCCGGTGAATTGGCTGCTCATCTTTGTTTTGAGCGGCGGCGTCGGCTTTCTGTCCGGGCTGACCGGCGTCGGCGGCGGCTTCATCTTGACGCCCCTGTTGATCTTCATCGGCATTCCAGCGCCCGTCGCCGTGGCGACGCAGGCGAGCCAGATTGCGGCGACTTCGGCGTCAGGGCTCTGGGCTCAGGCGCGGCGCAACAGCGTGGACTGGCGCATGGGCCTGTTGCTGACGTGCGGCGGCGTGATCGGCGGGGCGTTCGGCGTCACGCTGTTTCAGCAGGCGATGCGGCTTGGCCAGATCGATATCGTTATTTCGTTGTTCTACGTCGTGTTTCTCGGCGCCATCGGCGCGATGATGCTGATGGAAAGCGCCAGCGCGCTCCGGCGCGACAAGGGCGCGCCCGTCCGCATGCCGCTCAACCGTCCGGCGCGCACCATTGCGCACCGCTTGCCGCTGCAACTGCGCTTTCCCCGGTCGGGACTTTATATCAGCATCATTCCGCCGCTGGTGCTGGGCGCAGCGGTCGGCGCACTTGCGGCCATCATGGGCGTGGGCGGCGCCTTCCTGCTCATTCCCGCCATGATCTATTTGTTGCGCATGCCCACCAGCATCGTGGTCGGCACGTCGATGTTTCAAATCCTGTGCGTCATGGCGCTCGTCACGATGTTGCAGGCAATGCTGACGCAGCGTGTCGATCTCGTGCTTTCCGCCATTCTGATCACGGGAGGCGTTCTCGGCGCGCAATTCGGCGCGCGGCTGGGCGCGCGATTGCCAGCCGAACAGGTGCGCATTCTGCTCGCCGCATTGATCCTGCTCTCCGCCATCAAATTGTTCTGGGACCTCGTGCGTCCGCCAGACGAATTGTACGTGCTGAGCTGATGCGGGCCGCAGCCTATCTTCTGCTTGCGTGGCTGTGCGCGGCGAACGCGTTTGCGCAGGCGCCAGCGCCGCCAGATCTGCCTGCGGCGGTCACGGATGAAGCGATCTCGGTGACATCGGATTATCGCGGATCGCGGATGACGGTGTTCGGCGTCAATCCGGATCGGCGCGGCCGCGGCGACATCGTCGTCGTTGTGCGCGGTCCCAACCTGCCGGCGACGATCCGGCGGAAGCGGCGCGTGTTCGGCCTTTGGGTGAACGGCGAGCCTGTGCGGTTCGCCGAGGCGCCGTCGTTCTTCACCGTCATCAGCGCACGGCCTCTGCGCGAGATCGCACGGCCGCAGGCGATTTCCTCGCTCGGCCTCGACCCGGCCGCGGTCGCACGCCTGGAGAGCGCTACGCCGCCGGACGCCAGCGCGGCGGATTATCGGCGCGCGCTTTCGCGGCTGCGGCGCGCGGCTGGGCTCTACTCAGAAATACCCGACGGACTGCAGCTGCGCGGGCGGGGATTGTTTTCAACCCAGGTCACCATTCCCGCGAACGCGCCGATTGGCGCGTACTTCGCCGATGTCTATCTGTTCCGAGACGGCCGTCTCGTCTCGTCGCAGCGCAGCACGGTCACCATCGCCCGCATCGGCGCGGAAAGACTTGTGCACATGGCCGCCACGCGGACGCCATTTTTGTACGGGCTGTTCGTCGTGATCGTGGCTTTGGGCGCAGGCTGGGGCGCAGCCCTCGCGTTGAGGAGAAGTTGATGCCGCGCAGAATACCGGCGATTGCGCTGCAACTGGGACTATTGGGCCTTTTGCCCTTCTTTGGGGCTGCGCTGATGTCCTTGATGGAGGATGACGGGCTCTCGCGGCTGGGCTTTACCGCGTTCTCGATCTACGCGGCCGCGATCCTCTCGTTTCTTGGCGGCGTGCGCTGGGGCATTGAAATCATGCGGGCGCCGCAAGAGCCCAACAGCTCTCGGCTTGTTTTTTCCGTTCTGCCGGCGATCGCGGCGTGGGCGCTCGCGCTTTATGCCCTCACGGGCCCACATGCGTTGGGCGTTTCAGCGGCGTTCGCTGGATTGTTCGCGCTTCAGTATGTTTGGGATTTGCGCGCGGCGCGTGATGCGGCGGCGCCGGCCTGGTACCCGTTGCTGCGTCAAATTCTCACCGGGGGCGTGATGCTGGCGTGTCTGGTTCTGCCTGTGGCGGACATTCTGCACACGTCCGCGTCTTAGCCGTCGGGCAAAAGCCGTTCCGCTGCTGCGGGCCAGACCCGGCCCTGCGCCGCGATGAGCGCGACTGCCCCTTGGGGGAAGATTTCAGCGAACGCGCTGTCGCGCAGATTCAGCCCGCCCGTGTATGCGCCGAACGCGGGCATGACCATGCGGCGTCCGTCCGTGGCGAAACAGCGCGCGCGGACGGAACGACCGCGCGACGCAACCTTTGCGCATGGATGCAAGTGCCCCGCCACTTCGCCTTCGCATGCGCCGGCCAGAGGTTCATGACGAAACGTCAGCGCGCCGAGCGTGAGGTCTGCATGCATGGCGCCGCCAAGCGCCCGCGGGATTTCCGGATCATGGTTGCCTTCGATCCAAATCCAATCGACCCGCGCGGTGAGCCCACACAGACGCTCGCGATCGTCCGCCGCCATGCGCGCAGGGCCGCCGACGTCGTGGAAGCTGTCGCCGAGCGAGATGACGCAATCGGGACGCAGGCGCGCGATGACCGCTTCAAGAGCCGAGAGGGTGGCGCGGGTGTCATAGGGTGGAATGAGCTGGCCACGGACCGCGAAGGACGAGCCCTTCTCCAGATGCAGGTCCGACACGACGAGGCAGCGCTCGGCGGCGAGCCAGAGCGCGCCTTCAGGCTCGGCGCGCACGCGGACGCCGCAAAGCTCGGTCTCCACGCCCTTCTCTGCCGCGACCGCGAGCGGCGGTTGCGGAAGGCGTCGCGCGCGGGGCGCACGCGGTTTCCGAGATGGTCCAGAAAGCGTCGTCACGCTGGCTCTATAGACCACGGTTCCGAGTCGGCGAAACGCGCTACGGCGTCACGATGGGGAAATCGCCGCGCGGCGGGGGGAACAATGTGCGGAAGCGCGCCCATGCCGCGGCATCGCCCTGAACCGGCAGCGGCGGCGCCTGGTCGGTGAACATCGACGCCAGAAACAGCGCCCGCGGGAGCACAAGCGAGGCGTCGGCATTGTCCAGCGTCACGCCGCGTTCGTGAACGAGCACGCCGTTCTGAACCGTGACCGCGAAGGTTTCATCTCGATCGGGAAAGCGCAGATTGAGCCGCAGCGGCGTTTCGCCGGCGCGTTCGGGATCGAGCCGAACGGCCAAGAGATCGAGCAGCATTTCGGTCGGCGAAGCGGCGACAAAGTCCAGGCTCTGTGCAACCGGCGCCGCGGGCGGCGGGCCCTGTCGCAATTCGCGCGCGGCGGCGAGATACATGGCGCGCCAGATCGCGCTCTCGGATTGAAAGCCGAGCTGGGTTTCGGCTTCGGCCAAGAGCGTTCGCGCGGCATCGTTGGCTGGATCGGCAAAGACCGCGAGATCCAAGAGTTCAGCGGCCCAGCGGTAATCGCCCTGCCCCATTGCTTGGCGCGCGCGTGCAATCACGCGCCGTGCGCCGCCCATCGCTTCGATGTAGCGCGAGGCGGATTGTTCATGCGGAAGCGTGTTCAGATGCGCGGGATTGCCGTCATACCAGCCCATATAGCGCTGATACACGGCGCGCGAATTGTGCCGCATGGTGCCGTAATAGCCGCGATTGAACCAGCGCTGGTTCAGGCTTTCGGGCAGCGCGATGCGTTCAGCGATCTCTTCGCCGGTATAGCCTTCATTCATCAGCCGGACGGACTGGTCATGGAGATATTTGTAGGCGTCGCGATGGCTGGCGATGAAGTCGCGCACGCGGTCGCCGCCAAAGCGCGGCCAGGCATGGGAGGTGAACATCACGTCGCTGTCGGCGCCATAGAGCCGCAAGGATTCCGTCAAGTAGTCCGCCCAGACCTTGGCGTCGCGCACCAAGGCGCCTCTGGGCGTCAGCACATTGTGCATCGTGGCGTTGGCGTTCTCCGCCAGGCACAACGCGCGCAATTGCGGCAGGAAGACATTCATCTCCGCAGGCGCTTCCGTGCCGGGCGTCAATTGGAAGACGACTTGCACGCCATCGATGTCGAGCGTTTGGCCGGTGCGGGTGATGATTTCGGTCGGCGCCAGCAAAGAGCGTGTTCCCGCTGAAACGCCTGGGCCGATGCCGACACCCATGACGCCTTCCGGCCCCGGGATGACAGCGGCGCCGAACTGCAGTTGCGCCCGCCGGCTCATGGCGTTGCCGGCGATGACGTTTTCGCTCACCGCATGTTCGAGAAACCCTTCCGGGGCGATGATGCGGGTTCCGCCTGCGCGCAGGCGCGCGGTGTCGACGACGCCGCGAACGCCGGCGAAATGATCGGCATGGCTGTGCGTGTAGATGACGGCGACGACGGGTTTGTCGCCCAAATGCGCGCGCGTCAGCGCCAGCGCCGCTTCCGCCGTCTCCACGCTCGTCAAGGGATCGATCAGGATCAGGCCAGTGTCGCCAACGATGATCGACATGTTGGCGGCATCGAAACCGCGCACCTGATAGATTCGGTCGCTGACCTGAAACAGCCCATGGCGCGCCAGCAAGCCCATATGGCGCCAGAGGCTGGGATGCACCGTGGACGGCGCGGGCCCTTGCACGAAATCATAGGCGGAGAAGTCCCACACGGTCTGCCCGCTTGCGGTGCGGATGCGCGGTTCGCTCGCTGTCGCGATGAACCCGCGCGCGGCGAAGTCTTCATCCTCGGCGTCGGCGGGGAGATTTGCGCGCGCCTGAGCGTTCGCCGCCAGGGTTGCGTCGCTGGCCTGTGCGAACGCCAAGCCTTGCGCCAACAGCGCCGTCGCCGCCGCGGTGATCAAGACGTGCTTCATCCTCTCCCCCTTGTTGTTTTGGTCGAACGGGTTGGCCCATCAAATCGCCCATGGCGTCGGCGATCAAGTCGCCGGCGACGTCGCTCAGCACGGCTTCCACCGCGCCGACGCCGGGCGCGGTCTCGCGACCGATCTCCAACATCACCGGCACGGCGAAGGGCGACACGCGCGGCAGATCGATGTGCGTGAGTTTTCCGCGCGCGCGTTTCAGAAGCGCGCCGACGCGGCTGATGTCGAGGAAGCCTTCGCTGGCGTCGGCGAAGGCGGCCTTGAGCAAAACATGATCCGGCTCGTGCGCGCGCAACACGTCGTAGATGAGGTCCGCGGAGAATGTGACCTGCCGGCCGGTCTTTTCCTGACCAGGATAGCGCCGCTCGATCATGCCGGCGATGATGGCGCAGTTGCGGAATGTGCGCTTCATCAGCGCGCTTTCGGCGAGCCACGCATCGAGATCATCGCCCAGCATGTCCTCATCGAAGAGCGCGGCGAAATCGACATCGCCCATCGGTTCGAATCCCCAGACGGAGAGCGCGTATTCGCTGGCGACAAAGCCAAGCGGTTGCTTTCTCAGCCGTTCCAAGCGGCGCGTCAGAAGCATGCCCAGCGTCTGGTGCGCCAGGCGACCGTCGAAGGGGTAGCACACCATGTAGTGCTTGTTGGCGCGCGGAAAGGTTTCGATCAGCAGGTGATCGGGTTCAGGGATGACGGAGCGCAGCGCCTGGATTGTCAGCCATTCCTGGACTTGATCCGGCAGGCGCTTCCAGGCGTCGCGATCATGCAGCATGGCGCGCACGCGCGCGGCGAGAAACGTCGAGAGCGGAAACTTGCCGCCGGCGTAGGATGGAATCCGCGGTTCGGTCTCGCCCTTCGCGCGCACCGTGAGGACATCGGTTTCGCGCAAGCCGATGAAGCGCAGAATTTCTCCCGCGAACAGAAATGTGTCTCCGGGCGTAAGGCCCTCGATGAACCATTCCTCGATCTGACCGAGGCGCCGGCCGGCATAGGCTGGCGTTTCGGCGCCGCCCTTGGCGCGCCCCGGCGCCAGGCGCACGTCCAGCATTTCCGCTTCAATGATGGCGCCGACATTCATGCGATGCTGACGCGCGGCGTCCTTGGTGCGGGCGCGCCAGAGTTTCGTCTTTGGGTCTTCGATGATGCGGCGATAGCGATCATAGGTCGACAGCGCGTAGCCGCCGGTCGCGACCATGTTCAGCGTCTGATCAAACTGCGCGCGGGAGAGATCGGCATAGGGCGCGGTGGAGACCGCTTCTTCATAAAGCGCATCGGCGCTGAACGGCTCGCCGCAGGCTGCGCCCATGATGTGCTGGGCCATACAATCTAGGCCGCCAAGGCGCGAACCAGCGCCATCGAGCGCGCCTTCGGACACCGCATCGCGGGCGGCGCGACACTCCAGCACTTCAAACCGATTGGTGGGCGCTAAAAGCGCACGCGACGGCTCATCGAGACGGTGGTTGGCGCGGCCGATGCGTTGCACCAGACGGCTTGCGCCTTTGGGTGCGCCCATTTGCACCACGAGATCGACATCGCCCCAATCGATGCCGAGATCGAGCGTGGACGTGCACACCACCGCGCGTAGGTCCCCGCGCGCCATCGCATTCTCGACCTTCTTGCGCTGGGCCACATCCAATGAGCCATGATGCAGCGCGATGGCGAGATTGTCGTCGTTGACGCGCCACAATTCCTGGAACGTCATTTCCGCCTGTGCGCGCGTGTTGACGAAGACGAGCGCCAGGCGCGCGCGCTTGATGGCGGCATACACATCGCCCATGACGTGTCGGCCGGTGTGGCCGGACCAGGGGATGCGCGCGTCGGTGTCCAGTACATCGACCACCGGCGCTGCGCCCGCGGCGCCGCGCACGATCACGGCATCCGGCGCAAGCCACCTGGCCAGCGCCAAAGGCTCCGCCACCGTGGCGGACAAACCGATGCGCACGTGCTCTTCTGACCAGCGCGCTATGCGGGCCAGCGCCAGCGCGAGCAAATCGCCGCGCTTCGTCGGCGCGAGCGCATGAATCTCATCGATGATGATGATTCGCACATCCTGAAAGAAAGCGCGGGGATGCTCCGATGCGATCAGCAGGCACAATTGCTCCGGCGTCGTCAGCAGGATGTCCGGCGGAAATGCGCGCTGGCGCTGGCGTTTCGACGGCGGCGTGTCGCCGGTGCGGGTTTCGATGCGCAGCGAGAGCCCCATCTCGCGGACGGGCGTCTCCAGGTTGCGGGCGACGTCGGCGGTCAGCGCCTTCAGCGGGGAGATATAGAGCGTGTGCAGCGCATGCGGCCGGTTCACCGCGGGCGGCCTGGCGGAGAGGTCCACGAGGCTCGGCAGGAAACCCGCCAGCGTCTTGCCGCCGCCAGTGGGCGCGATCAGCAGCGCTGAAGCCCCGGAGCGGACCCGCTCAAAGAGCGCACGCTGATGGGGACGCACGGACCAGCCGCGGCCGGCGAACCAGGCCTCGAACGCTTCCGGCAGCGTGGCGGGGGCGCGTTTGTCCATCGCTTCAGGCTTATGCTACCGGCTCCCTCTCGCCAATCGCGGACCGCAAATGCCCTATCGTACGCTGGACGCATCGAAGGTCGTGGATACGCTGACGCGGCTGCAGGCCCGCATCGGCGACCGGTTTCCAGAGTCCGGGCTGTCCAAGGTCTGCGATGATGTGCGGACGCTGGCGCTGGCTACAGCAGGCCGCGTGCAGGCGCTGTCGCGGCCGCGCCTGTTTCTGCGCGTGGGCGTATGGTCGCTCACGGTTGCGGGGGTCGCAGCGCAGCTTGCGATGTTCGCGGCGATGCATCCCGAACGCCTCAGCTTGGACGCAGAATCGTTTCTTCCGGTGCTTGAGCCGGCGGTCAATCTTCTGATCCTGTTTGGCGGCGCGGTGTGGTTTCTCGTCACGTTGGAGGAGCGCTTGAAACGCAACGACGCGCTGGCGGCGCTGCATGAATTACGATCGCTCGCGCACGTGATCGACATGCATCAACTGACCAAGGATCCCACCCTCGTCCTGCGGGGCCATAACCGCACGGCCGCATCGCCGGAGCGGGCGATGTCGCAGTTCGAGCTGACGCGCTATCTCGACTATTGCGCGGAAATGCTGGCGCTGATCGGCAAGCTTGCCGCGTTGTACGCTGAACGCATGCGCGACCCCATCGTCATTGAAGCTGTGAATGAATTGGAGGCGCTGACGACCAGCCTTGGGCGGAAAATCTGGCAGAAGATCATGATCATCGGGGATCTGAGCGAGCGGCCGGCTTAGCGCTGTTTCGCAGGCGGAACGTCACGGCGTTAACGTATCCGCAATGCGCCCTTCCGTGTCATGGTCAGGTTGGAGATTCGCGGGAAAGGCCTGCCGTCCATGCCGCTCGTCACGCACGCGCTTTTGTACGCGGGCTACGCGCTCGTGTCGCTGACGATCGGCCTCGCGTTGAGCCAGATCGGCGGCGCCGGCGCGGCGGAATCTTTTCTCGGCGGGATCGCCCTCTTCTCAGCCTTCGCCATCACCCATGCGGGACTGACCGCTGCGGCGGCCGCAGGGGCGATCGGGCGGTCGGAAAAGCGCATGCGCGGAGAAATCGAAAAGCTGCGGGACGCTGACCGCAGCTTCAACACTGACCTCGACGATATGGCGGCGCGGATCGAGGGTCTGGAGCGCTCTGTGCAAGAGATCGCCGAGCGTCCCGCGCCTGCCCCGCAACTCGAAGCGCCGCGCGCCGCAACGCCGGATTTGAAACTGATCGACCATCTGGTCGACCGGCTTGAGCGCGCGGTGGAAAGCCGGCTGGATGATATGTCCCGGATGCCCGGCGGGTCCGCGACGCGGGCCGCGCGCGGCCCCATCGATCTTATCCGGGAAGCGCTGAACGAGAGCCGGGTGGAGCTGCATCTGCAGCCGATCGTTGCGCTGCCGCAAAGAAAAACCGCGTTCTACGAGGGCTACACGCGGCTGAAAGACGCCACCGGCCGAATGGTGCTGCCGCAGGAATTCATCCCCGTCGCCGAAGAGGCGGGGCTGATGACCATGATCGATTACGCGCTCCTGTTTCGGTGCGTGCAGATCGTGCGGCGGTTGCAAAAGCAGGATCGGCGCATCGGGATCTTCTGCAATCTTTCGCCGCGCGCGCTCTCGGACGAGCAGTCGTTCCCGCAATTCCTCGATTTCATGCGCGAGAACCGCGACCTCGCGGGCGCCGTCATTTTCGAGATTCCCCAGCGCGCCTTCGACGCGCGCACCAGCGTCGAAGCCCGCGCGATCGCCAAGCTGGTCGATCTCGGCTTCCGCTTCTCCATCGATCAGGTCAGCGCGCTGGATTTCGACTTGGCCGACATCGAGCGCGCCGGCGTGCGCTACGTGAAGGCGCCCGCGCGCGAGTTGATCGCCCAATGGGCCAAGGGCGGCGTGCGCCCGCGCTCCGCGATCACACGGGAGATCGACGCCGCCGACATCACGGCGGTGATGCAGCGTTATGGCGTGGAGCTGATCGCCGAGCGCATGGAAAGCGAAGACGAGGTCCTGGAAATCCTCGACATCAATTGCGGTTATGGCCAGGGCCATTTGTTCGGGCCGGCCCGGGCGATCAAGGAAAGCCTGATGGAGGAAACCGCGCCGCCGCCGGGCTTCTTCGATCAGGCCGGACGCGTCATGCGGGCGTGAGTTGCTTGCGGAGAAGCGCACGGCAGGGCATTGCAGCGCCATGGCCGGCGCGCGCATCATCGCCATCACGGGCGGATCGGGATCGGGGAAGAGCGAAATCGCCGTGCGGCTGCGCGATCTCCTGGCGCCGCGCGCGACGGCGCTGATCGCGGAAGACGATTACTATTTCTGCGCTTCGACAATCGATCGGTTTGATCCAGCCACGTTCAATTTCGATGCGCCCGCCGCTAAGGATCACGCCCTGCTCGCGGCGCACTTGAAGGCGGCGCGCGCGGGTCTTGCGTTTGACAAGCCGCTTTATGCGCACGCCACCCACCGCCGTTTGCCGGAGCGCGAAACCATCCCTGCGGTCGATGCGCTGGTTCTCGACGGCCATCTGGCGCTTTGCGATCCCGCCATCCGCGTCCATGTCGACCTCGCGGTCTTTATTGACGCCGAAGAGGCGACGCGGCTTGCGCGGCGGTTGGCGCGCGACACTGCGCTGCGCGCGCGCACGCCGGAGAGCGTGCATCAGCAATTCCGCAGCGTCGTCGCGCCCATGCATGCGCTCTATGTGGAGCCGCAGCGCGCGTTATCGCAGCTTGTGCTGCGCAATGCCGGCGACGATCCTGCTGCGCTGACGGCGCTGGCGCAGGAGATCGCGTTGCGCGCCTATCCTTCCGAGCCGACAGGACGAGCCTGACCGTCCTTGTTCAAGAGCCCCGTGCCCGGGATGTGATTGATCTCCAGCCGAACGCCGTCGGGATCTTCGAACAGGACGGAGTAATAGCCGGGCGCGAAGGCGTCCTGCTGGGGGCCGTGTACGATCGTTGTCCCGATGGATTGCAGGAAGGCGTGGGCTTCATCGACGTCCTCGCGCGCGCGGGCGCGAAAACAGATGTGATGCAGGCCCACGCGCTTCTGGACGAAGCGTTCGCCGGCATATTCAGGGTTCGGCGGTTCGATGCCGAAGCCTGTCCGTCCGCCGACGCAATAATAGGCGAAGTCATTGTCCATAACGGGTTTCAGGCCAAGAAACGGCAGCAGCTGGCGATAGAAAATGCGCGCGGCTTCGAAATCGCCGGCGGTGATGAAGATGTGCGCGACGCCATTGATCTCCATGACGGCCTCCTTGCGCACGCCAGGATGACAGTTGCCGTTACGGCGCGGCAAGCCTTGCGCGCGCCGGTGGCGCGTGGCACGCGCTCGCGGAGCATGCAGATTCTTTCCTCCCTCGACGACGTGGCCGACCGGTACGACGCCGTGCTGTGCGATGTGTGGGGCGTGTTGCACAATGGCCGCGCAGTCTACGCACCGGCGTGCGCGGCGCTGGCGCGGTTTCGCGCGCGCGGCGGCGCGGTCATCCTTCTGACCAATGTGCCCAAGCCCAACGATCCGATCCCTGGACAACTCGATCGCCTCGGCGCGCCGCGCGCCGCCTGGGACGCCATCGTGACCTCTGGCGACGCGATCCGCATTGAACTCGCCAAGCGGACGCCGGGGCCGATGCACAAGATCGGGCCGGCTCATGACGGCGATTTATGGGCGGGCCTTGGCCTTGGGTTCGCCTCGCTCGATGCGGCGGCGTTCATCGGCATTTCCGGCTTGAACCATGACGACCGGGAAACTCCGGAAGATTATCATCCCCTGCTCGACGCCGCTCGCGCCCGCGACCTTGAGCTCATCTGCGCCAATCCCGACATCGTTGTGCGCGTTGGCGATCGGCTGGTGTGGTGCGCGGGCGCGATCGCGCGCGACTACACCGCACGCGGCGGACGCGTGATCATGGCCGGCAAGCCGCACGCGCCGATCTACGAGCTGGCCTACGCAAAACTTGCTGAAATCCGCAACCAGCCGGTCGATCGCGCACGCATCCTGTGCATCGGCGACGGCATCGGCACGGATGTGCGCGGGGCGAACGAACAAGGGCTCGACATACTTTTCATTGCGTCCGGCATGCATGGCGAGGCGCTTCTGACAGACGGCGCGCTCGATCCAGACAAAGCCCGCACTGCGCTCGACGCTGAGCGCGCGCGGGCGCAATTCGTCATGGCGGATTTGCGTTAGTCCTGGTTCAGGCGATGCTCAGGGTTGGTTGAACAATCCCGAGGTCGCCATCACATCACGCGCCTGTTCTGGATTGGATGTTTGCATCTGATCGAAATCAAACAGTTCCGCGGGCACATACCAATGGATTTTGTCCGTGTGGTAGGCGCCCCAGCACGCCTCGGCGACAGCGCGCGGGGGCATCAGCCGCCACATCCCCTCTTTCGGCGCCGTGGTCTTGGCGTCATCCGGAAGGATTGGCGTATCGATCAAGCCCGGCAGCGTATCGGCCGCACGTACGCCATGCGCTTTGAACTCAACGGCGAGCGCTTCGGTAAGCCCTTTCACTGCGTGCTTGGTGGCGGAATAGACCGCGATGCCGGCCATGCCGTACATCGCCGATGACGATGACGTTGAGAAGCACAGCGCATTCGGCGTCGCTTTCAGCAGCGGAAACGCCAGATGGATGCCGTTCAGAACACCCACGAAATTGACGTTCACGACGTCCATCACGTCCTGCCAGGGCTGCTCCACAAAGGGTCCGCCGCGGCCGATCCCGGCATTGTTGAAGAGCACGTCCATCGTGCCGCCCGTGGCGGCGGAGAACGCGTCGAGCGCTGCCTGGTAGGCCGCACGGTCGGTGACGTCGAGGCATTGGATCAGGCAGTTTTCGGCCCCGATCTCCGCTTTCAGGCTCTCCAGGCCGGGCTCATTGACGTCGCAGGCGCCGACGAACCAGCCCTTCTCCGCAAATAGGAGCGCCGTCGCCCGGCCGATGCCCGACCCCGCGCCCGTGATGAAGATGGACTTGCGCCCGCCCGCTGCGGCCATGGCTATCCTCCCGTCATGCCTTGAGCGCGCCCGCGCCGTGGGCCTAAAGAAGGGCGACCATAAACGCCGCCGTAGAGGAAACGCCATGCCCAGCCTGTTCGATCTGACCGGCAAAACCGCCATCGTCACGGGATCCTCGCGCGGCATCGGCAAGGCCATCGCCCATCGCCTTGCGGAGCATGGGGCCAACGTCGTTGTGTCGTCGCGCAAGGCGGATGCGTGCGAGGCGGCGGTCGCGGAGATCAATGCGGCCGTCGGCCGGCCGGCGGCCCGCGCGATCGCGGCCAATATCGCGTCGAAGGACGCACTTCAGCATCTGGTGGATGAAACCCATTCCGCGTTCGGCCAGATCGACGTCCTGGTCTGCAACGCCGCGAGCAATCCCTATTTCGGGCCGATGGCTGGGATTTCCGACGAGCAGTTCGAGAAAGTTCTGCAGAACAACATCATCTCCAACCATTGGCTGATTTCGATGGTCGCGCCGCAGATGATCGAGCGCAAGGACGGCGCGATCATCATCATCTCTTCGATCGGAGGCTTGCGCGCCTCGCCGGTCATCGGGGCGTACAACATCTCCAAGGCCGCCGACATGCAGCTCGCGCGCAATCTGGCGTCGGAATATGGCCCCTCCAATGTTCGCGTGAACACCATCGCGCCGGGCCTCATCAAGACGGATTTCGCCAAGGCGCTGTGGGACAATCCCGAGATTTTGAAGCGCTCGACGGCGACAACGCCGCTGCGGCGCATCGGCGAGCCGGATGAGATCGCGGGCATGGCCGTGCTGCTCGCCAGCAAAGCGGGGTCGTTTGTGACCGGCCAGACGTTCGTCGTCGACGGCGGCGCGACCGCGGTCTGATCTGCATTGCGGTTTCGGGACCGCTCACCTGTTTCGCATCCTCAAAAACAAAAGGCGGGCCCTTAAGGGGCCCGCCGCTGAGTTTGGGGAGAAGCTTCTTAGAAGCGCCAGTTGAAGCCAGCGCGCAGCGACGTCGTGGACAGGTCGTCCCGGCCCATGTCGGACGCGGCTTCCAAGTGCGCGGAGGCGGTGTCGCTGAGCTGGTAGGAAATGCCCGTCGCCGCGGACACCCAGCTGCGATCCAGACGCCGCTCGATGTCGAACGTGACGTCCGGCGCGGCCAGGAAGCCGGCGCGGATCAGCTCCACGCCATCGCCCAGCTCCTGCACCATGCCGACGCGGCCATAGGCTGCGAACGGCGAGGCGCGGCCGTTGTCGAACGGCTGGTAGGCGACCTGGAACGCGGTCTCGACCGTGATCGATTGCAGATCGCGCGAGGCGACGCCCAGCGCGAGATCGCCGGTCCCGGCTTCCTCGTACGCGTTGAAGCGCAGACGCGAGTAGTTGAGGCCAACGGTCGGGCCGAAGCTCAGGCCCTCGATCGGGCTGAACGAATAGCCGCCGCGGACGCCCATCATGGACTGCACCGCGCCCTGATCGGCGTCCAACGCATCGCCGAAGCCAAAGCCCGGCGTGCGCTGCATCGCGAAGTCGTGCTTGGCCACGCCGGCGTAGCCGTCGAGGTTCCAGGCGCCGTCCCAGGCCGAGGCGTACACCATCGCGCCGTAACCGGTGTGATCCACCGGCACGCCGCTGGCGCGTTCATCACGGGCCAGATAGCGCTGCAGCGTGGAAGCCACGCCGACCGCGAAGTGCTCGTTGACGCGATAGTCCGCGCCGACCGTGAGGTCCGCCGAGCTCATGGCGGTCAAGTGCGCCGGGTTGAAGCGATCGCCTTCATAGGCTTCGTCGCCCAAGGCGGTGACGTTGCCGTATCCGGACACGAACACGCCGAAGCGATCGCCCATCGACGGCGCGCCGCCAGCATGCTCGCTCAAGCCCGTCCGCTCTTCCGGCGTCGTTCCGGCCTGCGCGATACGCATGCCGTTCAGCACGCTGCGCTGACTCATGCCGCGCACGCCGGCGCGCAGTTCGGAGGACCGCGCGTCGAGGCTCTGCATGATGTCCTGGGTGTAGCCCACCGCCAGCGGGGTCGCCTGTAACGCGTTGGTCGGCGCAATGCGGCCCAGCGCGATGTCCAAGGTTTCCGTCGGCAGATAATCGATGGCGTCGAAGACGCCGCCCAGGGCGAGGTACCGGCCGTTGCCGCGGGCGTAGTCCAGCGCCGTGGCCAGCGAGCCCCACGCGCTGCCGCCGCTCAGCTGGCCCGCGATCTTCTTGGCGTCGATGATGAGATCGACGGAGTCGGCATCTGCCTGCGTGCGCCCGAAGAGCAGCGTGCCGGAACCCAGCGTGCGCTCGAAATTACCTTCAACGCTGCCGGCCTGGATCACGACGAAGCGTTCGCCGAAGCGGAGGCGGCGCTGCGTCTGCACCAGAAGGTTGCCGGAGACATCGGCGTGGCCGGATACGACAAGGCGGTCTGAACCGGTATTGCCGATCTGATAGAAGACCGTGCCGTAGCCAGTCTGGGTGTAGTCGCCGTTGATGTACATCGGGCCGACATTCATGTCGGACGGCGACACCACGCCGAAATAGTTCATCACGCCGCCGGGAGCGTTGATCGTGCCGCCGCCGGAGAGCACGCCGAAGCCGATGTCCAACGCCGCAGTGTTGAACGTTCCGTTGACGTTGATGCGGCCGACATCGAGGTAGGAGCTCAGGTTCGAGGTCAGCGAAGCGCGCTCGCGCACCGTGACGCCTGCGCCGATGCCACGGACATTGAGGCGATCGATCTCGATGTCCGCATTGCTGACGAAGACCATGCCGGCATTGCGCAGATTCACTTCAAAGAAGCGCGTCGAGTTTTGCAGGCCAGGCGTGCCGTTGGTGTTGTCGGCCACGAAGCCTGTCGAGCCCGGGCCGGTGAGCGGGCCGGAGTTCAGCTGCAGAAGCACGCCGTCGCTCCACAGGGCCGTGCCCGTCGAGGTGCTCGCGGGCGTGCTGGGCGCGGCCAGCGCGACCGTGCCGGGCATGCCTGCCGAAACCGGCTGGGGCGCAGCGCCGCCGCCCGTCGCTGGGCACGTGCCGAAGAACGCGCATTCCGCGATTGGCGCGGGGTTGGGATTGATCGTGCCCAGGTTTGGCGCGGCGTCGGTGGAGCCGAGCGCTGGATCATCCGGCAGCGCGTTGATCAGACGGCCCTCTTCCGGCCCGATCAGCGTGTAGTAGAGCGGATCGAGTTCCTGGATCCAGGTTTCGCCATCGGTCCATTCGCGATTGCCGGCGCGGGCGCGCACGTACTTGTAGGGATTGTTGATGACGATCTGGTCCCAGAACAGGAACAGCGGATTGTAGCCCGCGGCGGTTCCGAAATCCGAGAAGGCGGGGAAGAAGACGAAGTTGTCGTCTTCCAAGCCAACCACGTCGTGGAAGAAGCGCGAGCCCTGGCTCAGCACGCCGAGCGACACTTCGCGGCCATACGCGTCCGTGATGAGCGGCGAGCCGGAATCGCCGGCGGCCGTGATCGCTTCGTTCGCAGTCGGTTCGTCGGGGAAGACGTTGAAGTCGAACGTCGTGGTGACGCCTGGATTGGCGTTGATGGTCGCGTCGAACGGGCGGTTCTGGGGATCGTCGAAATCCATCCAGTACAGGTCCTGATAATTCAGGCCCGGCGGATTGAAGAGCGCAGCGATGTTGGCCGGCTCGGTGCCGCCATAGAGGTCCTGCTCGCTGCCGAGGAAACCCAGCATGTTGGTCGCCAGGCGACGGAAGAAGGTGTCTTCCGTCCCGGCCAGGCGCGTGCCCGTCAGGCCGTTGCCGGCCTGGCCGTAGCCGCCGATGGTCACGGGAACGAGGCCGCGGACGCGCGAGAACAAAAGGCCGATGCCGTCTTGAGCGTCGCGCCCGAGCAGGTCGGTCGGCGTGTCGAATCCGGCGATGGCGATGTCGGCGGGCAGGAACGTGCCGCCATTGGGATCAGCGAGCGGGCCGAAGCGCGAGCGGGGGTCGTACCAGACCATGACGGAGTCGGTCATGGTGCGGCCGTCGCCGGGCGGCACCGCGAAATCCTGGCCGAACAGCCAATTGCGCAAATTGGTGCGCCCGAAGGTCGGGTCGGTCGTGTAGCCGACTTGGGCGCGGTCGCCCGGGGCGTTGTTGTCGTAGGCGTCGGGGTCCAGTCCATCGACGCAGTGGGCAGCGAACAGCACGGTGCGCGGATTGATCAGAAGGCCGCTGCAGGTGCCGCCCGAATTGCCGGCCTCCGCCCGAATGCCGAGCCCGACCAGGTAAGGCCGATCATTCTGGGTATCGACCACATCCGACGGGGGCACGTCGTCCGGCGTGACGATGGCTTCCGCCTTCTGGGTTGCGCCTAAGCCGAAACTCAGCGCCAGCGCCGAGGCCGCAAACATCCACCCGCGCGCAAGCGCGTTTGACTTTTTCGCCATTGGGTCACCCTCACCATGCCCGATCGCGATCGCCACAATGGCGTCGCAATTTGACCATGATGGGGCCGCCAAAGCCGACAGACGTCAAGTCAGCGCGCTCAAGTAACACGAAATTCAGACGATTGGCCGGACCAGTCTCCTGCTGAAGGCGCTTTTGCGGCGAATTGGGGCAAAGGATTCCAATTTTCGAGTTCCATTGCTGCACCTGCGAATACTTGAATGTGTTCAACGAGCATCGTTCAACTGTGCTTGGACCTTCGCGCGGCGGGCCTTGCCTTTGACCGGCAACGGCCGGGCGCCTATGCACGTCGGGTTCAACATTGGATGTCCCGGAGAGCAGGCATGCGTTTGACGTTGGCGTTCGCTGCGGCGGCGGTCGTGCTGGCGGGATGCGGCGCAATGCGCGCCGTCCTTCCGGGCGATGCGAACACAGGCCGCGCGCCGGCGCGCACCGCCGTAGAGGCCGCGCCAAGCCTTGCGGCGCTTTCATATCCGCCGCTGTCGCCAAATGCCCTGATGGAGCATGTGCGGGTTCTGTCGTCGGACGAATTCGAGGGACGCCTGGCCGGCGCGCGCGGCGAAGCGATGACGCTGGACTATATTGAGCGCGCCTTCTCCGCGATCGGCGTGCAGCCGGGCGTGGTGTCTTCCAGCGGCATGGTCGGCTGGCGCCAGCCGGTGCCGCTGGTGACGTCACGGGTGACGAATGCGCCCACGCTTGACATCGCCGGGGCGGACGGCGTGCGCGCCTACACGTTCGGCGCTCAGCACGTCATTTGGACCAAACACATGGAGGCAAGCGTCAATGTCGCCGATGCTGAGATGGTGTTTGTGGGCTTTGGCGTCGTCGCGCCGGAATTGAACTGGAACGACTATCAAGGCGTCGACATGCGCGGACGCGTCGCCGTCATTCTGATCAACGATCCTGATTTCGGAACCGGACAGGATCGCGGTTTCGGCGGTCGCGCCATGACCTATTACGGGCGCTGGTCCTACAAGTTCGAAGAAGCGGCGCGCCAGGGGGCTGCGGGCGCGATCATCATCCACGAGACGGAGCCGGCGGCCTATCCGTGGGCCGTGGTGGAAAACTCCAACAGCGTCGCCAAGCAGGACATCTTGCGGCCCGATCGCGGCATGAGCCGCATTCCGATCGAAGGGTGGGTGAACAACGCGGTGGGCATGGACTTGTTCGCGCGCGCGGGCCTGGATTTCGCCGCGCTCAAGGCGCGCGCGCAAACACCCGGCTTCCGGCCCGTGCCTATGAATCTGCGCATGTCCGTGTCGCTGCAGAACGAACTCAGCGAGGCGGTTTCCTACAATGTCATCGGCGTGCTGCCCGGCAGGTCACGCGCGGGCGAAACCATTCTCTACAGCGCGCACTGGGATCATTTGGGGCGTTGCCCGCCCGACCCGGACGGCGACGACATCTGCAATGGCGCGCTCGACAATGCGACCGGCGTGGCGGGACTCATCGAACTCGCGCGCCGCTTCGCCAATGACGGGCGCCAAGAGCGCTCGGTCGCGTTCGTGGCGTTCACGGCTGAAGAACAAGGGCTTCTGGGCTCCGAGTATTACGCAGCCCATCCGGTTTTTCCCGCAGCCCGCACCGTCGGCGCCATCAATATGGACGGGCTGAACATCTATGGACCCGCGCGCAACATCGTCGTCGTCGGCTACGGCAAGAACACGATGCAGGATCTGTTGGCGACGGCCGCCCAGACGCAAGGGCGGGTGATCGCGCAGGAGCCCTTCCCGGAACGCGGTTCGTATTACCGCTCCGACCATTTCAACTTCGCGCGGATCGGCATCCCTTCGCTCTATGCCGGCGGCGGGATCGATCTCGTCAATGGCGGCGAAGAACGCGGGCGGGCGCTGCAGAACGCCTACGTATCCGAGCGCTATCACAAGCCCAATGATGAGATCACCGAGGATTGGGACATCACGGGCGGGGCGCAGGATCTGCAGCTCTTTTATGAAGTCGGACGGGTGCTGGCGTCATCGGATCAATGGCCGGTCTGGAACGCCGGTGCGGAATTCGCCGCCGCGCGCGAGGCTTCCATGCGTTCGGCGCCGCAATGAGGGGCGCGTTCCTTCTCGGCGTTGCGGCGGCGCTGGCGCTGGCGGCATGTCAGCCCGCCGCGCAAAGCGCGGCGACCGGGGACGTCGCTGCGTTGACGGCCCGTATCCAGAACTTGGAGGACGAGCGCGCGATCCGCGAGGCCGCCGCCGCGATCGATCACGCTGTTGACGCCAAGGATTGGAGTGCGGCGCGCGCGGCGTTCACCGATCAGGTGGCGGTTGATTTCTCATCGCTCGGCGGCGGCGCGCCCGGAGATGTCTCCGCGGACGCGCTTGTTGCGGGGTGGCGGCAGAACCTGCATCGCAATAAGCCCAGCTGGCATGTGCGGGGTCTCGACATCGTCACGCTCGATGGCGATCAGGCGACGCTGGTCTCCCACGGCTACGCCTGGAACGCGCTGCCGCAGCGCACTGAGAACGATCTGTGGGAGGTCTGGGGGCGCTACGAGCATCATTTCGTGCGCACCGGCGCGGGTTGGAAGGTCGACCGGTTTTCTTTCACGGCGACGCATGAACGCGGGGATTCCGGCATTCGGACCGACGTCGCGTCCGAATAAGGCCCGTCACAGTCGCTCCAGCGCATCCTGCAAGGCGCGCTTCAGCGCTGCGATGTCGCCGGCGCCCGCGGCGATGACGACTGCGCCGCGCGCGCGGGCAGCGCCCTCGACGTCCGGCGCCGCAGCGCCGCCGGTGACGACCGCGCGATAGCGTTTGCGGCGCAGCTTTTCGATCGCGGCGCGCCCCGAAGACGCCTCATCCACCGACGCCACGCCCAATTGCGCCAGCACGCCGCGGGCGATGCGCACCGCGGTGTCTGTCCCATTGACCACCAAGATCGGCTCGGCTGCGCCGCGCATGGCTACTCGTCCCGCTTAACCCTACCCATTGGTTGCGGATCAATAGCGGCTAGCCCATAACGAATCGTGAAACTCACCGGCGCAAGAGGATGCGGGATGAAGTCGGTATTTTTTGAGGACCTCACGCTCGGCATGGCGGCGGAATCTTCACGCCAGGTCACCGAGGCCGACGTCATGGCGTTCGCGCAAGTCTCGGGCGACCACAATCCCGTGCATCTGGACGCCGATTACGCCGCGGGCACGATCTTCAAGGAACGGATCGCCCACGGCATGTTGTCAGCGAGCTTCATCTCGGCGTTGATCGCCGGCGAATTGCCCGGCGAAGGCAGCATTTATTTGTCGCAAACGCTAATGTTTCGCAGGCCGGTGAAGCTTGGCGCAACGGTGGTGACGCGCGTGAGCGTCGCCGCGCTCGATGCCGAAAAAGGCCGCGTGACGCTCGCGTGCGCCAGCAGCGTCGACGGAAAACCCGTGATCGAGGGCGAAGCGGTGATCCTCGCACCGCGAAAATCGAGCTGAGGCTGGGTTGCGCATCGTTTCGATTTCCGCGGATACGCAGCCGCTCAACGCCGGGGCGTCGCTGGCAGTCGGCAATTTCGACGGCGTCCATATCGGGCATCAGGCCGTCGTTCAGGCCGCGCGCGCCGCCGGCGCCGCATTGGGGGCGCCCGTCGCTGCAGCGGTGTTCTCGCCGCATCCGAAATCATTCTTTCAACCGGGCGCGGCGCCGTTCCGGCTGCAGAGCGATGCTCAGCGCGCCAAAGCGCTCGCCGCGTGCGGCGTGGAGACGGTCTACGTCATCCAATTCGACGAATCGCTGGCGAAACTCACGGACGTTTCGTTCATTCAACAGGTGCTGTTGCAGGCGATCGGCGTCCAGCATGTGAGCGTCGGGTTCGACTATCATTACGGCCGCGGACGCATGGCCGACGCCTCCACCTTGACGGTGCATGGCGCAGCGTTCGGCTTCGGCGTCAGCGTGGTGGACGCTGTTCTGCAAGACGGCGAGAAGGTGTCGTCTTCGGGCGTGCGGACGGCCCTCTCCGTGGGCGACCTTGCGCGCGCGGGCGCGTGGATGACGCGCCCGTTTGCGATCGAGGGCGTTGTCGCGCAGGGATTTCAGCGCGGCCGGACGATTGGCGTCCCCACGGCGAATGTTGCGCTCAACGACTACACCCGCCCGCGCTTTGGCGTGTACGCCGCGCGCGTGAATGTCGGCGATGGCGTGTGGCGGCCGGCTGTCGCCAATTGCGGCGTGAAGCCCACGATTGCCGGTGAACACGCGCCGCTTTTGGAAACGCACATTTTCGAGTTCGATCAGGATATCTATGATCGGATCCTCGAGACGCAGCTCCTCTCCTTCATTCGCGACGAACGCAAATTCGAGTCCTTCGACGCGCTTCGCGCGCAAATCGCGCTGGACATGGAGGCGGCGCGCGCCGCACTTGCCTAGACGCAAAGGGAGGCGGCCATGCTTCGCATCGGACTCCTGGGCGCGGCCCGGATCACGCCGCGCTCGGTCATCGCGCCGGCGCGCGCAAGCGGGGCGGCGGAGATCGTCGCGGTTGCGTCACGCGACATCGATCGCGCCAGGACTTATGCGGCGGAGCATGCGATCGCGCACGCGTTGGGATCGTACGAATCGTTGATCGCGCGAGAAGATCTGGACCTGATCTACAATGCGTTGCCGCCGTCGGGACACGCGCCCTGGTCTATCGCTGCATTGCGCGCGGGCAAGCATGTGCTGTGCGAAAAGCCCCTGTGCCTCAATGCACGCGAGGCTGAAGCCATGCGCGATGCCGCGCGCGCATCCGGGAAACGGCTGATTTCTGGGTACCACTATCGCCATCACGCGATGATGAAGCGCCTGGCCAACCTCATCGACAACGGCGCCATCGGCGCGGTTCGCGCGGTGGGCGGCGTCTTCAAGGTTCCGGTGCGCAGGACGCCGGATGAATTGCGCATGCGCGCGGAGCTTGGCGGCGGCGCCATGATGGATCTCGGCTCATATGTTCTGGACGCGATGCGCCTGCTGTTGAAGTCTGAACCCCAGATCGTGTCAG
Organism: Alphaproteobacteria bacterium; assembly: GCA_016124655.1. Classification (GTDB taxonomy): domain Bacteria; phylum Pseudomonadota; class Alphaproteobacteria; order Caulobacterales; family Aquidulcibacteraceae; genus RI-43. The sequence continues at coordinate 458,982 of WGNI01000001.1, forward strand.
CGCAGGCGCAGATGTATGGCGATGTGGATGTGCTGATGTGCGCGCATCTGCGCTTCGGCAAGGTAGAGGCGCGCATCAAAACGGCGATGCGCGCCGGGCCGCCGGTGGCGTTTCTGCATGTTCGCGGCGAGACCGGAAGCGTGCGCGCGCGCAACTTCATTGCGCCTCAACTCGGTAACGCGGTCGCGTGGCGGGGCCGTGGCGACTGGATCGTTGAGCACATGGACGGACCGACAACGTTCGACGCGCAAATGGCGCATGTGCTGGATGTCGTTGCAGGCCGCGCCGATCCAAATCCTTCTCTGGACGACAATGTTCTCCAGATGCGCGCGTGCGACGCCATCTATGCCGCAGCCTGACTGCCTCGCGGCTAACTCTGGACTGGGGCTGCGGAGGTAGCCGTTACGCCGCTTCAGCGAAGGCGGCCATGTCCGGCGCGTGTGCAGGCGCATCGCCAAATCGTGCGCGGTAGTCGGCCAGCGTATTGTATCGCCCGCTCCAGGCTGCGCCTTGCAGGCGCGGCAGCGCAGAATCAAACGCCACGGAAAACTTCACGATAAAGCGAAACAGATCCAGGCCGCTGGTGAAACCCGTGTTTCCATAATCGACGCGCTGCGCCGATCTCGGCATGCGCACTTCCGTGGTGGCGACGATTGGCCCGCCATCCACGGCGGCGGTCAATTCATGCGCGGTGGCGCCGTATCGCCGCGCGCGGGCGGCCTGCGCGAACGCGTCGGGATGCACGCCGGGAAATTGCGGCGATCCGGGGTGGATATTGTAGGGCTGGATGTTGAGCCGGTCGATGATGTCGGCGGGAACGATGGTGTTGGAGCAGAATGCGATCAGCCGCGTGGCCGGCGGACATTCCGCCATTACCGCGCGGAGGCTGCGCTTGCAGGTTGCGGTGCGAACCATTCGCCCATCGGCGCGGTCGGTGACATAAAGCGCCAAGTGCGGCGCGGCGAAAGCTTCACTGAGAATCACAAAGGCATCGGCCATGCGTGGAGCTTGCCTCGATTCGGCCGGCGCGCCGCGATGCAGATATTTCCCCTTTCAGCGCCGGGCCCGGAAAAAATTGCGCAGCAAGGCCGCGCTCTCCGGTGCGAGGACGCCGCCCTCAACATGTGGACGCCAGTGACAGATGGGCTGTTCAAAAAAGCGTGCGCCCGAAACGACCGCGCCGCCCTTTTCGTCGGTTGCGCCAAACACAAGTCTGGACACGCGCGCCTGCGCGATGGCGCCGGCGCACATGGCGCATGGCTCCAGCGTGACAAACAATGTCGTTCCGGCGGGTAATCGATAATTGCCCAATTGGGCGCATGCCGCGCGCAGGGCGAGCACTTCCGCATGGGCAGTGGGATCCGACAACGCGATTGGCGCGTTTGCGGCCGCGCCGATGATCTCGCCCTGCGCACTCGTCAGGACCGCGCCGACCGGGGTTTCGCCCTCGCGCGCCGCGGTCTCAGCCAACGCCAATGCGCGGCGCATCCACACCGCGTCGTTATCCATGCGGCGGCGGATTGGCGATCTGGGGAAAGGCGCGCACGCCGGCGCGCCGCGCGTCGGTCAATTGCGCCGCCTTGCCGGGTTTCACGCGCCAGCGATACATGGCTGCGAACATCGCGGTTTCCTTCCGCAGCGGATGATAAGACAGCCTAATGCAAAAGTCCGCCTTTCCCGCAGACGGCGAACGCATCGCCAAGGCGCTCGCGCGGGCGGGCGTGTGCTCGCGCCGCGATGCTGAGCGTCTGATCGCAGAGGGGCGCGTTTCGGTGAACGGCGCGCGGCTCGACACGCCGGCCTTCAAGGTGACGCCCGGCGACGATATTCGCGTTGATGGCCGAAAGATCGGCGCGGCCGAGCCGACGCGCCTATGGCGCTACCACAAGCCGCCCGGTCTGGTGACGACCCATCGCGACCCGCAGGGCCGGCCGACCGTGTTCGACAACCTCCCTGGTGCGCTTGGGCGGGTGATCTCGGTCGGGCGGCTTGATCTGAACTCCGAGGGGTTGCTGCTTTTGACCAATGACGGCGCGCTGGCGCGGCGCCTGGAGCTGCCGGCCAATGGCTGGATTCGCCGCTACCGCGCGCGCGCGTTCGGCGCGGTGTCGCAGGCGGAGTTGGACGCGCTGAAAAACGGCATCACCGTTGACGGCGTTCGCTATGGCGGGATCGAAGCCACGCTGGACAGCGGCAAGGGCGCCAATGTCTGGCTCACCGTCGCCATCACGGAGGGCAAGAACCGCGAGGTGCGGCGCGTGTTGGAGGCGATCGGACTGAAGGTGAACCGGCTGATCCGCATCGCGTACGGCCCGTTCCAGCTGGGCCAGTTGCCGGCAGGCGAAACGGATGAAATCCCCGCCAAGGTCGTGCGTGAGCAATTGGGCGACAAACGGCCGCGCAAGCGATCGTGAACAGCGCGCGGTTTGTCGCGCCCACGCTTGGCAATTCCGTAATCGGCGGCGACCATGCGGCATGCGCTTGCTCTCACTGCTCTTGATTTTGTTTGTTTCCGCATCGCCGTGCGCGGCGCAAAGCCCACCGCCCGAAGACGCCTGCGCCATGGCCGAGCACCGGGCGTTCGATTTCTGGCTCGGGGAATGGGACGCGTATGTCACCGGCACGGACACGCTGGCGGGGCGATCGTCCATCTTGGCGCTGGATCATGGTTGCGTGATTGCAGAACAATGGCGCAGCGCGCGCAGCACCTATTCGGGGCGCAGTCTCAATCTCTATGACCGCAACGCGGGGCATTGGCGTCAATTCTGGGTCGACAGCACAGGCGATGTCACCCGTTTCGACGGCGGGCCGATCGATGACGGCATGCAGCTCGTCGCCGAAGATGATTTCGATCCAAACGCCGAAGCCATCGTGTTCAATCGTATGACGTTCACGCGCAATGGCGATGGATCCGTGCGCCAGCATGGCGAACAATCCCGCGATCGCGGGCTCACCTGGATCACGCGGTACGATTTCACCTATCGGCGACGTCCACACGAATCGCGCAGACCCAGGCCAGATCGTCTCGCTTCATGGTTCGGCATGAAGACCTTCAGCGCAAGGCCGCCGCCGGATCGCACGCCTATTCGGCGTGTCCGCCGAGCCAAGACGGCATCGCAGGAACGATTACGGGAAACCACGCGTGCAGGTCTTCCCACATCATACGGAAGGCAGCGAAGATGATGACGACAATCCCTAGAACCGCAATCCAGCGATAGCGTTCGATCACACGTGCGATCACCGACGCTGCGACACCCATCAGCACAACCGACAGCACCAGTCCGAACGCCATGATCGCCGGCGCGTGGCGCGACACGCCCGCGACCGCCAGCACGTTGTCGAGCGACATGGACACGTCGGCTACGACGATCGTCATGAGCGCGCGCATGAAACTGTTCGGCGCGGCTTGTGCTGCGCCCTCCGCAACCGCCGCGCCCGCGGCCGGTTCGCCGACCGTCACCGCGCGGTGGGCCTTCAGGTCCTCCCACATGCGCCAGGCGACCCACAACAGCAGCAGGCCGCCGGCGAACAAGATGCCCTTGATGGCCAGGAGCTGAATGGTGATCAGCGCAAAGCCGATGCGCATCACCAGCGCAAGCACGATGCCGATGAAGATCGCGCGCCGGCGCTGCGCGTCGGGCAGAGCGGACGCGGCAAGGCCGACCGCGACGGCGTTGTCGCCAGCCAGCGCCAAATCGATGAGAATGACCTGCGCGAGCGCCGCGAGATCGGAAAAGAGGGCGTCCATCCGCGCAAATGCTTTCCAGTGACGGGAGACCGGCCTTTGACCAGCAGGCATGGGCGGACGTCAAGCCGCAGCCGGGAATTGGCCGGCGCGGCCGGTTTGGGCCTTGCTTGGCCGGAACGCGGGGCCATGTGGAGCGTTGGGTTGATGAAACGCAATGCGCCGCGCGGCCGGCGCGGCTTGTCTGGCTCGAGATCGGAGGCGACCAATGTCTGACGCTCATGACGATGTGAAAGATCGCGCAAAAGACCTGCAGGCGGACTTCAAGGCGCTTGCGAAAGACGTGCGCAAGCTGGCGGTTGCGGTCGGCGGAGAGGCGCGTCAGGAATTCGATGACTTCGCGCATCTGGCGCAGGCGCGCGGGGAAGACGCCTATCGCAGCGTCTCCCAGACGGTGAAGGAGCGTCCCGGACTGGCGCTGGGCGTCGCCGCGGGCGTTGGCGTCCTGGTGGGTCTGCTCCTGTCGTCCCGCCGCTAAGCCGCATGTGGGGAAGCATTGCGGCGCAGTTGCGCGAGGCGCGATCGGCGATCGTCGGCTGGAGCCTGGCGGTCGCGACCGCGATTGTCGGCGTCGTGTGGCTCAGCGTGGCGGCGGCGCGCGCCCTTGAACCGCATCTGCCGCCCGGCGCAGCCGCCACCGTGGTCGGTCTTGCGCTTCTGGCGCCGTTGTTGTGTGCGCTGGTCGCGGCACAATTTGGGAATAAGCGCCATGATCCCCCTGCTCTCCAGGGTCTGGCCGGGGGCGCCCAGGAGCCACAGCTCGCCGCCATCTCCCGCGCAGCGGAGCGGCTTGTGGAAAAATCGCCGCTCACGGCGCTGGCTATCGCGGCGCTGGCCGGGCTGCTGGCGGTGCGGTTTCCCGCGGCGCTGACGCTGCTGATCCAGATTTTGCAGCGCGACGGGGTCGACGAGGCATAGGCCTGACAGTCCGCTGCATGGCGGCGCTCGCGGCTTTGGCGGCGGCGCAGGCGACCCTGACCTGCCGCCTTGAAACCCAATCCGGCGCAGAGTATGTCACGCCCTCCCTAAGCGGCGCCCGTAGCTCAGCTGGATAGAGCACCAGACTACGAATCTGGGGGTCAGGAGTTCGAATCTCTTCGGGCGCGCCATTTCCATTGCTTGCTCAGGACACTTCGCTCCCGGCAGGTCGAACACTGCGCGGTCCGTTCGTCCGCAGCTGAATCCAGATAAACGCCCGCCCTGACGCATGTGCCGGCTGACGGCGCATGACGCGCGACACCGGGCTACGACATTGTGAGCGCTGCAGTCCCCGCGCTGGCGCCGTGCGCGCTTGCGGCGACGCACCCTCAGCGCAACACTGCCCGAATCGTAGGGGGAAGACGTGCGTAGACTGATCGCGGCGCGCATCACGCTGAGCGCCCTGATAGGCGGCGCTCTTTTGAGCGCGTGCGCGGGCGGCGGAGGCGGCGCCGCGCCGGGGCCTATGATCAGCCCACCGCCGCCGCCGGTTCTGCCGCCGCCGCCCCCTCCTCCGCTTCCCCCGCCGACGACGCCGCCATCGCCGTTTCCGTCTGCGGGCTCGGCCGAATTCCTCGCCAATTGGGGGCCGGATTTCATCAATGCCGAGGCGGCGTGGGCTGCGGGCTATACCGGCGCCGGCGTCACCGTCGGCGTGATCGATGACGGCATCGATCCGACGCATCCGGAATTGCAGGGACGGGTTTCGCCGGATTCCGTCGACATCGTGGCGGGCCGCAATGCGCTGACGACGTCACTCTCGCATGGCAGCGAATTGGCTTCGCTGATTGCGGGCAATTTCAACTCCGCGCAAACGGTGGGCGTTGCGTATGGCGCAACGATCCTGGCCGTGCGCGCCGACAACGGCAATGAATCCTTCAACGACAACACGCTTGCGGACGCGCTGAACTATGCCGTCGCGCATGGCGTCGACATCGTGAATTTCTCGCTGGGCAAATCCAGCCCCGTCAGCGCGAGTTTTCAGACCGCCATCGACAACGCCACCGCCAACGGCGTGATCATCGTGATGTCGGCGGGCAATGACGGGGGAAGCGGCGCGACGCAGGTCAATTATCCCGCATTCCTCGCCACCAATCCCGCGATCAGCCGCGGGCTGCTTTTGGTTGCCGGGGGCTTGAACGAAAACGGATCGATCAACACGATCTCCAATCCGCCGGGTTCGGCGATCAATTGGTATTTGTCGGCGCCGGGCTGGCAGGTGGTTGTGCCAGACCATGGTCCGCCGGGCGCAGTGCCGGGATTCCAGACATGCGGCGCGGCCGCGGGGCTTCCCTCGAATTTGTGTGAGATCCAAGGCACGTCCTACGCTTCGCCGCAGGTCGCGGGCGCGCTGGCGTTGCTGCGGGAAGCGTTTCCGGGCCTGACGCCGGCGCAACTCGTCGATCTTGCGCTGACCAGCGCACGCGACGCCGGCGCGCCGGGCGTGGACCCGCTCTACGGACGCGGGATCATCGACGTCGCCCGCGCAATGGCGCCCGCTGGCAGCTTGAGCATGCCGACCGCGGCCGGCGGCAGCGTCAATCTCCTGGCGCCGGTGGGCGTTGCCGGGCCTGCATTCGGCGACGCGTTCGCCAATGCGGACGCGTGGCGCGCCGCGGCGTTCGACGCGTATGGCCGGCGATACGATGTTTCGCTCGCGACGCGCTGGCTGCAAGAAGCACCCCGGCTTGCGTCTGAGGTGCCGCCGCTGTGGCGAGAAGCCAACGCGCAAGCCTTCAAAGCGTCGTTCGCAGCAATGGACGATGGCGCGCCCGACAGTCTTGCTGCGCGCATGCCGAATAACGGGCGCGACGCATTGCGCATCCATGCGCCGCTTGGAGCGGGGTTTGCGCTGGACTGGTCCGCCAATGCGCCGCCCTCGTCCACATCGGCCTGGACAAGCGCGCCGGCTTATCTGGGCATGGCGCCGGCGGAAAGCGCGCTCACGCTCACGCGCGCATTTGGCGAGCACGTTCAGCTGGCGCTGCTGACGCAATCCGGCTCTGCGGATCTCGGCGCGTTCGGCGCCTCGCAGCGCGATGCGACGAGCCTCGGTTTGCAATGGCGCGGCGATGCGACTGCATTGTCCCTCGCGGTTGGATCGCTGCGTGAACAAGGGTCCGCGCTGGGGCTGGCGTGGGATCCGGTGTGGGGCGCGCAGAGCGATGCCGAGACGCGCTTTGCCGGACTCAGCGGGCAATGGCGTCTCGGCGCAGAATGGAGCCTCAGCGCAAATGCCGCCTTCGGGGCCACGCGTTTGGCGGCGAACCGCTGGGTGAGCGCGGACGGCGCGCTGGTCTCCACTTCGGCGGAAGCCGCGTTGCGCTGGGCGCTTGTGCCCGCTGCCTGGCGCGACCGGGGCGTTGATGGCGCATTGGAGCTATCCCTATCGCAGCCGCTGCGTATCGAGCGCGGCGCCATGATCGCGACCTTGCCGGCCGCCGATGATTATGGGATCGCGCATTTGCGCTTCGAACCGCGCACGATCTCGGCTGTCCCCAGCGGGCGCGAAATCGACCTGCGCGCGGCGTATCTCTTGTGGTCGACAGGGGCGCTGAGCGCGCGGGTGGAGGCTACGCGGCGATTTTCGCCTGGCCATCGCGCGGACGCTGCGCCAGCGGACGAACTCTCCATCGGCCTGCGCCACCGCTACTGACCCAGCGCGAGCTTGCGCCCGTCGCCAAGCTCTGCCTTGTTGAGCGCCGCAATACGGACGGAGGCGCGCGATGGCGGCGGGATATGAAACGCTGATCGTGGAAGAACGCGGCGCGGTGGATTGGGTGACGCTCAATCGGCCTGAAGCGCTGAATGCGCTCAACGGCGCGATGGTTTCGGATCTGCGCAGTTATTTCCGCGCGCTGGCGGACCGTCCAGAGCGGCGCATCGTGGTGCTGAAGGGCGCGGGCCGCGCGTTCTGTGCAGGGCTGGATTTGAAACAGACGCCGCCGCCGGATCGCGCGGCGAACAAGCGCACGGTGCATGACGGGCTGCGCCTGCAGCGCGGCATTGCGGAAATCTATCTCGCCATGCGGCGCTGCCCGCAACCGATCATCGCGCTGGTGCACGGGCCTGCGTGCGGCGGCGGATTCTCTCTGGCGATGGCGTCCGACCTCCGCATCGCAGGCAAGAGTGCGCGGATGAATTGCGCCTATATCCGCATTGGGCTCGGCGGATGCGACATGGGCTCGTCGTATTTTCTGCCGCGGCTGGTCGGCGCCGCGCTTGCGGCCGAACTGACCCTCACGGGGAAATTCATCAATGCGGAGCGCGCGCTGCGCTGCGGGCTGGTGTCGGATGTGGTGGAAGACGACGCGCTCGATGCACGTGCGCAGGAAGACATCGAGTACATGCTGACCAACTCCCCGCTTGGCCTGCGGCTTTCGAAGGAAGCGCTGAACATGAATATCGACGCGGGCGGATTGGAAGCCGCGATCGCGCTTGAAGATCGCAACCAAATCCTGTGCGCGATGACCGACGACGCGACCGAAGCGCGCGACGCGTTCCTGCAGAAACGCACGCCGCAGTATAAGGACGCCTGAAGTCGTCAGCCCAGTGTGATCACCTCCGGGCCGGGCTCCTTGGCATAGAGCGCCTCGACCAGCTTTGCGCGGTTCTCCAGGGTCGCGCGCTGGTTGACATAGCCCTTGTCGGTGATTTCGCCGGCGTCGATCGAGGGCGGTTCGGTCATGATGATGAAGCGGCCGATGCGGCGGGACGATCCGCCGGCGGACGCGTTGAACGCGTGCAGCGCATCTTTCACCTTCGCGGCAAGTTTCTCCAGCGGCGCGCCAGGCTGGCCATCCGCGGCCAGAGCGGCGACGCCAGCAGGCGTCGGCCACATCAGCGCGCCGGCAAAGGGCTTGTCCTGCCCCGTGATCACCGCGTCGAAGATGTAGGGCGTGCAGGCCGCGACGATGTCGGGCCGCAACGTGCCGACTGAAACCCAGGTGCCGCTGTCCAGCTTGAAATCCTCGGTGACGCGGCCATCGAAGATGAGGCCTTTGATCGGATCATCGGGATCGACGAAGCGCGCAGCGTCGCCGAGCTTGTAGAAGCCCTCTTCGTCAAACGCGGCCGCGGTTTTCTCCGGATCGTTGTGGTAGCCGGTCGTGACCGTGCCGCCCTTCACGCGCACTTCGTATTTGTTTCCGTTGGGCACAAGTTTCAGCGTGATGCCCGGAATGGGGAGACCGATCAGGCCGACGCGCTCGGTGATCCAGTGGACGACCGTCACGCCCTGCGTCTCTGTTGCGCCGTACATCGTGGTGACGGGAATGCGCAGGCCGCGCTCAGCGATCGAAAGCGCCTGGATGCGATCGTAAACGTCGTTGGAGAGCGTCGCGCCGCCATAGCCGACGGCCTGCAGATTCTTGAAGAAGGATGCGCGCAGCTTGGGATCGCGCTCCATGGCGCCGGCGAGCATGCCGAGCGCAATCGGCGCCGTTCCGAACACGTTGGGCGAGATTTCGTAGAGGTTCTTGATGGTGGTTTCGAACTGTCCCGGCAGCGGCTTGCCTTCGTCGAGAAACAGCGTGCCGCCGGCCCAGAGAATGCCGTTGAAGCCAATATTGCCGGCCGAAATGTGGCTCCATGGCATCCAATCGAGCGCCTGCGGCGGCTCCGGCGTTTCTTCCGGGGGGATGCGCAAGCCGTTGGTGCCGGCAATGACGGACGCCATCATGCCGTGGGTTTGCGGCACGCCCTTGGGCATGCCGGTTGAGCCGGAGGTGAAGAGGTATTTCGCGACGCTGGCGTGGGTGATCGCATCGCGCGCGCGCGCCACGGCAGCAGTCGGCGTCGTCGCCATCACATCGTGCAGCGGCGTCGATCCTTCCGCGCCGTCGACGGTGACGAACGCAAGGTCCGGATTGAGCGCGCGCAAGGTATCGAACGCACGCGCGAACGGCTCGCCGCTTTGCGCGAACACCACCTTCGGCCGCACCGTCGCGAAACAATGCTTCAGCTTGGCGTGATCGGTAGAGATCAGACTGTAGGCGGGGCTGATCGGCGCGATCGGCACGCCCGCGGCGTAGCAGCCGTGCATGACAAGCCCGTGCTCAACCGAATTCGCCGAAAGGACCATCACGCTGTCTTGCGCGGTCAGGCCACGATCGAGCAGCCATTGCGCGATGCCTTCGGCGGCGCGCAGCGCTTGAGCATAGGTCACGCCGCGCCAGGGGCCATGGCCTGGTTCGCGCTGCATGATGTAGGGTCGGTCGGGGTTTTCGCCCGTACGCTCGACGAGAAGATGGGCGATCGTACGCGGGCCGTCCCCCAGCGGATGATTGGAGCGCAGAAGCACCACGCCGTCGGGGCGGCGCTCAACCGAGATATCCGGCGCGCGCTGGGGCAGCGCGCTGAACGGCGGCAGTTCGGGTTTGGTTTGGCCGTCGGCGCCCACGCGCGTTCTCCCTTGGTTTTTTGGTTTGTCCCTCAGATATACCCCGCAGGCCGCACGCGGCCAGACCTTCCGCTACGCGACGCGGCCCTTCAGGTTTTGCAGCCAGGGCACGAGCGCTGCGTTGACCTCCTTGGGCCGCTCCTGCTGGGTCCAGTGCCCGCAGCCTTTCAGAACAACCGCGCCCTCCAGATTGGGCGCGTGGGGGCGCATGGCGGCGACGGGATCGTCCAACATGCCGAAGAAATTGAAGGCCGGATCGCGGTCGCCAGCGATGAAGAAGGCCGGCTGTTCGATGCGCTTGTGTTTGTGGGGCTGGAGAAAGCGCCAGTCGCGGGTGTGATTGCGATAGCGGCTGAGCGGGCCGAAAAAGCCGGAGCCTGCGAATTCCTGCACGTAATAGTCGAGATCGGCCGGGCTCATCCATGCGGGAAAAGGGTCGGGATCGACCATGCCGTCGAGCAGCGCGTCCTGCGAGGTCTTGTGGAGCGGCCAGGTTCCGTCCGGCGCGTCGCCGCAGATTCCGTAGTAGAACTTGCGCAGGAAATCCCGCGGATCGGCTTCGAACGCCGCCTCGGCGCGGCCGACATCGCGGAAATAGGATTGATAGAAGAAAATATTCCGGTCGTCGAAAACTTCTTTGATCGTATCGTCGAACGATTTCTCCCGCACGCCCGCATGAATGACCGACAGCGCCGCGACCGCAGCGATCCGTTCGGGATGCAGCATGGCGGTGGTCCACACCATCGGCGCCCCCCAATCATGACCGACGATGATGAATTTGCGATCCGGCGACAGCGCCTGGCCGACGCTGAGAATGTCGGCGACCATATGCTCCATCGCGTAATCGGCGACTTCGGGAAATTTCTGCGAACCGCCATAGCCGCGCACGTCGATGGCGCAGGCGGTGAATCCGGCCGCCGCAATCGGATCGATCTGATGGCGCCAGGAATACCAGCTCTCCGGAAAGCCATGCACCATGATGACGAGCGGGCCTTGGCCCTTCACGGCCGCGCGCAAGCGCGCGCGTCCAGCGTCAATCGTGCGAAACTCCGCCATGACCGGGCCTCTCCTTTGCCGGTCCGCACTGTGGCGCGCGCGGCGGGAAGCGCAATCGCGCCGCAACGGAAACCGTCCTTGACGGGCGGCCCCCGCCAGCGATAGGTGACGCCCCCGCCCGGCTCAGCGCGCATCTGCGCCCAGGACCCAGGCAGCGGGCGCGGCCTCGTGGCGGAGTGGTGACGCAGCGGACTGCAAATCCGTGTACCCCGGTTCGATTCCGGGCGAGGCCTCCAACCTTTTCCGAAACCATCATCTGATCGGCGGCGCGGCGGCGGCGTCTCCACAGACGGCTGACCGCATCGCATTCACCAAACACAACCTATAGTTTATTAACGTCCGACGCACAGACTTGCCGCGCGACGGACGAGATCCATGTTGAAATTCAAACGTTTCCGGCGGCAGGCGTTGCGTCGAGGTGACCTCAGCGTCGCCGCCGCGGGGTTTCTGCTCTTGATGGCGGTTGGGCTTCCGGCGCTTGGCGAGGCGCCCAGCCCAGATCTTGGCGCGCAGGCTGGGATCGCTGTCCGCGTCATCGATGGCGACACGGTCGAGGTCCGCGGCACGGGGGAGCGCGTCCGTCTCGCCAATATCGACGCGCCTGAGGCCGGCGACGGCGCGCGCTGCTCGGCTGAGCGGGCCGCCGCAGCGCGGGCGACAGCGGCGTTGGAAGCGTTCACGGCGCGGGGCGAGGTCACGATTCGGCCGACCGGCAGAATCGACCGCTACGGGCGAGTCGTCGGGTATCTCATGGTTGACGGCGCGGACGCCGGCCAAGCGCTCATGGCGCAGCGCTTGGCGCGTCCATGGCGCGGACGGCGCGCGCCCTGGTGCGGCGCCGACGGGACGCTTCTTGGCATTGAATAGTCTGCGTGAGGAGCTTCTTTAGCTCTGAAATTGCTGGCTTTATTGACTTCAAAGCGTCTTGGCGGCGCGACCAAACGCCGACGCGCGCATGCCGCCAATCGGCGTCAGCTGCCCTTGCCAACGGCCATCCCGGCTGCATTCACGACCCGCACATTTTTCCCAACAACCCATTTACCCGTTAACCCGGCGTTTACAGGTTATCGGCATATTCACTCCTGTCTTCCCTTGGAGACACCCCACCATACCCAACGCCTTCGAGGGGACCGAAAGGTCCCCTCCTTTCTTTGTGCGCGGCGTTGAAGCGGCGCGCGGATAGGGTCTTCCGCCGGCGCGGTGAAGTTGGTAGGACAAGCGCCCGCCGATGGCGGCGTTCCTCGGTAGCTCAGCGGTAGAGCAACCGGCTGTTAACCGGTTGGTCGTAGGTTCGAATCCTACCCGGGGAGCCAGCGGCTTCAGCGCCCTTCCGTATCGGGCTCTTGCGAAAAATCAGTCAGCGCGGCGCGCCAAGCGTTGGCGGCGGCGGCGTCCGCCTGGGCCCCCTGCTCTGCCGGCGCGGTCACGATCTGCTGGAGATGCCAATCGCCGCGCTGCGCCATGGCGACGCGAAGGAAGCGCGGCGCGCCGTCCAGGTCGACACGAAACCGCGCGATGCGAAACCCCGGCAGGTCTTGCGCCGGCGCGAGGCGTTAATCCGCGGGCTCGCCCGGCCAAGGCTCATACGACGCCTGGCCGATCACCGAGCCGACGGCTTCGCGCATCATTTGATCGAGCGGCGCGTCGGCGCCATAGCGCACCGCCACCAGCATGGTGGCGACATCGCCGATCACAATCGAGCAGGCCGCGCCTGGATTGCGGGCCGACGGCGGAAACGGCTCAACGTGAAAGGCCCCGGTGCTCGGCAGGGCACACACCAAACCGCTTTGGTCATGACGCAGTCGCGCGGCCTCGCGAGTGCTGGCGTCAGAGAACGCCGCGGCGCCTGGCGTGCGCTCCAGCACTGCAGCGACCTGCGCGGTGTGCGCGAGGGGCGGACTACGCTCTTCGGGCGCGCACGCTGCAAGCGCAAGCGCTGCGCACCACAAAACGCTGCTTCTCTTCATGTGCGTTCACCGACCGCCCGGCGCTGAGGCCGCTTGCGTGCGCGCGACATCCTGGCGACGCATGTAATCGATGATGTGGTTTGCGTCCGATTCTGTCAGCCCAAGATTGGGCATCGGGACGTTGCGGTAGCGGCGCATGAGCGCCAGCGCGGTCGGGTCGCGTTCGGCGATCATGCGATCGGGCTCGCGCAGCCAGCGATTGAGCCAAGCGTGCGGGCGCGCATCGGCGACGCCGCGCAGGTCCGGTCCCAAGCGGTCGCCGCCGCCAATGGTGTGACAGGAGCTGCAGCGCGTGCGGAAGAGATAGGCGCCTCTTGAGTTGTCGGCCGCAGGCGTGACCTGGGTATAGGATTGGCGGCGGTTCGAGGGGCTTGCAGCGTGATTGTTCAGGTTCTCGGCAAGAATGTTGGCGAGCAATTGGGGGTCTTCGTAGGAGGAGCGGCGGATCCATTGCCCGGTGCGCTCATTGCCCATGATGAAGCGCGTGTCGTGTTCGCGGAGATTGCGCGGGTCCGGCGGGCGAATGCCGAGCCGGCGCTGCAGGAGCTCCACATCCGCGCGTGAGCCGGTGAGAAAGGTCCATCCCGGGCCGACATCAAAGAGACGCATGAAGCGGCGCAGCGTCACCGGCGTGTCATTCTCGGAATCCACCGATATCGAATAGAAAAAGATATCGCGCCCCACCCGGTCGCCCAGCGCCTCATGCACGCGGCGCAATTGCGCGGTGTCCAGCGGGCAGAGATCCGTGCAGGTGGTGTACACGAAATTGATCGCAACGACCTTGCCGCGGATCATGTGGTCGTAAAAGCGAACCGTGCGGCCATTGTGGTCGGTCAGCGCCACATTGGGAAAATAATCCGCCCGCCAGCGCAGCTGCTGCGCCTGCGCGCGGTCGCTCAAGGAGACTTGAGCCAACACAAGCAGCAGCGCGGCGACGCCGATTGCGAACACTGCACGCAGCATCGCTTGGGTCCGCTATGGCCTGACGGCCGTGGGAATATCCCAGGTCGGCTCGTAATAGACGCCCTCCCATGTCGGGATGGGCGTGGGCACGGCCACGACCTGCCCCGGCGCGCGCGAGTCCCAACGCAGCAGCATGGCGTGATCTTCGTGCTGGGTGTTGTGGCAGTGCTCGACATAGGTGCCGAGGAATTCGCGGAAGCGGATCAACACTTCCACTTCATTGGAAGAATCGGCAGTGCCGCGGCCGATGCGGTACACGTCCTTGCGCGCGCCGCGCTCCCAAGCCGGCGGCGGCGCGCCGTCACGCGTGAGAATGCGACCCTCTTCAAAGTGAATGTGCGCCGGATGGTGCCAGCCGTCGGAGCTGTGCAACGTCCAGATCTCCCATTGGCCGACGGTGGGCGCGGCGTCGACGCGATGAAGATCGGCGCCATAGCCTTGGCCGTCATCTGTGCGGATGGTCCAGGGCGTTTCGTCGGTGTTGTTGGTGCGGCCGAACTTGAAGTCCCGGCGGCGCGCCGTCGCCAGAACGTTCGCGGGAATCGACGGACGCGGCACCATTGTCTGGCCGCCTTCGACATAGTCCGCCGGGTCCATGGAGCGATCGACGCCGCCATAGGCCGCGACGCGGAACTCCATGAATTTGCCCACGGCGGGATCGCCGGCATAGCGATTGGCCATCACGTCGGCGAGCGGAATGAGGCGATTGGGGCCACGACCATCCTCATGTTCGAGCAAGTTCACCAAGTAGATTTTGGTGCCCGGCGCGAACTGGGAAAAGTCGATGATGATGTCGTAGCGTTCGGCAATGGCCTGCTCCGGCAGGTCTTGCGATTCCGAATTCGGGAACGCGACGGCATGTTCGAGAATGTTGCCGTCATTGGCGATCATGTGGAAGGGCACGCGCTGGCCGGCCTGCGTCACCACCGCGATCTTGAAGTTGCGCGACACCGATCCGTTGAGGATGCGGAAGCGATACCGACGCGCGCGCACGTCGAGATACGGCATCCAGGTCCAGTTCACCATCACCCGATCGCCGAGAAAGCCATCGAGATTGAAGATGTTGAAGAACAATTGCCCGTTTGAATCCCAGGCCTTGTCGGCGATCAACAAGTTTACGTCGTAGTCCCGGTTGCCCCAGTCGAGCGCTGTGCCGCTCGGGAAACAGAGATTGGGATTGTTCGGATTGGCGTAGTTGCAGCGCAGGCCTTCGCGGCCGCGATCGATGGCGCTGTAGATGTTCATCATCGCAGCGTTGCCCTTGTACACGTTCTGCGCCGTGTAATCGATCATGTGATCGTGGAACCAGAGCGTGCTTTGGGTTTCACGCCAATCGCCGCGAATGCGCGTGATGCCGCCGGCGCCGTCAGGCGTGCCAGCCCAGCGATCCCCGGCATTGGTGTTGATGGAATCGTATCCGGCCAAAATCATCGGCCAGCGATAGTCATAGAATTGACCAGGGAAGAAGAACGCGCCGGCGAAACCGTCGCTTTCCGCAGGCATGTGACCGTTGTGCAGGTGGGTGGTCAGCGTGTGCGCGCCGAAGCCGTTGTTGGCGGCGAAATTGATCGGCAGCGCATTGAAGTGACGAAACAGAACAGCCTCGCCGTAGCGCGCCATCAGCAGTTTCGGCGGCATGGTGCCGTCAAAGGTCCACACGGAATTCTGTTGCTGCACGGGGAAATTCGGATGGAAGCGTACTTCCAGCCCGTTCGTCGTGCCGCCGCGGTGATAGAGACCGCCATTGCGGCGGAATTCGCCCATCGAATAGCCGTGGCGCTGCCAGGCGTCGCGCAAACCGCGATTCACCCGCGCGCCGGCTTGCGCGGTTTGGAAATAAACTTCCGGCGGAAACTCGCCCCAGCGCTGGTGCGCGAACCATTCGCCGGGGGGCCGACCTTCGATCGCGCTGGTTGAAAGAGGACGCACGCAGCCGCCGATGGACGGCGCCCAATAATTCGTGCGTGTCGCATTGGCTTCACGTGTCGGCAGCGGCCAAAGCGGTTGACGCAGGAAGGCGTCGAGAGCGGCGCCGTCCGGACTGGCGTTGCACGACGGCACAGGCGGCAACGGCGCGCAATTGGCGCAATCAGTGGTGGGAACAGGTTGGGTGCCGAACTCTTCGAAGATCAGCATCGGCTGGGTGAAGGCGCGGGCGCCGAACAGCGGGCTCGAGGGCGCTCCGGTGGGGATGTCAAAGTCTTTGGCTGAGGCCTTCTCCGCGCCAAACGCGAGGGTTGCAGCAGCCGCCAAAGCAACCGCGAATGAAAGTCTATAGCGCCGCATGAGCCAGGCCCCCGCCTTCTGCGTGTTCCGGTCCGAGAAACATTTCTAAAGATTTATTCACTACATCATCATCGTCCGCGGTTTCGAACAAATTTCCCCGTTTCGGGGAAAATTTCTTTCGTTCTGGGAGCCGATCACGGAGACTCGCCCGGCGTGAGCGCCATGGGCTCGGGCGGCACGGGCGGCTGGATCGGATCGGGTTGCGCATCCGGCGCCGCTTGTTCCGGCTGACTATCGCTTTCCGCACCCTCATTGAGCGCTCCTGGCGCTGCGCCGGCATCGCCTTCGGCGGCATTGGCGGCGCGCGCGAGCCAGCCACGCGGCCGCGCAAAAGGCGAGCGCCAGGGATAGAGGGTGTAGGTCTGCGGTCCCCGCGTGCGCAGCGTTGTGTTGACCGTTGCGGCCATGTCTTGCGCGAACGCGGTCATGTCTGCGCTTTCACGCACGATGTAGGGCGTGATGAGGATCAGAAGCTCCACCTTGTCGCCGCTGACCTGGTCGCTGCGAAACGCGCCGCCGACAACGGGAATATCTTTCAAGAGCGGCACGCCGCGTTGGTCGCGGCTGTAATTGTCCTGGATGATTCCGCCGATCACCGCGGTCATGCCTTCCTGCAACGCAATCTGCGTGGTGACGCTGCGATTGAGAATAAGCGGGCTTGAGATCGCCGCGGTGGTGTTGGGCTGTTGGCTGGAGACTTCCTGATAGAGCTCGATATCAATGCGGTCTTCGCCGTACACGACAGGGCGCACATTCAAGATCACGCCGGTCTGACGATATTGCACGGTTTGCAAAATATCGGTGTCGCCGGATGTCTGGCTGTCGGAGGCGCGCTGCGAGGTGATGATGGGCACGTCCGTGCCGATCAGAATTTCGGCTTCGCCGCCGGAGCGCGTGACAAGGCGCGGCGTAGAGAGAATGTTGAGGTTGCGGTTTGACGCAAACGCATTCAACGCCGCCTGCACACGGCTTGAGGAAAACACGCGCGCCGCGGTGACGCCAAGACCGCCGGCCTGCCGCGTCGATCCGCCCAGGGTCGAACCGGTGATCGACCCGTCGGCGAGGATGTCTTCAAAGAACCATTCCACGCCGAAGCGCGTTTCATCGCTGAGCGTCACTTCCGCGATCGTCATCTCCACCAGAACCTGCCGCGGCGGCGTATCCAATTGCTCCAGAAGCGCGCGCAGGCGCGCGAACTCGCGCGCAGGTCCGCGGAACAGGATGCGGTTTCCGGCCCGGTCCACCGTGAGCGCGCCATAGCTGGTTGCGCCGGGCGCGGCGCGGGCGCGGTCGCTGGCGCGGACGCCGTCAATGCGGCGAACGCCCTCTTCCGGCGGCAGCGGTCCGCCGCCGGCCTGTCCTGCGCCGCCGAAGCCCGCTGCGAGCGCGCCAAGTTCCTCAGCGCGCGTGTGGCGCGCCTCATAGACGAAGACGCCGTCGCCTTCGCTCAAGGCTGCGGGGTCGTCGAGTTGGCCCGCCCAATAGACGGCGCGATCAAAGCCTGCAGCGTCGAGCGAAAAAACCAGCACCTGATTGGAGAATTGCGGCGCGAAGACCGAAATTGCGCGATCGCGCCCTTCGGCGAGATTTGAAATCTGATAGCCCTCAGCCGTCAGTGTCTGCGTCAAGGCGTGCGCCAATTGCTCGGCGGACATGAACACGGGATCGATGCGGGCGATGCGCGCATTGGCGAAGCGCGGTTGATCGATTTCCGCGGCGATGGCGGAAGCCGCGGCGACTTCTCGTCCAGGCCCGGTGAAGATCACCATGTTGGATTGCGCATCCGCGCGCATGCTCACGCCGCCCGCGGCGGAATAAACGCCCTGCAGAACGTCGACGAGCGCTTGCGCATCCAGCGTGGATGCGGCGAAAAAGTGCGTCAATCGGCGGCCGGAGGGCGCATCTTCGATCGCGCGGCCGCGCGAAAAGGATGGCGCCTGACCGGAGGCCACGGCGTCCTGCATGATGCGCACGCCGCCGCGTTCGGCGATCACGACGAGGCCGTATTGGCGCAGCGCCATCTCGGCCATGACATAGAGGCGGCGCGCGCTGGTTTGTCCGGCGCCCCGCAGCGAAACGATATCCGATCGCTGCGCGACACCCGGGCCGGTGAAGTATGGAATGCCGAGCGCCTGGCCGAACACGGTGTCGATGAATTGCGGCAAAGGTTGCGGGGGAAAGGA
This sequence comes from Alphaproteobacteria bacterium, assembly GCA_016124655.1. GTDB lineage: Bacteria > Pseudomonadota > Alphaproteobacteria > Caulobacterales > Aquidulcibacteraceae > RI-43. The sequence goes on from WGNI01000001.1 coordinate 477,561, forward strand.
AACATCAACAAGGCGATCCTCGGGAATGAGATCGATCTCGGCGTTGGAGAGCGCGTCCTGCCGCTGCGTCGCCGGACGGACGGGCGCGGGCGGCGGATCAAGGCGAACCACAGTTCCGCGCCGCGCCTGGGTCTGGGTCTCGCCGTCCTCGGCGGCGGGCGATCCAGTCTGCGGCTCCGCGCGCATCCGCGGAAACGACGTGCAGTTCGTCAGCGCCGCGGCGGCGAGAAAGACCGCGGCCAAGCGCACGCCTGGGGAGGCGCGGCGCTCCGGCATTTCGTTGTTGTTATGGTTAATCATGTGTCGATCCCGCAATCTCGTGCGGCTGGGGCGCGCGGCTCATTCCTGCACATCAATCCTGCAAAACCTGCGCCTGAACCGGCGGCGGGGCGTTGGAGGGATAGGTCGCTGGATCATAGAGGTTAATCGAACGCTCCTCGCGGCCTTTGCGCAGCAGCACCGATTGCGCGCCGATGCGTCGTACGCGCCAGCCGTCTCTGTAGGCGTCGCCTTCGCGCAAGGCGCGGCGACCGGTGTCGCTGGCGGGATCGCTGATCCACGCCTCGGCGCCCCGCGCGGTCCAGCTAATGGCGGAAACATCGCGGCGAAACTGCGTACTGATGTCGGGCGGCGGCGGCGCGTCCTGCGCCAGCGCGATCTCGGTTTCGGCGTTACCATCGGCGCTGCTTTGGCCCAGAACGCGGGCAAGGCGCGGCGCGGCGAGGCGCAAGTCCTCGCCTGCGCGGGCTAGCGGGGTCAGGCCCGGCTCCGTCGCGGCCGCCAGCCGCGGCGCCGGCATCGGCGCAAACCAGCCGGCCGCGCCTGCGACTGCGATCGCGCCAATGGCGATGAAGAGTTTGCGGTTCATGACGGCGCATCCGCGTCGCGCAGCGCAACGGCGCGCAACTCCACGCGCGTCATCGCATCATTCACCGTATCGGGCGCGCGCCCCTCCAAACCCGTTACCGCAAAGTCCACGTCTTCGCGCGCAAGCGCGGCGAGAAACGCGGCAAGCGCGCGCGGATCATAGTCAGCCTGCACATCCAATCGGATGGCGGTTGCGATTGTTGTCCCAGCCTGATCATCGCGCGGTCGAAGGGTCACGGATGCGTTGGTTAACCCGGACAGCTCCGCGATATCCTCTACAATGGCCGCGGCCTGCAGTTCCGCCGCATCCGGCGTCTCCGCCGCGATGCTCCATTGTCGAACCTGCGCGGCGCGGCGCTCGATCAACGCGCGCACGCGGTCGTCTTCAAGCTGAAGGCGCACAGCCTGCTCCTGGGTCAGCGCAAGCGCTGCTTCTCCAACGCGGGCGCGGCTGTCCTGATAGCCTTCAAAGGCCTGCACGGCGGCTATCAGCGCAGCGCAGAGTGCGACCACTGCAAGGCCAATCCGCTCACGCGGGGAAAGCGCGTCACGCCAGCGCGTGAAGCTGGAGATCAACTCCGACATCATAGCCGCGTCGCCCGCGCAGCCGCCGCGCAGGCGTCGGCTTCATCTGTGCCCTGCACAAAGGCGCGTATGGTCAACAGGCCGTCATGGGGCGACAGATCCGGTGCAGCCCCGCACAAGGCGGGGGAAGCGTTCAACGCGCTCAAGAGCTCCTGCAACTCGATCTCGCTGCCCTGGATCGTTAACTGTGCGGTGAAGGTTTCCTCGGTGATGCGCCAGCTCTCGGGCGGCGGCGCGAACCGGTCCAGCGTCTCCAGCGCGTCGGCAAGCGCTGCGGGCGCACGGCTTGGCGGCGCGGCGAGCGCAAAGGCGCGCGCGGCCTGCTCGACGCCGCGCCGGGCGCGAAAAGCGCTGTCCTGCGCGTCTTGCTGCGTCATGGCGGCGAGCGCGCTCTCGGCGCGCTGCGCCGTCGATGATTGCCTTGCCGCGGCAGCGGCGAAGAACACGGCCACGACGAGGCCCGCCAACGCCAATGTGTGTAACGCCGTTTCCGCACTACGCCAGGTCCATGGACGCGCAATCAAGCCCTTGCGCCACGACTTCGTGCGGGAAAACGGAAGCTCGATCGGTTCGGGGGGCGCTGCAGGCGCGGTCGCCGCGTCATCATCGACGCTGAGCACGAAAGACGCCCAGGCCGCTTCGGTGAACGGCGCGCGCCGCCAGCTGGCCGCGCGCAACGCGCCGTCGCGCCAAAATTGCGCGTCGTATCCATCGATGCAGCGCGCCACGACCCATCCGTCCGCGGCCTCGCGCAGCAGCGCTTCCGGGACCGCCATGCGCATCTGCGCGGGCGTGAGGTCGGGCGTTTTCTCGCGTTCGATGCGCCACGCCGCTGCGCCGTACGCGGTGTGGACCAACACTGTCTCCGGGCCGGCGAGATCGGGATCGGAGTCGGCGAACACGCGCGCCGCACGGCGAACATCGCCGTCCGACAAACCCGGCGGCGCGAAAAACGGCTTGAAGCGGCACAGCGCACGGCTCACCGCGATCGGGCCCGCGGCGTGCGCGCCCGTTTCGCCGTCCGCGCGCGTCAGCCCACTTTTTTCATCCAGGAGAAACATCGTCACTCCCCGTGGATCGAAACGACACGCCTGCGCTTGGTTCGATCAAAGTCTGCGCCACGGACGTGAACGGCGTTGCGTAAAGCGGACGCACATCGCCGATGCGTCCCAGCGTCAGGTGCGTCTCCAGCCACGGCGTTTGCGCATCGCTTTGGCGAATGGTCACGCGAAAGGCGCCGCCGGGGTGAAAGCCCACGCCCTGAACGGGCGCCGCGGCGGACAATTGCGCGCCAAGCGCGCTGTCGGCGCCAATGGGTTCAGCGGCGCGCTGCGCCAGGATATCGCGCGCCCTGCGCGCATCGCCCAACATGGCGGCCAGAACCGCCGGCGGCGCCGTGTTGATGTTGATCGGAGCGGACGCATTGAGCGCGGCGAGCCGCCGCAGCGCCCTGTCCTGCAGCGCCGGCGTCATGCTCTGGCGCCAGCCTTGTGCATCGAGCGCCTCAATGACGGAAACCAAGGGCGCGTTTTTCGCGTCAATGCTTTCGCGGCCTGAGCGTGCGCCCCGCCCGCGGGCGATATTGTCTTCGTCCACAAAGTCGCACAACGCATTGGCGAGTCTGTCCGGGCGTGGAGCGTCTTCGTTGCGCAGTGCGGATTCAATGAGCGCGGCGTCGCACGCATTGACGTCAATCAGCCCCGCTTCGTCCTGAATTGAAACCACGAAGTCGCCGTCCATGAGGTGGCGTGCGCCATCCAGGCTGACGGCAATGGACCGGCCGCCCGCGGCGGAGCGCTGCGCCGACGCCTCAGCCATGCGCGCGCCTTCGGCGCCGCCGATCAGCAGCGCGCGATCGCCGATCGGCTCGGTCAACAACAGGAAACCGATGCGCGCGGCCGCGCTGACCGCGTGCGCCTCGCGCTGCGCGCGCTCGCGCTCGTCGCCAACCAAGAGGGCCGCATTGTTCTGCGACTGCGCCGCGGCCAACCATAGGATGGAGAGGACAGCGATCGCGCCGACCGCGGCCATCAACGCCCATCCGCGTTGCGTATCGATGGGCGCGGTCATGGCGCAATGCTCGGGTCGCGCGACTGGGGCGCGACACGTCCTAGGGCCGCGACCCACACCACGCGCGGCGCGTCTGGGGGTGTCAGAACAAATCGGATCAAGCCGCCGGCTTCGTTGGCGGGCGCGGAATTGGCGCGCCAGACGGGCTCAGACGTGCGCGCGTAGGACAGCGCCGCTTCGCCCGCAGGCCATTGCGCGAGCGTGTGCGCGGCGCGGCCGTCCCCGGCGCAGACCAAGGCGCCCGCCTCGCCCGCGCGCTCGATGCGCAGGCTGACTGAGGCGTCGGCGCCGCGCGGCGCGCAAGGTCCGTCCTGTAATGCGATTGCGGCGAACGCCGCTTGAGACGGGTTTCCGCGCAGCGCGGCGTCAGGGCGTGCAGACGACGCGATCTGGCGAAAAGCGCGTTCGCCCGCGGCCCATTCGACGGACGCCGCCAAAGCTGCCGATCTCTGTGCGGCGTGACGCGCGGAGGCAGTCGTCAATGGATACACAAGCGCGGCGATCAGCGCGGTTAAGGTTACGACGATCAGCGCTTCGAGCATGGTCATGCCGCGCTGCGCGCGCGCGTTTCTATGGCGCTGCATCGCCATAGCGGATGTCTTCGCTCAGCCCGCGTCCGCCGGCGCGGCCGTCAGCGCCGTAGCTGAGAATGACAGGGCGGGCCTCGAGCGTTTGCGGCGGCGCATAGGTGTAGGGGCGGCCCCATGGATCGTCGGGAATGTCGCCGTCGAGATATGGGCCCTGCCAGTAGGCGCCGGCGTCGCGATCTGAAGCCGGCGCTGCGACGAGCGCGCTCAAACCCTCCGTGTCGGTGGGGTATCGGCCGACATCCATGCGGAACGCGTCGAGCGCGGATCCGAATGCGCGCAATTGAACGCGCGCGGCCGTCACCTTGGAGCGATCCAACTGAGTCAACAATCGAGGGCCGATCAGCGCTGCCGCCATGGCGATAATCGTCAATACGATCAGCACTTCGAGAAGCGTATAACCGCTTTCGTTGCGGCGCCGCGCGCGCAGCTCGGCGTGTGCAGGCTTGGCCAATTTCAATGCCCCTTGCGCTTTGTGGTAGCGGAAATCCTGTCACGTCCGCAGCGCAGTCGCCACCCTGGAGAAGCAGCGTCCTGCGCTCGCCTGAACGATGAAAGCGCTCCGCTTGACGGCAACCCACGGCAGGGTCCTTGCTTGTCTGATCTTTCAACTGCATGCGGGTGAATATCGTGCCGGCACTGGCGCAATGGCTAAGCGATGCACGCTTGATTTCGCCCGCGGACGCGGATCGCGCGCGAACGCTGTCGGCGATGACGGGCGAACCGCTCGGCCAGGCGCTGGTGCGCTCCGGCGCGATTGTGGAATCCGATCTTTTGCGCGCCATCGCCGCGCGCACCGGATTGCCCTTCCTGACGGCCGCGGCGGCGCCGAGCCTTGAGGCGGTGCGCTCAGCGATAGCCGCGTTCAAGGGCGCGGAGGCCTGGTTCGCGGAGCGCCTCATCATCGCGTGGCGCAACGACGCGGCGGCGGGCGGCGCGCTGTGCTTCGCCGGTCCCCGGCTTTATGAGGCGGCCATTCAGGAGGAAGCTGAAAAACGCGCGCAAGAGCCGGCGCTCTATCATCTCATCAGCTCCATGGACGTGAACGCGATCCTGTCGCGGCTGAATTTGTCGGCGGCAGGCGATGCGGGCGGCGGCGCGGACCTGCGCGATCTCGCGGAATCCACGCCGATCATTGATCTGGTCAATTCCGTGCTGGCGGACGCGCATGCGCGGCGCGCGTCGGACGTGCATTTCGAACCGTTCGAGGATCATGTTTCAGTGCGCGTGCGGGTCGACGGCGTTTTGTCAGAAACGCGGCGCGCGCCGCGGGATACGCTGAACGCCATCGCGTCGCGGATCAAAATTCTGTCGGGCATGGACATCGCCGAGCGCCGCCTGCCCCAGGACGGGCGCCAGCAAATTCGCCTGCTGGGAGCCGACATCGACGTGCGCGTCTCGACGCTGCCGACGGCATGGGGTGAGTCGATCGTGGTGCGCCTCCTCGGGAATGTGGACGTCATTCCCGAGCTCGACGGACTTGGCCTCACCGCCGATCAGACCGCGGCCTTGCAGGGCGCGCTGAACCGGCCCGACGGCATGATCCTCGTCACGGGGCCGACCGGTTCGGGCAAGACCACAACCGTGTATCGGCTGCTGCGCGAGCTCAACAATGGCGTGCGCAAGATCATCACGATTGAAGATCCGGTCGAATTCAACCTGCCCGGCGTGCTGCAAATGGCGGCGCGGCCGGACATCGAGCTTGGCTTTGCGCAGGGCCTGCGCTCGATCCTGCGCCAGGACCCCGATGTCATCTTCATCGGCGAAATTCGCGACGCCGAGACGGCGCGCACTGCGGTGCAGGCGGCGATGACGGGGCATCTGGTGATTTCGACGCTGCACACGAACAGCGCATTCGGCGCCATCCTGCGGCTGTGGGATCTGGGCGTTGAGCCCTTCCTGCTCGCCGACACGCTGCGGTGCCTGGTCGGGCAGCGCCTGCTGCGACGCACCTGCGCGCAGTGCTGCGGCGACCCGGAGCGCATGCGCACCTGCGCGGCGTGCGGGCAGAGCGGACGCCAAGGACGCATTGGCGTGTTCGAGGTCGCCGCGATCACGCGCGACTTGCAGGACGCGATCCGGCGCAGGGAAAGCGAAGCCGGTTTGACCGCGATCGCTGCACACGCTGGCTTCATCGATCTGCGCGCGCGCGCCGCCGAGATCGTCAGCGCGGGCGTCTCCGCGCCGGAAGAGGCTGCGCGCGTGTTCGGCGCCGCCTCGCCATGATAGAGCGCCGGTTCAGCTATCGGGCCCGGACCGCGTCAGGGCGGCCGATCACCGGCGTGACGCGCGCGGCCACGCGCGCGGAGGCTCTGCGCCACTTGAACGCGCAGGCGCTGGCGCCAACGGATCTGCGCGAGACCGCGGAACCGGGTTTGCGTGCCGGCAGCGGGGGCAATGCGCGCGCGGACGCGGCGATCGTTCTGCAGCAACTCGCCGCGCTGATCGGCGCCGGCGTAGAATTGCTCGAAGCGTTGGAGACGATCGCGCAATCGCTGGACGCCCGGCCAATTGCGGCGCCGCTGCGCGCGATTGCCGGCGCACTGCGCGCGGGCGACGATTTCTCCAATGCGCTTGCGACCTACGCCCCGTTCTATCCAGGCTATGTGCATGCGCTGGTGCGCGCCGCAGAACGCAGCGGGGCGCTTGCGCAAACGTTGCGGGAGTGCGCCGATCAAATCACGACCGACGACGCCATTCGCCGCGACATCCGCAACGCCCTGATCTATCCGCTGTTCCTGCTGGCGTCCGGCGGCGCAGCGGTGCTGTTTCTTCTGACCGCGATCGTTCCACGCTTTGCGGACATGTTGACGGCGATGCGCGCAACGGCGACAGGCCTCGGCGCGGTTGTGCTCGGCGCCAGCGCCTCAATCAACGACCATCCCCTGCTGGCGTTTGGCGGGCTGGCGGGATTAATCGCGGGCGCAACGCTTCTGCTGCAATCGCGCCAGGTTCAGGACGCGCTGCGGGACAGTTTCGCCACGACGCCGGGAGTACGCACGCTTTATCTGTCGCGCGTGCGCCATGCCTGGGCGCGGATCATGGCGCTTTCGCTTTCGGCCGGCGTCGGCATTCTGGAGGCCAATGACATCGCGTCAGGCGCGATCTCCTCGCCGGCGCTGCGCGCGAAAGTGCGGGGCGCCAATGCGTCGCTGCGAGCCGGAGGCATGATCGACGAGAGCTTCGCGCACGCTTCCGCCGTGTCCGTCGTGGACGCAAGCCTTCTGCGCGCGGGGCAACGCTCCGGCGCGCTGGCGCACATGTTCGCCATCGTCTCACAGCGCAATGGCGATGTCTTTCGCACCGCGCTCAAGCGCTTCACCGCCATCATCGAACCGGTCGCCACCGCAATGGTGGCTGCGGGCATCGGCGTGATTGTGCTGGGTCTCGTGTCTGCGCTGGTGAGCGTCTATGAGGGCGTGGGGCAGCCATGACGCTTGACGCAGGCCTCACGTTTGCGGCGCTGGCGCTGACGATCCTCGCCTTTCTGGACTGGCGCGGCTGGTCCCTCGTGCGCGCGGTCTGCATCGTCATTGGCATTTATGGCGCGGGGCTGGCGATGCTGAGCGCGCTGGGCGTCCCGGCGGCCGCCGCGGCTGCATTCGCAGGTCTGCTTGTGGTGTGCGTTGCGGTGTTCGACATCGACCGCGCGCATCATGTCATTCCCGATACGCTCGTGCTGGCGATGATCGCACTGGCGTTTACGCCGATCGGCGCGGCTGCGCCGCTTGAGGCAATTGCATCCGCGCTGGCGCTGTCGGGACTGTTTTTCGGCGTGCGCCAAGCCTTGAAGCGCGGGCCGGAAGACGATCCGCTGGGATTGGGCGACGTCAAGCTTGCCGGCGGCATGGGCGCCCTGCTCGGTCTTCAGCCCGCGCTCTTGGCCGTCGCCATCGCGGGCGCTGCCACATTGCTGGCGCTAACTGCGCTGCGCGTGCGTCCGGCGGGTGGATCGTTGTCGGGCGCGCCGTTCGGCGTGGCACTGGCGCCGGCGTGCGCGTTCATGGCGGCGCTGCAGCTGGCGCCCGCATGAGGCCATCGGCGCGAATTTCCGGGTTCACGCTGATGGAGGCGTTGCTGGCGCTGATGTTGCTGGCTTTGTGTCTGACGCCGCTTTTGGCGCTGCAGGATAGCTTCAATCGGCGCACCGCGCAGACGCTGGAGGCCGCAGCGGACGCAAGCCTGATGCGCAGCGCGCTCGCCGTGTTGGACGAAGTTAACCCGACCGACACGCCGCGCGGCGAAATCGCACTGGCGCCGGATCTGAGCGTGCGCTGGACGGCGGTTGCGCGCACGCCGTTCAAAGAGACGCTCAACGCTGAGTCCGAAACCGGGCGGTATGAAGTCGCGCTCTATTCCGTTCGCGTCGATATCATCGCCGCGCGTGCGCAAACCCGAAGGTTCGAGATCGACAAGATCGGATGGCGCATGGCCGCGCGCGCAGACGCGACGCGCTAATCAGCTCCACACGCACACTTCACCAGCGGCCAATGCGCGCCAAGATTCCGTTGTCTCGGCCCTCGCGGCCGTTCAAGCGCGGCCCGAGTTTGCCAATGCTGGAGAGCAGCGCGCGCTCGGCGACCATGGCGTCGCGATCGGCTTCGTGGGTGGCGATCCGCGCATTGATCAATTCCTGCTCCTGGTTGAGCACGTCGATCATGCTGCGTTCGCCGAGTTGCTGTTCGCGTTGAAACCCGGCGCTGGCGCGTTGCGCCGCTTCCAGCCGCGCGATGGATTCGTTCTGGCGCTGACGCGCCTCCGACAGCGTAAACCAGGATACCGTCACGCGCTCATGCACGCGGCGCTGGGTTTCAGCCAGTTCGAAGCGCGAGGCGTTGCGCAGGTGCCGCTGTTGGCGGGTGCGGGCGCGCACCGAACCGCCGGAAAAGAACGGCACCGTGACGCGCACGCCGACGGAGTTTTCGTGCTGTTCGGTAAAGTCGGAAGGACCGACCACATCGAACCGGCTGTTGCCGGTCTCCAGCGTGATGCGCAAGCGGCCTTCGCTGGCCGCGTTGTCGACGGAGGCTTCGCTGAACACGACATTGGCGATCGCGGCGCGGATGGCGGGGTGCTCTGACTGCGCTACGTCGATGGCCTCATCCAATGTCGCGGGCAAATTCTCCAGCGGCGCGGGCTCTGGAAGATCGCCGGGCGGAAAGCCAACGATGCGTTGATAGGTTTGGCTCGCCTCCACGAGCGCCAGCCGGGCGCGTGTGCGGTCCGCGCGGGCGAGCGCCAGACGGGATTCAGCTTGCGCCACATCGGTGCGCGTCAAAAACCCCTCGCGCTGGTTGGCGGAGGCGAACGCGACCTGGTCGCGCAGATTGTCGATCAGGTCTTCCTGGGCTTCGACGACTTGGCGCGCAAACCGCGTCTGGCCGTAGGCGCGGGCGAGATCGAGCAAGACGACCTGCGCCTGATCCTGATAGGTGGCGATCCCGGAAGCGACCTGCGCACGCGCCTGGCGTGTTGCGGTCCATACACGCCCGGAGCCGAACAGCAGGGTCGACGTGTTGACCGAGGCGATCCAGTATTCGGGCTGATCGCGGATATCGAACGCAAGACGCTGTTCGCTGCGATCGATGTCCAGCATCTGCGCATCGAACGAGATTTGCGGCAGCGCTTCAGACCACGCCAGCGGCGAGAGTTCGCGCACGGCCTCCAATTGCTCCCGCGCCGCGGCGAGGCTGGGGCTTTCGGCGAGCACGATCGCTTCGGCTTCTTCGAGCGTTTCCGCGTCGGCCTCTTCGCGGGCGCCCCACAATATGAATGCTGTCGCCAGCAGCAGCAGGCGCGCAAATCGTTTCGATGATCTCGAATTAACTTTCACGGAACGAAACCCAGACCGACTGTTCAAGCGGCTCGATGAGATATTGCAGCGCCGTGCGCTTGCGCAGCGGGATCACCGCTTCGGCGGGCAGCCCTGGCGAGAGATCAAGATCGGTGCGGCCCGAGCGTGCAGCGATGCGTTGAATTTCGGCGCGCGGCACGCGAATCACGGCTTCGAAATAGGGTTGGCCCGTGCGCTCGTCCTCCAGCCTGTCGGCGGAGATGCGCTCCACGGCGCCGCGGACGGTCTGCATGTTGCGGCCTTCGAACGCTGCGAGGCGAACATTGGCGATCTGGCCTTCGCGCACATTGTCGGCGTCCATCGGGCGCACGCGCACCGAAAGGATCAGGTCCCGCTCGGCCGGCACGATGTCGAGAATGCGCTCGCCGGGCTGCACGACGGCGCCTTCGTTAAACACGCTCAGGCCGACAACGCGCCCGCCAACGGAGGCGCGCACGCGGGATCGCTCCAATTGCTCGCGCACCGATTGGAGACGCGGCGCCACTTCGGCAAGCTGGGTGTCCACCACACGCAATTCCTGGGCGATCTGCTGGGAGCGTTCTTCGGTAATGACCACCGATTGCAGCCGCGCTTCGCCCACGCCTTCGCGCGCCTGCTCGATCAGGCCGCGCAATTCCGCGCGGCGGCCGACGAGTTCTGCAGCGGTCCGCTCTGCGGCGCGCACGCGCGATTCCGCAGCGTAGCCTTCCGCGGCCAAGGTGCGCAGGCCGTCCAGCTCGCGTTGCACCAGCGCCGATTGAGAATCCAGCGAGGCGATCTGTTCGTGATAGCCGGTAATGCGGGCATCGAGCTGCAATTGGCGCTGCGATTGCACCGCAGTCTGCGCGTAGACGGCGGAGCGACGCGCCCGCAATTCCCGCGACTGGCGCGTGAGCACGGCGTCGGCGATTTCGCGATATTCCGGCGCCAAAGTCGCCCAAGCGGCGGGACGCGCTATCGAAGAGCGCCCTGCGCTTTCGGCGATCAGCCGTGCGCGGGATGCCTCCAATTCGATCGATTGAACCGCCAGCGCGCGTTCCTGCGCGGCGAGCTCCACCGCTGCGAGCTCGACTAGGATCTGTCCTTCGACGACATCATCGCCTTCACGTACAAAGTGGCTGGAGATCACGCCGCCGTCTCGATGCTGCACAACCACGCGGCTGCCCGCGAGTTTCACTTCGCCGGCGGCGACAACGCCAGCGTCCAGCGGCGCGGTGGCCGCCCAGGCGCCCAGTCCGCCGAAGAATGCAACGATCGCAATCAGCGCCGCGCGGCCTTCGCGCCAGGGATTGTCGTCGATGGCGTCCTTTAAGGCCATGCGTGAACCGCTCATGACGCACCTCCCTGGAGCGCAGCGAGCGGGGTCGTCGCATTGCGGTGCGCGTTCAGCTTCTGCAGGACTGCGTCGCGCTCGCCGAACTCCACCAATCTTCCATCGCGAATGACCGCGATCTTGTCGCAGGCATTGATGACGCCGGCGCGGTGCGCCACCACGAACACGAGCGCGTTGCGGCGTTTGGCGCGCTGCATGGCCGCAAGCAGCGCCTCTTCGCCTTCCGCATCGAGGTGCGTGTTCGGCTCATCGAGCACCAAGACGGCTGGATCGTTGTAGAGCGCGCGCGCAAGGGCGATGCGCTGGCTTTGTCCGTGCGACAAGCCCGATCCGCTGTCGCCAAGCTTGGTTTCATACGCCTTGGGCAAACGCAGGATCATCTGGTGCGCGCCCGCGGCCTGGGCCGCGGCCACGACCTTTGGACCAACATCTTCTTCTGAGTCCGCGGCGTGCTGGCTCAAGCGCGCAATATTCTCCGCGATGGTTCCGTCGAACAAATCAACGCCCTGAGGAAGATAGCCTATATGGGCGGAAAGGGTTTCCGCGTTCCAGTCCGCATAGCGCCCGCCATCGATGCGCACAGCGCCTGAGCGCGGGGACGCTGCGTTCGCCAGAATGCGCGCGAGCGTGGATTTTCCGGCGCCGCTGGGGCCAATCACGGCGACGATCTCGCCGGGCTGCGCGGAGAACGAAACGTTTTGCAGCACCAGAGCGGATCCGTCCGGCGTGGTCGCTGAAACGTTCTCCACCGCTACGCGCGGCGCAGGCGCGGGCAATGGGGTGCGGTCGTCCTTGGCCGTTTCGCTGTTCACCAATCTGGAAAGATTGCGATAGCCGGCAAACGCCAATCCAAGCTGGCGCCAGCCGCCGACCACCTGCTCCACCGGCGCGAAGGCGCGCGCGGTCAAGATGGTCGCGGCGATGATGGCGCCGGGCGAAATCTCGTGCATGACGGCCAGGATCGCGCCCAGACCGAGCGCCGCGGATTGCAGCACGAGCCGGGCGGCTTTGGTGATGGCGGAGAGATCGCCGCCGCGAAACGCCGCTTCGGATTGCGCCGCGTTGAGCGCGTTGCGCGCTTCCGCGCGGCGACGCAGCATCGCGGATTCCGCGCCGAGCGCCTGGATCGTGCCGGCAATGCGCAAATCCGCTTCGTGGGACACATAGAATTGCGCGGTCTTGGCGTTCAAATCCAGGAGCGCGTTGCGCGTCACGCGTTCATTCACCAGAGCGAGGGCGAAAATGATGATCGCCCCTGAGAGCGCCAGAACGCCGATCCAAAAGTGAATGATGAAGCACACCGCAATGAAGAGGGGCGTCCAGGGTGAATCCAGCAGGCCGCTCGCGGCGGGGCTTGTCACGCCCTGGCGGAGCGCGTCGAGATCACGGATGCTGGCCATCGGTTGAACGGCGCTGCGACGCGCATTCATCGCGTGCCGGATCACAAGCGGCGTGTAGACGCGCTCGATGCGCAGCGCCGTGCGCGTCATGATGCGCGTGCGCAAAGCGTCCAAGAGGGCCATGACGCCAAGGCTCAAGAGCAGCACAACGCTTAAGAATGCGAGCGTCAGCACGCCGCTCGTTGGGATCACGCGGTCATACACCTGCAGCATGAACAGCGACGGCGCGAGGTAAAGAAGGTTAATGGCGGCGCTGAGCGCGCCGACGAAGGCGACGTGAACGCGGACGTTCGGCCACAGCGCCATGTATTCCCGGCCGATCTCGGCTTCAGGGCTCTCTTCCCGGGTCTCGTCTGCGTCCTTCGCCGCGTCCGCGTCCACATTTGAGGGGGCGTCCGACTCAAGCTCAGGCTCGGCGCGCCCCCTGCCCCAAGAGGCGGAAAGCATGCGCAGCTGCTTGGTTAACGGCGCCGCAAACGATCGAGCCATGCGCTTTCAGTACGCTCCTCGTCATGAGCCTCTGCAAGAAACGTGCAGTGAAAGGAACGCCGCCCGACGCAACCGCTTTGGAGGCTTAGCCTTGAGGATCGCTCAGGATCCCCCCACGCGGCCGACGCCGAAACGGATGCGCCGAACGGCGCCGTTCACCGTTAATGACCGGGTCAGGCGAGGATGAAGTCCTGGCTGGTGACCGTATTCGACGCGACCCCGTTCAGCAGGATGGTTTCGCCGCTGATCGTAATCAACGTGTTCGCTCCCTGGGCCGCGATCGCCACGTTGGCGGCGAATGTGCCGGCCGTGATGCCCAAGGACGAGATGTCGAGCAGGTCCTGTCCGCCATTGGGATTGGCGTCAAAACCGTTAATGACATCATCGCCGAAGCCGGGCGCGAAGATAAACCGATCGTTGCCGGCGCCCCCGTTCATCGTGTCGTTGCCGTCGCCGCCGGTGATCTGGTCGGCGCCCGCGGCCCCGTTGATCGTGTTGTCGCCGCTGTCGCCGATGAGGAAGTCGTCGCCGGCGCCGCCGGTGATGTTTTCCACATTGGCCAAGGATGCGACGCCCGAGGCGATGCCTTGCGCCAGATCGACAGTCACTGGGCTGATCGCAGTCGTGCCCGCATAGCTGATGGTGTCGGTTCCATCGAGCAGGTCGACATTGATCGCCTCGATGTTGGCGATGGCTGTGCCGTTGAAGCTCGACACCGCGCCGCCGGAATAGATCAGGACGAGCGAATTGTTTCCGACGGTGCCGTTGATGGCGAGGGAGTCGACGCCGGGACCACCGTCCAGCAGCAGGTCGGTGCCGTCGCCGAACGTGTACATGATGGTGTCGTTGCCGTCGCCGCCGATGACGATGTCGGAGCCGGGACCGCCGCTCAAGATGTCATCGCCCGCGCCGCCCATGATCACGTCCGCGCCGCGGCCGCCGTCAATGACGTTCGCTTTGGCGTCGCCGGTGATCTGGTCGTCGAAGATCGTGCCGATCACGCTTTCGATGTTGTTCAGCGTATCGAGGCCGGTTTGCGCGCTTTGCGACGTGCCGGCGCCGAGATCGACCGTGGCGGCGGCGGTGGTGCCCGACAGATCGTAAATGTCGAAGCCCAGGCCGCCATCGATGTCGTCATTGCCGTCCGACAGCGAAGCGACAATCACATCATCGCCGGCCAGACCTTCGAGGAAGTCGTTGCCGCGGCCGCCATCGATACGGTTAGCGCCGCTGTTGCCGGCGATGTCATCGTCGCCGGAGCCGCCGATGACATTCTCCACGCCCAGAACGGAGCCGAAGCCCGAGGCTGTGCCAATGCTCAAATTCACCGCGACGCCGACAGCGGCGACGGTCGCGGCGAAGCTGAGCGTGTCGCGGCCGGCGAGCAGGTTGGCGTTCACGCGCTCGATGTTGACCAGAGAGCCGCCTTCCAGAACCGAGATCGCGGTTCCATCAAAGACGACATCCAAGACGTCATCGCCGGTCGTGCCGGTGACGTTTACCGTGTCATTGCCGGCGCCGCCGTCCATGGCGTCCGAGCCATCGCCGAAATTGTAGACGAAGGAATCGTTGCCGTCGCCGCCGTTGAGGCTGTCGCCGCCGGCGCCGCCGTTGAGCGTGTCATTGCCGGCGTCGCCGAACAACAAGTCACCGCCGCCGCCGCCGAGCAAGGTGTCGTTGCCGTCGCCGCCGAAGACCGTGTCGGCGCCGTTGCCGCCATCGATCGTGTCGTCGCCGCCGAGACCCGCAAGCGTGTCGGCGCCGCCGAGACCCATGATGTTGTCGTCAAAGGCGGTGCCGGAAATGACGTTGGCCTGGTTGTTGCCGACCAGCAGCGAGCCGACGGGGAAGGTCGGCGCGGAAACCAGATTCGGGTTTGTCGCAGGCGATTCCAGCGTGCCGCCGTCATCGGTGTACGAAACCGAAACACGGAGCATTTGTCCGCGCTGCGCCGCCGCCGGCTGGAACAGTTCCGTGGTCGCGCCGGCAATGTTGGTCCAGGTCAGGCCATCGACAGAGGATTGCCACTGGTAGGTGAACACCGCGCCGGCGATGCCGTCGGCGTCGGAGAAGTTCCGCTGCGCCGAAAGCAGTTGGCCTTCGGTCGGCGTCAAATCGCTGATCGTGACATTGCCGATCGGCGCATCGTTGACATTGATGACCGGTGCGGTCGGCAGCGACGCCACGGTTTCAATCACGCCCGTCGCGTCGATGTAGGACATCAGCACGCGCACGCGCAGACCGACCTCGGCGTCGTCGGGCACGAAGGTGCTGCCCTGCACGCGCACTTCGTTGTCGGCGACGATGCGCAGGATATCGGTGAAGGTGTTCGAGCCGGCGACCAGCTCGACCTGCCACGTATATCCGATGATGCCGGTAATCACGCCATCGGGGTTGTCCGGATCGGTGACGCCGAGGCTGGACGCGGTCAGAACGCCATCCTCGATCGGCACGCCGGCGATCGTCGGCCGGCCGACCGGACCGGCATTGTTGCCGGCGATGACAACGGTCTGATCCGCGAACTGCAAGCGCTCGATGTTCTTGACCCTGTCGACGCCATCGGCGCCGGCGCCCACAACGCCTGCGGCGTCAATGTGCGAGATCGAAATGAAGCCATCGCCATCGACATCGAGGCCGTCGCCTTCGATGATGTAATTGTCGCGCACGTCGCTGAACGCGGCCGTGTCGGTGTCATCGAAGCCGTCGGCCATCAGAACTTCACGGACGATCTGCAGCTGCGCGACCTTGATGGCGCCGGAGATCATCTGATCCTGAATTTGCGACATCGTTTGGACTGAGAACAGTTCAAACGACGGATCGAGAATGTCGCGCACACTGATGCGCACGTTCAGCCAGCGGTCGCCGTCGATCAGGTCATTGCCGCCGCGGCCTTCAATGATGTCGCTGCCGTCGCCACCGAAGATGATGTTGCCGCCGTCGAAAAATGTCGATCCGGCCGGCAGGAAGGCGCGCAGTCCATCGATCAAGTCGATGTTGAACAGGATGTCGGAGCCCGCGACGCCCTCGGCTTCGCCGCCGCCGCCGCCCAGGAATGCGTCGTCGCCGCGCAGAATGTCGCTGTGATGCGTGCCGGAGAGGCCTTCGGTGGTCGAATAGCGATCAAGAATAGCGCCAGGCGACCCCGCCACGGGCGGCGGGTCGAACAGGCGAACATTCATGTCCGCGACGATGCCGAGCGGATCCTGGAAGTGCGTCGCCCAGTCAAAGCCTTGCGCGCCGAAGAACCGGTCGGTGCCGAACACCGCGCCGACCATGATGTCGTCGCCGGCCTCGGCGTCGTGGTCGGTGTTGCCGCTGGCGCCGAAGGTGCCGCCGTAAAGAACGTCGTCGCCGCCAAGCGGATTGCCGACGCCGATCTTGATCGGCAGGCCCTGCACCAGATCGCCGTTATCGCCCAGAAGCGTGCCGTTGCCGGAATTCTGCTCGATCCAGTCGGAGCCTTCGCCGCCGATCAGGAAGTCCGAGCCGTCGCCGCCGGAGAGGAAGTCGTCGTCCTGGCCGGCGAGGATTTCGTCATCGTCCATGCCGCCCATGACGAAGTCGCGGCCGGTATCGGTGATGAGCAGGTCAAGGCCCTGCCCGCCATGCACGACGTCATCGCCGGCGCCGGAGCGGATTTCGTCGTCGAAGTGCGCGTCGGTGATGATGTCATTGCCGTCGCCGCCGAAGATCAGGTCGAAGCCGCCGCCGCCTTCGAGGCGGTCGTCGCCGTCGTCGCCCCAGATCGTATCATCGCCGTCGCCGCCAATGATGGTGTCGTTCTGGTCGGTGCCGCCAAGAACGACGTGCTCACCGCCGGTGAATTGCAGGAAGTTGTTGGGACCGCGAATGACCAGCGGGAAGAAGATGTTGCCGCCGAGCGGGTCGGCGTTGCCGCCCTCGCTGGCGTTGAACTGGCGCGACTGATCGACTTCGAGGAAGAAATCAGGCGTGGAGAACACGTCGCCAGGCAAGTGGATGGCGTCGGTGTTGCGATGAATGATTTCGGAGAACTTGTTGTTCTCCAGCTGCGCGGCGAAGTTCATGTTCGCCGTGCGCGACAGATAGTAGAAGCGGTCGCCGTTCTGCAGCGATTCAAGCTGCACTTCGAAGACGAAGTTGAACGTCGAGCCGAGCATGCCGCCGAACGGCATCTTCCGCTCGGCGAGGCCGCCGATCCAGAAATCGATATCGTCGACGCCCGAGATCGTCACGCCATTGGCCTGGTTGGCCCAGGCGCCGGTGGAGTTGAGGAAGTCGAGACGGTCGGTCGGCGCGCTGATGGTGCGATCGTCGGCCGTGGTGGACGGATCGCCGAACACCTGTTGGTCCGCGCCGGTCACGATCGCCATCGCGGCGGCGCGCTTGCCTTCCAGGGTCGTCTCGGCCGTGACGAGCGAATGCGTGCCGTAAGCGGCGATGAAGTTGATCACCGAAGTGGGATTCTTCGCGCTCAGCGCAAAATCCACCCAGCTTGTGTAGGGCTTCAACAGCGTGTCGCCCGTCGCGGTGAAGAATTCGCGACGTGCTGCGTTCAGGCTGGGCACGCCTTCGCTGCGGCCGCGCGCGATGTTTACGGCTGCGAGGTCGAGCGGCAGGCCGACGAGGTTGTTGCGCAGCGCTTCGGTGATGAATTCGTCGATCTCGTTGCCGACCTGGCGGGTCATGCCGCGCACGATCGCGCCGGCCGCCTGATCGGCCGGGCCGCCATTGGCGAACTCAACGGGATTGAGGAACGCCGCGATCAGACCGATCTGCTGATCGCCGGGCGTGCCAGGCTGCGCGTCGATCACATTCCAGTTCGGATCGTACCGATCGATCGTCTCGGTGAGCATCGAGTGCCCGAAGCGATAGACGGTGTGCGCGAATTCCGCGACGATCGCGGGATCGAGGGAGGAATCATAGTCGACGAACACGTCGACCAAGGGCTGAACCTTGCGCGCGAACTCTTCGAACACGAGGTGCTGATACTGCATCTCGGTGGTGAACTTCGCGGTTTGGAACAGACGCTCGCCATTCCATTCGTCATCCTGCACGCCATCGGCGATGTTCGCGCCGGGACGGACCCATTCAGCAATAAAGGCTGGATCATTGGACGCGAGGACGATGTCCTTGACCTGCTGGACCATGCGGTTGTGTTCGGAATGGAACACGTGGTGCACGGCGGTCAGGCCGATGTTTTCATTCCCGCGGCCGTCGCCCGTGATGTAGTGCTTGTCGAGCAATTCGTTGTCATAGGCGACCTTGTTGCCGCGCGAATCCGTGGCGATCGCATTGCCGACGACGTTGTCCGCATCCGCGCTGACGACGATGTTCGGCGTGCCGGGATTGTTGTCATGGTCGAACGTGGTTCCCGGCGCCGCATTGTGTGCGATGTCGTCCAAGAAAGAGTGCCCGGTGCGCAGCGCAAGCGAGGCGTCGACCGGCGCGCCGGGGGTTCCTGACATCGTCACCGGCGGCGGACCGGCGTCGACGACGATCTGCGGGAAGCCGGTGATCGGGTCAGGGATAAAATTGCCGTAGAGGTCGGTTACGAGGAGCGGCGCGTCGAGGACATCGAGATCGTCCAGTTCGATGCCGAGCAGATCGCGCGCCTGCTGCTTCACATCCGCCCACGTGGCCAAGCCGCCTTCTGGTCCGTTCAGCAGGCGCCCGGTGGCGACGGGGTGGCCGCCGACCATGATGTATTCGCGGTGGAAGACCTGGTGCGAGGCGTGGGACGTGTAGGTCTGGTTTTGATCGACGAAGGGCGTTGTGGTGTTGCGCGCTTCGCCGCCAAACAGCGTGGCGCGGGTGACGACCATGAAGTTGGTCGGGCTGCCGGGCACATAGAGCGGATCATCCGGCTGCAGCGGCACGACGACCATGCCGTTGCCGCCCTTCGTCACCAGGTCGAGGCCGTGATCGAAGAACTGGCCGAACAGCGTCATCCACGAGTTGAACGGCGCAGACAGGCCTTCGTCCGGCGCGCGGTTGGCGATGAAGTTCAGATTGACGTCGTCTGCGGTGCCGAAGACGCCGTCGCGGCCGGGGCTGACCTGAATTTCCGGGAAGCCGAACGCGGAGGCTGCGTCGAGCGCTGCGGGATTGTTGAAGGATTGGTCAACAATGAGGTTGGAGATGATGCGGGGATCGGCGTCGACAACATTGCCGGCGACCGGTCCGGTCAGGGCGTAATTGTTGTTGGAGACGCCAAGGAACGGGGCGTCGTCGCCTTCATTGCGGAAGCTGGCGGTCAGAAGGCGTGGAAAGGTCCGGTCGGCGGCGCCAAAACCCGTTTGCCCAGGCAGGAGATTGTTAAACGATCCGTCAACTGTCCGGACGCCCCAGGGCAATTCGGCGTTCGGAATGAGGCTGGTGAGCGACTGACCCGCCGCATGCGCTTCCGAAATCTTGATCTGCGCCAGAATGAACTCAAGGTCCGACCGGATGAGCGTAACCATCTTAGCCCCCTGCTGAGCCCTTCGAATGGGCTGCGTGCTTATTGCGACAGGGTTTGCGGGCGCCCCGGCCCATGCGCAAACCCGAAGGGCGCACCCTGGAGGCAAACTTTACAGTCTGGCAACTAAACGCCCCCGAAAGGGAATTTGGGGCTGCCTTTATCGCTTAATTTGCGAATTCCTGTTGCGCTTGCGAATTAACGTTACGAGAGGCCTGACGCGCCAACCGCGCGAAAAATCTCAGGATTTTATGATGGCGCGCAGGCGTTCAGCCAGGGTTTCCGGCGGCGTTCCATAGGCCACCGCGTCCACCACGGCGCCGTTGCGATCGACGAGAAAGACGCTTGCCGTATGGTCAATCGTGTAGTCCCCGGTTTCAAGATCAACTTTACGCACCGTCACCTCAAAGGCTTCGGCGACGCGATCAATCTCTTCCCGCGCGCCGGTGAAGGCGCGGATGTTCGGACCGAAGGGCGTGACATAGTCATGCAGAACCTGAGGCGTATCGCGATCGGGATCGACGCTGATGAAATCAATGGTCAGCGCGGCGCCCTGCGGCCCGAGCTTCTGCACCGCGTCAGTCAATTCATAAATGGTAACCGGGCAAATCACCGGACAATGGGTGAAGCCAAAGAAAACAGCGCGCGGCTGCCCATTGAGCCCACTCCATTCGACGCGTTCTCCTTCCGCGTTAACCAAGGTCGCGGTTTCGAGATCGCGGCCAAGATCGGCAAACGCGATTGCGCTGGATTCGTCTGCGGGCGCTTCGGATTGGCGGTCTTGGCGCATGGCGAACAGCGCGCCCGCCGCGAGCGCGACGGCTGCTGCTCCGAACACCGCTGTCCACATTAGAGTGCGTGCTCTCTTCATCGCCGGCCTTTATCCGCGTTCGCCCGCTATCGACTGCCCCGCCGAGGGCGCTACGCGCTCTTTTACGTCGACGCCGCAATGTTTGGCAAAACGGCAACATTCAGCATGAGCCGCTTTATGCGGCGCAGCTTCACGCGCGGCCGTGCAGAATATCGAGCGCGAGCTGTGCGCGATCGGGCGTTCCGTTGATGGCGGGGCGATCGCTTGCGACCGCGCCGCTTAAGACGCGACGGTAGACCCCTTGCGCGATCGCAGCGAGGCGAAACTGTCCAAACGCGACGTAGAAGCGCCAATCCTCGATCGCGTCGCGTCCCGTGCGGCGGCAATAGGCCTCGACAAACGCCTGTTCCGTCGGGATGCCGCTGGCGCCGAATTCAACGCCGTCGAGCGAGCCCCAACCTGGATCATGCGAACGCCAGAGACCCGCGACATAGCCGAGGTCGGCCAGCGGATGGCCGATGGTGCACAATTCCCAATCCAGCACGGCGATGATGCGCGGTTCGGTTGGATGGAACATCACGTTCTCAAGCCGATAATCGCCGTGCGCGATGGCGACGGAGTCATCCTTCGGGATGCGCGCCGGCAATTCCTCGATCAACGCCTCCATGGCCGCGATGGGTTCGGATTCCGCGCCGCGATATTGCTTGATCCAGCGCGCGACCTGACGCTCGAAATAGGCGCCGGCCTTGCCGAATCCCTCAAGGCCGATGCCGCGCCAATCCACCTGGTGCAGCTGCGCGAGACGCGCGTTCAGATCGTCATAGATGGCCGCGCGTTCCGCCGGCTGCAGATCCGGCAGCGTCGCGTCGCGGAAGATGCGGCCGGGCAGATAATCCATGACGTAGAAATTCGTGCCGACGATCTCAGGCTCCTCGCACAGAAGGCGCATCGGCGCGGTGGGGAAGCCGACCGATTGGAGCGCTGATGCGACGCGATATTCCCGTTCGACCTGATGCGCGCTGGCCAGAAGCACGCCCGGCGGCTTCTTGCGCAGCACGAAACGCTTGGCGTTCGCGCCATCGCCGGCCGTCAGCAGAAAGGTCGGGTTGGAGGCGCCGCCGCGAAACTGCTGCACGCGCATCGGCGGCGAAAAATCTTCCAGCCGCGCCAACAAATAGGCCTGCAGTTTCGCTTCATCGAACGCATGCGCCGGCGCGACGGGGCCAACGGGCGGATCATCGACAAACATCAGGCACGTCCAAGCGCGTCGTACACCGCTGTCTCAAAGTCGAGATACGCCGCAATGGCGCGGTCATCGGCAAACGGGACAAGCTGCGCCAGGAACACGCCGCACACGCCCGTCGCCGGGTCGATCCAGTAGAATGAGTTCGCCAGGCCCGCCCAGGCCAACGAACCCGCCGCCCTGCCCGTCGGGGCGCGCTCATGATTGATCATGAAGGCGAGGCTCCAGCTCTTTTCCATGCCGGGGAAAAACTCTGAATCGCGCGACATGGGCGTGTTGGACGGAATGGGGCGTACGCGCAGATCGCCCATCTGGTTGGTGGACAGCGCAGTCACGGTTTCCGCGCTGAGGAGCCGATTGCCGCTGCACTTGCCGCCATGCAGGATCATTTGCAGGAACGTCAAATAATCGCCGGCGGTGGAGTAGAGGCCGCCGCCGCCGGACTCATAATCAGCGACCGGGCTCATCTCAAACGGCATCGGCGCAAGCGCGCCATCGGGCAAGCGCACATGCATGCCGGCCTGACGCGCGCGCATGTCGTCGTTGGGGGCAAACGCCGTGCTGCTCATTCCAAGCGGCAAGAAGATATTCTCGCTGAGGAATTGTCCCAGCGTCTTGCCGCTGACGGCTTCAACCAGAAGGCCAGCCCAGTCCGTGTTGACGCCATATTCCCAGCGCTCGCCAGGGTCGAAGATCAGCGGCGCCGTCAGCGTGGCGCGCTTGCCTTCCAGCATCGGCGGCAGGCCCAGAGCGGAGATCGACTTTTCGACGTCGGCGCTGAACAGCTCGTAGCCGAAGCCGGCGCTGTGCGTGAGCAGCGCACGCGCCGTCACCGGCCGCCGCGGCGCCCGCGTGATCGGCCGGCCGTTGGCGTCAAAGCCCGTCAGCACGCCGATATCGCCGATCGCGGGGATGTAGTGTTTCGCCGGCGCGTCGAGATCAAGGGCGCCGCGCTCGGCCAGCATGGCGGCCGCGGTGGACGTCAGCGCCTTGGTCATTGATGCGATCCAGAAGGTCGTGTCGCTCGTCATGGGCGCGTCCGCGGCGACGCTGCGGCGCCCCGCCGCGCCTTCGAAGATCACGCCGCCGCGATCGGCGCACATTGCGACAGCGCCGGCCAACGCGCCGGATGCGGCGGCCTTGTCGAGGGCTGTCTGGACGCTCGCCACGTTCACGCTCATCGCCGGCTCCTGTGCTGTCTCTTCGGACGCTAGGCCGCAGGCGCGTCCCCCGCAACGCGCATTTGTGGCGCCTTAAGGTCATGCGCTAATCTCGTCGTCAGGAGGCAGTGCATGGCGTTCGACGGCGCGACGAAACCCAAGACGTGCATCATCGGGGCGGGGTGCTCCGGCTTCACGATGGCCAAGCGGCTGAAAGATCATGATTTGCCGTACGATTGCTTCGAGATGTCGGACGCGATCGGCGGCAATTGGTATTATCAGAACCCGAACGGGGCATCGTCGTGCTACCAAAGCCTGCATATCGACACGTCGAAATGGCGGCTGGCGTTTGAGGATTTTCCCGTACCCGCCGATTGGCCGGATTTTCCCCACCACTCGCAGCTCTTGCAATACTTCAATGACTACGTCGATCATTTCGGCCTGCGCGACACGATCACCTTCAACACGGCGGTGACGGATTGCGTGCGCAAGGACGACGGCCGCTGGCGCGTGTTTCTGTCGAACGGCGAGGTGCGGGAGTACGATGCGATCGCGGTGGCCAACGGCCATCACTGGGACGCCCGCCTGCCCCGCTATCCGGGCGCGTTCGACGGCTACCAAGTGCACTCGCACTATTATCGAAACCCGTTCGACCCTTACGATTTCCGCGACAAGGCCGTGATGGTCGTCGGGGCCGGCAATTCCGCGATGGATATCTCCTCGGAATTGTCGCAACGGCCGCTGGCGAAGCGCCTTTTCATCTCCATGCGCCGCGGCGTGTGGGTGTTGCCGAAATATCTGAACGGCAAAGTCGCCGACAAGGCTGTTCTCCCCGCCTGGATGCCGACGACGATGGGCCGCGCGCTGGCGCGTTCGAAGATCAAGAAGTCCATTGGGCGCATGGAGGATTATGGGCTGCCGAAGCCGGATCACGAGCCGCTGGACGGCCACCCATCGGTTTCGGGCGAGTTTCTCACGCGGGTCGGCTGCGGCGACATCACGCCGAAACCCGGCATCGAGCGTCTCGACGGCGATGGCGTCATCTTCACCGACGGCACGCGCGAAGCGATCGACGCGATCATCTGGGCCACGGGCTACAATGTCTCGTTCCCGTTTTTCAAGCAGGACGAGCTCACGCCGCGGGACAACGTCTTTCCGCTCTTCAAGCGCATGGTGAAGCCAGGCGTGGAGACCGTCTTCTTCCTGGGCCTCGCGCAGCCCCTGCCGACGCTCGTCAATTTCGCGGAGCAGCAATCAAAGCTGGTCGCAGCAGCGCTGCTGGGGCGCTATGCGTTTCCCTCACGCGACGAGATGCAGCGCGTCACCGCCGCTGACGAAGCGATGCATCTGGGCCACTTCTATGACAGCCCGCGCCATCGCATGCAGGTGGATTTCCACGTCTATGTGCGGGATCTGATGAAAGAGATCGAGCGCGGGGCAAAGCGCGATGGGGCGCAGGCGGCCGCGTAAGCGGTCAAATCCGGATCGATAGCGGCCCGAGCTCGAGAAGCGTGACCTTCTGCCGGCGCGGCTCGGGAAAGTCCGCATGCGTGCGCGGCGCGTGTTTCAAGAGCTCGCGCGCGGAGACTGCGGGATCATTTTCGGCCGGCGGGGGAAGCGCGTCCAAATCCAATTCGGCGGCCGGCTTGGCATGCATGTGGGCCGAGGCGGCGACAGCTTCGGTCTGGGCCGCCTGCTCGCCCTGGCGGCGGACGCGCGCGCCGTTGCGGGTTTCGTGCACGCTGCGCGGCGCGGCGGCGGGGGCTGCGCCGCCTGCCGTCGGCGCGAGCGCGCTGGCGATCGCCAAAGCGCCTGCGGCGGCCTGGAATGGAGACCGTTTCGACGCCTCCGCTTTCGCTTCCCTGCCCGCCTCCATCGCCGCAAGCAGTGCGGGCAATCCGCCGCTGCGCCAATCGACGGCGTCGGCCTGAACGCCCAAATCCGCAGGCCATGGCGTGTCGTCGGTGCGCACGAGGATCGCGCGCCGCACATGGGCGCACAATTCGAAGAGCTCTCCGCGCGCGCGTTCAGCGGCAAGCGCGCTCCACACCACGATCGCGTTCATGTGGCCGAGCGACAATTCGCCGGCGCGTTCGCCGATCACGATGCGCGCGAGCACCCGGTCGCCCAGCGCTTGAGCCACCGGCGGCGCGCCGGGATCGTCCTTGGCGTGGGCCAGCACCGCGAACACTGGCTGCTCCCTTGGTTCGGCGCCGCTCTCTGCGCGGCTTGGCACGACATTGCCGTTGAACAGCGCTCAGGCGCAACCGCCCACACCCGCCGTCGCGCACGCAAGCGCAAAGGGTCTGTGGAAAACTTTCCGATCCGGACGGCGCTGGACAGGCCGCGCGAGGCGCGTATACCGCGACGCAGTCGGTCCCTGCTTGCGCAGGGTGAATAGGGAACGCGGTGCGAGGGCTCCCCTCCATGCCGCGGCTGTGCCTGCAACCGTAACCGGGAAGCGCATCCCCCTCGCGCGCCACTGAGCCATTGGGCTCGGGAAGGCCGGGGATCCGCGATGATCCGGGAGCCGGGAGACCTGCCGACGCCGTCGCTCTGCTCCCGGCCAGGACCAGCCGGAGGCGCGGGGGTTTACCTCGAGAAGCGGCATCACAGGCCGTGCGCGAATGGTTCGCGCGCGGCGCTTGGAGATGACGCTATGCGGACCATCGTTTTCACGTTTCTTGGGGCTGTCTTGTTGGCTGCCCCTGCTCTGGCGCAAGACACCGACGCCGACATCATCGTCACCGCCTCCCGCGGCGGCAGCGCGCCGGCCGATTTATGGGGCGGCTCGGCGACGATTTTCTCTTCTGATGAGATCGAAACGCGCCAGGTGCGCGTCGTGGCCGACATTCTGCGCGATGCGCCGGGCGTCAGCGTCAGCCGTCTCGGCGGCGTGGGCAGCCAAACGCAGATCCGCATCCGCGGAACCGAGGCCAACCACACGCTCGTGCTGATCGACGGCATCGAAGCCAGCGATCCGTTTCAAGGCGAGTTCGACTTCGCGGCGCTGAACGCCGATGAAGCCGCGCGCATCGAAGTGCTGCGCGGCGCGCAGTCGGCGCTATATGGCTCCGACGCGATCGGCGGTGTGGTGCATTATCAAACGCTGTCGGGCGCGGAAGCGCCGGGGTGGCGGGGTCGCGTTGAAGGCGGCTCGTTTGAGACGTTCGACGCCGCCGCGCGCTGGGCGGGCGTTGCGGGGCCGCTCGACTTTGCGCTCTCCGGCGCATTCTCAGAAACAGGGGGATCGAACATCGCGCGCAGCGGCGATGAAGATGACGGCGCGCAGACGAAGTCCGTGCATGCGCGGCTTGGGTTTGACGTTTCTCCTGTTCTGACGCTGCGCGCGATCGGACGCTATGTCGGATCGGAAGCCGACACCGACCCGCAGGATTTCTTCACGGGCTTTGTCGTTGACAGCACCGGCTATCGCACGCGGCAGCAGGCGCGCTACGGCCTCGTCGGCGCACGCCTGGAGACGCTTTCGGGCCGCTGGACGCATGACCTCTCCGCACAAGTCACGGACGTCGAACGGCGCAATGACGATCCCTTCTTTGCGTTCTTCACCGACGGCCGGCGGGAAAAGGTTTCGTATGTCTCAAACTTTACGGTCCAGGGCGCAGACGCCTCGCACGCTCTGACCGGCGCAATCGATTACGAACGAGAGACCTATCGCAACGTGCCGGTCGGCGCGGCCGGCCCTGAAAACGCAGAGCGCGCGCTGGAGACGACGGGGCTGGTCGCGCAGTATCGCTTCGCATGGCGCGACCAGTTCGGGTTTGGCGCTGCGGTTCGCCATGACGCCAATGACCGCTTCGAGGACGCGACCACCTTGCGCGCGGACGCGTCGTATCGGTTCGCGACGGGAACGCGCGTGCGCGGCGCATACGCCACGGGCGTCAAGAACCCGACCAATTTTGAATTGTTCGGGTTCGATCCAACGAGCTTCCTCGGCAATCCCGATCTCAAGCCGGAGACATCGGAAGGCTGGGAGCTTGGCGCAGAGCAATCCATCGGCCCGGCGCGCATTGGCGTGACGTACTTCTCCGCGGAGCTGGAAGACGAAATCTTCACCAGCTTTGGCGGCCCGCCGAACTTTCTTTCAACGGCCGACAATCGGACAACGTCGTCAAAACAAGACGGCGTCGAAGCGTTCGCGCAAGTCGACATCGGCGCGGGATGGACGCTGGAGGCGGCCTATGCCTGGCTTGATGCAGAAGAGAACGGCGCGCGGGAAATTCGCCGGCCCGAACATTCCGGCAGCGTCAATCTTGCGTGGCGCGGGGCGCGCGGCGGCGCATATCTCACGGTGCGCTATAACGGCGAAACGGAAGACGACGCGTTCATCACTTTCCCCGCAACGCGCGTGACGCAGGATGCGTACGCGCTCGTGAATGTCGGCGGCGATTGGCGGCTGAGCGAGGCGGTGTCGCTCCATGGACGTGTGGAGAATGCGCTCGATGAGACCTACGAGGACGTGTTCTCGTACGCCACGCCGGGCGCGGCGGGCTTCGTCGGCCTGAAAGCGGCGTTCTAAGGTTTTGCATGCCGCGCGCGCCGCTCTTCTGTTTGCTCCTGGCGTTTGTCGTGAACGCCTGCGCGCCGCAGCCGCATAGCAATCCGCGTGCGGTTGCGGCGCGGACGCCGCAGCGCGTCGTCAGCCTCGATTATTGCGCGGACCAGTTCGTGCTGAGGTTGGCCGACCGGACGCAGATTGCCGCACTGTCGCCCGACGCCGACAGCGCCTTTTCCTATATGGCGGATGCAGCCGAAGGCCTCGCCCAAGCGCCGGCGACGGCGGAGGCGATCATCGCCGCACGGCCGGACCTTGTGGTGCGCACGTATGGCGGCGGGCCCAGAATTGCGGAATTTCTTGCGCGCGCAAACATTCCAGTTCTGCAACTCGGGTACGCCGATGACGTGGACGGGATAGCGCGCAACATCGCCGATGCCGCGGCCGCGCTCGGTCATCCGCGCCGTGGCGACGGAGACATCGCGCTGCTGCGCGCGCGCATCGCTGACGCGCGCCGCGCGCAGACCAACCGCACGGTTCTTTACGTCACGCCGGGCGGCGTGACGACCGGTCCCGGCTCGATGATCCACGACATCATCGCGCAATCCGGCTACCGCAATTACATGACGCGGCCCGGCTGGAATCCCCTGCCCCTGGAATCGCTGCCTTACGAGGCGCCGGACATCGTTCTCTTCGCCAGCTTCGGCGCGGAAGCCGATGACACCAATCGCTGGTCGCCCACGCGCCACGGCTTGGCGCAACGCGCGCTCGCGCAAACGCGGCAGATCTCCATCAATGGGGCTGCGACCGCGTGCGCGGGATGGTTTATCGCCGACATCGCCGACGCCTTGGCAGGCGCGCCACGATGAGCCTGCGCACGTTCAATCTGCTGCTCGCGGGGATCGCGATCGCTGCATTTTTCGCAGCGATCGCGCTGGGCGCAACGCCGTTGCCGCTGGGCCGCGTCTTGGCCGGCGCATTCGGAGCGGGCGATCCCGGCGACGCCATCGTCATCTGGGAAATCCGCGCGCCGCGCGCGCTCAGCGCGTTTATCGTCGGCGCAAGCCTCGGCGCGGCCGGCGCTGCGCTGCAAGGCTATCTGCGCAATCCGCTCGCGGAACCAGGCGTGCTTGGCGTCTCCGCGACGGCGACGCTGTTTGCAACGATTTCGGTCTATTGGGGCGTGAGCGCTGCGGCGCCCTTGGTGACGCCGCTTGCAGCGATCGCGGGCGCGCTGGCGGCGACCGCATTGCTCGCGATCGCCGCAGCCCGGCAAGCCACGATCGTCTCGCTCATTCTGATCGGCGTGGGCTTGTCGAGTTTTGCGGGCGCGGTGCTTGCGCTGTTGATGAACCTTGCGCCCAACCCGTTTTCGCTGTCGGACATGATCAATTGGACGCTGGGTTCGGTCGCCAATCGCAGCCTCGAGGATCTGGCGCTCAGTGCGCCCTTTATCATTGCGGGCCTGGGCGTCTTGCTGTCTCAGGCGCGCAATCTTTCGGCGCTGACGCTGGGCGAGGAAGCCGCCGCCGGTCTCGGCGTGGACCTCAAGCACGCGCGGCTCTTCATCATCGCCGGCGCGGGCTTGGCGACGGGCGCATCGGTTGCGCTCGCCGGCGCGATCGGCTTTGTGGGCCTTGTGGCGCCGCATATCGTGCGTCCGTTCGCGGCATACGATCCCGCGCGCACGCTGGTTCCCTCCGCGCTCGCCGGCGGCGTGCTGTTGTTGATCGCGGACATCATTGTCCGGCTGACCCCCACGGCGAACGAGCTCAAGCTCGGCGTGATCGCTGCGCTGATCGGCGCGCCGATGTTCGTCTGGATCGCGGCGCGGCGGGGGGCCGTATGACCGCGCTGTCGATCCACGACATCGTTGTGCGCGCGGGCGATGCGACGCTGGTGGACGGGGCGAGCCTTGCGGTCGCGCGCGGGGAGCTTGTGGCGCTGATCGGCGCGAACGGCAGCGGAAAAACCACGCTCGCGCGCGCGGCGCTGGGTCTGATCAAGACCGAACGCGGGACTTCTTCGCTGAGCGGTCAAACCGTTACGGCGATGACCCCGAGCGAACGCGCGCGCGCGTGCGCTTATCTTCCCCAATCCCGCACCACCGCTTGGCCGATCCGCGTGCGCGATGCAGTCGCGTTGGGACGGTTCGCCTATGGCGCAAACATCGCACGGCTGCGCGGCGCCGACGCCGACGCAGTGACGCGCGCCATCGCTGCGTGCGATCTGGGGCGCATGGCCGAGAGATCGGTCGACACGCTGTCGGGCGGCGAAGGGGCACGGGTGCACATCGCGCGGGCGCTGGCTTCCGAGGCGCCGGCGCTGATCGCTGATGAACCCACCGCCGCGCTTGACCCGTTGCACGCCTGGACGACGATGCGTTTGATTGCGGATTTCGTAGAGCGCGGCGGCGCAGCGCTGGTGGTGTTGCACGACCTGACGCTTGCGGCTCGCTTTGCTTCGCGGATCGCGGTGATGAAAAGCGGGCGCATTCTGATCGACGCCGCGCCTGCCGAGGCGCTCTCCGCGGAGACTTTGCGCGCGGCGTTCGGCGTGGAGAGCGAAGCGATTTCGGCAGGCGGCGTGGCGGCGCCGGTCGTTACAGGACCTGCGCGCGGCTGATCATTCCGCCGCTGCGATCGACGCGGGCTCTTCGGCCTGCATGCGCCACATATCGGCATAGACGCCATTGCGCGCGACGAGTTCGCCATGGCGGCCGCGCTCCACCACCGCGCCGTCGCTGAGCACGATGATCTGATCAGCATGAGCGATCGTGGACAAGCGATGGGCGACGATGACGGTGGTGCGTCCGCGCGCGGCCTCCTCGAAGGCGGCCTGCACTTCCGCTTCGGTGACGCTGTCGAGGGATGACGTCGCTTCGTCGAGCACCAGGATTTTCGGATCGCGCAGCACGACGCGCGCAATGCCGACGCGTTGTTTCTCCCCGCCGGACAGTTTGAGGCCGCGCTCGCCGACGCGGGTTTCCCAGCCGTCGGGAAGGCCTTCAATGAAATCCAGCAATTTCGCGCGGCGGGCCGCTTCCTCGATCTCCGCTTGGGTCGCCTCCAAGCGGCCATAGGCGATGTTGTAACGAATGGTGTCGTTGAACAGCACCACATCCTGGGGCACCAGGCCCAGCGCGTCGCGCAGGCTGGCCTGCGTGACGGCGCGGATGTCTTGTGCGTCGATGCGCACGGCGCCGCGGGCGGGATCGTAGAAGCGGAAGAGGAGTTTCAACACCGTGGATTTGCCCGCGCCGCTGGGGCCGACGATCGCAAGGGTCGAGCCCGCGGGCGCCCGGAACGAGACGTGAGACAATCCGCGATCGCGGCCTTCATGGGCGAAGGAGACATCGTCGAACACGACTTCGCCGCGCGGAGCGTCGAGCGGCTTGGCGTCCGGCGCATCGGCGACGTCGGGCTCTTCATCCAACAGTGCGAACATCTTCTCCATGTCGATGGAGGATTGCTTGATCTCGCGATAGGCGAAGCCCAGGATGTTCAGCGGCGCATACAGATTCATCATGATGAGGATGACGGCGGTGATGTCGCCCGGTCCCATGCGGCCGGCGGCGGTGACATAGCCGGCGCCAATCACCATGGCGGCGAGGCCGACCGTCATGATCACGCTTTGCACGATGTTCAGCGCGGCAAGCGACGTGTTGGAGCGCACCGCGGCGCGCGCATAATCGGCCAGCGCCTTGTCGAAGCGTTCTGTTTCGCGCGCCTCGGCGGAGAAACTTTTCACCGTTTCGAAATTGATGAGGGAATCAACCGCGCGGCCCGCGGCTTCGGTGTCGCGCTCGTTCATCTCGCGGCGAAAGCGCAGACGCCATTCGGTGATGCCAAAGGTCAGCCACGCATAGAGCACGACCGTCAGCGCCGCGATCACTGCAAACATCGGCCCGTAGCGCCAGGCCAGGACGCCCGCGGCCAGGACCAATTCGATCGCGGTCGGCGCGATGTTGAATGCCAGGAAGCGCAGAAGAAAATCGATCGCGCGCACGCCGCGTTCGATGGTGCGATAGACCGCGCCGGTGCGCTTGCTCTGGTGAAAGCGCACCGAGAGCGAATGCACGTGGCCGAACACGGCCGCGCCGACCCGGCGTTGCGCCTGCTCGCTGACCGGCTGGAACAGAGCGTCGCGCAGCTGCGGACCGGCGACGGAAACAAAGCGCAACGCCGCCCAAAACATCGCCAGGCTGACGAACACATCCAACGCGCCGCGCGCATCGCCGGCGGCCAAGGCGTTCACGCCGTCGGCCAGCACCAAAGGCGCGAACACCGCAACGACCTTCGCGACAATCGTCAGCGCCAGACTTATCCACAACCGCGCCTGCACGCCGCGCCCGCGCAAGCCGCCGATCAGGCCGAACAGGCGCCGGGCGATCTGGAGGGGCGATGGGGCGGGCGGGGCGGCTTCTGCGTCCGGTTTTGGTTTGGCGGGCCTTTCGCCGCGCATGAGGCTCGTCCTGGGCGATTTCTGTTGTAGAGGTAGAGCGCGCGCGGGGCCCCTGCAATGTGCGCCCGCTTCGGGAGCGAATTCACTCTAATGTCTGACGCGTCGAACGCCGCTGAAAAATCCCGCTCGATCTGCGTCTATTGCGGATCATCGGAGACGACGCGTCCGGACTATCTGGCGCTTGCCGAGCGCTTCGGGACAGCGCTCGCCCAACGCGGGATCCGGCTTGTGTATGGCGGAGGCTCCATCGGGCTGATGGGCCGGGCGGCGCGCGCGGCGCATGAGGCGGGCGGGACGGTGCTGGGCGTGATGCCGCGCTTCCTGGCGCGCCGGGAGATCGTCTTGGAGAGCGTGCCGCACCGCATGGTCGACACCATGCACGAGCGCAAGTTCATCATGTTTGAGGAGAGCGACGCGTTCGTGTGCCTGCCCGGCGGCATCGGCACGCTGGAGGAAGCGGTGGAGACGCTGTCGTGGAGCCGGCTCGGGCTGCACACAAAGCCCATCGTGTTTCTCTCGGAAGACGATTTCTGGGCGCCGTTCTTTCATCTCATTCAGCACACGATCGACGCCAATCTCACGCCGGCGGCTTTCGCCAAAGATATTCTGGCGGCGAACTCGATCGCCGATTGCCTGGCGGCGGTTGAATTGCGCTGGAACGGCGCTGCTTAAATTGGAAGTTTCAGACTGGCGGCGAAATCGCCCAGCCAGGTCTGGCGAATGCGCTTGAGGCGTTCGGCGCCGATGATGGCGACGATCTCGCGGAACGTGTGGTCGATGTCGCGATTGATCAGAACGTAATCGTATTCGGCCCAATGGGCGATTTCGTCCGCCGCGCGCGCCATCCTGCGCGCGATAACGGTTGCGTCGTCCTGCGCGCGCGCGCGCAGCCGGCGCTCCAATTCTTCGATCGAGGGCGGCAGGATGAACACGCCGACCACGTCGTCGGGCGCTGCAGCGCGCAAAGCGCGGGCGCCCTGCCAATCCACATCAAACAGGACATCGCGGCCGGCGGCGAGGGCTGCGTCCACCGCGGCCTTGGGCGTGCCGTAATAATTATCGAACACACGCGCCCATTCGAGAAAATCGCCGCGGTCGGCCTGCTGCTCGAATTGTTCTCGCGACAAGAAATGATATTCGCGCCCATCGATCTCCCCCGGGCGCGGCGGGCGCGTGGTGGCGGAAATCGACAGCTCCATGCCGGGTTCGGAGGCGATGAGCATGCGCGCGAGCGTGGACTTGCCGGCCCCCGACGGGCTCGACAGGACCAGCATCAAGCCGCGCCGCGCCGCTTCATTCGACATTGGCCGATTGCTCCTTGAGCTGATCGACGGCGGTTTTCAGATCGAGGCCAATGCGCGTGAGGGCGATATCGGCGGCTTTGGCGCACAGCGTATTGGCTTCACGCGCAAACTCCTGGGCCAGAAAATCAAGCCGCCGGCCCGCCGCTTCGTCACGCGCGATCAACGCGCGGGCTTCGGCGGCGTGCGCGAGCAAGCGCTCGATTTCTTCGGTCACATCGCCGCGCGAAGCGATAATGGCGGCTTCCTGCGCAAAGCGCGCGGGATCGATGGCGATCTCAGGCGCGACGGCGGCGATGCGCTGACGCAGACGTTCGGCGATGATCGCGGGGGCGTCGCCTGCGGTTTCCCGCGCCAGCCGCGTCAAGCGCTCGATGTCATCAAGAAGGTTGGACAGAATGGATTGCAGCGCGCGGCCTTCGGTTCGGCGCGCATCGCGCAAACGCTCCAACACCGCGACGACGCCTGCGCTGAGCGCAGCGACCAGCGCTTCGCGATCGTCTTCGCTGTCGCTTGCATCTTCGCTGACCAGCGCGCCGCGCAACGCCAGAACGCCATCCCAGCGCGGCGGTGCGGCCAGACCGCGCTCTTCATAGGCGCGGCCTTCCTCCAGCACGCGCTGAACAAAAGCATGGTCGATCTTCAGCTGCGCGGCTGCGGTTTCACGCGCCAAAGTCAGCGTCACCTGCAGCGAGCCGCGCTTGAACAGCGCATTGGCGCGTTCACGCGCAACAGTCTCCAGCGCATCGAGGCCTGACGGCGTGCGCAGCTTCACATCCAGCCCGCGCCCGTTCACGCTGCGCGCCTCCCAGATCCAGGAGACTGGCCCGCACACGCCTTCCGTGCGGGCGAAGCCGGTCATGCTTGAGACGCCCATCCAGTCTGATAGGCGCACATCGCGCGCTTCGGCAATACGAGGGGCGCGCTACTGTCCCCGCTCGATGGCGCGCCAGCGCGCAACATTGCGGCTGTGCTCGGCGTTGGTGGCGGCGAAGGCGTGACCGCCGGTTCCGTCCGCAACGAAGAACAGGTCATTGGTGTCGGGCGGATTGAGCACCGCTTCCAGCGACGCGCGCCCAGGATTGGCGATCGGCGTCGGCGGCAGGCGGGGGATGCGATAGGTGTTGTAGCCGGTGTCGAGGTCAATCTCGCTCTGGCGGATGCCGCGCTGCTCGCCGGTGCGTTCATTGACCAGGCGGCCATTGACGCAGCGCGCGGGCAATTGCCGGCACACGCCGTAAATGATGGTGGGATCGCTCTCCAGGCGCATGCCGCGGCGCAGACGATTGACGAACACCGCGGCCACGCGCGGGCGCTCTTCCGGCACGCCGGTTTCCTTCTCCACGATGGAGGCGAGGATGACCGCTTCCTCCGGGGTGGTGACGGGGAGATTATCGGCGCGGTTGCGCCAGAGTTCTTCCAGCGTTTCCTGCTGCGCCTGCACCATCTGGCGCAGCACCGTGGCGCGCTCGGTGCCGCGGGGAACGGCGTAGGTCTCCGGCAACAGGGCGCCTTCCGGGGGCACTTGCGGGGTCTCGCCGGTGAGCACGTCGGAACTCGCGAGAATGGCGATCGCGGCCTGGCTGGTGAGGCCTTCAGCAATGGTGATGGGATGGAGGAGCGAGCGTCCGCTGGTCAGGCGCGTGATGATCGCGCGCATGGAATCGCCGCGTTCCACCGCGTATTCGCCAGCCTGCATGTGGGCGCCGCCGGCATAGACTTGCGCTGCGACGCGAAACGCCAGCGCGTTGCGCACCGCGCCCTCTTCCTGAAGCATGCGCCCGATCGCGGTGACCGAGGCGCCGCGCGGCACAACGATCGTGGCGCCGTCGCGCGCCATCGGACCGGGACGGTTTGCTTCGAAGATAAATAAAAACACCGCCGTGAGGCCGACGAAGGCCAGCGTCATGATCGCGGATGCAAAGCGCGCGACGCGCGCGGCGCTGCGTCTGCGCGCGGCCGCCTTGGCGCCCTTCTTCGACGAGGTCTTGCGCGGCGCCTTGGCTCGCGCGCCCGGACGCTCCGCCATCAGCTCACCGCGGTCAGGATCACCGCCGCGTTCGTGCCCCCGAACCCAAAGCTGTTCGACATCGCCGCCTTCACCGTCTTCGTCTTCGCCGTCAATGGCGTAAGATCGATTGCGGTCTCCACCGAAGGATTGGACAAGTTCAGAGTCGGGGGGATCTTCCCATCCCGGATCGCCATCGCGCAAAAGATCGCCTCCACGGCCCCCGCCGCCCCGAGGAGGTGGCCGATCGCGGATTTCGTCGACGACAGCGAGAGCTGGCTCGCCGCATTGCCGAAAGCGCGTTCCACCGCTCTGAGTTCAATTTCATCGCCCAGCGGCGTGGATGTGCCGTGCGCGTTCACATAGTCGATGTCTGTCGCGGAAAGACCGGAATCCCTCAGCGCAGCCCGCATGGCGCGGAAGCCGCCGTCGCCGTCCTCGGCCGGCGCGGTGATGTGGTATGCGTCGCCGGAAAGCCCGTATCCAGTGACTTCCGCATACATCTTCGCGCCGCGCGCCTTGGCGTGTTCGTATTCTTCCAGCACCACGACGCCGGCGCCCTCGCCCATCACGAAGCCGTCGCGATCCTTGTCATAGGGGCGCGACGCTTCCGTGGGACGATCATTGAACCCTGTGGAGAGCGCGCGCGCGGCGGCGAAGCCGGCCATGCCGATGCGGCAGATCGCGCTCTCGGCGCCGCCGGCCACCATCAGGTCCGCATCGCCGTATTTGATCAGGCGCGCTGCATCGCCGATGGCGTGAGCGCCGGTGGCGCATGCCGTCACCACCGAATGGTTGGGGCCGCGCAGGCCGTAGCGGATCGATACTTGCCCCGAGGCCAAATTAATCAACGCGCCGGGAATGAAGAACGGGCTGACTTTGCGAGGACCGCCCTGCTCCAAAAGCAATGCGGTTTGCGCAATGGAATCCAGGCCGCCGATGCCCGAGCCGATCAACACGCCGATGCGCTCGCGCTGCTCGTTGGTCTCTGGCGTATAGCCGCAATCGGCGATGGCTTCGTCGGCCGCGGCCATCGCGTAGAGGATGAAATCATCCACGCGGCGCTGCTCTTTCGGCGACATGGTTTTGTCGGGATCGAACGATCCCTCGATGTCGGGACCGCCGCCGCCGCGGCCATCGACGCGCGGAATCAGGCAACCGATCCGGCAGGGCAGATCGTCGATCTTGAAATGCTCAATGCGGTTGGCGCCGGATTGGCCCGCCAGCAAGCGCGACCAGCTGATCTCGCGTCCCGCGCCTAGAGGCGTCAGCAGCCCGACGCCCGTAATCACGACCCGGCGCATCGTGCGGCGCCCGGCCTCAGCCGCTCTTTTCGGAGATGAACTTCACCGCGTCGCCGACGGTCTGAATGTGCTCGGCCGCGTCGTCCGGAATTTCGATCCCGAACTCTTCCTCGAACGCCATGACGAGTTCGACATTGTCCAAGCTGTCGGCGCCGAGATCATCGATGAAGCTGGCCTTCTCGGTGACCTTCTCCGGCGGGGCTTCCAGATGCTTAATGACGATCGCCTTCACGCGCTCGAATACGTCCGACATACTTGCCTCGCCAGGATGTGAATTCTCAGAACTACAGAAAGGACGCCGCGAATCCCTGAGCTGGACGCCTGCGGCCCCGAAAAGTCGCGCTCCGTTAGCATGCGGATTCCGGCTTGGCCAGAAGCCCGGATGCAACCCGCTAAAGCAACATGCATTCAATTCGCCTCGGCCCGAGGGAGAACGCTGAGCGAATTGAATGCATCAAGTTGCTTTAGAACCTTTTGAATTTAAAGCATCTTTGTGCGTTCAATGCGATACCCTCGCTTGATCCGGTCCTCAGATCGCATTGAACGCACGATGCTTTAGATCATGGCCATGCCGCCATTGACGTGCAAGGTCTGGCCGGTGACGTAGGCCGCCGCGTCGCTCCCCAGATAGGCGATTGCGGCAGCCACATCGGCGCCTTCGCCCAAACGTCCGGCAGGGATGCGGCCCAGCAGCGCGGTTTTTTGCGCTTCGTTCAGCGCGTCGGTCATAGGCGAGGCGATGAAGCCCGGGGCCACGCAATTGACCGTCACGTTGCGGCTGGCGACCTCCTGGGCCAGCGCCTTGGAGAAGCCGATCATGCCGGCTTTCGAGGCGGCGTAATTCGCCTGGCCGGGGTTGCCGGTGACGCCGACCACCGAGGTCACGCCGATGATCCGGCCCCAGCGGTTTTTCATCATGTTGCGCAGCGCGGCGCGCGAGAGCCTGAAGTAAGCCTCCAGATTGATCTTCAGGACGCTTTGCCAGTCCTCATCCTTCATGCGCAGCAGCAGGCCGTCCTTGGTGACGCCGGCGTTCGACACCAGGATGTCGAGCCGGCCGCCGAGCGCTGTTTCGGCCTGGCCGATCAGGGCGTCGACGGCCGCAGTATCGGAAAGGCTGCAGGGCAGGATCGGGCTGTCGTGCGCCATGGTCGCGCGGACGCCCTCCAGCGCCTCGACCCGGGTGCCGGACAGCGCGACGCGCGCGCCTTGGGCATCCAACGCCTTGGCGATGGCCGAGCCGATGCCGCCGGAGGCGCCGGTGACCAAAGCGGTTTTGCCTTCCAATGAGAACATGGTCGCTCCCCGGGGCGCGGGCGCCCTCGCCCACGTCCAACGCCGGGACGAGGGCGTCCCGGCTCCAACAACTTTACGCCTTCGCGAACGCTTCCAAATCCGCGGGTTCGTTGAGCGCGACGGTTTCGGCGTCCGGCGCGGTGCGCTTGATCATGCCGGACAATTGCTTGCCGGCGCCGATCTCCACAAACCGCGCGACGCCGCCCTCGCCCGCGAGCCAGGCAACGCTTTCGCGCCAGCGCACGCGGCCTGTGACCTGCGCCACCAACAGCGCGCGCACCTTGGCCGGTTCGCCGTTCGGGCGCGCGATGACGTTGGCGACGATCGGCGCGGCCATGGGCAGGATTTCAATCTTGCCCAGCGCTTCGGCCATGGCGTCGGCGGCGGGCTGCATCAGCGGGGAATGAAAGGGCGCGGAGACGCTCAAGGGAATGGCGCGCACGCCTTTGGTCTTTGCGGCGGCGATCGCGGCATCGACGGCCGCCTTCTCCCCGGAAATCACGACATTGCCGACATTGTTGTCGTTGGCGACAACGACCACGCCGGCGGAATGGGCTTCGGCGACGATCGCTTCGGCGGTCTCGACATCGACCTTGCCGATCAAAGCGGCCATTGCGCCCTCGCCTACGGGAACCGCCGCTTGCATGGCGTTGCCGCGGATGCGCAGCAGCTTGGCCGCGTCCGTCACGCTGAGCGCGCCCATGGCGGCGAGCGCGGAATATTCGCCGAGCGAATGGCCGGCCGCGAACGCGGCGCGGCCCGGCGTGACGGCGAACTCCCGCTCCAGCGCACGCATGGCCGCCAGACTGACCGCCATCAGCGCGGGCTGGGCGTTGGCGGTCAGCGTCAGCTGATCCTCGGGACCTTCGAAAATGAGTTTGGAGAGCTTCTCCGAGAGGGCGTCGTCGACCTCCTGGAACACTTCACGCGCGGCGGCGAAGGCGTCGTGCAGCGCCTTGCCCATGCCCGGGGCCTGGCTGCCCTGGCCTGGGAATACGAATGCGGTCGTCATGGGCGCGGACTAGTCGAACCCCGCTTCGGGTTCAAGGTTCAGAAGATGAAGCCGCGATCCTTTGCGCGGCGGAGGCTCCGCCCCTTGCGTCTCGATCGCTGATCGCTCCGAAGCCCATCACGGGGAAGGACGGCACATCTCGACCGTCGCAGAAAAAACCGCCGTGCTCCCCCGCGAGGGGGAGCTGGCAGCCGTAGGCTGACTGAGGGGGCGGATCGCACTTCGTGGGCGGCGTTCAATTGCCGCCCCCATCGGTCGCTGCGCGACCACTTCCCCCGCTTGCGGGGGAAGAAAAGCCCATCTTGCGCGGACTTCGGCTTGCTCCCCCGTTCGCGGGAGAGCTGTCGAGCGTCAGCGAGACTGAGGGGGGCGGCGGCTCCGCCCCTTCCGTCTCGATCGCTCCGCGATCGATCCACCTTCCCCTCGCGGGGAAGGGCGGCGGTTCGAGCGCTAGAGAGCCAACTTGATCAGGAGAAAGGCCGGGGCCAGGAGCAGGCCGGCGAGGATCAGGCGCGCGCCGAGCTCATGCTGGCGGCGGCGCTCCTGGCCTTCGCGCACCGTCGATTGGAGCTGATCGTTGCTCCAGTATCCGAAGATCGTCACCGGCGGGACGCGCGACTGCAGGAACAGCCCCACCGCGCCCAATCCGATAGCCGCCGCAGCGACAAACACATCAAACCAGCCCATGGCGGCGACGCTGCAGGGAGTCGCGTGCGCGCGCCACATCCAGCCCCAAAATTCTGGGGCCAAGTTCCTGTCGGGCGCGCGCCCCTTGATTTCGCCTGCCGTTTGTGGCTTCTGCGCGCCTTCGCAAACGGTCCGTGGTCCTGGAGCATCCGCGTC
This sequence comes from Alphaproteobacteria bacterium, assembly GCA_016124655.1. Lineage (GTDB taxonomy): Bacteria > Pseudomonadota > Alphaproteobacteria > Caulobacterales > Aquidulcibacteraceae > RI-43. Next base: position 517,122 of record WGNI01000001.1, read on the forward strand.
CAGGAACCGTCGTCTTGCCGGGTTCTTCCTGCCCGGAAAGCGCCGCGGGCCCAGGGAAGGACATCATGGCTTACTACGAACACGTTATTATTGCGCGTCCCGACATCTCGCCCCAGCAGGTCGACGCGCTGGTGGAAGATCTCACCAAAACCATCCAGGACCAGGGCGGACGCGTCGAGAAATCGGAATATTGGGGCCTGCGCAATCTGGCCTATCGCATCCGCAAGAACCGCAAGGGTCATTACGCGCTGTTGAACATCGACGCGCCGGCCGCGGTGATGCAGGAGCTGGAGCGGCGTCAGCTGATCAGCGAAGACGTGATGCGGTTTCTCACCATTCGCGTCGATGAACTCGATCCGGAGCCCTCGCCGGTCCTGGCGCGTCGCGACCGCGATGAGCGCCGCCGCGCGCGCCGTGAAGGCCGCGACGATGACGGCGCAGGTTCGGATTCAGACTCCGAAACGGAGAATTAAGCGATGTCCAAGAACACCAACAAGATCAACATCGCCAACATCCCGGCGCGCCGCCCGTTCGGACGCCGGCGTAAGGTGTGCCCGTTCTCCGGCGCCGGATCGCCGAAGATCGACTACAAGGACGTGAAGCTGCTGCAGCGCTTCATTTCCGAGCGCGGCAAGATCGTGCCGTCGCGCATCACCGCGGTGTCGCAGAAGAAGCAGCGCGAACTGGCGCGCGCGATCAAGCGCGCGCGCTACATGGCGCTTCTGCCGTACGCTGTTCAGTAAGGATCGCCGGTCATGGAAATCATCCTGCTTGAGCGCGTCGAAAATCTCGGCGGCATCGGCGACGTGGTGAAGGTGCGTGCGGGCTTTGCGCGCAATTACCTGTTGCCGAACCGCAAGGCGCTGCGCGCCACCGACGCCAACAAAAAAGTGTTCGAAGCGCAGCGCGCCGACATCGAAGCGCGCAACGCCGAAGCCCGCGCCGCGGCCGGCAAGAATTCCGAAGTCATCGACGGAAAGTCTTACGTGCTGATCCGGCAGGCCGGCGAATCCGGCCAGCTTTATGGATCGGTCTCCGCGCGCGACATCGCCGACGCGATCGCCGCGGATGCGCCGAAGGGCTTTGATCTCGCGCGCAGCGCGGTCGTCCTGGACAAGCCGATCAAGACGATCGGCGTGCACCAGGTGCGGGTGCGGCTGCATGCGGAAGTGTCGGCCAATGTGTCGATCAATGTGGCCCGCTCCACCGACGAGGCCGAGCGCCAGGCGCGCGGCGAAGACGTCGTTGCGTCGGCCCTGGAAGAGCAGCGCGCGCAGACCGACGCCCAGGCCCAGGAACTCGCGGCGGCCTCCATCGCCAATGAGCCGAGCCCGCGCGACGAGTAATCCCAAGCGATCAGGGTCATGCATGGGCGTGCGCCTGTGCATGGCTCGTTTCGATCTCTGAATAAGGCCGGGCGCGTAACGAAGGGCGGTCCGAATCGCGCAATAAGCGGGCCATGTCCGCTGACGGTTCGCTCGCCCTCGCCCAGCCCGCACCTGCGCCCGCGCGCGCCGCGCCCCACAATCTGGAGGCCGAACAGGGCCTGCTCGGGGCGCTCTTGTTCGACAATGAAATCTACAACCGGCTGAACCGGCCGCTGCGCGCGGAGCATTTCTACGATCCGGTGCACGGGCGCATCTGGACCGCGGTGTCGATGATGATCGAGGGCGGGCGCCTCGCGGACGGCGTGACGTTGCGCGAGCGCTTCGCCAAGGACGGCGGCCTCGCGGAAATCGGCGGCGCGGCCTACATCCTGACGCTTCTGGAAAACGCCGCGCGGCTTTCCGTGCACGCCCAGGAATACGCCGACATCATCTATGACCTGGCGCTGCGGCGTCAGCTCATCCGCATCGGCGAGGAAATCTCAGCGCTCGCGCAGGACCCGCCCGACGGCGCCGACGCCGATCACATCATCGAGGAGAGCGAACGCACGCTGGCCTCGCTTGCGGAAACCGGCGCCGCGTCAAAAGGCTTCAATCCGTTTGCGGTGGCGGTGTCGCAATCGATCGACGTGGCGGCGGCGGCTTATGAACGCAAATCCGATGTTTCGGGGCTCTCGACCGGTTTTTCCGATCTGGATTTGAAACTGGGCGGATTGCATCCATCCGATCTCATCATCCTCGCGGGGCGGCCCTCGATGGGAAAAACCGCGCTCGTCACCAACATCGCCTATCAGGTCGCGCTGGCGCGGCTGAAGGCGATGGAGACGGGCGATGTCGACAACGCGCAAAATCCCGGCGGGACGGTTGCGTTCTTCTCGCTGGAAATGTCGTCGGAGCAATTGGCGACGCGCTTGCTTTCAGATGCGGCGGAAATCGAGAGCGACAAGATCCGCCGCGGCCACATCTCGAAGACGGAGTATGAGCGGCTGTTGGAGAAGTCCGCCGAGCTGCAGCGCCTGCCGCTGCACATCGACGAGACCGGCGCGATCTCCATCGGTCAGCTGCATACGCGCGCGCGGCGGCTCAAGCGCACCGAGGGGCTTGATCTCATCATCGTGGACTATCTGCAGCTTGTGACGTCGAACACGCGGCGCGGCGATGGGCGGGTGCAGGAGGTGTCGGAAATCACCCAGGGCCTGAAGGCGATGGCGAAGGACCTCGCGGTGCCTGTCATCGCGCTGTCGCAGCTCTCGCGTCAGGTCGAAATGCGCGAGGACAAGCGGCCGCAATTGTCGGACCTCAGGGAATCCGGCTCCATCGAACAGGATGCGGACGCGGTGCTGTTCGTCTTCCGCGAAAGCTATTATCTGGAGCGCGCCGAGCCGCGATCGGGCACGGACGAGCACTTCGCCTGGCAGCGCCAATTGGCCGAGGTGCACAACACCGCCGAAGTGATTATCGGCAAACAGCGTCACGGCCCCATCGGTACAGCGAGGCTCTTTTTTGACAGCCGATACACCCGCTTCGGAAATCTCGACCGCCGCCACCCCGGCCGCGACGACGGGTGAGCCCGCGCGCGCGGCGCGGGTCACGATTGACGCAGCGGCCATCGCGGAGAACTGGCGGCGGATCGCGCGGATCGCGGAAGGCGCGGAAACCGCCGCGGCGATCAAGGCCGACGCCTACGGGCTGGGGATCGAGACGGCCGCTCCGGCGCTGGCGGCAGCGGGCTGCTGGACCTTCTTCGTCGCCGCGCATGGCGAGGGCCTGAAACTGCGCGCCGTGCTGGGCCAGGGCCCGCGCATCATCGTGCTCAATGGGCCTGCGCCGGAGACCACGCAGTCCATGCTGGACGCCGGGCTGACGCCGGCGCTGAACACGCTGGCGCAAATCCAGATCTGGCGCGCGGCTGCGCCGCATGCGCCGGCGGTGGCGCACATCGACACCGGCATGAACCGGCTTGGCCTGCCGCTGGACGCTGTCGGCGCAGCGGCCGATGCGCTGGGGGATCAGCCGCTGGCGCTGGTGATCAGCCATCTGGCGTGCAGCGAAGACCCCAGCCACCCGCTCAACGCGCGGCAACTCGCCCGCTTTCAGGTCGCACAGGACAGCTTCGGCCCGGGCAAGCGGAGCCTTGCGGCCTCGGGCGGCGCGTTCATGGGGCCGCGATTTCGTTTCGACATGGTGCGGCCGGGCGTGGCGCTCTACGGCGGCTCGCCCTTCACGGCGGATCATCCCGATCTTGTGACCTGCGCGCGCATCACCGCGCCGGTTCTGCAAGTGCGCGAGGTCACGGCAGGCGAGAGCTTCGGATATGGCGCCACGGCCGTCGCGGAAACGCCGATGCGGACGGCAACCGTTGCGCTCGGCTACGCCGACGGCTTCTTGCGCAGCGCGGCAGGGCGCGGTTATGGGGTGCACGAGGGCGCGCGGCTTCCAGTCTTAGGGCGGGTCTCCATGGACCTTTTGATCCTGGACGCACGCACGGCGCCGGAGCTTCAAGCGGGGATGCAGGTGGAGTTTTTGGGCGATCAGGCGCGCCTTCATGATGTGGCCGCAGCGTTCGACACGGCGGCGTATGAAGTGCTGACGACGTTCGTCGGCGCCGCGCGGAGACCGGCGGTTTGCTGAATTGGATTCGACAAGTCGGCCGCGGAGTGATTGCGCTCCTGCGCGAGAGCGGACGGTTCGCGACGTTCGTCGCGCAGGCCATCGCGTCGGTGTTCACGCCGCCGCTCTATCTTTCGCAGCTTGCGCGCCAGGCGCTGAGCATCGGCTATTTTTCGCTGCCGCTGATCGGCCTGACCGCCGTGTTCATCGGGGCTGCGCTGGCGCTCAACATCTATACCGGCGGCGCGCGCTTCAACGCCGAACAATTCGTCCCGAACATCGTCGTGCTGGGCATCACGCGCGAGCTTGGGCCAGTGCTGGCGGGTCTGATGCTGGCGGGGCGCGTGAGCGCGGGGATCGCCGCTGAGATCGGCACGATGCGCGTGACCGAACAGATCGATGCGATGACGACGCTGTCGACCGATCCGTTCAAGTTTCTGGTCGCGCCGCGGCTGATCGCTGCGACGCTTGGCCTGCCGCTGCTGGTGCTGGTCGCCGATACGATCGGCGTGATGGGCGGGTATCTGGTGGCGATCAATTCGCTGGGCTTCAACGGCTCGATCTATCTGCGCAACACGCTCGATTTCCTGGAATCGCAGGACGTGCTGTTGGGCGTATGGAAGGCGGCGGCGTTCGGCTTCATCATCGCGGCCGTGGGCTGCTATCAGGGCTACCGGTCCGCGGGCGGCGCGCTCGGCGTCGGCCGCGCGGCGACGAATGCGGTGGTCGGCGCGACGGTGCTGATCCTGGCGACGAATTATCTGATGACGGCGTTTTTCGTGGAATGAACCCGAAGCTTGCGCTCCGCGGCCTGAAAAAGGCCTTCGGCCCGAAGGTCGTGCTCGACGGGCTCGATCTCGATCTCGCGGCGGGTCAATCGCTGGTGATCATCGGCGGATCGGGCGTGGGGAAATCCGTCACGATCAAATGCGCGCTGGGCCTCATCAAGCCGGACGACGGCCAGGTTCTGCTGGACGGCAAGGTGATCACCAATGCGCGCGGCCAGGAGCGGCAGCTGGCGCTGCGCCAGTTCGGCATGCTGTTCCAGGGCGCGGCGCTGTTTGATTCCTTGTCGATCTGGGAAAATGTCGCGTTTCGCCTGCTCTATGCCGACGGCGTTGGGCGCGCGGAGGCGCGCGAACGCGCGATCGAAACCATGCGCCGGGTGCGGCTGGCGCCGGAGACAGCGGATCTGCGGCCGATCGAACTCTCCGGCGGCATGCAAAAGCGCGCGGGCCTCGCGCGCGCGATCATCGCCAAACCGCAGATCATCTTTTTCGACGAACCGACGACGGGGCTTGATCCCATCACGGCGGACGCGATCAACGATTTGATTGTCGAGATGGTGAAAGACCTCGGCTGCGCGGCGCTGTCGATCACGCACGACATGGCCAGCGCGCGAAAGATCGCCGACGACATCGCCATGATCCATCAGGGCAAAATCATCTGGCGCGGGCCCGCCGCCTCGGTCGATTCCAGCGGCAACGCTTACGTCGAGCAATTCGTGCATGGCCGTGCGGTAGGGCCGATCCAGGCGGTGGTGTGATTGCGGGAGGCGGGACCATGATACGCGGCTCATGCTATTGCGGCGCGGTTGTGTTCGAACTTGCCGCTCAGCCTTCGATGAAGGCGACGTGCCATTGCTCGCGCTGCAGAAAGGCCGGGTCGAGCACGTTCGTGTTCGTCAAGGCCGCGGATTTTCGCTGGATCCAGGGCGAGGACAATGTGCAGCGCTTTGCGCCTACTCCGCCGTTCACCTTTGGCCGCGCCTTCTGCAAGACCTGCGGCACCGCGCTTGGAGAACCTGGAGCGGGCGACACCTTCCCGATCTCCGCCCATGCGCTGGATGACGATCCGGGCGTGCGCAACCGGTTTCATGAATTCGTCGCCGATAAACCGGCCTGGTACGACATCGCCGACGACGCCAAGCAGTTTGCCGGCCATCCGCAGAAAAGCTGACGCGCCAACGCGCTTCTCAACGCTCGGGACGCCGCGCCCGAATCCGGGGATACGAGCCGGAGCTGAGCCATGGCCAAGACCGACACGATCTTCGTTTGCCAAAGCTGCGGCGCGATTAGCGCCAAGTGGGCGGGCAAGTGCGAAGGCTGCGGGGCGTGGAACACGATGGCGGAGGAGACCGCCCGGCCCGTGGTTCCCGGCGCCCTGAGCACGCCATCGGGACGCAAGGGCAAGGGCATTGCCTTCGCCGACCTGTCGGGGTTCTCCGATCCGCCGGCGCGTCTCTCGACACGCATCAGCGAACTCGACCGCGTGCTCGGCGGCGGGCTGGTGCCTGCATCTGCGGTGCTGGTGGGCGGCGATCCAGGCGTCGGCAAATCGACGCTCCTGCTTCAGGCCGCGGCGGAATTGGCCCAATCGGGCGCGGCGGTCGCCTATGTCACCGGCGAAGAGGCGGAAGCGCAGGTGCAGGATCGCGCGCGGCGGCTTGGCGCACGGGACGCGCCGGTGAAGCTCGCGGCTGAAACGGACCTGCGCAAAATTCTCGACGGCCTGCGGGCGCTGAAGCCCGACGTCGTCGTGGTCGATTCGATCCAGACGATGTGGGCCGACGGCGTCGACGCCGCGCCCGGCACGGTCACGCAAGTGCGCGCGTGCGCGCATGAATTGGTGCGGTTCGCCAAGAAATCCGGCGCGGCGATCCTTCTCGTTGGCCACGTCACCAAGGACGGCCAGATCGCGGGGCCTCGCGTGGTGGAGCATCTGGTCGACGCGGTGATCTATTTCGAAGGCGAGCGCGGCCTGCCCTTCCGCATCCTGCGCGCGGTGAAAAACCGGTTCGGCCCGACCGACGAGATTGGCGTGTTCGAAATGGGCGAGCGCGGACTTTTGGAGACGCCCAATCCATCCGCCCTCTTCCTGGGCGTCAGCGGCCGGCGCGCCAGCGGGGCCGCGGTGTTTGCCGGCGTGGAAGGCTCGCGGCCGGTGCTGGTGGAAATCCAGGCGCTGGCGGCGCCGGCCGCCTACGGCACGCCGCGCCGGGCGGTCGTGGGCTGGGACAGCGCGCGGCTGGCGATGATCCTTGCTGTACTGGACACGCGCTGCGGCCTTGGATTTGGCGGCCGGGACGTCTACCTGAGCGTCGCCGGGGGCTTGCGCATCAGCGAGCCGGCGGCGGACCTGGCGGTCGCGGCGGCGCTGATTTCGGCCCTTGCCGATGCTCCGCTTCCGGAGGACAGCGTGGCGTTCGGAGAACTGGCGCTGTCGGGCGATGTGCGGCCGGCGAGCCGAACCGAGTTGCGGCTGAAGGAAGCGGCAAAGCTTGGGTTCAAGTCCGCGTTTGCGCCGGCGGGCGCGGAAGGGGATAAGGTCGCCGTGCGGGCGATCGCGCGAATCGGCGATCTGGCGGCGGTTTTGGGGGCCGGCGCCGCGCATTAGCGGGTGGAGTTGACCATGGAAGCGTTGGGCCTGACTTGGTTCGATCTGGTCGCGGTCGCCATCGTCGCGTTTTCTGGGATCATGGCGTTCGCGCGCGGGCTGATCCGCGAAGTGTTCTCCATCGTCGCCTTCATCGGTGCGCTGGCGGGCGCATACTTTGGCGCGCAGCATGGCCGGCCGCTGGTGCAAAGCGTGACCGGGCTCGATCCGATCCTGTCGCTTTTGGCGTCGGGCCTGCTGATCTTCCTGATCGTGTTCATCGTGGTGACGATCCTGACGAGCGTGATCGCCAAGCAGGCGCATGAATCCACCGAGATCGGGTCGTTCGACCGCGCCGCGGGCCTTGCATTTGGCATCTTACGCGGCGTGCTGGTTGTGTCGCTGGGCGTGCTGCTGCTGCGGCAGACGACCGACGATGCGCGCATCGCGCCGCATGCGTCGATTCCGGAATCGATCAGCGAAGCGCGGCTCTATCCCGTGTTTGAATCCGTCGCGGTGACGCTGGAAGGCTTCATCCCGCAAGCGCGCGAGCGCGTGCGCGAATCCATCGATCAACGCACCACCGCCGATCCGCCCGCGGCGCCCAACGAAAGTTAGACCCATGGATCCGCACGCCCCGATGGATGACGATTTCAACGACAAGCCTCGGGAAAAGTGCGGCGTCTTCGGCGTGATGGGCGCAGAGGATGCGTCGGTTCTGGTCGCGCTGGGTCTGCATGCGCTGCAGCATCGCGGCCAGGAAAGCTGCGGCGTCGCAAGCTATGACGGCGCGCGCTTCTATACCGAACGGCATCTCGGCCTCGTCGGCGATCACCTGACCGACGATGACCTGCCCGACCGGCTTCCCGGCGCGGCGGCGATCGGGCACACGCGGTACGCCACGCAGGGCGAAACCATCCTGCGCAATGTGCAGCCGCTGTTCGCCGATACATCCGGCGGCGGTTTCGCCATCGGCCATAATGGGCAGCTCACCAATGCGCGCGCGCTGCGCGACGAGTTGGTGGAGAAGGGCGCGATCTTTCAATCCACGTCCGACACCGAATGCATCCTTCAATTGCTCGCACGCTCGCGCAAAGACGGCATCGTGGAGCGCTTCGTCGATGCGCTGCGCCAGGTGGACGGCGCGTACGCGCTGGTGTGTCTGGCCAACGACATGCTGATCGGCGCGCGCGATCCCCACGGCATCCGCCCGCTCATCATCGGCGAGTTGAACGGCGCGCTGATCCTGACTTCGGAAACCTGCGCGCTCGACATTATCGGCGCGAAGTTCGTGCGTTCGGTGGAGAACGGCGAGGTCGTCGTGATCACGATGGGGCCGGACAAGCGCGCGCATCTGCACAGCCGGCGGCCGTTTCCGCGCAAGGCGCCGCGGCCTTGCCTGTTTGAGCTCGTCTATTTCGCGCGGCCGGATTCGATCGTGGACGGACGCAGCGTCTATGACGTGCGCAAGCGCATGGGCCTGCGTTTGGCGAAGGAAACCAAGGTTGACGCCGATGTCGTCGTGCCGGTGCCCGATAGCGGCGTGCCCGCCGCACTCGGCTTTTCCCAAGCCAGCGGCGTGCCGTTCGAGATGGGCATCATCCGCAACCATTATGTCGGGCGCACTTTCATCGAGCCGAAGCAGGAAATCCGCGCGTTCGGCGTGCGGCTGAAGCATTCCGCCAATCGCGCGGTGATCGAAGGCAAGCGCGTGGTGCTGGTGGACGATTCCATCGTGCGCGGCACCACCTCTTCCAAGATCGTGCAAATGATCCGCGACGCGGGCGCGGCGGAAGTGCATTTCCGCTCAGCGAGCCCGCCGATCAAGTTTCCGGATTTTTACGGCATCGACATGCCGTCGAAGAACAAGCTGATGGCGGCGAACCTTTCGTTGGAGGAAATGCGCGACAGCCTCGGCGCGGATTCGCTCGGCTTTCTCTCCGTGGAAGGGCTTTATTGGGCGATGGGGGAAAAGAAGCGCAACGCCGCGCGGCCGCAATTCACCGATCACGTCTTCACCGGCGAATATCCCACCACGCTGGTCGATCATGAAGCGTCGCGGTCGGACAAGGACCTGCAGCTCTCCTTCCTTATGGAGCCGCCGGCGCGATGAGCGCTGCGCAACGACTTGTGCTCGTCACCGGCGCCTCACGCGGCATCGGGCGCGCGGCTGCGGTTGCGCTCGCGCGCGACGGCGCACACGTGATTTGCACGGCGCGGGCGCAAAGAGCTCTTGAATCGCTTGACGACGAGATCAAGGCGGCAGGCGGCGCGGCCACGCTTGTTCCGCTTGATTTGAAAGATCTCGACGGCATCGATCGGCTGGGCGGCGCGCTCTATGAGCGCTTTGGCAAGCTCGATGGGCTCCTGGCGTGTGCGGGCGTGCTCGGTCCGCTGACGCCGAGCTTTCAGGCCGCGCCCCGCGTGATGGACGAAGTCATCGGCGTCAATCTGATCGCCAATCAGCGCCTCATTCGCGCGATGCATCCGCTGTTGCGGCTGAGCGATGCGGGACGCGTGGCGTTTGTGTCCTCCAGCGTCGCGCGCGCGCCACGCGCCTATTGGGGCATTTACGCGGCCTCGAAGGCGGGGCTGGAAGCGCTGGCGCTCGCCTATGCGGCGGAAGTCGCCATCACGCCGATCAAGGTCAATCTGTTCAATCCCGGCGCGACGCGCACGGCGATGCGCGCGAAGGCCTATCCCGGCGAAGACCCGATGAGCCTGCCGGCGCCGGAAGATGTGGTTTCGCCGCTCGTTGACTTGTTGCGCGCGGAAGAAACACGGCACGGGGAATTGGTGCAGTTTCGCGGTTAGCCGCCTGTCATCCCGGACGTCGAGCAAAGCGAGACGATCCGGGATCTCGTGCCGATTGCGCCGCGTCTTGCACGAGGTCCCGGCGCTCGCGCTTCGCGCTCGGCCGGGATGACACGCTTCAATCCTCAAGGCCGAGCGCGCGCCGATACTGGGGATGCACGATGTCATGCCATTCGGCGTGCTTGGCGATGTAGGCGGCGAAGAACGGGCAGACCGGCATTACCACCTTGCCCTCCGCGCGCGCCCAGCTCAACGCGGTGCGCACCAGCAGCGAGCCGACGCCCTTGCCTTCGAAGGCGGGCGGCACTTCCGTGTGGGGAAACAGGATTCCGTTGGAGAGCACGCGGAATTCCGCGAAGGCGATGTCGTCGCCCAGGCGCACTTCGAAGCGGCCGGCGGCGTCATTGCGCACGACTTCAAGCGCGTCGCTCATCTTACTCCTCCTCGGCGAAGGGATTGCGGTTGGCGCGCACGATCAGGCGCACCGGCACGGTCTGCATCGAAAACGCATCCTTCAGGCCATTGACCAGATAGCGCTTATAGCTTTCCGGCAGGGCTTCGGCGCGGGAGCACATCATGACGAAGGTCGGCGGGCGCGCCTTGGTTTGCGCGATGTAGCGCGGCTTGATGCGCTTGCCGCGCACGGCGGGCGGGGGATGGCGTTCAATCGTGTGCTGAAGCCAACGATTGAGATCGGATGTTTTCACCCGCGCGTTCCAATCGTCATGGGCTTCGCACACCGCGCGCATCAGCGCGTCGAGGCCGACGCCGGCGATGGCGGATGTCGCTGCGATCGGCGCGCCGCGCGCCTGCGGCAGCGCCTCGGCGAGATCGGCCTTGAATTCCTTCAGATAGGCGGGTCCGTCGGCGATCTGATCCCATTTCGCCAAGGCCAGAACGAGCGCGCGGCCTTCGCGCACCACGAGATCGGCGATGGCGAGGTCCTGGCGCTCCAGCGCTTCGCGCGCATCCATCACGAGCACGCAGACTTCGGCAAACCGGATCGCGTGGATGGTTTCAGATACGCTTAAATGTTCAAGCTTGTTCTGGATGCGCGCCTTTCTGCGCATGCCGGCGGTATCGACCAGCCGGAACGCGCGGCCGCCCCAGCTCCAATCGACGCTTATGGCGTCGCGGGTGATGCCGGCTTCGGGACCGGTCAGGAGCCGGTCTTCGCCGATCAGCGCGTTGATCAACGTGGATTTGCCGGCATTCGGGCGCCCGATCACGGCAAGGCGGATCGGCTTGGCGGAAACTTCTTCTGCGTCTTCGTCCAACGTGGTCGCGATGCCGGATTGCGCCGCATCGATCGCCGCGTGCAGATCGCCCAAGCCCTCGCCGTGCTCGGCGGAGAGCGCGACAGGCTCGCCGAAGCCCAGCGCATAGGCTTCGTAGATGCCGGCATCCGCGCTTTGGCCTTCGGCCTTGTTGGCGATGAGCACGACGGGCTTATCCGCACGGCGCAGGAGCTCGGCGAAGCGGTCATCGAGCGGGGTGACGCCCACGCGCGCGTCCACGACAAACGCGATCACGTCGGCGTCGGCGATGGCGGCTTCGGTTTGCGCGCGCATGCGCGCTTCCAGCGATTCATCGCTGACGTCTTCAAAACCCGCGGTGTCGATCAGGCGCAAATCGAGATCGCCAAGCCGGCCTTCGGCTTCGCGGCGATCGCGGGTGACGCCGGGCGCATCGTCGACAATCGCCAGGCGCTTGCCGGCCAGGCGATTGAAGAGCGTGGATTTGCCGACATTGGGCCGGCCGACGATGGCAAGGGTTAGCGGCATGGTCTCATCAGTGCGGCCGAGTCCGAAATGCACGGCGCGCCGGGGATCAAGCCGCAAAGGTGGTCAAGGCGGGCCCCGGATCAAGGCCCATGGCATCTGCCTGCGCGGTTAGCGCATGGCCACCAGTTTCGCCTCGTCGGTCAGGAAGAAGACGCGGCCGTCCGCCGCGACGGGCGGAATGAACACCGCGTCGCGGACATCGCTTTGGCCGACGATCTCGCCGTTCAGCGGCGACACGGCGACGACGTCGCCAAGGGAATTGGCCAGAACCAGCCGGCCGCCCACCATGACGGGGCCGGTCCAGGCCACGCGGCCCTTACGATCTTCCTCATCCTGAAAGCGGGTGAGCTGGCGCACCCAATAGACGTTGCCGGTTTCGCGATTGAAGGCGGCGAGTTCGCTGTCGGAGCTGACCGCATAGAGCACTTCGCCGGCGATCCAGGGCGTTTGGGTCGACGCGAAGGGGCGCGACCAGATGCGCTGGCCGGAGCGCAGATCGATCGCGGCCAAAAGGCCGGAATGGCTGGCGGCGTAGACCACGCCCGCGTCCACCACGGGACGGCCGGCGATGTCATTGATGGCGGAGAGCGAGGTCAAACGGCCGGCGCGCGACAGCGCATCGACCCACAAGCGCCGCCCATTCGACGTCAAAAGCGCAATCACTTCGCCGGAGGCGAACGGGGCGATCACGGTGTCGCCCGCGACAGCAGGACTCGACGCGGAGAGGATGCGCGCGGGCTCGGCGATCGCCTGATGGGTCCACTGCACTTCGCCGGTGGCGGCGTCCATGGCGATCAGCTCGCTGTCATTGGTGACGGCGAAGACGCGGCCATTGGCGAAGGTGGGCGCGGCGTGGAACGGGGCGTTCGCGCGCGCGCGCCACAGCTCGGCGCCAGTCTGCGCATCGAGCGCAGCGGTGAAGCCATAGCCGGTGGTGACGTAGATGCGGCCGTCGCCGGCGGCGACGCCGCCGCCGAGCGCGCGGCGGTCACGGCCTTCATCGGGGCGCATACGCTCCGACCAGGCTTCGCGGCCGGACTGCAGATCGAGCGCATGCACGACGTGGCCTGCATCGATCAGATAGATTTTTCCGCCAGCGATCACGGGCGGCGCCGCAAGGCGTTCGCGCCGGCTGGAGCCTTCGCCGACCGAACGGGAATAATCCACGTCCAGCGCGAGTTCGCCCATCAGGTTGACCGGCGCGTTCTGCGCATTGCCGCCGGGCTGCGCCCATTCCGTGTTCGGCGCGGGCGCAGGAACAACGATGGTTTGCGCCTGCAATTGCGGATCGGGGGTCAGCGCCTGCTCGAACGTGAGAATGGAGACGCGCCCGTCCTGCGGCGCGGTCTGCGTCGGCGCGTCTTCGCCGCCGAACGGGTTCAGCCTTCCCACCGTCGCGCAGGCGGACAGCGACGCGGCCGCAGCCGCGAGCACCACAGGACGCACAAACTTCATTCGCTCTCTCCCGCAGCGGGGGCCGGCGTTGCGCCCTCGTCTGGTTGTGGTTGCGCCGCAGCGTCCGGCGCGGCGGCTGCAGGCTCGGCCGGGCCAATCACCTGCAGCGCCAGACCCGCACGTTGACGCACGGATTCCGGCGCATTGAAGGCGTCGGCGATGCCCTGGAAGGTTTCGCGCGCCAGATCGCGCTCGCCGGCTTCCCAGGCCTCGATGCCGAGCAGCTCGCGCGCCAGGAAGGAGACCGCGCCGCCTTCGGCGATGATCGGCTCCACGCGCGCGCGCAGCGCTGAGAAATCCTGAGTCTCCGCAACCAGATAAGCCGCGCGCAGGCGTGCGGTGTCGCGCTGGATCGGATCGGTGGCGGTGGATGCGGCGACGTCGAACGCCTGCAGCGCTTCGGTGAGATCGCCCTGGGCTTCAGCGAGCGCTGCGCGCTGCATGTGCGCCATGGCGCGAAACGCCGGCGGACCGGAGCCTGCGAGACGCTCAAGGGTTTGCGCGGCCTGTTCAGCGTCGCCCTCGCCAGCCAGGCGCACCGCTTCAGCAAGCGCGCCGGCGCGCTCCTGCGCCTGGCTGCGCTGCCAGTGCTGAAATCCAAGCCAACCGAGATAGCCCACCACCAGCACTGCGACGGCGGCCAGCACGGAGGGGCCGTAGCGTCGCGTCCACTCTGCGTAGCGGTCCTGGCGGACCTGCTCCTCGACTTCCTCAAAAACGTCGGTCACGGGAGAGCTTCCTGGCGCGCCTGAGGCGCGGGCGCTTAGCGTTCAAGGCAAGCGGTCTAGCCGCGCGCGCGCAGTCCCGCAATGCGCGGCGATGCGCGATGTCAGCAGCGATTGGAGGCGGCTTCGCTTATTCCGAAACCGCGCGATAGGCGGCGACGCCGCCGGCGCCCAGACCGAGCACGATCAGCATCTGGGTGAGCATCATGCTGGAGACCGCTTCGCCGGCATTGGCGTTGGCCAGCGCGCTTTGCAGCGTCACGACTTCCATGCCGAACTGCGCCATCAGCATCGGCCCAAGTTCGCGGATCAGCGCGATCACGCCATAGGCCGCAGCGCCGCCGGCGACCAGAAGCGCCGCAAGGCGGGCCCAAGCGCCCAACTGCGCGCCGCGCTCTTTCGCCGCCACACGATGGGCGACGGCCACGGAGAAGCCGTCGTCGACCGGGCCTTCCGCGGTCGCGAAGGTCCGGCGGAGCTCGGCGTCGAAATCGGTGAATGTCTGGTCCGTCATGGCGCGCTCGCTTCGGGGGCCAACAAGCGTCGAAGCTTATCGGTCCCTCTGTTAATATGTGACTTCACCGTCCCCAAGGGCAAGCCCGTGGTCTCGACAATCTCTGCATGCGACATGCCTTCGGCATGGTTCAAGGTGACGCACAAACGCTCGCCGTCGGACAAGAGTTTCAGCGCCCGCTCCAGATCGATGCGTGCGCCGGCCTGAGAATCCGGCAGGGATTGTTCATCGGCCAGGGGAATGGCGTCATCCAGGGTCTCGTGGATGCCCCGCGATTTGCGCTTGGCCATCAGGAACGTCGTCACGGCGATTCTCCGAAACCAGCCCGGAAAGGCGGCGGGTTTCTCCAAGTCCCGCAATCTTTGCCAAGCCTTCATGAACGCCTCCTGAGCCAGGTCGTCAGCTTCTGCATGGTTGACGCACATGCGCCGCAGCAGAGCCCTGGCCCAGCCTTGCCGTCGCTTCACCAGCTCGGCGAAAGCCCTCTGATCGCGCGCCTGGGAGGCGATGATCAGAGCGGCTTCCGTCGCTGTGGCCAGATCGACGAGCCCCCGCGCCATGACGCGTGATCACTGGCCCGCCGTGTAGTCTTCAAGCCGGCGTTCTGCGGCCTTGGAGCGATAGTCCACCACCGCAAGGATCAGGAAGGCGAGGCCCAGGGCCGCGAGGATGGCCGCGCCCGTCATCTGGCCGCCGAAGGAATGGCCGGTGGGGTCAAAGTCGCCCGTGAAGAAGGCCGACCCCGACAGCGCCAAAGCCAGGGCCATCAGGATGACGCCTGTGCCCAGCGTACGGCGCGGGCGGTCATGCTGGCGACCGCGCGTGGGGTCCGTGGTCAGACGCTCGATGGTTTCGGGATCAAGGGCTTGGCCGCGCTCGATCGCCTGTGAGATGAGCTTGTGGGCCGATTGGCGCGTGCGTTCGCGCAGCCAGATCGGCACGACGATCACTGCTGTGAGGAACCCGAAAAAGCTCAGCGGGACAAAAATATCCTCCATGGAGGCGCTCCTTCATTGGGCCTCTTGGCGGCCCTTCGCTTATCAAGATGCGCCCAAAGGCCTGCATGGATGCAAGGGGGCCGTCGCGTGTCGTGTTTGCGGCGAAAATGCGGCGGCGGGCTCAGAGCCGGCTCAGCTGGCCCCGGAGCATCTGCAGGACGGCGGAGAAATCCTTCCCGCCATAGCCCAGCCGGTCGAACAGGGCGTAGAGCGCCTCGGCCTGGGCGCCGAGGGGCGCGGCGGCGCCGGAGGCGGCCGCTGCGGCCTGGGCGAGCTTTAAATCCTTCAGCATCATGGCGGTGGCGAAGCCGCCCTCATAGTTGCGGTCCGACGCGGTCTGAGGGCCCACGCCCGGCCAGGGGCAATAGGTGGTCAGCGACCAGCACTGGCCGGACGAGGCGTTGGCGATCTCGAAGAATTTATCCGGCGCGAGGCCCAGCTTTTCGGCCAGCGCGAAGCCTTCGCACACGCCGAGCATAGAGATGCCCAGAACCATATTGTTGCAGATTTTCGCGGCCTGCCCCGCGCCATGATCGCCGGCGCGGAAGACGACGCGCGCCATCGGCTGCAGCGCGCGTTCGATTTCGGCGAAATCCTTTTCCTCGCAGCCGACCATGAAGGCGAGGCTGCCGGCGTCGGCGGCCGCGGTGCCGCCGGAGACCGGCGCATCGGCGAAGCGAAAGCCGGCCTTGGCCATTTCCGCGCCGGTCCAGCGCGCGCTGTCGACGTCGATGGTGGAGCAATCGATGAAGAGCGCGCCTTGCTTCGCGTTCGGGGCAACCTGTTCGGCATAGACCTGGCGCACATGCTGGCCCGCCGGCAGCATGGTGATGACGATCTCTGCGCCCTTCACAGCGTCGGCGACGCTCGATGCGGTTTCGCAGCCGTTTTCCGCCGCGCGCTTCAGGGCGGCGTCCGAGAGATCGAACGCGCGCACCTTGTGCTGCGCCTTGGCCTGATTGGCGGCCATGCCGGAGCCCATATTGCCGAGCCCGATGAAGGCGATGGTTGTCATGGGCCGAACTCCTAGACGCTGACGTCCATCACCGGGACTTTGTTGCGCTTGGCCGCAGCAATCAAGTCCGTATCCTTGGTCACGAGTATGGCTTGCCTGCGCAACGCCAGCTCCAGATACGCCGCGTCATAGGCCGATAGTTTCTCTGCGCGCGCGAGGGCTGCAATCTCGCGCCACAGCAGATGGATGCTTTCCGGCTCTGAATCGATGTCGAGCGACTCCCACAAATCCATGAAGGCCCCGGCGTCGCTTTGCGAAATGCGTTTCCGCCGTTCGCTCTGAACAAGAATATTCGCCAGCTCCAGGCGCCAATGGCCGGGGACGCACGCGCCTTCGCTCGCGATCTTCGCCAGCAGGGCGTCCGCGTTGCGCGGCCTTTCATCGTCGAAGCACCAGCACAGCGCGGCGGATGCGTCGATCACGTAGGCGCTCACCGGCGTCCTTCATCGCGCAGCTTGCGCCAATCCATCCCCAGCTTGCGGCCATCCGCGAAGGTTTTCAGGCGCTCAACCGCCTCTTCCTTCGACATCGGCTTTTCCGGCACGGCGCAAATCCGCGCCACGCGCTTGCCGTTGCGGGTGACGATGAATTCCTCGCCGCGCTCGACCGCGTCGAGAACGGCGCCGAAACGGACCTTGGCGTCGACGGCGGTGAGTTCTTTCATGGCCTGATATTAATCGATCGGTGATCGATCAGTCAAGAAAAACCCCGCTTTCGGATGGGTGGGAAAGCGGGTGACGTATTGGCCGGAAGGGCTGGCCAACAAGGTTGTTGTAGTTTTGTGTGGCAACTTGGCCATTGGCGCAGCGAGCACGTGCAAGGACAAGTCGACTAGTGGGCCGCCATAGAGAAGCTCTTTCTCAGACGGCTTGGGATAGCGAAACTCCTGACTGAGGTAGTGCTTGTTCAAAATAGACAATCGGCCCGAAAGATCGTCCTCAAACGCAAGACCTTCGCTTTTAGCCGCACCAAACAGCTCCATCAGGTCGTGGCCAAACCTTCGAACTTTATTGGCGCTAATCCCTGACAAGAGAAGGCCCGACTTGAGCGCTAATTCCAAACTTTGGCCCGTCAGAAAATACACCGGTGACGGACAAGCGTCTGGATGATGGCGTCCAAGATTCTCATCAACATCGATAGCTGCAGCGAAAAAGTCCAACGCATACTGCAAAGTTCTCGTGGCATCAGATGTCATGCGTTCACCGCATCGTCGGGATCACGAAGCTGGAATCCTCCTGCATGCCTTCGGGCCAGCGGGCGGTGACGGTCTTGACCTTGGTCCAGAATTTCACGCCTTCCATGCCGTGCTGGTTGGTGTCGCCGAAGGCCGAGCGCTTCCAGCCGCCGAAGGTGTGATAGGCCACCGGCACCGGGATCGGCACATTGATGCCCACCATGCCGACATTGACTTGCGACGCGAATTCGCGCGCGGCGCGGCCGTTGCGCGTGAAGATGGCCACGCCATTGCCGTATTGATGCTTGCTGGGCAGCGCAACCGCTTCTTCAAAGGTTTCCGCGCGCACGATCTGCAGCACGGGGCCGAAGATTTCTTCGTTGTAGGTCTTCATGCCCGGCTTCACCCGATCGAACAGGGACGGGCCGATGAAGAAGCCCTTCTCATAGCCTTGCAGCTTGAAATCGCGGCCATCGACGACAAGCTCTGCGCCCTCGTCCACCCCCATCTGAATGTAGGACGCGATCTTGGCGCGGTGCGCGGCTGAGACGACAGGACCGTATTGCGCGTCCACATCCGTTGAAATGCCGACCTTCAATGTCTCCAATTCCGCGCTGACGCGCGCGCGCAATTCGTCGGCGGTTTTCTTGCCGACCGGCACAACAACCGGCAGCGCCATGCAGCGTTCGCCGGCCGATCCATAGGCGGCGCCGACCAAGTCCTTCACCACCTGATCCATATCGGCGTCGGGCAGGACGATGCCGTGGTTCTTCGCGCCGCCCATTGCCTGCACGCGCTTTCCGTTCGCGGCGCCGGTTTGGTAAATATATTGCGCGATGTCGGAGGAGCCGACGAAGCTCACCGCCTTGATCTCAGGGTGCGCCAGGATCGCATCGACGACTTCCTTGTCGCCATGGACAACATTCAACACGCCTTGAAGATCAAAACCAGTTTGGGCGCCGGCCTCCAGCATCAGTTCGGCTAAGCGCACCGGAACGGAGGGATCCTTTTCGCTGGGCTTCAAGACAAACGTATTGCCGCACGCGATCGCCACGCCGAACATCCACATCGGGATCATGGCGGGAAAATTGAACGGCGTGATGCCGGCGCACACGCCCAAGGGTTGGCGCACCGAATAGACGTCGATGCCCGGCCCGGCGCCCTCGGTGTATTCGCCCTTCAGCGCATGCGGGATGCCGCAGGCGAATTCGATCACTTCCAACCCACGCTGAATGTCGCCCTTGGCGTCGGCGATCACCTTGCCGTGCTCGGACGAGAGCAGATGCGCCAGTTCGTCCATGTGCTGTTCGACCAGCGCCTTGAACGCAAACATGACGCGGGCGCGGCGCTGCGGGTTGGTCGCGGCCCATGCGGGAAACGCCTTCGCCGCCGCCTGCACGGCGATATCGACATCCGCCGCCGCGGCGAAGGCCACCTTGGCCTGCACTTCGCCGGTATTGGGGTTGAACACCTCGCCAAACCGGCCTGCCCCGCCCTGCGCGCTCTTGCCGGCGATGACGCTGTGAATTTCGCGCATGGACGTCTCCTCTGAGTGTTCTTCGGTCATGTGCCATTAAAACTGCATGGCATGCTATTGCAAATTCGCCGGTTTAGCCTGCATCCTCGCGCGTTCTGCGCCGGAAGGGGAGAGGGCGTGTACGATTGGGATGATCTCCGCGTGTTTCTGGCGGCGGCGCGAACGGGCTCGCTGAGCGCCGCCGCCGGGCGGCTGGGGATCGACGCGGCGACCGTCGGACGCCGGCTGTCGCGGTTCGAAACCGCCATGAAGGCGACCCTGTTCACGCGGTCGCCGGCGGGCCTTGAGTTGACTGCGGCCGGCCGCGCCATCCTCGATGCGGCGCAGGACGCGGAAACCGCGATGGACGCGGTGCGTCATGCCGGCGGCGATGACGGCGCGGGCGGCGCGGTGCGGCTGAGCGTAGCGGAAGGGTTTGGCACGATCATCGTGGCGCCGGCGCTGCCGGCGCTGCGGGCGGCGCGGCCCACGCTCAGGATCGAGCTCGCCGCGCAGACGGCCTTTCTATCAACGTCACGCCGCGAGGCCGATATCGCAGTGACGCTGTCCACGCCGGCTTCGACGCGGGTGCTGACCGAGCCGCTCACGGACTACGAACTGGGGCTTTATGCGGCGCAGAGCTATCTCGAGCGCGCGGGCGCGCCTGGCGACCCCGCTGCGCTGCGGACGCACGACATCGTCGGCTACATCGACGATCTGCTCTACGCGCCGGAGCTGCGCTACCTGCACGAAATCCTGCCCGGGCTGACGGCGACGCTGTGTTCATCCTCTATCCGCGCGCAGCGCGAGATCATCGCCGCGGGCGGCGGGATCGGGGTCTTGCCGTGCTTCATGGGCGCGGGATTGGCCCGGCTGCTGCCGCGCACGGTGCGGTTGAAGCGGCGATTCTGGATCAGCTCGCACCATGATGCGGGCGAGGCCGCGCGGGTGCGCATCGTGCGGGACTGGCTGAAAGCGCTGGTGCGGGAGCGCGCGGGGGACCTGACGCCGCCTGCCTGAAGGGCGGCATGGTCGGAGCAGCAAGATTCGAACTTACGACCCCCACGTCCCGAACGTGGTGCTCTACCAGGCTGAGCTATGCTCCGACGAGGCAGCGCTTATAAACGCGCCGTTTGGCGGGCGCAACGCGCGTGCTGCGCGGCTGTTGCATCGCGGCGCGGGCGGCCTTAAGTACCCGCTCCTCGCGCCGGGCGGCCTGCCGCCCGGGCCGTGTTGGGGTGTCGCCAAGCGGTAAGGCAGCGGTTTTTGGTACCGCCATTCCTAGGTTCGAATCCTAGCACCCCAGCCATTTTTCTCGCCTCCCTTGTCGAACCTAGGCATTCAACGCTGCGGCGCTGCGCGCCTGCGCTTGGGGTTCGAATCCTGGCGCCACAGCCATTTTTTCACCGTGAGCGCCCGCGCGCGTCGACGGGCCAGATGTCGATCAGGGTTTCGCCGCGCACGACATGGTAGGCGTCGTAGAGATTGACGGTGGGGTCGCAGTGCGGCGTCACCAGGCGCACCGTCGCGCCGAGGGCAAACACGCCGTCGGGCGCGATGACCGCGCCATGCTCATCACCCATGAAGACGAATTTCGCGCCGTCCGGCGCGCCCGCGGCGATCCTCGGCGGCCCGCCGTCGGCGGCGAGCGCCTTGAAGCCGGCGTCGATTGTGGCCATGCCCTGCGCGTTGGCGCTGATGATGTGGGCCTCGACGAACAGCGACGGCGCAAACGGGCTTGGCCCCTCTTCCGCCAGCGCGCAGTCCAAATATTGCCGATCCATGAAAACATAAGAGCCGACCTGGAGCTCGGTCAGCACGCCGAGCGCTGCGTCGATGCGATGCGTGCCGGTGCCCCCGCCCGTCACGACCGGCGGCGCAAGTCCGTTGTCGCGCAGCAGCGCAACAATGGATTGCAGGTAGGCGGTACGCTCCTCGAGCGCTGCGCGGCGGTCCGCATAGCCCTCAATATGTTGCTGCATCCCGCAATAAAACTGCACGCCGCTGAAGCGGAGCGACGGGGCGTCTGCGATCTGTCGGGCGAGATCGAGCGCTGCGGCAGGGGAGGAGACGCCCGTGCGGCGGATGCCGGGATCGATATCGACCAGCACGCGCAAAGGACGATTGCTGTTTGCCGCAGCGGCGAGCGCTGCGACATTCTTAGGATGATCGGCGACGATGGCGAGATTGGCGATGCGGGCATGCAGCGCAATCAGGCGCGTGATCGCCTGCGAAGTCACCACCGGCGACGTGATGAGGATGTCGTCTACGCCGCGTTCGGCCAGCGCTTCGGCTTCGCCCAGCTTGGCGCAGCACACGCCCGCCGCGCCGGCGGCGATCTGCAGCTTGGCGATGTCGGCGCTCTTGTGCGTCTTGGCGTGGGGCCGCAGCGCGACGCCAGCTCCGCGCGCAAACGCCGCCATCGCCGCGATGTTGGCGTCAAGCGTATCGCGATCAAGCACCAGCACGGGCGTGTTGAGCGCGCCGCGCGAACCGCTGACGCCAATCAGCGGCGCGTGGAGATCGCGATCGCTCACGCCGCGGCCCGCCGGGCTTCGGCGCCGAACAGCGCGGCGAGATGGGCATTCAGGAACTTGCCTTCGGGATCGGCGTCCGCGCGCACCGCGCGGAACCGCGCTGCATTCGGGTAAAGCGCATCGATGTCGGACGCGGTCAGCGTGTGCCGCTTGGCCCAGTGCGGGCGCCCGCCATGGCTGCGGAAGATCATTTCCGCCTCCGCGAAAAGATCGCGCCATGGCATCCTGGCGTATTGGTGCATCGAGATCGACGCGCACGGGCCGGCATGAAAGGGGCTCAGCCAGATGTCGTCCGCCGCCGTGAGGCGGAACTCGAACGGAAACGTCACGGGCAGCCGCTTCTTGCGGATCCAGGCAATCACGTCCCGCAGCGCTGCCCAGCCGGCGGCGCGCGGCAGTTCATATTCCATCTCTTCAAAACGCACAGTGCGTTCGGAGGGAAAAATCTGATAGGCGGGGCCGACGCGGCGCTGGCGAATGCCCGGTTTGACCAGGCGCGGCTGCAAGACGCCGGTCAGAAACGGAAACCGCGCGCAGAGATCGCACAAGGTGCGGAATGCGCGCTCGTCCATGTCGGTCATGCGCTCCAGCGGCCCTTCGGAGGGCGCGGGATTGAGCGTCTTCAGGATCGCCTGATCGCCAAAGGGAAAGACGAAAAACTCCACGTGGCGATTTGAGGAGGCCAATTCCGCCCAGCGCTCTTCAACAGCGTCGAGCGGATGGGATTCCACGCGCTCTTCCAGATGATAGGCGGGCAGAACATCGATCTCGATTTGCACCGCGACGCCCAGCATGCCGAGCGACAAGCGCTGCGCTTGAAAGAGCTCTGGATTCTCCGTTGCGCTGCAGGTTTTGATCGCGCCATCGGCCATGACAAGGCGAAACGCGCGCGCGGCGGTCGAGAGCGAGCCCAACATCGCGCCGGTGCCGTGCGTGCCGGTGGAGATCGCGCCGGCGAGACTTTGGGGATTGACGTCGCCCTGATTGATCAGCGACGCGCCTTCGGCCCACAGGCGTTCGGTGAGTTTCGCGAGGCTCCAGCCCGCCGGCGCCCAGACTCGGGTCTTGTCGGCGTTGAATGTGAGATCGCCTTCCAGCTCCGACAATGAGATCAATGCGCCGTCGGTCTCGCACAGCGGCATGAAGGAGTGGCCGGCGCCGACGACACGCACCTTGCGCGCGCCGGACACAATCGCTGCGAGGTCGTCCAGCGTTTTCGGCGTTGCAATTGTTGCGGGTTGCGCTGAAACGCTGCCAGACCAGTTCGACCACGCGCTCATGTGTAGCGCCTGGCCATGGCGGCGACCGTGTCTTCGAACTCCTTCACCGTCTCGGCAAAGATATCCGCCACAGGCTTCACTGTGTCGATCCGCCCGGCGACCTGACCGGAGAGCGCGATCGAGGCCTCCATGTCGCCGCCGAAATAAAGATCGAGCGCGTTGCCGAACTCCGCCATCACCGGCGGGCCTTCATAGGATGGGCCAAGCTCGCGCTCCAGGCGCGTGGTTTTCTGCGTGCGCAGCGCGCGCAAGGCGGGCTTTGAGAATTGATTGAGGAACACCGTATCGGTCGCATCTGCGGCGATGATCGCGTTCTTCCAATTCTCATGCACGGGGCTTTCAGCGGCGCTGACCATGCGCGTGCCCATCTGCACGCCTTCGGCGCCCAGCGCGAAAGCCGCGGCCATCGTGCGTCCACAGGTGATGCCGCCGGCGGCGATGATCGGCACGGACACTTTCTCCGCCACTTGCGGCAGCAGCACCATGGTCATCACGGGATGCGGGTTCTTGAAGCCGCCGCCTTCGCCGCCTTCCACGACGAGGCCGTCGACGCCGGCGTCCACCGCTTTCAAAGCGGCCTGCAAAGTCGGCACGACGTGAAAGACGATGAGGCCCGCATCTTTCAATTGCCGGCAATATTTCGTCGGATCGCCGGCGGATGTCGTCACGAAGCGCACGCCCTGATCGATGACGAAGCTGGCGATGCCGGGATCGCGCACGAAGGCCTGGGCGATGTTCACGCCGAACGGCTTGTCGGTGAGCGTGCGCATCGCCTTGATCTCTTCGCGCACGGCGTCGAGCTGGCCTGAGGACGTCTCGATGATGCCCATGCCGCCGGCATTGGACACAGCGGACGCCAGTTGCGCGCGCGCGATCCAGCCCATGGGCGCCTGCACGATGGGGTAGCGCACGCCGAGCATTTGCGTGATGCGGTTGTTGAACGCCATGGCCGGCCCTTCCTCTCTGCTTGGCCCTATGCACCAGCAATTCCATCGATAGTCTAGCAGGCGTGAACCCGATCTACGCTGCGCTCCCCACGACGATCTTCGAGACGATGTCCGGCCTTGCGCGCGAGACCGGGGCGATCAATCTCGGCCAGGGTTTTCCGGAGGAGGATGGGCCGCTGGCGCTGCGCGAGGTCGCGGCGCGGGCGCTGCTGGAGGGCTCCAACCAGTATCCGCCGATGCGCGGGCTGCCGGCGCTGCGTGAGGCGGTCGCGGCGCATTACGGACGTTGCCATGGCGTGTCGCTCGACTGGGCGCGCGAAGTGACGATCACCTCCGGCGCGACGGAGGCGCTGGCGGCGGCGCTGCTGGCGCTGTTGTCTCCGGGCGACGAGGCGATCGTGTTTGCGCCGATGTATGATTGTTATGCGCCGATGGCGCGACGGGCCGGCGCGAACGTTCGCGTCGTGCGGCTTGCGCCGCCGAATTGGCGCATCGACCGGGACGCGCTCCACCGCGCGCTGACGGAGAAGACCCGCGTCATCGTCGTCAATACGCCGCACAATCCCGCGGCGGCGCTGATGAGCGAAGACGACATTGCGCACCTGGCGGCGCTGTGCGCGGCGCGCGACATCACCATCGTCAGCGACGAGGTGTGGGAGCACGTCACGTTCGACGGGCAGACGCACAAGAGCCTTTTGGCGCATCCCGATCTGCGCGACCGCTGCGTGAAGATCGGCTCGGCGGGGAAGATGTTCTCCATGACGGGCTGGAAGGTCGGCTTCGTGTGCGCAGCGCCGCATCTCACCGAGGCGGTGGTCAAGGCGCACCAATTCCTGACCTTCACCACCGCGCCCAATCTGCAGATCGCCGCGGCGGCGGGGCTTGAGTATCCTGCAGAATATTTCGCGCAGATGCGCACTGCGTTTCAGCGCGGGCGAGACCGGCTGGCGCAAGGGCTTGCGGATGTCGGCATCCACACGCTGCCCGCGCACGGCACGTACTTCCTCAATATCGATCTGCGCGCGTCCGGCATCGATGTCAGCGACCGCGATTTCGCGCTGCGCGCTGTGAAAGACGCGGGCGTCGCCGTCATTCCGCTTTCGGCGTTCTACCAAGACGACGCGGAAACGGGCTATGCGCGCCTGTGCTTCGCGAAATCCGACGACACGCTTGACCGCGGCGTAGAGCGGCTTGCGAAGGCGCGCGCGCTGTTCGCCTGACGCTTTACCTCAACGATTCCGAATCCAGGTTGAGCGCATCGACGGCGATGCGCTCCACATTGGGCCGGCGCGTGCGGATGTCGTTGAAGAACACGTCCGCGTCGCCGGCGACGACGAGATCGGCATTGGCCGGATTGAAAAGCTGCGCGCCCGCCGCACGGACCTGTGCGGGCGAGACGGCCTCCACGTCCTGCGCGTAGCTTTGCAAACGCGCCAGCGGGACGCCGTAGAGCGAGAATTCGGAAATCTGCTGCGCCAGGCCCGCGCTGGTCTCCACGTCGCGGCCGAAATCGCCGATCAAAGTGGCCTTGCGCGCGCGCAATTCATCATCGGGAACGTCTTCACCGCCGAGACGCGCGAATTCGTGCGTCATCAGATCGACGACTTGCGCCGCCGCGTCGTTGCGGGTTTGCGCAAAGCCCAGGATCGGGCCTGGCGCCATGCGTCCGGAGAGGCTCGCGCGCGCGCCATAGGAGAGCCCGCGCTTGATGCGAATTTCCTGATTGAGACGGGCGGAATAGCCGCCGCCCAGCACCGTGCTCGCCACCAATGCAGGATAGTAGCCCGCATCGGTGCGCGCGACTCCGCGCAGACCCATGGCGACCGCGGCCTGGCCGGAGTCCGGCAGATCGACAATGATCGCGCGCGGCGCCGGCGCGTTCACGCGGGCGTCGGGCTCGGGCGGCAACGCGTTCGCGGGCCTGCGCCAATCGGCGAAATAGCGCTCCGCCAACGCGAAAGCGTCGTCGGCGGATACATCGCCGGTGATCACCAGGACGGCGTCGTCGGGGCGCCAATGCGCGCCGTGGTACGCCGCAAGCGTTTCGCGCGTGATCGCTTCGATGCTGCGCGGCGAGGCGGCGGCGCCATAAGGTCCGACGCCGAACACCGCGCGCGCCATAGCCATCTGCGCGAGCGGGCCAGGCTGGCGCAGATTGACCTGCAAGCCGTCCAAGGTCTGCTGGCGCTGGCGTTCGACTTCTTCAGCCGCGAAGGTCGGCGCGCGCGCCACGTCGGCGAAGATCGCGAACGCCTCGTCGGCGCGATCGGCGCGCGTGCGCACTTGAAGCGACGATGAATCCGCGCCCGCGCTCGCGGAGAGCGAGGCGCCCAAAGCTTCGATCTGCTGGGCGATTTCGGTTGCGGTGCGCGTGCCCGTGCCCTTGGTCAGAACATCGGCGGTCAAGGCTGCGGCGCCGGCCAAGCCGCGCGGATCGGCGGCGGATCCCGACGCGATGCGCAAATCCGCGCTGATCAACGGCACGCCGCGCACGGTTGCGGCGATCACGCGCAGGCCGTTCTGCAGCACGCGCTCCTGGGCTGCGGGAATGCGCGCGGCGACGGGCGCTGCGGGATCGGGAACCGCGATGCGTTCGGCGTCCGGCGCGGGGCGCACGATCGGAATTTCCGAGGCCGGGATCGTGAGACGTTGCGCCTGGATGGTGGACGAGGTCTCGATGCGGTCGTTCACCGGATAGGCCTCTTCGGTTTCGCCGAGATAGCGGATGGTGACGCTCTGGGCTTCATTGAACCAGGCGCGCGCGACGCGCTGGATGGCGTCGGCGTCGACGGCCTGAATGTCGGCGAGCAAGCGATCCGCGTAACCAGGGTCGCCATAGCGGATCGCCGCGTTGGCGAGCGCATAGGCGCGGCCATAGGCGGTCTCGCGCTCCTCAAGCGCTTCGGAGATGATCTGGTTCTTCGCTTCGTCGAGTTCGGCGTCGGTGACTTCGTCCTGCCGCACGCGTGCGATTTCGGCCTGCAGCGCGGCGAGGCCTTCCTCGGCGGTCTTGCCTTCGCTCAGAATGGCGCCGAAGGCGTAGAGGCCGCGATCCTGCGTCGGCTCGGTGAAGGTGAACACCTCCGCGGCGACCTGCTGATCATAGACGAGCGATTGATAGAGCCTGGAGCTTTCGCCTTTCGACAAGATCGCATCGAGCACGATCAGAGCGGCGGTGTCGGACGAACGGGCGGGCGGGGCGGGAAAGGTCATGACAACAGCCGGCAGCGGCACATTAGGCGCACGCACGGTGAAGTCCCGCGCGCTGCGGCGCACCGGCTCTTGCGCCGTCACGCGCGGGATCTGACGCGCGGGCCGCGCGATCGGCGCGAAATACTGATCGACCCAGGCGTTCAATTGCGCGGGATCGAAATTGCCGGAGACGACGAGCACGGCGTTGTCGGGACGATAATAGGCGGCGTGAAAGGCGCGGACGTCTTCGATGGTCGCGGCGTCGAGATCTTCAATGGAGCCGATGCCAGGGCGGCCATAAGGATGCACGTCATAGCCGGTCTGCGGCAGATAGAGATAAAACAGCCGCCCATAGGGTTGGGCCAGCACGCGCTGCCGCAATTCCTCTTTCACGACATCGCGTTCGGAATTGAAGGTCTCTGCATCGACGACCAGCGCGCCCATGCGGTCGGCTTCCGCGAACAGAATGCGCTGCAGATGATTGGCGGGCACCACTTCGTAGTAATTGGTGAAATCATCCCAGGTGGAGGCGTTGTTGAAGCCGCCGACATCTTCGGTCAGGCGATCGAATTGCTCGGCGCGCAGATTGCGCGTCGCCTTGAACATGATGTGTTCGAACAGGTGGGCGAAACCGGAGCGGCCTTCGGGATCATCCTTCGAGCCGACATTGTACCACACCTGGACCGAGACATTGGCCGTGTTCGGGTCGGGCATCGCATACACTTGCAGGCCGTTGTCGAGGACGCGCGAGGTATAGGCGAGGGCTGGAATGCGCAGGCCGGTTTGCGCTTCGTCGGTTCGTTCGCTTGAGGAGGACGCGCACGACGACAGCAGCATCGCCGCGGCGACGGCGAACAAAACACGAATACGCAAGGCGGGGCGCTCCCTCAGATTGGCTGCTTCAGTCTGGCGCGAAAGCCGGCGGCTGCAAAGCGCGGCGCGACGGACGTCACCGCTCGATGCGCGATACGCCGTCCGGGCCGGCGATCAGCGCGCATGCGGTCATGTCCAGGAACAGCCCATGCTCGACGACACCGGGGATCGCGCGCAGGGCGGCCGCGAGCGCGGGCGCGTCGGGGATGGTTTGGCAATGGGCGTCGAGGATGGCGTTGCCGCCATCGGTGACATAGGGCGCTTGGGCGCCGCCGCGCACGGTGACCTCCGCGCCGGCGCAACCGGCGCGCCGCATGGCGTCGGCGATGCGGGGCGCGGCGAAGGGAATGGCGAACGCGGTCACTTCAACGGGCAGCGGAAACTGGCCAAGCGCGGCAACGCGCTTGGTGTCATCGGCGATGACGATGAAGCGCGCGCAGGCGCTGGCGACGATCTTCTCCCGCAGCAGCGCGCCGCCCGCGCCTTTGATCAGGTTGAGGTTCGGATCGACTTCGTCGGCGCCGTCGACGCCAAGATCAAGCGCGGGCGCTTCAGCCAAGGTCACGAGCGGGATGCCTTCTGCGCGCGCGAGCTTCTCCGTGGCGACCGAGGTCGGCACGGCGCGCACGCTGAGGCCGTCGCGCACGCGCGCGCCGAGCGCCTTGACGAAGTGCGCGGCGGTGGAGCCGGTGCCGAGGCCCAGGCTCATGCCGTCCTGCACAAAGGCGAGCGCTGCTTCCGCGGCGGCGCGCTTGAAGGCGTCGGCGCTCACGATTTCTTCTCCCGCTCGGCAAGCTTTCGCGCGCGGAACGCCTTGGCCCAACCATCGATGTCGCGCTGGCGGCCGCGCGCGACCGACAGCGCATCGGGCGCGACATCCTTGGTGATGACGCTGCCGGAGCCGGTGTAGGCGCCGGCGCCGACACGAACGGGCGCCACAAGCGCGGTGTCGGAGCCGATGAAGGCGCCCTCCCCGATCACGGTGCGATGTTTATCGAAGCCGTCATAATTGCAGGTGATGGTCCCTGCGCCGAGATTGGCGCGCGCGCCGATATCCGCGTCGCCGACATAGGTCAGGTGCGATGCCTGCGCGCCCTCCCCGAAGGTTGCGTTCTTGATCTCGACGAAATTGCCGATCTTGACTTTGCGCTCGAGCTTTGCGCCGGGGCGCAACCGCGCGAATGGACCGATGGCGCACGCCTCGCCGATGGCGCAGCCCTCCAGGTGGGAAAACGCCTTGATGTGGGCGCCTGAGCCTATCGAAACGCCTGGGCCGAAAAACACGTTCGGTTCAATCACCGCGTCGGCGCCGATGTTTGTGTCGAACGAGAAATACACGGTTTCCGGCGCCAGCATGGTGACGCCGGCATCGAGCGCCGCGGCGCGGGCGCGCGCTTGAAAGGCGGCTTCGGCTTCCGCCAATTCGCTGCGCGCGTTGACGCCGAGCATTTCGCTTTCGGCGCCGACCACGACATGGGTCTTGATGCCGGCGGACCGGCCCAGCGCGACGATGTCGGTAAGATAATATTCGCCCTTTGCGTTGTCGTTGCGCACCATCGACAAGAGATTGAACAGGGTGGCGCGCTCGGCGACGAAGACGCCGGAATTGCACAAGCCGATGGCGCGCTCGGCTGCGTCGGCGTCGCGATGTTCGACGATGCGCAAGAGGCTGTCGTCATCGCCCATGACGAGACGGCCATAGCCAGTCGGATCGGCCGCTTCGAAACCCAGCACGACCAGA
This sequence comes from Alphaproteobacteria bacterium, assembly GCA_016124655.1. Lineage (GTDB taxonomy): Bacteria > Pseudomonadota > Alphaproteobacteria > Caulobacterales > Aquidulcibacteraceae > RI-43. The sequence goes on from WGNI01000001.1 coordinate 547,057, forward strand.
CCGCCCTGCGCTGCGCGCATGGCGAACATCGCCTCCACGGTTTGCGGGCGGATGAGGGGCGTGTCGCCGTAGAGGATCACGACGTCTCCGTCGAAGCCGTCGAGCGCGGCTTTCGCGGCGAGCACGGCGTGGCCGGTGCCTTTGGCCTCGTGCTGCAACGCGACGGCGCCTGCGCCGAGGCGCTGCTCCCCATGTGCGCCGACCTCCGGCGCCGCAGGGCTGGAGACGACGATCGTGCGCGCGCAGTCGAGCGCGGCCGCGGCGGCGATCGCCCAATCCAAGAGCGCCCGGCCGCCGACCTTGTGCAGCACTTTCGGCAGGCGCGATTGCATGCGCGTGCCCTGGCCAGCGGCGAGGATGATGGCGGCGCGGGGCGAGGGCATGGGGCGACTCCGGTAGGCTCAACGGTCAGCTTTAGGCTATCCCCGGCGGCCTGACACGCTGCGGCGATTCTTCGCAGAACCCAGCCTGTCCTGGCCCGGCCTTTGCGTCCCTCGCCCCGGCCCTGCTGCGGCGCGCAGCGCCGGGCGTGGACTTTTGCGCCGGGCGCGAACACGGTGCGCGCCATTTTGGGCCAGGGAGACGCAAGCCGCATGGCGACCGCAGCGACGCCTGCCGCGACAGGAAGCGGGATGGGGCCGGCCCTGCTCGCGGTGTCGCGGATCTGGGTGCAGCTGGTCAACGCGATCGTTTTGTTCGCGGTGACGATCGCGCTCGATCCCGAACGCTTCGGCGCCTTCATGATCGCGGCGTCGGCGCATGCCGCGTTAGCCGTGATCGTCGGCCAGGGCGTCTATGAATACGTCATCAAGGAGCGCGGCAATCCCGCCGCGGGCGCGACAGGCTTTGTGTTCAACGCGGTCACCGCGACGAGCGCTGCGCTTCTGGCGATCGCGCTGTCGTTCCTGCTGACCGATATCCTGCACAACGCCACGATCGGCGCGGTGCTGCGCCTGCTGGCGCCGATCTTCTTTCTCACCGCGATCGCGATCTTCATGGAGAGCGTGCTGGTGCGCGAAGGCCGGCTCACGCGGGTTGCGTCCTCCATGATCGCGGCCGACACGGCGGGCTTGATCGCCGCGCTGTTGGGCTTGTGGATGGGCGCGGGCGTGTTTGCGCTGGTGCTGCAGCGCGCCACGCGCGAAACCATCCTCGCGGCGGCGTACGCCCTCAGCCGCAAATGGTCTTTCCAATGGGGATTCGACGGGGCGGAGGCGTCGCGCCTGTTTCGCTTTTCGCGGGCGATCGTGTCGACGCGCATCGTCGGCGCGGGCGCGAACACCGCCATCGACATCACCATCGGCGCGCTTTTGAGCGTGGCGGACGCCGGCATCTTCCGGCTCGCCAACCGCATCATCGTCATAGGCTGGGACATTCTTTACCAGCCGCTGCGCACATCGCTGTGGGCGCACCTGCCGCCAGAGAAAGACAATCCGCCCGCCTTCGCGCGTATTTTATTGTCGCACGCGGAAACGTTCGGGCTCGGCGTGTTCGCGCTGATCGCGGGCGTGGCGCTGATCGCGCATGACGCCTTGCCGCTCGCGCTCGGACCGGAATGGAGCGGAACCGCGCCAATCATCGCGATCCTCGCGGTCGCAAGGCTGATGGTGACGTTCGGCGCGCCGATGGAGGCCGTGTTCGGCGTGCAGAACCGCACCGGCGCGCTGGTCGCGGTGACGACGCTGACGGCCGCGCTCAATCTGGCGGCCATCGCGCTTGCGGCGCAGTTTGGGCTTTACTGGACCGCGGTCGCGTCAGGCGTGGCCATCGTTGCGGCGCAGACCCCCTTCATCGTGATGATGGCGCGCGGCGCCGGGGCGCCGGCGCGCGAGATGGTCGCCATGACGGCGCGGCTGGGGATGAATGCCGCGGCGATGGCGGCCGTTGTGCTGCCGATCCTGATCTGGGCGCCGGGATTGGGCCTGCCGGCCTGGGCTGCGATCGGGGCTGCGACGGTTGCGGGCGCGTGCGTCTTTATCGCCGCGGCGGCGCTGTTCACGCCGCGCGGATTTTCGATCTATGCCAGCGCGGTCGCGGCGGCGTTGCGCCGTCTTGGGATCGCGCGCGGATGAGCGGCCGCTTCATCATCAATGGGCGGTTTCTCGCCAAGCCGTTCACCGGCGTCACGCGGGTGGGCCGCGAATTGCTCGCGGCGGTTTCGCACGCCGCGCTTGGGAGGCCTGATTTGCGCGACCGCCTCGCGCTCGCGGCCCCGGAAGGCGCGCGCTACGATCCCGCCACGCAGGCCGAGATCGCCGCGGCGATGCCGATCCTGGCTGGTCCCGGCTCGATCCCGGCGGAACAGCTGCGCATGCCGTTTGCGCACCCCGCCGACACGATCGTCAGCTTCTGCAATGTCACGCCGCTGTTGGCGCGGCGCTCGATCATCTGGATTCACGACGCGCACATTTTCGAAGCGCCCGAGAGCTATGGCGCGGCCTATCGCGCCTGGCACACGGCCATGTTGCGCGGGTGTTCCCTCCGGCGGTTCCAGATCGTCACGGTGTCCCATTATTCGCGCGACGCGCTGATCCGCGCCGGCGCGCCAGGGGCGCGCATCGCGGTCATTCACAATGGCGGCGATCACATCCTGCGCGCGGCGCCGGATTATGGCGTGCTGCGCACCCATGGCCTGAACCAGGGCCCGTTCGTCGTCATCATGGGCAGCCCGGCGAAACACAAGAATGTGCCGTTCAGCGCGCGCGCGCTGCGCGACGGGTTGCCGCCGGCGGTGAAGATCGCGCTGGTGGGCATGCATCAGGCGGGCGCGTATGCGCAAAGCGATTCCGTGCTGAACGATCCGCGCATCGTGGTTCTGCCGCAAGTGCAGGATCAGCACTTGCGCGCGCTCTACGAACGCGCAGCGTGCGTGGTCGTGCCGAGCGTACTGGAAGGCTTTGGGCTGCCATCGGTGGAAACGCTGTGGGCCGGCGGCGTGCTGGTCAGCTCCAACGCGACATCGCTGCCGGAAGTGGCCGGAGACGCTGCGCTCTATTTCGATCCGCGCGACGCCGGCGACATTGCGGCCAAGACATTGCAGGCGATGCAATCGGATGTCGCGGCGACGCTTCGGCAGAAGGCGATCGCTCACCGCGCGCATTTCACGTGGACGCGCGCGGCCAATCAATTTCTTGATGGGTACGTTACGCCGAGCACTTAGAGATCCAGCGCGCGCTCGGGCCGCTGTGCGCCGCGCATGGCGTCGCGGAATGCGATGAAATTGCCTTGCAGACGGCCTTTGCGGTCCACCCAGGGTTCGGGCGCGACCACGCGCACGACATTGGCTGTCACGTTGCGGGCGATCTGCGCGCACGCTTCGGGCCAGGGCATGACGCCCTTGCGCGCAAGGTAGGCGATATTGGCGACCTGCGAATATCCCAATCGCACTTGCGATTGCCGGCCGGACTTCACGCCCATGTGCACGCCGTGCAGTGCGCGCGCGCGGGCGATGCGGCCATGCACGCCGAGACGGCGGGAGAAATCGAGATCCTCCATCCAGCCATAAAGCGGCAGCCGCTCATCGAAGCGCAGGCCCGGCGACGCGGACATGCGCAGGATCATGTTGCAGCCATAGGTGTGCGGGGCGGGAATGATGTCGAACGCCGCGGCGGGGCCCTTCGCGTCATCTGCGTCGACAATCCGGGCGGCTTCTTCGAAGCCCAGCCCAGCGGTGTTGATGCCGTCCTTCAGGACGATGCCGGTGAGCGCGACGATGTCGCTCTCCTGCAGAAGGATCTGTTCGGTGAGCTCCAGAAACCATTTCGACGGCACGTAATCATCGTCGGCGAAAACGACGACATCGTAGGCGCCGCCCAGCGCATTGAGCGCGGTGTTGCGCTGCGCACAGAGCCCCTTCGGCCCGGTGACCACCTGCACGCCCGGCATCGCGCGCGCGGCGGGGCCGACATCGCTCTGGTCGGCGGCGGAAATGATGCAATGGTCGTAGAGGCGCGACTGCGCCGCCCAGCGCGGCGCGGTCAGATCGACGATGGACGGCCGTCCCGTCGTCGCGATCGCCGCGGCGATGCGCAAGCGTCTGCCCTCTGTCACCACGCCCCCTTCACGCCGCGCCAAGGCGCGCGCCAGACCGCCTTCTCAACGGCTGAACGCCAATGTTTAGTTCCCATCGCCCACCGAGTCGTTTCGGTATTGTGGACGGCGCGCGGGGGCGCAGGCAAGGCCGCGGCATTCGCCGCACAGGCGAAAGGAAGGCGGCGAGGATGGGGGCGGAAGGCATGTCTTTGCAGGGCGCGGTCGTGGCGTTCGATCTCGACGGCACGCTGGTGGACACCGCGCCTGACCTGGTGCGCGCACTCAACCACACGCTCGATCTGGAGGGCCTGCCGCACGCCAGTCTCGCGCAGGCGAGACAGTTTGTCGGACAAGGCGCGCGCAAACTCATCGAGCGCGCCAGCGCCGCCAGCGGCGTAGACTTCGATGCGCCGAAGCTCGATGCGCTCACCGACGCCTTCATTGCGTTCTATCGCCAGGCGATCGCGCAAGACAGCACGCCGTTTCCCGGCTGTCTCGACGCGCTCGATGCGCTTGAGGCCGCGGGCGCTGGGTTGTGCGTGTGCACCAATAAGCGCACCGATCTTTCGGAAGCCTTGCTCGATGCGCTGGGCATGCGGCAGCGCTTTCGCGCGATTGTCGGCGCCGACAGCGTCGCAAACAAGAAGCCGCATCCAGAGCATGTGCTCACCGCAATCGCGCGCGCGGGCGGGCTTGCGCATCGGGCTGTGATGGTGGGGGATTCGTCGGCGGACGTGCGGGCTGCGCAAGCCGCCAACGTGAAGTGCATTGTGGTTTCGTTCGGCTACCACGACGCTGCGCCTCATTCCTTGGGCGCAGACATCGTGGCCGATCATTTCAACGCCATCCCGCGCAGCGTCGCTGCGCTCCTGGCATGACGCTTATGCGTCCTGCAGCGACTTCGCAGACGTCGTTTCGCCGCCTGCGCGGGTCGGCAAACCATTGACCATGTCGCTGCGCACATCCGTGCGCGCGGACCGCATGGCTGCGACGAAACCCGCATCGACCAGCTTCACGTCGACATTGTAGCCGCGCTCGCGCCAATATTCCTCAATCTTCAATTTGAGGCGGCGTGCGCCGTCGGCATTGCACCAATCGTGCTCCATTCGATCCTTCTCCGAGCCGGCCCACGGGCTCAACGGGGCCAGGCTGTGTTGACGGTTTGCATCTGCGCAAACACGCGTGACATCCCTCGACAGGTGCATCACGCCATTGTCCCTACGCGCCAGAGGAGGCGGCGATATGGCGATGTTGCGTCAGCTTGTCTACGTCGTTCGACGAAAACTGGACCGGCGCGAGGAGCACAACGCGGCGACGCGACGATCGGCGCCATGAAGCTTTCTCCATGCGCCGGTTGGACCGCATTCGCTAAACACGTTCAACGAAATGTCTTTTTCCGGCGCGCGATCCCGCGCGCGTCGTCGCGATGCGCCGGAAACGCGAATGCCGGCGGATTGACGCAGGCGCAAAAGCGACCGGGCTCTGCGAATCCGCATGCCTCAATCGCCGCCGCCTGCGGGCTGGTGGGCGCGACAGGGATCGAACCTGTGACCCCCTCGGTGTGAACGAGGTGCTCTCCCGCTGAGCTACGCGCCCCTCGACGGGGAGACGGTGCTTAGGGGCGCGGGCCAGGGCGCGTCAAGGACGCATCGCCGCGCGGCGCGCGCGTTGCTTGACGATGGCGCAAGGATGGGCGCAAAAGACGCCTTCCTGCGAACGATTTGCAACTGGAGCGCCATGTCCGGCCTGTCCCGCCGCCTTCTCATCGCCGCTGCGTGCGCGGCGCTCGCCGCGTCCTGCGCGCCTCAAGCCGCGGAGGAGAGCGCCGCCTTCGTCAATGTCTACAGCGCGCGCCACTATGATGCGGACCGCGCGGTCTATGATGCGTTCACGCGGTCAACCGGCATTGAGGTGCGCGTGCTGCCGGCGCCGCCAGACCAATTGATCGAGCGGATGCGCGTTGAGGGCGATCAGACCGAAGCCGATCTCATCGTCACTGCCGACGCCGGCAATCTCTGGCGCATGCAGGAGGCCGGCTTGCTGCAGCGCGTGACCACGCCTGCGCTGGAGGCGGCCGTGCCGGACCGGCTCAAAGACGACCAACGGCTGTGGTGGGCGTTCACGCGCCGCGCCCGCGTCATCGCCTATGCGAAGGGCGCCGTGCTGCCTCAGGACGTCGCCAGCTTCGACGCGCTGGCGCTGCCGCGCTTCCGCGGGCAGGTGTGCGCGCGCTCGTCCACCAATATGTACAATCTCTCCATGCTGGCGTCGCGCATCGAACGCCAAGGCGCGGACGCCGCACGCGCCTGGGCGCAGGGCGTGCGCGCCAATCTCGCGCGCGACCCGCAGGGCGGCGACATGGATCAGCTGCGCGCGATCGCGGCCGGGGAATGTCAGGTCGCGATCACCAACCATTATTATTATCTGCGGCTGGCGCAGTCGGAGGATCCGGCCGAACGCGCCGTGGCGGACCGCATCGCGCTCGCTTTTCCCGATCAGGGCGAGGGCCAGGCGGGCGCGCACGTCAACATTTCCGGCGCGGGCGTGACCGCGCATGCGCAGCGGCGCGACAATGCGGTGCGTCTGTTGGAGTTTCTTGTTTCACCGGAGGCGCAAGAGATTTTCGCCGCCGACAATTCCGAATTCCCGATCAGCGACGCCACGCCGCTGACGCCCGCGTTGCAGGCGCTTGGGACGTTCCGGGAAGAGGCCGTGCCGATCTCCGCGCTGGGCCGGCATCAGGTCGAAGCGGCGCGCATCTATGAAGAGGTCGGATGGCGGTAACCGCGACCGCCGAGCGCCAGGCGCGCTTACCCGCCTCGCCCGCGGCGGCGCGGCGCCTGCCGGGTTTTGCGATCGCTGCGGGACTGGCGGCGCTGGCGTGCGCGGGGCCGGCGCTGGCTGTGCTAGCCATGAGCGTGACGACGGCGCCCGCGCTGGACGCCGCGTCGCTGCGGCTGATGCGTGACGCAATCTCTGGAACCTTGCTGTTGCTTGCGCTCGGCGGCGGCGGCGCGGTGGTGATCGGGGTGGGCGCCGCAGCGCTGGTCAGCGCGTTTTCATTTCCTGGGCGCGGCATTCTATCCTGGGCGCTGGCTGCGCCGCTGGCTGCGCCGATTTATGTGCTGGCGTACGGCTATTCCGCGCTGACCTGGGCGGGCGGGCCGATCCCCCTGCCCGTGCGCGGGCTGACCGGGGCTGCATTCATCTATGCGCTGGCCTGCTATCCTTATGTCTATCTCGCCGCGCGCGCGGCGTTCGCGACGCAATCCTCCTGCGCGTTGGAGGCCGCGCGCACGCTCGGCGCTTCGCCCTGGCGCGCGGTGCTGCGCGCGGGCCTTCCCGCCGCCTATCCCGGCATCATCGCGGGCGCTGCGCTGGCCGGCATGGAGATCGCGGCCGATTACGGCGCGGCGCAACATTTCGGCGTGACGACAATCACCACCGCGATTTTCCGCGCGCGCTTTTCACAGGACGCGCCGCACTTGGCGCTGCACCTGGCGTCCGTGCTGCTGATCGCCGCATTCGTCTTGTTGTGGGTGGAGCGCATGGCGCGCGGGCGGCGCGGTTATGCCGGGGGCTCGGCGCGCTGGCGGCCCTTGGCGCTGCACGCCCCGCCTCCGGCTGCGGCGTGGGCGATGACGGCGGCGTGCTGCGCGATCGTGGCGCTCGGCGCGATCTTGCCGCTGGGATGGCTGGCGCGTCTTGTGAGCTTGCGTCCGTTGGATGATTTCGCCGCGCTGGCGGCGCCGGTGTGGAATTCCTTGACGCTTGCAAGCCTGGGCGCTGCTGCGACGCTGGGCTTTGCGGCGATCGCAGCCGCATCCGCGCGCACGCGCAGCACGCTGGGCCGCGCGGCGTTTCTTGCGTCAGGCGCAGGGTACGCGGCGCCTGGCGTGGTGATCGCGCTTGGCGCCATGAGCGTCTATGCGCTGGCGCGCGGCGCGGGCCTCGTCGGGGGCTTGGGCGCCGGTTTGAGTTTTGCGCTGCTGGTGTGGACGTATGCGGCGCGCTTCACAGCCGCCGGCGCGCAGCCGATTGAATCGGGTCTGGTGCGGGTGACGAAAAATATCGCCGGCGCTGCGCGCACGCTGGGCGCTGATCCGCTCAACCGGTTCTGGCGCGTGGATCTGCCGATTGCGGCGCCGAGCGCTGCGGCCGGCGCGCTGATTGTGTTTGTCGAAATTCTGAAGGAATTGCCGGCGACCTTGATCCTGAGGCCGGCGAATTTCGACACGCTGGCGATCCGCGCCTACGCCTACGCGTCCGACGAGCGGCTGACGCAGGCGGCTGCGCCCGCGCTGATCCTGACGCTGGCCGGGCTGATCCCGATTTTTCTCTTCACACGCAATATTCTGCGTCTGCGCGCCGGCGCTGCATGACCGCGGCGGCCGTTTCGATCGTCAATGCGCGGCGCGCATTCGACGGCGCAGCCGCCGTCGACGGCGTTTCGCTGACCGCGCCCGCGGGGCAAGTGCTGGCGCTTTTGGGGCCGTCGGGCTCCGGAAAAAGCACGCTTTTGCGCCTTATCGCAGGGCTGGAGCCGCTCGATGACGGGGAAATCCGCATCGCGGGAGAGCTTGTCTCGGCGCGCAACCATCTGATCGCGCCGGAGCGGCGGCGCGTCGGCGTGGTGTTTCAGGATTATGCGCTGTTTCCCCATCTCAACGCGGCGGAGAATGTCGCGTTCGGGCTGACGCATCTGCCCAAGGACGACCGCCGGTCCGCAGCGCTTGCGTGGCTCGACCGCGTGGCGCTGGAGCGGCGCGCGCACGCTTATCCGCATGAAATGTCGGGTGGAGAACAACAGCGCGTCGCGTTGGCGCGGGCGCTTGCGCCGCAGCCGCGCGCGGTGCTGCTGGATGAGCCGTTTTCGGGCCTTGATGCGCAGCTGCGCGCCAATTTGCGCGATCTGACCTTGAGCGCGATCCGGGAAGCGGACGCCACCGCGATCTTCGTCACCCACGACGCCGATGAAGCGCTTTATGTCGCTGACCGTCTCGCGGTGCTGAATGCAGGCCGCGTGCTGCAGGAAGATGCGCCGCGCGCAGTGTACGACCGCCCCGCCTCGCCGGAGGCCGCCGCCGCGCTCGGGCCGGTCAATGTCGCGCAGGCCGACGTGGTTGGCGGCGTCGCACAGACGCCTTTTGGAGGCGTTCCTGCGCCAAGCCTGAGCGGACCAGTGCGCGTGGCGGTGCGGGCGGAAGCGGTGACGCTCGTTCCTGGCGATGCGGCCCGCGTCATCGACCGGCGCCCACAAGGGCCGCACGATCTGGTGCGGCTTGAGGCTGGCGGGATGGTGTGGTCAGCGCGCGCGCCGCGACACAGCGCGATCATTGTTGGGGAAAAGGTGGGGATCGCGATTGATCCCACCGGCGCGTTCGCGTTCCCTGCTTAAAGATCAGCGCGGCGTGATTTTCTTCAGCGTGCCGGAGAAGGACAGAAGCGGCTTGTCGCGCTGGGTCAGAAGCCCGCGAATGAACACGACCGAGCGCGTCTCGCGCAGCACCTCGCCGCGCGCGATCACCCAGCCGTCGCAATCGCCAGCGGCGATGAATTCGGAATTCATCGTCAGCGTCACGGAGTTGACGCCTTCGCTGAGCTGCGTGTGGGCGATGGAGAAGAGCGAAAAATCCGCGAAGCTCATCAGGCAGCCGCCGTGCAAAGCGCCGGCGCCGTTCAGGTGGCGCTGGTCGGGCTGGAACGCGGAGATAGCGCTGCCGTCGGCCTCGACGCGATAGCAGAACGGGCCGAGCAAGGTCTCATAAGGGTCGGCGCCGCCGCCCCAGGTCGTCCAGCCTTTGAAGGGGCCATCCTCCAGCACGATCGGGCGGCCATAGGCCAAGTTTGCGGCGCTCTCACTCATCGCTAGACTACAAGTCAGAAGACCTTTCGCCGCGCAAGCACGAGGACGCCATGGACATCGAAACCCGGGACCAATTGCTGGCGACGATCCGCCGGTTCTGCGCGGAACGGCTGCGCCCCATCGAGGCGGAAGTGTCGGAGAAAGACGCGATCCCCGCCGACGTGAACAGGGAGATGGCGGAGCTTGGGCTCTATGGGCTCTCCATTCCGGAAGAGTATGGCGGGCTTGGCCTCTCCATGGAGGAGGAATGCCTGGTCTGCTTCGAGTTGGGGCGCGTATCGCCGGCGTTCCGCTCCGCGTTCGGCACCAATGTGGGGATCGGCAGCCAGGGGCTCGTGATGTTCGGCACGCCCGAGCAGAAAGCCAAATGGCTGCCGGGCGTGGCGTCGGGCGAGATCGTGACGAGCTTTGCGCTGACGGAGCCTGAAGCGGGTTCGGATTCCGGCTCGGTGCGCACGGCGGCTGCGCTGAAAGGCGACCATTACGTTCTGAACGGCGCCAAGCGCTACATCACCAACGCCAATCGCGCGCATCTCTTCACGGTGATGGCGCGCACCAATCCGGACGTGAAAGGCGGCTCGGGCGTGTCGGCGTTCCTTGTGCCGCGCGACCTGCCGGGCGTGTCGGTCAGCAAGCCGGAAAAGAAGATGGGCCAGCAGGGCGCGCACATTTGCGACGTCAATTTCGATGACGTGAAAGTGCCGGTCGAGAACAGGCTCGGCGGCGAAGGCGAAGGCTTCCGCGTGGCGATGCAGGTGCTCGATCGCGGGCGGCTGCACATTTCAGCGATCTGCTGCGGGGTCGCTGAGCGCCTGATCGCGGATTGCGTCGCCTATTCCGCGGAGCGCAAACAATTCGGCCAGCCGATCGCGGGCTTCCAAATGATCCAGGCCATGCTGGCCGACAGCCGAACGGAAGCCTATGCGGCGCGATCGATGGTGTTGGATGCGGCCAAGCGGCGTGACGGCGGCGAAAACGTCACCATGGAGGCGGCGTGCGCGAAATTGTTCGCGTCAGAAATGGTTGGCCGCGTGGCCGACCGCGCGGTGCAGATTTTCGGCGGCGCCGGCTACACCGCCGATCACGGCATCGAGCGGCTTTATCGCGATGTGCGGATTTTCCGCATCTATGAAGGCACCAGCGAGATCCAGCGCGTGGTGATCTCACGGGAGATGATGAAAAAGGGAACTTGAAAGCATTGACAGCAATGCATTCATTTTGTTACCTTGAGCTATGCCCGTTCTCACCATTCGCAATCTGCCGGTCGAAACCCACGCGAAACTCCGCGTCCGTGCGGCTGAGAATGGCCGCAGCGTCGAGGCGGAGGTGCGTGCGATCCTTGAAGACGCCGTGAATGGGCGGCGCGCGCAAGGCGGCGGCGTTCGTGATATGGCGCACCAGGGCTTTGACCACGACCAGATCGGCGCGAAAGACGGCCTTCCGCCCTGGGTGGGCGCGCTCAAGGGCAAGATCAGTTTCGCAGGGACGCAAGAAGACTGGAAAGCGCTCGATCAAGAGATCGAACACATGTTCGAGGACGCTATCGACGCCCCGTCGCCAAAAGACTGATGCGCATCCTGCTCGACACGATGGTCGTCATCGGCGCGTTTGGCGAAGCTGCGCAGATAGACGGCGCGATCAGCACAGTGCTGCGCAAGATCGGAACACGCGCCAGCGCGGTCGTCAGCGCGGCAAGCCTTTGGGAAATCGCGATCAAGAAAAGCAAGGGAGGGCTCACGGCGCCGGACAATCTCCCGGAGCTGCTCGGCCAGATCGCGCAAGTTGACATCCTGGATATCGGCGTCGCGCACGTTTGGCGAACGCTGTCCCTGCCGCGTTTCGCTCACCACAAGGACCCGTTTGATCGCTTGCTCGTCGCGCAGGCTCTTGAGGAGAATTTGACGATCGCGACAACCGATGACGCGCTGGCGCTTTATGGCGCGAAACTGTTACGGCCTTGAGCGTGGAGGCGGCCATCCTCGCGCTCGCGGCCGCGCGCGGGCCGCAGAAATCCATCTGCCCCTCGGAAGCCGCGCGCGCGATCGCGCCTGAGGGCTGGCGCAGTCTCATGAGCGAGGCGCGCGCCGCAGCGGTGCGGCTGGCGAAGTCTGGGCGCGTGCATATCTTGCGCAAAGGCAGGCCGGTGGACCCGGACAGCTTCAAGGGCGTTTACCGCATCAGGATCGTCGATGACGCGGAAGGATGAGCATGGCGCGCGGGCGTTGGAATTTGGGTCTCCTGGGGGAAGCCGCCGCGCTCGGCGTTGCGCTTCTGGACAAGCGCACGCCAATGATCGCGCGCCTGCTCGCGCTGGGCGTGATCATCTACCTCTTCAGCCCGATCGACATCGTCACCGATTTCATTCCCGTCCTGGGCTGGATCGACGACGCGATGATCGTGCCGCTGGGCTTATGGATCGCGGGGCGCTTCATTCCCGAGCCGATCAAGGATGACGCGCGCCGCAAGCTCGCGCGGGAAAAGCCCGAACGCCCTTGAGGCGCTGGTCTCTGAAATCCGCGCGTGCCGGGTTTGCGCCGCGCATTTGCCGCACGCGCCGCGCCCGGTGGTGCGGGTGGATGCGCGCGCGCGGATCCTGATCGCGGGCCAGGCGCCGGGGCGGCGGGTGCACGAAAGCGGCCTGCCGTTTGACGATCCTTCCGGGGATCGCCTGCGCGGCTGGATGGGGATCTACCGCGAAACCTTCTACAATCAGGAAAACATCGCCGTGGCGGCGATGGGCTTCTGCTATCCGGGAACCGTCAACGGCGCCGATCTGCCGCCGCGCAAGGACTGCGCGCCGCTGTGGCGGCCAAGGCTTCTGCCGCTGCTTGGCGGCGTGCGGCTGACGCTGCTCGTCGGCGCGTATGCGCAGCGCTATCATCTGGGCGTGCGCACGGGCCTGACCGACACCGTGCGGGCGTGGCGCACGCGCGGCGCCGGCGTCATGGCGTTGCCGCATCCGTCCTGGAGAAACACAGCGTGGCTGAAGCGAAATCCGTGGTTCGAGGCCGAGGTGCTGCCCTTGCTGCGCGCGCGCGTGGCGTCTGCCTTGGGGTGATGCTGGCGCTGAGTGCGGCCTGCGCGCCGACGGTGCAGGCGCAAATGATCGCGCCGGCGGCGTTTGACGGTCCGCGCTTTGAGGACGACCGCTACATCGCCTTCGACGGCGCGGCGCTGGGGCTGCAAACCTGGCTGCCGGAGAGCCAGTCGCCATGGGGCGTGCTCGTGGCGCTGCACGGCATGAACGATTATTCCGAAGCGTTCTATTTGGCGGGCCCGTATTGGGCCGAGCGCGGCGTGGCGGTCTATGCCTATGACGCGCGCGGGCATGGGCGATCGCCGCAGCGCGGGGTGTGGGGCGGGCGCGACCTCATGACCGAAGACGCGCGCACGGCGGTGCGAATCGCGCGCGCGCGCCATCCCGGCGCCGTGGTCGGCGTGATCGGGGAATCCATGGGCGCTGCGACCGCGATCGCGGCGTTCGGCGACGGCGAGCCCGCGCCGCTGGACCGGATCATTCTTTCAGCGCCCGCGGTGTGGGGCTGGTCGAGCCTGCCGGACGTCTATGCCGTGACGCTGTGGCTCGGCGCGCATACGTTTCCATTCCGAAACGTCACGCCGCCGCGCGGGCTCAACATCACGCCGACCGACAATGTCGAGGCGCTGCGCAAGATGGGCCGGGACCGGCTGATGATCTTCTCCACCCGCGTCGATGCGGTGTACGGCATGGTCAATCTGATGGAGACCGCCGCGCAAAGCGCGTCAGCGCTCACCGCGCCGACGTTGTTTCTCTATGGCGGGCGCGACCAGATTATCCCCAGGCCCGCAGCGCTCGCCACCGCGCGACGCCTGCCAAGCGCTGCGCGCACCGCCTTCTATCCCGGCGGCTATCATCTCTTGCTGCGCGACCAGGGCCGCGCGGCGGTGTTTGACGACGTGCTGGCGTTCTTGCGCGATCCCGCCGCGCCCTTGCCGTCGGACGCAGCCCCCCTGCTCTCGGTTCCGGATCGTTAAGACCGTTAAGATACGTAAGTCCGATTCGATTCCGCCCTGGGGCTTTGCGTGAAGCTGCCTGCGCTCAACGCCGTACTCGACAAGCGCCGCATGGCGCTGGCGCGCGCGCGCTTCAAGGCCTGGTGGGAAGGCGAAGAGTTCGACGCGGCCGCCGCCGAAGCCGCGCTCGCGGCTGTCCCCGAAGCGGAGGTTTCCGACGCGGATTTGTTCGACGCCCCGCATGTCGATCTTCCCGCGCGCTTCACGGCGCTGCGCAGCCTGTGGGGCGAAGACCGCATCATGCCTGGCGACGAGACCTCCGAAGCCTTGCAGCCGGCGCGCATCGGCGTGCCGGGCGATGGCGTTCTGGCCATCCTCGGGCCAGGTCATGCCGCGCCGATCCTCGCGGTTGCGGGCGCGCATCCGGGCAAGATCGCGGCCTTCGAGTGGCGCGATGAAACGCGCACGCTGTGCGAGACGGCGCTGGAGCGCGCGCAGCTGGGCGAGCGCGTGAGCCTTGCGCCGATCGATCTCGACACGATGCATTTCGTGGCGGGCGTGTATGACGGTTTGTGGAGCGTCGACGACTTTACCTACGCCGATCACGCCTCGGGCCTTGGCCACCAGATCGCGAAGGCGCTGAAGCCGGGCGCCGCGGCGGTCATCGAAACCTATGTCGCGGAGCCTGATGCGCCGCTGGCGCCGTCTTTTGCGACCGCGTTTGCTGAACCGCATCTGCGCTCGCATGCGCAGCTGTGCGAGATTTTCCATGATTGCGGGCTGCGGCTGGAAGCGGATGACGACATCACCAGCGAGCACATCGCGCTGGGCCGGCAAGGCTTCAAACGGCTGGAGGCCGCGCTCGCCAGCGCCGCGGACGGCGGGCTCGACGTGTTTGCGCTGCGCGAAATCGCGTGGGAGGCGGAGAGCTGGCGCGCGCGGCTGCGGGCGCTCGCGCAGCGCAGGTTGAGGCGCTTTCAATTCGTCGTGCGCAAACCCGGCGCGGATGCGCCGCCGGCTGAGGCCTTGAACGATTTCGAGCGCATCCAGCAGGCGATCGATCGCGCGGTGGAAGACAACAAGAACGATTAGGCGCGGGTTGTGTTGTTTGCGCGCGGACGCGGCCGGGCGCGGTCCAACATTTCCATCCCGGCCCACGCGAAGCGGCGAACCGGAACCTCGTGCAACGCGATGTCGAGCAGGGGCGCCCTCGCCCCTGCTTGCGTGTTTCAAATCGAAAGCGCGGACGGGGGCGTCCGCGCTCCGGGATTGCGTAAATCCCCAACCCATCACCCCGGCGATGCGCAGCATCAGCCGGGGTCCAATGTGGTTGCGTGGAACCGAAACCGCTCGGCCCTGGCGAAAGCCAGGGCCCATTTCTGCAACCGCTTGTGGTCATGGGCCCTGGCCTGCGCCAGGGCCGAGCCCAAACCGTTGCGCCCAAACTCACTCCATCACCCCGGCGATGCGCAGCATCAGCCGGGGTCCAATATGGTTGCGTGGAACCGAAACCGATCGGTCCC
>WGNI01000015.1 GCA_016124655.1 Alphaproteobacteria bacterium
CACATCTAGATCGACAAGCAGATCTTGCCGAAGTGCTTTTGCGATTCCTGATGCGCGAAGGCTTTGCCGATGTCTTCCAGGGAAAATGTGGAATCGATCACCGGCCTGACGCCTGTGGCTTCGATCGCCTCGATCATGTCGAGCTGTTCCTGGCGTGAGCCCACCGTGATGCCCGTGACGGTGATGGAGTTGGAGAAGAGCGCTGCGGTCGGCACTTCGCCTGCCATGCCGGTCAAGACGCCGATCAGGCCGATATGGCCGCCCACGCGATTGGCGAAGATCGATTGCGCGAAGGTGCCGGGACCGCCCACCTCCACCACTGTATCGACGCCGCGGCCGCCCGTCAGGCGCTTGGCTTCCTTGCCCCATTCAGGGGTGGATTTGTAATTGATCAAATGATCTGCACCGAGCGCCTTGAGGCGCTCAAGCTTGGCGTCGGAGGACGAGGTGGCGATCACGCGCGCGCCGGCCGCCTTGGCGAATTGCAGCGCGAAAATCGATACCCCGCCGGTGCCTTGTGTGAGCACCCAATCGCCGGGCTTGATGCGCGTGGCGACAAACAGAGCGTTCCATGCCGTCAAGGCGGCGCACGGCAAGGTCGCGGCTTCGGCCATGGAATAGCCCTTGGGCGCCCGCGTGAACGCGCTTTCTGGCGCGGCAACGTATTCAGCGGCAAATCCATCGGCGTGGTCGCCGGGAACGCCGAGTTTCTTCCACCCCGTCGGCGGCCCATCCACGTAGCGCGGGAAGAACAGCGAGAGCGCGGCATCGCCGACCTTGAAACTCTTCACGCCTTCGCCGACAGCGACGACTTCGCCGGCGCCGTCCGACATCGGAATGCGGCCGTCTTCCACAGGAAGCCAGCCCATGATCACGGCGTAGTCGTGAAAGTTGAGCGAACTTGCGCGCACGCGCACCAGAATCTCGCCGGCCTTCGGCGAGGGATCGGGGCGTTCAACGACCTTCAGGTTGGCGTGTCCGCCGGGCTTCACATAGGTGGCGACGCGCATGACTGACCTTCCTTTTTCGCTCAATTTCGGCGCAGCGTAGAAGCGGCGCCGCACGCGATCAACAGACGCTAGGGAAGGCGGCGCTAGCTTTCAAAGCTTCCGCCGCGTCCGGCGCCGGAGGCAAAGCGCGCGGCGCCGGCGACGCCTTCGGCCTCCACGATCGGCGCGCCTTTCAGGCCCTCGAGCATCAGCGCTTCATGCATGGCGCGGCTCCATCCGGCATACGCGGAAGCGCGGTCGGCGCGCATGCATTGTTGCGGGAAGCGTGAAATGTCCGCGACGAGCGATTTTGCGGCGGCAAGCGCCTGGCCTTGCGGGACGAGCCGATTGGCGAGACCCCAATCATACGCCTCGCGCGCATCGACGGGACGACCGGTGAGGATCATGTCCATCGCACGGCCCTGGCCGATGATGCGCGGCAGGCGCACTGTGCCGCCATCGATCAAGGGCACGCCCCAGCGTCGGCAGAATACGCCGAACACTGCGGTTTCGGACGCGACCCGCATGTCCGCCAGGAGCGCGAGCTCGAGCCCGCCGGCGACCGCGTGGCCCTCAACAGCGGCGATCAGGGGCTTGGACAGCGTGACGCCGGGCTCGGCCTGCGCGCGATCGGCGACGAGGCGCGTTGGACCGAGCGGGCCCGCGCCCCAAGCGGCAGGGCGCCAGCGGTCGCCTCTGCCGACGGATTTTAAGTCCGCGCCGGCGCAGAAATAGCCGCCCGCGCCCGTCAGGATCGTCACCGAGACGCCGTCATCGGCCTCGGCGTCCTTTAAAGCGGCGAACAACGCCGCAGCGGTCTCTCCGTCCACTGCGTTGCGGGATTCCGGCCGGTTGATCGTCACGATCACGATCGGCCCCTCGCGTTCTGTGAGCACCTTCAAGACTTTTCCTCCCGGCGAAAGCGCGCTAGCGCCAGCTTAGCACGCCAGCCGGCGGCGACAGGAGCAAAGCATGCGCATCGGCGTGCAAATGGACCCGATCGAGACGATGGTGGTCGCGCGCGACACCTCGCTGGCGTTCATGCTGGAGGCGCAGGCGCGCGGGTTCGAGGTGTGGTGGCATCACGCCAACGACCTCTTCTACGAGCATGGTCGTGTGCGCGCGTTCGCCCACCGCGTGCGCGTGGCGCTCGACGAAGCGGCGCATTACGAAACTCTGGAGAGCCGTGTGATTGACGCGGAAAGCCTGCGCGTTCTGTTGATCCGTCAGGATCCGCCGTTCGACATGGGCTATGTGTCCAACACCTATCTCCTGGAGCTGATCGATCCTGCGCGTACGCTGGTGCTGAACAATCCCCGCGGCGTGCGCAACATTCCCGAGAAGCTCTCCACATTGGCGTTCGCCGATCTGATTCCAGCGACCTTCGTCGGGCGCAACCTCGATGCGATCGAAGCGTTTGCGAATTCTTTTGAGGCGGTCGTGCTGAAGCCCGCCTTCCTGGCCGGCGGCGAGGGCGTCATCAAAGCGGTTCCGTCTGAGCCGGATTTTCGGTGGCGCGTCGGCAAATTCATTGAGGAGGCCGGCCGTGAGCCGATCATCGTGCAGGAGTTCATGTCGCGCGTGACGGAAGGCGACAAGCGGGTGTTCTCGCTTGGCGGGGAAGCGATCGGCGCGGTGCGGCGCATGCCGCAGACGGGCGAGTTCCGCGCCAATCTGCATGTCGGCGGCTACGCCGTCGCCACGGACCTCGACGTGCGCGACATTGAAATCGTGCAGCGCACCGCGCCCTTGCTCGCGCGGGAAAACATCCTGTTCGCCGGCCTGGATGTCATCGACGGCCGGCTGACAGAGATCAACGTCACGTCGCCGACGCTGGTGCAGGAGCTGAAGCGCTTTTCCGGCATCGATGTCCCGAAGCTGTTCTGGGACAAGGTGGCGGCGACGATCGCGTAGCGGCCTACACGCCGTTGCGCGCCAGCTTGAGAAACTCCTCGCGCGTGCGCGGGTCGTCCCGCAATACGCCCAACAGGTGCGAGGTGATCAGCCGCGATCCAGCCGTGTTCACGCCGCGCAGCGTCATGCAGGAATGCTCGGCCTCGACGACGACGCCGACGCCATGGGGGTCGAGGATGTCCTGAATCGCCTGCGCGATCTCGGCCGTCATCTTTTCCTGAATCTGCAGGCGGCGGGAGAAGCCGTTCACCACGCGCGCCAGCTTGGAGATGCCGACCACGCGATTGCGCGGCAGATAGCCGACATGCGCGCGGCCCGTGACCGGCAGCATGTGGTGTTCGCAGAAGCTGACGACGCGGATGTCCCGGAGGACGACGAGTTCGTCATAGCCGCCGACTTCGTCAAACGTGCGCGAGAGATATTCCCGCGGGTCGCTCTCATAGCCTTCGAACAGTTCGCGATAGGAGCGCGCCACGCGCCCTGGGGTTTCGCGTAAGCCTTCGCGGTCCGGGTCGTCGCCGGCCCACTCGATCAAGACCCGGACGGCGGCCTCGGCTTCTTCTTGCGTGCGTTTCGTCATGCTCTTCATCTAAGGCGCCGACGGTCGTCAGCCCACCTCTATCCCCCGCGCGGCGGCGCAAGCGCCTGAAACCGTGTTGTACGCTTGCGGGCCGCGTCCGGATTGACATTTTTGGCCGCCCCCGACTACCTCCGGGCCTCGCCCGCGCAGCGGCGCGCCCCAGTGGCGGAATCGGTAGACGCAGCAGACTCAAAATCTGCCGTTCGCAAGGACGTGCCCGTTCGAGTCGGGCCTGGGGCACCACGCCGCGCCAACGCCGGACCTTGCGGCCTTGAGCGCTCCCGGTTCGCCCGGCAAGGTCCGCATGTGCCTGCCGACGCTGAAACTCCTCTCCGTCCGTTGCGCGACGATCCCAATCTGAGCTTCGTGGCCGCGCTGCGCGCCATGGCGGATCGCGCCGAACGGGAAGCGCCGGATGGCGCATTGCCGGTCGCCCGACTGATTGATCAGCTCGACGAGCGCGCCTTCGGAATTCTCATTCTCCTTCTCTCCTTGCCGTGCCTCGTGCCTGCGCTCCCTGGCGCGCAGATCATTGCCGTCCCGATTTTCCTTCTGGCGGTGCAGATGCTGGCGGGTCGGGACGAGCCTTGGCTGCCGGGATGGTTCCTGCGCCTCGACGTGAAGACGACGTGGCTGGTCGCCATGGCGCGATTTGCGGAGCGCCGACTGGCCTGGGCGGAACGCGCCGCCAGGCCCAGGCTCGTGTTTTTGGCGCATGGCGCGGCGGAGAAGGCGGTGGCGGCGGTCTTGGTTGTCGCGGCGCTGACGATCATGCTGCCTGTCACAAACACCATACCCTCCTTAGGCGTCACTTTGATCGCGCTCGGACTCATCGCGCGGGACGGCGTGTTCATTCTTGCCGGCGCGGCGGTGGCGTTTGCGTGGATCGCAGTCGTGGCCGTCGTGATCGTGTCGCTGGCCGTCGGCGCTGATTTCGCGCTGCGGCTGGCGCGGGAGCATGCGCCCTGGCTGGCGTCGCTTGTCGGCGGTTGAACGCCCCTGCCCATACGGCGCCGATCATGCTAGGGCGCGGCCATGCTGGCCGGACTGAAGACCCGAACCCTGGAGCTCGCCCGCGGGCCGAACGCTGAACGCACGCTGTTCGCCATCTCTTTTGCGGAGAGCTCGTTCTTCCCGATTCCGCCCGACGTGATGCTCGGGCCCATGGCCGCCGCCGATCCGCAGCGCTGGGCGCGCTATGCGCTGACGTGCACGATCGCTTCGGTGCTGGGCGGGCTGCTTGGCTACGCCATTGGTTTTTTCCTTTGGGAGTCGGTCGGTCAGGCGATCATCAGCCTGTTCGGCTACGCCGGAAAAGAGGCCGAGCTGCGCGCCTTCTATGACCAATGGGGCGCTTGGTTCATCTTCCTCAAAGGCCTCACGCCGATCCCCTTCAAGCTGGTGACCATCGTCTCCGGCGCGATGGCGTTTTCGCTGCCGATCTTCGTCATCGCCGCCATCATCACCCGCGGGTTGCGATTCTTCCTGGTGGCGTGGCTGTTCCAAAAGTATGGGCCGCGCTTCGCCCCGGTGTTGGAGAAGCGCCTCGGCCTGGTGCTGCTGGGGGTCGCCGCGCTCGTCGTCGCCGGCCTGGTTGCAGCGCACTTCCTGCTCTAGCGGGGCCGCGCGGCTCTGCGCCGCACGGGCCGAGCGGGTCCGGCGCGCTATAATTCCATTATGACCGCTTGGGCCCAGTGGATGCAGCCGCGCTGGCCGCTGTTCGCGCTGCTTGCATCGGCTGCGATGCTTGCGGCGGCGCACGCGTTCGAACGCCTGGGCGGGCTGTTGCCGTGCGAGCTGTGCCTGCGGCAGCGCGAAGTCTATTGGGGGGCCATGGCCATTGCGGTCGCCGGGCTGGTTGCGCTGCGGTTTTGGCCGCGCCGCGGGGTAAAGCGCGCCTTGGCGGTGTTCCTCGGCTTGTCGTTCCTGACCGGGGCCCTTGTCGCTGGGTATCATGTCGGGGTGGAGAACGGGGTGTTCATCCATCAATGCGACGCGGCGTTCCACCCCGGCGACATCCGTCCGCTGGATGCGACGGGAGACTTCATCGCGCCGGCATGCGACACAGTGCAATGGTCCATGCTCGGCGTGTCGATGGCGGGGTTCAACGCGGCGATCTCCGCGGTGCTCGCGGTCGCGAGTTTCGCCATTGCGTTTTCGCCGTCCCTGGAGGAGCAGCGTGACTGAGCGCGCCGTCGCGCCCATGCCGATGGACAGCGGTGCGCGGCGGCGCTTGGCGGAAATGATCCGGGTGGACCACGCCGGAGAATTCGGCGCGGTGCAAATCTATCGCGGCCAGCGTGCGGTGTTCGCGGCGACGCGCGGCAAGGCGCAGGCGGATGCGCTCATCGCCGACATGGAAGCCGGCGAGGCGGCGCACCTTGAGACGTTCGATCGGCTGATCGCGGAGCGAAACGTGCGGCCGACCATGATGGCGCCGCTGTGGCGCATTGCGGGTTTCGGCCTTGGCGCGGCGACGGCGCTGATGGGCGAAAAGGCGGCGCACGCGTGCACGGCCGCGGTGGAAGAGGTGATCGAGGATCACTACGCCAAGCAGGCTGAAGAATTGCGCGACGCCGATCCGGAATTGCGCGACGTGCTGGAGCGCTTTCGCGCCGATGAGATGGGGCACCGCGATACCGCCATCGCGCATGGCGCGCGGGAAACCTTTGGCTACGCCGGCTTGTCCGCCGTCATCAAGTTCGGGTGCCGCGCCGCGATCCGCATATCGGAAAAAGCGTGAGCCTTTCGCCTCCGGCAGTGCGCCTGGCGCAGCGAAAAGAACAGCGCATCGCCGCGCGTGTGCTGACCGACGCCTTCGTGGATGAAGCCGGTTTGAATTACTGGCTCAAGCAAGGGCGGGAGAAGGAACAGGCGCGGCGGAAATTCTTCGACGGCGCGGTGCGCGGCATGGTGAGTCCCAAGCGCGCGCTGTGGCTGGCGCATGCAGACCGGACGCCGGTCGGCGCGGCGATTTGGCTTCCAGCAGGCGTCGCGGCGTTTGATTTTTCTCCGCTGCAACAATTTCTGATGACGCCGCTGATGCTCTCCATCGCCGGCGTTGCGGGCATGCGGCGCGCGTTTGAAGTCGGCGATGCGCTGGCGGCGCGCCATCCGGCGGAGGCGCACGCACATTTGGTGTTTCTCGGCGTTGCGCCCACAGCGCAAGGCCGGGGCGTTGGCTCGGCGATCTTGAAGGAGACGCTCGCCGACGTCGATGCGCAGAGCCTGCCGGCCTATTTGGAGACGACAACAGAACGTAACGCGGCGCTCTATCAGCGGCACGGCTTCGAGACGACCGACATTTTCGATCTGCCGGGCGTGCGCTTCTGGACGATGCTGCGCCCAGCGCGTTGAGGCGACGCTACTGCCCGGCTTTTTCGCCGGCGCTGCGCTCTGTCGTCTTCAACGCATCCGCCAGCCGCGATTGCGCGGCGCCGGGGCGCAGCGGCTTCGGCTGCGTCGGCGCGGGCGCCCAGCCGGTCATAACGATGAGCTCAAACGTGGCGCGAACGCGTCCGTCGGCTTCCGCGTAGCGCTGGGCGTAGAGATCGAGCGCGCGCGCCAGGATGTTGCGCGTGAGCGGCTTGCCGCGTTCGCGCAGCGCGCTGGTTTCGCCCATGGCGCGCGAATCTGAAAAGAGGCGCGTCGGATCGCGATAGCGCACTGTCACCAGCTCGCGGTCGGTCGCGGGCAAGGCGAAGCCCGCCCGCTGCAGCAGGTGCGCGTAGTCCTGCACGACGCCGAACGGCGCGATGCGCGCGCTGGCGCCGCCGGTTTCCTCCAGCTCCGCCTCCAACAAGACTGTGCGCAATTCCCGGAGCGTTTCCGCCCCGAACGCCGCGCCGAGAAACACGCCGTCAGGCTTCAATGCGCGGCGCAGCTGAACGAGCGCGCCGGGCAGATCATTGCACCAGTGCAGAAGAAGGGGCGACACCGCTACGCCGAATGCAGCTTCCGCGATTGGCAAGCGTTCGGGATCGCAGGCGATGTCGCCCAGCGCCGCGCAGGGATCAGCCGTGAAGACCGGCGCCAGGCGTTCGCGCAACGCCGGCCGAGCGTCGAGTACGCGATGAAGCGCGCCGCCGCCGAGAACCAAAGTCGGGCCTCGCGCGCCGGGAATGGCCTCCAGCCTCTCGGCCAAATCCTCCGCCGCCCGCGCAGGCAAGAAGGCGTCCTCTGCAAATCGAGGCGCGGCGCGGGCCCTATGCAGCCGCACCAAATGCGGGTCGAATGGCTTTGGAGGGGCAGAGGTCATGCCGGGACCCTATGGCGCGCGGCCGATCAAGGGAAACCGCAGCGTTCTGGCGCACGCGGCCGATGTCATCTGGCCGCCGCGATCGCTGCTCACCGGCAGGGTGGTTGATCGGCCCGGCGTGATCGAGGCCGACGCCTGGACGCAGCTGTCATTCCTCACAGAGCCCTTATGCAGCCGATGCGGCTTTCCGCTTCCGGAGCCGGCCGGCGACGACGCGGTGTGCGGGGCGTGCGCGGCGGACGCACCCGTCTATGACCGCGCCCGGGCGGCGCTTGCCTATAACGACGCGGCGCGAACGCTGGTGCTTGATCTCAAGCGCGGCGGCCGCCGGGATGGCTTGGCGCTCTATGCGGCCTGGATGCATCAGGCGGCGGCGCGGGAGATCGAAGAGAGCGCCGTTTTGCTGCCCGCGCCCATGCATTGGAGCCGGCTTGCCGGGCGAGGGTTCAACCAGGCGGCGTGGCTGGCGCAGGCGCTGGCGCGCGCTAGCGGCAAGCCCTGGTCGCCGTTCCTGCTCATCCGCAAGAAGCGCCGGACGAGCCAAGCTGGCCTCACCGCCGATCAGCGGCGCAGGAATGTGGCCGGGGCGATGGGGGTGTCTGCGGCGGGCGCCAAGCGGATCGCGGGACGCGCGGTGCTCATCGTCGATGACGTGTTCACGACCGGCGCCACGATCGAAGCCTGCGCCCGAGCGCTCAGAAAAGCCGGCGCGGCCCAGGTGCATGCTGTGACGCTGGCTCGCGTTGTCCGCCCGGTCGACGCGCTTATATGATCAGCAGCCGGAGAGCTTGATGGCCAAAGTGACGATCTACACCAAGTTCATGTGCCCCTATTGCAGCCGGGCGATGGCGCTGCTGCAGCGGAAGGGCGCGGAGATCAATGAAATCGAAGCCGGCTTCAATCGCGACCTGACCGCGGAGATGGCGGCGCGTTCCGGCGGCCGGCGGACCTATCCGCAGATATTCATCGGCGACACGCATGTGGGCGGTTGCGACGACCTGATGGCGCTCGACGCTCGGGGCGGGCTTGATCCACTGCTGCAGGGCGCGTGATGGCGACCATGCTGCGCGTCGGCGTCGTGCAAATGCGCTCCGGCATCGAGCCGGCGGCGAACCGCGCTGCGGCGGCGCCGCTGATCCGCGAGGCCGCGAGCGGCGGCGCGCGCCTGATCGCGACACCTGAAAACACCATCCGCATGGACAAGAACCGCAAGCGTCTGTTCGCAGCGGTCGGCCCGGAAGAGGGCGATCCGGAATTGAAGGCCTGGGGGAAGCTGGCGGCGGAGCACGGCGTTTGGCTTCTGGTCGGCTCCGGAGCGATCCAGGCTGCGCCGGAGAAAATTTACAATCGCAGCTTTTTGTTTGCGCCGGATGGAAAGATCACGGCGCGCTATAACAAGATCAACATGTTTGATGTCGATCTCGAAGGCGGCGAATCCTACCGCGAGAGCGAAACGGTCGAGCCAGGCACGCGCGCAGTGCTGGCGGAAGGGCCGGGCGGCGTGAAACTTGGCCTGACGATCTGCTACGATCTTCGTTTCGCGCCGCTCTACGCCGCGCTTGCCCAAGCCGGCGCAGAGGTGATCGCCATTCCTTCCGCATTCACGGTGCCAACGGGCCGGGCCCATTGGGAAACGCTGATCCGCGCGCGCGCGATTGAAACCGGCGCCTATGTCATCGCGCCCGCACAGGGCGGTCAGCACGAAGACGGGCGCGCCACGTGGGGCCATTCGATGATTGTCGCGCCATGGGGCGAAATCATTGCCGCGTTCGATCATGACGATCCAGGCGTTCTGATCGCCGATCTCAATCTTGCAAAGGTCGCGGAGGCGCGCGCGAAAGTGCCAGCCTGGCGCGGCGGCCGGGCGTTTACGACGCCATGATCCATTATTCCTTGCGGTGCGATCAGGGCGATGAGTTCGAGGCGTGGTTTGGTTCGATTGCGGATTACGACAAGCAATCGGAACAGGGCCTGATCTCGTGCCCGCATTGCGGCTCTGCACGGGTTGAAAAGGCGCCGATGGCGCCGATGGTGCTGCGCCGGGATCGCGATGCGAAGCCCGATCCGCGCGCCGTCGCCATGGCGATGGCGGCGCAGGTGAAGCAACACATCCAAGAGAAGTTTGACTATGTCGGCGATGGATTCGCCGACGAAGCGCGCAAGATCCATCACGGGGAATCGGAAGAACGGCCGATTTGGGGCGAAGCGACGCCGGAACAGGCCGAGGCCTTGGCTGAAGAAGGCGTCGGGGTGTCGCCGTTGCCGTCCGAGCTTGCGCCCACGCCGCCACGGAAACTCAACTGAGCGGCGTCTTGCTGAAAGCGGTGCTCGCGGGCGCATGGTTCGCGGCGATCAGCGCCTGGGAGCGGCTATCGCCATCGGCTGCACGGCCCTTGGGATCTGACTTCAAGCGATGGACGCGCAATGGCGGGCTTTGGCTTGCGAATTCGGCGCTCAGCCCGCTGATCACTCTGCCGATCGCTGCATGGGCTGCGCAGGCGGATATGTGGACGCGGCCCAACGCGGCGAATGGCTGGATCGGGCTGGGGGCCGATCTTCTGATCCTCGATCTGTGGGCTTACGTTTGGCACCGGCTTAATCACGCATGGCCGCTGTTGTGGCGTTTTCACCAGGTGCATCATCGTGACGAATTTCTCGACGCCACCAGCGCGGTTCGGTTTCATCCCGGCGAAGTGCTGATTTCTGCTGTTGCGCGCGCGCCGATCATCATTCTGACGGACATTTCGTTCATATCGGTGCTGGCGTTTGAAACGCTCGTGTTGCTGGCCGCTGTATTTCACCATTCCAATGCGCGGCTGCCGCCCCGGATTGAAACGGCGCTGTGCATTTTCGTTGTCACGCCATCGCATCACTGGGTTCACCACCATGCACAGCGCGCCGACACGGACTCCAATTACGGCACGGTGTTGACGATGTGGGACCGACTGTTCGGCAGTCTCAGCGCCACGCGCCGTTCTCCCGACATGACGATTGGCGTGGAAGGGCAACGCGACGCGCCGTTGCTCGCGCTCGCCGCGCTGCCTTTCCGCGCAGGTTCAGATCAGCCTGCGCGCAACACGCGCGCGGCGACATAACAAGGCGCAATGGTGCACGTCTTCAAAATGATGCGCACATCGTGCGGCCCCGCTGTGGCGGGCGTGATGTTCACCAGCGGATAATCGTCTTCCATGACGTCGCTGCCGAGTTCTGCGCCGGAGGCGTCGAACAGGCGCAGATCGACATTGTCGCATTCATTGTCGCACGCGCCGATGATCCGGTACGACACGCCGCGCTCCAGGTTCACACGCCAAGTGTGCTCCTCCAGAGGCTGAAGCGGCACGATTTCGTCGCTCAAGCCGGGCGTGGGCTGAAACCCTTGCGCCAAATTCGACGCGTACTCATCGAGATACTGACGCAGAACGCCTTCAAGCTCGGCGCGTTGTTCGGCATTGAGCGTGTCCTGCCGCGTCGTGACGCGCGCCATGAGACGTTCGGAAGAGGTTGCGCTTTCAGCGGCGTCGCCGGTCTTGGCCGCTTCTTCGGCGCCGCACGCTGCGATCATGAGCGCTGCGGCCGCAGCGCATAGAGTTCGAATCATTGGCTTGTCCTCCCCGCTGTGTCCTGGTTGTGCGTTTGCCTAGGGGAAGGGACGGCGCCTGTCCACGACTTGAGCGTGCGATCAGCGTTTCGCGCCGGCCATCATGTAGTTCATCGAGACATCGCCGCTGCGTCGCCAATCGCGGCTGAGCAGATCAAAGCTCAACCCAACCGGCGCGGACCAATCCAGCTCCGGCGTCGCCGCGCGGATTTCATCCGGCGTCACCAATTTTTCAAAGTCGTGCGCGCCCTCCGGCGCCCATTTCAGAATCCGTTCCGCGGCGAACAAGGCCAGCGATCGCGCCTGCGGCGTGCGATTGATCGTGGACACGACCAGGCGGCCTCCAGGGCGCACGCACCGTGCGCACATCGCGAGAAAAACCCTTGGGTCGGCGACGTGCTCGACGATTTCCAGCGCCGTAACCAGATCGAAGATTTCGCCGGTTTGCGCCACGTCCTCGATGAGCGCTTCGCGAAATCGTGCGTCCACGCCCTGCAGCGCGGCCTGCGCGCGCGCCGCCGCGATGGCCTCGGGCGCCGCGTCGACGCCCAGAACGTCCGCGCCCATCCGCGCCAGCGGGATCGTGGCCAGTCCGCCGCCGCAGCCCACGTCGAGCGCGCTCAGCCCCGCCAAGGGCCGAAGCCCGGCGCCGCGTCCCGAAACCTCTCGGACGTAGGCGAGCCGCGCGGGGCTCATCTTGTGCAGCGCCGCGAACGGCCCCGCCGGGTCCCACCAATGCGCGGCGAGGCGCGCGAACTTCTCGATTTCCGCAGGATCCGCTGAAGCCATGGACGGGTTGTAGCGCCGTTGCCGCAAAAACCGAACTCACGACGCCTCTTCGCATCCTGGCGACCGCGCCGATTTGGCGGATTGGCGCGGTGCGGCTAAGCCCAAGGTCACACACGCCGGGGACGGCGCAGCGCGGAGCGGGGCCATGGCGGCGAGTGCGGGTGGGGTCGAGGCGTTCTACGACCAGGTCACCAATGTCAGCGACTTCATTTGGGGCGGAACCTGGAACGGCGCCCAGGTTCTGCCCTTCGCGCCCATGGTGATCGTGCTCCTGGGCATCGGCCTCTACTTGATGATTGGGCTTCGGTTTTATCCCATTCTGAATTTGGGCTCGGCATTTGCCGGCCTGTTCAAGCGCGAGGGCGAGGAGCAGCGGACCGGCGAAATCTCGCCGTTCGCGGCGCTCTCCACGGCGCTCTCGGGGCAGATCGGCACAGGCAATCTCGCGGGCGTGGCGACGGCGATCACGCTGGGCGGGCCGGGCGCTTTGTTCTGGATGTGGATCACCGCCATCCTCGGCATGGCGCTGGCGTTTGCCGAGGGGGCGCTGGCGATCCGCTATCGGGAGAAGCGGCCGGACGGGCATTATCAGGGCGGACCGATGTATTACATCCGTCATGGTCTGGGACCGCGCTGGCGCTGGCTGGCGACGCTGTTCTGCATCGGCACGCTGCTGTCCTCGATCGCGACGGGCAACATGATTCAGGCCAACTCGCTGGCGGATTCGGTGTCGGGGCTGTTTGGCGTTGAAGAATGGATCGCCGGCGTAATCGCGGCGGGCGCGGTGTTCGCGGTGATTATCGGCGGGATCAAATCCATCGGCGCGGCGGCGGAGAAAATCGTGCCGACGATGGCAATCCTTTATCTCATCATGGCGATCGCAGCGCTTGCGCTGAACGTGTCGGCCGTGCCGCAAGCATTCGTGTCCATTTTCGAAAGCGCGTTAACCGGTCACGCCGCGGCCGGCGGCTTTCTTGGCGCCGGGTTCATGCTGGCGATCCGGGCCGGCGTGGCGCGCGGTCTGTTCTCCAACGAGGCGGGACAGGGCTCCACGCCGATGGCGCACGCTGTGGCGCAAACGCAAAATCCCGCGCGTCAGGGCCGTTTCGCGATGATGGGCACGTTCATCGATACGATCGTGGTGTGCACAGCCACCGGCCTTGTGATCCTGTGCGTGCAAGGCGCATTTCCGCACACCGACGCCGCGACCGGCGTCACCGGCGTTCACCCCGTCGCCTGGCAATCGGATTTGCGCGGCTTCGACATGACGTCGGCTGCGTTCGGCGCGGCCTTTCCCACGATCCTGTTCGCCAATGTCAGCCTGGGCGCGCTGGTCGCGTCGATCGCGCTGATTTTGTTCGTGTTCACCACGTTGATCACGTGGAGCTATTATGGCGAGCGCGCGACGACCTATCTGTTCGGGCAGCAGTTCGCCACGCCGTTCCGCATCCTGTGGGTCGTGATGATCGTGGTCGGCTCAGTGCAGCAGGTCGAGTTCGTCTGGCGGCTCGGGGACATATCCAACGCGCTGATGGCGTTCCCGAACCTGATCGCGCTGGCGTTGCTCTCCACCGTGGTGTTCGCGCTCGCCAAGGGCGAGCGGACCGCAGGAAAGGATTTCGATTAGCCGCAGCCCTGCCGCCTTGAATGCCGCAAGGTCAATTTCTGCATATACACAACGATCAGCGAGGAGACAGATATGCCGGAAGCCTACATCATCGACGCCTGCCGGACACCGCGTGGCATCGGCAAAGTCGGCAAGGGCGCGCTCGCCGATCAACATCCGCAGCTTCTGGGCGCAACCGTGCTCCGGGCGCTGAAAGAGCGCAACGACCTGAAGACCAATGAAGTCGACGACATCATCTGGGGCACCTCGACCCAGCGCGGCAAGCAAGGCTTCGACCTTGGCCGCATGTCGGCGCTCTATGCGGGATACGACATCAAGGCCTCCGGCGTGACGCTGGACCGCTTCTGCGGCTCGGGCATCACGACGGTGAATTTCGCGGCCGCCTCGATCATGTCGGGGATGGAGGATCTGGTGATCGCCGGCGGCTGCGAGATGATGTCGTATACGGCGTCGCTCGCTGATCCGAACGCAGCGCCGACCTTGATGGACGCGGGCAATCCGGGTCTGCGCGCGATCCATCCGCAGAGCCATCAGGGCGTGTGCGGCGATGCGATCGCGACGCTGGAGGGCATTCCGCGCCAGGCGCTGGACGAACTCGCCTTGGTCAGCCAGCAGCGGGCCGATGCGGCGATCAAGGCCGGACATTTCAAGAAGAGCGTGGTGCCGGTCTATCGCGAAGACGGCTCGGTCGCGCTCGACCATGAAGAGTTTCCGCGTCCCCAGACGACGATGGAGGGCCTCACGGCGCTGAAGCCGTCCTTCGCCGCGATGGCGGGCTTTCCGCTTGACGAGAAGGGCACGACCTTCGCGGGACTGATCCAGCAAAAGTACAAGGACCTCGAGATCGTGCACGTGCACCATGCCGGCAATTCGTCGGGTGTGGTGGACGGTTCGGGTGCGGTGCTTTTGGCGTCCGAGCGCTATGCGAAGAAGAACGGCTTGAAGCCGCGCGCGCGCATCGTCGCGATGGCGAATGTCGGCGATTGCCCGACGCTGATGCTCAATGCGCCGGTGCCGGCGGCGAAGAAGGTGCTCGACAAGGCCGGCCTGAAGAAAGAGGACATCGACCTTTGGGAGATCAATGAAGCGTTCGCCGTCGTGGCGGAGAAGTTCATCCGCGACCTCGATCTCGACCGCGAGAAGGTCAATGTGAATGGCGGCGCGATGGCTCTGGGCCATCCGATCGGGGCGACGGGCTCGATCCTGATCGGCACGATCCTGGATGAACTGGAGCGGCGCGATCTCAAGCGCGGCCTGGTGACGATGTGCGCCGCCGGCGGCATGGCGCCGGCGATCATTATTGAACGCGTGTGATGGTTTGCGCGGGCGTTCCGGCGCCCGCGTTTAACCGACCTCGATCTCCACGTGTGCGGGATCGAACGCAAAACAATCCGCGATGGCCGCGCAATCCGCGATCGGCGTCAGATAGGCCCAGACGGCGTTTTCCGCCGCATGGCCGTTGGCGTGCACCGACCAATAGGAAGCGCGCCCCTTGAAGGGGCAGACCGATTTGTGCGCAGTCGGCGTAAGGTATTGAACGCGCACGTCTTCCGGCGGGAAATAGTAGCGCGTGGGGTAGCCGGCTTCGTCGAGCCACAGGGCACGCGTGGAATCTGCGATCTCCAGGCCAGAAAACCTGACGCGCACGCGCCGGGCGTCGCGCTGGATCTGGATGCGGCTCATGCGCAGCCTCCGTGCGGGAAGTATGGTTTCCCGCAGCGCGATCACATTGCCCAGATGACGGCTTGACGACAATCCGCTAAACGGCCCGCTTCGCGGAAATCGCTGCGCGGGAGGGCGGCCGGCAGGCGCGCATGGCGAGAGTTGTTTTGAAGTTCGGCGGGACGTCCGTCGGCGACGTCGAGCGCATCCAGCGCGTCGCGCGCATCGTCGCGCATGCGCGAAACGGGGGCCAACCCTTGGCGGTCGTCGTCTCGGCCATGGCGGGGGAAACGGACCGGCTGGTCAAGCTCGCGCGCGCGGCAGGCGGAGAAACGCCGAACAGCGCGCCCGCGGGCGGGCCCGGCTTTGACGACGAGTACGACGTCATCGTGTCATCCGGCGAGCAGGTGACGACGGGGCTTCTGGCGCTGGCGCTGCGGCAATTGGGCATTCCGGCGCGGTCCTGGCAGAATTGGCAGATTCCGATCCGGTCCAACGCCGATCACGCCAAAGCGCGGATCGACAGCATCGACGATGGTCGCCTGGGCGCAGCAATCGATGCCGGCGAAGTCGCGATCATCCCCGGGTTTCAGGCGGTCACGCACGAAGACCGGATCACCACGCTGGGACGCGGCGGGTCCGACACGTCGGCGGTTGCGGTCGCTGCGGCGCTGAACGCGGAACGGTGCGACATCTACACCGATGTCGACGGCGTCTACACGACCGATCCGCGCATCACGCAGAAGGCGCAGCGCCTGGCGCGGATTTCCTATGAAGAAATGCTGGAAATGGCTTCGCTCGGCGCGAAGGTCTTGCAGACCCGCTCGGTCGAACTCGCGATGGCCAAGCGCGTGCGCGTGCGCGTGCTCTCCAGCTTTGTGGAGCCGGGCGAACCCAATCCCGGCACGATCGTTTGCGACGAGGAAGAGATCGTGGAGAAGCAAGTCGTTTCCGGCGTCGCCTATAGCCGCGACGAAGCCAAAGTCTCGCTGTTGGGCGTCGAGGATCATCCCGGCGTCGCTGCGGAAATCTTTGGGCGGTTGGCGGATGCGAACGTCAATGTCGACATGATCGTGCAAAGCCAGGCGCGCCATGAAGGGCGGCAGAACATCGTCTTCACGTGTCCGGAGCGCGAAGCGCAGCGCGCCGCGGATGCGCTTGCGGCCGTGCGCGAGAAGATCGGCTATGAAGACATCCTGATCCGCCGCGATGTCGCGAAGGTTTCCGTGATCGGCATTGGCATGCGCAGCCAGGTCGGCGTGGCGCGAACCATGTTTCAAGCACTGTCGCAGCGCAACATCAACATCGAAGCGATCGCGACGTCGGAAATCAAAATCTCGGTGCTGATCGATTCCGCGTACACCGAACTTGCCGTGCGCGCGCTGCACACCGCCTATGGGCTGGACGCCGTCGGCTGATCGTTTTGGGCGGACGCTTCGCGATCATCGTCATCGCCGCGCTCGCGGCTGGAGTGGGGTTCGGCTTCGCGGCGCAAGCGATGGGCGGCGCGCGCTTCGCGCCCGCGGTGTCCATCATCGAGTCCGTTGGCGCGGTCTGGCTTGGCGCGCTGCGCATGACGGTTGTGCCGCTGGTGTATGCGTTGCTGGTGTCCGGAATCGGATCCGTGGCGAACGCGGTGGCGACCGGGCGGCTGGCGGCGCGCGCGCTAGCGCTGTTCGCCGGCTTGCTCTTCCTGGCGATCGGGTACGCCATCGCGGCGTCGACTGCGGGCCTAGCGCTTGCGCCGATCGATCCGGCGCAGGCGCGCAATCTGATCGAGGCGCTGGGCGGCGGCGCTGTGTCCGCGACTGCGCCGACGGCGGCGCAATGGCTCTCGACGTTCGCGCCGGCCAATCCGGTGCAGGCAGCGGCGGAAGAGAACATCGTCCAGATCGTGATTTTTGCAGCGCTGTTCGGCTTCGCCGTGACGCGGCTGCCGCAGGCGTTGCGCGACCCGCTTCTCATGCTGCACACGGCGCTGGCGGAAGCGATGGTCATTATTGTGCGCTGGGTGTTGTATGCCGCGCCGATTGGCGTGTTCGCGCTGAGCATCGGCGTGGCGTCGCGCGCGGGCGCAGGCGTGGTCGGCCTGATCGCGCACTATGTGGCGTTCGTGTCCGCGATCACGGCGGGGTCGTGTCTCATCGCATTCCTTGTCGGCGCGGTGTTCAGTCGCGTCGGGCCTGCTCGCTTCGCGCAGGCCGCCGCGCCGGTGTGGACGGTTGCGTTGTCGACGCAATCCTCCCTGGCATCGCTGCCGGTGATGATTGCGCGGTCGCGCGATGTCCTTGCCGCGTCGGAGCGCGTGGTGGATCTGGTCCTGCCGCTGGCGGTCGCAGTGTTTCGCTTTACCAGCCCAATCGCCAACCTGGCCGTGGTGTTCTTCCTGGCCCGCTTGCACGGCGTCGAGCTGAGCGGCGCGGACATCGCGGCTGGCGCTTTGGTGGCGTTGGCGATCAGCATCGGCACGGTCGGCCTGCCTGGCCAGGCGTCGTTCTTCGCCAGCGTCGCGCCGATCTGTCTGGCGATGGGCGCGCCGGTCATTCTGCTGCCCGTGCTTTTGGCGGTGGAAGTGATCCCCGACATCTTCCGCACGCTCGGCAATGTCACCGCGGACATGGCCGCCGTCGCCATCCTCGATCGCGGCGCGGCGGATGACCGCGACGAAAGGCTTGGGTAAGGTCGCGGCGTGACTGGACCTTCGCCCTCTCTCGGCGGCTCCCGCATTCTCCTGCGCAAGCTGCGCGAAATCATGGAGGCGGGGGCTGACGCTCAGCAGCGCCTCGATCGGCTCGTGGTGATGATCGCGGCGACGATGGTCGCCGACGTATGCTCGATCTATCTCAAGCGCGGCCGCGTCTACGAATTGTTCGCCACCGAAGGGCTGAAGGCGGACGCGGTGCATCGCACCAAGCTGAAGGAAGGCGAGGGGCTGGTCGGCCTCGTGGCGGAAACCGCGCGCCCCCTGAACATCGCCGACGCGCCGCGCCACGAGCGGTTTTCCTATCGCCCGGAAACGGGCGAAGACCCGTATCAATCGTTTCTCGGCGTGCCGATTGTGCGCTCCGAGCGCGCGTTTGGCGTGCTGGTGGTGCAGAACAAGGTCGCGCGCACGTACGGCGAGGATGAAGTAGAAGCGCTGCAGACCATCGCCATGGTGCTCGCGGAGATGGTGGCGTCCGGCGCGTACGGCGACGTCGCCGCGCTCGGCGAGATCGACGCGCGGCCGATGAAGCCGGAGCGGCTTGCCGGGCGCGCGTTCTCCGATGGCCTGGCGATTGGCGTCGCAGTGCTGCATGAGCCGCACGCGCCGCTCGGCCGCATCGTCGCGGACGATCCCGCGGGTGAAGAGGCCCGCCTCCGCCAGGCGCTGGAGCGCATCCGCAGCGACATCGCGGAGCTCGTGAACGGCGATCCCGCCGCGATTTCGGGCGTGTCGCGGGAGGTGCTTGAGACCTTCCTGATGCTGGCGTCCGACGCGTCATGGGAAAATCGCATTGTTTCTGGCGTGCGTGCGGGCCTGTCGGCGGATGCTGCGGTCGAACGGATTCGCGCCGAACACCGCGCCAAGGCCGCCGCCACGCGCGATCCGCACATGCGCGCGCGGTTTCATGATCTGGAGGATCTCGACAATCGCCTGCTGCGCGCGCTTGCCGGCGGCGAGCACTCAGGCCGTCAAGCGATCGCGGGCGACGCGATCCTGATCGCGCGGGAAATCGGGCCCGCGGAATTGTTCGATTATGGCGCGCGGCAATTGCGCGGCGTGGCGCTGGAGGAGGGCGCGCCGACCGCGCACGCCGCGATCGTTGCGCGCGCCCTGGGCATTGCGATGGTGGGGCGGTTGCCGAACCTCACATCGCGGGTGGAGGCGGGCGACGCGGTGATCCTCGACGGTGAAAGCGGCGAGGTGCGCCTGCGCCCGGAATCGGACGTCGTGAAGGCGTATGAACAGCGGCAGGCGCTGCGCAGCGAACGTGCTGCGGAGTTCAGGCGGCTGCGGGATCAACCAGCGATCACCAAGGACGGCGCGCGCGTCACGCTGCTGCTCAATGCCGGGCTGGCGCTGGACGCGGTGCACCTTGAGGAAGCCGGCGCGGAAGGCATCGGGCTGTTTCGCACCGAGTTCCAATTCATGGTGTCGGAGACGCTGCCCAAACTCGAAGCGCAGACGGAGCTTTATCGCAACGTGCTGCAGGCCGCGGGCGACAAGCCGGTGACGTTCCGGACGCTTGATCTCGGCGGCGACAAGGTCTTGCCGTACATGGCGTCGGAACGGGAAGACAATCCGGCGCTGGGATGGCGCGCGATCCGCATCGGTCTCGATCGACCTGCGCTGTTGCGCTATCAACTGCGCGCGCTTGTGGAGGCGGCGGAAGGCCGGTTGCTGCGCGTGATGTTCCCGCTGGTGACGACCGCGCCGGAATTCGACGCCGCCAAGGCTTTGGTGCTGCGTGAGGTCGAGTGGGCCAAGAAGCGCGGCGCGCAAGGGCCAGCGAATCTTGAAGTCGGCGCAATGATTGAAGCGCCGGCGCTGGCGTTCGCGATCGACGCGCTGAAAGGCAAAGCGAACTTTCTTTCGATCGGCACGAACGATCTGATGCAGTATTTTTTCGCGGCCGATCGCGGCAATCCCAAAGTCGCTGATCGGTACGACATTCTGTCGCCGCCGGCTTTGCGTTTGCTCAAACGCATCCGCGAAGATGCGCGCGCGGCGGACTTGCCCGTGTCGATTTGCGGCGAAGCTGCAGGAAGGCCATTGGAGGCGATCGCCTTCGTCGCCTTGGGATATGAGCGTTTGTCCATGCCGGCGTCAGGCGTCGGACCTGTAAAACGCATGCTTGCGTCCCTAGATAGACGCCTCGCGGAAGAGGCGGTGATGTCGATGTTGGACAGTGCGCGCGCCTCGGTTCGCGGCGAGATTTTGGCGTTTGCGCAGCGCAGCGGCGTAAGTCTTTAGAGATTGTAAAGATTGAAGCGGCAGCGTTGATCACGCGCCGGATTCGCGAGTAAGCTCGAAACGTGGCTCAAAACTTGCTTCTTGGATGGACGAGGTCTGCAAAGGACCGGATCGACGATGTTGCGCCCTGACGGATCAGACACCCCACCGCCCGAAGGCCAGAGCGCCGCTGCGCCGGCGCGCGCGAGCGCGCGCGTGGTGACGGTCGATCCCGGCTTGCGCGCGGGCGAGAAGCTGGAAGCCGCGCGCACGCAGCTCGGCCTGTCTCTGGAGGAATTGTCCGAGCGGCTGCGCATCCGCGCGGATTTCCTGGAGGCGCTGGAGGCGATGAACGCCAAGCTGCTTCCCGGCAAGGCCTACACGCTTGCCTATCTGCGCTCCTATGCGCGCGAACTCGGCCTCGATGCGCCGCGGATCGTGACGCAGTTTCAAGAGGAATGCGCGCTGTCGCGCGAAGACGATCGCCCGCAGGTGCGCAGCCCGCGCTCGCGGCCGCGGACCGAGCGGCCCTGGCTGGCGTTCCTGGCTGTCGGCGCAATCGCCGCCGGGTTTGTGGCGTGGCAGGCCTTGCGCCCGCCGCCTGCGGAAGAGGTCGCGGCTGCGGTCCCGCCGCCCGTGGTGTCGGGACCGGCGCCGAGCCTGGCGGATGCGCCGCCGGCCTATGCCCCTCGCTCCTATGTGATCAAAGCGGTCGCGCAGGCGCGGCTGGAGGTCAGGGGCGCGGACGGCACGACGCAATTGTACCGGGAAATGCAGCCAGGCGATTCCTATACGCCCGACCCCAGCCCAGGCTGGACGCTCCACACCAGCGATGGCGGCGCGTTCGAAGTCTATGTCGATGGAACCTTCGCGGGGCTGCTTGGCGACGAGGGCAAGCCGGTGATCGGCCGGCGGCTGGATTCCATTCAACCGCCCGTCCAGGCGGGCGCGACCCAAGCCTCCCAGCGTCCTGCGGGCTGATACGACGCGCTCGCGCCCAGGCGCGGCCCGTCATATGGTCAGCAAGAAGCCCTAGGATTTCGCCGATGGATGGCGGTTCGCCAGACCTGCACCACTTGCGCCCATGGCGGCGCATCGACCGGCGCGTCAGCCGCCAGATCATGGTGGGCAAGGTTCCCGTCGGCGGGGGTGCGCCGATCACGGTGCAGACCATGACGAACACGGTCACGGCGGATGCCGAGGCCACCATTGCGCAGATCCGCCGCGCCGAAGAAGCCGGGGCAGACATCGTCAGGGTTTCCTGCCCCGATGAGGACTCCACCGCCGCATTCGCGAAGATAGCGCGGGCGGTGAGCGTGCCGCTGGTGGCCGATATCCACTTCCACTACCGCCGGGGGATCGAGGCCGCGACCGCCGGCGCGGCGTGCCTGCGGATCAATCCCGGCAATATCGGGAAGCCGGAGCGCGTTCGCGAGGTGATCCAGGCGGCGAAGGATCACGGCTGCTCGATGCGCATCGGGGTCAATGCCGGGTCGCTCGAGCCGGACCTTCTGGAGAAGTATGGCGAGCCATGTCCGGAGGCGATGGTGGAAAGCGCGCTGAAGCACGCGGCCATTCTCGAAGACCATGATTTCCGCGCGTACAAGATATCGGTGAAGGCGTCGGATCCGTTCCTGACGGTCGCGGCTTATCAGCAGCTTGCGGAAGCGACCGATGCGCCGTTGCATCTTGGCGTCACCGAAGCAGGCGCTCTGCGCACGGGCACGGTGAAATCCTCCATCGGAATTGGCTCGCTTCTGTGGGCCGGCATCGGCGACACGATCCGCGTTTCGCTTGCCGCTGATCCGGTGGAGGAAGTGAAGGTCGGCCACGACATCTTGAAATCGCTGGGCCTGCGTCAGCGCGGCGTGAATGTCATTGCGTGCCCATCCTGCGCGCGGCAGGGCTTTGACGTGATCAAGACCGTGGAGGCGCTGGAGCAACGCCTGGCGCACATCGCGGAGCCGATTTCGCTGTCGATCATCGGCTGCGTGGTGAACGGGCCGGGCGAAGCGCTGATGACCGATCTTGGGTTCACCGGCGGCGGCAAGGGCGCCGGCATGGTCTATGTCGCGGGTAAGCAAGACCATAAATGCGACAACGATCAGATGATCGATCACATTGTCGCGCTGGTGGAGAAGCGCGCGGAAGAGATGCGCGGGGCGTAGCATCAAGCGGGACGCGCTGCGTGCGCCGGTCACGCTCAGGAGACCGCATGCGTTCGGGGGATGATCTGAGCGCGCAGACTGCGCTGGCGCTGCGCCTGTTGCGCGAAGCGAGCAGCCGCGCAGAAGGTTTGGCTCTGCTTAAGGACGCCGCGGACAAA
Organism: Alphaproteobacteria bacterium; assembly: GCA_016124655.1. Classification (GTDB taxonomy): domain Bacteria; phylum Pseudomonadota; class Alphaproteobacteria; order Caulobacterales; family Aquidulcibacteraceae; genus RI-43. The sequence goes on from WGNI01000015.1 coordinate 22,680, forward strand.
GGCGACGGCGAAGCGCTCGCCGTCATGGCGGTGTTTGTTGCCGGCGGCGTTCTTGAAGGCGGCGATTGGGGCGTTGCGCTTGGCTATTTGGCCGATGCGGCGGATGCGGGCTGGGCGGATGCCCGGGATGAATTGCGCTTTCTTGCCGACGATGGGGCGGGCGTGGATTGGCGTGCGTTGGCGGCGCGCGTCGCAATCGAGCATTGGCTCACGCCGCCGCGGCCGCGCATCGTTTGTGAAGCGCCGCGCATCGGCGTGATCGAAGGGTTACTGTGGCCGGGCGCCTGCACATGGTTCATGTCGCTTGGCGCGGGATGGCTCAAGCCTGCGGCGGTGTACGACGCCGCGGAGGCCATTCCGCGCCGCGCGCATGAGCGCACCAATAGCGACTTCCCCTTCGATCTCTTCCGCGCGCGCGTCTCCACGTGCTTGTTGCAGGCGCGTATCGAGGCGGCGCTCGGCGCGCCGGTTGAAACGTTCGAAGCCTTGACGCTGATGCATTATGCGCGCGGCGAAGAATTTACGCCGCACCACGACTTTCTCGATCCAGCCATTCCAGGACACGCGGCAGACCTGCGCCACCGCGGGCAGCGCGTGATGACCGCGTTGGTTTGGCTCAACGATGATTTCGAGGGCGGCGAGACGGCGTTTCCTCTCATCGATTTTTCGTTCCGAGGTCGGCCTGGCGATGCGCTCGTATTCGCCAATGTCGGGCCTGACGGCGCGCCCGACAGCCGCACGCTGCACGCCGGTGGACCGCCGACGCAGGGGGAGAAGTGGATTCTTTCGCAATGGATTCGCGATCGGCCGCAGCAATGGTGAGGCATCGGCCTCACGCGCGCGGCGCGCGGCATTGATCGGGCCATGTCCGTCGCCCATGTGACAGGTCTTCCGGCGCCGCTCGCGCACGGCCGGCAGACGCGCTAGGATAGAGCCATGCTCCAGGAACACATGAAGGAGACCTACGAATTCCTGTTCGACGAGGCGCATGTCGCCTTGCAACAGGGCGGGTCGCTGCGCCCGCTTGGCGCCGGCATTCGCCGTACGGGAGAGCGCATCCAGGCGCAGGTGGAGACCAAGCCCGGCGATGAAGGCGCAGACGCGCATATCCGCGGCCTGATTGCGGGGTTCCAGCACGAAGACAAGACCAACGGTCTGATCGCGGCGGGGCTGGTGTTCGACGCGGCGATGACCGATGGCGGCACGGCGTATGCGCGCGCGCTCTATTTTCATCTGGAAGCGGCGAATGGCCGGGCGATCGAAGTGGTGATCCCGTATGAATCCCAGCTTGGCGTGATCGATTTCGCCGAGCCCGCAGTGTCTGAGGTCGCGGCGGAGATCTTCACCAACGCCACCCAGTCTTAGCTGTACGCCCGATGTTCGATTTGACCCGCCTGGAACGGCGGCTGACGCAGGCCGCCGATCGCTTCGAGATGATCGAAGGCCGCATGGCTGCGACGACGGACGGCGCAGAGATCACGCGTCTTTCGAAAGAACATGCTGAACTGAAGCCGTTTGCCGACGCCGTGCGGGCGCTCGGGCGCGCGCGAGAGGATGTCGCGCAGGCGCGCGCCATGGCGGATGACCCCGATCCCGAGATGGCGGCGCTGGCGCGCGAGGAGCTTGAAGCGGCGGAAGCGCGGCTTGAGGCGGCCGCAGAAGTCGCGCAAATGCTGCTCATTCCCAAGGACAAGGACGAGCAGGCGTCCGCCATTCTCGAAGTGCGCGCCGGCACGGGCGGCGAAGAGGCCGGCCTGTTCGCGGCGGACCTGCTGCGCATGTATCAGCGGTTCGCCGGCCTTCAGGGTTGGAAGTTCGAGCTTGAAGACTCCAACGAAACCGGGCTCGGGGGCGTGCGCGAGGCGGTGGCGACGATCACAGGCTCGGGCGTTTTCGGGAAGCTGAAATTCGAAAGCGGCGTGCATCGCGTGCAGCGCGTGCCTGAAACCGAGGCGGGCGGGCGTATTCACACGTCGGCGGCAACGGTGGCTGTGTTGCCGCAACCGGATGAGGTCGATCTTGTCATTCATGACAACGACATCCGGATCGACACCATGCGCGCATCGGGCGCCGGCGGGCAGCACGTGAACAAGACCGACAGCGCGGTGCGCATCACGCACATCCCCACCGGCATTGTCGTGGTGTCGCAGGAAAAATCGCAGCACCAGAACCGCGCGCAGGCCATGAAGATCCTGCGCGCGCGGCTCTATGATCTGGAGCAGCAGAAGCGCGACGCTGCGCGCGCCGCGGAGCGCAAAGGCCAGGTCGGCTCCGGCGATCGCAGCGAACGCATCCGCACGTACAATTTTCCGCAGGGCCGCGTGACGGACCATCGCATCAATCTCACGGTCTACAATTTGCCGGACGTGATCGAGGGCCCAGGACTTGCGCCCATCGTCGATGCGCTGTTGGCCGATGAGCGTGCGGCCAAGCTGGCCGCGCTCGGGGAGGAGGCGTGACAACGCTCGTTGCGGCTTGGACCGCCGCGCGGCGCGCGCTCGAAGCCGCGGGCGTCGATACGCCGGTGTTCGACGCGCGCCTGCTGATCGAGGCGGGCGCTGGCGTCAATCGTCTTGATATCCTGACCGATCCGCATCGCGCCCTGGACGCTGTGCAGATCGAGGCGATCGATGCGCAGGTGACTCGGCGCGCAGCGCGCGAACCGGTCAGCCAAATTTTGGGGCGCAAAGAGTTCAGAAGCCTGTCGTTTGTCGTCACGCCCGACGTGCTGACGCCGCGGCCCGAGACGGAGTTTCTCGTCGAGGCTGGGCTGGCGATGCTCGATCCGCAGGCGCCCGCACGCGTGCTCGATTTGGGCGTCGGCTCGGGGGCCGCGCTGCTTTCAGTGCTGATGGAGCGGCCGAACGCCGTGGGCGTCGGCGTGGACAAGAGCGCGGCCGCGCTGGCGGTGGCGCGGGAGAACGCAGCTGCGCTGGGTTTGTCCGCGCGCGCGGCGCTGGTTGAAGGCGATTGGGCGGAGGGACTGGACGGCCCTTTCGATCTTGTGGTGTCCAACCCGCCTTATGTGCGCACCGGCGCGCTCGGCCTTCTGGCCCCGGAGGTGTCCAAGTTCGAGCCGGCGCTGGCGCTGGACGGCGGCCCGGACGGTCTTGCGGCGTATCGGGCGATCATGCCGGCGATCCGGCGCGTGCTGCGGCCCGGCGGCGGCTGGGCGGTGGAGGTCGGCGAAGGGCAGGCCGAGGCCGTTTGGGCGCATGCCGACGCCGCAGGCCTTGCCCCGCAGGATGTGGTGAATGACTTTTCAGGAATCGCGCGGATCGTGCATGGCCGCAGCCCAGCCTGAACGGGAACTTGCAGGTCTTGAAGAAATTAGTCTTGGAGCGGCGCGCGCGAAGCATTATGAGTTTGCTTGGAGAGTTTGAGGGTCCAAAGCACAGGGTTTTGGAGAGTCAGGGCTCCAGAGGCGGCGGGCGCCCCAGAAGCGCCGCCTTGCGTCGCAAAAGCGAGGCGTTCAAGCGGCAGGCCTTTCGAGGCTTTCACGCGGAAGCCAGCCGGGACGCGAAGGGCGCATTGTTCCGGATTGGTGATGCTGTTCGTGATTTGCGCCGCTGCGCGTCAGAACTTCGCGAAGGGGCTTCATTCAGCCGACTGGCATGGGCGAACAGCGCCAACCTAATAGGTGAAACTTGATGAAAAGACAGAGGGGCCGTGGCCGCAAGCCCGGTGGGGGGCACCAGCCCAACCGGTCATTCGAGAGCCAAGGTCCAGAGATGAAGGTGCGGGGCCCGGCGTCCCACATCTACGAGAAATATACGCAGCTTGCGCGCGACGCCTCGTCCGCCGGCGACCGCGTGATGGCGGAAAACTGCCTGCAGCACGCTGAGCACTATTTTCGCGTCATGCGCGCGATGCAGCCGGCCTATGTGCCGGCGCCGCAATCGGACCGCTTTGGCTACGACCAAGACGATGACATCGATGACGATGTGAATGACGGCAGCGAAGGCGCCGACCAACCCGACATGGCGGCGGAAGACGGCCGCGAGGGCATGGAGAACGGCGAACGGCAGGACAATCGCGACCGATACGGCCGCGGGCCGCGGCGCGGCCGGCGCGGACGGTTCCGGCCGGACGGCGATCGCCAATCCTATGGCGAGGGCGGACGCGGCGAGTACCGCGAAGGCCAAGATCGGCGCGAAGCCTATGGCGACGATCGCCGCGAGCGGCGTGAAGATCGCGACAACCGGGAAGGTAGAGAGCCGCGCGAAGAGCGTGACTCCTCCGCGCGCGAGCATCAAAGCGAAGAGCGTGGCGATCGGCACGAGCGCGCAGAGCGCCCGGAGCGTTCGGAGCGCCCAGAGCGCGCAGAGCGACACGATCGCCAGGACCGTCCGGACCGTCCCGAGCGGCGTCCGCGCGGCGACCGGCGGCCCCGGGAACAGGACGATTCAGAGGGCTTCGGCGGTCAGGCTCCGGCGTTTCTCAGCACCGACTAAACGCCGCACCCGGTCCACTTGTGTGACATTCGCGCCACACCTACCTGCTTAGGGAACAAGCGGGAGGCGGCGCGCGTCGCCTCGTCAACGACGCCGAGGCGAAGTTATGGATTTGGAGAAATTCACAGAGCGCGCGCGCGGCTTTCTGCAGGCTGCGCAGACCATCGCGATCCGCGAGCAGAACCAGCAATTGGAGACGCAGCACCTGTTGAAGGCGCTGCTCGATGATCGCGAAGGGTTGTGCGCGGGACTTCTGCGCGCAGCAGGCGCTGACCCTGTGCGGGTCGGCGCGGACGTGGACGCGGCGGTTCAGGCCTTGCCGAAAGTGTCGGGCGGCGGCGACCGCTTCTACACCGCGCCATCGCTGGTGCGCGCGCTCGATGCGGCCGAGCAGGCGGCGACGAAGGCTGGCGATTCTTATGTCACGGCTGAGCGTTTGCTGTTTGGCCTCACGATCGCGCCTGACGGAAAAGCCGCGGACATTCTGAAGAAGCACGGCGTGACGGCGCAGAAGGTTGAAGCCGCCATCCAAAGCCTGCGTCAGGGCCGCACCGCGCAATCGGCCAGCGCGGAAGACCAATATGAAGCGTTGAAGAAGTATGCGCGCGATCTCACGGAGGAAGCGCGCAAGGGCAAGCTTGATCCCGTGATCGGGCGTGATGAAGAAATCCGCCGCACGATCCAAGTGCTCAGCCGGCGGACGAAGAACAATCCCGTGCTGATCGGGGAGCCGGGCGTGGGCAAGACCGCGATCGCGGAAGGCTTGGCGCTGCGCATCATCAATGGCGACGTGCCGGAGAGCTTGAAGGACAAGCGTCTCCTGGCGTTGGACATGGGCGCGCTGATCGCGGGCGCGAAGTATCGCGGCGAATTCGAAGAACGCCTGAAGGCGGTGCTGACCGAAGTGCAGAGCGCTGAAGGCGAAATCATCCTCTTCATTGACGAAATGCACACGCTGGTCGGCGCGGGCAAATCGGAGGGGGCGATGGACGCCTCCAATCTGTTGAAGCCGGCGCTGGCGCGCGGCGAGCTGCATTGCGTTGGCGCCACAACGCTTGATGAATACCGCAAGCATGTGGAGAAGGACGCCGCGCTGGCGCGCCGCTTCCAGCCGGTGTTCGTCGATGAGCCGACCGTGGAAGACGCCATCTCGATCCTGCGCGGATTGAAAGAGCGCTACGAAGTGCATCACGGCGTGCGCATTTCCGATGCCGCGATCGTCGCTGCGGCGCAATTGTCCAATCGCTACATCGCGGACCGCTTTCTGCCGGACAAAGCCATCGATCTGATGGACGAAGCGGCCTCGCGCCTGCGCATGCAGGTGGATTCCAAACCTGAAGAACTCGACGAGCTCGACCGGCGCATCGTGCAGCTGAAAATCGAAGCCGAAGCGCTGAAGAAGGAAACGGACCCTGGATCGAGGGATCGCGCAGCAAAACTCGCCGACGAAATTCAGCAGCTTGATTCGCGGTCGCGCGGACTCACGGCAACCTGGTCGGCGGAGAAGTCGAAGCTGGCCGCCGGCGCGAAGGCCAAGGAAGAGCTGGAGCGGCTGCAGAACGAGTATGACGACGCAGTGCGCCGCGGCGATCTGCAACGCGCATCGGAAATCAAGTATGGCCGCATCCCGGAAATGGAAAAGCGGATCTCCGCATCTGAGGCCGAAGGCGGCGGGCTGATGAAGGAAGTCGTCGACGCGGAAGCGATCGCGGCTGTGGTTTCGCGTTGGACCGGCGTGCCGATTGAAAAAATGCTGGAAGGCGAAAAGGCCAAGCTTCTGGCGATGGAGGACGCGCTGCGTGGGCGCGTGATCGGCCAGGAAGATGCGCTGCGGGCGGTTTCGGACGCGGTGCGCCGGTCGCGCGCGGGCCTGCAGGATCCCAACCGGCCGATCGGTTCGTTCATGTTCCTCGGTCCGACGGGCGTGGGCAAAACCGAACTCACGAAAGCGCTGGCGGAATTCTTGTTCAACGACGACCAGGCGATGACGCGCATCGACATGTCGGAATACATGGAGAAGCACTCCGTCTCGCGGCTGATCGGCGCGCCGCCGGGCTATGTCGGCTACGAGGAAGGCGGCGCGCTGACGGAAAGCGTGCGCCGGAGACCGTATCAGGTCGTTCTGTTCGACGAGATCGAAAAAGCGCACCCCGACGTGTTCAACGTGCTCTTGCAGGTGCTCGATGACGGCCGACTCACGGACGGACAAGGGCGCACGGTCGATTTCAAGAACGTGATCCTGATCATGACGTCGAATGCGGGCGCGCACTATCTTGCAGAGCAGGCCGACGGCGCGGACGTGGAGGACGTGCGCGATGCGGTGATGACGGAAGTGCGGGCGCGGTTCCGTCCGGAATTCCTCAACCGGATCGATGAAATCATTTTGTTCCATCGCTTGCAGCGCGCGCAGATGGCGGAGATCGTCCGAATTCAGCTCAAACGCTTGGAAAAGCTTCTGGCAGACCGCAACATCTCGATTGCGCTCGATGAGCGCGCGAAGTCCGAGCTGGCGCGGCGCGGCTACGATCCGGTGTATGGCGCACGGCCGCTGAAGCGGGTGATCCAACGCGATCTGCAGGATCCGATGGCGCGGCTGATCCTGGAGGGCCGGATCAAAGACGGCGATGTCGTTGACGTCACCTGGGACGGCAATGACTTCCTGTTCAATGGCGCGGCGGAAAAATGAGCGGCGTAATGCTTGCACACATCATGCGCGAAACACGATGCGTTTCGACAGCGTGAAATTGATCGCCATGCCCGAGAGCGATCCGGCGGCCACCGCCAGGAAGGGGTGGTTCGCCGGCGCCGGGGCGAAGGCGGTCAACAGAGCGTACGTCGTGTAATTGACCGCGCCGCCGCTCAGATTGGCGAGCAGGAACGCGCCCCATTGCTTGAAGAAATTCTCTCTGCCGCGCACGCCGAAGGTGAACCGGCGGTTCATGAGAAAGGTTGTCGTCGCTGCCGCGAAGTAGGAGATGACGCGCCCGCCATATGGGCCGGCGAAGGGCGCTGCGACATGCAGCACGGCGACATCCACCACGTATCCAACCACGCCGGAGACCGCGAACATGCCGATCTGGCGCAGCGTTTCGCGATTCATGGCGCCGGGGCCTGCGGCGCGGACAAAGCGAGATAGGCAAGCCGGCGCGCTTCGCGCCGGCCCTTGGTGACGGTGTCCAGGATCAAGCCGCAGGTCAACGAGAAAAATCCCATCACCACAAGCGCGGTCGCCGCGACCCAGGTGGGCAGGCGCGGCACCAAGCCGGTGTTGAGATATTCTACGAGCACCGGCGCGGCAAAAATTGCTGCGATCGCAATCATCGCCGCGCCCAAGCCGCCAAAAAACTCCATCGGCCGTTCCTCGCGTACGAGCCGGGCGATAAATCGGCCGATGCGAGCGCCGTCGCGCACGGTGCGCAGTTTGCTTGCGGAACCGGCTGGGCGCTCTTTGTAGGTGGTCTCGACCTCGCCGAACGGTGCGCCAATTTCGAGCGCATGGACGGTCAGCTCTGTTTCGACTTCAAAGCCGCGCGAGAGCGCTGGAAAGCTCTTGACGAAGCGCCGCGTCATGACGCGATAGCCGGAGAGCATGTCCTTGAGATCGGCGCCGAAGACACCGGCGATGACGGAGGTCAGCACGCGATTGCCGAATTGATGGCCGGGCCGGTATGCGGCGTCGGAGGCGTGACGGCGAGCGCCCACGACCATGTCGAGCCTCTCGGCAAGCAAATGATGGATCAAGCTGGGCGCGGCGGCGGCGTCATAGGTGTCGTCGCCGTCCACCATCACATACAGATCAGCCTCTACGTCCGACAGCATGCGGCGCACGACATTGCCTTTGCCGCGCCTCGTTTCGGTGCGCACGATCGCGCCGGAGGCGGCGGCGATGTCCGCGGTTTTGTCCGTAGAGGCGTTGTCGTAAACGTAGATGTCGGCGTGCGGCAGCGCGCGGCGAAAGTCGCGCACGACCGCGCCGATGGCCGCCGCTTCGTTGAAGCACGGCGCCAGCACCGCGATGCGCAAGGGTGACGCCGCGGGCGCATTCTCGTTGGATGGCGAGAGCGCCGCCATCAGACGCCGAGCGCCATTTGCGTTTGAATGACAAGCGCCACGGGTTTTCCGTCTTCCGTGCGGATTGCGGTTTGCCAAACGCTGGTGCGCTTGCCGCGATGAATGGGCGTGGTCTCGCCGATTACGGTTGCGCCTCGCGGCGCGGCGCCGAGAAAGTTGGTCTTGCTTTCCAGCGTGGTCGTACCTTTGGCCCCTGCGGGCAAGGCGAGAAATCCAGCGATGGCGCCGAGGCTGTCTGCGAACGCCATGCTGGCCCCGCCGTGGAGAATGGCGCCTGCGGTGCACAGATCATCGCGCACAACCAAGCGGCCCACCACGCGCTCTGCGCTGGCCTCCACAATCTCCACGCCCATGGCCTTGGCGAACGGCATGGCGCCGGCGTCGAACTGGGTCACGGATGGTTCTCCATCGGCGCAACGATACGGCGCGCCTGCCAGGCAGACCAGAGGCATGCCGCCATGATCACCGCAGCGCCGGCGAAGATTTCCGGCCGCGGCGTTTCTCGAAAGACGACATAGCCGAGAATGCTGGCCCACAGCAATTCGGTGTAGTGCACCGGCGCGAGACGCTGTGCTTCCGCTGCCGCATAGGCGCGCGCCACCAGATACATGCCCGAAGCGCCCAAGGCGCCCATCAGCATGAAGACCGGCCAATCGGCCCAGCGCGGCGGCGGCGCAAACGCGAGCGTTGGGCCCAAGACGATCAAGCCGGGAAGCAATGTCGCCAACAGGCCGACGATCGGCGCGCCATCGGTGCGGGCGCGTGCGCGCATGAGCGCCACTGCAACCGCAAACGTCGTGGCGGATACGATTACCGCCGCAATGCCCAAGGCGTGCCGCGGATCCTGCTCAAAGCTCGGTGCGCCGCGCGTGGCGATCAGGACGCCGGCAAAACCAAGCGCGATGGCGGCGAAGCTCGTTGCGCGCACGGGTTCGCCGACGATCGCGGCGGCGGCGAACGGCACCAGCAGAGGATAGACGAACGAATACGCCACCGCCTCGGCAAAGGGCAGGACTGTGAGGCTCCAGAAGAACGTCACTGCGGAAATGGCGATGACAAGGCCGCGCAGCGCGTGGGCGCGCCACATGTCAAGCGTGATCGCTGGGCTTCCCGCGCGCGTCCAAATCGCAAACGCGAACACCGCGCCAAAGACGTAGCGCCCCAGCGTCACGATCAGGGTGTGATTGGTCTCGGACGCGAACTTGATGGTCGCGTCCATCGCCGACAGCAGCGCAATCCCGCCGAGCAGGATGAGAAAGGGCGAGAGGCGCACGTTCAGTCCGAGACAAAGGCGAAGCGCGCGGTGAAGTGGCGGAGCGCCTTGGGCTCCTGCGTGATGCGCATGCCGCGGAGGCCCTCGCGGCGTTCATGCACGGCGATGATGGTTTCGATCAGATAGTCGGCATGGCTTTGGGTGTAGACGCGCCGCGGCATGGCGAGGCGAACGAGCTCCAGCGCGGCCGGCTGCTCTGAGCCGTCGGGTTTGCGGCCGAACATCACAGTGCCGATCTCGCAGCCGCGCACGCCGCCTTCTTCGTACAGCGCGACCGCCAGCGATTGTCCGGGATAGCGCAGCGGGGGAATGTGCGGGAGCATCGCCTTGGCGTCGAGAAACACGGCGTGACCGCCGACAGGTTCAACAATCGGAACGCCGGCGGCGATCAGCCGCTCGCCGATATATTCGTTCGCGCGGATGCGGTAGCGCAGGTAGTCTTCATCCACGATCTCGCTCAAGCCTTGGGCGAGCGCTTCAAGATCGCGGCCCGCCAGGCCGCCATACGTGGGAAAGCCCTCCGTCAGAATGAGACGCGCGCGGGCGGCTTCGGCCAGCGCATCGTCGTTCAACGCCAGCCAGCCGCCGATATTGCCGAACGCGTCCTTCTTCGCCGACATCGTCATGCCTTCGGCGCAGGAGAAGATGTCGCGCACGATATCGGGAATGGCGCGATCGTGCTGGCCGGGTTCGCGGGTCTTGATGAACCAGGCGTTTTCGGCAAAGCGGCAACCGTCGATGATGAAGGGCTTTGCGTATTTTCGTGCGATCGCTGCTGCTGCATGAATGTTGGCGAGGCTTGCGGGCTGGCCGCCGCCGGCATTGTTGGTGATCGTCATCATCACGCACGGCACGCGATGGCCATCGCGTTTCAGCGTGTCCTCCAAGCGTGCGAGATCCATGTCGCCTTTGAAGGGCAGACGCGCGCGGGGATCGCGCGCCGCGTCCGGCAAGAGATCGAGCGCCTCGGCGCCGGTGGCTTCGATGTTGCCGCGCGTGGTGTCGAAATGCGTGTTAGACGGCACGAGCTTGCCGGGACCGCCAATCAGAGAAAACAGGATCGCCTCGGCCGCACGGCCCTGATGCGTGGGGATGACGTGGCGAAACGGCATGAGCGCTTTCACCGCCGCCTCGAAGCGCTCGAAGGAGGGCGAGCCGGCATAGGATTCATCGCCGCGCTGAAGGGCCGCCCATTGTTCGGCGCTCATCGCGGCGGCGCCGGAATCGGTCAACAGATCGATCAGCACGTCGCGCGAAGGGATGGCAAACAGATTGTACGCCGCGCGTTCGAGGATTGCGGTCCGTTCGGCATGCGTGGTCATGCGGATCGGCTCGACGGCCTTGATCCGGAACGGCTCGATGATCGTTTTCAAGGCCTGAGCCTCCCCCTCCAAGCATAGGCCGCGCGCACGCGAAACGCGAGCGGGCGGGCGCGGATGCGGCGCTTGGGCCGGGCGGTCAAAGCGTCTATACACCCGGCGCAAGGATCGCTCGTATGCCGTTTGACCTCACCGAAGACCAGACCCTGATCGTCGATACCGCCGCGGCGTTCGCCACTGAACGCCTCCGCCCCAACGCTGCGCGCTGGGAAGAGGAGGGGTCGCTGGATCGCGGCGTGCTGCAGGAGATGGCCGCGCTCGGGTTTGCCGGCATCTATGTGCGCGACGATGTGGGCGGGGCCGGGCTCGGGCGGCTCGATGCGGCGCTGATCTTTGAGCAATTGTCGCGTGGATGCGTGTCCCATGCGTCGTTCGTGTCGATCCACAATATGTGCTCGTGGATGATCGATTGCTTCGCCAGCGATGAGCAGAGACGGAAATATTTGCCAAAACTCGCAAGCATGGACCTGATCGCGTCGTACTGCCTCACCGAGCCGAACGCGGGATCAGACGCCGCGAGCTTGCGCACGAGCGCCAAGCCCGACGGGAACTCACATTATGTGCTGAACGGCTCCAAGGCGTTCATCTCCGGCGGCGGGTTCTCCGACGTTTATGTCGTGATGGCGCGGACCGGCGGCGACGGCGCGGGCGGGGTCTCGACGTTTGTGGTCGAGAATGGAACGCCAGGGCTATCGTTCGGCAAGAACGAACGCAAGATGGGCTGGAAGGCGCAGCCCACCGCGCAAGTGATTTTCGAGGATTGCCGGGTGCCGGCTGAAAATCGCATCGGCCCTGAGGGCGATGGGTTCAAGTTTGCGATGCGCGGGCTCGATGGCGGGCGCCTTAATATCGCGGCGTGCTCTCTGGGCGGCGCGCAAGATGCGTTCGACAGAGCGATCGCTTACGCCAAGGACCGCAAGCAATTCGGCAAGGCGCTCGCGGATTTCCAAGCCACGCAGTTCAAGCTTGCCGACATGGAGACCGAACTGCAGGCGGGCCGCGCGATTTTGTATGAAGCGGCGCGGCGGCTTGATGCGAAGGATCCCCACGCCACGAAATTCTGCGCGATGGCGAAGCGGCTCGTGACGGATATGGGGTTCAAGGTCGCCAATGACGCGCTGCAGATTCATGGCGGATATGGCTATCTCGCGGACTATGAGGTTGAACGCATCGTGCGGGATTTGCGGGTGCATCAGATCCTTGAAGGCGCCAACGAGATCATGCGCGTGATCATCGCGCGCGAGCTGTTGCGCGCTTAGGCGGCATCGGGAGAGGCGGGATGATTCTACGCGGCGCGGGTTTCGGATTTGCGCTTTGGCTGGCGGCGACGCTGGCGTTTCGATTCTATGGGCACGTGTTTTTCTATCCGGATGAGCGGCTGCAATTGATGCTGCTGATCGGCGCTCCAATCGCCATGATGGTGTTGACGGCGCTACTGTTGCGCTTGATCGCGGAAGCGCGCGGGGACGAGGCGGAAGCCGCGATCGCCTTGGCGTTCCCCGGCATGGCGATGGATGTTTTCGTCGTCACCAATTTTGCGCAAGTTTTTCCCAATCTGGATCAGTCCTTGAGCGAAGCGTTCGCGGGGCTGATGCTGGCGTGCTACGCGGCGGTCATCTTCACTGGATTGATGCTCACGCAGCTTGCGCCGCAGGATGAGCGGCTGTGATGCGCAGGCGCGCATTTCTTGCGGCCGCCGCCGGCGCTGCGGGGTGCAGCGCTTTGCCGGAGGTGGCCATGCCTGTTCTCGACTTGCCGGAGATCGGTGCGCGAAGGCCGATGATCATCGCCCATCGCGGCGCCAGCGGAGAACGGCCTGAGCACACCGCAGCGGCGTATCGTCTGGCGATTGCGCAACGCGCCGATCTGATCGAGCCGGATCTCGTTGTGTCCAAGGACGGCGTGCTGGTTTGCCGCCACGAGAATGAAATCTCCGAGACGACAGATGTGGCGGGGCGCCCGGAGTTCGCCGCGCGGCGGACCACGAAAACCATCGATGGCGCAAACATCACCGGGTGGTTCACGGAAGATTTCACGCTGGCGGAATTGAAGACGCTGCGCTGCAAGGAGCGCTTGCCGCAAATCCGGCCGTCGAACGCCTTCTTTGACGGGCAGGAGCAAATCCTCACCCTGGAGGAAGCGCTGCGCATCGCGCACGAGGGCGGCGTCGGACTGTGCCCCGAACTGAAGCATCCGAGCTTCTTTCAATCGCTGGGCACGGACGTCACGGACATCTTTGACGAGACCGTGCGGTCGTGGCGGCGCCGGTTCGCCAGCCCGCGCATCTTTGTGCAGTGCTTTGAAACCGAGCCATTGCGGCGTCTGTCGCGATTGAGCGCCTTCGCCAGCACGCGCTCGGTGCAATTGATCGCCGCCGACGGCGGGCCAGCGGATGCGCCGCACCTGCTTTACGCGGCGATGTTGAGCGACCAGGGACTGGCCGATATCGCGCGCTACGCCGGCATTATCGGCGTCGAGAAGTCGCTGATCGCGCCTCGCGATCCCGCAGGCCGGTCACTGCAGCCGACGGACCTTGTCGAGCGGGCGCACAGCGCGGGATTGCGGGTGTTCGCCTGGACGTTTCGTGCGGAGAATTATTTCCTTCCCTCGGAATTGCGGCGCGGCGAGTCGGACGCGCCGGACTATCTGCGCACGCGCGGGGACCTGGAGGCTGAGTTGCTGCAATTCGCGGATCTTGGCGTCGATGGCGTGTTTACGGATTTCACCGCGCCGGCGGCCGCGGTGTTGCGATAGGGGGCGGCGTTGGGAACGACGGATATTTTGGCGCGCATTGAGGGCAATATCGGGCGGCTGACGCTCAACCGCCCTGACGCGCTGCATGCGCTCAACGCCGACATGTGCGCGGCGATGATCGAGGCGCTGCTCGCCTGGCGCGATGATCCCGGCGTGCGGATTGTGCTCGTGGATCATGCGGAAGGCACGCGCGGGTTTTGCGCAGGCGGCGACATTCGCATGTTGGCGGAGAGCGGCGCGAAGGACGGCGCCGATGCGCGGCGGTTCTTCCACACGGAATATCGCTTGAACCATCTCATTCACGACTATCCCAAGCCCTATGTCGCGCTGATCGACGGCGTGACGATGGGCGGCGGCGTCGGCATCTCCGTGCATGGCTCCTTCCGCATCGCGACGGAGCGCACGACGTTCGCCATGCCGGAAACGGGGATCGGCCTTTTTCCGGATGTCGGCGGCGGCTGGTTCTTGCCGCGCTTGCCGGAGGCTGAGCTCGGCACATGGCTCGCGCTCACCGGTGCGCGGCTGAAGGGGGAAGGCTGCGTCACGGCCGGCGTCGCGACGCACTACGTGCCGTCGGAACTGCTCGGCGTTGTGCGCACGCAGATCGCAGGCGCGGCGGTTTCGCACGACCCCATGCGCGCCTTGCGCTCCGGACTCGACGCCCTGTGTGAGGCCAAGCGCGAACCGATCGCGCCCGCGTCCGGCGCGCTGAAATCCCTGTTCGGGTACGACACCGTCGAAGAGATTTTCGCCGCGCTGGAGCGCAGCGGCGACGACTGGGCGGGCAAGCAGCTGGAGGCGCTGCGCACGAAATCGCCGCAGACGATGAAGGTCGCGCTGCGGCAGCTCCGCGAGGGCGCGTGCTGCGTCACGTTCGCGGACAACATGCGCATGGAGTATCGCATCGCCTGCCGCGTGGTGCGCCGGCGCGACTTCCTGGAAGGGGTGCGCGCCGTCATCGTCGACAAGGACAATGCGCCCAAATGGGATCCGGCTTCACTCGACGGCGTGACGACCCAAATTCTGGACGAGATTTTCGCGCCATTGCCCGCAAACGAGGAATGGACGCCGCTGTAACCTTTACCGCCCTTAGGCGACGCGGCGGAGCATCTGCTTGTTCAGGATCGGCGTCTGCGATTGCAGCAGGTCATTGTAGATCGCGTCGCGCTGGCGCGGATCGGCGACCGGATAGAGGTGAATCTCCTTGGCGCCGAGCTGGTCGGCCGCGGCCCACATATCGTGGCGCGCGAGCGCATCGGCGAAATTCGACGTCTGCGCCAGAAATAGCAGCACAGGACCGCCGGCCTCCATCGTCGCGTCCGGGCTCGGCTTGACGAACATGTAGACGCCGCCGACGGGCTCCCATGCGCGTTTCGCGCGGGCCACGTCGACTTCATACCACCGTCCGCTTTCGCCTTGCCAAGAGAAGCTCACGCGATCGCTCCGCTGAATTGATCCAAGAGCGAAACGTTAGCGCGAGTCGACGCAGATGAAAGAGCGCGCGTCAGGGCGTGGGATCGAATTCCACAGTCCTCGCGTCCGCGGCGTCGAAGTATGGCGTCCAGAACACATCGCGCGCACGGCGCTGGCGCGCGATCTGGTCGTCGCGATCCAACATGACGATGCGGACATCCACGCCCGCGAGGTCCGGCGCGCCGGCGGCGCCGTTCGCGCTCTGCAGGAATGCGGCGAAGTCGGCATCGTCGGCGTACAATGAAAATCCCTGTGGATTATTTTCGAGCAGATCCGAGATCAGCACAAAGCGGCGCTGCGCAATCGAAGCAGTAAAGTCCATGTCCGCGGCCGCCGCGCGCACGCCGGCGGCAATCGGGGAGGCGGGCGCGTTGCGTCTGGACGTCGCGCGCCGCAGCGCACGATCGAGTGCGGCGCCGAAATCAGAGTCCCAGCGCTCCTGCAGGCGTTTCGGATTCTCGATCAGCGGATTGGCGACGTCGCCGCTGCGCGGGGCGCACAAGGAGGCCAGAATGTCTGGATCGCTCGGCCGGTCGGCGCGTATGCGCGCGATCGTCAGGCGTTCATACGGATTGAGGCGCGCGCGTTCCTGGTCAAGCACGGCGCGCACGCGGCGGCGGTGCCGCGGCTCGAGAGAATCGGTGGCGTCGACGAGGATGTAGGTGTGCGCTGCGACGGGCTGGTCACGGCGGCACAAGGTCTGCGCATCGATAGGCGGCGGACGCAGAAGGATGCCGGCAGCCGCCATCGTGGCCAGTGCGACCAATCCCAACGCCAAAAGAGCATATCCGAGCGCGTCGCGGCGGCGTTTGCGCGCGCGCCGCGTTCTCATGGGGACCGTCCGCCAAGTCGGCTGCACGCGTCTTCCATATCCTGAGCAAGGCGCTGCAGATGGTCCGCGGCCAGCGCCTGGGTTTGCGCATCCTCGCGCCGGGCCGCGTCCAGCGCATCGCTTGCGGCGGTCAAGCGGTCGATCCGCGGCGGCGCGCCCTGCAGGCGGGGGCTGGAGACATCCTCCGGAATTGGCGTGCTTCGCGCGGCGGCGTTGGCGCGGCGATACTCCGCAACCAGATCGGCAGCACTTGCGGCGCAGGCGCGGGATTGCTCATCGAGCGCGGACAGGGCTGCGGCGGCTTCGTCGAAGGCGGCGATGCGGCCGTCGGCGGCCTTCTGCACTGTCGAGAGTGCTATTCGAACGGTCTTGCCGCAGGCGTCGACGGCCTCCTCGATGGATTCGCGCGCTTCCTCCCGCAATGCGTCGGCGTCGTCGGCCGCGCGTTGGGCGGCGCGATCGAGCTTGCCGTAGTCGGGGTACGGATCGTCGAAGCCGGAATAGCCTTTGAGCGCGGCAAACACCCAAACGCCGCCGCCCAGCATCAACAGGATCACGGCCTGGGGTTCGGTGAGGCCCAGGAGATTGAAGGCGGTGGGGGCGTAGAGATCTTGGGCGCCGCCGAGGGTGAACTGACGCCAATTCGCAGCGAACCAATTGAGCGCGAGCCCGAGTGCTGCGCCGATCGCCAAGGCGACACCGCCGCCGATGCGCGGCGCAAGACGAACATGCTGGAGGTAGCGCAGGCCGAGGAACCCGCTCAGGAAGCCTATCGCCACGTTCGCGCCGGATAGCCCCACCGCGATGGCCGCCCCGCCCAGAAGGCCTTGTTCGGATTCCTGGGCGAACAGCGTGGCGCTGAACAGCGCTTCAAAAACTGCGGCCACGACAAGCAGGCCGGCCTGAAGCGCGGTGGACGCCGGATACACCGCCGCACGGCGCAAGCCGTTGCGTTCCCGGAAGCCGTCCAAATCCGTTCGCGCTAGAGCGGCGCGCGCTTGCGCTTGTGCGCATTGCGCGGCGAAGCGGCCTTCGATCTGACGAATGGCCAGCCTGGCTTCGGCGATCGGCGTTTCGAGATCGATGTGGGGCGCTGCGGCGCGCATACGGCGCAGCAGGGCGTCGCTCAGGGCTGCGCCTTGGGCGTCGAGACGGGCTTGTGCATCGGCATGCGCGGCGAGGATCTCCTCTTCGGCGTCAGAGGGATCAGCGGCGCCCGAAGGCGGTTGCTCGGCGGCGCCGTCGGCGCGGGCGCGGGCGCGGACGTCCGCCGCGCGCGGCATCGGCCCCGCTTTCGAGACGGTGCGGCTGCGCGCGCTCGCCATGCCTCCAAGCCCCCTAGTTCGATGCGCTACTCCTCCAACTGGCGGGGCGAAAGGCAAGCGCATAAAACGAAGCCATGGATCACAAAGAGCTCCGCGACGCGCTGGCGCTGGCGCTTTCCACCGCCAAGGCCGCAGGCGCAGCGTTGCGCGCTCACCGCGGCGAATGGTCGGGCGTGGAGGCGGAAGCCGGGCGCGAGGTCAAGATCGACGCCGACAAGCGCGCGGAGGCGCTGATCGTTGCGGCGCTGCGGCGGGAAACGTCGTGGCCCATTCTCTCTGAGGAAGCGGGCTGGGTCGATGGCGGCGAAGCGCCGTTAATTTGGGCGGTGGATCCGTTGGACGGCAGCGTGAATTATGCGCTGGGCTATCCGCATTGCGCGGTGTCCATCGCGCTGGTGCAGGATCGCACACCCATTCTTGGCGTCGTGGACTGTTTCGCGCTGGACGAGACGTTCGCCGGCGCGGCCGGAGTGGGCGCAACGCTGAATGACGCGCCGATCCGCGTTTCGGCGGTCGCCGATCCAAAGCGCGGGGTGGTGCAGACCGGCATTCCCGCGCGCATGGCGACCGATCCCGCGCGGCAGGCGGCGCTGATGCGCACGCTGATGACATGGCGCAAAGTGCGGATGATCGGCTCAGCGGCGAGCGCGCTAGCCAGCGTGGCGTGCGGGCGCGCGGATGCCTATTCCGAGTCCGGCTCCATGTTGTGGGATGTCGCAGGCGGGCTGGCGCTGGTGCGGGCGGCCGGCGGGGCGGTGCGGATCTCGGAGGGTGCGCTTGACGCGCCGCTGGACGTTTGGGCGAGCAACGGTCAGCCTGGGCTTGGTGCGCAGAACTAAGGCGCCCTTGGGCGCGCGAATCTGCAAAAGTGGGTCTCCATGCGACGGTTGACGCGCGTGGACACGTATAAGTCGCAGGGATACACCTGACGGCGGTGGGACATTCGAGACGCAGGTGAACGATGGCGCGACCTAGATCGAGGGATGCCATGGACCGCGGCGCGCGTCGTCGCGGCATTGTCTACGCCGGGTCCGGCGACGATCTAGCGGCGTTGATTGCGGGCAGCGACCGCCCCGCGTCCAAGGACATCCTGGGATTTTTGCTGCTGGACGGCCGGGGCGGCGCGCCGTCCGCAACCCTTCCGGTGTTTGAGCGCGCCGAGGCGTTTGCCGCTGCGCTTGCCCGTGGCGACCTCGGGGATATTGAGGCCCTGGCCTTGGTTGGGTCCTTGTCGCCACGCGAGCGCGTGCGGGAGGCGCTTTGGGCTGCGGCCGCGGCGCATATTTCCGTTCTGAAGGTCGTTCAGCGCGATGGCGCGGCTCGGCTTGCGCCGCTCAGCATCGACGACTTGCTGGATTCCAGCGCGCCTGAGTTCGATCGCGCGCCGATTGCCGCCATGATCCAAGGCAAGCGGGTGCTGATTACGGGCGGCGGCGGCAGCATCGGCGCGGAACTGGCGCGCCGGGTCGCGGCGCTCGGACCGGCGTCACTGACGATCATGGAAAATTCCGAGTGCAATTTGTTCGAGATCGACCACGAGATCGGCGTCGCGCACCCCGGCGTCCCCCGCGTGACTGCGCTCTGCGACATCCGCGATCAAAAGGCTGTGCAGCGCTGGTTTGATCGGACCGCGCCGGAGATCGTTCTGCACGCTGCAGCGCTGAAGCAGGTGCCGCTTCTGGAATCACATCCGTGTGAAGCGGCGCTGACGAACATCTGGGGCTCGAAGGTGATCGCGCAGGCGGCGGAGGCCGTCGGCGCACACTTGATCTATGTCTCGACCGATAAGGCTGTGCACCCCTCCAGCGTGATGGGCGCAACGAAGCGGCTGGGCGAGTTGTATTGCCAAGCGCTGGATCGCGCGTCCGCGCGGCCGGAAAAGCCGCGCCGGATCGTCATTCGGCTTGGCAACGTCATTGGCTCGGCCGGATCGGTGACGCCAATGTTCGAGCGCCAGATTGCCGCCGGCGGGCCGCTGACCGTCACGCACCTTGAGATCGAGCGGTACTTCATCACGGTTCGGCGGGCGGCGGATTTCATCCTCCAGGCGGGCGCCTATGGGCTAGCGCGCCCTGACCTGCGGGGCGCGACGTATCTTTTGGAGATGGGCGAGCCGATCAAAGTCGCCGACCTCGCGCACGACATGATCCTGTTGGCGGGCAAGCGGCCGGGCCTCGACATCGCGCTGAAGACGATCGGGCTGCGGCCCGGTGAAAAGCTCTACGAAGACCTCTTGGCCCAGGACGAATGGCTTGAAACAGAGACGCCGTGCGGGCTTCGCGTGATCCTGTCGCCGAGCCTTGATCTTGGCGCGGTTTCCGCGCGGGTGGGCGAAGTCGTCGCCCGGGCGCGCGCCGGCGTCGATGACGGCGTGCGCGCGCTGGTGCGGGCGCCATTGCCCCTGCCCATGAGCGGGGTTGCGGAGGCCGTCGGAGGCTGATGGTCCCGCGTGGACGGCGGACGCTTTGAGCGCGCTGTTCCCGCCGCTGGGCGTGTTCCTCGACTTGGCGGGACGCTCGGTTGTCGTGCTCGGATTCGATCAGGAGACATTGACGTTGGCGCGCCGCTGCCACGGCTGCGGCGCGAGCGTCTCGATTATCGATCCAGAGCCTCGCGCGACGCCGCCGGCGGAGAGGGCGATGCGCGTGGAGCGGCGGCGCTGGCGCGCATCGGATTTGCGGGCCGCGCATCTTGTGATCGCCGCGCGGCACGAGCGGCGATGGGCCCGTGCGGCGCGAATGATGGCGAACGGTCTGTTCGTGTTCCTCGGAGACCGGAGCTCCAGCGACCTCAGCTTTGGCGCCAACGCGGCGCACAGCGGCGTTTCGATCGCCGTGCAGGTTGCAGATGCGCCGGCGTCGGTTGAGGAAGCCGCGCAGCGCTGCGTGCTCGATCATGCGCCGGCGCAGTTGTTTGCCTACATGAACGCGGTTCGCCGCGCCGCGCCAATGGTGGCCGATGCGCTGCGCGACGCCGAACAGCGTTCGACGTTTTGGTCGGACACAACGCAGGCGGCGTTGGCGCCGGGCGCGGCGCCTGCGACATCGTGGGATGATTTCATCGCCGAGCGCTTGAACATCGCGGCCGCACGCGACGCGTTTCGCTAAACGTGCGTTGATGATGTGCCGTGTGCGCGCGTTTTTGTGGCGCCGCGGCAACGGCGACTGCACCTTCCTCTTTGTAATCTCGACGCTTTGCGTGCGCCGCCTTAGTTTGCGCTCAGCGCTTGTGGGGGCGCAGATCATTCGGAGTATCGCCAGCAGACGTGGCAACGGCGCACGCGCGTCGAGGCAACGCTTGCGTCGCTGTGCGACCTTCCATCTTTGAGGGTTCATTGATGTCTGACACGCGTCGTAATTTCTGGCTCTTCGCGGCGTGCGCGACCGCCGCCATCAGCGCGAGCGAGTACGCCGCCGCGCAGGATGTAAGCTCCGACATCGTCGTCACCGCAACGCGGCGCGAAAGCGCGCTGCAGGACGTGCCGGTCGCAGTCACTCCGGTGACGGCGGCGTTGATCCAAAACGCCGGCATCCGCGACATGCAGGATCTGGCGAATGTCGCGCCGTCCTTGCAGTTCAACGTGTCGGAGAATGAAACGTCGGCCACGGCGCGTCTGCGCGGCGTCGGCACGCAGGGCTCCAATCCCGGGCTTGAATCGGCGGTCGGGATTTTCGTGGACGGCGTCTATCGCGCGCGCAACGGCGTGGCGCTGACCGACCTCGGCGAGATGAGCCAGATTGAAGTGCTGCGCGGGCCGCAGGGCACTCTGTTCGGGCGCAACACGTCGGCCGGCCTGATCAGCGTGCGGACGGCCGGACCGGACATGACCAAGTTCGGGGCCGAACTCGAAGCGACGTACGGCAATTATGAAGAGACGCGCATCGCTGGCCATGTTACCGGGCCGGTGGTGGAGGACGTGCTCGGCCTGCGCCTGTTTGCAGCGCGGTCGACGCGCGACGGCCTGGTTGACGTGTCGAACGCTGCGGGCGCGCAAACCGAGTCCAATGATCGCGACTTGTGGACCGTGCGCGGGCAGGCGCTGTTCACGCCCAGCGACAACATCGATTTCAGATTGATCGCCGACTACACCGAACGCGACGAATTGTGCTGCGCAGCTTCGCACTATTCTCCGTCGACGGTGAATGGCGTCGCCGGGCCTTTCCCAGTCAGCGGCAATGGCCCGATCGGCGGCGCGTCAGCGCAGCAGGCGATCCTGTCGGTGTTCGGCGGTTTCGGCACGCCGATCGCAGGCGCATTCCCGCCCGGCCTTGGAACCGCTGCGGCGATCGGGGCTTTGAACTCGCGGCTCGGCGGCGGCGATCTGCAGGAGCGGATCGCGTTCGCCAATCAGCCCTATGCGCAGATGCTTGAGGATTGGGGCGTTTCCGGCGAACTCAATTGGGATCTTCCGATCGGCACGCTCACGTCCGTCACCGCGTACCGCGACTGGCAATACGATCAGGGTCAGGATTCCGATTTCACGTCCGCCGATCTGTGGGGTCGCGCGGCGGATGGGGGCGCGGGCTTCGGATTTGAAATCTTCACGCAAGAGCTGCGGCTGACCGGTCAAGCGGGCGCCCTGGATTGGCTGGTCGGCGCGTTCTATTCCGACGAAACGCTGACGCGGGACGACAACCTCTCGGCCGGCACGCAATTCGGACCGTACTTCGCCACGCTCGGCGCGGCGCTGGCGGCCAGCTTCAACGGCGCCAACCCGTTTGCGCAATTGGGCGCGGTGCCCGCCGGTTCCGGCGTGACGGATTTCTATGAGCAGGAGGGCAAGTCCTGGGCGCTGTTCACGCACAACATCTTTGCGATGGATGATCGCACCGATCTCACCATCGGCCTGCGCTACACGAACGAATCGAAAGACCTGAACGCGCGCTTTGCGACGGACTTCAATTCTGCGCCGCTGTTGACCGCTCAGGTCGCAGCGCTGGAGCCGGCGCTGGGCTTGCCGGGAGGAACATTGGCCGGCTTTGCGAACTGCGATCCGGCCTTGCAGCCGGGATCGGCGCAATTGGCGGCGGTGATCGCGACGGTGCGCTCCGCGTATTGCAACCCGATCCTGCGGACCGAGCTCGACGGCGCCACACGCGCGCAAAGCCGGGACGAAGAGGAGTGGTCGGGCGTCATCTCGGCGCGGCGCGAATTCACCGACAACATCTCGGGCTATGTGTCGATCTCGCGCGGGTACAAGGGCGGCGGCTTCAATCTCGACCGCAATTACGGGTTCGTGAGCACGCCTGGCGCGCAATACGACACGTCGTTCGCCGCAGAAACCGTGGACGCGTACGAACTTGGCGCGAAAACAAATTGGATGGACGGCGCGCTCATTCTGAACCTCGCGGCCTATTTCAATGAGTACAAAGACTTCCAGCTCAACACCTTCAACGGCATCAGCTTCCAGGTGACGTCGGTGCCGGAAGTCGTGTCGCAAGGCGTGGAGCTTGACGCGATCTGGCGCATGCCGATCGACGGCCTATCGTTCCAGGGCGGTGTGGCCTACACGGAAGCGGAATACGGCAAGGACGACGGTTGGGTGCGGGCATCCGCCAATCCGGTGACGGGCGCGCTGGTCAATGGACGTTTGCCTAATGCGCGTTTGACCAATGCGCCGCTGTGGACGACGACGGGATCGTTCACCTACGAACGCCCTGTGTTCAATGATGCGGCGATGGCGCTCTTCTATATCGATGCGCGCTATGTGTCGGACCAGAACACGGGATCGAACCTCGATCCTGCGAAGATTCAGCAAGCCTACACGCTGGTGAATGCGCGATTTGGACTGTCGACCGCGGATGAGCGCTACGCGATCGAATTCTGGGGCCGCAATCTCACGGACGAAGACTATTATCAGATCGCGTTCGACGTGCCGCTGCAGACGGGTTCGTACGGGGCGTTCTGGGGCGATCCCTTGACGTACGGCGTGACGCTGCGCGCGCGGTACTGATTGATCGCAAATCTGCGCCGTTGTCAGAAGAGGCCCTTGGATCTGCATCCAGGGGCCTTTTGCTTTCAGGGCGCCTGCACGTCCACCGATGCACGCCGCCAGCGCACCAATTCAATCGAGGCGCTGCCGACCGGCAGCGGCACGGTGATCCGCACCGGAGGCGCAAAGGCGTCGCTGACCAGTCCAAACCAGATTTCGCCGCGACGCACGCGCATGCGCCGCCCGCCGTCATCGGATTCAAATCCCGAGACCGGTTCGTAGCGCAGCGTGCAGCGCACCGCCCGGCCTTCGAACCCGCCGCTGTCGAATGCGGCGGTCCGGCCGCCGGACAGCGTCATGCGATAGTAGAACCGGCCGTCGAATGTCGGGTAAGCGCCGGCGCAGCGCTGCGTGCGCGCAACATCCACGCCCATCGCCAGCAGCGTCGAGAGCGGGTCGCGCGCAGTATTGCGTTGCGCCTCGGTCGCCGGCGGATCGCCCCACAAGCGATAGGTCGGCGCGATGGCGGATTGCACGCCGCCGTTCAACCATTGCAGCGTGATCGTGCGGTGCTTGCGGGAATAGAAGTGATTGAGATCGTAGCGGCCGGCGCGCACCTCGCCGCCGATCAGGCTGCCTTCGGCCAGCGCGTTGAGCGTCGTGCGTTCAAAGAGCGCGAGCAACCCGCCGGATCGCAGCGTGCTGGCGGCGCGGTACTCCGCTTCCCCGATGTCGGCGTCCAGCGTCGCTGCGCCCAGGGGCGCTACGCCGAATGCCTCGCCGCGATAGTCCAGGATGTAGCGCTCCGCATGCGCGGGCGACGCAAACCCCAGGATCAATGCGGCAAAAGCGATGACGCGCATGGGCTGCGTTTTACGCGCAGCGTGCGGCGAAGACGAGGCTACGACGCTAAGCCCCTACCAAACCTGGCGTTGCGCGCGCCGCGGCGCTGTCTGGAAAAACCGTCCGCTCCAGAGCTGCGTTCGGCGCTTGGAGGTGATCGGCGAGGACGCCCTTGAGGACGGCGCGCAAATCCGTGGTCGGACGCAGGTCCCGGCCCTCATACAAGGCGGACGGCGCAAGCCCGGGCCAGTCCGCCAGCACTCTACCGCCCTGGACGGCGCCGCCGACGAGAATCGCAGCGCCAGCCGTGCCGTGATCCGTGCCGCCCGCGCCGTTGGGCGCGACTGTCCGGCCGAATTCGGTGGCCGCGACCACGATGGTATGGCGCCAGCGCTCGCCCATCGCGGTTTTGAGCGCATCGAGGCCGGCATCGAGCGTGCGCAGATTTCTGGCGAGGGCGCCTTGCGCAAGCCCCTGCTGAGCGTGGGTGTCCCAACCGTTCAACTCGATCATCGCGGCGATCGGGCCGTCGTCGCGGGCCAGAAAGTTCGCGGCGACGCGGGCGAGCGCATCGATGGCGCGGGGTCCGCGCGCGCCGTTCATGGCGTCGTCGCCTGCGAGGGCGTTCGCGGCGATCGCGTCGTCGAGAGCCTGGGCGAGTTGCGCGTCGCGTTCACGGTAGAGCGCCATCAAGCGCGCGAGCGTGTCGGCATTGGTCTCGGGCAACGGCGAGGGCGACCAAGTCGCGACCGCGGTTTCACCGCGCATCGCCAGCGGCGCCTGTGACGCCAGCGCCAGACCCAGTTCACGACGCGAACCACGCAATGCGCCGGGCAAGGCGCCGAGGGCGGCATTGAGCCATCCCGCATCGCGGGCGAACGGCGCGGCGGCGCCGGATTCCAGAACATTTTGCGCGTCGAAATGCGAGCGATCGCGATAGGCCGTGGCGCAGGCGTGCACGATGAGCGCTTCTCCTGCGGCGTACATCCCGTGCAGCTTCGGCAGGTTCGGGTGCAGGGCGAATGTGGAGTCGAGGCGCAGCGCGTCGTCTGCCGCCAAGCGGCCGCGCGCGGACGCATAGGCGGCATCGCCGATGGCGGGAACCGCCGCCAATCCATCCATCCCGCCGCGCAGAATGATGAAGATGAAGCGCTTGTCCGTGGCGTTGTTCTGCCCGAACGCGGCCAAAGGGAAACTCAAGCTTAGCGCGCCGGCGCCGGCGGCGAGAACAGTTCTTCGGGAGGCGCGCATGCGTGTCATCTCCGTTGAAATTCCGGCGCGCTGAACAGGATCGCCAACCCTTGCGCCGGGCTCTCGGCGCGCTGCACGGCAAGGCTTGTTTGCGCGGACAATGCTGGCCCCAGCGTCGCGTCGGCGATCGCCAAAGGATCGACATCGGCGCGCGCGATGCGCTCGGCGTAGGCCTGCGCGTACGCTAGCCGCTTCCAGACGAGGTCCGCTGAAAGCCATGCGTCTGCGCTGTCGGCCCACCCATCGGGGCCGGGCGCTGCATAGACGCGCTGGCCCATCGCCGCGATCGCGCCGAGACCGGCGCCGGTCGGCAGGACGCGCACATTCGCCGCGCGCAGCGTTGAGATGGCGTATTCTTCCGGACGTTTGAACTTCGCGAACGGCTCCGCCCAGGCCTCCGGGCTGTCGATGACGGCGAATAGCGTTTCGCGCAAATCGCCATCGGTGCGGGCGAACGTCTGTGCAATGCGCGCGACTGCAGCAGGCGGCGGATCGTCGGCGATGTAGTGGCGCGCGAGTTTGGTTGCGACGTGAATCGCCGTTGCGGGATGGCGCGCGAGCGCGTCGAGCGCGTCGACGCCTTCCTGGACGCCGCTCTCGACATAGGTTTGGCCGAGCAGCGTCTTTGGGCCAGGCTCGTGCGCGTCGGCGTCAAACGTGAACAGCTCCGGTCCTGTGCGTTCGCCGGGGCGGTCGTTCAGGAACTGCATCAGGCGCGGGCGATCGTAGGTCCAGCCAGTGATGATCGCCGCCAGCGCCTGGACGTCCGTCTGCGTGTAGCCGCCATTCACGCCCAGCGTATGCAGCTCCAGAATCTCGCGGGCGAGATTCTCATTGATGCCGGTGGGGCGGCCGCCGCCGGGGATGCGGCGCGCGCGGCGCGGATTGCGCGCGGCGATCGAATTGGGTCCGATCGACAGCCAGTTATCCAGGTAGAGCAGCATGCCGGGATGCTGCGTGGCGGCGCGCAGCATGTCCTTGAAGGCGCCGGCGACATGGGGGCGGACGGCTTCGCGCTCGAACGAGGGCGGCAGCGCGACGGCCGCCGGCTTTGCCGCGGAGACCGTGAAGTGGTTGGACCAGAAGTGCACCGCGCGTTCGCGCGCGGGCGCGTCCGTCGTCAGTGCGGCCTCGAGGCGCGCGCCGACCGCGCGCTGCGTGCGTGCGCGGAAATTCTCCACGAATTGCTCTTCGATCGAAAGCTGGCGCAATTGCTCGGCCGTGACGCCGCTTTCCTGGGCCCTGGCGCGGAAGCGCTCGCCATTGGGACCGTTGAGCCGCAATTGTGCGATCCAACGGCCGAACGCGAGGAGATCATCCTCGCCCGGGGGCAGCGCAGCGATCTGCGCCGGCGGCGCCGCCTCGCGGGCGAACTGCGCCTTGATCCAGCCCCGCGGATCCCTGGAGATGACCTGCAGCTCGCCGGGGCGCGCGCCGAAGCCAAACCGATTGGCCGCAATGGCGGCTTGCGCAAGATCGGGCATCGCGAGCCTCCTTGGCTTTTCAACGACGCGGCGCGCACGGTCCGTCGCGCGAAAGATGCGCGCCGTGACCCTGAAACGCAAAGGGCCCCGGCGACGCCGAGGCCCTCATGCACATTGTGTTGAAATTCGTCAGAGCGGACGGACGTTTACGTCCTGGTTCGCCAGAGGCAGCTCGAGCAGCATGCCGATGCGGCCGGCGATGACGTCTTCCAGACCCGCGGCGCGCGCTTCGCTCATTTGGATGGCGGCGGACACGGAATCATCTGCAGCGCCGGTGAGCACCACAGTGCCGGCGTTCGCCAGGCGCGCCTCGGCCGCCACTTCGGCGACCGTCGCCATGGGCTCGGCCGGCTGATGGAGATGCGAGAGCGCCTGCGATTGCGCGCCGTGAAGCACGACGTCGGCATTGGCGGCGGCTTGGGCCCATTCCGCGCGACCATCGCCGGCGATCACGAGCGATCGGCCGCGATAATCGAAGCGGTATCCAACCCGGCCGGTGTAGGCGTCTTGTTCAGTGGTGAAGGCGGACACGATCAGGCCTTCGGATTCGTAGACGATGACTGAGCGGCCGGGCTCCGGCGCGGGGGCCCAGGCCTGCAGGCCGCTGGCGATGCCATCCAGGCCCGCGGCGGCGTTCAGTCCTTCGACGAGGCGCTGGGTATCGGCCGGGCCATAGACCGGGAGCAGCTGCTGATCGCGATCGTAGGTGGCGCGCTGGAACAGCACGTCGAGATCGGCGGTCTGCACGAAGCCTGCATTGGTCAGCAGGACAGCTTCGAGACGGTCGACCGGAACATTGCGCTGATGCAGCGCGTCCGCGGCGCCGGAGCCGGCGTCGATCACAAAGAGCTTGCCGGCCGCGACCACGGCGAGGCAGGGCCGGGCTTCGCGGTTCTCCGCGCCGCCGCCGGTGCCGCACACAACGGCGCGCAACGCGTTGGGCGCGAACAAATCCTCATTGTGTTCAGCTTGTTGATTGGCATAGGCCGCATAGGCGCGCGCAATCGCTTCCTGGCCTTCTGGCGTCTGTGATCCCACGACCCAGCCGCCCCAGAACAGACCGGAGAGCGTAACGAAGACGATGGATGATGTGCCGACCGGATTCATGACGTACCCCTAAGCGGTTTCCGAGCGCCGCGCCACAGCGCGGATGCGAATCGTTGACCCTTGCCCTCCAGACAATCAGTAACCCACACGCTAGGATTAGGGAATCTGGTAAACAAATCCTTACACAGAAATGTTCGCGACCCTGGCGCATTGGCGCGATAAGCCCATTCCGGACCTCACTTCCTTAAGAGAAGTGACGGATTCCTCGCCGCCGCGGATCGATATCCACAACCCGCTGTACAGCGATGCGCTTGCGCCCGCGGAGCAGTTTGGATTGTCGGGGCGGAATCATTACGCGCACGATCGCAATCCGCCGTATTGGCGCGCAGCGGAGGGCGCGATCGATGCGTTGTTGCTGCGCCCTGCGGTGGGCGCGCGGCTGCGCGCAGTGAACGAACGGCTTGCGCAGGATGGCGTGATGCTTTGGCTGCTCGATGCGTGGCGGCCGCGGGCCGTGCAGCGGTATTTCTTTGAAGTCTGGACGCCCGACACTCTGCGCCGGCGTCATCCGGAATGGGACGAGGCTGCGGTGCGCGCGGCTGTGCGCCGCTATTGGTCGCCGCCGACGGAAGATCCCAATCGCCCAGCGCCGCACGAGACCGGCGCCGCGGTCGATCTCACGCTGGCCTGGCGCGACGGCGGCGGCATGCTGTGGATGGGATCGCTGTTTGATGATCCCTCTCCGGTTTCGTGGCCTGACCGCTACGAAGGACACGCGCCTGAGCCTTTGTCGGTTTCGGATGAAGAAGCGCGCGCCAATCGGCGGCTGCTGCACTGGGCGATGCAGGAAGAGGGATTTGCGCCGAATCCGACTGAGTGGTGGCACTTTTCCTACGGCGATCAGTACTGGGCGAAACTGACTGGCGCGTCGGCGGCGCTGTTTGGCCTCGCTGCGCCGTCGGAGAGCGGCGCATGACGCGGGTGTTGGTGTTTGATTCCGGCGTGGGCGGGCTGTCGGTGTTCGATGCGATCGCGGCTCAAGGGCTTTCGGTGCGGCTCGATTATGCGGCAGACACTGCCTGGCTGCCCTATGGCGAAAAACCCGACGCGGCGTTGATCGCGCGTGCGCCCGCGCTGCTGGCCGCCGCGGTCGCGCAACTGGAGTGTGACGCCGTGGTGGTCGCGTGCAACACGCTGTCGACCATTGCGCTCGACGCGATCCGCGCCGCGCTACCGATCCCGGTGGTGGGCGTTGTCCCGCCGATCAAGCCGGCGGCGGCGATGACGCGGAGCGGCGTCATCGGCCTCTTGGCGACGCCCGCCACAGTGCGGCGCGCGTACACGGATCGGCTGATCGCGGAGCACGCACCTGACAAAATTGTCATTCGGTACGGCTCCTCCGCACTTGTTCAATTTGCCGAGGCTGTGGTGCGCGGCGACCCCGGCGCTCCAGACGCGATCGCCGACGCGATCGCCGGACTATTCGGCGCGCCGCGCGGCGAGGAGATCGATGTCGTCGCGTTGGCCTGCACCCATTTTCCGTTTCTCACGCCGACGCTTGCAGCGGCTTCGCCGCGCGCGGTGGCTTGGCTCGATTCCGGCGCCGCGGTGGCGCGCCGGCTCGCAACCGTCTGCGCGCTCTCGCCTGGCGCGACGGCGCTCGGCGTCGCGGCGGTGACCGACGCGGGGGCGGGCGCCTCGCTCGCCGCCGCGTTCAAGCGTCGCGGTTTCAGCGATTTGCGCGCCTTTGATGATCGATTCATATTGCGTTCAGGTTGGTCCGACCTCATGGGTGTAACGCATTCGTAACGTAGAGACTTTCAAGGGCGAGGGGGGTGCGCCTGCGCAGCCATAAGCGCTGTCGCCGCCACGATGCGGGCGTGTGGGGATATTGAATGCCGAGCGAGTTCAAGGACGTGCCGCTCGGGCTAGCGGCCAAGATCGAAAGCCTATCGTCGCTGCTGCAGCGGCAGGTGGCCATGCGCATGCCGCGCTATCAGCGGCCCTATGTGTGGGAAGCGGGCGAAGTCACCCAATTGATGGAGGATCTGCTCGCTGCTTACGAACGGCAGGCGCATTCGTATTTCGTCGGGCAGATGGTTTTCGTGCGCAGAAACCGTCTGGAGGTCGAGATCGCCGACGGCCAACAACGCCTAACGACGCTGACAATGTTTCTGGCCTATGTGCGCGACCGCGCCGCCGCTCATGGCGACATGTATCAGCGGCTGATCGCGCTGAACGATGGAACGCCGCGCATCCATCTGCGCCCGGCAGACGAAAACTTCTTTGCGGAGTATGTGCAAAAGCCGGGGAAGCTATCGACGCTTCTGACGGCGGAAGGCACCGCCACGGACTCGCAGGGACTTCTGTGCAACACCGCGAAGGTGCTCAGCTCGCTGTTTGAGTCCATGGACGCGGAGACGCTGCATGACTTCGCGTATTATGTCAGCTGCGCCACGGTGTTGAACATCATCGAAGCCGACGAGCGCGGCGGCGCGCTTACCGTGTTCAATGCCATGAACCGGGAAGGCAAGATCGTCTCCGGACCGGACATCGTGAAATCGGAATTGCTGGAGCGGGCGCACCTTTCGGAAGAGGATGCTGAAGACATCGCGCGCGAATGGGAGAATCTGGAAGACGCCATGTCGCGCGGGGCGTTCGAAGAATTGATCCGGCTAACGCCGCGCCTGCTGTATGGGGAGCCTGTGGTCGCGCAGGGCGATCTCGGCGCGTTCCGCCGCGTCGTCGATGAGCGCCTTTCGCCCAAGGAATTCGTGCGCGCGACGTTGCCGCGCTATTCCGCGGCGCTGACCGGCATTCGCACGCGAACGGTGGCCGCGGGCCCGCACACGCAGGACGTCAATCGCCGCATTGCGTGTCTGTTTAATGTCGCGTCGGTGGAGTGGCTTCCCCTGGTGGTGCGCTACGTCGCCGATTTCGGCGGCAATCACGACAAGCTGGCGCGGTTCGTTCGGGCGATGGATGCGCTGGCGTTCGCGTTGGCGCTGAACATTGGCGATCCCAACGAAAAATCGAAGCGGCTGGCGCGGATCTGGGCCGCGGGCGCGGATGAAAAGCTGCTGTTCGGCGCAGACGGCGCGCTGACGCTTTCGGAGGCGGAGCGCCGCGCGTTGCTGGGCCGCGTGAGCGGTCAATTCAATCGCGACAACAAAACCGACGCGAGCTTGCGGCGCATCGTGTGCGCGCGGACCAATGCGGCGATGGAGGGCGGAGAAGTGCCTTCGCTGGACGATCGGGTCACGACGCTGGAGCACATCCTGCCGGCGCGCGGCGGGGGGAAATCTTGGGAAACGAACTTTCCGACCTTGGAGCAGCGCGATCGCTACGCCCACATTCTCGGCAATTGGACGTTCGTCACCAAGCGGCAGAATGGCCGGTGCGGCGCCAAATCATTTCAGGAAAAACGAAAGATCTACTTTGAGTCTCCCGACGGGCAGATGTGGGCCATCATGCGCGACATCCAGGATGTCGAAGACTGGACCTGGGAGGCGATCGAGCGGCGGCACCAGCGGCTGACGGGACTTCTGGCGCGCGATCTCAACCTACACGGCGGCGAATTCTAGACGTGCTACTGGCGCAGTCGCGCCATGTATTCTGCGTCGCGAGCAACGGGCTCAAAGCCGGACGCTACGGCCAGGTAGACGTCGCGGTTCTGCGTTGGGCCGAGCGGCACGGCGTGGATCGCGTGTTCCGAAAACGCATCAAAGTCGGCTGCGATCTGCGCGCGATAAGGCTCGGTGGTTGAGACGACGAGCGTGCGGGCGCCGACATCGGCCGTCATCGGCGCGACCGCTTCGGCGTGGTTGCCGGGCGCGTCGCCGATCACCCACATGCGCAGGGGCGCGGGCGGGCCATCCTCACGCCAATGATAGGCCAGCTCGAAGAACATGGAGCGATCGTCGACAAGGATCGCGGTCACGGGGCCCGCGCGCGAGACGTCCCGCGCGGCGTTGCGGACAAGGTCGGCGGTCTCCTGCCAGGCCCAGGCCTCGCGCAGACCGCGCGGGCGCTTGTTGGAGAATGCGTCGACCGTTGTCGGCGCAACGAGCGCAACCGCCAGGATTGCGCCGAGCACGGCGTGCAGCGCTGCGCTGGAGATCAGCGCGACCCGTCCTGGCCGGGTTTCGCTCAGCTGCCCCGCCAACCAGAGGATGGCGGCGGGATAGGCTGCCGCCGCCCAATTGGCGTGTGCGCGCACAAGCAAGGCCTGACCCAAGATGATGATGAGCGGGGGCAGGGTGAAGGCGAGGAGGAATTTGTCGCGGTCGTCGAGCCGCGCTGGCGCGCGCGCCGCGTGGAAGACCAAGATCAGCAGGGCGATCAGCAGAATGGGCCCGACCACGCCGGCTTGGCTGGCGAGGAAGTCCCACGCTTCGTCGGGGTGGATGAGCGCCTGGTCCAGACTGGCGTTGGCGGCGGTGTGCGAGACGGTGGCGAAGCGATGCGTCGCATTCCAGACGGCGTTTGGCGCAACGACGATCAGTGCGGCCGCCCAGGCGACGAGGCCCTCGCGCGAAAACAGCGCCTGACGCACTGGCTTGGACCAGATCGCGGCAATGGCGGCGCACAGCGGGAAATAGCCCATGGCGTACTTCGCCAGCATGCCGAGGCCGGCCGCGGCGCCCAGCGCTGCGGCCCAGCGCCAGTCGCGCGTCTCGATGAAGCGGTAGAGGGCGAATAGCGCTGCGGACCAGAGCGGGAGCAAAAGCGCGTCGGTGGAAATGACCGCGGTCGAGAATTGGACGCCGGGCATCAAGAGCCAGCCGACGCCGGCCCAGAGCCCCGCCATCGGCGAATAGGCGCGATGCGCTAATGCATAGAGCGCGAAGGCGCCTAATGTGTGTGCAATCGGCGATACCAAACGCACCGCCCAGGGCGCATCCCCGAACAGCGCTGTGCTGCCGGCAATCGCCCAACCAATTAGCGGCGGTTTTGAGAAGTAACCCCAATCAAGATTTTTGCCCCACCACCAGTATTGCGCTTCGTCAAAATGCAAATCGAGCGGCGAAGCAATCAATGTCGCCACGCGCAGCGCCAGTAATGCGGCGGCGATCGCCACGAACACCATAAACTCACGGTCTGAGGTCTTTGCGCCGCTTCGCATTTTCTTTGTCTTTCGTCGCGGTTGTTTTTGGCGACCGCGCGTCTCGCTCATTGCATGACTTTTCAGCGGCGTCACCCACACGTCGCTGCAAGCTGTGGCGCGAAAGCGACAGTCACAAAATAGAGAAAAAATTGTGTCCCAACCTTCGCAACGCGCCGCTAAGGCGAGCGCGTCGCCGCGCGATCCATCGGTGTGCTCGCAGCGCGCGTCTCCAAAACAGGGGTTGGGTGTCATGATCCGGAAGAGATTGGCGGGGGGCATTGCCCTGTCCGCGATGGCGATGGCGTTTGGAAGCGCAGCCTGGGCGCAAGAGACGACGTCCGCTGTTCGCGGCACGGTTACCGACGACACTGGCGCGCCGATTGACGGGGCCACAGTGACCGTGACGCACGAGCCGTCCGGCACGACGCGAACCGAAGAGACGTTCGGCGGCGGGGTGTTCGATCTGCGCGGCCTGCCGACGGGCGGTCCGTTCACCGTGGAAGTCAATGCGGACGGCTATCAGGGCGAACGCTACGGCGACATCTTCCTGACGATCGGCAACCCGTTCCGCATCACGGTCGACCTCGAACCGTCGATGGAGGACATCGTCGTGGTGGCGACGATCCAACGCGCGGGCGTGGACGCGGTCGGCTCAGAGACGGTGCTCAATCGCGACGACATTGACGGCGTTGTTTCGGTCAACCGCGACATTCGCGACCTCGCGCGCCGCGATCCGCTGGTGTCGCAAACCGCGGGCGGCAACCAGGGCATCCGCATCGCCGGCTCCAATCCGCGCACGAACCGGATCACGATCGACGGCGTGCAGGCGCAGGACAATTACGGCCTCAACACCGGCGGCTTGCCGACCCGGCGCGGCCCGGTGTCGATCGACGCCATCGAAACCTTTCAGGTCGAGGCGGTGCCGTTCGACGTTGAGAACGGCGATTTCCTCGGCGGGGCGATTAACGTGGTGCTCGCCCAGGGCGGCAACGAACTCGATGGTTCGGCATTCATAAAATATCTGAACGAAGGCCTGGTCGGCACGACCTTGAACGGCGCCCGGTCGCCGCGTCTGGTCACACAGGAAAACTATGGCGGCACGCTGCGCGGGCCGATCATTCAAGACACGCTGTTCTACGCGTTGTCGTATGAATACTATAATTCTGCGGACGTGACGGATCGCGGTCCCGCCGGCGCCGGCTTTCCCAACACGATCACCGGACCGAGCGGCGCGCTCACCCAGGCGCAGATCGATAACATCACCGGCATCTACTACAATACCTATGGCGGCACACGGCCGCTCGGCGGCATTCCGCAAACGCTGCCGATCTATGACGAAAAGTATACCGGCCGGATCGACTGGAACATCAACGAAGACCACCGCGCTTTCGCGACGTATCGCTATTCGGAATCCGGTCTGCGCCAGCGGACCAATCTGAATCAGACTTCTGCGGGTCTGGATTCTCAATGGTACCTCACCGGGGAAGAAGACCAGACGTTCGCGTTCCAGCTGAACAGCGATTGGACCTCGGCGTTCTCTACCGAAGCGCGCTACAGCCAGCGCGATTATACGCGCCTGCAGGAACCGCCGAACGGACAGACATTCTCCGACGTTCAGGTCTGCACGTCGTTGACCGCGACGTCGGGCGGATCAGCCACTGGCTGCGATTCGATCGGTATTGTCCGGTTCGGCCCGGACCAGTTCCGCCACGCAAACTTCCTGCAAACGCAAAACCAGCAGGCGTCCTTCTCGGGTGAGTACGTCCTCGGCGACCATCTGGTGAAGGCCGGCGTTCAATGGTTTCGCCGGGACGTATTCAACCTGTTCCTGCCGCAATCGGACGGCGTCTATTATTTCGACTCGGTCGCGGATTTCACCGCCGGCCGGGCCAACCAATTGGTCTACCGCAATGCGTTGACCAACAATCCGAGCGATGGCGCGGCGTCATTCGACTACAATGTGTGGTCGGCGTTCGTGCAAGACCGCTGGGACATCACCGATACGCTGACGGTCAATGCGGGCCTGCGGTATGATGCGTATGCCAGCGATGACAAGCCGCGGCTGAACCAGGGTTTTGTCAACCGGTACGGATTCGACAATCTGGAGACCTATGCCGGTCGCGACGTTTTGATGCCGCGGATCTCCGCGGAGTGGACGCCGCTCGACGAGCTAAAAATTTCCGGCGGCGTCGGCCTGTTCTCCGGCGGTCTGCCGGACGTGTTCCTGGCGAACTCATTCTCGAACACGGGCGTGATCGACAACTCGTTCGACTTCCGGCGCAGCACCGCCGGCGTGCTGAGCGAAAACAACGGCAACGTCAATTGCAGCCTTGCGACGCCGATCTATGGCGGCTTCACGGGTCCGCAGGTCTGTTCAGACGCATTGAACGTCCCGGTGAATTCCGGTTTCGGCCAATCGGTTCCGGCATCCGTGCAGGCAGCACTCGGCAGCCTGACCGCGTCGCCGTTTGGCGAAACCAATTCGATTGCGCCGGACTTCGAAATTCCGTCGGATTGGCGGGCCAATTTCTCGGCGAAGTATGACCGATGGGGCTATGATTTCGGCTTCGATGCGGTGTTCGTGCGCACGAATGAGGGTTTGGCGTTCCGCGATCTGCGCGCCGTGCCGCTGCTCATCAATGGCCAGCGCGCCCTGACGCCGGACGGTCGGGTGCGCTATGACGGCTTGACGACGGCGATCAGAAATTCCGTTTCCGGCACGACGGTCTCTACGCCGCCATCGGCGATCCCGCTGAGCTCAACCGGCGCCATCGGCAACAACCGGGACATCCAAGCGTACAATCCTGGCGAAGAGAGCGAGTATATCACCGTCGCCTTCTCGGTGGCGCGGGAGTACGATTTCGGCCTGGACTGGAGCCTTGCCTACACGTTCCAGGACTTCGACGAATATTCCGCTGCGGCGCGTTTTGCATCCACCGCAAGCTCTCTCTATGGCGATCAGTTCACCGCGCTCGATCCGAATGCGCCGGTGTCCGGCCGCGGTCTGGAGCAGATCGACGATTCCTGGAAAGGCGAACTGAACTGGCGCCGCAATTTCGTCGGCGATCTGGAGACGCGTTTCTCGCTGTTCGGCGAATGGTTCTCCGATCGGCCGTCGACGCCGACGATGGGCACTGTCGGCGGCGGCCGCTCCACCACGTTCGGCGTCAATCGCGCCAACCAGATCGCTTACATTCCGAACTTCTCGGGATGGAACGGCACGTCGACGACGCTTCCCAATGACACACGGGTCGTGTTCGACACCGCCACGACCGCGCAACGCGTGCTGAACTCCGTGCGGCAATTCAATCTGCCGCAAGGCCAGATTGCCGAGCGCGGCTCGATCGAGAACGACGACATTGCGCGCTTCGATCTGACTTTCAGCCAGGAGCTGCCCGCGCTGCGCGACAGCCACCGCATGCTGCTGACGTTTGAAATTCAGAACCTGGGCAATCTGATCAATGACGAATGGGGCATCATCCGCACGCGCACAGAGACAGGCGTGCGCCTGTATGACGTCACGTGCGCGGGCGCCGACGGCGTGGCGGACAATGACGGTCAGCTGACTTGCCAGACGTATCGCATCACCAACGCGAATACGACCGCCACCAGTGAAACGCTCGATAGCGAAACCTCGCGCTGGTATATTCAGATCGGTTTGAAATACGAGTTCTAGGCGTCTCCAACTCCGCAGGAACTTTCGTCTCGGGGCGGCTCGGTCGGGCCGCCCCTTTTGTTTGCACGGAAGCGATCGGCGCTTGAATGCGGCGCGGAAACGCTTATCTCGGCGGACTTGCCCGCAAGGACCGCGCCCATGTTCGCCATCCAGGTTCCGCCCGAATGGGCGCCGCACAAGGCGATGTGGACGGCGTGGCCGTCCGACGCCGATCTCTGGCAAGACGATCTGGAGCCGGCGCGCGCGGAGGTCGCCGCCATGATCGGCGCTTTGCATGCCGGCGGCCGCGGCGAGCGCGTGCGCGTCCTGGTCAATGGCGAAGAGGCGGCGGCATCCGCCCGCGCGGCGCTGGGCGCCATGGCGGACGTCACTCCGCATCTGTTTGGCGACATCTGGCTGCGGGACACGGGGCCTATCTTCGCGCGGCGCGACGGCGCGCCGGTCGCGGTGGGGTTCGCCTTCAATGGCTGGGGCGAGAAATATGTGCTCGAGGGCGATCACGCGGTGGCCGCGGGCGTTGCAGATATCGCCGGCGCGCGGCTGGAGGCGCATGGCTATGTGCTGGAAGGCGGCGCCATCGAGATGGACGGCGAAGGTACGCTGATCACGACGCGGCAATGCCTGCTCAATCGCAACCGCAATCCGAGTTGGGGCGAAGCGGAAGCGGAAGCTGCGCTGCGCAGTGCATTGGGCATTCACAAGGTGATCTGGCTCGATGACGGGCTCATCAATGATCACACGGACGGCCATGTCGACAATCTGGCGCGGTTCGTTGCGCCTGGCCGCGTGGTGATTCAGGCGCCATACGGCGCAGGCGATCCGAACGCCGCCGTTTACGACGCCATTGCGCGTGTTCTCGATCGCGCGATCGATGCGGCGGGCCGGCGGCTTGAGGTTATTCGCATTCCATCGCCTGGCGCGATCGCTGACGAAGACAATCGCATCGTGCCCGCGTCGCACATGAATTTCATCATCGGCAACGCGACCGTGGTCGCGCCCATCTATTCCGACAGCGGCGATGACGCGGTAAAGGCGCTGGCGCCGTTGTTTCCGGGCCGAGAAACAATCGGATTATCGGCGCACGCCATCCTGACCGGCGGGGGATCGTTTCACTGCATCACGCAGCAGGAGCCCGCGTGATGGTCGCGCTCGATTTCTGGTTCGAGTTCGCCTCGACCTATTCCTATCCTGCGGCGATGCGCATTGAACGCGCCGCTGAAGCGCGCGGCGTGACCGTGCGCTGGCGCCCCGTTCTGCTCGGCCCAATCTTCGCCGCGCAGGGGCTCACCGATTCGCCCTTCAACGCGTATCCGCAGAAGGGCGCTTATATGTGGCGGGACATGGCGCGCATCTGCGCCAGTCTGGACCTGCCGTTCCGAAGGCCGTCGCCGTTTCCGCAGAACGGGCTTTTGGGCGCACGCGTCGCGACCGCGCTCGACGATGCCGCGCGACCCGCGTTCGTGAAGGCGCTCTACACCGCTGCATTCGGCGACGGCGCGCAGATCAGCGATCCCGATGTCGTGAGCGACGTGTTGGTTGGGTGCGGGCTACCGGCGCGGGAAACGCTGACGCGCGCGCAATCGGAGGACACAAAGTCGCGACTGCGCTCCGCCGTGGACACGGCGCAAGCGGCAGGCGTGTTCGGCGCGCCGAGCTTTGTGTGCGAGGATGGCGAATTGTTTTGGGGCAATGATCGACTGGAGGCCGCCCTGGATTGGGCGGCGGGAGTTTGAGGCATGAGCCGCATGCTGTCCGTGGCGGTGATTCAAACCGCTTATGGCGCCGACATGGACGCCAACATCGCCAAGACTGAATCGCTCGTTCGCGATGCGGCGAAGCAAGGCGCGCAGGTTATCCTGGCGTCGGAATTGCTGCAGGGGCCGTACTTTTGCACATCGCAAGAGGAGCGCTGGTTCGCGGGCGCCTATGCGGCGCTTGAGCATCCGGTTGTGCAAAAGCTTGCGCCGTTGGCGAAAGACCTGAACGTCGCTCTGCCGCTGTCGATCTTCGAACGTGACGGGCCGGCCTATTACAATTCGCTGGTGATGGTGGACGCGGGCGGGGAAATCCTTGGCGTCTATCGTAAGAGCCACATCCCCGACGGGCCGGGCTATCAGGAGAAGTATTATTTCCGCCCCGGCGATACCGGCTTCAAAGTGTGGGACACGAAGTTTGGGCGCGTGGGCGTCGGCATCTGCTGGGACCAATGGTTTCCCGAAGCCGCGCGCGCGATGGCGCTGATGGGCGCGGATGTGTTGATGTATCCCACCGCGATCGGTTCGGAGCCGCATGATTCATCGCTTGACACCCGCGATCCGTGGCGCCGCGCCATGCAGGGCCATGCGGTGGCGAATGTGATTCCGGTCGCAGCCGCGAACCGGATCGGCTTGGAAGAGAGCGGACAAGCGTTTTA
Organism: Alphaproteobacteria bacterium; assembly: GCA_016124655.1. GTDB lineage: Bacteria > Pseudomonadota > Alphaproteobacteria > Caulobacterales > Aquidulcibacteraceae > RI-43. The sequence continues at coordinate 61,994 of WGNI01000015.1, forward strand.
CGGCTCATCGTTCATCGCCGATCACCGCGGCGATTTGGTTGCAGCGTTTGATCGCCAGGACGAAGGCGTGCTGGTGCATGCGTTCGATCTGGACTTCCTCGACCGCCACCGCGCGGCGTGGGGGTTCTTTCGCGACCGGCGCCCGGACCTTTACCGCTAGGTCAGCGCGACGCTTAATCGAAAGCTTCGCGCATGCCGGCGGCGAGAGCGCGCGCGAGCGCGCGCACGTCCTCCTCAAACTGCGCTTCATCCTGCGCGGACGCTTTTACGCCGTCGAGCGCGCGCGCGGCCATGCGCGCGAACGCTTGCGCACCCTTGCGGCGGCCGATGCGCGACGCAATCAAGGCGGAGAACCGCGCGGCCATCGCCTCGCGCATGCCGTCGTTGGATTGTGCGCTGGCTTCCATCAACTCTTTGCCGTGGGGCGATGACTTCAGCAGCCGAAACAGAGGCAAGCCTTTGGCGAGCGCGGCTGCAGCAAAGCCCTCTTCAAACTGAGCGTGTTCCGGCCACGCCGCTTCCGCATCGGCCATGATGCGCTCCGACAGCCATTGCGCGCCGGAGGCGAACAAATCCGCCTTGTTCTTGAAGTGCGTATAGACGAGCGGCCGCGAGACGCCCGCCAAGTCCGCGACGTCCTCCATCGACGTGCGACGAAAGCCGTAGCGCGAAAACGCCTCGAGGGCGGCGTTCATGATCGCTTCGCGGCGATCGAGGGGGGCGGGCTGCCGAATTGACATATCTTGCTTATAGTGTCAGATCGTAAATCGCGTTTCAATCCCAAGCAGAAAACAGGAGCGGGCCATGGCGGATCAAGGCCTTGTGTTGGTGACGGGCGGATCGGGTTTCGTTGGCTCGCACTGCATCCTGCAGCTGCTTGAGCAAGGATGGCGGGTCCGCACCACGGTGCGCAACCTCTCGCGCGAGCCAGGCGTGCGCGACATGCTCGCCGCCGCAGGCGCGCAGGGGCTGGACCGATTGAGCTTCGCGGCCGCCGATCTGGAGTCTGACGCGGGCTGGGCCGATGCGGTCGCCGGCTGCGCTTATGTGCTGCACGTGGCCTCCCCGTTTCCGGCCGGCGCGCCGAAGCATGAAGATGAACTAATCATTCCGGCTCGCGAGGGCGCGCTGCGCGTCCTGCGGGCGGCGAAGGCGGCGGGCGTGCGCCGCGTGGTGATGACGTCTTCGTTCGCCGCGATCGGCTACGGGCACGGCCCGCAAACGGCGCCGTTTACCGAAAACGATTGGACCAACCCCGACGGCGCGGATGTGCGCGCGTATGTGAAGTCGAAGACGCTGGCGGAACGCGCCGCCTGGGATTTCATGAAGGCGGACGGCGCGCCGATGGAGCTCTCGGTCGTCAATCCGGTCGCTGTTCTCGGACCCGTGCTCGGCGCGGACTATTCTACGTCCATTCTGCTGGTGCAGCGCTTGATGGACGGCGCCATGCCGGGCTGCCCGAAATACGGCATTGGGCTCGTTGATGTGCGCGATGTCGCCGATCTGCATCTACGGGCAATGACGCATCCCGCAGCGGCCGGAGAACGTTTCCTGGCGGTCGCTGGGCCGTCGATGTGGATGTCCGACATTGCGAAAGTTCTGAAGGCCCGGATGGGCGCGGCGGGGAGCCGGGCGCCGACCAATGAGCTGCCGAACTGGATGGTGCGCCTGGCCGCGATGGCTGATCCCGCGATCGGCCAGATTCTTCCGGAACTCGGCAAGTTGAAGCATGCGTCGAATGAGAAGGCCAAGCGGGTGCTCGGTTGGGCGCCGCGCTCGAATGAAGAGTCCATCGTGGCCAGCGCGGAAAGCCTGGTGCGGCTGGGTCTCCTGAAGGACCGAGCGCGCGCGGCGTGACTTTTTTCCGCGCTTCTGTCGAAATGGCCTGAGCTTCCACGTCATTGGGTCGGAGGCGCACGACGCCCCGCTCAGGAGGTTCAGGCCATGCACTACATGCTTTTGATCTATAGCAGCGACGATGCTTGGGCATCGCTTTCGCCCGACGACATGGCGCGCGAGATGGGCGCGTACATGGCCTATTCGGATGCGCTCGCGAATGCCGGTAAAATGGTGCGCGGCGATCAATTGCAGCCCGCCTCCGTCGCGCGCAGCGTCACCGTGCGCGGCAGCGCCGAGCATGTCGCGGACGGGCCTTATGTCGACACGAAGGAACAATTGGGCGGCTATTATCTGATCGAAGCCGACAGCGAAGAGGACGCCATCGCGTGGGCGAAGAAATGCCCCGGCGCGCGTCATGGCGGCGTCGAGGTCCGCCCGGTGGTGATGCGGTAATCCGATGGCTGGCGCGCGCGACGGGGCGGCGTTGGCCGAGCGTGTCGCGCGCGAAAGCTATGGACGTCTGCTGGCCGCGCTTGCCGCACGCACGCGCGATGTCGCCGCGGCGGAGGATGCGCTTGCAGAAGCGTTCGCCGCGGCGTTGCGCGCCTGGCCGGCGAGCGGCGCGCCGGACAATCCCGAAGCGTGGCTGTTCGCGGCGGCGAAGCGCAAGCTGATCGATTTTGCGCGGCGGGCGCACACCGCATCGCAGGCGCAGGATGCGCTCGCCATCGCCGCAGAGGAGCTGGACGAAGAGATGCGCGCCGATGCTTTGCCCGATCGCCGCCTTGGCCTGTTGTTCGCGTGCGCGCATCCAGCCGTCGACGAGGGCGCGCGCACCGCGCTGATGCTGCAGACCATTCTAGGGCTTTCCGCGGAACGGATCGCGGCGGCGTTTCTGGTGGAGCCGGCCGCCATGAGCCAACGTCTTGTCCGCGCCAAGAAGCGCATTCGCGACGCCGGCGTGCCGTTCGATGTGCCTGATCCTTCCGTCTGGCCGGAACGATTGCAGGCGGTGCTGGAGGCGATCTATGCGGCCTACACCGAAGGCTGGAGCGATGCGCTGGGCGCGGATTCGCATCGGCGCGGTTTGAGCGAAGAGGCGGTGTGGCTTGCGCGTGTGCTGGCGGCGCACACGCCGGATGAGCCGGAGACGCTGGGCCTGCTCGCGTTGTTCCTGCACCTGGAAGCGCGCCGTCCCGCACGGCGGGACGCGGAGGGCCGATACGTCGCGCTCGATCAGCAGGATGTCGGTTTGTGGCGCGACGAGATGATCGCGGAAGCCGAGCGGACTCTGTTCGCCGCGGCAAAGCTTCAGCGCGCTGGGCGATTTCAGCTCGAGGCGGCGATTCAATCCGCGCACGCCCGCAGACGGTTTGACGGCGTGACGGATTGGAATGCGATTTGTCTTCTCTACGCCGCGCTTGTGGATCTGTGCGCGTCGCCGGCGGCGCGGCTCAATCAATGCGCGGCGCTGGCGCGGCGGGATGGGGCGCAGGCCGGACTCGATCTGTTGTGCGATTATGCCGACGCCCATCCCGAGCTGGGCAGCTATCAGCCGTTCTGGGCGCTGCGCGCCGATCTCTGCGCGCGGTTGGATCGAAGGGCTGAGGCGCGCGCGGCCTATGATCAAGCGATGGCGCGGGAGCGCGATCCCGCGGTGGTCGTGTTCCTGCAAAAAAAACGCGATGCGCTGTCGTGACGGTCGAAGGGGGCTGGCGTGCTGCGTCTTTCCTGCAGGCGCTTTAGCCTGACACGGGAGTTGAGAGATGAAATACGCGATTCTTGTTTACGAAACCGCCGATGATTTCGCCGCGCGCGAAGACCAAGACCGCATGCAGGCCTATTGGGCCGCATATTCCGCTTATGCCGACGCGTTGTCCAAGAGCGGCTTCGGCGCCGGGCAAGGCGCAGGTCTGTTGCCGCCGCATGCGGCGACGACGGTGCGCGTGCGCGGCGGCGCGCGGCAGGTCGTGGATGGGCCTTTTGCCGACACCAAGGAGCAATTGGGCGGCTTTTTCATCATCGACGCGCCTGATCTCGATGCTGCAATCGCCTGGGCGGAGAAGTGCCCCAGCGTCGGCAGCGGCAGCGTTGAAATCCGGCCTTTGATGACGATGTGAAGTCGCGCCGCGCGCTGCATTAGCCGCGGCGCGCGGCGTCGATCGCGGCGACGTCGATCTTGCCCATGGTCATCATCACTTCGAACGCGCGCTTGGCTTCCTCGCCGCCGGCGGCGAGGGCTTCGGTGAGCGTGCGCGGCGTGATCTGCCAGTTGACGCCCCATTTGTCCTTGCACCAGCCGCAGGCGCTTTCGGCGCCGCCATTGCCGACGATCGCGTTCCAATAGCGGTCGGTTTCCTCTTGGTCTTCGGTGGCGATCTGGAAGGAGAACGCTTCTGACTGCGGAAACAAAGGCCCGCCATTGAGGCCCATGCAGGGGATTCCGCAAACCGTGAACTCCACGACCAGAACATCGCCTTTCTTGCCGTCCGGGTAATCCCCCGGCGCGTGTCGGATTGCGGTGACTGCGCTGTCGGGAAATGTCTCGGCGTAGAAGCGCGCGGCTTCTTCGGCATCGCCATTGTACCAGAGGCAGATGGTGTTCTTGTTCATGGCTGTCGGTTTCCGAAGAGCACGGTGTTGATGATAACCTGCACCGCAGTCTAGCGTTCCTCTCCCGGGCGGCGCCAGAGCTGTCGTTCGGCGGACATTGAACACAACGGGGCAAGGAAGCGATGGCAACGCTCGTGTTTGGCATGAATGTGTCGCTGGACGGGTTTGTCGATCATGACGCGTTCGCGCCGGGGCCGGCCCTGTTCCAGCATTTCATTGCGCAGACGCGCGGGCTTGCGGGCAGCATCTATGGACGCGGGCTCTATACGCTGATGCGCTACTGGGACAGCGATGAATGGGATCAGCACGATCCCGAGACCACGCCGGCGCTGCGCGATTTCGCCGAGGCGTGGCGGCGGCAACCGAAATGGGTTGTTTCACGGTCGTTGAAAGAGGTCGGGCCGAACGCCGCGCTGCTGGGCGATGATTTCGAGGCGGAGATTCGCTCGCTGAAAGCTGATCTCGATGGACGCATCGATGTCGGCGGACCGAAGCTGGCGGCGAGCCTGATGAAGCTTGGGCTGGTAGATGAGATTCACATGCTCCTGCGGCCCGGCGTCCTGGGCCGCGGCGCGCCATTCTTCGCGGGCGTGCAGCCGAAGCTGCGGCTCATCGGGAGCGAGCGGATCGGAGAAGATGCGGTGCGCGTGCGGTATGGGGTGGACTGAATTGAAGCGCGCAGCCAAGCGCCCACCCTCATCCGGCCCTTCGGGCCACCTTCTCCCGCCCATGCGGGAGAAGGCAACCCATTTTTGGGCGTGCTGCGGAGAACCCGCAAAGCGTCGACCTACCTAAACAGCTTCGCCCAGTTGCGAACTTTGCGCTTTTTCCACGCGCCGCGATGATAGGCGTCGGAGACGATAATCGGCGCGACGGAGGTCGCTTCGGCGAACACCATCTGCTCGTGCACGGTGCTCACCTTGCCCCAGCTTGCGGCTTCTTGCAGCGTTGAAGAGGAGCAGGCGCCGTCGCGCACGTCGGCGACGGTGATCTGCACCGCGTATTTGTGCACTTCGACATCGTCGTGGCCGAGAATTTCCGCGCATACGACGGTGTCCTGCGCGAAGTTCTTCGGCACGCCGCCGCCGACCATGAACAGCGCGGTGGCGCCGGCGGCCAGCTTGATCTCCGTGAGTTCGCGGAAGTCGCCGCCGGAATCGATCGTGAGGTAGGGTTTCCCAGCCTTCCGGCGCTCGACCTGGTGCTTGACGATGCCGAAGCCTGCGGAGCAATCGGAGAACGCGGGCACGAAGATCGGCACGCCCTTCTCGTAGGCGCGCTGGATCAGCGAATCCTTTTTCTTGGCGTTGCCGGCGGCGAGCCATTTGCCGATTTCGTAAATGAATTCGCGCGACGTGTAGGGGCGCGGCTCAAGCTGTTCGCACAGCGCATAGATCGTGTGATCGACGTGCTGGAGTTCTTCCTCATCGATGTACGTGTCGTAGATGCGGTCGATGTAGAGCGACCGCAACGTGTTGTCGTCGGGGATTTCCTTGGCCTGGTAGTGCTTGAAGCCCAGGGCTTCGAGGAAATCCATGTCGATGATGGAGGCGCCGGTGGCGACGATGGCGTCGGCCATGTTGTATTCCACCATGTCGCGCCAGACATGCAGGCAGCCGCCCGCGCCGGTCGAGCCGGCCATGATCAGCCAGGTCGAGCAGGTTTTGTCCTCCAGCGCCATGTTGAGGATTTGCGCAGCGCGCGCGGCGTCGCGGCTCGTGAAGCTCATCTTCGACCAGGCGTCGATGATCGGGCGCGCATCGAACGTTGTGATGTCGATGTGCTCCACCGGCGCGGAGAGCAGCTCGGCCTTGCGGTTGTCGCGCTTCGGCGCCGGCTTGGCTTTCTTCGCCGCGGGCGCGGCTGATTTGGCTTTGGCCATGTCAGTCAGGTCCTTCTCAATCGGCGGCGTCGGGAGAGGATGGGCCTTGCGGACGCTCCGCCGCACGCAAGGCCGAAACTGAAAAGCGCAGCGCTGATAGCGTCTTTAGAGCGACCGCGCCAGGATCAGATCATCATAAAAAGTTGCGCCGACTTGAAAACGCCGGACGCCGATCCGCGCAAAGCCCTGCTTGAAGTAGAATGCGATGGCGCGGCGGTTGTCGTCCTTTACGCCAAGGAGCAGCCGGCGCATGCCGCGGGCTTCCGCATGCGCTGCGACCGCGCCCATCAGAGCAGGCGCCACCTCGCTCCCCAGGTAGGGGTGCAGCACATAGATCCGCTTCAACTCGATATCGCCGGCGGCGGTCTCGGTCGGCAGGTCGGGCGCGGCGAGGCCGGCATAGCCGATGGGCGCGCCCGCCGGTCGCGGTCTCGGCCAGCCAGAGCGCGCCGTCGGCATGCGTCAGCCAGTTGGCAAAGGCGGCTTCGCCGTTCGCATTCTGGGCGTGCGCGAGGATGTCGTCGCCGCCGATGATCTCGGCGAACGCCTCCAGGAACGCGGCCTGCGCGACCAGCGAGAGCCGGCCGGCGTCATCGACGCCGGCGCGGCGGATCGAAATGGCCATGGATTACGACTTGCGGCTCGACCGCTTGCGGCGCGAGGCGACCTCGATGACCTGGCCGGCTTGACCGAACAGGCTCGGCCAGGGCGAGTCCGAAGCCTCAACGACCAGCGTTTCGCCGAAGCCGTTGAAGCGCGTGCTCATGGCCACGCCATAGGCGCCGAGCATGCCGATCTCGATATGGTCGCCTTCGCGCATGTCGAGCGGCAGCATGAACGGACCTTGCGCGGCATCGATGGAGTCGCAGGTCGGGCCATAGAAGCGGAACGGCGCGAGCTTGGCGCGCGAGGTTTCCGGGCGCAGCAGCTTCACCGGGAAGGGCCACTTCACGTGGGCCGCGTCGAACAGATTGCCGTACGCGCCATCGTTCAGATAGAGCGCATCGTCCTTGCGGAGATCGACGCGCGCAACAATTGAGCCGGCTTCGGCGACCAGCGCGCGGCCAGGCTCGGCCCAGAGCTTTGCGTTCTGGGCGACGAACATCTCTTCGAACGTCGCATGGATTTCATCCATGTAGCGCTGCATCGGCGGCGGGGTCATGCCGGGATAGATCGCCGGGAAGCCGCCGCCGACATCCACCACGTCGACGACCACGCCGGCCTTCACGATGGCGCGGTTGGCGTCCTGCATCGCGGCGCGATAGGCGCCGGGCTGCATGCATTGGCTGCCGACATGGAAGGATACGCCCATGATTTCTTCGGTGGCTGCGCGCGCGCGGCGCAGCAGGGCGGAATCCTCAATGTTCGCACCGAACTTCGCAGCGAGCGGCAGCGAGGCGCCGTCATTGGAGACCGCAAGCCGCACGATGAGCGTGAGATCGCGGGCGCCGCCGGTTTCGGCGAGGATCTTGTCGAGCTCTTCTTCCGTGTCGAGTACAAAGGTGCGCACGCCATGGTCGTGGTAGGCGCGCGCGATGGCGCGGCGCGACTTCACGGGGTGCATGAAGGCGAGCTTCGCTTCGGGGCCGAAGCGCTCTGCGATGAGCGCCACTTCGGCCTCAGATGCGACGTCGAAGCCGCGCACGCCCGCCTCCCAAAGCGCGTCGAGCGCCCAGGGAGAAGGGTTCGCCTTCACGGCGTAATAGATGTCGCCATCGAAGTGGGTTTGAAACCACTTGGCGGCGGCCCGGACGCGGTGCGGACGCGCAATCGCCACCGGACCTTCCGGAGCTCCGCGCTTGACCACATCCAGGGGCGAAAGGACAGAGTCCATCCGGCGTACCCCTAAACAGACGCTCCACGGGCGTGAGCCCGTTTGGTGGAGCGATTGACCCAGGCCGGCGTTAGTCGGACATGCTAAATGTCAGGTCCGCCTCCTCGCCGAACTGGGTTCGGGGTGCTTACGCCGGGAGGCCGTGCCCTTGCGGGTCGGTTCCCCCGTGTGGCCTGGGCCGAGGGGCGTTAGTGGACGCTGTTTCCAGGTCCGCCGGTTGCACGCGCACGTAGTGCATAGCGTTGCGCTTGTAAAGGGAAAATTCGAACCGGCGGGGCGCAGTGTGGCGCCATTGTCAGCACGTGAGTCCGCGATCGGTTTGTCACCAAACCATCACCGAACCTGCATCAAAGTTTCGCGCCCAAGCCGTATGCCCCCAAGCGGATGGGGAGAAACCGCGCCGCCGAGCTGGCGGTCCGGCGCTCCGCCTTCCGTGGCGTGGGGGAATTCGTTCATGAAACTTCGCAGGACCTTCTACGCGCTCGCGGCGGGGCTCGCTTTGACATTAGCGGCCTGCTCGAGCGGCTCGAACATCGCTTCGCCTGGCGGAACGAATGCAGGCACGCCCCCGGGCGGGGGCGGTGGGGGCGGAGGCGGCGGCGGCGGGGGCGGCGGCGCCACCTGCCCGACCGGCACCTCCAATACCGGCGGCCTGGGCGGCTTCACCGTTTGCGAGTTGGCCGGCGAAATCCTGTCCAATCTGACTTTGCCCAACACGGCGAACGTTGTTTACCGCATCAATGGCCGCGTCGATATCGGCCGCGACGTCACCGGTGCGGGCAATGCGGGCCAATCCGCTACGCTCACCGTTGATCCCGGCGTCCGTCTGTTCGGCGACGAAGTCGACGACGTTCTGATCATCAATCGCGGCTCGCGCATCCTCGCCAACGGCTCCCCGAGCCAGCCGATCATCGTCACGAGCCGCGAGGATATCCTCAACACGGCGGATCCGACGACTTCGAGCCGTCAGTGGGCGGGCCTCATTCTGCTCGGCCGGGCGCCCATTCGCGGATGCGACGCTGCGGTGACGCAAGGCTCCGTGGATTGCGAAAACGAGATCGAAGGCATCACGCTGGCGACCGGCCGCGCCGCGAAGTACGGCGGCGCGACGCCGGCCGATTCCAGCGGCAGCCTGCAATATGTGCAGATTCGCTATCCGGGCGCTTTCCTGCCTTCGGGCCGCTCTGGCGATGATTTGAACGGTCTATCTTTGGGCGGCGTCGGCTCCGGCACAACGATCGACCACGTGCAAATCCACAATTCGGGCGATGACGGCGTCGAAATCTTCGGCGGCAAAGTGAACTTGCGCCACCTCATCGTCACGGGCGCGCAAGACGACTCGATCGATTGCGACGAAGGTTGGGACGGCTCCATCCAATTCGCCGTCGTTCGCCAGACGTCGCGCTCAGCCTCTGAGCCGGACAAGCTGGTGGAATGCTCGAACCGCACCGTGGCCAGCTTGTCTGGCACGACGGTGACGACCAACCCGACGATCGCGAACTTCACGTTCGTGAGCGCGCCGGGCACGGGCGTCGGCATCGACTTCAACAACTCCTCCGGCACGCCGGGCGCG
>WGNI01000011.1 GCA_016124655.1 Alphaproteobacteria bacterium
CCTCGAACCGGAACCCGCGCGCCGGGTTGGCGGGCGTCGGCGGCGCGCAAACAAGAATGGTGGAGGTGAGAGGATTTTCCTCGAACCGGAACCCGCGCGCCGGGTTGGCGGGCGTCGGCGGCGCGCAAACAAAAATGGTGGGCCCGGCAGGACTCGAACCTGCAACCAGACCGTTATGAGCGGCCGGCTCTAACCATTGAGCTACGGGCCCGGACGCGCCGGCGCGGCCGGCGAGGCGGGCGCTGGGTCTAGACCCTTTTCTGTGTTGGAGGAAACCGCCAGCCGCCCCCGCCCCGACGCGGCGCCGCATAAAAAATCCGCCCCGCCACGCCACTGCGCAAACTGCTGCCGGCCGTCGCTTTCCAACCTGCGAACGATGGCGCGGCTGTGGACAAGCTGTTAAGAACTGTACGCCTTCGGGGGGCTGGAGGTGGAGATGTCTGGGCTATTGGCGGCCACGCGTCTGATCGGGGCCTTATTCGCACAAGTCTTTCTCGGCGTGGCGCTGCTGGCCGCGCTCGGGCCGGTGGAGCTGTCGCGGCATGTGCCGCACCTGCGCGTCGGCGCGGCCGCCGCGGCGACAGCGCAGCCGTCCGCAACACGCGCCCATGGCGGCCTCTCCGCCGACATCATCGTCTTCGCGCCCAAGGCCATGGGCGCGGAGGTGCTCGATATCGCCGCGCGCGCCACCATCGACCGTTCCGAGCCCTGGATGGGCGACGCCATGTTCGCGCGCGTGCGCTCCGGCATCGCGCTGGAGGGTGAAGCCGGCCTCTGGTGGGCCCAGGCCGATGGCCGCTACGCCCGCTCGATCTATCCCGACATCGGCGGCGTCCTGGTGCTGACTGGCGCTGTGGGCCCGCACGTCGCCGTGGTGGCCGGCGTCCTCAATCAGCGCGAAGTCCTGATCGACCACGCCGATTGGAACGGCGCTGGCGCGATCGTGCGCGGCGCGCTGGTGCGCGACGTCTCCGGCGCCGGCGACTGGAGCGCCGTGCGCGTGTGGGACGCTGACGCCGGCGCCCTTGGCGCGCGCGTCTACGACGCTCAGGGCTTCATCCACCCCGCGCGCCTCTCAAGCTAATTCGCTGGCGCATCGCCGCTCTGCGCGGCATCACCGCCCCGAACACAGGGGAGAACGATGATGCGCGTTTGGATCACCGCGATGGCGCTCATGGCGGCGCTCACGAGCGCAGCTGCGGCTCAGGTCATCGCGCCATTGCGGCCCTACGATCCGGCGGTCGTGCGCGTCGCCGGCCGGGCCGAGCTCTATCTGCCGCCGGACCAGGCCCGCGTGTCGGTGGGCTTCTACAATCCCGCCCGGTCCGCGACCGAAGCGACCCAGGCCGTCAGCGACCGCGCCCGTGCGCTGGAGGCGGCGATCCGCACGCTCAACGCCGAGACGGTCGCCATCGAGCGTACCGACATTTCCGTCCGTCCGGTCGTGCGCTCCGGCGAGGATCGCCGGCCCGATCGCATCTCCGGGTATGAAGCGAACGCGTCGGTGACCATCCTCGTGCGCGACTTGGCGCTTCTGGGCCGCGCCGTGGAGGCCGGCATGAATTCGGCGCCGGATTCCTTCAACGATGTGGAGTTTTCCATCCGTGACACGTCCGCCGCGCGGCGCAGCGCGCGCGAAGCCGCTATCCGCGACGCGGTGGAGAAAGCGCAAGTCTATGTCGAAGGCGCGGGCTTCAGCCTGGGCCGCCTGCTTCTGGTGGAGGAGGGCGGCTCCAACATGATTGCGCAAAGCGGCAATCGTTTGCGCTCGCAGATCGTGGTGACCGCGTCGGAAGCGCCCGCGCCGATGGTGGCGCCCACGATCGCGCCGGAGCCGCAGCTCTACACCGCGGAGGTGTCCGTTGTGTACGAGATCGGCGCCGCCCGCGCCGCGCGCTGACACGCCCTGAAAGCGCGCAACGCGCAACACGTGGGCGCGCGTCCGGCGAGCGGCGTTGCCCGCTGCGCCGCGCGCCCTTAAAAGCCGGGCAGGGGGGCGGGCCGGGAGGCCCTATGCTCAAGGTCGTCAAGGAAAATGCAGGCCTGATCACCAGCGCCGTGTGCGGCGTTGTGTTGATCTTTTTGCTCGGCGTGGTCGCCGGCGTGCAGCGGTGGTTTCCAGGCCCCCTGGTGGCCGACGCGATCGCCGCAGCCTATGATTTGCGCCGCAACGCATTCGCGTATCTCGGCGATGAGCCGACCATGCACCTGCGCCCGCGCCGCGGCCCCGGTGATGGCGTCGTCGTTTCCGACCCCGCGCGCATGGAGCCCGGCCTCACCTTCATGACCGGCGTGTTCGGCCGCACCCTGACCGCGCGTCTCTATGCGGCTGACGGCGCGATCGTCCACGAATGGCCGATCAACTTCTTCGACGTCGCGCGTCCGGAGATGGACTACCCTTACGACGCGCTGGTGCATGGCGCGCTGTTGCTCGACAACGGCGACATCCTCGTCAATCTCGACGACAAAACCATGATGCGCGTGTCGTATTGCGGCGAGATTCTTTGGCGCAATAATGCGCCGACGCATCACTCCATCGCGCTCGACACCGAAGGGTTCGCATGGGCGCCGATGGCGGGGCCAGCATATCGCGAGCCCACCTTGTTCCGTCGCCCGTTCCGCGCCGACCGCATTGGCCGCTTCAATCCCGACACCGGGGAATTGGTGGAGGAGATCGATCTGGTTCAGGCGTTGATGCGCAGCGACGCGGTCGGCCTGGTGACAATCAACAATCCCAATCTGGACGATCTCTTTCACCTCAATGACGTCGAGCCGCTGACGCACGCCAACGCGGCGGCGTTCCCGATGTTCAAGGAAGGCGATCTGTTGCTGTCGCTGCGCAACACCAATCAGATCTGGGTGGTCGATCGCACGACGCATCAGATCAAGTGGCGCTTTCTAGGCCCCATGGTGCACCAGCACGACGCCGACTTTCAGGCCGACGGAACCATCACCCTGCTGGACAATCGCCCGATGGGCGACCCGACCGCGGAAAACGGCTGGCGCGGCGAAATGGGCGGCAGCCGCATCCTGCGCATCAATCCCGCCGATCGAACGTTCGACGTGCTCTACCATTCCGACCGCCGCAACGCGTTCTACACAGCGTTCCGCGGCAAGCATCAGCTTCTGGAGAACGGCAACATTCTCATCGCCGAGACCGATGGCGGCCGCGTCATCGAGATCGCGCCCGATGACGAGGTGGTTTGGTCGTTCATAAACGGCTGGGACGAAACCCGCGTCGCCTGGGTGATGAGCGCACGCCGGGTCCAGGATCGTTTTTCCAATCTGACATGCCCTGCGGCTGCGCCGGCGGCGCGCTAGCCTATGTCGGCGCGTCGCGCCAGAATGCGCGCAACGAAGAAGATGAAGGAGACGGCGATGCGGGGGTCCCTGACGATAGCGACGATAGCGGCGCTGACAGGGCTCGCAGGCTGCGCCACGCCGTGCCCGGCGGAGCTTGGCCAGGTCTATCGTCAGCAGACGTTCCGCTGCCTCGACGGCGCAGAACTCGCCGTCTCGTTCGCCCGTCAGCCCGACGTCGCCGTGATCGCGGTCAACGATCGCCGCCCGTTCACATTGCCGTCACAGCAGACGGCTGAGGGCTTCCGCTTTGCCGGCGCGCCCGGCGTGTTTTTCGGCGACGGCGCAAATGCGCGCTGGAACCCGGTGGGCGGTCCCGAAGTTCCTTGCCAAGCGGAAAATTGATCCGTCGCGGTCTGAAAATCGTCTAGAACAGGGCGCAGAGGGATCACGGCGCGCAGGACTGCGCGCACATTGCAGGAGATTTAGGATGGGGCTTCGTCTTTTGGCTGCAGCGCTTGCGGCCTCGTTTGCCTTGGCGGGTTGCGAAACCACCGGCGGCGCGTATGGCGGCGGCGGCGGATATGGCGGCACGCAATTGTCGCAGTGCACGCGCAACGCGCTGATCGGCGCGGGCGTCGGCGCAGTCGCCGGCGCGCTGATCGGCTCTGAGAACAATCGCGGCGAGAATGCAGCGCTCGGCGGCGCCGCCGCGGGCCTCGCCACATATGGCGTTTGCCGTTGGCTGGACGCGCGCTCGCAGCAGCGCGTGGAGCAGGCGTATTATCGCTCGCTCAACACCAATTCGTCGGTGAATGATTCCTGGCAGACCGATCAGGGTCAGCCGCGCTCGCTGGTGGTCAATCAACCTGCGCCGGCGGCCACGACATCCGGCTACAGCGAATGCCGCCGCGTGACCGCCACGATCAGCGATCCCGCCCGCGGCTCCGAGCAATTGCCGCCGGAAACCTTCTGCCGCAACGCCTCCGGCGCCTGGGTGCCGGTGTAACGCGCCGGAAAATGTGAAGTGAACAACGCCGGCGGCTCAATCTTGAGCCGCCGGTTTTGTTTTGCGACGGTGAAATCCTACTCAAATTGCAAGGGCAGCGAATACGATTCCCACCACGAACAACGCCGCGCTAAGAAATGCTCCTAGTATCGCCGCTACTCGAACTGCCGTGTCTCTCTTGCCAGGAGCCCCACGCGTTTGAGTCCAGAACAGCTGCGATATATACGCCAATATCGTCGCGAAAGCGGCAGCCGCTACGCCGAGTGCAAACAAGAGAAGACTTCCCTCAAACCACCGGAGATCGATCCCTCCGGTGCGGCCTTCAGACAATGCCTCCCCATAAAACGCCAAGAGCGCGACCGCGCCGCCGCCATTGATCAGTATCAAGCTTTGAAGTCCGGCAACGGCGAGACTCACTGCTCCGGCATGCCCCTCGTCGTTCGGCATTTTCTGTGCCCCTAGAACTTCCCATGATAACACTAGGCCCTAGACCCTCGCCCCGCCAATCGCTACATCCCGCGCTTCCCACACCACGGAAGACGCAGACCTATGGCGCAACCCGCCCAATACATCTTTTCCATGCAAGGCCTGACCAAAGCCTATCCCGGCGGCAAGAAGGTCTTTGAGAACATCTGGCTGAGCTTTTTCCCCGACGCGAAGATCGGCGTCGTCGGCGTCAACGGCTCGGGCAAATCCACGCTGTTGAAAATCATGGCGGGGATAGACAAGGATTTCACCGGCGAAGCCATGCCGATGGCCGGCGTGAAGATGGGCTATCTGGAGCAGGAGCCCGCGCTCGAAGATGCGCTCACCGTGCGCGCCAATGTCGAAGCCTGGTGTGCGGAAAAGAAACTCGTCGATCGCTTCAATCAGGTGTCGATGGAGGTCGGCGAGAACTACACCGACGAATTGATGGAGGAGATGACGACCCTCCAGGAAAAGATCGACGCCGCCGACGCCTGGGACATCGATTCCAAGATCGACATGGCGATGGATGCGCTGCGCTGTCCCCCCGATGACGCTGGCGTAGAGAAATTGTCCGGCGGCGAACGCCGCCGTGTCGCGATCTGCCGGCTGCTCTTGTCCAAGCCCGACATGCTGCTCCTGGACGAACCCACCAACCATCTCGACGCCGAGAGCGTCGCCTGGCTGCAGCACCATCTGGAGAATTTTCCCGGCTGCGTGATCCTCGTCACCCACGATCGCTACTTCCTCGACCAGGTCACGAAATGGACGCTGGAATTGGATCGCGGCAAGGGCATTCCCTATGAGGGCAATTATTCCGCCTGGCTGGAACAAAAAGCCAAGCGCATGGAGCAGGAAGAGCGTGAGGCCGAAGGCCGCAAGAAGGTCATGTCGCGCGAATTGGATTGGGTGCGGCAGTCGCCGAAGGCGCGCCAGGCCAAGTCCAAGGCGCGGCTTGCCCGCTATGAGGAAATGGCGAGCGCCGCCGAGCGCGAGAAGCAGACCTTCGCGACCATTCAAATCCCGCCGGGCCCGCGCCTCGGTCAAAATGTCATTGCGTTCGAAAATCTGAAGAAGGGCTTTGGCGAAAAGCTTCTGATCGATGGGCTGTCGTTCAAGCTGCCGCCGGGCGGCATTGTTGGCATCATCGGCCCGAACGGCGCCGGCAAATCCACGCTGTTCCGCATGATCACCGGTGATCAGAAACCCGACGCTGGCCAGATCGCCATCGGCGAGAGCGTGAAGCTCGGCTATGTCGATCAATCGCGCGATGCGCTCGACCCGAAAAAGACCATCTGGGAAGAAATTTCCGGCGGTCTCGACGTGTTGACCATCAATGGCCGCGACGTGCCCTCGCGCGCCTACGTGTCGAGCTTCAATTTCAAGGGCGCCGATCAGCAGAAGAAAGTGGGGCTCTTGTCAGGCGGGGAGCGCAACCGCGTGCATCTGGCGAAAACCTTGCTGTCGGGCGCAAATGTTCTGCTGCTCGACGAACCGACCAACGATCTCGACGTTGAAACCCTGCAGGCGCTGGAAAGCGCGCTGGAGGATTTTCCCGGCTGCGCCGTGGTCATCAGCCACGATCGCTGGTTCCTCGATCGCCTCGCCACGCACATCCTGGCCTTCGAAGGCGATAGCCACGTCGAATGGTTTGAGGGCAATTTCGAAGCCTACGAAGAAGACAAGAAACGCCGCCTCGGCACGAACGAAATCATTCCCAGCCGGATCAAGTTTCAGAAGTTTGCAAGATAGGGCGCGGCGTTATCGGGCAATCCCGGACGCCGCGGAGCGACAATCCGGGATCCCGTGCAGAATGAACCGCGGAGTCCTTCTCCCGCGTGGGTTCATGCTCCTGACGCCAACGCTCTCCTTCCATGGGAGGGAGGGGGCAGAGTGCAGCATTGCCTGCGGCATCATTTGATGCCATAACCCGTGCCTATGCGCACGACCCTCGCCCTCGATGACGATCTCCTCGCCGAAGCCCAGGCGCTCACGGGGATGGAGGAGAAGACCGCGCTCGTGCGCGAAGCGCTCAAGGCGCTGATCGAGCGGGAAAGCGCGCGCCGGCTCGCGCGTCTCGGCGGCAGCGATCCCAAGGCGAAAGCGCCGCCCCGTCGCCGGCCCGGTTAGCGTGCGCACACGCCGGTTGACACGCCCCTCCCCCCTTGCGGGGGAGTGTAGGGAGGGGGGTGCGGGCGGCGCGCTTCGTATCTCTTGGCTTCAGCCCCACCTCCTGCCCCCTCCCTGCAAGGGGGAGTGGGCGTTGTGATCCTCGTCGACACCTCGATTTGGATCGATCACTTTCGCGCCGCCGACCCGCAGCTGACGGCCCTCCTGACGCGCAACGAAGTCATCTCCCATCCCTGCGTGATTGGCGAAATTGCGTTGGGCAGCGTCAAGGCGCGCGCAAATGTGCTGCGCCATTTGAAGAATCTGCCTGGCGCGGTCGTCGCAACGCATTCTGAAGTGATGGTCTTTATTGAGGCGCACGCCCTCGCGAATGCCGGGATCGGCTATGTCGACGCCTGCCTTCTGGCCGCAACAGCGCTGACGCGTGACGCTTTGTTCTGGTCTCGTGATAAGAACTTGCGCGCCTGCGCACAGAAGTGCGGACTAACGCCCAGCTTCACCTAGATCGATGGAAACCGTCTAAGCCGCTTCCATTGCCGGCTGCGTGCGTTCGAACACGCCGTGATGCACGCGCGACGGCGCAAACGCGCGCATGCCGCCCGCAATGGTTTCGCCCTGGCCGATGAACAGCGCCCCGCCGGGCTTCACCGCGCCCGCGATATTCTCCAACGCGTCCGCGCGCGCGTCCGCGGAGAATTCGCTCAGCACATTGCGGCAGAACACGACGTCGAACGCGCCCCATTGCGGCGCCTCGGTCAAGAGATTGTGGTTGATGAAGCGCACGCGCGCGCGCAGCCGGTCGGAAATGCGCCAATGATCGCCCGCGCGTTCGAAATGCTGGATCAGCCGGCGGATCGAAAGCCCACGCTGCGCTTCGAATTGCGTGTATTCGCCTTTGCGCGCGCGGTCGAGCAGCCGCTCCGACGCATCCGTCGCGATGATCTCGAAATCGCCGATGCGGCCCGCGTCGCGCGCTTCATGCAGCGCCATGGCGATGGAGAACGCCTCCTGGCCGGTGCCGCAGCCCGCACTCCAGATGCGCAGCGAATCTGCGCCGCTTTCGCGCAGCATTGCCGGCGCGACCGCGTCGATCAGCGTCGCAAACGGCGCGCGGTCGCGAAAGAATGAGGTCTCCGCGTTCAACAGCGCATCGCACATCGCGTCCCAATAGGGATCGTCGGGCCGCATCTGCGCAGCTGCAATCAGCTCCGCCGCATTGGTCATGCCCGAGCGCCGCGCGATCGGCATCAGCCGCATTTCGATCAGCGCCGCGCGCTGTGCATCGAGCACCACGCCGGTGCGCCGCGTCATCGCGCGCTGCAACTCGCCCAGATGCGCGTCCGTCAGCATCACGCCAGCCCGACTTCAGCGAATTTCGAGGCGATGATTTCCCCGTCGAACGGCTTCATGATGTATTCGTCGGCGCCGGCTTTGATGGCTTCGGAAATCTGCGCTACGTCGTTTTCCGTCGTGCAGAACACGACCACCGGCTTGTCGCCGTTCGGCTCCGCGCGCAATTGCTTCAGGAATTCCACGCCGTTCATCACGGGCATGCGCCAGTCGAGCAGGATCGCGTCCGGCATCGCCTTGCGGCACGCTTGCAGCGCTTCAAGTCCGTCGCCCGCTTCGTCGATGGCAAAGCGCATGTCTTCGAGAATGCGCCGCGCCACCTTGCGGATCACGCGGCTGTCGTCGACGACAAGACAAGACTTGATGCTCATGCGCTTCCCCTCACGCCGCACGCGCGCCCGCGGCGCGGCTTGGCAGAACGATGCGAAAACAAGCGCCGACCGGCGCGTCACGGCGCAGATCGAGCGCGCCGCCGATCTCGGCGATGCCCGCGCGCGCCGCGCTCAGGCCGATGCCGGCGCCGGAATAGCGCTGCGCCGCGGTGGCGCTGGAAACGCCCGGCGTAAACAGGCCGTCGAGCAGGGCGGGCGTGACGCCGCGCCCGTCATCGGCCACATCGATCGCAAGCCCGTCGCGCACGCGATGCGCAAGAATGCCGATCTGGCCGGTCTCATCCTTGCCCGCCGCGCGGCGCTCCTCCGGCGTCTCGATCCCGTGATCGCACGCATTGCGGATCAGATGCACCAGCGCGCCGCGTACGCCCGCGATATCGCGCGGCGGAACCAGCGCTTCGCCGCCCTCGGCGGTGAACGCGATGCGCTTGCCCAGTGTCTCCGCGGCGTCGGCGATGAAGATCGGCGCAAACGTCCAGGCTTCGCCGATCGCGCGCGGCGCGTCGTCTTCCGGCCTGGCCGGACCGCGCGACAACGCGTCGAGATGGCTTTTCAGGCCCGACAGCGCGGCCTGCAGCAGTTTGCGCGAGGGGCCGTCAATGCCCACCGCCGCGATCGTTTCTGCGGCATGCGAGGCGGCCTCGACGCGCAAAAGGCCGGTGCAGCCCGCCGCGCCGCGAATGGTGTGCAACAGGCCAAGCAGCGTGACACGCGCATCGCTGTCGCCTTCCGCGGCGCGCGCGAGCGCCTGATCCGCGGCTTCCAGACGCCGCCGCGTTTCGATGATGAAGTCTGGAACGAGGTCGTCCATCGCGCCCGCCGGAGCGCCCGAATCGGACGCCGTCGGCGCCATCGTGCGCCCCGGGCGTTAACGGAATTTTACGCCGCCGCCTGCAGCGCGAAAGCCTGCGAGCGCGCGATCAGCTCCACCCGCTCTTCGCCCTCGCGCACGCTCAGCGTCACGCCCGCCTCGCGCGCGATCTGGCCGGTGAAGGTCGGCAGCACGGCATAGGAGCGCACCTCCGCGGCGGGAATGTCGCCGTTGAAGGCTTTCGCGATATCGGGCCGCAGCGACGCCTTCGGCCCGGTCGCGATCAGGCGCGCCTCGCCGTTTTCCGCGACAAGCTCGACCCTCCCGCCGCGCGCTGCGCAATCGGCGATGATCAACGCCAGGTTGGCCACCACGCACATCGCCGGGCGCGGCAACGTCATCTCGCCCGCGCTCCACACGAAGTCCGGTTTCAGGTGGCGATAGAGCTTCTGCAGAATTTCGCGCATCTCGCTCAGGCTGGCGTCGCCTTCGATGCGCGCGCTCGACACCGCGAAGCGGAAGAAGTCGAGCTTCGCCCACATCTTGTTGACGCTCTGTTCCAGAAGCGCGCCCGCCTCGGTGCGGTCGGCCCCTTCGCTGCGCGACAGCTCCAATCCCTGGACCATGGCGTTCAGCGGCTCGAACATATCGTGGCACACTTTGCCGGCCACCAACACGGCGAGCTCAGACCCCTCGATCATGGCGCGCTCCTCTCTTGTCGGAAGAGCAGGGACCATAGATGATTCGTCCCCGCGGCGAGGCGGTCGAATGACGCCCGAAATGACGTTGCGACATGCTTGGCAATCGGTCAACGACGCGACACGGTGCAGCCGATAAAGGGAGGAAAACGATGATCCGCACGCGTTTCACCGAGATGTTCGGCGTGGAGCATCCGATCGCACAGGGCGGCATGCAATGGGTCGGCAAGGCCGAACTCGTCTCGGCAGTGGCCAATGCCGGCGCGCTCGGCTTCATCACCGCGCTGACGCAGCCCACGCCCGAAGCGCTCGCCGAGGAAATCCAGCGCTGCAAGGACATGACCGACAAGCCCTTCGGCGTGAACCTCACGATCCTGCCCGCCATCAAGCCGCCGCCTTACGCGGAGTATCGCGCCGCCATCATCGACAGCGGCATCAAGATCGTCGAGACCGCCGGCTACAAGCCGCAGGAGCACGTCGACGAATTCAAGAAACACGGCGTGAAAGTCATTCACAAATGCACCGCCGTGCGCCACGCGCTCTCCGCCGAACGCATGGGCGTCGACGCGATTTCCATCGACGGCTTTGAATGCGCCGGCCACCCCGGCGAAGATGACATTCCGGGCCTCATCCTTATTCCCGCTGCGGCCGACAAGGTGAAAATCCCCATGATCGCCTCCGGCGGCTTCGGCGATGGCCGCGGTCTGGTGGCGGCGCTCGCCCTGGGCGCGGAAGGCATCAATATGGGCACGCGCTTTTGCGCGACGGTTGAGGCGCCGATCCATCCGAAAGTGAAAGAACAGATGGTCGCCAACGATGAGCGCGCCACCGATCTCATCTTCCGCACCATGCACAACACCGCCCGCGTCGCGAAGAACGCGATCTCACAGCAAGTCGTGGCGATGGAGAAGCAGGGCGCGAAGTTCGAAGAAGTGCGTGATCTCGTGGCCGGCGCCCGCGGCCGCGTCGTTTATGAAGTTGGCGATCCCGACTACGGCATCTGGTCGGCGGGCATGATCCAGGGCCTCATCCACGACATTCCGACCGTCAAGGAATTGATCGATCGCATCATGCGCGAAGCCGAAGAGATCATGGGCGGACGCCTGGCGCGCTTCATGACGCGCTGATGCGGATTGCCGTTTTCCTCCGCGAGGGGGAGGTGATCGCGAAGCGATCGGAGGAGGCGGCGACGCTGCGCGTCCTCATCCTCCCCCTCAGTCATGCTGCGCATGACAGCTCCCCCGTGAACAGGGGAGCACGCTCGAGGGACATCCACGCAGCACTGTCTTCCCCCGCGTGCGGGGGAAGTGGTCGCGAAGCGACCGACGGGGGCATCGGTTTCGGCGCCGCTTTCAAAACGTGCTTCAAGAGCGTCACGCACAAGCGTCAGGCCCGGCGCTTGGCCTCTTCATCGAGGCTCTCTGTGTCCCACGCCTCGTCCCCGCGCGTCACGCCTTGCGACGCAAGATCGCGCTGCAGCGCTTCCTCAAGCATGGTCTGCCGCGCGGTGACCGCGGATCGGTAGGTCTCGAATTCGCCCGCGGCCCAGTGCGCGCGCATCTCTTCAAGTTGGCGCTCGTCATGGCGGCGGAAGAGGCGGCCCGCGCGCTCCGCCTGATGCGCGCCATAGCCCAGCGCGCGCAGCGCCTTCACGCCCAGCCGCAATCCGCCTTCGAAGGTCTCGCGCTCCGCGGCGTCGACGCCTTTGTCCATGAGGTCGTAATAGTGCAGCCGGTCGAACGCGCGTGCGATCACTTTCAGGTTCGGAAAATGTTTGCGTGAGATCTCCACGATTTCGGTCGCCTTTTCCGCGTCATTGACCGCAATCACGAGCAGCTGCGCATCCGCAGCGCCCGCCGCGCGCAAAAGGTCAAGCCGGCTGGCGTCGCCATAATTGGCGCGGTGGCCGAAACCGCGCGCCAGCTCCACTTGCTCGGCATTGTGCTCCAGGACCGATGTGCGGAACCCATTGGCCTTCAACAGCCGGTGCGGAATTTGCCCGAACCGGCCAAACCCGGCGATGATGGCGTGCGGCTGATCGATGTCGAGCGCATCCGGCGTCGCGCGTTGCGCGCTCGTGCTCAGGCGCGTTGAGATGCGCTCGCCAACGATCAGCAGAAGCGGCGTCAGCGCCATCGACAGCGCCACCGCCGCGATCAACGGATCCGCGAAAGCGCCGGTGACGACATTCTGCGACTGCGCGAACGCAAACAGGACGAATGCGAACTCGCCGCCCTGCGCCAGCGACAGCGCCACCAGGCTGGCGTCCGCCGCCGGCCGCTTGAATCCGCGCGCCAAAAGGAACAGCACCGCCGCCTTGATGCAGATCAGGCCCACAACCAGCCCAAGGATGAATAGCGGCTGCGCCAGGATCATCGCGAAATCGATCGCCGCGCCGACCGACACGAAAAACAGGCCGAGCAACAGCCCGCGAAACGGCTCGATGTCGCTTTCAAGCTCGTGCCGGTATTCGCTGTCGGCGAGAACCACGCCGGCCACGAACGCGCCCAGCGCTGGCGAAAGCCCGACGACTTGCATCAACAGCGCCACGCCCACCACGATCGCGAGCGCGAACGCGGTGAAGATTTCCTGCATGCCCGCGCGCGCGATGTAGCGAAACACCGGCCGCAACAAGAACCGCCCCGCCAGCACGATGCCGCCGACTGCGCCCAGCACCGCCAGCGCCTGCGCCCACGCCGGCAACGCCGCCACGCCATGCGCTTCGCCTTCCCCGCCCGCCGGCGCCATCGCCAACAGCGGAAACAGCGCCAGCATGGGGATCACGGCGATGTCTTGAAACAACAGCACCGCAAACGCCGATCGCCCCGGATCGGTCGCGGCAAGCCCGCGCTCGCGCAGGCTCTGCATCACGATCGCGGTGGACGACAGCGCCAGAATGAATCCCACAGCCAGCGCCATGCGCCATTCCGCGCCCAGCGCCATCGCTGCGCCCGCGAGCGCCAGCCCCGTCAGCAGCACTTGAAACCCGCCGAGCCCCAGAATGGAATCGCGCATCCGCCACAGCAATTCCGGCCGCAATTCCAGCCCGATCAGAAACAGCATGATCACCACGCCGAACTCCGCAACGTGCATCATGTTTTCCGGATCGCCGAACAATTTCAGCCCGAACGGCCCCAGGATCGCGCCTGCGATCAGATAGCCGAGCACGGACCCAAGCCCGATGCGCTTGGCGATCGGCACTGCGATCACGGCCGCGGCCAAGAAGGCGAAGGCTTCGACGAAGGGAAGATCGTGCGGCATGGTTTTAGTCCTGGGCGTGGCGCTGCAGCGCCAGAATGCGCGCGCGGTACGCGGCCGCGGCCGTATGCAATTCAGAATCCGATTTCAGACGGCTTGCGAACACCGCATAGGGCGCGTGCCAGCGCATGCCGCACAGATCCGCTGTCGCGCGCAGCGGCGCCAGCAGCGCCTCGACCGCAAGCTTGTTGGCGCCTTCCGCGCGGTAGGAGTCTTCCGAGCCCCCCGCCGTCAGCGCATGCATCCAGTCCTTGCCGCGCAGCGCGACGCCGCCTTCGCCATAGGCCCAGCCATGCTCAAGCACGAGATCCTGCCACTCTTTCAAAAGCGCCGGCGTGGAATACCAATAAAACGGATGCTGCAGCACCAGCGCGTCATGCTGCAGCACAAGACCCTGTTCGTGCGCCACATCGATGAACCCGTCGGGATAGGTTTCGTAGAGATCGTGGAACGTCACGCCATCGAGGTCGCGCACGGCGTCCGCCATCGCCCGGTTGGCGCGGGAGCGGTGAAAGGCGGGATGGGCGAAGAGAACAAGAACAGTGCGCACGCTGCCGCCATGTCACGAGAAGGGCTTCGAACTCAAGGCGAATTCGCCCGCGACGGCTTGAGCTGGCTCAGCGCATAGAGGCCAACCCCGATCGCCAGCACGCCCAGCCCCACAAACGCGCCGATGCGTCGTTCGCTCAAGCTGGCGAGATAGGTCAGGCTCGACCACAGCACCAGCGCGTTGGACGCAGCAAAGATCAGCGGCAGCGCGGGATAGAACGGCACGCGGAACGGCCGCTCCGCATCCGGTCGCCGCACCCGCAAGATGATCACCGCCAGCGCGCTCAAGGTTAGAAACAACCAGAACGCCGGCGCGGTATAATCGACCAGCGTGGAGAAGCCGTCGCGCGTCCACGCGCCCAGCCCGACCAGCGCCAGCCCGACGACGCATTGCGCCAGCGTCGCGCGCGCGGGAATGCCGCGGCGCTCGTCCCATTCCGCCAGCGCGCGCAGCATCGGGAAATCACGCGCCGCCGCGAATGTCGTGCGCGCGCCGACGATCACCGTTGCGTTGATCGAGGTGATCGCCGCGAACGCGACCGCAAGCGCAATCAGCAAGGCGGCGTGATCTCCGAACGAGCGCCCCATCAACACGGCGGCCGGCGCATCCGCTTGCGCGAGCCCGGCATAGCCGAGCCCGCGCAGAAACGCCCAGTTCACCAGAATATAAAGCGCGGTGATGGCGAGGATCGAAAAGATGAGCGCCCGCGCCATCCCGCGCCTGGCGTCCTTCACCTCCGCCGATAACGTCGCCATTTCGCTCCAACCGCCATACGCCAGCAGCACGAACACCAATGACAACGCAAACGAGGAGGGCGGCGCAGCCAGTGAAGGTGACCAGATCGGCGTCATCGGCGCAACGCCGCGCAGCGCCAGCCACAGCGCCGCCGCCGCCATCATCACCAGCCCCAACACTTCCAGGCCCGTCACCGCATAATCGCTGGCCGAGCGCAGCGCGCCGCGCAGATTGTGCGCGCCCAAGGCAAGCACCGCGATGGCGGCGTAAATCGCCGGACCGTTCGGTCCTAACGCAAACATCGGCACGGCGTTGAGATAATCGCCGATCACGAAACCCAAGAACGCGATCGAGCCGGCATTGATGACCGCAAACCGCGACCACGCGAACACGAACGCCACGCCGCGCCCATAGGCGAGCTTCAGGAAGTGATAGTCGCCCCCGGCATTGGGAAACGCCGTCGCCAGTTCCGCGTAGCACAGCGCCCCCAACAGCGAGAGTATGCCGCCCGCCGCCCACGCTGCATAAAGCCATGCCGCCGAGCCGGCCGCATCGGCCGCCTGCGCGGGCGCGCGGAAGATGCCGGCGCCCACCACCATGCCGATCGAAAGCATCACGATGGCCGCAGTGGGAATGCGGCGTTCTGGGCGTGTATCGGCGGAGTCTATCGCGGCCATGCACCGCTTCTATCGACCGCAAAAGAAAACGCCAGCACGGAACCGAAGCGGGGGCTTGCGCGCTTGTAACCCGAAGCTTTCTCCACATCTCAATCGACAACGCCTTGAGGAGCTGCTCATGCCCAAGACCCGCATCGATGTGCCCGACAACACCCGCAAAGCCATGGTCGCACTGCTGAACGCGCGCCTTGCCGACGCCATGGATTTGCGCAGCGCGTTAAAGCAGGCGCACTGGAACGTGAAGGGACCATCCTTCATCGCGCTGCACGAACTGTTCGATCAAATCGCCGGCCGCACGACCGATTTCATCGACGACATCGCCGAACGCGCCGTCACGCTCGGCGGACAGGCCATCGGCACCGTGCAGGAAGCGGCGAAGAATTCCACGCTGGAGCCTTACCCCGTCGACATCAACGCGGAGAAGGAACACGTCAAAGCCGTCGCCGATCGCCTCGCCGCATTCGGCAAGCTGGTGCGCGACGCCATCGATCAGGCCGATGAAGCCAACGACAAGGACACCGCCGATCTCTTCACCGGCGTCTCACGCCAGATCGACAAAGATCTCTGGTTCGTGGAAGCGCATTTAGGCTGAAGGCGCAGCGCCTATTGTGATTTCTGCTCGCGTCCGCGCGCCATCACGCCGGTGCGCGCCTGCGCGACGTCGTCTGGCGTGACGGCGCGGTTGCGCGCGGACGAAAACGCGTGCTCGTGCGCCATGGCGCCGCCAAAGGGAAGCGCGAAGCCGTCGTCGATCAGTCGCTTGTAAGACGCCACCTTATCCGCCGGCGCACTGGCGATGTCGGCGGCGAGCTTTTTCGCGGCGGGAAGAAGCTCTTCTGGCGCGAACACGCGATTGACGAGCCCCCACGCCTCCGCCGTCTTGGCGTCGAGAAAATTGCCGCTGAGCGAAAGCTCTTTGGCGCGATAAACCCCGACCACGCGCGACAGCTTCTGCGACAGCCCCCAGCCGGGCATGATGCCTACGCGCGCATGCGTGTCAGCGAAACGCGCATTGCTGGATGCATACAGAATGTCGCACGCCAGCGCGACTTCGAATCCGCCGGTGATCGCAGCGCCGTTGATCGCCCCGATCACCGGCTTGGTGCAGGTCTCGATCGCCTTGACCGGATTGCGCGCGGCGTCTTCCGCATTGGCTGCGCCGAGCGCCGACGCATCTGATCCCAGTTCTTTCAGATCAAGCCCCGCCGTGAACGCTTTTCCCGCGCCGGTAAGGATCACGGCGCGCACATCGTCATCGGCATTGAGCGCGACAAACGCATCCGCAAGACACGCGCGCAGCTCTTTGGAGAGCGCATTCATCGCCTCGGGGCGATTGAGCGTGACGACGGCGTAGCCGTCCTGCTTTTCGACCAGCAATACCATATCAAGCTCCGAATGCGTCGGGAAAGGCCGCGCGCAAATCCTTTTTCATGATCTTGCCGTTGGCGTTGCGCGGCAGCGTCTCGTGCCAGAACGCAACCTTCACCGGCACTTTGAACGCCGCCAGCTTCTGCGCCACGAAATGGCGTAATTCCTGCTCCGTGGCCGAAATGTCCGGCTTCAGAAACACCACCGCCGCCGGCTCTTCCCCGAGCGTCTTGTGCGGCAGGCCGATCACCGCCGCATCCATCACCGCGGGATGATCGTAGAGCGCGTTCTCCACCTCCACGCAGTAGATGTTTTCACCGCCGCGGATCAGCATGTCTTTGGCGCGATCGACGATATAGACGAACCCTTCCTCGTCGACGCGCGCGAGATCGCCCGTCTTCACCCAGCCGTCCACAAACGTCTCCGCCGTCGCCTGCGGTTTTTGCCAATAGCCGCGCACGACGATCGGCCCTTTGTACCACAACTCGCCGACCTCGCCGACCGGCAGCTCCTTGCCTTCAGGCGACATGATCTTCACTTCGCCCGTCATGGACGGCACGCCGCAGCTCGCCGGCTTTCGCTCATAATCCTCTGCGAAGTTGGACACGGCGGTGGCTGAGGTTTCCGTCATGCCCCAGCCCTGGCCCGGCTGCACTTTTGGAAAGCGCTCCCGGATCCTGCGCACAAGCTCCGGCGCGGAAGGCGCGCCGCCATAGGAAATCGTTTCCAGCGACGACAAATCATACGAGTCGAATTTCGGATGCTCCAAAATTTGCCACGCGATCGTCGGCACGCCGCCGGCGTTCGTCACGCGCTCGCGCTCGATCAGCGGCAACGCCTGATCCACATCCCAGCGCCGCTGCATGACGACTTTGCCCCCGCCCATCAGCGTCGGGATCATGATCGCGAAACAGCCCGTCGCGTGAAAGAACGGCACTGAAAGCAGAAAGCCCTTCTGCGCCGCGTTCGGATCCGGCTGCGGCGGCGCCTCGCCCCGGCGCAGGAATGCGCGCGCCTGTGCGCTCGCGGCGTTGATCATGTTGGAGATGATGTTGCGATGCGTGATGATCGCGCCTTTGGGTTTGCCGGTGGTGCCCGACGTATAGAAGATCGTCACATCGTCATCGGCGTCGAGCGCAACCTCCGGCAAGGCCGCGCTCGGCAACGTCTTCCACTCGTTCGGACCGCCGATCACGCCTTCAAGCCGCTGCGCGCGCGGATCGGAAATTTCGTCGTTCGCGCGGCTGACATAAATGCGCTGCAGCGCTGGACACGCGTCGACATGCTCGCGCATGCGCTCCCAGCGCTCGATATCGACGATCGCGACTTTCGCGCCGGAATCCTGCAGCCCGTATTCCAGTTCAGGGCCTGTCCACCACGCGTTCAGCGGCGTCACGATCGCGCCGCAGAACATCGCCGCCCAGAACGCGACCGGCCATTCCGGCACATTGCGCATGATGATCGCGACCCGGTCGCCTTTTTTCACGCCGTCCGCCTGCAGCCGCGCGGCGAGCGCGGCCACCGCGCGGTTCAGCGCATCGAACGTCACGCGTTCATCTTCGTAGACGAGGTGGTCGCGCGCGGCGAACGGCGCGCTCAGCGCGTACACCGCCTTCAGCGTCGGCGGCGCATTCTTCCAGACCTTCATCCGCACGCCGCGGACCTCGCGCTCTTCGATTTCCAGCGGACCGCCCGGCTGGTTCAAAAGGGCGTGCGCCTGCTCGATGGGCATGGCGGGAAAGCGCGCGGCGGCGTCGGTCACGAGGATCCTCCTGCGGGCGCTTGAGCGCGCCTCGTTGGTTTCCTCGTGAGTGTGGAGCAGGCCTGCGTACGCTTCAACCGGCGCGCGGCGCCTTGTTTTGCTTTCAGTGAACCGCCTTCAGCGGATACGTCAGGCGGCGAACCGCTTGTCGCGATAAATCCCGCTGCGCAGCACCCGCAGCAGCGCCGCCGCGCCCGCCCGGGCGTCGGCTGCCGTCACATAGAGCGGCGCGAAGCCGAACCGCATCAGGTCCGGCGGCCTGCTGTCGCCGATCACGCTCTCGGCCTCCAGCGCCTTAACGATCGCCGGCGCAAACGCGTGCCGGTAGGCCACATGCGCGCCGCGCTCGGCGGAAATGATCGGCGAAACCCGCGTCAGGCCCAGCTGCGCTTCGTGCGGCGCAATGGCGTCGATGAAGGCTTGCCCGTTTTCGCGCGCCTGCTCCTGCAATTTGTCCGGCGCGGCCGCCGCGATCACTTCGACGGCGGCCTCCAGCGCGATCAGCGACAGGATCGGCGGCGTCCCCGAGGCGAAGGCCGCAGCGCCCGCGCGCGGCACGTAATTCTGCCGAAACGCGAAGGGGTCGGCTGAGCCCATCCAGCCGGCGATGGGATTGCGCAGCTGGCGCTGCATGTCCTGCGACACATAGATAAACGCCGGCGCGCCGGGACCGCCGCTCAGATATTTATAGCCGCAGCCGACCGCGAGCTGCGCCCCGTGCGCGGCCAGCTCAACGCCCATCGCGCCGACCGAATGGCTCAGATCCCAGATCACCGGCGCATCCACGAGCGCCGCCTGGCTGTTGAGCGCCTGCATGTTTTGCGCGTGCGCGCTGCGGTAATGCACGTGGCTCGTGATCACGACCGCAGTGTCATGATTGAGCCGCGCCGCCAGCCCCTGGCGCGGCGCCAGCACTACGGTCTTGCCCAGCGCCGCCGCGGCGCTCGCCGCCACGTAGGCATCGGTCGGGAAGTCGTCGGCTTCGACCAGGATTTCGCTGCGCTTGGGGCGGATCGCGCACACCGCAGCGATCAGCTTGAACAGGTTCACCGACACGCTGTCGGCGACCATCACTTCGTTTGCGCGCGCCCCGACCAGATCGGCGATATGCCCGCCGATCCGCTCGGCCAGGCCCATCCAATCCGCCTCGGTCCAAGAGCGTACCTGCCGCGCGCCCCAATGCGCGTCCACGGTCTCCAAGAGCCGGGCGCGGGCGAGCTTCGGCGCCGGTCCCAGCGAGTGGCCCGCGAAGTACAAGAGCCCATCGGGCAGGTCGAACAGGCTGCGGATCATGCGCGACGCGCCTTTACGAAGACGGCCTGACGCGGCCGCCCTCCGGCGAACAGTGCGCGGGAGCGAAAGAAATGCAAAGCGCGCTAGAGAACGTCATAAAGATTTCCAATTCGTAAGGTTGGCATTGAGGGGCGCAACGGGCCTAGTGGAGAAAAGCCGTGCGCAAGGCGCCGGGGAGGGCGACGACCGTGGATTTTCAACAGCTTCTGCAGAAGGCCGGCGCGTATGTGACGGCGCGCCGCAATCTGGTTCTGGCTGTCGCCACGGCGCTTGTGGTCGGCTTATGGGCCGGCGCCGTGGCGGGCGGGGTCGCCGTCGGCGGACGCGGCTCAGCGCCGCTGTTGGCGGCCACCGGCGAGAGCGGCGCGGCTGAGCCGATCCGGTCCGCCAACGCCCCCCGTCAGGCGCCGCGCGGCGTGGAAGGCATGGCCTTCATCCAGGCCCGCATCGACGTGTCCGGCCCTGATCCCCGCGCCTGCCTGGAATTCTCCCGCCCGCTGGCGACCGATCCGTCCGTGAACTTCCGCGACTTTCTGGAGATCGACCCAGCGGCCCAGGTGTCGGTCGAGGTGTCCGACACGCTCCTGTGCCTGCGCGGCCTGAGCTACGAGCCGGACCATCAGGTCACCATCAAGCGCGGCCTGCCCAGCCAGGACGGCGAACGCACGCGCAGCGATGAAACCTTCACCCTCAGCTTCGGCGACCGGCCCGCTTATGTCGGCTTTGTCGGCTCCGGCGTGATCCTGCCGCGCGCGGAAGCCGATGGCGTCGCCATCGAAACCGTCAATGTGCGCAAGATCGAAGTGCGCGTTCTGCGCGTGAACAACCGCATCCTGTCCCAGCGCCGGGTCGAGCCCGGTGAAGCGACGCCCGAAGGCCAATGGGGGTATTGGGGCTTTGAGGACGCCGGCGATCAGGACGGCGTGGAAATCTACAAGGGCGAAATCGACGTCGCCGCCCAGGACGCCCGCAATCAAAGCGTCACGACCGTGTTTCCGCTGGGCTCCGTGCTGACCGATCAGCGCCCCGGCGCCTACGTCGTCAAGCTGCGCGACGTGACGCCCGGCGCCGGCGACAATGGCGAAAACACCGATCGCCCCGCTGTCGCCTATCGCTGGGTGATGTACACCGACATGGCGCTGCAGACCTTCACCGGCGCCACCGGCGCGGACGTGTTCGTGCGTTCGCTGCGCACGGCGCGGCCGATGCAGGGCGTCACGCTCACGCTCATCGCGCAGAACAATGAAGAACTCGCGCGCGCGGTCACCGACAATGACGGCCACGTCCGCTTCGCCGAAACGCTGATGAACGGCGAAGGTTCGGCGCGGGCGCGCTATGTCATGGCGTATGGCGCCGGCAATGATTTCGCCGCGCTCGATCTGGAGCGCCCGACGCTCGATCTCTCTGATCGCGACGTGTCCGGCCGTCAGCCGCCGGGCGACATCGACGCCTACATGTACACCGAGCGCGGCGTGTATCGGCCGGGCGAGGTCGTGCGCATCATCGGCTTGGTGCGCGACATCAATGGCCGCGCGATCGATGATCGCCAGTCCACCCTCGTCGTCTATCGCCCCAACGGCACCGAAGCGCGCCGCCAGCGCCTCGCCAACGCAGAAGAAGCGGGCGCCATCGCGCAAAATCTCACGCTCGATCGCTCGTCTCCGCGCGGGCAATGGCGCGCGGAACTGCTCGTCGATGGCCAGGAAGCCGCCGCCGGCAGCGTGTCCTTCGCCGTGGAGGATTTCGTGCCGCAGCGCTTGC
The DNA here is from genome assembly GCA_016124655.1 of Alphaproteobacteria bacterium. Classification (GTDB taxonomy): domain Bacteria; phylum Pseudomonadota; class Alphaproteobacteria; order Caulobacterales; family Aquidulcibacteraceae; genus RI-43. The sequence continues at coordinate 21,560 of WGNI01000011.1, forward strand.
GCGTGCGCTTCGACGCCAATGACGCCCCGCTTCTCGCCGGCCAGAACCGCGCGCTCGATGTGCAGGCGGATTTCCTTTACGGCGCGCCCGGCGCCGGCTTGCCGGTCGACGCCGAAGCGCGGCTGCAAATCGACCCCAATCCGTTCCCGGCCTTCGAAGGCTACGCGTTCGGCCGCGCCGATGAATCCTTCTCCGAGCAATTCCTGCAATTGCCGTCCACGACGACGGACGGGCAGGGCCACGCGCAACTTTCCTTTGCGTTGAGCAGTCCGCCGGAAACCAGCTTTCCCTTGCGCGCGCGTTTGATCGCCAGCGTTTCCGATCCCGGCGGACGCGCCGTGCGTGAAAGCTTCAATGTGCCGGTGCGGCTGTCCAACCGCTATCTCGGCGTGCGCGAACGGTTCGATACCGGCGTCGTGCCCGACGGTCGCGCCGCAGCGTTCGACGTCGTCGCCGTCAATCCCGCCGGCGCGCAAGTCGCCGCGCGCGGCGTCAGCTGGACTTTGGTGCGCGAAGACTGGTCCTACGATTGGTATCTGGAAAGCGGCCAATGGCGCTGGCGCCGCACCGGCCGCGACATTCCCATCGATACCGGCCGCATCGATCTCGCCGCCAATGCGCCCGCGCAATTGACGCGCGAAGGTCTGGAGCCGGGCTCCTATCGTTTGATCCTGCGCCAGGCCGGAAGCGCTGAAACCGCGCATCGCTTCTATGTCGGCTGGCGCTGGTCCACCGATTCAGAAGACGCAACCCCCGACATGGTGACGGTTGCGGGCCCGACCGAGCCCACGCGCCCCGGCGGACGCGCGCGCATTGAAATTCGCCCGCCCTATGCCGGCGAAGCGCAGATCGTTGTCGCCACCGATCGCGTCTTGAGCGTGCGCACGATGCGCGTGGCGCAGGGCGGGGGAACCATCACCCTGCCGGTCGAGCCGGAATGGGGCGCAGGCGCCTACGTGCTTGTCACGGTGATGACGCCGCGCGATCCCGCCAATCTGCCGGTGCCGCGCCGCGCGGTCGGCGTCACCTACGTGCCTGTCGATGTGTCGAGCCGCACCTTGAATGTCGCCGTCGGCGAAGACCTGGGCGTGGTGCGTCCGCGCCAGCGCGTCAATTTCCCGATCCAGGTCACCAATGCGCCGCGCGGCGAGCCGGTCTTTGTCGCCATTGCGGCGGTGGATGAGGGCATCCTGCAGCTCACGAAATTCGAGAGCCCCAATCCGCTCGATTATTTCTTCGGCCGCCGCGCGCTTGGCGTCGGCATCCGCGACGATTACGGCCGCTTGCTCAATCCCAATCTCGGCGCGCCCGCCACGCCGCGCCAGGGCGGAGATTCCATCGGCGGCGAAGGCTTGACGGTGGTGCCGACGCGCACAGTTGCGCTCGTGTCGCCCGTGATCCGGCTCGATCGTTCCGGTCGCACGCAAATTCCGCTCGACGTGCCGGACTTCAACGGCGAATTGCGGCTGATGGCGGTCGCCTGGTCGCGCAGCGCCGTCGGCCAGGACGCCGAAGCGATCACCGTGCGCGATCCCGTGGTCGCGGAATTGACGTTGCCGCGCTTCATCGCCCCCGGCGACGCCGCCTTCGCGACGCTGCAGATCGACAATGTCGAAGGCCCCGCCGGGGCGTATTCGGTGAGCTATGCCGGCTCCGGCGCCATTGCGCTCGATGCGCCGCAAAGCCGATTCACATTGGGCCAGCGTCAGCAGCAGCGCGTGCGCATCCCATTCACGTCAAGCGCTGCAGGTCTCGGCCGCATCACCATGGTGCTGCAGGGCCCCAACGGTTTTCAAAGCATCACGCGCACTTACGACATGCAATCGCGCGCGCCCTTCATGCCGGTCACCGAAACGCGCACCGAGCCGCAGGCCGCCGGCGCATCCTGGCGCGCGCCGAACGATCTTCTGGCGCAATTCTATGCCGGCCAGGGCCAGGCCGTGGTGTCCTACTCGAACTTGCCCGGCCTCGACGCCGCCGCCTATCTCGATCAGCTCACCCGCTATCCTTACGGCTGTTCGGAACAATTGGTTTCGGTGTCGATGCCGCTGCTCTACTTCAACGCCGTCGCGCAACGGATCGATCGCCAACAGGATCGCCGCATCCGCCAGCGCGTGCAGGACGCAGTGACAAAGCTCCTCGATCGCCAGGCGCCGGACGGATCGTTCGGCCTGTGGAGCGCCGGCGACGGCAGCGCCAGCCCCTGGATCGGCGCCTACATGGTCGACTTCCTGCACCGCGCGAAAGAGCAGGGCTATATCGTGCCGCAGGCCGCCTTGGATAAGGCCTATGACGGCTTGCGCGCCGTCGCCCGCCTCAATGATTTCGCGTCGATCAATTACAATTTCGAAGTCTATCAATGGCCGGGCTCCAACGATTCCACGCGATTGCTGCGCTCGCGCTCGGCCGCCTACGCGCTTTACGTTCTGGCCAAGGCCGATCGCGTAAACCCCGGCCAGCTGCGCTACTTCCATGATGCGCTGTTGGACGACGAACCCTCGCCGCTCGCGCGCGCGCAGATCGGCGCAGCGCTCGTGCGGCTGGGCGATCAGGCGCGCGCGCGCAACGCCTTCCGCGAGGCTGAGCGTGCGCTGGGCTATCGCAACACCGGCGATTGGTATCAGTCGCCGGTGCGCGATCTCGCCGGCGTCTTGGCGCTCGCCGCCGAAGCGGGGCAGACCGATCTCGTCGCGCGCTTGCGCCAGCGCCTGGAGCGCGAAACGCCGGATCCCGATTCCACCATGACGCAGGAACAGGCGCAGCTTCTCCTGGCCATCGACGCGCTGCAGCGCGCCAGCGGGCCCGTGCATGTGTCCCTGAACGGCCAGGCGGACGCGGGCCGCCGCGTGCTGATCGATGCGGCCAATGTCGCGCGCGCCTTTGTGTTCCAGAACAACAGCCAGGGTCAGCTGTTCCGCACGGTCACGCTGTCCGGCCCGCCGCGCGAACCGCCCGGCGCAGCCTCCAACGGCTTTTCGATCGACAAGCGCTTCTATGCGCTCAACGGCGGCGGCGTGGACTTGAGCGCACTGCGCCAAGGCGATCGCATAATCGTCGTCGTCAGCGGCCGCGCCGAAGGCGTACGCACACATCAATCCGTCGTCGTCGATCTTCTGCCCGCGGGTCTGGAGATTGAAAGCGTGTTGACGCCGGAAGACGGCCTCGGCCCCGAGAACTATGACGGCACGCGCCGCAACGGCCAATTCCCGTTCGTCGGCGAGATTTCCTACGCCAGCGTCGCCGAGGCGCGTGACGATCGCTTTGTCGGCGCAATCGAATTGCGCAACGCCGGCGGCTATCGCTTCGCTTACATGGCGCGCGCAGTGACGCCGGGAACCTACGCCATGCCGGGCGCGCTGGTGGAGGATATGTATCGGCCCGGCGTCAATGCGCGCACGTCGGTGTCCAGCGTGCGCGTCGCGCCGCGGAGCGAATGACGCCGGGCAATTCAAGCGCTTCTGGGCGCCGCATCAAGCGCGGCCCGCGCGCCGCATTGCCCTTGTCGCGCGCCGGTAAACGGATCGCCGGCGCGTTGATCGCGCTGATGCTCGCCGTGCTCGCGCTGGACCTGGCGTTCCCCCCGCCGCTGGAGCGCGCGCGCGTGCTTTCGCCCGTGGTGCTCGATCGCAACGGCCAATGGCTGCAAGCCTTCACCACGCCGCAAGGCCGCTGGCGCCTCGCCGCGCGGCTCGATGAAATCGATCCAGTCTTCTTGCGCCGCGTCGTGCAGGTCGAGGACGGCCGCTTCTGGCTGCATCCCGGCGTCGATCCGATCGCGCTGGGGCGCGCGAGCGCGAATTTCGCGCGCACCGGCCGCGTCAGCTCCGGCGGCTCCACCATCACCATGCAGGTTGCACGGCTTCTGGAGCCGCGTCCGCGCACGGTCTCGTCCAAGCTGACTGAAATCGTGCGGGCGCTGCAAATCGAGCGCCGAATGTCCAAACGCGAAATCCTCGCGACCTATCTGCAACTCGCGCCCTATGGCGGCAATCTCGAAGGCGTTCGCGCCGCCGCCCGCGCCTATCTTGAGCGCGATCCGCTTTGGTTGACCGACGCGGAAATGGCGCTGCTGATCGCCCTGCCGCAGGCGCCGGAAGCGCGCCGCCCCGATCGTCGCGCCGACGCGGCCCGCGCCGCGCGCGACGCCATGCTCGATCGCTTCGCGCGCATGGGCGCGATTTCCGCCCAGCGCGCCGCAGAGGGAAAATCCGAACCGCTGCCCTCGCGCGCCCCGTTTCCTTACGCCGCCGCGCAAACATCACAGCGCCTGGCCGCATCCGGCGAAGCGGTGGTGCGCACCACTTTGGATGCAGCCTTGCAGGCGGCGTTGGAAGCGCTCGCGCAGCGCAGCGCGCAAGCCTTGGAGACGCAGGCCTCCGTCGCCATTCTCGCCGTCGAGATCGAAGGACGACGCGTGCGCGCATCCGTCGGCGGCGCGGGCCGCGCGCGCGCCGGCGGCTGGCTCGACATGACCCGCGCGGTGCGCTCGCCGGGCTCGACGCTGAAACCCTTCATCTATGCGCTCGCGCTCAGCGACGGCATCGCCGCGCCGGAAACGCTTCTGAACGATGCGCCGCGCCGCTTCGGCAATTATCTGCCGGAGAATTTCGATCGCCGTTTTCATGGCGACGTCCGGCTCTATGAGGCGCTTCAGCATTCGCTCAACGTGCCCGCGGTGCAAACGCTGGAGCGCATCGGCGCCGCGCGCTTTGAAGGCGCGCTCGCCAATGCCTATGCGCGTCCGCGCTTGCCGCACCGCGAAACCAGCGCGCCAGGTTTGGCGCTCGCGCTCGGCGGCGTCGGGCTGACGCTGGAGGAATTGGTCACGCTTTATGCCGCGCTCGGCGATGACGGAATCGCCCGCCCGCTGCGTTACCAGGAAGACGACGCCGCGCGTCCGCGCCGCTTCGTGCGCCCGCAGGCCGCGCGGCGCGTGCTGGAGATACTCGAAGACGCGCCGAGCCCGCGCGGCCGCGCGCCGGCCGATTTGATCCAAGGCGCGCCGCGCGTCGCATTCAAGACCGGCACGTCCTACGGCTTTCGCGACGCCTGGGCGATCGGCGTCGCCGGCGGTTATGTTGTGGGCGTGTGGGTCGGCCGTCCCGACGGCGCGCCAAGACCGGGCGCGACGGGCCGCTCCGAAGCCGTGCCGATCCTGTTCGAAGCGTTCGACAACATCGCCCCAAGCGGACGCTCAGCGCCCGCGATGGCGCGCAACGATCCTGCGCCGCCGGGCCTGGAGCGTTTGGCGCAATCGGATCGTTCGAATGCGCCGCAAATTCTGTTTCCGCCTGCCGACGCGGAAGTGTTTTTGCCGGAAGGCGATACGCGCGGCCTTTCGCTGGCCGCATCGGGCGGACGCGCGCCGCTGACCTGGTATGCGCAAGGCGATGCGTTGGCGGAAGAAGAAACCAGCGGCCGCGTGATCTGGCGCCCGCATGCGGCGGGCTTCTACGACGTCGCGGTGGTGGACGCCGATGGCCGCAGTGCGCGCGTGCATGTGCGCGTGCGCCGGCAATAAGTGCCGAAAAAGAAAAAAGACGCGAGCTGCGGGGGCATGCTCGCGTCTCTTGAGTGGATCGTCGCCATCAGGCGTTGGAGTGTCACGCGACGATCTGGGCTGCTTGAAGCATCAGGGCCGTTGCGATTGCGGCGACCAGCGCCAGCGACGCGACCATGGCGTAAATCTTGGGGAGGGCTTGGGCGTTCATGTCTGCATCCTTTCGCTTCACATCGTGTTTGATGAAGAGATGCTGAGGCTCTTGCGTTTGGATGCAGGCGACAAAGAAAATGGAACTATTGCCGAAAACGAAAAAATGACGCGAGCTGCAGGGGCAGGCTCGCGTCTTCTGAGTGGATCGTCGCAATCAGGCGTTGGAGTGTTACGCGACGATCTGGGCTGCTTGGATCATTAAGGCGGCGGCGAGGGGGGCGACCAGCGCCAGCGACGCGAAGATGGCGTAAATCTTGGGGAGGGCTTGGGCGTTCATGTCTGCATCCTTTCGTTTCACATCGTGTTCGATAAGGAGATGCAGGCGTCCCCGCGCTTGGATGCGCGCGCCAAGTCAGAATCGAAGAAAATCGAAGCTGGCTTATTCGCCGCGCACGCGCCCGTCGCCTTCTTCGGCGAGAACGATGTCGGGATTTTCCGGCGCCGGGCTTTCAAACAGCCCCACATCCAGCGGCGCCTGGGGATCGCTCGGCTTCAACGGCGCGGCCAGCCGTTCGGCCAGTTCGTGGCGCTCGGCCGGCGCCAAAGGGGTGGGCCGCGCCGCCGACGTCAGCGGCCGCCAATAATGCACCGCGACCGCCAGCTTGCCTTCCCGCTCCACGATCTCCGCCAGCCCCTGGTTCACCAAAGCGCCCCACTGCGCCATTGCGCGATGCCGCGTCCGGTAGAGCTTCGGCAGCGTCTCGCTGACCCGCTCCGCCGGGCCGCCGAGCACGCCGCGCGCTTCTTCAGGCGTCCGTGCATGGCCGAGCGGACGGCGCACCGCCGCCGCCACGTTCCGCGCCACCGGCGCGGGCGGAGCCGGGCGCCAGAACCGCAGCGCCACGCGCCACGCCCCCTCGCGCCAGTACAATTCGTAGGTCCCAACGCCGTAGAGATCAGGGAAGGCGGCCTCCGCCGCCTGCGGGCTGGCGAACGCCTCCGGCAGCTCCTCCACAGCGAGAAAAGCCGCGCCGCCCAAGGCCTCTTCGGCAGCTTCGGCGGTGCGGGCGGTCTTGGCTCCGTCCGCCCGCGCCTCCGCCGCATTCGCCCCGATGGGGAACGCCGTCACCCGATCCTCGCTCCATCTCGCCTGAGACGCGCTTGTCATACGTCTGAGGCAAGGTAAACACTGCTGTCTTCCCCTATACAGAGTGAGGAAACGGGCCATGTCGAAGAATCGCGTGAGTCTGATCGCCCTGGCGCTGGCGCCGCTGCTGGCCATCGCGGCCTGCGATCAGGTGTCCTCGGTTCTGGAGCGCGCCCGTGGGGCCGCGGAGTCCGGCGGCGGCCCGGCGCCGCTGGAATCGGTTGCCGTCGAGGCCCGCGCGATCGCCGGCGAAGTCCTGCCGGACGGGGAAATCCAATCCCTGCTGGCTACGGAGCCGGTCATGGCCACGCCGGGCGAAATTATCGTTGGCGCCCGCGTCGAGAGCCAATTGGTGGCGAGCGCCGCCGCGCTCGGCATTTCCGGCAATTTCGTCAATCGCCTGCGCGCCGACGGCATGGACGCCTTCGAAGAGCTGCCCGACGATCTCGTCGCCCGCGTCCGCGCCGCGGCCGAGGAGCGCGCCGGGACCGCCGCCCGCAACACCGCCAGGACCGTGATCGGCCGGCTGGGCCTGCAGGCCGACGCGGTGGAGGTGGACGTCAATCCCGGCGGCGTCGTGGTCATCGATCTGCGCCCGCAGCCGGGCCCAAGCCCGACCGCGCTCAATCCCGGCGCCGCCGCCGCGCCTGAGGCCGCAACGCCTGCGCCCGCCGCGGACGCCACGCCCGAGCAGATGGTGTGGACCGACGAGGCCTGCCCGCGCATCGTCAATGCGCGCGATCTGGAGGCCAATCTCGAACTGGCCACCCGCTGCGCCGTCCAGCGCCTCTCCGCCTCGCGTCAATTCGAGTTCGTGGAGCCGAATTTCATCATCGACGTGCAGCTCGACCGGCTGTTCCCGCCGCGTCAGGAGCAGGCGCCCGCGCCGCGTCCGCCCGAAAGCAAGACCTTGCCGCCCGAGCCGAATGCGCCTGCAGCGGCCGGCTTGAGCCTGCCCAACGATCCGCTGGCCGCCTTCCAATGGCATTATCGCCCGCGCGGAACCGCCGCCGGCCAATCGCCGGGCGGCGCCGGTTTTGAAACCTTCTGGACGCGCGCGCGTCAGGTCGGCTCGCGCAATGTGCGCGTGGCCGTGCTCGACACCGGCCTCTTGAGCGATCACCCCGACATCGCCCAATCCGGCAATGTCGGCCCTGGCGTTGATCTGATCACGGCGTACGAACGCGCCGGCGACGACGACGGCATCGACACCAATCCCTACGACGTCGGCGATCGCTGCGGCGCCGCGCGGGAGAATTCCTATCACGGCACGCACGTGGCCGGCACGATCGGCGCGGTGGCCACCAATGATCGCATCGGCGTGGCCGGCGGGGCCTGGGAAGTCACCATCCTGCCTGTGCGTGTGCTGGGCCGCTGCGGCGGAGAATTGGCCGACATCGTCTCCGGCATCCGCTGGGCCGCCGGCCTTGCGCCCGCGATCGCCGAGAACGGCGCGCAATTCGTGAACTCCACGCCCGCCGACGTCATCAATATGAGCCTGAGCGTCGGCATTCCGTGCCCGGCCTCGATGCAGGCCGCGATCGACGCCGCCGTCGCGCGCGGTTCGGTGATCGTTGTCGCCGCCGGCAACAAAGCGCGGCCCACGCAAAGCTATGCGCCCGCAAACTGCAACAACGTCATCGTCGTCGGCGCCAATGACGCGCGCGGCGGCCTGGCCTTTTATTCCAATTTCGGCGCGGAAGTGGACATCTTGGCCCCCGGGGGCGACATCTTCACCGACAGTGATGCCGATGGCCGTCCCGACGGCGTCTTGTCCTCGCGCGTGTCGAGCGAAGCGTGCACCGATCCCGCCACGAACGCCTCGGCGCCGACCTGCTATTACGGCTTCCTGCAGGGCACCTCGATGGCCACGCCGCACGTTTCCGCGGCGCTGGCGCTGCTCGCCGCTCAGACCGGCTTGCGCGGGCGTCTGTTGGAGGATGCGCTGTTCACCCGCGCGCTGGGTCCAATTGATCCCGCGCAATGCCGCATCGAGTGCGCGCGCAATCAATTCGCGACGCCGGTCGAAGGCCAGGCGGGCCAATGCATGCGCGCGTGCGGCCGAGGCATGCTCGATCTGGCCCGGGCCGCAAGCGCGCCGGTGTCCGCGCCGGTGACGCCGGCCGGCGGCATGCGGCGCAGGCGATGAAACATTGAAGGATCGCGCGTTCGGCGGCGCGCGCGATCGCTGGAGGTCCGCAGCATGGACCGCAAGATGTTGCGCAATGCAGGCCTCGGCATAGGCGGAGTGTGCCTCGCCGGCGCGCTGGGCCTCGCGCTGGAGAACCGTGCGACCGAGCCTTCGCCGGCTGCGCCGCCCGCCGCCGTCGCGCCCGCACCAGCGCCGCCGCCGGCTGAACAAATCGCTCCGCCAGCGCAGGCGCCGGTCGCCGATCCCGCCAGCGCGCCGGGCCCCGCGACCGAGTCGACGCCATCCGGCGCCAGCGTCAGCTTCATCGTGCGGTTCGAAGACAGCCATCCGATCGGGCAGGCCCAAGCGCTGGAGGCGCAAGGCCGCCACGCCGACGCCGTGAACGCCGCGCAGCGCGCCGTTCGCCGGGACCGTGCGCTGCGCGGCCTGTGCTTTGATCGCTTCACCGCTGGCGGATTTGAAACCGTGCTCGCCTCGTGCGACGCCGTTGCGCCCGCCCAGCAGGCGGATTTTGCGCGGCGCTGGAGCGCGCGCTTGTCGGCCCTGGATGGCGTGGACTACGCAGAGCCGAACGCCATCGCCCAGCCCGACCGCGGCGCCTGATCCCAGGCGGTGCGGCAAGGAGACACTGCATGCAAAGCGCAGCCCAGCGCACCGAAGCCGAGCCCTTCGTCGATCGTTTCGCCAGAACCGCCGACGGATTGAAGCTGCACGCGCGCGAATACGCGCCGCTGCCGCCGGAAACCGGACTGCCGGTAATTTGCCTGCACGGGCTGACGCGCAATGCGAGGGACTTTGAAATCGTCGCCCCGCGTATTGCTGCGCTCGGCCGGCGCACCATCGCAATCGATGTGCGCGGCCGCGGCGGCTCCGATCGCGATGCCGACCCCGCGCACTACACTGCCGCAGTCTACGCGCAGGACATCATCGCCGCGATGACGCAATTCGATGTGCCGCGCGCGGTGTTTGTCGGCGCCTCGATGGGCGGCTTGATCACCATGCTGATCGCGTCCTTTGCGCCCGATCGCGTCGCCGCCGCCGTGCTCAACGATATCGGGCCGGAATTGAATCCGGCGGGCCTCAAGCGCATCGCCGGTTTCGTGGGTCAACAGCCCGCCGTGTCGACTTGGAAAGCCGCCGCCGACGCTGCGCGCGCCAACAACGAACACGCCTTTCCCCACCGCGACGCCGCGTTCTGGGACGCGTTCGCGCGCCGCACCTATGTCGCGCGCGCCGATGGCCTGGTCGAGCCGGACTACGATCCGATGATCGCGCTGGCGTTTCAGGGCCAGGACGAGGACGCGCCGCCGCCGGACATGACGCAGTTTTTCGATGCGCTGGCGAAGGCGCCGATCCTTCTTGTGCGCGGCGGAACCAGCGATCTCATTTCCGCCGACCATGTCGCGCGCATGCGCGCCCGCGCCAAGGATTTTACAAGCGTGGAGCTGGAGGGGATTGGCCATGCGCCGATGCTCGATGAACCAGAGGCCTGGCACGCGATGATCGATTTTCTCGCGCGCGTGCCTTGAGACGAGGGGGCGCGGCGCGGCATGAGCGAACCGAACGCGATAGATTTCGGCCGGCTCGCGGAAGCGCACAAACGGCTGCGAGCCATGCCTGCGCCTTTCGAAGGCGGGTGTTTTTGCGGAGCGTTCCGCTACCGCTGCTCCAAGCCGCCGTTTTGGAGTTCAAACTGTCACTGCAGGGCTTGTCAAAAGCTCACCGGCAGTTCGTTCTCGACTGCGTTCACAGTCAAGGCGGACGGATTTGAAGTGCTGTCTGGCGAAGCCTTCAAGTTTGACCGCGTGGCCGAGTCTGAGGATGTGGTCACAGTCACGCGCTGCGCAACGTGCGGCGTCTGGGTGTTCGCGGAACGCGCCAGCAAGCCGGAGTATCGAAGCATCCTTGCGTCGACCTTGGACGATGCGTCCAAATTCGTTCTCATCTCGGATGTGTTCGTGACCGAAGCTGCGCCCTGGACCGTGTTCGATCCAGCGCTGACGCAGTTTCAAAAAATGCCGGAAGATGAGCTTCCCGCGAGCGCGCCTTAGAACACAGCGTCCGGCGATATACCACCGCGCCCGCCTAGCCCCTCTCACCCCATCGGATAGAGAATCTCCTTCGACACCGCGTTGATGGCTTTGAGCGTCTCCGGCGCGAGCGTCACTTCCGCCGCCGCCAAAATATCGGCCATCTGATCAGCGTGCGTGGCGCCGACAATGGTGGACGCGACGAAGTCGTGTTGCTTACTCCACGCCGTCGCCAGCGTCGTCACAGACATCCCGGCCTCTTTGGCGATCGCCGCGAAGCGCTCCGTCGCCGCGAGGCTGCGCTCATTGACGAACCGCCGCGCCATCGCGCCCTGACGGCCGCCGATCTTCAGATAGCTGGAAAAGCGCGCGCCCTCCGGCAAGTTTCCGTCCTGATATTTCCCCGTCAGCACGCCGCCCGCGAGCGGCGAATACGGGATCAGGCTCACGCCTTCCTGCCGGCACACCTGCGCCAGCTCGTCTTCGAAGCGGCGATTGTTGAGGCTGAAATTGTTCTGGATCGTGTCGTAGCGCGCCAGGCCGTTGCGCTCCGAAACCGCAAGGCTCTTCATCAGCCCCCACGCCGTTTCGTTGGAGCAGCCCAGCACCCGCACCTTGCCCGCGCGCACCAGATCGTCGACTGCATCGAGCGCTTCTTCATAGCGCGCGCCGTGATCGGGCCAGTGCGTCTGGTAGAGGTCGATATAATCGGTCTGCAGCCGCGTCAGGCTCGCTTCCACCGCGCGCATGACATTGTGGCGGTCCAGCGCGGTCATGCCCGCGCGCTGCGAAGCACGCAGCCATCCATGGCTGGGCCCACACACCTTGGTAGCCATGATGATGGCGTCGCGGTTCTTCGTCTTCATCCAGCGGCCGACAATCTCTTCCGTGCGGCCTGCCCACTTTTCGTCCGGCGGCACTGGATAGTTCTCCGCCGTGTCAAAGAAATTGATGCCCGCGTCGAACGCCATGTCGAGGATGCGGATCGACATCGCTTCATCGGCCTGATTGCCGAACGTCATCGTCCCCATGCAGATGTCGGACACCGCGATCGCGCTTTTTCCCAGTCTTTTGCTTTGCATGCGCATCCCCCTTATCGTCGGCCGCAAGCGTTGATACGCAGCTTGACCTGCGGCGCCTAGAGCAGGCGCTGCAACGGCAGCCTCAATCGGCGCGCAAATACGGAGGAGCGCGATGGCCGACTATCCCTTGCCCAATGTGTCCCACGATCTCAGCGGTCAGACCGCTTTGGTCACCGGCGCATCCTCAGGCCTTGGCCTGCGCTTTGCCCACGTTCTGGCCGCGTGCGGCGCGCGCGTCGCGCTGACGGGCCGGCGTCTGGAGCGGCTGGAGGCGGTGGCGGAAGAAATCCGCGCCAAGGGCGGAGAGGCGGTCCCCCTCGCGCTCGACGTCACCGACACCGAACAGCTCATGGGCGTCGTCGCCCGCGCGGAAGAGGCGCTGGGGCTCGTCACGATCCTCATCAACAATGCCGGCATTCCCGATGCGCAGCGCGCGCATAAAATGCCGATCGAGCTGATCGATCGCGTGCTCGATACCAACGTGCGCGCGCCCTACGTTCTGGCGTGCAATGTCGCGCGCCGCTTGATCGAAGAGAAAAAGCCCGGCCGGATCGTCAACATCGCGTCCGTCGCGGCCTATCGCTATTCCGGCGAAGGCGCAGCGCTCTATTCGATTTCGAAATCCGCGGTCGTGCGCATGACGGAAGCGCTCGCCGTGGAATGGGCGCGCTTCAACATCAATGTTAACGGCATCGCGCCCGGCGCATTTTCGTCCGAGATGATGGACGGCATGCTCTCGCGCATGGGCGATATTTCGAAACATTTTCCCCGCGGCCGGATCGGCGATCCCGCGCAGATGGATTCAACGCTTTTATATTTCTTGTCGCCCGCGTCGGACTTCGTCTCCGGCACGATCGTCAAGATCGACGACATGCAGGGCCCGCGCTAGACCGCGTTCAGGAAAAGTGGATACCGGTTTTCCGTCCGAACGCGGTCTCACTACATGCTCATTGCGGTTTCCGGGCGGCCGACCGGCTTCCACTCGGCCTGAAACCGCAATAGCCGTGGGAATGCGCCGAATTCAGCCAGCGCCCGTTGACCGAGGCCAGGGCGTCCGGCACATCCAAGGCGAGCTTTGCGCTCGGACTTTAGTTGCGGAAAAACGAAACGGGCCAGAGCCGGGCCCAGGAAAGGGTCGCGATGGATACCGTTAAAGATGCTCTGGCCAAGAAGCCTGGCGTCCTGATCCAGGTTCGCTCCAGCGATATGGTCGTCGAAGCCTTGCGCCTGATGCGCGACAACAAAGTCCGATCCGTGCTGGTGATGGACGATGAAAATCTTGTGGGAATCGTGACCCAGGGCGACTGCGCCATCAAGGTGCTGCTGCCGGGGCTCGACGCGAAACAAACGCCCGTCAGCCAGGTGATGACCGCCAATCCCGTCACGGTCACGCCGGAAGACCAATTGGAAACCTGCATGGGGCTGATGGCCAAGCGCGGCTTCCGCCATCTGCCGGTGTTGGAAGGGAGCAAGGTCGTCGGCGTGATCTCGATCGGAGACGTCGTGAAGGACGTCATTCGCAATCTGGAGCTCAACGTCCGCGACCTTATGGGCTTCGTCATGAAGGACGGCCCGGGGGGCTGAAGGGCGGACATCCCGACTCGCGCCTCATTGAGAATGGCTTTGCCCATTGCAGAAATGGTGTTGCGAGCGGCTGGCGCGGTTCAATTAGTCCAGCGGCGTGCGCATCGCGCAACCGGAAGTGAATCGCCGCAAGGCTCCATCGTCCTTCTCCCCTTGTGGGAGAAGGTGGTCGAGCTGAGCGAGACCGGATGAGGGGTGAACGCGCAAGTCTTTCAAAGCGGGCGCCCGCACCCCTCACCCGCGTTTGGAATGTGGCGACGTCGCGCCCTCGATCCCTCTCCCACACGGGGAGAGGAGCGATGTCGCGTCCGCGCCCGGCGTCTGTTTTTCGTCAAACGAGGTCACTCAGCGGGCCGGTTCACCCACTGTCGAACACCGCCATGTCGAACGCACGCCTCACGTCTTTTGTCGCTGTAGGAAAAATAGTCATCTCGGCAGATCGCGGTCACGGGCGGCGGCGGAAGCGGTATCGGCTCGGAGCCGCCATCGCGGGGCCGACCGTACCGCACGCCATACTGGACTGGGGTCGCGGTTGGGTCGTCTAGGATTGGACTGGCGCAGGCGCTTAGAAGCAGCAGAGCGGCGGTGAGTGCGGCCTTCACGTCTTCCTCCACGATAGCGGATAGTGCTCTGGCGTGCGGAGCCATGACATCATCTCGCCGAAGGCGGACGTTCAACGGCGCGGCTCATAGAGCGCGCGAAGCCACGCCCATCTCTCTTCGGAACTCCCTAGAGAACGCTCATAGGCCTCAACCCAGCCAATGAAATGGTGGGGGTTCGGATTGGCCTTCAATGTGAGATAATAGTGCGCGCGCATCGCCATGTAGAGCGCGCCTTCGTGATGGAAGAATTCTTCGTCTTGAACCGGGATCCGAATGGAAGCGCAAAAGTGCTCGTCCCGAAACTACCGATAGCGTTCCCGCATAAGAGCATCGGCCTCGTCAGGCGAGTATTCGTACAATCGCTGCAACACGATTGCCGCCCGTTCGAACAAGGCGTTCGTCGAGCGATCAGAGGAGAGCGGCGAACTCACCACGCGATCGTACGCGGCGGTTTGAGTTCCGCAATGTCCGTCTCGGGCCATTTCCAGTCCAACGGGTGACCAAAGGAAATCAACAGAAAGGGGCCAATCGCCGCCGGCAGTCCGCCACGCCCTGTGCGCCAGATCTCCAAAGCGCCCCGCCCACGCCCCATTTGCTCCCCGCGCGGCGCTATGGCACAAAAAACAAGCGAGACGGCTTGTTTTCGCGCGGCGTCCGGCAAGCTTGGCCCAACCAGCCAGGCCGCCGGCAGACCAGAGCAGGGCCTAAGCAGGCCCAGAGAAGACGCAGAGAAGACCGACAAGGGAGCGCGCCATGGCGGAACGCCGCGAACACGTCATTTGCCGGGCGTGCCATGCCCAGTGCGGGCTGATCGTCGATTTCGACGCCGAAGGCCGCCCCGTCGCCACCCATGGCGATAAGAACAATCCCGCCTATGCCGGCTATTCCTGCATCAAGGGCCGCGAACTCGCGAATTACCACGCCTTCTCCACCCGCCTGACGCACACCATGAAGCGCCGGCCCGATGGCGGCCACGATCCGGTCCCCTGGCGCGACGCCGCCCGCGACGTCGCCGCGCGCACGCAAGAGATCATCGACCAACACGGCCCCAACAGCGTGGCGATCTATATCGGCACGTTCGGCTACAACACATTTCCCGCGCAGGCCTTCATGCTCGCCTTCATGAAGGCGATCGAAAGCCCGATGGTGTTCACCAGCGTGACCATCGATCAGCCGGGCAAAGGCGTCGCGAGCGCGCTGCACGGCGCCTGGCTCGCCGGCAGCTATCGCCATCACGAATGGGACGGTTTGATGCTCGTCGGCACCAATCCGGTCGTGTCGATGCTCGGCGGCGTCGGCATGAACCCGCACAAGAACCTGCACGACGCCAAACAGCGCGGGATGAAGCTGATCGTCATCGATCCGCGCGTCACCGATGTCGCCAAGCGCGCCGATCTGCACCTGCAGTGCCGCCCGGGCGAAGACAGCGCGATCCTGGCGTGCATCGCGCGCCAGATCATCGAGGAGGGCCTCTACGATAAGGCATTCGTGCAGGAGGAAACCGAAGGCTTCGCGGCGCTCAAAGCCGCGGTCGCGCCGTTCACGCCCGAACGCGTCGCCGTGCGCGCTGGCGTGCCCGCCGAACAATTGGTCGAAGCCGCACGGATGTACGCGTCCTTCAAGAAGGGCGATGTCAGCTGCGGCACCGGCGCGAACATGTCCGGCTTCGGCAACAGCGCGGAATATATGGCGCGCGTGCTGATGTCGCTGATGGGCCATTGGCGCCGCGCCGGCGAATTGAAGCGCAATGTCGGCGTGCTCATCAAAGGCTTTCCCGCCATGGCCGCGAGCCCCGGCTCCGCCGCCGCGTGGGGTTTCGGCACCAAGTTGCGCGTGCGCGGCCTGGAGGAGTGCACGTCTGGTTTGCCGACGGGCGCGCTCGCAGATGAAATCCTCACGCCCGGTCCCGGTCAGATCAAGGCGCTGTTCGTGCTTGGCGGCAATCCGATGTTGGCCTGGCCCGATCAGATCAAGACGTTTGAGGCCATGAAGGCGCTCGATCTGCTTGTGTGCTTCGATCCGCGCATGTCGAAGACCGGCCTGTTGGCCGATTATGTCGTCGCGCCGAAAATACATTACGAAACCCACGGCACGACCGCGCTCAACGAATTTCTCGGCAATTTCGGCGGCGGTTGGGGCTATGAAGAGCCCTACGCGCAGGTGAGCGATCCGATTCTGCCGACGCCGCCGGGCTCCGATCTCTGCGAGGAATACGAATTCATTCACGCCATGGCCGGCGCGATGGGCCGCGATCTCAGCGTCAAGACCATGGCCATCCTCAACCCTGCCGAAGCCGATGCGCATCGCACGCGGTTCAAGGCTGGCGAGCCGACGCCCGATCCCCTGACCGCGTGGGACGCGGTCTTGAACGGGGCGCCGATTTCCTTCCGCGACGTGCGCGCCGATCCCGACGCCTTCAAGGGCAAAGTGTTCGATCGCCAGGCCGCGGTCGTGCAGCCGCGTCCCGCCGATTGGACCGGCCGGCTCAATATCGGCAATCCCGCCATGATGGAGGAATTGAACGACGCCGCGCTGCGCCTCGGCAAGAGCGCGGAGACCGATGATTTTCCGTATCGCGTGATTTCCCGCCGCCTGTCCGACATTCTGAATTCGACATGGCATGAAGACCCCGTGCAGCGCTCGCGCGTGCCGCACCATCCCGCTTTCATGAACCCCGCCGACATGGCCGCCATCGGCGTACAGGAAGGCGATATCGTCGAATTGGAATCCGCGCGCGCATCCATTCAATGCGTCGCCGTCGAAGCGCCGGACGTGCGCGCGGGCTGCCTCTCCGTACCGCATGCCTGGGGCACCAACCCCGACGAAGCCGAAGATCCGCTCGGCGCCGGCGGCAACACCGGAAGGCTGTCGTTCAACGATCGCGATTTCGACAAGCGCACCGGCATTCCCTTGATGAGCGCGATTCCCGTGCGCGTGCGGGCCGTGCGTGCGCAGGCCGCGGTCGCTGCGCAATAGAGGGCAAAGGAGCGCTGCCATGCCGCTTTCAAACGAAGATCGCGATCGGCTGGACGCGGCGGCCTTCCGGCGTCTGCTGCGGCATTTCGATGAGAACAAGGACGTTCAGAACATCGATCTGATGAACCTGGCGGGCTTCTGCCGCAATTGCCTGGGCAAATGGTACAAGGCCGCCGCCGATGATCTGGGCGTTGATCTGAGCGCCGACGCTGCGCGCGAACGCATCTACGGCATGCCGTATGAAACCTGGAAAGAGCTGTATCAGAAGCCGGCGAGCGCTGAGCAGCTTGCGGCCATGGCCGCGCGCGCGAACGACTGAACCCCGCTTACAAGCGCACGATGGCGGCACGCGCGCCGGCTTCGGCTGCCGGAGCATGCGCCGGACGACGGATCAGGCAATCCGCCTCCAGGAACGGCGTCAACAGCGCGCTGTCCTGTCGATCAAGCGGACGCGCGAACAGCCCGTCAGCGCTTTCGGTTTGTTTCCCGCGCACGAATGTTTCCCGCGGCCCGTTTGCAGCCATCGGCGCAGCCAAACGCGCAGGAGTTTCCGCAAGCCCGTCGCATGCGCCGAGCAGGGGCTTCAAGAATAAGTGCGCGCACACGAACGCGGACGCGGGATTTCCCGGTAGCCCCAGAACGCGCCGATCGCCTTTGCCCGCGAACCACGCCGGCTTGCCCGGCCGCACCGCGACCTTGTTGAAATGGAGATCATAGCCGAGCTCAAGAAACGCTTCCTTCATGTGATCATGATCGCCCACCGACGCGCCGCCGATCGCGACGATGATGTCCGCGTCGGCCGCCAATTGCGCCCGCGCGATGATCGCGTCTTTGGAATCTGCTGCGATGCCGATGTCTTCTGGAACAGCGCCCCAGATGCGCACAAGCGCGGCGATCGCAAACGGATTGGAGCTGATCACGCCGCTCGATCCGCCCAGCGCGCCCGGCGGCCGCAACTCATCACCATTGGCGAGCAGCGCAACGCGCAACGGTTTCAAAATCGGCGCCGCCGCATGATCGCCGGACGCCGCCACGCCCAACGCCGCCGCGCCGAGCCGCTGGCCCGCGCGCAGCAACGTGTCGCCGGTAAAGAAATCGATGCCGGCTTTGCGGATATGGCTGGGCGCGCTTTGCGCCTGGGACACGCGAAGGGTATCGCCATGTGCTTCGGCGTCTTCCTGGATGAGGATGTGGTCGGCGCCATCCGGCACCGCGCCGCCGGTGAAAATGCGCACCGCTTCGCCGGCAGACACGCGCCCCGCGAACGGCGCGCCGGCAGGCGCAGCGCCGATCACGCGCAATGCTGCGCCAGGCGTGCGCGCATCTTCAAATCGCACCGCGTAGCCATCCATCGCCGACACATCGCACGGCGGCAGCGTGACGCGCGACGTCACGTCCTCCGCAAGCGTGCAGCCCAAGCAATCGTGCAGAGCTCTGGTTTCAACGGCGCGCGGCGGCCGATGGCGCACGATCGACGCAATGGCGTCATCGACGGACAGCAAGCCTTGCGTCACGGCGCTCTGCGAAAATCGCCCGACGCGCCGCCGGACTTTTCAAGCAGCGCAACCGCTTCGATCGTCATCGCTTTGTCCGCGGCTTTCAGCATGTCGTAGAGCGTCAACAGCGCCACGCTGACGGCCGTGAGCGCCTCCATCTCCACGCCCGTCTGTCCCAAGGTCGTCACGCGCGCCGTCACTACAAAGCCCGGCAGCTCGGAATCGTCAGCCACCGCGATCTGCACGCCAGTCAAAGGCAAGGGATGGCACAAGGGAATGAGGTCCGCGGTTTTTTTGGCGGCCATCACGCCGGCGACCTCCGCAACCGCGCGCGCATCGCCTTTCTTCGCGTCGCCCGAGAGCGCCAGCGCCAGCGTCTCCGCACGCATGCGGATGCGGCCTTGAGCAATGGCGACGCGCGCGGTGGCGTCTTTGCCTGTCACTTCGACCATCCGCGCGCGGCCTTCGGAATCGAAATGCGTCAACTGGTTCGCCATGGCCTCACCGCTCCAACAGACGCGGCATCAGCTGCACCAGATTGCACGGCTTGTGGCGGCTATCGAGCTGCGGGCCGATCACTTTGTCCCAGCCGTCCTTCACCGCGCCGTTCGATCCCGGCAGGCAGAACACGAACGTGCCGCCAGCAAGGCCCGCGATGGCGCGCGAATTCAACGTCGAGAGCCCCACGCTCTGATAGCTCACCTGATGGAACACCACGGCGAAGCCTTCGATGATCTTGTCGAACAGCGGCGTAAGCGCTTCCGGCGTCACGTCGCGCCCGGTGAGCCCCGTGCCGCCGCTGGTGATCACCACGTCCACGGCCGCATCGTCGATCCACGCCTTCACCGTGCGCTGAATGATCGCCTTGTCGTCAGTGACGATTCTGCGATCGGCCAGATGATGCCCCGCGCTGGCGATGCGCTCAGCGAGCAAGGCGCCGGACGTATCCGTTTCCATCGTGCGCGTGTCTGACACGATCAGAACGGCGATGCGCACAGTCTTGAATGTCAGGCTTTCATCGATGCCGGCCATCATTGTGCTCCTTCACGCGCGGCCCAGCGCGCACGGTCGGCGTAATCGGCGTCGCGCGGCTCGATCCACGTTGCGCCGGAAGCCGTGGTTTCCTTCTTCCAGAACACGGCGTCGGTTTTCAGATAATCCATCAGGAAATCGCACGCCTCGAACGCGGCGCGCCGATGCTTGGCCGCGACAATCACGAGAACGATCGCATCGCCCGGCGCCATGTCGCCAATGCGATGCATCACAACATGCCCAAGCAGCGGCCAGCGCGTATGCGCGGCCTCGATGGCGTCGGCGATGCCGCGCTCCGTCAGCGTCGGATGCGCCTGCAGATGCAGACTGAGCACCGCCCCTTGCGCCGACGTCGCGCGCACATAGCCCGCAAAGCTGACCACCGCGCCGGCGTCGTTCAGGCCGGATTGAAAGTCGCGCAGAGCCTCTGCGGGATCAAACGCGGCGCTTGTAAGATACGCCACGGCCTAACCTCCGCCCACCGGCGGCAGGAACGCGATATCGTCGCTGTCGCGCACGGGCGCGTTGCCGCGCACGATCTCGTCATTCACCGCGATCCGCACGGCGCGCCCGCCGGCATCGAGCCGCAACCCCCGCACGCTCTGCGCCCACGCGCGCAAGCCGTCGACATCGCGCACCTCGTCCGGCAGCCGCACGCTTTCCTGAAACGCGCCAGCATCGTCGGCGAGACGGCCATAATAGGTCAGCGTCGCCACGCGCTCAGCCTCCCGTGACCGACATGTGCCGCGCCACCGCCGGCGCCGCATTGCGCTCGGAGATCGCAAACGCATGCTTTTCCGGCTTGGCGCCGAGCGCGCGGTCCAACGCTTCATCGAGCGCTTCGTCATCGCCGGGACGATCGCGCATCACCTGCCGCAGGTCGATATGATCGTCATGGCCAAGGCACATATAGATGCGGCCCGTGCAGGTGACGCGCACGCGATTGCAGCCGGCGCAGAAATTGTTCGTCAGCGGTGTAATGAAACCGATCCGCCCGCCGGTTTCGCGCACCCGGACATAGCGCGCAGGACCAGCGTCGCGCTGCACGCCGGGCTCGTCCGTCAAGGTCCAGCGCGCTTCGAGCGCATCGCGCACCGCCGTCATGGGCAGATATTGATCGACGCGATCTTCGCCGGTTTCGCCCAGCGGCATCACTTCGATCAGCGTAAGGTCCATGTCGCGCGCGTGCGCCCACGCGATCATATCGGGAATGGCGTGCGCATTGTCGTGCTTCAAGGCCACCGTGTTGAGCTTCACGCGCAGGCCCGCGCGCTGCGCGGCGTCGATGCCGGCAAGCACCGCATCGAGTTCATCGCGCCGCGTGATGCGTTGAAACGCATCGCGGTCGAGGCTGTCGAGCGAAGCATTGACGCGCTTCACCCCGCAATCCGCGAGCTTGCCGGCGTAGGCCGCAAGCCGCGTTGCGTTCGTCGTCAGCGTCAAATCCTCAAGTCCGTCGCCCAGCCGTCCGCCGAGGCTTTCAAACAGCGCCAGCACATCGCGCCGCACCAGCGGCTCGCCGCCCGTGATGCGGATTTTGCGCACGCCGCGGCGGATGAAGGCCAGCGCCAGCGCTTCCAGCTCCTCGAAGGACAACAGGTCCTTGCGCGGCAGGAACGTCATCCGTTCGGACATGCAATACGCACAGCGCAGATCGCACCGGTCGGTCACCGACAGGCGCAGATACGTGATCGCGCGGCCGAAGGAATCGACCAGCGGCGCGGCGGAAACAGGGGATGGGTCGGCGGCGGCGCGCGGCATCGCCGCCATCATAGCATCCAGCGCCCGCCTGCGGGCAACTCAGCGCCCCAGTTTTGCGGCGCGCGCTTTTGTGGAAGAATCGCCCATGCCGACCGGAGCCGCCGACATCCCATCCGCCATCCTAGCCGGCGGCGCCGCCCGCCGCTTCGGGTCTCCTAAGGGTCTGGCGCTCTTGAACGGGAAGCCGATGATCGCGCACGTCGTCGGCAGGCTGCGCGCGCAAACCCGCGGACCCATCGCCGTGGTGTGCGATGCGGAAGGGCGCTACGGCAGTTTTGCCGACGCGGTCCTTGAAGACGCCGTGCCGGGCGGGCAGGGGCCGCTGGCTGGGCTGCTGGCGGCGCTGCGCTGGGCTGACGGCCTGGGCGCGACAGTCGTGGCCACCGCCCCGATCGATGCGCCCTTCCTCCCCGCGAACCTGATCTCGGCATTGGCGCAAGCCGGCGCGCCGGCGATCGCCGCGCAGGACGTCCGTGATCATCCGGTGTGCGGGCTCTGGGCGGTCGAGGCCGCACCCGATCTCGAAGCGGCGCTGACCGGCGGCATGCGCGCGGTGCACGCATGGACGCAAATGTGCGCCGCCCGCCGCGTTGCGTTCGACGATGCGCCGCCGCACGCCTTCTTCAACGTCAACACTCAAGAGGATCTGGCTCGCGCCGAAGCGCTAATAATTCGCTGAAAGCGTAACGAACGGACGCCAATCCTTGTCGCCCTCCAGCGTCGGCGTTCGCGTGAGCGGGCGCGCCGCTTCCACTTGCGCGGTCAGCCAGTCTGCAAACGTCAAGCGCATGCCGACGCCAGCCGAGCTTAAAGACAATTCGTCCGCGCTCGGTGGCGTGTTGTAATTCCACACCTGCGCGGAATCCACGAACACATAGCCTTGCGCAAAGCTCACCCCCGGCACGCCTGGATCGGCGCCGACGCGAAACTCCAAGACGCCCGCCACGCCGTCATCGCCGGACATCTCGCCATAATCATAGCCTCGACCATAAGGCAGCCCGCCGACGCTGAATTCTTCAGAAGATAACAGCGGCCCATCCGTGACCTGGCCGTCAACAGCCGCGTAGAGCGCGAACCATCGCCCGATCGGCTCAAAATGCGTCAACCGCACATTCAGCTTGCCGAACTGCGCGTCAGCATCGAAACGCGACCGCCGTGCAGGATTGGCCGAAGACGCGCCCAGCACGTCCACGCCCAAAGAGAACGCCGCGAGCACGCTGGACGCGCGGCCGTCATCGCTCAGGAAACCGCGCAGCGCCACGCGGACGACGCGGGTTTCGTCCGCAAAGGCGCCGCCGCTCATCCAATCGTACTGCGACCGGCGCGCATCGAACGCGCCTGACAGCCACAGCGCAGCGTCCCGCCTGCGTATCAGCGGATGCGCGTATTGCAGCGAAAGCGTTTCGCCTTCGCCGCCAATGTCGGATGTCCCCGCGTTCGCGCCGTCATGCGCGCGCGAAACGGAAGCCGTGGCCGACGCAAACGCGCCATTCTCAAGCGCGCGGCCGTAGCGCGCTTCGACGAGCGCAAACTCACGAATGTCGAACGGCGATCCAAAAAAGGAAAGCGCAGCCTGATCGCGCGGCAGCAGCAAAGGGTTCCACGCTGCCTGCCCATACGCCTGCCAAGGCCCGACACGATCGGAGCCGCGATTGTCGAGCGATGCGAACGCGGAGAAGCGCTTCAGCTCGGCGTGAACGATCAGGCGATGACGGCTCGGATCATCCACGTCCGGCTCGATGCGGGAGCGCAGTGAAATCCCTGGCGCGTCGCCCGCGCGCGCCAACCGCCGGTCGATGTCGCCAAGGGCAGCGACCGGCGCAGCATCCAGGCCTTCGAAATAGGGCGCAACGAGATCCGCGCCGTCGCCTTCAAGGACGACCGACGCGATCCGTCCCTCGATCATGCGGATGCGCGCAATGCCCGCCGCGAAGGATTGCGCCGGCACGCTCGCGCGGCTGAGGAAATAGCCCTGCGCGCGGTAGCGGTCGGTCATCACCTGTGCGATGCGCGCGATGTCCTGAAGCGAGACGGCCTGCGCCAGCGCCGGCTCGTAGGCGTCGGCCAGCTCGGCCGCGGGGATCGCGTGCGCGCCTTCAATCTGCACGGCAAGCAGGGTGAAGCAATCGTTGACCGTGGTGTCGCACGCGCCTGCGCCGACGCGGCCGCGCAAGGGCTCGGGCGCATCGTCCGCCCGCGCCGCGGAAGGCGTAGCAGCAAACGCTGCGGCAGCGAGCGCCGCCGTCGTTGCGCCGATCCTCCGCACTTCGCCCTCACCTCTCAGTTGCGCAAAACATCCATTACAGGTGCGATGGCGAACGCAGGGTTAAGAACAAGCAGCCCTAACTCAACCCCAGGGCTCAACGTTTCGTTATAAAAATTAGAACTTTGTTATTTTCTCGATTTTAGAAGCATCGGACCGAATGCCGCTGAAGGACTCTGCGTCATGCGTTCATATTTGCTTAAGCTTTTGCCGCTGTTCGCGGCATTTTTCGTTTGGTCGGCGCCTGCAGCGCACGCGCAGGAAGGGCCTTGGCGGCTCACCGCGCGCGAAGGCGTTGTGCGCGTTGCCGAGCCAGGCCAGGGCGCGCGCGAAGGCGAGGCGCGTCAGGTGCTGGCGCCCGGCGCCACGGTGACGACGGGCGCGCGCAGCCGCGCCACCATCGAAAACGGCGTGCAGCGCATGGAGATGACAGCAAACAGCCGTCTCACCATCGCCGCGAACTCATCCTCATCCTCAACCCGCATCCTGCAGGATTTGGGCTCGGTCCTGTTCCGCGTGGACCGCCGCCCTGAGCAGCATTTCCGCGTCGAAACCCCGCTTCTGGCGGCCGTGGTGAAGGGCACGACGTTCACTGTCACAGCCAATGCCGAGCAGGACGCAGTGCATGTCGCCCATGGCCTGGTCGAAGTGCACGCCAACGCCAACGGCGCCGTGCAGGACGTGCCCGCCGGCGAAACCGTTCTGGTGACGCGCGAGGCCCCTGGCGTGCTCGCGGCCCCTGCCTTCGGCGATGCCGCGCCCGACGCGGCGGCGGTCACGCAGGAATTGGACTATGCAGCGCTGTCTGATGGTCTGTTGGAAGGCCCCGGCGCAGCCCAGGCGGCGACGGTCGTGCCCGGTTCGGCCAACGCCGCAGCCCCCGGCGCCGCCGGCGGCATGAGCGGCGCGGCGCAAGAGAACGCGTCGTCCGGCGGCTTCTTCAGCCAGACATTCGGCGCGCTGCGCAGCGTCGTCGCCTCGGTCACCGGCGCGTCGCACGCCAACCAGAACAACAACGGCGTCCCTGGAGTGAATGGCAACCCCAATGCCGGCGGCAATGGCAACGGCAACGGCAACGCGGGTGACAATGGCAACGCTGGCGGCAATGGCAACGGGAATGGGAATGCCGGCGGCAATGGAAATGGCAACGTCGGCGGCGGCAACGCCAATGCTGGCGGCGGCGCGAACGCAAACGTCGGCGGCGGCAACGCCAATGCTGGCGGCGGCGCGAACGCAAACGTCGGCGGCGGCAACGCCAATGCCGGCGGCGGCGCGAATGCGAACGTCGGCGGCGGCAACGCCAATGCTGGCGGCGGCGCGAACGCCAACGTCGGCGGCGGCAACGCGAATGCTGGCGGCGGCGCGAACGCAAACGTCGGCGGCGGCAACGCCAATGCTGGCGGCGGCGCGAATGCGAACGTCGGCAGCGGCAACGCCAATGTTGGCGTCAATGTCGGCGGCGGCGGCGTGGCGAATGTCGGCGCGAACACTGGCGGCAACGGCAACGGCAACGGCAACGGCCAGGCGCCGCTGCTATGATTTCAGCGGCGTCGGTGCGCACGCGGTTCGACGCCTTCCTCGGCGTTGCGCGGCGCATCGGCGCGCGCCGGGCGCGGCTGGCGGCGGTGTTGGTCGCCCTCGCGGTTGCGCTGTCGCTCGGCGCGTTTCAGCCGCTGGACAATGCCCTGAACGCCTTTCGCGCGCGCATCTTGCAGCGCGCGCCCACGCACACGATCACCATCGTCGCGATCGATCCCGAAAGCCTACGCGCGGACAATGAATGGCCGTGGCCGCGCGAGCGCTATGCGCGCGTGATCGACAATCTGCGCACAGCCGGCGCGACCCTGATCGGCTTTGACATCGATTTCAGCGCGCGCTCGGACGACCAGTCCGATGATGCGCTGCGCCAAGCCATCGACGCCGATCCCGGCGCGATCGTGCTGCCGACCTTCGTGCAGAGAGACGGCGTCAACCGCAACCTGCCGCTGGCCGCGCTGTCGGAGAACGCGATATTCGCCGGCGTCAACGTGCCGATCGATCCCGACGGCGCTGCGCGGCGATACTTTCGCGGCTACGTGCACGACGGCGCCTACACGGCCTCGATGGCCTCCGTCCTGGCCGGCGCGCCCTATGGCGACGTTTCAGCGTTCACGCTCGACTTTGGCATTCGTCTCGATCAGATCGACGTGCTGAGTTTCCAGGATGTGTACACCGGGCGTTTTGATCCTGAACGCGTGCGCGGTCGCGTCATCCTGATCGGCGCCACGGCGCTGGAGTTCGGCGACGTGTTTCCCACAGTTGCGGGCCCCGCGACGCCCGGCGTCGCCATTCACGCGCTGGCGTACGAAAACTTGCTCCAAGGGCGCGCGCTGATGCCGCTCACGCCGCTGGCGTCTTTGGGCGCGGCGTTTCTGGTGTTGGCGCTGTTGTGGCCGCGCGCGGGCGCGCTGGATGTGCGCCGTTTGCTTTGGCGTCACGGCGCTGTCGCATCGGCTGCGATCCTCGGGCCGCTCGTGCTGCAGGCGATGACGCCGGTCATGATTGACGCAGGCGTCGTGCTGGCGGCGCAGGCGATCAGTCTGATCGCCGCGATCCAATACGAACTGGCGCGCCGCAAATCCGAGGTCGCGCGCCAGCGAGAAGCCCATCTCCGCCACGCCGCAACACACCATTCCGAAACCGGTCTGACCAATCGGCGCGCCGCGCTCGCCGCGTTGGAGCAGGCGATGGCCGCAAAGCAGGACGGCGTGATCGCCGTCGTCGTTGTTGGCGTCAGCCGCTTCCGCACGCTGCGCGCCGCGATCGGCCATGCGCGCGCCAACGACGTCATGACCCGGCTGTCAAAGCGGATCGCCGAGGTCTGCGGCGAGGGCGCCGTGTTTTATCTCTCGACGGCGACGTTTTGCGCTTGGCTCGACGCAGCCGATTGCAAAGAGGCGCTGCGCCGCATTCAGGATTGTCTGCAGCATCTCGACACCCGTGTCGAACTCGACGGCCAGGAATTCGATCTGGCGCTGCGCGCCGGCGCCGCGATTTCGCCAACCGCCCAGGGCGCGCCGGAGGCGCTCCTTGAAAACGCCGCCCGTGCGCTCGACGAGGCGCAGGCGCAAAAGCGCGCCTTCCTGGCGTTCGATGCAGCGAACTTCCCCGATCCGCAGCTGCGCCTGACCATGCTATCGGCGATGCAGGCGGGCTTGAGCCGCAATGAGTTTCGGCTTGTCTACCAGCCCAAGGCGTCCGCCCGCGACGGCGCGATCGTCGGCGCGGAAGCGTTGATGCGCTGGACCCATCACGAGCACGGCCCGATCCCGCCAGGCCGGTTCATCCTCGCCGCGGAAGAAACCGGCGCCATCGATCCCTTGACGCGTTGGGCCATCATCCGCGCGATCGAAGATCAGGCCGCGATGCGCGCGGCCGGCGTGTTCGTTCCGATTTCAGTCAACGTTTCCGCGCGATCCTTGTCGGACGCAAAGTTCTGCGATTTCGCGGTCGATGCGGTGAAACGCTCCGGCGCCACGCTCTGCTTTGAGATCACGGAAACCGCGATTATCGACGATCCCGTTGAAGCGCTCACCGCCATCGATGAATTCCGCGCCGCTGGCATCAAGATCGCGATCGACGATTACGGCGCGGGCCTCTCGTCCCTGGCTTATCTCAAGCAGATCGCCGCCGACGAATTGAAGCTCGACAAATCGCTCGTCGACGACATGGAGGCCACACCGCGCGACCGCCTGATCGTGAAATCCACGATCGATCTGGCGCACGGCCTTGGCTTGACCGTTGTGGCCGAAGGCGTCGAAGACGAAATGATCACCGCCGCGCTCGCGGCGATGGGTTGCGACCTGATCCAGGGCTACCATGTCTCCAAGCCGTTGCCGTTGGATGACTTCATCACGCTGTGCGGCGTCCGCGCCGCCGCCGCCTAGCAGGGACGCGCGCCTCACAAGAAATAGGATTGCCTAAGGTCGCGCTTCAGCACTTTCCCGGTCGCGGTGCGCGGCAGATCTTGCGTCGTGATTTTCAGCTGTGTGGGAATCTTGAAGCGCGCCAACCGCTCCAGAAGCGGCGCGATGATGTCGGCTTCGCGCACCTGGCCGGCGCGCACTGCGCTGACCTGAACCACGGCGCCGACTTCTTCGCCGTAGGCGGCATGCGGCACGCCGACGACCGCGGCGTCGAGCACGTCTGGATGCTCCAGCAGCAACGCTTCCACTTCCGCGCAATAAACGTTTTCGCCGCCGCGGATGATCACATCCTTCAGCCGGTCCACGACGTAATAAAGCCCGTCGCTGCTGCGATAGCCCAGATCGCCGGTGCGAAACCAGCCGCCGCCGAACGCTTTTTCCGTCGCGTCCGGATTGCCCCAATAGCCGGGCACGACGTTCGGCCCGCGCACCCAAAGTTCGCCGATGTCGGCTGACGCGCAATCATGGCCCTGATCATCGACAATGCGGATATCCGCCGTCGGAACCGGGCGGCCGATGCTGTCAGGATGCGCGAGATAATCCGCCCCGGAATTGACGATCACGGCGCTCGTCGTCTCCGTCAGCCCATATCCGTTGCCGGGCGCGGCGCGGGCGTTGAACTGTTCGCCGATGCGCCGGATCAGATCGGGCGGCACCGGCGCGCCGCCGGACGTGACGCCAAGGAGTGTATCGAGGCTGTGCCCGGTCGCCGATGCGGTCTCCAGCAATTGCCGCACGACAATCGGCACGCCGGCGACGCTCGAAAGCTGATGCCGCTCGATAATCGCAATCGCCTCTGGCGGCGACCATTTATACATCAGCCCCAGCCGCATGCCGGCCGCCATGCCAATTAGGAGCCCGCTCAATCCGCCGATATGAAAGAACGGGAACGTCGCCAGCATGCCGGCCTGCGGTTCATCCGGCGCGGCCTGCGTGGGCAGTCCTGCCATCACGCGGCCGACTGTGGCGTTCAACAGCGAATTGAAGAGATTGGTGACGTGATTGCGATGCGTCGCCATCGCGCCCTTCGGCGCGCCGGTCGTGCCGGACGTGTACAGGATCGTCGCCAGATCGAGCGGGCTGATGGCGCAATCGGGTGGTTCTCCGCCGCCCGCGCAGGCGTCCTCAATGGCGATTCCGCCCGCGCCATGTTCGCCGCGCCGCGCAACAATCAGCGCGCGGGGATTGATGGCGTCGAGAATCGGGCGCACCCGCGCCAGCCGTTCGCCGTCCACGATCAGCGCGCAGGCGCCGCTGTCTTTCAGCGCGTACGCCAATTCCTGCGTGGTCCACCACGCATTGAGCGACACCGTGATCGCGCCGATGCTCTGGCACGCCCAGAACGCCACACTCCAATCGGGATAATTGCGCATGCCGATGGCGACGCGGTCGCCCTTGAGCACGCCCTGGGCGTTGAGCGTGCGCGCAAGCGCTGCGGCGCGCGCATAATGCTCGATATACGTGAGCGTTTCGCCTTCGTAGAGCAGGAACGGGCGCTCGCCATACGCCGGCGTTTGCAGAAACACCTCGCGCAGTGACGCAGGCGCATGGGCGTAGATGCGCATCGGCGGCGCGCTGTCATCGTGCGCGATCTCAAACGGACCCTCCGCGGTCAGCGCGGCGACGACCTCTTCCCGTTGCGTCATGTGGGGCCTGCTCCCGACGCGCGGTGATAACACGATTGCCGCAAGATTGAAACGCGATATAGAAATTTCAACAACACCGAGCGCGATGGCGAGGAGGCGACGATGGATTTCAATCTGCCCCAAGAGCTGACCGCTTATCTTGGCGAGCTTGATCGCTTCATCGAGGCCGAGATCGAGCCGCTCGAATTGCAGGACGACAACATCCGCTTCTTCGATCACCGCCGCGAATGGGCGCGCACTGAATTCGACAACGGCGGCTTGCCGCGTCCGGAACGGGAAGAGCTGATGCGCGACGCGCGCCGCCGCGCCGACAAGGCGGGCCATTTGCCTTTCGCGCTGCCGCGCGAGTTCGGCGGCAAGGACGGCTCAATCCTTTGGATGACCGTGATCCGCGAACACCGCGCGACGTTCCCGTTCGGGTGCCTCGGCCCCCGTCGCAACGAGATGGACGCTCTGACCTGGGACGATGTCGATTACCGCAAGCAAAGCCCGGTGCGCCCCGGCCACTGAAGACGCGGCGCTTCCGAGATCAGGCGCGGCGGAGGAGGGGAGAAACGCCCATGCTGCTGAGCGATATTCCCGTATTGGCGGCGCATCACGCGCCGGATGTTCCCGCCATCCTGTTTGAAGACCGCGTCACCACGTATCGTGCGCTGCGCGACCGCGTGTTTCAGCTTTCCCATGCGCTGGCCGATATTGCAGCGCCCGGCGATCGCATTGCCATTCTGGCGGAGAATTGCCCCGAATACATCGAATGCTACTACGCCGTGCCCGGCGCGCGCATGGGGCTGACGCTCCTCAACTATCGCCTCTCGCCACGCGAACTCGCCTTCATCATCGGCGACAGCGCGCCGAAAGCGCTTTTCCTGGAGCCGAAATATCTGCCGGCGATCCGCGAAGTCCGCGATCGCATCCCATCCGTCGAGACGCTGATCCTGATCGGCGGCCAAGCGGAGGCCGACTGCATCGCTTATGAGGCGCTGCTGGCGCGCGGCGCGCCGGTTGAGCCAAGCGAGCGGCCCGCCGAAACGGATTTATGCTGGCTGCTCTACACCTCCGGCACGACCGGTTTGCCCAAAGGCGCGATGCTCTCGCATCGCAATCTCTTGGCCGCGATCATGAACGCGCTCGCTGCCTGGGAGACGCCGGCCGACGACGTATGCCTGCAAACGTTTCCGCTGTTTCATGTCGCGGGCTATGTCGTGCCGATCCATCACCTGCGCGGCGTGCCGCTCGCGGTGATGCGCAATTTCGATCCCGAGACCCTCGCGCGCATGGTGGAGCGCCACAAAGTCACCAACACCGCCATGGCGCCGACCATGGTGGCGATGCTGCTTGACGATCCGCGCCTCGCGGCCTTCGATCTCTCCAGCCTGCGCCGCATCGGCTATGGCGCATCCGCCATGCCAGCGGAAATCATACGTCGCGCGCAGCGCCGCTGGCCCGCCGTGCGCTTCACCACCGGCTTCGGCATGACCGAGCTGGCGGGCAATGTCATGGCGATGGGCCCAGACGATCACGAGCGCGCCGCGGCGCACGATCTGCCGATCCTTCGCTCCGTTGGCAAACAAATGCCGCTCGCGCGCGTGCGCGTCGTCGACGATGCGGGCCAGGACGCGCCGCCCGGCGAGACTGGAGAGCTGGTCGTCAAGGGCGACCAGGTGCTGTGCGGCTATTGGGGCAATCCGGATGCGACGAAGAAGAGCTTCATCGACGGCTGGTTTCGCAGCGGCGATCTCGCGCGCTGGGATGACGAAGGCTACCTCTATATCGTCGATCGCAAGAAGGACATGATCCTGACCGGCGGGGAGAATGTCTATCCGCGCGAAGTCGAAGAGGTTCTGTTCGA
Source organism: Alphaproteobacteria bacterium (assembly GCA_016124655.1). GTDB lineage: Bacteria > Pseudomonadota > Alphaproteobacteria > Caulobacterales > Aquidulcibacteraceae > RI-43. Next base: position 52,798 of record WGNI01000011.1, read on the forward strand.
GCATCCCGAAATTGCTGACGCCGCCGTCATCGGATCGCCCGACGTCACCTGGGGCGAAATCGTCGTCGCTGTCGTTTGCCAACGCAGCGGCGCCGCGCTGACGGCGGAAGAGGTGATCGCATTCGTGCGCGAACGGATCGCAAGTTACAAGAAACCGCGCTGTGTCGTATTTCTCGACGCCTTGCCGCGCAATGCGTCGGGCAAAGTGCTCAAGCGCGAACTGCGTGAACGCATCGCCTCCGGGGACATCCCGCTCTGAGCTTCCCCAGGCGCGCGACTGCCCTGAGGGCAAGCGGTTCGGCGCAAAAATTATTTGTGCACGTTATAAAATGGAGTACCGTCCAGGGGCCGGTAAAGCCGCGAAACAAGCGGCGCCGGTCCTGGGAGGAGTACATGAGGCTGCGTCATCTCGTGCGCGCCAGCGCGTCCGTTATCATCACGGCGCTCGGCGTGGGGTCTGCGTTCGCACAAACCGAGCCGAGCGATCGCTCGATGCGAACCAGCGATGAAATCGTCGTCACCGCGCAGAAGCGCGAGGAAAGCATCAACGACGTCGGCATGTCGATTCAGGCCGCCACCGGCGACCAGCTGACCCAACTCGGCATCACCGACACCGCGCAGCTGGAAAAAATTGTGCCCGGCTTCAGCGCTACGCAGAGCTATTACGGCACGCCGGTCTACACCATTCGCGGCATCGGCTTCCTCGACACCTCGCTCGCCGGCGCGCCGACTGTCAGCGTCTATGTCGATGAAGTGCCGCTGCCGTATTCGATCATGACCTCCGGCGCCTCGCTCGATCTCGAGCGCGTGGAGGTGCTGAAGGGCCCGCAGGGCACGCTGTTCGGCTCCAACGCGACGGGCGGCGCGATCAACTACATCGCCGCCAAGCCGACCGACACGTTCGACGCCGGCTTCGACGCCAGCTACGGCCGCTTCGAAACCTTCGATCTCACGGGCTATTTGTCCGGTCCGATCGCGCCGACTTTGCGCGGCCGCATTGCTGCGCGCATCCTCAACAGCGGCGACTGGCAGGAAAGCTATACGCGCAATGACGAATGGGGCTCCTCTGACCTTATCGTCGCGCGCGCGTCTTTGGTGTGGGAGCCGACCGACACGTTCGCCGCGAACCTGACGCTGAGCGGGTTCCGCGATCAAGGCGATACGCAGATGCCGCAATTGTTCGGCATCGCCGTGCTGAGCCCGACCAGCGGCCTCGATCCCAATATCCGCAACTATCCGCGCGCGCCTCAGAACGCGCGCGCCGCCGATTGGAGCGCCTGCGTCAACCAATCCCCGGCGAACCCGCCCTTCGGCAACACGCTGTTCCTGCCGGGTGATCCGCGTCCGGCGAGTTCAACCGATTGCCATCCCGCCACCAAGGACAACGATCTCATCACCGCGGCCTTGCGCGTGGATTGGGACATCGGCAGCGATCTGCGCCTGACGTCGCTGAGCGCATACGAAGAATTCACCCGCGATCAATTCATCGAAGGCGACGGCACCATCTGGCAGGACTATGAAAGCCATCAGATCGGCAGCATCGAAACCCTGTATCAGGAACTGCGCCTGGCCGGCGATTGGTGGGACCGCGGCAGTTGGGTGCTCGGCGCCAATTATCAGGAAGACACCACCGAAGACCGCTTCCTGCAGACCTACGGCGGCTCCACCGCCAATCCCACGGCGTTGCCGACCGGGTTCATTCCTCTCGGCCCCACCGCGCCGACGAACAATCAAACCACGACGATCAAGGCGATCTTCTTCAGCGGCGATTACCCGATCGCCGAGGACCTGATCTTCCAGGCCGGCGTGCGCTACACCGACACCGAGAAGGAGTTCTTGGGCTGCGGCTATGACAGCGGCGACGGCACGTGGGCGGAGGTGTCGCAAGGCATCCAGAACCTTTTGGCCTGGATCAATCGCGGCGCGTCATTGACGGACACGGTCTATTTCAACGGCACGCGGACCGGCGGCGGGCCGGGCATCAATGTCGGCGCCGGCAATTGCGGCACCACTGGCGTTGCGCCCACGTTCAACCCCGATCCCGCCGGATACCGGCGCGAACTCAACGAGGACAACGTCTCTTGGCGCGTCGGCCTCAACTACTTCCTCACGGCCGATTCCTTGATTTACGGCAACGTGTCCAAGGGCTTTAAGATCGGCGCGTTCCCGACCGTCGCCTCTTCGGCGTCGTCGCAGCTTGAGCCTGCGGTGCAGGAAGAATTGCTGGCCTACGAAGTGGGCTTCAAATCGAGCCTCTTCGATGACACGCTGCAATTGAACGGCGCGGTGTTCTACTATGATTACACCGACAAGCAATTGCTCGGCGCCATCGTCGATCCGGTGTTCGGGCCGTTGCCGGCGCTGGTGAACGTGCCGGAAGCGCACGTGCAGGGCTTCGAATTGTCGGCCGTCTGGCGGCCGATCGAAAACCTGCGCATTTCGCCGGTCTTGAGCCAATCAAGAAGCGAAGTCGACGGCTGCAGCAGCGGCCCGAATTGCATCAACGGCAACTACTTCCAGTTCGATGCGTTTTCCAACTTCGTGAACCTGACCGGTCAGCCTTTCCCGGCTTCGCCGGAATGGCAAGCAGCCCTCGACGTGCAATATGATTGGACACTGTCCGACAATTTGCGCGCCTTCGTCGGCGGCACGGCAAGCTTCCGGGATGTCACGAACAATTTCTTCTACAAGCCGGACGCGGACATCTCCGCCGGAGACCAGCCGCGCGATGTCTTGAAACTTCCCGCGACGACCCTGCTTGATCTCCGCGCCGGCGTGGAGAACGATCAATGGCGCGTGCAGGTCTGGGGCCGCAACGTCACCGATGAATATTATTGGGTGTCGGCGGTCCACGTGAACGACGTGATCTACCGCTATGCCGGCATGCCGGCCACCTATGGCGTGACGGTGAGCTACAGGCTCAACTAAGCCTGAGAATAACATGGGGCGCGCGCCCCAATGCAAATCGGCGGGAAGCGTCGCGCTTCCCGCCAATTTCTTTTCAACCTCGTCAGTGACGGATCACCACCAGGGATAACCTTTCGGCATGTCGCGCGATGGCCGGCCTGGAAAGTGCGGCGCGCGCTTCTCCAGGAACGCCGCCACGCCCTCCCGCACATCGCCGCCCGCGCCAAGCGCCATCGCGAACGCACCGTCCACAGCCAGCGCCGGGTCGGGGCCTGAGGCGCTTGCAAACCGCCACAACATTTGTCGGGTTAGCGCAATCGACACCGGCGCGGTATTCTCCGCGATCTCCATCGCGATCTCGCGCGCACGCGACAAGAGCGCCTCAGGCTCAACGACTTCGCTCACCAATCCGCCCGCAAGCGCCTCATCCGCGTTGAATACGCGTCCGCTGAGGCACCAGCGCAGCGCCTGCGGCAAACCCACGATCTGCGGCAGAAACCACGCGCTGCCCGCTTCCGGCACAAGCCCGCGCCGCGCGAACACAAAGCCGAACCTCGCCGCCGACGACGCAATCTTGATGTCCGTTGGCAACGCCAGCGTTACGCCCACGCCGACGGCGGCGCCATTGAAGGCCGCGATCGTCGCTTTCTTGCAGCTGAACAGCGCATCGATGAAATTCACGCCCTGGCTGCGCTGCGGTTCGCCGCCGCCGAAATTTTTTGCGCCCGCGCCGCCGACGGATGTGTCGAAACTGCCAGCGCCTTCGGAAATGTCCGCGCCCGCGCAGAAGCCGCGCCCCGCGCCCGTGATCACGACCGCGCGCACCGCATCGTCTTCACTTGCTGCGTTCACCGCCGCGGCGATCTCAGCGCCCATTTTCGCGGTGTAGGCGTTGAGTTTCTCGGGGCGATGGAGCGTCAACGTGGCGACGGGGCCATCGACGGCATAGCGTATCTGTTCGAAATCCAATGCGCTCTCCTCATGCATTGTGCGCAAGGCGCAATCCTGGCCGCGGCCAGCGGCATTTCAACAGCCGGCCCGTAGCGGACGCGGTGATCCACGCATCGCGCATGTCCGCGCCGCCGAAACAGATATTGGTGCAGATCGGATCGTCGAACGAGGCATGCTCATGGCCGCCGTCAGGATCGAACGCGGTAATCCCGCCATTCACGATCGTGGCGACGCACACCTTGCCGCCGGCCTCCACCGCAAGGCTATCGAGCAATTGATAGCCGGGCAGGGGCCCCATCACGCGGCCCGGGCTCCACATGTCGGCGCTGGCGCGCAATATGCCGGGCGCATCGATGTCGAACGCCCAAACTCGGCTTGTGTACGTTTCCGCCACATAGACGGTGCGTCCGTCCGGCGACAGGCCGACGCCGTTCGGCGTGATCATGCCTTCGCGCACGCGCCGGATCATCGAGCCGTCGGCCTTCGCATAGAGCAGGTGGCCCATCTGCATGCTGTCGCCGTCGCTCTTGCCGAGATCGGTGAACCAGAACCCGCCGTGACCGTCGAACACCAGATCGTTCGGGCCGCGCAGCATGCGGCCGTCGCACGCATCGTACAGCGTCGTCACCTTGCCGTTCGCGAGATCTACGCGCTGGATCGATCCGGATTTGTAGTCGCGCGCCTTGCCGTGCGGCGCCATCGTGCCGTCGGGACGATCGACCCATTCGAACCCGCCATTGTTGGTGATGTAGACCGCGCCGTCCGGGCCGATGGCCGCGCCGTTCGGTCCGCCGTCGAGTTCTGCAACGATCTCGGTTGCCCCGTCAGGCTTTACGCGCGTGAGCGTGCGCCGCCGGATTTCCACCAGCAGCACCGAGCCATCCGCCATGGCGATGGGGCCTTCGGGAAAGTGCAGTCCGCTGACGACCGTTTCAGCCTGCATGCGCGCCTCCCAAGGACAGGGTCTCTTGCCCCATTGGACTTAGAACATGTTATACTGAATTTGGCGCGTCAAGCAGGCGGGGTCCTGCCGCGCTCGACAAGACGGGCGGGCCTCTATAGGCGTGGCGCCGTCTTGGCGCACATGGCCCTGACCGTTGGGCCGCGATCGCTTCAGCGATCCGCGCGCCGTTTGGAGATGAGTGTGCCGAGCCGATCAAGCGCAGCGCGCGCACGCCAGGCCGCCGATCCGTCGGAAGGGCTTTCGCGTCGCGAAGCCGGAAAGGCTGAGCGCCGCCGCCGCATCATCGAAGCCGCGCGCGAATTGATCCGTGAAACCGGCGATGTCGGCTTGTCGATGCGTGCGCTGGCTGCGCGCGCCGGCGTCAGCCTCGCCACGCCATACAATCTCTTCGGCTCCAAGCGCGCGATTATTTTGGCGTTGCTGGAAGATGTTCGCGCATTTCAGGAACGGTTTCGCGCCGTGCGCAGCGTCGATCCGCTGGAGCGCCTGTTCGCGGGCCTCGATCTCGCGGTCGGTTTTTATATTGGCGATCCCGCGTTTTATAAGATGCTTTGGTCGGCCGTGTTCGACACCAAGGACGACGTGCGCGGCCAGGTGCTGAGCCTCAAGGCGAACGCGTTCTGGCGCCAGCTGATCGACGCCGCTGTCGACGCAGGCGCGCTGCATCGCGACGTCGATCCGGAATTGTTGTGCACGCACCTGTTGCACATCTTTCGCTCGGTCATGTTGGATTGGGCCGTTGGCGATCTGCCCTGCAACCGTGTCGCGCCGACGATGCAGGCCGGCGCCGCGATGCTGCTCGCCGGCTGCGCCGCGCCGGATTGGCGCGGACCGCTGCACGCCCGCCTCCTTGCTTGCCAGGCGGCGCTGAAACGGCGCTGACGCCCGCGCAAGCGAAAGATGAGCGCGCCGGCCGGTCAGGCCGCCCCCGCGGAGGCGTTGAGCGCCGCGAAATCGCCGTGAGCGAACAAACTGGCGGAGAGGGAGCTTGCCGAGCTAGGCGTCCACGCGCGATCAAGTGCATGCGCCAGAGCCTGAACAATCTACCAACTTTGCAAGGAAAATGCGGTGCGCTGGTTTGCTGGCGTTGGCTCCTGTTCGCCCGTTGCCGATTATTTTTGTGGGGAGCGCGTGGGTAGAGAGCGTTGCGCGGAAGCCAGCGCGCGATGGCGCGGATACATAGACAGAGCATGAAGGACGTCGGACTGACAATCAGCCTGGTTCGACGCAAGAATCGATGCGCGACCTAGGCGGATTGGCATCATGGGGGCGAAGGATCGCCTCGTTACAAATCATTTCAGCCCAATGAATGACAGCTGCGTCCACTGTTCAACCAGGGACCGCCTTGAACTTTCGCTGCGGCGGGGAGCTCTCCATGTCGTGGTCACAAGCCGTAAGCGTTGCAACCAGCGCCTTGAGTTCCTGCAAGCGGGTCCTGCGCAGGTCTCGAGGCGTGGTCGCGTGCTTGTTGCACAAGTAGGCCGCCGCCGCGACCGCGACGCCGTGCTGCGCGCCGTTGCCCATGAGTTTCGTCGCCGAGGCGGCGATGTGCGTGACGCTGATATGCTTGCCCGCCGCGAACAGGTTGTCGATATTCGCGGAGTAGAGGCAGCGGAACGGAATCTCGTAGGACTGGCGATCCCGCTGATCGAAAATCCAGTCCTTGAGCCTAAACGGATATTTGCCTTCCCCCGGTCGCCATGCGCAATGAGTGCAGAATGAGCCATCGTTTGCGATGAGCGTGTCCTCAAACCGGACATGCTCCCGTATGTCGTTCTCGGTGAGCACATAATCGCCCCGGTAGCGGCGAAACTCGCCTTGGGCGGCGACGAACGCCATCCATTCGAATTCAAGGTTCGCGTACTTTTCCGGCTCCATGCGTTTCACATTGGAGAAGGTGCCGTAGAGCGCGCGCATCAGGTAATCGCGAACCTCCTCGCCAGACGTGTAGGGGTCGAGCCACTGGCCGTATTCCCAGAAGTGTGTGGCGGGAAACGACTCCGTTCCATCATTGAACTTGAATTCCGGCGTGCTTGGATTGTCTCCGGCCATGGGGCCTGGGCCGTTCTCAAGACCGGGCTTGATCAACTGACCGCTGAGATTGGCGTAGTCTTTTGAAATCTCCGTCGCCCAAGGCACATCCGGAAACGGGACGGGATGGTCCGCCATGCGCGTGCGGAAGAAGAGCGTGTTGCCATGGTGCATGGCGTCCGCCTCTTCCGGCGCGTAGGGTTCGTTGTAGTCTGAGCGCGCCTCGCGACCGAAGAGTGTTTTGGCCCCTCCGAGAACGCCCAGTATCGCCACGCCGCTTGCGTCAATGAACATCGAGCCCGTGAATCGTCTCTCCTGGCCGCTGCGCGCTTCTACGGCATCGACGGAAACGATGCGACTTCCCGCGCGGGCGGCGGCGATTATGCGGTGTTGGAGAAAGACGGAAGCTGTCGGCTCGGCCTCGATCAGAGACAGCGCCGCGATATCGCCATGGGCGTCGCGTTCTGAAAGCTCCTTGAGGAGTGCGCCCTGCGCGCCGCGCGGCATGAGCCCGATCTCGATACTTGCATTTCCGCCGAGCACGGGCCGATCATGGATGAGCGCGACGCGCTGGCCGAGCCTGGCGGCTGCGAGCGCCGCCGCGCAACCAGATATGCCGCCCCCGACGACGATCACATCATACATTCCCGCATCGATGGGCGCCTCGGGCAGTCCGCGCAGGGCTCGGCGCCACGCTCGACTCTTTTCGCTGACGTCATTCGGCGGCGCGACGCCGTCGCGCGCGAAGTAGATGGCGTCACAACGCGCCTCGAAGCCGGTGAGATCGTGCAGCGCGAGCATGGTCAGCCCCTCGCGCAGCGCCACGCGACCCGCCGACTGCCACGACCAGTCCTGTCCGTTGGCGCCGAAAACGGTTTCGAGCGCGACGCCGTCGATCGACAAGCGGAAACGACCAGGATGATGCGAAGCAACCCAGTCTTTCGCACGCACCCAGACCTCATACGCGGCGCTCTCGGGCACGACGATGGTCGTCGTGGCGTCTGCGACCGGGCGACCGAGCCCGTGCGCAAGCAGGTATGGCGATCCCATCTGCACTTCAAACTGGGAGTCGAGAAGCCAGCCGCCATGGTCATCGAAATCTTCCGCTTCAATCAAGATTCCGGACGGCGCCGGTGTCACGGGATCAATGCTCATGGCGCTTGTCCTGGTGATTTTCGGGTTGAGAAAGGTTTCGGCGCGGTCGACGAGTGGGCGCGTTCCAATCGCAAGCAGCGCGTGCAGCGAAGAGAGATTTCAGCGCTCATCGCCCGCTTCGCTGCGCAGCAATTTCAGCCATGGCGTCTGCGTAGGCGATGCGTGGTCGCCAGCCGAGTTCGGTACGAATGCGGGAAGCCTCGATGCGGTTGTCGAAACCGACGAGATTGAGCCCCTCCAGCATGGGGATCTCGGGCGACTTCGGACCGATGAGGCGCTCGGGGTCTTCGTTGGCGCGGGCGGCGGCGAGAAGGGGCGCAAGGGCGATCGCCGGTGGCGGCGGCTTTCCCGCCAGCGCGGCCATGTCGTCCATGAACCGGCGCCAGGTGACGTTTTCGCCGTCGCACACATTGTACGTCCGCCCGATCGCAGCCTCATGAGTGCCGGCAAGGACGAGGGCGTCTGCGAGATTTTCGACATAGACCAGGCCGGCATTGTTCGTGTCGCCGTCGCCGATCACTGCGCCGCCGGTCGTGCTGATGAGATCGATGAGCCGATCGCCCCAAGCGCTGGCGCCGCCGAGCCCGTAGACGTTGGCCGGGCGCACAAGGGTCAGTGCGAGTTCGTGGGCGGCCGCCAGTTCGAGGGCAATGGATTCCTGCGCCTGTTTCGCGCGGCCATAGGCGCCTTGCCAAGGGCCGTGTCCGTCCTCTTCGCGGCAGACCTGCGTTTGGATCATCGCGCCATAGACAGCGATCGAGGAAGCAACGACGAGCCGTGCGCGCTCCTGCGCCGCGGCCTCGCAGACATGACGGGTGCCTTCCGCGATGACGCGCCATTGTCGCTCGTAGTCGCCCGCCACGCCGACGATCGCCGCGAGGTGGATGATGAGATCCGCGCCGCGTGCGGCTGTGCTCACGGCATGGCGATCCGCAAGATCGCCATGATGCATGGCGACCGGCTTCCGCCAAAGCGGAGATGCGGCCTCGCCAGGGAGCGAAAAGCTGGATGCTTGCCATCCCCGGTCCAGAAACCGCGCAACCACCCGTCGCCCAATGAATCCAGGGCCGCCCGTGACCAGAACTGATGGCATTGCCAGGTCTCCACGCTCTCCGTCCGATCGGCATCGCCGCACTGAACTGCTGTTCAATTTTGATTGACGCAAGACCTAGCGTCCGGCAGAAGGGCTGTAAACCGGCGAAACAAAGCCGATGTCCGTGGTGAGGAGGCGGGCCATGAGCGCTGCGGTCGATATCCCCGTGCGTCGGATGAACTTCGAGTTTCCCGACGACATGGATCTCGTCTTTATCGAGGACGATCCGGCGCTGTCCTACTTCTTCGTCGGCGCCTGGATGATGCTGCCGTATCTGGAGCCGTATTTGATCCGCACCGTGCAGGCGGCGATGGCCCACATCAAGGATGCGGAAACGCTCGAGGAAATGAAGCGCTTCTGTGCGCAGGAAGGCCAGCACTTCCGCCAGCATGCAAAGGCCAATGAGGTCGTGAAACGCATCCATCCATCGGGACCGCAGCTCGCCGCGCTCGAAACGGAAGTGGAGGCGCTCTTCGCACGCTGGAGCAGGGAGAAGCCGCTGCGGTTCAATCTCGCTTATGCGGAGGGGTTTGAATCCATGACGTGCGCCGGCGCGCGTGCGCAGATCGAGGTGGGCATCTTCGATGACATGAAAGAACCCCTTCGCGGACTCATGTTCTGGCACATCATGGAAGAGATCGAACACCGCACGGTGTGCTTCGATGCGTTCGAAAAGGTATGCGGCGGCTACTTCTATCGCACCGCGATGAGCCTCTGGTTCCAGAACCACTATCTAAAATGGTGCGGCAAGTTCGCGGCCGCGATGATCGCCGCCGATCCGGAAACGATGGCGCGATACGATACGCCGGAAGCAAAGGCGCGCCGTGATGGGCGTATGCGCCGCTATCTCGCGTGTGCGACTCCCAAGCGTCTTGCGACCTTCCTGCCCTGGTACGATCCACGCAAAGTCAAGTTGCCGACGGGCTTCGAACCCGCCCGCGAGCACTTCAGCGCACTCGCCGCATCCATTCAATAGAACGAGGACAACATGGCCGACACGCTCGCTGCGCCCGCCCCGGACAAGCTGGCCGCCTTTATCGCCGCCGCCATGGCGCGCCCGGTCGTTCCCGCGGAAGGCGCGCTTGAAACCGCGCACGTCGGCGATGATGAGCTGCCGTGGATGGACACCGGGTCAGGCGCCGCGCTTCAGCTTCTGCACGTTGACCTGAACACTGGTCTTTGGGTTTCCAAGACGCGGCTCGCGCCAGGATATCGCGTACCGACGCACTATCACACCGGGCTCGTGTTCGCGATGACGCTGAAGGGCGCATGGTACTATCTGGAAAGTCCAGAGGCCGTGAACCGGCCGGGGTCGTATTTGTTCGAGCCCGCGGGATCGCGCCACACGCTCGTGACCCCCCAGGACCAGGTTGACGACACGATCGCGTGGTTTGCCATCTATGGCGCGAACATCAACGTCGACGACGCGGGCAGCGTCACTTCGATTGTCGATGCGCGCAGCGCGCTGGATCTCTACACCGGCTATTGCGAGGCTATGGAGCTCGACTGTTCGAAGCTTATCGTGCAGGGCCGCTGACCGTGCGCGCCGCCGTCGCACGAAAGGGAAAGTTCTTCGTCGAGGAGCTGCCGACGCCAGTTCCTGCGGCAGGTGAAGTGCTGGTGAAGGTGCGCGCCTGCGGGATTTGCGGTTCAGACCTTCATTACGTGAAACACATTCAACACATCATTGACCGCACGCGCAAACTCGGCGCGCCGACGGACGCACTCGAACGCGGCGTCGAAGAGGGTGTCGTCCTCGGTCACGAATTCGTCTGCGAAGTCGAAGAGTTCGGTTCCGGGACGCAGCGAACGCTTCGCCGGGGCGACAGGGTCTGTTCGATGCCGTTCCTGATGCGGGGAGGGACGCCGTCGCTCATCGGCGCGAGTCGCGACCCGCCTGGCGCTTATGCACAGTATATGGTGCTGACCGAGTCTTTGCTGCTCCCGGTCGACGATTCGATACCGGACGAGGCGGCAGCTTTCGTCGAGCCGATGGGCATCGCCGTGCATGCGGTCAACAAGTCAGGGGTAGCGGCAGACGACGCTGCCGTAGTCGTCGGTTGTGGACCGATCGGCCTTGCGCTGATCGCCGTACTGAGGGCGCGCGGCGTGCGCCGGATCATCGCGTCTGACCTTTCGCCGAAACGGCGCGCGCTCGCAGAAACGATGGGCGCCGATCTGGTTGTGAATGGACGCGACGAAAGTGTCGTCGCGCGTGCTGTCGAACGCGCACCGGGCGCTCCTCTGGTTCTGTTCGAAAACACCGGCGCGCCGGGCATGTTGGGCAGACTGTTTCTCGAAGCGCCGCAGAACACCCGAGTCGTGATCGTCGGCATCGCGCCGGATGAAGAGAGCTTTCTTCCGGTCCTGTCGGTGATGCGCGAGCACGTCTTCATCTTTGTGATCTACTACACGCCGGAAGAGTTCGCGGAGGCGCTCGATCTTGTCCGGAGAGGGGCGATCGACTGGCGTCTTCTCGTCACCGGCAAGGTTGGGCTCGACGGCGTCAGTCAAGCCTTCGCGGATCTTGCCGATCCTGAACGCCATGCGAAAATCCTGATCGATCCTTGGGCTTGAGGCCAGTGGGGCGAGGATGATCGAGGGCGCTACTATCCGGTCCGTCAGCGTCGATGCGTTGAGCTTCACGGTGCACGAGATTGGCGCGGGCCGCCTGGTACTTTGCTTGCATGGGTTTCCGGACACTGCGCGCACGTTTCGCGTGCTGCTGCCGGCGTTGTCGGCGGCGGGGTATCGCGCGGCGGCGCCCGTGATGCGTGGATACGAGCCTTCCTCCAAGCCTGCCGATGGCGACTACAGCATGGCTGCGCTGTCCCAGGACGTGCTTGCGATTGCAAACGCACTGGACGATGAGCCCGCGCATCTTGTTGGCCATGACTGGGGCGCAAGCATCGCGTATGCGGCGGCGTCGCGCGCGCCACACCGGTGGCTTTCCTTGACGACGCTCGCCGTGCCGCATCCGGCTGCCTTCGCGGCGAATCTTGCAGCGGACTACGGTCAGCTTCGTCGCTCTTGGTACATGTATCTGTTTCAGATGCGCGGGATGGCGGAAGCGATCGTAGGCGGCGAGGACTTCGCGTTTCTGCGCGCCCTTTGGCGCGACTGGTCGCCGGACTACACGCCGGACCCCTCGGATATGGCGGCGCTCTTCGAGACCTTCTCGAAACCCGGCGTGCTCGAAGCGGCGCTCGCCTATTATCGGACAGCGTTCGATCCCGCAGCGCCGCGGGCAGGGGAAAGCGCTGCGATCTGGACCGCGCCCGTTGCTGCGCCCACGCTGGGCCTGACGGGCGAAAGAGACGGCTGTATTTCGCCGGACATCTTCACGCGCTCGATGCCTCAAGCGATGTTCGCGCGCGGCGTGGACGTGCGACGTGTTCGGGACGCGGGGCATTTTCTGCATCTGGAGCGCCCTGACGAGGTGAATGCGTTGATCATCGCGTTCCTTGCGCGTCACGGAAAGCATCGAGAATAGGAATGGCTGTGCGATGAGGATTGCTTTTGTCGCCTATGACGGCATGACGCTGCTGGATCTTGTCGGTCCGTACGAGGTGCTTACCCTGTGGCCGGACGCCGAGGCGTTCGTTGTCGCTGAGCGCGCCGGCGTGGTGACGCCAGACAGCCGGACCTTGCCGGTCGTTGCGTCGCATGCGTTCGCAGACGCGCCAGACGCAGACCTCATCGTGGTCCCGGGTGGCCCTACGCCCGAAGAAGCGCGACGACACAACGCGCTGCACGCCTGGCTCAAGGCGGCGGCTCCTTCCGCACGAGGGGTTTTCTCCGTCTGCACCGGCGCGTTTCATTTGGGAGAGGCAGGGCTTCTCGGCGGCAGGCGGGCCACCACGCATTGGGCCGCGCTTGCGGACCTCGCGCGCTTCGGCGCCACGCCGCAGGAAGCGCGCTGGGTTGAAGACGGGGTGGTTCTCACATCGGCGGGTGTTTCGGCGGGCATCGATGCCGCGTTGCATCTGACGGCGCGCCTGTATGGCGAAGACTTGGCGCGCGCGATCCAGCTGATGATCGAATACGATCCTTCGCCGCCCTTCGACGCGGGCTCTCCCGCGACGGCAGGTGCGGAGACGATGCAGAGTTTCGCGGCCCTGCTTGGTCCGGCGATCGCGCGCCGACAGCCGCAACTGCGTGCCTCTGTTTAGGAATGGCGTGCGGCCGTCTTATTCTGAGAGCACCGCGAAGCCCTGATCTATCGCGAGGGCGCCTGCGCCATTGCGGGCCTCGAAGCGGATGACGCCGCCGGCCTGCGCGTGGCGCACTTCGATGGTCTCGCCCGGAATGACCATGCCGACGAAGCGGCCTGAAATGCGCTTAAGCCGCGCCACATCGCTGTCTGCATAGGCCCGCAGGATCTCAAGCCCCGCCAGCGCCCACGTTGCGGTGCCGTGCAGGATGATGTCCGGCAGACCGGCTGCGAGCGCGACGGCGCGTTCGGTGTGGATCGGATTCCAGATGTCGGCGCACTCGGTATAAACGTGCGGCGCGCCTTTCGAGATCTGAATCGTCCGACGCGTTGCGTTCTCGGGCAGGGCAGACCCAGTGCCTAAAGGCGGGCTCGGCGGTTCGTCGATAACGGCGTCCGCGCCGTCCAACGCCACACCGCGATAAATCGAGCTCGACCAACTCGTGATGACCGGCTCTCCGCTGCGCGCGTCGACGGTAGTGAGCTTAAACGTGGTGAAGACGCCTGCGCGCGTGGCGCGGGCCAATACAAGACGGCCATGAGTGCGAAGCTCGTCACCCGGACGCAGGGGGCGGTGAAACTCCGAGTCCTGAATCGCGTGGACGCCGCGTATCGCTTCCTCTTGAGAAAGGCTTGCGGACATGCCTTCGCGTGAAGAGACGAGAACTGGCCATTCCAGGCTCACGCACTGGAATGGAAGCGCGCGGAGTCCGCCGGCCTGCACGTCATCGAGAAAGGACGGTTCGGTCGCGTCGAGTCCGGCGGCGTAAGCGAGGATTTCCCGTGTCGTCAGGGTGCGCGCTGAGGATTGCAGCTCGAGGCCGACACGGCTTGCAGGAAAGGGCATGGGAGTCGTTCCGGATCAACTCACCGCATCGCGTGCGATGGTTCGTGAGGCGAGGTAGAAGTGAAGGCTCGCTATGGCGAGTGCAAGCGTGGCCCCGAGGAGAGCGAAGCGCAGACTTAGCTCCTGGAACGTCGGCGCCAGCAAGTCGCTGACGAATCCCACGGTGAAAGGACCCGCGCCCATGCCTGCGAAGGCGGAAATGAACATCATTATGGCGATCGCCGTCGCGCGCAATCTTGTCTCGGCGACGGACTGCAGCGCTGCGAGCGCGACGCCTCCGCCGCTTGCAACGACGAAGCTGGCCGCGAACTTAAGGGCGAGCGCGACCCACGGGTCGGGCCAAAGGAAGACGGCGAGATAGATCGGGCAGCCGAGACCGTAGGCGAGCGCCGGCGCCCAGAGCTCCCAACGACGGTCATGCACGATAAGGCGCGCGGCAATGACGCCCCCAAGCAGAACGCCGACGATGCCGCCAAATCCCGACGAAAGACCGGACCACACGCCGATCTCTGTCAGCGTCAGCCCATGCACGCGCATAAAGAACGCCGCGAGCCACTGCGCGATGGCGTAGGTGCCGAAGGCGCCGATCGTCAGGCCAAGAACGAGATGCACGAAGGTGGCCCGTCGCGACAGAACGCGTAGACCTTCTAGCATCGTCACAGCGGGTTCTTCTGAAGCACCAATCTGGCGATTTCCGAAGACGCGGGTCTCGCGCACGGTAAAAAGAACGATGAGTCCGAGCAGGAGGCCCGGTGCGCCGACGACGAAGAAGGCGATGCGCCAGCCGTACGCATCCGCGAGATAGCCGGTGGCCATCAGGCCGAGCGACAGTCCCGCCAGACCGCCAGCCTGGAACACGCTAATGGCGAAGGCGCGTCGCGGACCTGGAAAGTAATCGCCCAGCAAGGAATGCGACGCCGGCACGCAACCGGCCTCGCCTAGTCCGACTCCGACACGCGCCAGGAGGAGATGCGTGAAATTCGCCGCCGCTCCGCAGGCGGCGGTCATCGCGCTCCAAAGCACGATGCAGCCGGAAAGGATGCGCGTGCGCGAGCGTTTGTCCGCAAGGCGGGCGAGAGGAACGCCGAACGTTGCGTAGAGCGCCGCAAATGCAAAGCCCGACAGCAAGCCGATCTGGGTGTCGGAAAGACCGAGATCCGCCTTGATAGGCTCGACGAGAACCGCGAGCACCATGCGGTCCATGTAGTTGAAAAAGCTCACCATCGCGAGCACGCCGAGGACGTAATACTTGTACGGGCTAGCGGTCTTGGCAGGAGCCACAGCGCCCTCGCGCACCTGGTGCAACGTTGTCAACCGCGCCTCCCGAACGTCTTGCGGGGGAGACTAACGGCAAAATCAGGCGCTGATCAATTGTTTAGTTTGCTTCTTGGGCCGAGGATTTCCTGGCACGGTCCTTTGGAGGCAATACGCCGCGATAGATGAGTGAGAGATACGCACGGTGCCGGCGCTTCCAGAGGTCGGCTTCAAATCCCGACCGGCCGAGGATTTTGGTGACGTACGGATCGAGCAGTGACGTGCCGAGCTCCAGATAGACCATGAGAAAGGGAAGCCAGAGCCGGTCCACATCGGGGCGAAGGAGCCCCTGGGCGTCCATCCTGTCGATCGACGCGCGAGCGATGCTGAAGAATTTCTCGAACACGCTTGCGCCCCATTCGCTTTCTTCCAGCAGCGCGCGACGAAAGTATTGCACCGTGACGGGCCAAGTTGATTGATGGCGCGCGATCCAATCATCTACCCACGCGAAGAAATCCTCCATCCGCATCTGCCCCATGGAGGGCGCCGCGGAGTCGAGCACTTCCTCGAACTGACGGATGAATTTGGCGTCCACCGCCTCGCGAAGGCCTTCCTTCGATCCGAAATGGTGATTGATTAGGCCGACCGAGACGTCGGCTTTGGCCGCAATGTCGCGCACGGTCACGCTGTCGAAGCCGTGTTCCGCGAAGAGCTGCATGGCTTCGTCGAGGATGCGCTCGCGTCCATTCGAGCGGTCGGGAATTGGCGTTGCGGCTTCGGTCATCGCAGTCTCGTACTCAACGATCGTGATCAGACGCGCCCGCCGCGTCGTCAAGTGCGAGCGGAGCGGGGAACGAGCGTCAGGCTTGCACAGCAGGGGCGGACGCGCTATCGCAGACTGAACAAACGTTCAAGTTTGGTGGAGGGATGCATGCGAGAGGCGATGATCGTGTCTACGGCGCGTACCGGGATCGGCAAGGCCGTTCGGGGAAGCTTCAACGACACACACGGCATTGTTCTGGGCGGCCATGCCCTCAAGCACGCCATGGCGCGCGCCAAGGTCGAACCCGCCGAGATCGAGGACGTGATCATCGGGGCCGGCATGCCGGAAGGCGCAACCGGCAATCTCGGACGGACATCTGCCATTTGGGCGGGATGCCCGAACACTGTTTCCGGATCCACCGTTGCGCGCTTCTGTTCTTCCGGCCTTCAGGCGATTGCCTTCGCGGCGGGGCGAGTGGTCAACGAGGGCGTGCCGGTGATGGCGGCCGGAGGGGTGGAGTCCATTTCGCTCGTGCAAATGAGCGGGCATATGAACCGCCATCGGGTGGTCGAGGAGCAGCTCTACGCACAGCAGCCGGCGCTCTGGATGAGCATGATCGAAACGGCCGAAGTGGTCGCGGAGCGCTACGGCGTCTCTCGGGAGACGCAAGACGCATACGCTCTGGAGAGTCAGCAGCGCACCGCAGCGGCGCAGGCGGCCGGCCTGTTCGACGACGAGATCGTGCCAATCACGGTCAAGTATCGTCAGATAGATAAAACCACCAAGGAAGAGACCTTGGTCGAGCACACCGTCAGGGGCGATGAATGCAATCGCGCCCAGACAACGCTCGCGGACTTGCAGAAGCTTGAGCCCGTGCTGCGCGGAGGCCAGCGCATTCAGGAGGGCAGGTTCGTCACTGCCGGCAATTCGAGCCAGTTGTCGGATGGCGCAAGCGCATGCGTGCTGATGGAGAGAAAGGAAGTCGAACGTCGTGGATTGGCGCCGCTGGGAGTCTTTCGCGGGTTCGCCGTTGCAGGATGTGATCCGGACGAGATGGGCATTGGGCCTGTCTTCGCCGTGCCGCGCCTTCTGGAGCGACATGGCCTGAAGGTGGACGACATCGGGCTGTGGGAGCTGAATGAGGCCTTCGCGTCGCAATGCATCTATAGCCGCGACAAGCTCGGCATCGATCCCGCGAAGTACAACGTGAACGGCGGCTCGATCTCCATTGGCCATCCCTACGGGATGACGGGTGCCCGATGCGTCGGCCATGCCCTCATCGAAGGCAAGCGGCGCAGGGCTAAATACGTGGTCGTGACCATGTGTGTCGGCACCGGCATGGGCGCAGCGGGTCTTTTCGAAGTGGCTTGAGGGCGGGAGGAGGCGACATGCTTCGTCTGACAGAAGCGCAAAAGGCCTTCTACGAAAGGGAAGGGTATCTCCTCTTGCCCGGTTATTTGTCGCGCGAGTGGATCGTACGTCTCACCGAAGCGATGAAGCGATTCATCGCGGAGAGCCGTACGCTTTCCAGCTCTTCGGCGTCGATACTTGTCGAGCCGGGCCATACTCTCGAGGCGCCGCGCCTTCGCCGCATTCCCCAGACAGTCGCCTTCGATCCGGACTTCGAGGCGTTTGGATTGCGCGGCCCGGTCGTCGACATCGCCGAAGACGTGTTGGGCTCCGATGTCCGCTTCCATCACTCGAAGCTGAATTTCAAATGGTCAGGCGGGGGCGAAGAAATACGCTGGCATCAGGACATCCAGTTCTGGCCGCATTCGAATTACTCGCCGCTGACGATTGGCGTCTATCTGACCGATGTTGATGACGAGATGGGGCCGATGGGCGTGGTGCGCGGAAGTCATCGCGGTCCGCTCTACAGTCTCCGGGACGAAGCCGGCGCGTGGACAGGCGCGCTATCCGACGATGAAGTGCGTGCGATCGACCCGTCGTCTGTCGCTTGGCTGAAGGGGCCGATAGGTTCAGTCACGATCCATAATTGCCGCGCCGTTCACGGCTCCATGGCGAACCGGTCGCCGCGGACGCGGCCGCTCTTGCTGCACACATACGCTGCCGCAGACGCGATTCCGCTGACACGGATCATGGACGGCGTGGCGCACGCCAATGCGATGGTCCGCGGATCGCCCGCTACGCATGCGCGGTTCGGCGATGTTCCGTGCCCAATGCCGCCGGCATGGGAAAAGGGTCAGTACAGTTCGATCTTCGCATCGCAAAAGCGTGAGACCGCCGGTGCGATGGACTCTTGAGGCGCCGCTAGTTCCGGTAGCTCGGATCGATCCGGTCTAGCTTTCTGAGCAGTGTGGGCCAGGTGAACTGGCCTGCCCGACCGTCGAACAGCGATACGCTCTGTTCGTGCACCTTCTCGGGGACTCCCTGGTTCGGGATCGAGAGATTGTCGCCGCCCGCCTGCGCCCGGATCTGCATCGTGCAGGCGCGTTCAAGAAAATACATGACGAGCCATGCGCCCGCACAACTCGGCCCGACGGCGAGCGTGCCGTGATTGCGAAGCAGCATGCAGTGCTTGTCGCCGAGGTCGGCGACGAGGCGCTCGCGCTCATCGAGATCAAGCGCAACGCCTTCGTAGTCGTGATACGCGAGGGCGCCGCGCACCATCATGGCGTGCTGCGTGATCGGCAACAGCCCCTCCGCCCGCGCCGATACGGCCGCCCCGTCATCGGTATGCAGATGCATGACGCACTGCGCGTCGTCGCGCGCCATGTGCACTGCGCTATGGATGACAAATCCTGCCGGATTTACGATCGCATTCGGATCGTCTACCGGCCGCCCTTCGAGATCGACTTTAACGAGACTCGAGGCTGTAATCTCTTCGAACATCAAACCGTAAGGGTTTAGCAGGAAGTGATGGTCGGGGCCTGGAACGCGCGCCGAGATGTGCGTGAAGATCATGTCGTCCCAGCCTTCCAGCGCCACCAAGCGGTAGAGAGCGGCAAGATCGACCCGCACCCGGCGTTCGGCTTCGTCGAGCTCTGAGTGTCGTGCGTGCAAGGCTAAGTCTCCTTCTCAGGCGGCAGCGGTTGTGCGTGCGATGCGCGCCTTGAGCGCCTTGCGATCGATCTTGCCGTTCGGAAGGGCGGGCAGCTCGGTCTCGAATGAGAACGTCTTGGGGATCTTGTAGTTCGCGATCCGGTCTCGCAGGAATGCTTTCAGATCTTCCGTTGACACCTTTGCGGCTGCATGTGCGCGAATGTAGGCGTGGCCGACTTCTTGGAACATCGGGTGCAGCTGCGGCACGACGACAGCGATCTCGATGTCGGGGTGCGTAGACAGAACCTGTTCGACTTCTGCGGGGTAGACATTGTAACCGCCCGACTTGAACATTTCCTTCAGGCGTCCGACGAAAACGAAGTTGCCGTCCTCGCGTTCAACACCGAGATCGCCGGTGTGCAGAAATCCGTCGTGCGTGAAAGCCTCCGCCGTCTGCTCCGGCATGCGGAAATAGCCTGACATATTGTACGGGCCGCTGATCTGGATTTCACCAACCTGCCCGCGTGGGCACTCCGTTCCGTCCGGTGTCGCAATGCGCGTGACCGCGCCGGGAAGGGGCTTGCCTATGGTGTCCGCCATCACTTCGAGGCTCGCCCCGATATCCGTTCGCGTGACGATGCCGCACGTTTCGGTCTGCCCATATACGGACGAAAGGACTGCGCCGCCCGGAGCGATCTTTTCGAGCATGGCTTTGGGCGTCGCTGCGCCGCCGAACACGATCAGGCGTGTCGAGCGCAGCCGTTCCGCCACTGAAGCAGTTGCCTGGAACATCATCATGAAGCCGGTGGGACTTGCGACGAGATAGCTGGGCTGTTCGCGTTTGGAGAGTTCAGCCAGCGCCTCCATGTCGACCCGCGGATGAAAGATCAGGAGACCGCCGTAAGCGAGCACATTCATGCAGATGTTGTTGAGCGCGCCAACATGATTCATCGGCGCCGCGCAGATCGCCGATTCCAGCCCATCGCCCATCCAGGCGCGATTCGCTTGGGCTGCGCTGACGATCGCGCGGTGCGAGAGCATTGCCCCCTTGGGATTGCCCGTCGTTCCGGAGGTGTAGACGATCACGGCGATGTCTTCGGGCTCGACGACTGCACGCGCGCGGTCGAAACGATCGGCGTCTATCGCGCGGCCTGCTTCAATGAAGGCGTCCCAGGCGGCCCCGCGCTTGCGGACCGCGTCGCCCGCCTCCGGCAGGATCGGGATGACCACATCCCGGTCAGCGCCTGCGGCGACGAGCTCAGCGACGTAGTCCCGGTCTTCGAACGGCGAGACGGCGAAGATGAGCGCCGGGTCCGCATTGTCGACGATGTAGGCGTACTCGGTGCGTTGGTAACGCGGATTGAGGCCGTGCCAGATCGCGCCGATCGAGGTCGTCGCGAGGTAAACCGCCCAGAAATCCGTCGAGGGCGGTCCGAGGAGGCCGACACGGTCGCCGCGCTTCACGCCGCGCGCAATCAGGCCCCGAGCGATGGCGTCAACGAGATCCGCGAGGTCGCGGTAGCT
Organism: Alphaproteobacteria bacterium; assembly: GCA_016124655.1. Taxonomy (GTDB): domain Bacteria; phylum Pseudomonadota; class Alphaproteobacteria; order Caulobacterales; family Aquidulcibacteraceae; genus RI-43. The sequence continues at coordinate 73,503 of WGNI01000011.1, forward strand.
CAAACGTTCAACGCCTCCGACAGCGGCTTCCGCATCGGGGGCTGCGTCCCGTCGGGCGAAAAGGAAGTCGATGATTAGGCGCTCACTTCCGAAAACCGTCATATTTCAATGGCCTTTTCGCTGCAAGCGGCGCCGGTGTTGCCGTTGGGTCACGCGCCAGACGCCGCTGATTTAACGGCACAATAGCGGGTTGCAACAAGCTGAGCAATTGTTTAGCACGGTGGTGGTGCTGTTCCGGAGACCCCGGAATGAGCGTGTTCGCAGGTCGTCATGAGTTCGGGGCAGCCGTGTGCCCCGGCGAAAAAAGAGGCGCGGCGATCCACGCCGGCGCGAAAGACGGGGAGAAGGCGCGATGAACAACCGATTTTCCATGCTGACCGGCGCTTGCCTTGCGTCGTTGTTAGCATTGCCCGGGGCGGCTTTTGCGCAGTCCGAATCGGAAGAGATCGTGGTGACGGCGCAGAAGCGGGAACAAGCGATCCAAGACGTGCCATTGGCGGTCCAGGCAATCGGCGCTGATGCGCTTGAGACGGCAGGCGTTCGCCAAGTCGGTGATCTCGTGCGGTTCATTCCCGGCGCATCGATCGTCAACAACACGACCGCTGGGCGTGAGACGATTTCGATTCGGGGCATTGCCGCAGGGACGACCGGTGATGGACTGGTCGGCTTCTACATTGATGAAACGCCCTTCAGCATTCCCAACCTGCAGCTCTCTCCGCCAGGAAGCTTGATCGACGTACAGCGTGTCGAAGTCGTCCGGGGGCCTTCCGGAACGCTTTACGGCAGCGGAGCGATGGGCGGGAACATCAAGATCGTGACACGTACCCCGGACACGACAGAGTTCTCGGGCCTCTTGCGTGGAGAATACTCCAACACATCGGACGGCGACGACAACCACAATATAAATGGCGTGTTGAATGTTCCGATTTTGCGCGACCGCCTGGCGGTGCGCCTGAATGCAGGCATCGAAACCCTGGGAGGGTATGCAGAGGCTCCGGAGTTCAATCGAAGCGACGTCAATGGCATGGACGCAAATAGCTATCGTGGCGTTTTGCTGTGGACTCCGACCGATACGATTGACGTTTCGCTCACCGCATGGACGATGAACAATCGCCAGGACTTCAACAATAATCTCACCGCAGCCCAGACGATCGCCGCGGGCAGTCCCATCATTACAGGGACGGGCGGAAGACCATCATACCAGAACACCGATATGGATCTCTATTCCGCAACGGCGAATTGGGACCTTGGGTTTGCAACGCTGACAGGAAACGTCTCCAACATCATCCATAGCTTGAAGCTGAACGACGCCACGTCGTTCGTCGTCAACAACTTCAGCGACTTCCGTACCGTGCAGACCACGGGAGAAGTGCGCTTGACGTCGAGCGGAGACGGGCCATTTCAATGGATTGTTGGGGCCTTCAAGCGGGACGCCATAATCAAGTCCTATCTGGATGTGCGCATCGTCCCGTCGACGCCCTTGATCTTCAGCTATGGAACAATCGAGACGGACTCCTACGCGGTGTTCGGCGAAGTCTCGTATGACTTCTTTGGCGGCATGCTCACGCCGACCTTGGGCGTCCGCTACAGCGAAGACGACCGAGGTGGATTCTCAGTCAACTTCGTGGATAGTACGCGCGCCCTGCGCGGCGCGGTTTGGGAGAGCACGAACCCGCGCTTCAATCTGCGGTTCCGCCCAACTGAAGACGCCATGTTCTACATCAATGTCGCCAAGGGCTTCCGGTCTGGATCGTTTCAGTCCCAGGGACAGGTCGACGCAGCCGCTTTGCTTGGGATTCCGACTCAGACCGGCGTCGATCCCGACAGCGTTTGGACTTATGAGATTGGAACGAAATTGTCGGTCTCGAGCGATTTTCAAGTCGAAGCGAGCGTGTATCACTCTGACTTTGAAGACATCATCGTCCAGTTCGTGTCACCGGCGATTGTATCCTTGGCGAACGGCGGTGACGCGGCGATCGACGGTGTCGATCTGGCGTTTGTTTGGCGAACGCCGGTGGACGGACTGGATGTGAACTTTAACGGCAGTCTGTTGAACACCAACTTTGAAAATGTCGTTCCCGCGCTGTCTGTCGCATTGCCGACGATTTCCGAGGGTAGGCCGCTGCCAAACGTTCCCACCAGCAACTACACGATCGGCGCGGACTACGTGCGTCCATCAAGTATGTGGCCCGGCGTCGATTGGCGGCTTCATGGGTCGTACTCGTTCCGGGGGTCTCAGATTGATGCTGCGTCCGGTCGTGTTTCCGGTGAGTTGAACGATCTGACGCTCCGCGCAGGTCTCGAGGGCACAAATTGGCGCGCGAATGTCTTTGCGTTGAACGCGCTTGATGACGACGATCCGGCAGTGCGCACGGCCACGGGCATTCAAATCCTGTACCCACGCCGAATTGGCGTACAACTCGGCTTCGACTTCTAGGGCTGCCTTACCTCCCGAAGGACAAACTGACGGGGACCCCGCGTCCCCGTTTTTTTTGCATGCAGAGCAGATAGGAGAGTACGGTGACCATTCGCTTTGATCAACGAGTTGCGGTCGTGACCGGCGCCGGGGCGGGCCTCGGGCGTGAGCACGCCCTTGGGCTGGCTCAGCGGGGGGCAAGGGTTGTCGTAAACGACTTCGGCGGAGGGGTTGACGGTGCCGGCGGGTCAGCCGGCCCGGCTACTGAGACGGTCCGTCTCATCTTGGAAGCGGGCGGTGAAGCCTTTGCGCACGCTGCTGACGTCACCAAGCCCGATCAGGTCCAGGATATGGTTACGCAGACCATGAAGAGATGGGGTAGGGTGGATATTCTGGTCAACAATGCCGGCATTCTTCGCGACCGCACGTTTGCGAAGATGACATCAGAAGATTTCGCCGCGGTGGTCGCGGTTCATTTGCAAGGATCGGCGAATTGCAGCCTCGCGGTTTGGCCGCACATGAAGGAAGCCAATTACGGCCGGATCGTCATGACGAGCTCATCATCTGGCATCTACGGAAATTTCGGTCAGGCGAACTATGGCGCAGCCAAGATGGGCGTGGTCGGGCTCATGAACGTGCTGCACATTGAGGGCGCCAAGAACAATATTCGAGTCAACACGATCGCGCCTGGCGCAGCGACACGGATGACCCAGGATCTCCTGCCGCCTGGCGTGATCGAGCTCATGAGCCCGAAGACGGTGACGCCCGGTCTGCTCTTCCTTGTCAGCGAGGATGCGCCATTGCGCGTGATACTCTGCGCAACGGCGGGCGGCTTCGCCCGCACGATGATCTATGAGACCGAGGGCGTCTGGCTGGGCGAGGAAGACTGCACGCCGGAGAATGTTGCGGCGCTTTTCCCGCAGATTTCCGACCCGAATGGTCAGCACGTCTATGAAAGCGGCTCGCCTCAGGTGGCCAAGTTCGTCGGCAAGGCTGCAGCTGGAAAGGGCGTAAAGCTCGGCTGATAACTGCTCAGTCGCCGGTGAATGTCGGCGTCCGCTTTTCGAAGAATGCGGTCACTGCTTCCTTGAAATCGCCGCTCATGCTAGCGAGCAGCCATTGGTCGCCATCCATGTGCATGATCGCGCGGTCAAGCGGCCCGGCTACCGAATTGATGCTGCGCTTGATCATCTGAACGGAGAGCGGCGGCAGCGCGGCATACTCTTCTGCCCAGGCGAGCGCTGTTGCGTGCAACTGCTCTGGGGGCACGACAGCGTCCAGAAAGCCCCATCGTTCCAGAATATCCGCCGTGAAAAGGCGGCCCGTCATGATCATCTGCTTGGCGCGTGAGGGGCCGATGAGATGGACGCAGATGGGGACGGCGTTCCACATCAGGTTGATCCCCAGCCTCACCTCTCCGTATCCGATGCGCGCGTTTGTCGCCCCGATGCGGAAGTCGCACGCGCTGGTGATGCACGCGCCGGCGCCCGTGGCGATTCCCTGTACTGCGCAGATAGTCGGCTGGTGGATATCCTGGATGCAGCGCATCAATGTGGCGCCCAGTTCGATTGTACGCCGTCGCATGAGGAGGGTTGGCGTCTCGCCGCCCTGGAACCGGGGCTGTTTCAGGTCCGCGCCAATGGAAAAATCATTTCCTTGAGCGCAGAAGATCACGGCGCGGGTCTGCTCGCACGTCGCGAACGACCTGCAGGCCGCGTCGAGTTCTGCCATCATTTCGGTGTTCACCGCATTGCGTTCAGCGGCGCGTGTCAGCGTCACGCGTGCGATGGCGCCATCCTTGTCGACGCGGACATGGGTGGAGTCGGACTCTGTCGTCATGTGGTATTCCCTTGGTCTCGGAAGCTTCGAGAGGCGACGCAAGACAATCGCACTAAACGCTTGATCAGTCGAGGGCGTGACAATATCGTCCCTCCGTCAAGGCGAGAATGAGCGCTGATGATGAAGCGTCCCTTCACCGTTGCGGAACAGTCGCAGCACTTTCTAACGAGGCGCCACGATGCGGTTCCTCAAGGACGCGTCGAAGGCCGCGCCGCATGGATGGCGCGTGATCTGCCCCGTGGACCAGCGCTCAAGCAGCCGATGTCTGACGCGCTTGTCGAGGCGTGGGAGCGACGCCTCGGAGCGGCGGGTGAATCCGCGCGCGAAGACGCCTACGAGCCGGTGATCGCTGAAGCGGTGGAGACGTGGCGGCGGGAGCTTCTCGACGGAAGAGGATTCGTTCTTCTCCGCGGCGCCCCGGTGCGCGCATGGTCGCTGAATCGCGCCAAGGCGTTCATGCAGATGCTCGGCGCCTGTTTCGGTCGCCTCGGAATGCAGAGTAGCCGGACCGACCACCTGATCGCCGAAGTGCGCAACACGGGCGCGGCTCTACGCGACCCCTTTTCACGAAACTACATCACGGATCGCGAGTTCCGGTTCCACTGCGACGCCGCGGATCTTCTCGGCCTTCTCTGCGTCCGCAAGGCGCGCGACGGTGGTCTGAACAAGCTTGCGAGCTCCGTCACCGTCTATAACGAACTTCAACGCCGTCGTCCCGATCTTGCGAAGCGACTGTTCGCTCCGGTGTATCTCGATCTCCGAAACGAACAAGTGCCCGGGTCTGCGGCATTCGCGGAGGTGGTGCCTTGCGCATATGCCGAAGGTGCTTTGCGCACATTCTACATTTCTGACTATTTCCGCAGCGTAGATCGCCACGGCGAGATTAAACTGCCTGCGGATTATTTCGAGCTTTTCGATCTGTACGAAGAGATCGCTGATCACGAGGACATTTCCGTGAGGGTCGATCTCGATCCGGGCGACATCCTCCTCATCAACAATCACGTGATGCTGCATGCCCGCACCGCGTTTGAGGATGAGCCGGGGGCTGAGCGGCTCCTGCTTCGTTTTCTGGTTTCCGTCGGCGCATGAGCACGGCGCACGCCAATCGTCCCGTCTGGGGTTTGCGGGTTGGAGAAAAGAGCATGGGCGCTTACGCGCTCCGTGTCTTCGAACCCCGACCGCAACGGCTCGCCGACATTCTGGATGAGTCGGCTAAGTGGGGCAAAAGGGAATTTCTGGTCCACGGTGCGCGGCGCGCCTCTTTCGCGGAGTTTCACGCGGCTGTCGCACGGGCGGCCGATAGACTGGCGGAGGCAGGCGTGCGCCGCGGGGACAGAGTGATGGTACTTGGCGCAAACAGCGCCGAGTGGCTTGTGGGGTTTTGGGCATTGGCGCGGATCGGCGCCGTCATTGCGCTTGGCAATGCGTGGTGGAGCGCGGAAGAGACGGCTCACGCTTTGGCCCTCGTCGAGCCTCGCCTCGTTCTCGTCGATGAAGCGCGCTGCGTGATCGTGCCTTCCGATCATCCGTCCCTCGCGATCGAAACCCTACGCAAAGACTGGACCGAAAATGACGGCGCTGCGCCGACCACGAAGGTGACGCAAGTGCAGGACGCAGAAACCGATGAGGAGCATCCTGCGCTGTTCATCTTTACGTCCGGAACGACGAGCCGTGCGAAATCCGCAGTGCTGTCCCATCGTGCGGCGCTAGCATGCCTGCATGTGCTGTACGCAGGGCGCGGCGTTTCACCCTCGGCGTTCGGTCCCGAGGATGCGCAAACGACCATGCTGTCCTGTGCGCCCCTGTTCCATCTTTCCGGATACATGTCGCACACGCAGGCTTTGCTGAGCGGGCATCGCTTCATCTTGCTTGAAGGGCGCGCGGATCCCGAACGGATACTCGATCTCATCGAGAAGGAATGCGTCCAAACGTGGGCGAGCGTCCCGACGCTCTTGTCGCGAGTCGTGCACACGCCGTCCGCGCTATTGCGAGATCTTTCGTCGGTCACCGGCATCGCGGGCGGCGGCGCCACGGTGTCTTCGGAGCTGATGGATCGCGTGCGCCGCGTTTTTCCGAATGCGAGAATCGGGGCCAGCGCGACATACGGCCTGACGGAGGCAGGCGGATCGGTCACGCTCATCAGCGGGGAAGAGTATTTGCGACGACCGCTGTCTTGCGGTCGCGCCTTGCCCGCGTGCGAAATTCGGATCGAAGCGCCTGATGCAGAAGGCAGGGGAGAAATTCTCGTGCGAACTCCGTCGCAGATGAGCGGCTACTGGGGTGAGACGGAGGGGCGCGCGATCGATCGCGAGGGCTGGGTACACACCGGCGATCTGGGGCGGCTCGATGAAGAAGGGTACCTGTTCATCACTGGTCGGGCGAAGGACATCGTGATCCGTGGCGGGGAGAATGTATCTGCGCCTCGCGTCGAACATTGCATATTGCGCCACCCCGCCGTTCTCGAGGTCGCCGTCGTCGGTCTGCCGCATCCCGATCTCGGGGAGGAAGTCGCGGCCGCTGTGGTCGCCAAGAAGGGGGCTGCGCTCGATATCGAGGCGCTTGCGGCGTTTGCGTCCGAAAGCCTTGCGTATTTCGAACGTCCGACCCGCTGGTGGATCAGGGATGAGCCATTGCCGACCAACGCAACGTCAAAGATCGTCAAGGCGCAACTTATCGCCGAGTGGCCAGACGGAAATGCGCCTGAGCGAGATGTTTAGCGGTCCGCGGCCCATGACGCGCTTGCGCGGCCCACGCAGATCGCTTCGCAGCATCAAGTCCGGATGAAAGTGCGGACAACGGCAAGTGCGCTAGTTCAGCTCATGCTCGAAAATGGCGCGCGCGCGCGCATAGTCGGCTTTGCCGTTGGGCGCACGTGGCGCTTCTTGCGTGAACACGATCCGTTTCGGCGCCTTGTAACCTGCGAGACTCGTCTTCACGTGCGCAATCAAGGTCTGTTCCCCGACCGGCGCCGAGACGCTCGCCACGGCTGCTACGGATTGCCCGAGGCGCGGATCGGGAACAGCGAACACAAGCGCGTCGGTCACCAGTGCGTGGCTCTTGAGCGCCTGCTCGACCTCTTCCGGATAGACCTTTTCGCCGCCGGTATTGATGCAATGACTGCCGCGACCCAGCAGGACGATCGTCCCGTCTGCATCGACCGTGGCGTGATCGCCGCCGATCATCCGGCGCACGCCATCGATCGTGACATAGGTGCGCGCGGTCCGTTCCGGATCTTTGTAATAGCCGAGCGGTAGGTCGCCGCCCTTTGCGATGAGGCCGACTTCTCCCGAACCGGGCGTGACAGGTCGAAAGTCATCGGGTCGCACGACGATGGCGTCGGCCGGTATGAATTGGGCCGTCGATGGTCGCACGTCCCTGGACGTCACAGACGCGGCGATGCTGGCCGCTTCTGTCGCTCCCAGTCCGTCAATCAGCAGCGCGTCGGGCATGAAGTCGAGCATGCCTTCCTTGACCTCCGCACTCCACATCATTCCGCTCGAGACGACGCTTGTGACCGCGCGCACATCCCATCTGCCCGGCTCCTTGCGGAGCGCATCAAGCAGCGGACGCGCAAAGGCGTCTCCCACGATAATGATGCCGGTGCAGGCGTGCCTCTCGATCGCGTCGAGCGCGGATGCGGGATTGAAAGCCGGCGACGCCGAACAGACGACAGCGCCTCCACGGGACAAGACGCTGACAGCAGCAAAGAGCCCGGTGCCGTGCATCAGCGGCGGACCGATGTGGTAGCGGACCTGCGGTGCGCCGCGTGTGCGTTCCGACCGGATCTGCTCCTGAAGCGCCTCGACGGTCATCGGCGGCGGTTGATCGGGCGCCGCCGCGCGCGACGCCGCGAGCACGTTCCATAGCACGCCGGACGTCCACATGACGCCTTTGGGCAGTCCCGTCGTACCTCCGGTGTAGAGCAGAAACAGGTCATCCGCCGAGCGACGCAGGTCCAGCGGGGCGCCATCGGAGCGGTAGATGCTCTCGAGGGCGATGGCTTCAGGCGCCGAGCCCCGGGCGACGATTCTGACGGCGAGCGCGCTCGCTTCGTCGCGGGTCGGAATCTTGGACGCGAATTCCGCATCGAAAATGATCGCCTCTGCGTCCGAATTCTCGACAAGATAGGCGATTTCCTCACGCCCATAGCGATAATTGATATTTACCGGCGCCAGCCGCGCCTTGAAGCAGGCTGCGAAGGCGATGAGGTAGTCCGGGCCGTTGCGCATATAGAGCGCGACCTTGGCCTGATCGCTCAGACCTGCGTGGCGCAACGCACGTGCGAGTGCGTTGGATCGATGCTCGAACTCAGCCCAGCTGACGGTTTGGTCGTCGCAAATGACGGCAGGTTGATCAGGCGCACACGCTGTTGCGACCGCGCTGAAGACGTCTCCGAAGCTGACAGTCATGACCCAAACCGCATCTACGCCGCGCAGTGACCAGACACTAAACAAATGCGCAGTTTGTGGCAATGATATGAGCGCATATGCCATGGCCTGAGACCTGAAAACGCCTCCAAGAATGAGTAGAGACCGTGAGACGATAGCTGGATTTCAACCGCGGCTGGTGGAGAAACCGGGGTCGCGTCAAAATCCTTCAAATCTCTGGCGTTCCGCCTCACATCGGCGCCGCAGACTGGTCCTGAAACTCACTTTGCGGAGCGACTGAGCTATTGCCGGAAATCGGGGTGTCGAACCCCGGAGCTGGCCGTGCCCTTCAAGCCTCTGGCGGGGTTTCGAGACGGCAAAAGCCTAGTGGCGGAGAGTGAAGGACAAGGTCCAAACTCGGAGCCACGCGCGCAGGGTTGGTGTGGCGGCTGCTCGCAGGCGAGGATGGCGGAGAGGGAGTCCGACGACAGCCCTTATTTTTCAAGGGTTGCGAGGTGATGACGACTGCGTACCCACGTCGCAACCCACGTTAACTGCGCCTTCCCGTCGCCGTTTGCCAGCGCGCGCCGATGACTCGCAACTAAATGGTAAGTGAGGCTTGCTACCAAAGGCTGTGGCGACGCGGGGGAGCCGACAGTGTTTTGGCGCAGTGTGATTCCAGCGATCCTGCTGGTTGCGACAGCAACGGGCGCTGCGGCGTTACCTGCAACTACTTTGTCTTGTGCAGGAACCGTCTCTGTTCGCGGATATCAAGACCTTCCCTACGCTGGTGTGGTTGTGACCGTCGAAGAGGATGCGGTCGTTATTGAGAACCTGCCGAGCCTAAGTGGCACATGGCCCATTTTCCGAGCAACAGACCATCTGATCACAGTCTTGTCGGCCACGACGAGCGGCGGCCAAGTTCAAGCCAGCTTCAACAGGTTAAGCGGCGACATGTGGATTATGGCGTCGAACTCGCCCGTGGGCCGCCTCCCCACCAGAGAAGAGATGCGATTCTCTGGACGATGCGCCCGAGCGGAACGGATTTTCTGAACCCTCAAGATCGTCCCGCTTGCCAGGCAGGCATGTAATGGTCGTCGGTCAGAACATAGGCCCGGTGCATTGCCCGTTTAGCATCTGACCGTGGCATGTCGGATGATATGCGCGCTGCTCAACTATGGTTCCGTGGCACTGCCCGTTCACGATGGCACCTACGCACTCGTCAGGGCTGTAAACCGTCGTCGAGTTTTGAACGGCAACCGCACCGGGACGCATTGTTTCCGACTGCGCCTGCGCGGAACGATGTTCGCCAGCAGAAAACGCGCAGGCTTCGCGTACTGCGCTAAATATGAGGAGCGCGCTTTGACAGGCACCGCCCTGCGAGCGTGCCGTCTCCTTCCCAGGGGCGGGAGAACTCGTCGAAGCGCAGGAAGCAAGACTCAGCGCTGCCAAGCTCGTAACTAAAATACAAACGCTTGACCTACGCATGTGGTTCGCCCGGTTCTTATGGATTCGATCCAACGGTGGTGTACGGCAAAGGTGTTAAATTCTCGCCCAAGTTGAAGGTGTAGATTTCGTTTTCGCGTCTTGGCTGCGCAGCGAGGCGTAATTGTGGGGGCTTTGGGAGAGGTCCGAAAAATTGATACATATTTGGCGAGCCCGGTAGATCAGGGAAAAGCGACCTGGAATATAACCATCCCCCCGGTACCCTCGACCGATTTTTGCCACGCTCATAAAATTCCTGATCGCTTTCGCGTTGCCGAGTCCAGGCAGCGCCGTTCGGCTGCGTGGAAAGGGGAGGCAGCGGACAACGGGGCGAACCGCACGCAGCGCCACCCTATGCCGTTCAACGCGAACGTTCACAGAGCGACGAACTTTCTTTCGTACAACACAGCTCGCGCAGATCGTGGGTTAAGCCGTGGGTTGGACACTGAGGCGGCAGCGCGGGCCTTATAGATCAAGGCTTGATGGCGGACGCCTGATCCGACGACGGATACGTTACGTCGTTAAACTCAGCGTCGATGGCCTCGTTGGCAAACTCCACCGGACGGCCCGCCTTTAAATCTTCAAGCGCTTCGAGCAGCGCCTCGGCGCTATTGTCGATAACGGCGACTGCACTCCGCGAAACGGTCACGATGCCAGCTTTTTCCAAAAGCTCCTTGGCCGCCGCGAGGCGCACGCTTTCATTGCGCGCATTTCGAGCGAGGGCGAGGATCGTGTCGAACGCGACGTTGGTGGCGGACACGAAGCGCTTCTGCACTTCCTCTTTCAACACCTTCTGAATGCGGTCAGACCCAAGCAGGATCGCGGCGGAGCGTTTGGCGTCTTCATCGGACGTGGCGAGGCCCGCGCGCTTCGCCGCCTCAGGACCGTCTTCGGGACGGCCGCCAAGCTCCAAGTAGTGCGCGAGGAATTGCGACTGCGCCGGGTTCAGATTGGCGATGGTAAGCGAGCGAGACATGGCGAAGGCGATCAGCGGTTAGAGCGAGACAGAATTTTTCACGGACACGGAGCGTGCGGCGCGCACGCCCAGCGGTGCAGGCGCATGGAGGCAGGAGCAAGCGACCAAACACTGGCGGGCGCGGCGTCTTATAACCTTTCGGGGAGGTGTATTACGGCCGGTCTGAAATGTGCTGCGGGCGCGCGCTTCCAGCGCCGCAAGCACATAGGGGGTATGGGGGTTGAGACTACCCCCTGGTTTTTCCCCGGTTTTGGGCATTTTGGCTCCGGTTTTGGGCAGGGTTTTGGGCAGGGTTTTTCCCCGGTTTTTCCCCGGTTTTGGCCTTATAACCTGGGCAAACAGCATTAGCTCGGCCCTCCGGTTTGATGGGTTTCTCCGGTTTTCTTCGCGCGCCGCGCCAGCTCTTTCGCCATCGTTTCGTCGCTCGGATAGTAGCCAGCGCTCATGCGTTTATCGCCGCGCACGTAGCGCAACTGTCCTGCGTCCAGCGCAGCGCGAAGCTCCTCTTTGACCGCCTTCGACGTGAGCTTTTTCGCCAGCTCTTTTTCAAGCTGATTCAGAACGGGGCCGTCAATGTTGCGCTGGACGGTGAACGGCAGCCCCAACTCAGCGGCTTGCGTGGCGGCGCGCACGACAGCTTCGCGCATCGCGGTGGCGTCCTGCGCGGCCGTGGGCACAACCGCAGTGGGGATCAGCGCGCCTCTGTAAAAGCGCAGCTTGATCGGCTCGCCCTTGCGACCGTGGTTGCGCTTTTCGACGGTCAGAACGAACTCATCTTCCTTGTTCTCGTTCGCCTCGATCTTTAAGCGGGAGCGCGCGGCGTTGCGCCAGGCAACCGACCAACCGTCCATTTCACCGCGACTGCTCCCAGCCTGCGACGGATGCCACGGCATTATGATGGTGCAGTCGCCTTTATCGCATATGCCTTGAAGAACGACCTTGATAAACAGGTTCACGCTGTCTTCGTCGATTTTTCCGTGACCTTTAAAGCGAACAAAGTCGTAAGCGCTGTCGAGCACCAAGACTTTATGGCCGGGGATGCTTTGCAAGAGCGAAAGCAGCTCGTGATAAAACGGCCGCAACGTGCAGTCCGCGCTCTCGCCCATGATCGCCAACGCGCTGTCTTTGCCCTTGCGAGCGAGGAACACGCCTCCCGCGTAGGGAGTGTCAGGCGTAGGCTTGGAGGGCGGCGGCAGCTCCAACACGTCGGCGATGGCCTGCGCACGGCGCGCAAGTTCATTTTCGTCGTCTTCGGCGCTCACATACACCATCGTCGCCTGCGCCGGAGGCGGATCGCACTTGATGCCGAACGGAGGCGCGCCGACGTTCAGCGCCATCGCCCATTGCTGCGCAAGACGGCTTTTGTGGTTTCCACCCGGCGCACAAAGGAACGTGACAATGCCTTTCTCCAAGAGCCCGGTAATAAGCTCCTGCACCGGATGAACCTTGCGCCCCAGCATGTCGAACGCGGAAATCGTGTCACCCGGCTCAGAATGCGGACGCTCGCCCAGCGCCGGGGTGGAGAGGATCAAATCGCAAAGCGCATCCGCGCCATAAGAAACGAGGAAATCGTCAGCGCCGACTTTGTGCGGCTTCCCTTTCGCATCGACCTGATTAGAAGGCGGGATGCGAACGCAATGAACGCGCGCGCCCTGCAACGCCAGCAGCGTCGCAAGACGTTGTTCAGCGCGCTCCACATTGGAGTTGGTAGCGATGTCGCTGTCGAAGAGGATGCAAACGTCAGTAAACTGCGCCACCACCGTAGCGAGATCGGGATGCAGCGCGTGCGAGGCGGACTTGCTCTCGCGCACATTGTCCACGCCACCGATGGCGACACACGGAATGCCGACCTTGCAGAGCGCAGCCGCTTTCTTCTCGCCCTCTACAACGCATACAGCGCCTTCGGGCAAAATCGACGGCGCAAGGGCTCGCGGGAAGTAGATTTGCGAACCGCTTCCACGCGGCGCGTCGTATTTGCGCCCATCCTTGGGCAGCGATTTGCCGAGAACCGGAAGGTAGCGAGGACGCACATAGGGCACGCCAACGCCGGTCAGATCGTAGCTAAGCGGCGCTCCATCCATACGAAGATAAGGGATGATGATGGCCGGATGCTGTGCGAAATCGGGATGAACAGTGCTGGCGTCGTCCACCAAATACATCCCGTTCGCCTGCGCATCTGCAAGCGTGAGCCCGCTACGCGCCAAGTCATTCTTGGCAAGCGCCAGCGTCACGCCGCTGCATTCGCCGTCATTGGCGGACGCACGGAGGCGCGTGACGTTGATGTTCGACGGGTTGTCCGCCATATTGGTTTCCGTCATCGCGTAAGTGATCCGTGTCTTTCGGCGCATCCAGAAGCCCGCCGCGCCAACGGTGGGTTGTTGTTTTAGAGACGATACCCGGCCGCTGGGTCAGGACGCCTTTGCGGGAGATTGATGTAAGCGTTCGGGGTGCCGCGCCCGTTGTGCATTGCGCGCCTCACGCGCAACCCCAAATGAAGCGCGGCGGCGATAAGCATTCCATTGGCGACGTAGCTGTTGCCTTGGTAGGTCGCGGCAAACCAGCGTTCGACTTCATGCTTGTAGCCGTAAGACGTAGCGTGACGGTTCAGCGAGGCCGTGGGCTTCATTAAGCTCAACCACGCGATGGCTTTCTCGAACTCTTGGCACGAACTTTCCGTAAGCGCATCGGCGCGCATCGCCGCCAGATCGTCCGAAGGCCGAAATTTCCCGAAGCCGTATGAACTCAGCTCGGGCTCGCGTTCCAAGATCGCCGCGACCTCCGCGCGAACGTCTTCAACAGGGCGATACTCAAATACGGGGAGTTGGGAACGGCTGTTCATTAGGCGGCTCCCTTCACCTGCGTCCGAGGGAGAGAAGCAAACCAGCGCTCGGCGCTTTCACGCGTGATGCGCGTGGCCGCACCAATTTTGACGCGCTCAACAGCGCCGGTTTTCATCAGCTCGTAGGCTTTGGTGTGTCGAACTCCGTAGAGAGCGCAAAACTCCTCCACGGTGTAGGCCAACGGTTGTTTGGCAAGGCTCAGCATCGTGTTCTCCAAGATCGCTAGCGGGTTCGCCTAGCTTCGGGGGAACACATGCGGCTTTGCGCGAATGCGATCCATGAAACGAACGCCTTCGCTTCAAGGAATCGTTCGTTCACATGCCTTTGAGCCAACCTTTGACGGTGCGCGGATCGCGGCCGTACTCCGACGCGCGCAGCTCCGCAAAGCTGCTTACGGTCAGATGGCGGTTCGTCCCTTGGGAAATCTTAAAGTCCGCGCGCGCTTGATCTCGCAGGCTCTGCTTCCGGCGCGCAGCACCACTCTTGGCACCTGCGGCTTTACTTCTAGATTTCCCTTCCAGGCGCTCCCCGGCCAAGTTAAAGACGCCGAGAGTCACCTGTTGGAACGTGGCCTCCGCCGTGGAGAGTGCGTAGAGCGCAGCGTCGCGCCGCCCCATCCATTCATTGTAGGTTTCGGGCCTCCACGTTTGCTGTTCACGATCGACCGTCAGAAAAACGGCGAGCGCGCCTAGCACATCGGACGCGGCCATGATTTCGGGCGGCGCGTCTAAACCCTGGTCCAAATGAAAACGGCGGGCATCATCCGCGATGCGCGAGAGAGCTTCTAAATCGCCACCCCGCGCTAGGCCAACGAGCTTCTTGCGCGGCGCATATCCTTCTTCCAGCAACGCCGAGAGAGCCGCATCGAATGCCGCTCGGTGCGCTTGCTGCACGGCCTGCGCGGCAGCGGGCAGCGAGGACAGGCGCTCTTGCACCGAACCGCTTAGAAACGTCGGGCTCTGTGCCGAGGCGCGTGCAATGTTTTTACGCTGCGTGTCGGCGTCACCCTCGAAAATGTCGTCAAAGGTCACGCGCTGCGCTCCCTGACTTTGCTGGCGCAGAACGCCGACCAAGCGTCCATGAGCGCGCGACGCTTCTGGAACAAATCGCCGCGTCGGTAGGCCGCTTCAACCTTGTCACCGACAACGTGAGCCAACGCCGCCTCAGCCACTTCGCGCGGGAAATTGGTCTTTTCCGCAGCCCAGTCGCGGAATGTGGAGCGGAAACCGTGAACCGTTTCGGCGCGCTGCATCCGGCGCAGAAGCACGGCCATCGTCGCCTGCGAGATCATTGCACCTTTGCGCATGTCGCTCGGAAAGATCAAATCGGAAGGCTCAGGATTGCCCGCCGCGTCATGGCGTTGTTTCAACACTGCAAGCGCAGCCTTAGAGAGTGGAACGCGATGCGTCCGGCCACCTTTCATGCGCTCAGCCGCGACGGTCCACAGCGCATTCTTGAAATCAATCTCACCCCACGTCGCGCCAGCGGCCTCGCCGTACCGCGCCGCCGTAAGGATCAAAAACCGCAGACAGTCGGCACCAGCGCCGGTGCGATGCGAGAGCGCATCATACAGCGCAGGCATTTGGTCGATGGGCACGGCACGATGATGCTGGACCGGCGCGAGTTTCGCACGGGAGGGAAGCGCCTTCTGCAAATGTCCACGCCACCGCGCAGGGTTGTCGCCGGTGCGATGGCCGCGCACCGCAGCCCAATCCAAAATCGTTTCGATGCGCCCGCGCAGGCGTGACGCCGTTTCCGTCTTGGTCGTCCAGATCGGATCGAGCACCCGCATAACCAAATCTTGGCTCACGTCGGCGACCGGAACGCCGCCCATGACCGGATAAGCGTAGGTAACGAGCGTGCTGCGCCATTGCGCGCGGTGCTTGTCATTGCGCCAAGAGCCTTCATGCGCCGCGATGTAGGCTTCCGCGCACTCTTTAAACGTGAGCTGCGGCGTGCGTTCGGCTTTCGCCTCCTTCCGCGCCTTTCGGCGGGAGTCGATGGGGTCAGTGCCCGCCTTGGCGAGTTTGCGCTGAGCGAGGGCAGCGTCGCGCGCGTCGCCAAGTTCGACCAGATCGGCGGAGCCAAGGCCCATTTCACGGCGGCGGCCATCGGCGGCGGTGTAGCGCACGATCCAAGACCGGCGCACGGCTCCGCCACGACCGATAGCCACCTGCAAGAACAGGCCGCCTCCGTCCGCATAAAGGCCGGGAGCCTTGGCCGCCGCTACCGCGCGGGCGGTTAGTTTATGGACGCCTCTCGCCATGCCCAAACGCTGTGCAAAACCCTCGCCAAACTGCGAACCGGGATTCTAACTCACCGCCTCCACCCACGAATTTGGGGTGACTTGCGACGAAGTTCAGCGATCCGCTGCGAAGGAATATAGCGTAGGAAAACCTTGTTTTACAGAGGTTTGATAAGGATTTTCCGAAGGGCTACGAAGTGGAACGAATGCGGAACTGGCGGAGAGGGAGGGATTCGAACCCTCGATACCCGTGAAGGTATTCCGGTTTTCGAGACCGGCGCGATCGACCACTCCGCCACCTCTCCGTGCGGTCGCCTGCCGGCGGGTCGAGCCGGGCTGCATACGGCAAGGGGGGGCGAAGGGGAAGGGGGCTAGGCGGCGCGGCGTGCGGCGAAGCGACCGCCATCGAGGGCGACCACCCGGCCATACTTGGCCAGCGTGGTCAGCACCTCGGCAATGCGCTTTTGGCGCGCCTCGCTGGTCTTGCCCTTGAAGAGGCGCGCCAGGGCCGCCGCGTCGAGCGGCTGGCCGTGCGCGGCCAACGCAGCCTCGATGGCGAGCGGCTGCTCGTAGCGATCCTTCGGAAACGCGGGCAGCGCGGCCGTGAGTGGTTCTTCGGCCTCGGCGAAATCTAGATCGCCGGTTCGCGGCGCAGGCGCCGTCTTGGCGAAGCGCGGGATCTGATACTCCGGCCGCAGCCAGCGAACAAAGCCTTGGGCTTCTTCCCTGGCGGGCTCGGTATTGAGCGCGACGAGGCGTTCAAGAATTTGTTCGTCGCTGAGATCGGCGGGCCAGCCATAGGCTTCCGCGGTCGCCGCATCGATCTGATTGTGCAAGTCCTTCAGCACCAGCACGAGCCCGCGCGTCTTCACGTCCTCTTCCGCTGCGCTGAGCGTCGCGCCCGCTTTGACCTTTTCCAGTACGTTGTAGAGGCCTGTCAGCGTGAGATCGGAATGTTCGGCCTGCACGCGCTTGCGCGTGGCGTCGAGTTCTTCGCCAAGCGCGCGCAGCTTGGCTTTGAGCGGCTCCGGCGGATCGGGGAAGGGGAAGGGATCGAAGCAGGTTGTTTTGACATAGACCGGCCTGTCCTCGAGCAATCCGCCGACATGAGATGTCCAGGCAAGGTGTGGCTTCGACGAGAGAATAGCTAAGTGTGCTCCGTCTCCGTTCGCGATCACAATGAGCTTGTTGTCCGGAACGATTTCCGCTTCGAGAAACTGAAATGTGCGGTGTTTCGAAGTTTCGATCGTCGCGATGTAGCGCGGCAATCCTTCAAGGGCAGGACGCAGGTCCCGCCGTGGCTCGCCAAAGACCCACCAATTGGTTTTGTAGCTCTCGCGATTGTTTTGATCGCGCTCCGGCTTCACCCGCGCGAGGACGTGTTGATACACTTCCGGAAATCGCTGGCGCGCTCCTCCGCGCTCAACCCGAAAAGATCGATCACCATAACATCGCGCGAATGGCCAGTGAGATCGCGGCCGTTGCGATAGGGGCGGATGTGGCGCTCAAGCCCGGCGCGATTGCCCAAGCCCAGAAGCGCCGCTTCCGCAGGCGTCACGATGAAGCCGGCTCCCATCAATTGAACGCCCCGAGAGCAAAGGCCGCGACCCGCGTTCAACGGTTGCGTACTCGTCAGGTCGATTCCAACACTCAAATCCGCATTGATGCGCCCCATCGAAAGCTTGAAGTCAATTTTCGGCTCATCCGTATCGATGTCGCGTTCGGAGACCGCCTCCATCAGCCGCCCGAATGTCGGTTCCGCCTGCGCGACGCTCATGGCGATGCGCACGGCGGCGCTGTCTTTGGTCGCCTTGGTCCAGGGTTGATCCGGAATCGCGAACACCAGGCAGAGCGGATTCTTGGCGGCGAGGTGGCGCTCGATCACGCGGCGCTGAAACACCTGGCTGATCGAATTGGTGGTGACGAGCCCGAACCGGCGCAACGCGGTTTGGTCGCGGCGCAAAACGTCCGCCGCGCGATCCCACCAATACATCACGTAATCGGCGCTCTCATTCATGTGCGGATGCGCGGCCCACAGCGCTTCGGCATAGCCGGGCTCACTGCGCGAGCGAATATCCTTGCCGCCGATAAACGGCGGATTGCCGACGATGAACTCGGCTTCCGGCCAGGCGGGGCGGCGGGGATTGGGGTAGTGCTCGGTGCGAACTGCTCCCCCGTTCACGGGGGAGCTGTCAGGCTGCGAAGCAGGCTGACTGAGGGGGCTCGCCTGCTCACTCCCCCCTCCGGTCGCTGCGCGACCACCGCCCCCGTGAACGGGGGAGGAGTTGGTCTGCACCGCCGGCACAGGAAACCCATCCCAGGTCAACACGGCGTCATAGCCCTCGCGCTTGCCGAAATTGATGTTCTCGAACGCGCGCAGGATCGGCTCTTCGGGATGCGCCGTCGTATTGCGATAGTGCCATTGCAGATAGCCGATCCACACCACGAGTTCAGCGATGGCGGCGGCGCGCGGATTCAGCTCAAGGCCCAGAAATAAATGCGGGTCGACCGTGAGGTTCTTGAGCGCAAGCAGGCCTTGTTCGTCGCCCAGCTTGGTCAGCGTCTCCAGCACTTCGCCTTCGAGCTGCTTCATCAGTTCGAGCGCGACGTAAAGAAAATTGCCCGTGCCGCAAGCCGGATCGAGCACGCGCGTGTGCGTCAGCTGATCGTGGAACGCGCGGACGATGGCGATCGCCTTGCCGTCTTCTCCTTCGTCCTTGGCGATTTCCGCCTTGGTCAACGCCGCTTCCCAATCGGCCCGCAACGGCTCCATGACGGTGACTTCGACGAGGCGTTGCACATAGGCGCGCGGCGTGTAGTGAGCGCCCAGTTTCTTGCGTTCCGCTGGATCCAGCGCTTGCTCCAACAGCGTGCCGAAGATAGCCGGGTCGACTTCCCGCCAGTCGGCCTTCGCCGCGCGAAGCAAGACGCCGATCTCTTCCTTTTTCAGTTGAAAGGCCGTGGTGTTCTTGAAGAGGCCGCCATTGAAGTGCCGCACGCGCGCTTCAATCACATGGCTGAACTCGACGCCCTTTTCCATGTCGCTCCAGAGCTGCTTCAAGCGCAGGGTGAACGTCTCGGGATTGTCGACGCACTTTCGAAGCAGGTCACGAAAACTCTCTTTCGGCAAAAGCCCAGTGTCTTCCGCGAACATCGTGAAGAGGCACCGCATCAGGAAATGCGCGACATCTTCCGCGTGATTTCCGCGGTCTTCCAGCGCCTTGCTGACCTCCGCCAGATATCCTGCGATCTCTCGCGTAACGCGGACCGCTTTCTTCGCCGGATCGAGACCATGTGGATCCGTCCAGATCGCTTTAAGGAGGTCGCGCGTTCTTTCGTTGCGTAAGTCTTCCAGAAAGAGTCGATATCCATTGCGATCGGGAAACTGCGTGTAGGCGCGCCCTGTGCCGGTGAAGTCGGCGTACAATTCGAAACAATGCCCAACATCGCAGACGATGATGAAAGGCGGCGCCGTGTGGTTGGAGTCGAGCAGGAAGACGTAGCCTTCCGCCTGCTTGCGCGCATTGCGCATCATGACGTCCCAGCCGCGTTGCGCTGTGCGCTCGCCCTGCGGCGATTCATTGAACAGCGCCATTTGGCCGGGGAGGGCGTTCTTGCTGCCCGGGAGGCGGGATTGTTTGGCCTCGAGGATGAAGCAGTTGCGCTTATAGATGTCGATGCGCTTGGGGTTGGTCGCGTCGGCGCTTTCGCGCGGCCTTACAGGGCGTTCGAAGGTATAGTCTCCCCCGTCGCCGCCGACCGCCGCATCGGGGCGGTCGACCGCGATCACATCGCAGAGTTCGTACAGGAAACCGACATAGTTCGCCCGCTCGGCGCCATGGCTCGATTTCCACTTGGCGATGAATGTCTCGATATCCGTCACGCCGCCTCCCAGCGCCGCAACTCTAAGGGGAGAATTCCCCCCAAATCCACCCCGACCCCGGTTGACCCTGCTTCCCCATTCCGGCTATATCGCCGGCTCCCCGCCCGGGCGCCGTCCGGGCGGCCCTTTATTTTTGGCGAAGAACCATGTTTGCGGTGATCAAAACCGGCGGAAAGCAATATCGGGTCGCGGCGGGCGATGAGATCGTGGTCGAGAAGATCGACGGCGAGCCCGGCGCGTCCGTGTCGTTCAGCGACGTGCTGATGGTCGCCGACGGCGCCAAGGTCACGGTCGGCGCCCCGCGCGTCGCCGGCGCCTCGGTCACCGGCGAGCTCGTGGCCACGGCCAAGGGCGAGAAGGTGGTGGTGTTCAAGAAGCGCCGCCGCTCGACCTATCGCCGCAAGAACGGCCATCGCCAGCTGGAAAGCACGGTCAAGATCACGGCCATCCAAGCCGGCTGATTTGTAAGGTTTCAGTCCCGTCTTCGCCCCATTCGCGGGCCACAAGACTGCCAACGGAGCACGCGCCATGGCGCACAAGAAAGCAGGCGGTTCCTCTCGCAACGGGCGCGACTCGCCGGGTCAGCGCCTCGGCGTGAAGCGCTTCGGCGGCCAGCGCGTTCTGGCCGGCAACATCCTCGTGCGGCAGCGCGGGACCAAGTTTCACCCCGGCCGCAATGTCGGCTGTGGCCGCGACTATACCCTGTTCGCTTTGGTGGACGGCGAAGTGACCTTCGCCACCAAGCGAAACGGGCGGACCTTTGTATCCATCCTTCCGGCCGCGATGGCGGTCGAGTAGGCGGCGGGTTGTTCAATCCGGGCCGCCTGGCGTTTCTCAAGGCGGTTCGGTTCGGTGCTTTATGCGCGGGGGAGCCGGGTCGCCGGCTCCCCCGTTTCGTTTCGGGCGGCGCCAACCATCCCCGCGATGACGGTGGAGGCGCATATGCGCACGACGATTGAGACCGAACGTTTGACGCTGCGCCCCCTGGCGCTGAGCGACGCCAAGCGCGTGTCGGCCTTCACCTCCGACATCGACGTAGCGCGCATGGTCGGCTCCATTCCCCACCCCAACCCGGTCGCCGCGGCAGAGGGCTTCATCCAGATCATCCGCGCGCGCGCGGCCATGGCGAAGGACTACGTCTACGCCATCGACCTGCCGGGCGAGGGCTTGATCGGCGTCGTCGGCGCGCATCGCAAACGCGCCAATGACATGGAGATCGGTTACTGGATCGGCCGGCCCTATTGGGGCAAAGGCTTCGCCACCGAGGCGGGCCGCGCCGTCGCCGGCGCAGCGCTACGCCTAGGCCCAGTGACCGCGACGCACTTCGTCGACAACGAAGCGTCCGGTCGCGTCTTGGAAAAGATCGGCTTTGCCTATACCGGCGAGATCGAGCCGCGCTTCGCGATGGCGCGCGGCTGCAACGTCGATGCGCGCTTGATGATGCTGCTCGCGCAGGACGCAGCGATGCGCCGCCGCATGGGGCTTCACGCTTCGTAATATTTTTCTGTCTTCCGCAGGGAAATGTTTTTGCATACGGTGAAGCGCTTTTGATCGCCTTGTGTCCCGGTTCGCTGAATCCGGGCTGGCGCGCGCTCTTTGAGTTTGCGTGTTCCGCGATCGGGAGTTGGTGATGTAGCTCAATGGTAGAGCGTCCGGCACGCGCCGGAAGGTAGAGGGTTCGATACCCTTCATCTCCTCCAAACGACTAGCTCAGGTGGGTAGAGCACAAGACTGCTAATCTTGCTGTCGGAGGTTCGATTCCTCTGTCGTTGACCGTTCGGCTGTAAACCGAACTTTTTGATCTGGGAGGCCGGCTGCTTCCCGGCTCTTGCGCGGAACGCAAAGCTTCGGCCGAGCGGGAATCGCAAGGGCAAACGTCGATGACGCTTTGCGCCGGTGCGGATTCCGCGCCCGTGAGAGCGTTCTCGCTGAGGGCCCCGCACGATTTCGCGCTCCGGCGCGGATCGTTGCGCAGCCCGAATGCGGATCGCTTTCGCAGACGCTTAAGCATCGGCCCGCGTCGCGGCGTGGGCGGCGGCCGGTCAACCTTTACGGATAAAGTGCTATGAAAAGGCCATTGCTGATTTTTGAAGCGATTGTTCGCGACGACGAACGCGGCTTGCTGTCGCGCAACGGAAAGTTTGAGCGCCTCGTCGAACCCGGCGTATTCCGCGCCTTTGATCCCGGCAACCGCGTGTCGCTGGAGATCGTCAAGGTCGTGCGCACCGAAATGCCGGTGGAGCGCATGCTTCTGCTCGCCCGCGCGAAGCCGGAAGTCGAACGGGCGTTCACGCTTGTGCGCACCGGTCCCAGCGAAGTGGCGATCGTGTCGTTCGACGGCGAGCCGCGCCACGTGGTGACGCCGAACATGGCGCGCGCCTTCTGGTCAGTCGTGACCGACGTGACGGTCGAGCGCATCGACACGTCGGCGGAGCTGCGCGTGTCCAGGAAGCACCTCGACATGGTCAACGCCTCGGCCACGCCCAGCATCGTTTCAGCGCTCGTTGAGCCGTATGAAGCAGCGCTTCTCATCGTGGATGGGGAAGTCAAGGAGCGTCTGTCGCCGGGTCAGCACGCCTTCTGGGGCGTGAAGCGAACGGTGCGGATCGCCAAGATGGACATGCGTCCCACGCCGCTCGAAGTGACGGCGCAGGAGATCCTGACCAAGGATCGCATCGCCATTCGGGTGACGTTGACGGCGTTCTACCGCATCACGGCGCCGGAAACCGCGGCGGTCGCGGCGGCCGACCTCGCCAACACGATCTATCGGTTGGTGCAGTTCGCCATCCGCGAAGCCGTCGCGGCGCGCACCTTGGACGACATCCTTGCGGCGCGCGATTCCATCGATTCCGAGGTGCGCGCGTTCGTGCGTGAGCGCGTCGCAGCGCTTGGCGCGGAAATCGGCGATATCGGCGTGAAGGACGTGATCCTTCCCGGCGATATCCGCGACCTCTTGAACAAGGTCGTGGAGGCCGAACGCGTCGCCAAGGCCAACCTGATCCGTCGTCAGGAGGAAACCGCGGCCACGCGCTCCTTGCTGAACACGGCGAAGATGATGGATGACAATCCCTTGCTGCTTCGGCTCAAGGAATTGGAGGCCTTGGAGCGCCTGGTGGAGAAGGTGGGCCGCATCGATCTGCACGCAGGCCAGTCTGGCGGTCTGCAGGCGCTTCTGAGCGATCTCTATCGCTTACGCGGCCCCGATGGCGATCAAGCGTAATCAAAACTCACGGCCCGCCGCGTTCATACGAACGTGGCGGGCTTTTTGTTTTCGCGCGACGCCTCGCGCCTGCGCATGATAGATGGGCGCATGACCAACATCATTCCCGCGCGCATGGCCGCAAAGCTCGATGGCGACTTCGTCGTCTTTCTCATCGGCATGCGCGTGAACAAGTGGTGGAAGGTCTGGAAATGGGCGCCGGTGGCGGCCTCCATGCCGCGCATGCTGATCGAGCTTGGGCGGCGCCCGGAATTGGGCTTGCTGCACGCCAGAACATTTTTTGGGTTCCCGAACATATTCGTGCTGCAGTACTGGCGCAGCTTCGAGCACCTGCATCGTTATGCGGTGGACAAAAGCCTCGCGCACCTGCCGGCTTGGCGCGCCTTCAATCGCGCGATCGCCTCCAATGGCGATGTCGGCATCTGGCACGAAACCTATCTTGTGAAGGATGGCGCGCACGAAAGCGTCTACAACAACATGCCGCCCTGGGGACTTGCAGTGGCCGGGGAGTCCGTGCCCGCCGAGGGCTCGCGCAAAAGCGCCAAAGGCCGCCTGCGTCAGACCGACGGCGCCGATCAACCGATCGACGCATAGGCCGCGCGCACCGCGGCTTCAAACTCAGGCATGATCGGCGCGTAGCGTTTGGATACGGCGGCCAACGTGTCCGGCGCGGCGCTTGCCGGCGACCCGCCGGGGAAGGGCGGCGCCGGATCGTATTCGATCGCCAATTGCACCGCGCGCGCAAGCCGCTCGCCGGCGATCTCCGCCATCAGCGTGAACGCGAAGTCCACGCCCGCCGTCACGCCGCCGCCGGTGAACACGTTGCCGTCGCGCACCACGCGCGCCGCCACCGGCGTCGCGCCGACCAGCGGCAACAGCGCGCGATAGGCCCAATGCGTCGTAGCGCGCTTGCCCATCAATAGCCCCGCGGCGCCGAGCAGAAATGCGCCCGTGCAGACCGAGGTGACATACCGCGCTCCCGCCGCCTGCCGGCGAAGGAACCCGATGAGCTCCGCATCTCCCATCGCCTCGCGCACGCCAAAGCCGCCAGGCGCACACACAACGTCAAGCGCAGGACAGTCCGCGAAGGTGGTCGTCGGCATCAGGCCCAACCCGCAGTCGCTCGGGACCGCGTCGCGGGACGCCGCAACGATATGGGTCTGCGCGTCCGGCATGCGGTGCAGCACCTGCAGCGGCCCGGTAAAATCGAGCTGCGTCACATTGGGAAACAGCACAAAGCCGATCTGAAGCGTCATGCGCGGGGCTTACACCGCCTGCGCGGTTCGCGCGAGAGGCGGGGCGGGCGTGACATGCCGCGCGCCGCATGCGAGACGCCATCGCATGGTCAAAGAGGCACTCGATCACGACGCGGCGAAGCGCGCCGGCCAGGATGTCATCATCGCCGAGGCGCGCGCGCTCGACGCGCTGGCTGCGGCGCTGGCCGGTCCGCTGGGCACGCCCTTCGCTGCAGCCTGCGCCGCGATTGCGGGCGCGTCGGGCCGTGCGATCGTCACCGGCATGGGCAAGTCCGGCCATGTCGCGCGCAAGATCGCAGCGACCCTGTCCTCCACCGGCCGCCCCGCCCAATTCGTGCATCCCGGCGAAGCCAGCCACGGCGATTTGGGCATGATCACGCGCGACGATGTGGTGCTGGCGCTGTCGCGCTCCGGCGAGGTCACCGAACTCACCGACATCATCTATCATTGCCGGCGCCTGCGCATTCCGCTGATCGCGATGACCTTCAAGCCGGACAGCACCTTGGCGAGCGCCTCCGATATCGTCTTGACCTTGCCCGATTGCGGCGAAGCCAGCGACGATGCGCCTGCGCCCACCACCTCGACCACAATGTCGATGGCCCTGGGCGACGCGATCGCCGTCGCGCTGCTGAAGTCGAAGGGCTTCAACGCCGCGCACTTCAAGGAAATCCACCCCGGCGGCACGCTTGGCGCGGCGCTGAAGCATGTCGGCGACATCATGCGCCATCACGTGCCAATGGTGAGCTCGCAGACGGGCGTTCGCGAAACGCTCGCGGCCATGACCGATGGCCTGATCGGCTGCGTCGCCGTGGTGGAGAAGGGCGCGCTGATCGGCATCGTCACTGACGGCGATCTGCGCCGCCGCCTGACGCCCGACATGTTCGACCGCACGGCCGCTGATCTCATGACCGCCAATCCGCGCGTCATCACCAGCGACGCGTCGCTCGCCGATGCGATCGCCGTGCTGAACGAGTTGAAGATCACAGTGTTGTTTGTCGTGGAGAACGGCGCCCCGATTGGCGTCGTTCACATGCACGATTTGTTGAGCGCCGGCGTGCGCTGACGCGATTGGGAGGGGACTTAAAGCATGCAAGCGCCATTTCGTCTGTTCGGGGCCGAACTCTCGCCATACTCGATCAAGGTGCGCGCCTATCTGCGCTTCAAGGGCCTTGAGCATGAATGGATCGCGCGCAACATGGGCAATCAGGCGGAGTTTCAGCGCTACGCGAAACTGCCGCTGATTCCCGTTCTCGTCGACGCGAACGATCGCGCGTTTCAGGATTCCACGCCGATCATCGAAAGCCTGGAGACGCAATTCCCCGAGCCGTCGATCCTGCCGGACGATGCGGCGCTGCGGTTTGTCTCCGCGCTGCTGGAGGACTACGCCGACGAATGGCTCAACAAGGCGATGTTCCACTATCGCTGGTCCTATGAAGCCGATCAGCTCAGCGCCGCCGAGCGCTTGGCGCAGGCGATGTTCGCGGACGCAGAGGGCGTTGATGTGCAATCGGTGGCCGCGAGCGTGCGCGAACGGATGATGGGCCGGCGCCACCATGTCGGCTCCAGCGCGGACACTGCGCCTGTGATCGAAGCCGCGTTCACGCGACTCTTGGCCAACCTTGAGGCGCATCTGGCGTCGCGCGCGTATCTCTTTGGCGCCCGCCCCGCGCTGGCGGATTTCGGCTTGGCCGCGCAATGCGCGCAATTGCTCTCCGATCCCACGCCCGGCGCGATCATGCGCGCGCAGGCGCCGTGCGTCGTCGCGTGGACGCAGCGCACGATGAACGCGGCGTCCGTCGAAGGCGCATTCGAGTCGCTGGACGCGCTGGCGCCCACGCTCAAGCCGATCTTGTCAGCGGATATCGCCGGCGTGTTTCTGCCTTGGATGGCCGCCAATGCCGACGCCATGAACGAAGGCGCGGAATCGCTCTCGCTCGAGATTGCGGGCGCCGCCTATCAGCAGGCGCCGCAGAAATACGCCGCGCGCGCCTATTCGGAACTCAAAGCCAAGCGCAGGGCGCAGAATTCGGACGCGCTTGCAGCGCTGCTGGAGGAGACGGGCTGCTCGGCGTATTTGCCTGGCGCTGCCGCAAGCGAAGAGCCGCCGCAATCGGAAGACGATGGCGGCGAACCGGAAGACGACGCGTCGGATGACAGCTGATGCGCCGGCAGGCGGCTGAGGCCGTGCGTGTATGACTGCAATCGAGCGCCTGTTCGCGACGCGGCTCTATCGCGCGAACATCGACGATGATGCACTTCTGGATGAGCTGGAGGCGTCCTGCGCCTCGCTGGCGGATGACGATTCCGCCGGCCGCGCCTGGTCGCAGCAGAATGGCTATTCTGGCTACACCTCTTACGCCTCGCTCAATGATCTGACCTGGCGCATGCCGGCCTTTGCGGCGCTGGAGCGCATACTCGATGCGCATGCGGCGCGCTTCGCACGCGCGCTCGATTTCGATCTGCAGCGCAGGAAACTCGTCTGCGACAGCCTCTGGGTCAATGTGCTCGAACCCGGCGGCGCGCACAGTGGACATATCCATCCCCACAGCGTGCTTTCAGGAGTTGCCTACATCGCCATCCCTGACGGCGCGTCCTCGATTCGCTTCGAAGATCCGCGCCTGGCGATGATGATGGCCGCGCCGATGCGCAAGCCCGGAGCGCGCGCCGACAATCGGACCTTCGTGCATGTCGCGCCAGAGCGCGGAGCGATCCTGATGTGGGAAAGTTGGCTGCGCCACGAAGTGTTGCGCAATGACGCCGAAGAGCCGCGCGTATCCGTCAGCTTCAATTACGCGGTGCGTTAAGCAATCCCGTCGAGCTTCTGCGCATCACGCTGCATGCGACGCGTTGCGCCCGAGCAGTTCACGCGCCAGCGCCTGCATGGCGCGGTTGGCGTCTTCAAACGGCTTCGGCGACTTCCGCGCGCGTGACAGCACAATCGCGCCCTCGATCGCGCCGATCATGGCGGAGGCGAAAATCGCCGCATCGCTTTCCGTCATGCCCCAACTCATCGCTGCGATCGCGATTTCATGCTCCCAAGCCGAGAATGCCTCACGCGCGACCTCGGCGATTTCAGGCGCATCGCTGGCGCTTTCCAGCGCCGCAACCGCGACAAGGCAGCCGTTCTGATAGGCGCTGTCTTCCAGATCATGCGCCCAGGTAGACATGGCGTTGTTGATATAGCTCTCCGCGGTCTTGTGCTTGCGCGCGCGCTCGCGCACGCGTTCTGAGATCATCGCGCTGACGCTGCGGATCGCCTCCTGCACCAGCTGCGTTTTACCGCCAGGGAAGTGGAAATAGAGCGAGCCGCGCGGGGCGCCGGACACCTCCAGAAGCTCCGCCAGGCCTACGCCCTCGAAGCCCCGCTTGCGGAATAGCGTCATCGCGGCGCGCAGCATCTGCGCCTTCGCGTCCGACTTTGTCACAAAAAATTCCTCCGTCGCCGGCTTGTATGACGACCGGTCTATATATAGGTTTCTATGACGATCGGTCTAGATATGTCTGGTTCGGTCGGGTGTGTCCACTCTGTGTGTGAAAGGAGGCTCGCCATGATGCGCGCCCTCAAAACTCTCGGTCTTTCCGCCTTCGCCTTGGGCCTTCTGGCCGCCCCCGCAGTCGCCGGCTCTGACGCCGAAGACCGCGCCGCCGCGATTTCCGCTTGCCGCGCCTCGCTTGCTGGCGAAGCCGGCGTCCTGGCGACCCAGGACAACATTTCGTTCGACCGGTCCCGCACCAAGCCGCGCGTGATCGAAGTCCGCTTCCGCGTCAGCGGCCGCGACGGCGCGGTCTGGTACGCGCAATGCGACGTCCGCCGCGGCTCCGGCGAGATCACGAGCATCGTCCACGGCCCAGGCGCGAACATCGCAGTCGCCCAGGCGCCGGCTCTCAGATCGACCCAGCTCCCCGCGCGCTGATCGCCCCGATCGCGCACGGACCTTAGCGCGCGGTCCCGCAAGGGATCGCGCGTTTTTTATCTGACGCCGCGCAACCCTCAGGCTAACCCACAGGGTGTTGATGCGCGGAAAGAGAGTCGGATGCGGCGGCGGGAGTTTGTGGTTGGCGTCAGTGCGTTTGGCGCGGCCGCCTGCGGAGGCGGGCGGCCGGCGGCGGCGCACGCACAAGTCGGCGCGCTGCACGTGGAAACCCTGGCGCAGGGGTTGCGCGCGCCTTGGGGGCTCGCCTTCCTGCCGACAGGCGCAGCATTGATGACGGAAAAGCGCGGCGGCGTGCGCGTTTGGAGGGACGGCATGCTGTCGAGCGCGCTCGCGGGCGGGCCGGAAAACGTTCGGGCGCAAGGCCAGAGCGGCCTCCTGGATATCGCCATTGATCCGCAGTTTGCGCAAAACAGCCTCGTCTATATCAGCTTTTTCGAGCGTGCAGGCGGTGCAGGCCGATTGGCGCTCTATCGCGCGCGCTTCGACGGCGAATCGTTGCGCGAGGGCGCGGTGGTCTTCAGGGCCGATGCGCGCAGCGGAACCAATCATCCTGGCGGGCGCATGCTGTTTCTGCCCGACGAAACCCTGCTACTGGTTGTCGGCGTGCAAGATCCCGATCGCGATCGGGCGCTCGATGTGCGGAGCACGCTGGGCAAGGTGCTGCGCCTCACGCGCGACGGCGCGGCCCCGGCGGACAATCCCTTCGCCGATCGCCCAGATGCGCTCGCGACGCTCTACACCTACGGCCATCGCAACGCGATGGGTCTTGCCCGCGACAGCGCAACGGGCGCGATCTGGTTGCATGAGAATGGCCCGCGTGGGGGCGATGAATTGAACCTTCTTCAGCCCGGCGCGAACTACGGTTGGCCACGTGTGACATACGGGCGCGAATATTCCGGCGCGGAGATCACCGATGTACGCGAAGCGCCGGGTGTCACGTCGCCCATAACACAATGGACGCCCTCCTTGGCGCCATCTGGACTGTGCGTGTATGGCGGCGCGATGGTCCCGGACTGGCGCGGCGACTTGTTTATCGGAATGCTCGCGGGGCGTCGGCTGCAGCGCCTGCGCATTCGCGACGGCGCGGTCATTGAGCAGGAGGACCTGCTCGCGGAGCACGGCGCACGTCTGCGTGATGTGCGCGAAGGCCCGGACGGCGCGCTCTATGTGCTCAACGATGACGCCCAGGACGGAGAACTCTGGCGCGTCTCACGCGCCTAGCGGCGACGCCCCGTCGCGCTATCGGCGCAGCATCCAGAAGAGGGCGGTCAGGACCGCGCTGATCAGCGGGCTGGTGACGATGGGGATGTAGAGCGAGAATCCCTCGCGACGGATCACGATGTCGCCGGGCAGCCGGCCGATCTGCTGAAACAGCCCAAGCTTTGCGAGCCACGGCCACGCCAAGCCAATGATGATGAACATGGCGCCAATGAGGATGAGCGTGCGGCCCATAGCGCAGATGTAGGATTTGCGCGGTGCGGCGTCGACCTTAGCCCACGCGCGCCATCAGCGCCTGCGCCGCGGCGGGATTGCGCGCCTTCGCGCCGGCGATGAAGAACACGAACACGGCGCGCGATTTCGCCCAGGCCTTGAAGGTCTTGCCCCAAGCATCGAGCGCCGGCGGCGCGTAGCCGGTGTCGATACCGTCTTCAGTCTTTTGCAGGCGGGCATAGGCGAAATCCGCGGTTACGCGATCCGCCATCGGCCAGTCGTCGTCATCCGCCGATACCAGCGCGCATCTATGCTTGCGCAGGATCTCTTCGAACGCATCCGTGTTGTAGCTCGCGTGACGCACTTCGATCGCATGCGTGAGCGCCACGCCGTTGCGTTCTTTCGGCAGCTGGCTGCAGAACGCCTCGAAGTAGTCCGCGTCGAACGTGCGCGAAGGATGGAATTGCCAATTGATGGGGCCGAGCTTGTCGCCCAGCGCGGTCACGCCGGAATTGATGAAATTGTTGATCGCTTGGCCCATCGCCTCGGGCGTCTTGCGGCTCATGCAGAAATTGTGCGCTTTCAGCGTGAACATGAAATCATCGGGCGTTTCATCCGCCCATTTCTGAAACGTTTCCGGTTTCTGCAAGCGATAAAACGTGCCGTTGACCTCGATCGCGCTGACCTTGGACGAGGCGTATTCCAGCTGCCGCTTCTTCGGCAGGTCGGGAGGGTAGAAGCTTTTCTCCCACGGCTCGAATGTCCACCCGCCTATGCCGACGCGGATCGGGCGCAGCGCGGACTTGGATGTCGCCATGCGCAGCGCTCCTTGGGCAAGCGTTTAGATCAGGATGCGGCCGCGAAAGCCGCGCGCGGCATAATAGGACTCTGCGCCATTGTGGTAGGTGAAAACAGCGTCATAACGACGATCGCAGAATAGAGCGCCGCCAAGCGTGCGAATGGCCGGCGGCGTCGCGATCCAGCTGGACGTTTTCAGATCGAACACGCCGATCGACTGCAGATCGCGATACTGCGCTTCCGTGAGCAGTGAAACGCCCATCGCGGCGGCCGTCTCGACCGCCGCGCCGCTGGGCTTGTTTTCCTTGCGCGCATCGAGCGCCTTTTGATCGTAACAGAGGCTGCGCCGGCCCTTCGGGCTCTCGGCCGCGCAATCAACGAACACGAACGCATCGCCGTCCTTGCCGATCACGTCCGGCTCGCCGCCTGTCTCTTCCATCGCCGCGAGGACTTTGAGTTTGGCAGGCGCCTCGCGCAGACGCTTCTCAACGTCACTCCACGCAATGCCGGCGTGGCGTGATGAATG
This sequence comes from Alphaproteobacteria bacterium, assembly GCA_016124655.1. Taxonomy (GTDB): domain Bacteria; phylum Pseudomonadota; class Alphaproteobacteria; order Caulobacterales; family Aquidulcibacteraceae; genus RI-43. The sequence goes on from WGNI01000011.1 coordinate 104,720, forward strand.
CGCGGCGAAGCGGGCGCTGAGGCGCTGTAACAAGTCGCCCCCATCGCTTGCAGACTCAGGCATGTCGAAGATGGAGAGAAGTCGCCGCCACGATTCAGCCCTTCAAGTCGAATTCGCGGCGGAGAAGGCTCACAAGAGTCGCAGCGCTTTCCCTATTGAGCTGGATCGACTGGCTGATCTTTCCCGGGATCTCGCGAGTCGATCTTCCGTAGGTATCCAATTGAAAGTATTTGTCTGCGCCAATCTCAAAGGTCGTAAACGTGGCTCCAATGGGATCGTGAGCAGAGTTTCGCTCACGGTCCTTCCTTTCGAATGAGTCTATCAAAGCCATCGTGGTTCCCAATTGAGCGCCCGATCGATGCAGGTGGTCGCTACAGACCTCTCAATTATCCAAAAAGCTCCGCAGCTTTCTTGACCGGCTCGGATGCTTCAGCTTGCGCAGCGCCTTCGCTTCGATCTGACGAATGCGCTCCCGCGTCACGCTGAATTGTTGGCCGACTTCTTCGAGCGTGTGGTCGGTGTTCATGCCGATGCCGAACCGCATGCGCAGCACGCGTTCTTCCCGCGGCGTGAGCGAGGCCAGCACCCGCGTCGTCGTCTCGCGCAGATTGCTTTGGATGGCCGCGTCCACCGGCAGGATCGCGCTCTTGTCTTCAATGAAATCGCCGAGGTGGGAATCTTCTTCATCCCCGATCGGCGTTTCCAGCGAGATCGGCTCCTTGGCGATCTTCATCACCTTGCGCACCTTCTCCAAAGGCAGGCCGAGCTTTTCCGCCAATTCCTCCGGCGTCGGTTCGCGGCCGATCTCGTGCAGCATCTGCCGCGACGTGCGCACCAGCTTGTTGATCGTCTCGATCATGTGCACAGGAATGCGGATTGTGCGCGCCTGATCCGCGATCGAGCGCGTGATCGCCTGCCGGATCCACCACGTCGCATACGTGGAGAACTTGTAGCCGCGTCGATACTCGAATTTATCGACCGCCTTCATCAGGCCAATATTGCCTTCCTGGATCAGATCCAGGAATTGCAGGCCGCGATTGGTGTATTTCTTCGCGATCGAAATCACCAGTCGCAGATTGGCCTCGACCATTTCCTTCTTGGCCTGCCGCGCCTCGCGCTCGCCCTTCTGCACCGCGTGCACGATGCGGCGGAACTCGTCGATCGGCACGCCGGTCTCTTTCGCCAGCGAAGAAATTTCATTGCGCAGCGCGCCGATATCGTCGGCTTCGGATTCGACGAACTTCGTCCACTTCTTCGAGCGCGCGGCGACGCGTTCGGTCCACTTCGGATCGAGCTCCGCGCCCTGATACGCGTCCAGGAAGTCGCCGCGCGGCACGCCATTGGCTTCCGCCAGCCGCATCAGCCGGCCTTCCAGCGAAATCAGCTTGCGGTTGATCGCATAGAGCTGCTCAACGAGGCTTTCGATCCGCGCATTGTTCAGCTTCAGCTTCTTCAATTCGTCGATGATGGTCTGCTGCGCGGAATCATAGGTTTCCGCCTGCGCGCCCGGCAGCGAGCGCCCACGCAACCGCGCCGAAACGCGCTTGTCCTGCAGCTTGCGGAATTGCTCGAACGCCTCGGCGATGGCGTCCAGCGTGGTCATCACGCCCTCTTTGAGTTCGGCCTCCATGGCCGACATCGAAATCGCGCCTTCGTCGTCGAAATCGTCGCTCTCGCTGTTTTCGCCGCCTTCTTCGCCTTCGGCTTTTTCGCCTTCCTCTTCGTCATCGGACTCAGAGGAGGGCGGCGCGATCTCCGCGCCGTACGTGGCTTCCAGATCGATGATGTCGCGCAACAGGATTTGCTGCGCGCGCAACTCATCGCGCCACACCATGATAGCTTCGAACGTCAACGGGCTTTCGCACAAGCCGCGGATCATCGCGTCGCGGCCGGCCTCGATGCGCTTGGCGATGGCGATTTCGCCTTCGCGGGACAGAAGCTCCACCGCGCCCATCTCACGCAGATACATGCGCACGGGATCGTCCGTGCGGTCCGCGTCCTCGCGGGTGTTGGTGACCGGGGGCTTGCCGTCGTCGCGGGTGACGACCGCGCGCGTGGTTTCTTCTTCCTGCGCTTCGGCTTCTTCTTCGCTGTCGACGACATTGATGCCCTGCTCATTGAGCTGGGCCATGATGTCTTCGATCTGGTCGGAGCTCAGCTCTTCGCTGGGCAGCACTTTGTTGAGTTCGTCATGGGTGACGAAGCCGCGCGTCTTGGCGGCCTTGATCATCTTCTTGACGGCTGCATCAGAGAAATCGAGCACCGGCCCGTCGGAGGATTCTTCCTTCTCCGGCGCCTTGTCCTCCACCTTGCCCTTCGGCGCAGGCTTCGCGGCGGCGGCCTTGGGCGGCGCCGGCTTCGGCGCAGGCGCCTTTGCGGCGGCGGCCTTCGTGGCGGCGGTCTTGGCGGGCGCTTTTTGCGCGGTCTTGGAGGCGGGCTTGCTGCGGGTCTGAGTCATGGGCGGCGTCGAGGGGCTTTCGGCGAAAAATCAGGAAGAGGTGGGTTAGATCGCGTCGTCGGTTGGGTCGGCGGCGCGAAGGGCGCCCCGCAAAGTTTCACGCCGGCTGGCCAGCATGGATTGGGCCAGCGCCATGGCGTCGGCTGAGGTTTCGGCAGCCGCATACATCTCGCGCGCCTCGTCGCGAAGCTTAGGCGCGGCGAGATCCAGCGTGACGAGCGCCATCCATTCTTGCTCCACCGAGGCGTCGAAGTCCTTTGCGGGCGGCCACGACGCGATGCGGTCCTGCGCGCGCGTATCCCCAAGGCGCTGGAGATGGCGCTTCAAGGCCGCACGGTCAACCGTCTCCTGGGCGAACCATGCATCTAGAAGCGCAGTCCGGATACGGTCAAGCACGGGATCCTCGACCTCCAATTGGGTCAGCGCGTCGGCCCCGCGCGCCAAAAGCGAGGACCGGTCGCACGCCATGCGCACGATCCGCTCGACCTCCAGATGCGGCCTGGGCCGCGCGACCGAACGGGTCTCGGCCATCGGCCCTGGCGGCGGCGCAAACCGGCCGGTCGCGCGTCCGCGGCCAGACGCACCGCTCCGCGGCCGCGCCGCCAGCAACGCGTCTGCCTTCGCCAGGGCGTCCCTGAGATAGAACGCGCGCGTCTCCGGATCGCCGATGCGCCCGATCGCGGCGCGCAGCCGCTTCTTGAAGTCCGCCTTCGCTTCCGGGGAGTCCAGCGGACGGGCGTCGCGCTCGCGCGCGAACAGTGCGTCCGCCGCAGGCTGCGCGGCGTCGATCAACGCCTTCAGCCCCTCCGCGCCGGACTGGCGGAAAATGTCGTCCGGGTCCGCGCCGCCGGGCGCATGAGCGATCTTCACCGTGCGCCCCGGCGCGAGGTGCGGCAGCGCCAGATCGAGCGCGCGATGCGCCGCCCGCACGCCCGCCGCGTCGCCATCAAAGCACAGCACGGGCTCCCCGCCGGATCGCCACACGAGCTGCAGCTGGTCCTCCGTCAGCGCCGTGCCGAGCGGCGCGACCGCGGCGATGCCCGCACGCTCCAGCGCGATCACGTCGAAATAGCCTTCCGCCACCACAAGCCCCGTCGCTTTGGCTTTCGCGGCGATTTCCCGTGCGGCCTTCAGGCGATAGAGCGTCCGGCCCTTGTGAAAGAGCGCGCTCTCCGGCGAGTTCAAATACTTAGCCTTATCCTCCGGGTTCATCGCCCGGCCGCCGAAGGCGATGGTCTTTCCCCCGGAATCCGCGATCTCGAACGTGATCCGCTCGCGGAACACATCGAAGGTCCGCCGCCCGTCCGCGCCGCGTGTGGCCACGCCGGCCTCCACCAGCTCGTCCAGCGTAAATCCCTGCGCGGTCAGCTTGTCGGCCGCCCAGGTCCAGCCGCCGGGCGCATAGCCGACGCCAAAGCGCTCCCAGAGATCGTCGCCGAACCCACGGCTTTCGAGATACGCCCGCGCCGCGCGGCCGTCTGGCGAACCCAGCGCCTTACGATAGAGCGCCGCGCACGCGGCCGCCGCATCGAACAGCCGCCGCCTGCGCTGACTTTCCGCCGCGTCCTCGCGATCCGCTTCAGGCAAGGGCAGGCCCGCGAATTCCGCCAATCGGGCGACGGCTTCGGGAAAGCTCAGGCCCTCCAGCTTCATCGCCAGATCGATCACGGAGCCGGATTCCCCGCATCCGAAGCACTTGTACGAGCCGCGGTCGTCGCGGACATGGAACGAGGCCGACTTCTCCCCATGGAAAGGGCAGCAGGCCCAATAATCGCCCTTCGCCGGCTGGCTCTTGCGGCGGTCCCAGACGAGTTTCTTGCCGGCGAAATCCGCGATCGAAGCGCGCTCGCGCAGCTGGCGAAGAAAGGCGTCGGAAAATCGCATGCGGCGGGGGCGCTTTCGGTCGCTTCGCTCCGGCCCTAGGACGAGGGTCCCCGGCGTTCGGAACCGCCGGAGCGGGGAGCGGTTCATCTGATTCTACAATGATTCGCCGGCCGCACTTTCGCCGCGCCGCTGCGCCTACGACATAAAGCCTGATCAAAAGGGAGGTTCCCATGTCACGCCCACTCGCCGCCGCGGCGGTCTTTGCAGCCCTGTCGGCCGCAGCGCCCCAGGCGGTCGCCCAGGACATGTCCGGCCACGCCATGCACCACATGGAAGGCACGATGCTGACGATTTCCGCGCAGGGCCGCGTGGTCAGCCGGCCAGATCTGGCGACGATGCAGATCGGCGTCGTGGCGCAGGGTGACACCGCATCCGCCGCACTGCAGGCCAACGCCCGGCAAATGTCGCAAACGGTCGCCGCATTGCGCCGCGCCGGCGTGGCCGAACGCGACATCCAGACCGCGCAGGTCTCGGTCAACCCGCAATACGCCTACCAGGAGGGGGAATCCCCGCGCATCACCGGCTATGAAGCCAACAACATGGTGACGGCGAAGGTGCGCAATCTCGACGCGCTCGGCCGCACCATGGACGCCGCGGTCGCCGCGGGCGGCAACCGCCTGCAAGGCGTGAGCTTCTCGCTTGACGATCCCGATCCGGTCCTCGACCAGGCCCGCCAGGACGCGATGCGCAAGGCCCGCGCGCGGGCGCAGCTCTACGCGCAGGCCGCGGGGCTTTCCGTTCAGCGCATCATTGCGATCTCCGAAGGCGGCGGCGCCATGCCCATGCCGCCTATGCCAATGGCCATGGCGCGCATGGAAATGGCGGACGCCGCAGCCGTCACGCCGACCGCGCCGGGCGAGATCGAGACCACGATCGCCGTCACGGTGATGTTCGAGCTGCGCTGAGCCGTCCCATTTTGGCGCGATGCGCACGGACGAGGGGCGCTTGGCGGCCGCAGGCGCCCGCTTGAGGTGAACGGGCTTGAAACCATCTGCGCGCGCGTCAGCATGCGCCGCTGAGGAATTCTGATGCGCTCATTGTTGATTGCCCTTGTCTTGGCGGCCGCCCCCGCGTTCGCCGCGCCCGCGTTCGCCGACGGCATCGAACGCCCGCACCGGCCGCGCGCCGCCCGGCCCGCGCCGGTGCTCGCCGGCGGTCCGGTGGACATTCCCGTCGCCGTTGGCCCGGAAACAGTCTCCCTGTCGGACGGCTTCCTGCGCGGCTCTGATGGCGGCGTCGGCGCCCAGGCGTTGGCGTCGGCCTATGTTGGCGGCGGTTCAACCGTGGTCGTCCGCGGCGGCCGCTCCGTCGCTGTCGCCATTGCACGCGCCAGCGCATCGGCATCCGCGGTCGGCGGATTTGGCGGCGGCTTCGGCGGACACGGCTGCCGCTGAGGGCTTAGGAACGGGCGCCGGCTTCCCTGCGTTGCGGGACTGACCGAAACGGGCTACACGCGCCGCCCGAACCTGTTTGGCGGCGCGCCGAACGCAGGGGGCATCCTTCATGGCGCAGGCGGAAGACGCAGCGCCGCAGCCGCCGGCCGGCGCATCCGCGACGGCTGCGCGTATTCGCAGGCTTGGCGGCGACGGAAACGGCGGACACGGCGACGGCGTATCCCACGGCTCGTTCTGGACGCTGCTGATCGGCTCGATCGGCGTCGTCTATGGCGACATCGGCACAAGCCCGCTTTATGCGTTCAAGGAATCCGTCGCCCACGTTGCGCACGGCGCCGGCGGCGCACGCCCCGATGAAGTCATCGGCATCGTCTCGCTGATCTTCTGGGCGCTGATCGTTGTCGTCACGCTGAAATATGTCGTGTTCATCCTGCAGATGGACAACAAGGGCGAAGGCGGCACGCTATCACTCATGGCGTTGGCCCAGCGCGCGCTCGGCCGCCGGACGCCTTGGCTGTTTATCATCGGCGTCGTCGGCGCTTCGCTGTTCTATGGCGACGCGCTCATCACGCCGGCGATTTCCGTGCTCTCCGCGGTGGAGGGTTTGCGCGAAGTGCGCGCGCTGGAGGGATCGATCGATCCCTGGATTCTGCCCATCGGCGTGGTCATTCTTGTCGGTTTGTTCGCCGTGCAAAGTCGCGGCACCGGCGCAGTAGGGCGCTTCTTCGGGCCGATTACCGCGGTGTGGTTTGTCGTGATGGGCGCCCTGGGCGTCTACAACATCGTCATCGCCAACGAGCCCGCCATCTGGATGGCGCTCAGCCCCATTCCGGCGGTTACGTTCATGATCAACCATGCCGGACTGACGTTCATCGTGCTGGGCTCGGTGTTCCTCGCTGTGACCGGCGCGGAAGCGCTCTATGCCGACATGGGCCATTTCGGCCGCAAGCCGATCCGGTTTGCGTGGGTAGGACTCGTCCTGCCGGCGCTCACGTTGAATTATCTCGGTCAGGGCGCGTGGACGCTGCACAATCTCGGCCACCTCAACGCCGATTTCGCCGCCGCCAACGCAGCAGGCCTCACGGACGCGGAATTCGCCAATCCGTTCTTCGGCATGGCGCCCGACATCATCCGCTTGCCGCTGGTGATCCTGGCGACCATGGCCACCGTCATCGCCAGTCAGGCCGTGATCTCCGGCGCGTTCTCGTTGACGCAACAGGCCATCCAATTGGGCCTGCTGCCGCGCCTTGAAATCCGCCGCACCAGCGAAACCCAGATCGGCCAGATCTACATGCCGCAGATCAACTGGATCCTGCTGGCCGGCGTTCTCGTGCTGACGCTCGCGTTTGGATCGTCGTCGCGCCTGGCCGCGGCCTACGGCATTTCCATCACCGGCGAGATGATGATGAGCACGCTGATGATGTTCATCGTCATCTGGAAATTGTGGAAGCGGCCGATCTGGTTGGCGACGGCGATCCTGCTGCCGTTCCTTGTCGTGGAGGCGATCTTTCTGGCGTCCAATCTGCAGCGCGTGCTGCAGGGCGGTTTCGTGCCCTTGGCGCTGGCGGTTGGGCTGGTGCTCTTGATCTGGACTTGGGTGCGCGGCACCGCGCTATTGACCGATACGTTGCGCCGCGAAGAGCCGCTCGCGAAACTGTTCGAAACGCTGTCGCACCATCCCCCGCACCGCGTGCGCGGCACAGCGATCTTCCTGACCGCCGATCCCGAAGTCGCGCCCGCAGCGCTGATGCACAACCTGAAGCACAATCAGGTGCTGCACGAACAGATCATCGTGCTCACCGTGAAGACGCTGCAGACGCCGCGCGCGCCGGAAAGCGAACGCATCATCGTGGAGGATTTCCTGCCTGACGTGAAACGCGTCACCTTGACCTTCGGCTACATGGAGACGCCGAACGTCGTGAAGGCGTTGACCGAAGCGCGCAAGCACGGCTTGAAGTTCGACATCATGAAAACCAGCTTCTTCCTCAGCCGCCGCTCAATCGTACCGAGCGAAAAAAGCGGCATGCCGCTGTGGCAGGATCACCTGTTCATCTTCCTGGTCCGCAACGCCACCAACGCGACGGACTTCTTCCACATTCCCTCCGGCCGCGCGGTCGAACTCGGCAACCAGGTCATGGTCTAATTCGCGGACGCGGCCTGGCCCGTCGGCGCTCGCCACGCCGCGCGCAAGCGCGCTTCCGCGCCGCAGCGCGTAGGCGTAAGATCGCGCCATGCGTTCGCTTGACGTGCCTTTCGCCGCCCTGGCGCTGATGACGGCGTTCTCCGCCATCGCCGCGCTCAGCGGCGCGCGGCGCTATTCAGCGATGGACTATGCCGGGCCTTTGGTCGTGCTCGCGGCGCTGACCGCATTTTTCTGGCGCGTGATTGCGCCCGCTTGGACCGACCACAACACGCACGATCCGGGCGTTACGCTGCTGGAGCTGTTGGCCTATGGCGTCGCCTTGCTGGCGGTGATGGGCCATGCGCTCAACCTGTTCTGGCCGCCGCGGCGCGCGCGCAGCTAGTACAACCGCCCCGGCGCCGCTATGGCGTGATCTGCGCAAGGCATGGAGACTGCCGTGGCCGAACGGAAAGACGTGACGAAGGTGGTCCTGGCCTATTCCGGCGGCCTCGACACATCCATCATCCTGAAATGGCTGCAGGAGACTTATGCCTGCGAAATCGTGACGTTCACCGCCGATCTGGGCCAGGGCGAAGAGCTGGCGCCCGCGCGCGAGAAGGCGCTCGCGATGGGCGTGAAGCCGGAGAACATTTTCATCGACGACCTGCGCGAGGAGTTCGTGCGCGACTTCGTGTTCCCGATGTTCCGCGCCAATACTTTATACGAAGGGCAATATTTGCTGGGCACGTCGATCGCCCGCCCGCTCATCGCCAAGCGCCAGATTGAAATCGCCGCCATGGTCGGCGCGGATGCGGTGTGTCACGGCGCCACCGGCAAGGGCAATGATCAGGTGCGCTTCGAAGTGGCGTATTACGCGCTGAAGCCGGATGTGAAAGTCATCGCGCCGTGGCGCGAATGGAGCTTTCAGGGCCGGCCCGATCTCATCGCCTACGCCAAGAAGCACAACATTCCGATCGCAAGGGGCAAGGAACAGGAGGCCCCGTTCTCGATCGACGCCAATCTTCTGCACACCTCCTCCGAAGGGCTCGTGCTGGAGGATCCCGCTGTCGAGACGCCCGATCTCGTCACCAAGCGAACCGACCGCCGCACCATCACGCCAGAAGAAGCGCCCGATCGCGCCGATGTCGTGACGCTGACCTTCGAGCGCGGCGATCTCGTTGCCATCGACGGTCAGGCCATGAAAGCGCACGAGCTTCTCAAAACGCTGAACGATCTCGGCAAGACGCATGGCATTGGCGGTCTCGATCTGGTGGAGAACCGGTTCGTCGGCATGAAGTCGCGCGGCTATTACGAAACGCCCGGCGGCACGATCCTATGGCACGGCCATCGCGCCATCGAATCGATCACGCTCGATCGCGGCGCGATGCACCTCAAGGACGAGCTCATGCCGCGCTATGCGTCGCTGATCTATAACGGCATGTGGTTCACGCCGGAGCGCAGAATGCTCCAGGCCGCTATCGACGCCTCGCAGGACGCGGTTTCAGGAGACGTGCGCTTGAAGCTCTACAAGGGCGGCGTGCGCACGATCGGCCGCGCCTCGCCCTATTCGCTCTATTCAAAAGCGCTTGTGGGCTTCGATGAAGCCGGCGGTTACGATCAGAAGGACGCCGAGGGCTTCATCAAGCTCAACGCGCTGCGCCTGCGCATCGAAGCGGAGCGGAACAAGAAGGTCGGTCGCAACGAATAAGCGGACGCGCCCGTCTCTTTCGAGACGGGCGCAAGACCGAACGCTGGGGGGGACGGCTCAGATCCAATAGCGCTCGGCCTTATAGTGATCATAGACGCGGTCGCGGAACGCAGCGCCGTCGTTCTTCGTGAGTTCGTCGATCTTGTCGGACGGCGCCGATTTCAGCTGATCTTCGCCGTACGGCACGACGTACGCCTTTTTGTCGTCGACATAGTCGAGCGCGGCCCAGGGCAGGGGATGGTATTTCTCGCCCACGCCGAGCACGCCGCCGAATCCGACCACGGCGAACATGATGGCGTTGGATTGTTTGTCGAGGATGATGTCTTCAATCTTGCCGACATGATCGCCGCTCGCGTCGCACACTTTCGTGCCGATCACTTTCGAAGCGCGGATCGCCGCCGTGTGGCCAGTCGCTGTAGGCATGGTTCCCTCCTGATGGTGTTCGGGAGGAGAACGTCGCGCGACGAACGCGGTTCCAAATCATTCATGCGTTCAGCGCAGCAGAAACCAGCAATAGCCGGCATAGTGCAGCAACAGGAAACCGCCTTCGAACCGCGTGACTTTCCCGCCCGTATTCGCGTGCAGCAGCAACAAGAGCGCGCCGACATAAAGCGCCGCCCAATCGCGCGCCAGCAGATCCGCGGGAACCGCGATCGGCTGCACCAGCGCCGTGACGCCCAGAATGCCGAGAATATTGTAGATGTTGGAGCCGACGATGCCGCCGAACGCGACATCCGAACGGCCTTTGATCGCCGCCATCGCCGACGTCACCAGTTCCGGCAACGAGGTTCCCAGCGCCACGATCGTCAGCCCGATGATGGTTTCAGAAAGACCTGCCGCGCGCGCGATCGTCTTTGCGCCGGAGACCAGAAAATCCGCGCCGAACACCAGCATCACAAGTCCTGCGCCCGCCAGCCCAAGCGACAGCCACAAGGGTTGCGGCGCGGGGTCGTGCAGATGGCTTTCCGCCGCGTGCAGCTGCGCCGCGGCCCCATTGCGCCGCTCCATCAGGAAAGCCGCAACGACATAAGCGATCAACGCAAGCAGCAGCCCGGCGCCGACGAGCCGGGAAATCTCGCCGAGGCCGGTGGCGATGGCGATGAAGGCGAGGGTCGCCCCAACCATCACCCACCCATCGCGCGCCAGCGCTTTGGAATCGACGGCGATCGGTTTGATGATCGCGACGATGGCGAAGATCAAAAGCACGTTTGAGATGTTGGAGCCGACGACATTGCCCACCGCGATGCCCGGCGATCCCGACAGCGCTGCGCCGAGGCTGGCGGCGAGTTCTGGCGACGATGTGCCGAAGCCGACGAGCGTCAGCCCGATCATCAGCTCCGACACGCCGAACTTGCGCGCCGCGCCCACCGCGCCGCGTACGACGAATTCGCCCCCCACCGCCAACAGCGCGAGGCCGACGACGATCAATCCAAGCGTCTGTGCGTCCATCCGGCGTGCCCCCGACCTGCGCGTGAGAAGCTGGCCGGATTTTGCGCAACGCTCAAGCGATCACGCTGGGCCCGATTCGCGCGACGTGTGACGGCCGTCACCGCCGGGCAAGCCGTCATCCGCCACAACAGATCAGGTGCAGCGAACGGATCGAAGCCCGCAGCACGAGGAGGCCAAGGTGAATGCGGATTTCGTTGCCGGACTCGCGGCGTTTTTGATCGCAGCGACATTCTTTCTTCCCGCCGCCTACGCGACCATCAGCCAAACGGCACGGATCGTCGCGTAAGACCGCCCCCCACACCCTGGGCGACGGGAGGGACGGACGCGAAGGTTAACGCCTTCGCGTCCGTTTACGCATTTCGCGCGTGGCGCGATTTTCGCATCGCCGCCGGCATGAACGATGATGCAGCGCCCGCCGCGGTCGATCCGGCCGCAGCGCTTCGCGGAGAAGCGCAGTTCGCCCTGGCTTGCGGCGCGATGCTGCTCGCCGCGGGGTTTGTGCTCAGCTGCGGACTGGCCGTGCAGGCGTTGTTTACCCCAGACAGCGGCTGGCCGATCGCAGCTGTGGCGCTGGGCGGTCCGCCGATCCTCCTGGGTTGGGCGGCGTGGGCCTATGCCGCCTTCCGCCTGGACCAGGCGCAGGCCTTGGAGCGGGGCGAAGTCCGGGCCGAGCGATCCTCTCCGACCCAAATCGTTCGTTCGGGCGTCCGTCTCCTCGGATCATCGAGCCGTCGCATGGTGGGGTTCTTCAAGCGCTGACGCGCCTTGGCGAACGTCTCGATTTCGGTCACAAGGCGCTTATGATCTGCCGCCTTCCGCACGCGCACCGACAGAGCCGCTGACCCTTCCGTCAGCCGCCGGCCTTCGCGCCGGCATGTGGAAATCTGTCGCCGCGCAGGTCAACCATGTCTCCCGTCGATCCTGAGAAGTACGCGCTCTATCTGGGCGTCATGGCCGTTCTGGCCGTCACGCCCGGCCCCGCCAATCTGTTCGCCATCGCCACCGGCGCGCAGCGCGGCGCCCGCGCGGGCCTGATCGGGGTCGCAGGCATGAACGCGGCGACACTGGCTTGGTTTTTCGCCGCCGGGGCGGGGCTGGCCGCTGCCGTGACGGCGTTCGGCGGGATGTTTCACCTCATCGCGCTTGCTGGCGGTCTCTACGTCGCCTGGCTCGGCGTCCGGGCGCTCAGCGCCGCAATCAAAGGCGGGGAGGGCGAGATCGAACGCGGAAGACCCGCCGCCGTCGGCGCTGCGTTCCGCGACGGCTTCGCCGTGCAAATCTCCAATCCCAAGGCGGTGCTCTTTTTCACCGCCGTCCTGCCGCCGTTTTTGGATCTGTCCCGACCCCTGGCCGCGCAGCTGGCGATGTTTGCCGCCGCCACCATCGTCATGGATGCAGCGGCCATGAGCGCCTATGCGGTGCTCGGCGGCGGCCTCGCCGCGCAGATGGCGAGCCCAGGCGGCAGGCGCGCATTCAACGCGTTGTCGGGCGCGCTCTTGTTGATCGTGGCGGCGCTTGTGATTTTGCGCGCGCATTAGGCGCCGGCGCCCAAGAATGCAGAACGCGAAGTCCAGTACAAACGCGCTTGGCGCACAAAAGAGCGAGAAATAAGGGTTTTGGCGAGGGGTCGAAGACTGGCAGCCTGGCAGTGAAATGGCTAGCAGCGCAGTCGTATTGACTTGTTTACATTTGCTTCTGCAGCCTCTTCGACACGCGGCGCGAACGCCGCCGTCGAGGAGGGAGAACGAATGGCTTCAGAGCAGGAGACCGAACTGGAATTGCGCTTGAAGGGGTGGCGCCTGACCACAGCGGAAGTCCTCTATTACATGCCGGACCATCCCAAGCTCATTCAGAGCTTCATGTGGCAGACCTTGGACCTCGCCCCTCAATATCCGCGCATCACCAAGTTTCTCGATTTCTGGCGGGCGGAGATCGACGCGGTCATTCACTCGGTGCGGGTCGGCGCGAGCGACGCCTTGGGCCCGGCGCCGCTGCGCCGCGTTGACGCGCTTCTGGTCCACTGATCGCATCAACTTGCCGCGAGGGCGCAGGCGGGCGCGTCGCATTTCCGCCGCATGCGGTTCATAATCGCCGGGCGAGGGCATGGCGTAAGGATCGCTTGCATGCGTTTGAAAGTATGGACCCTGGCGCTGGTCGCCGCGGCGGCCTTGAGCGCCTGCGCGACGGCGACGCCCTACCAGCCGCGCGCCTCCGCCCAGGCCTACGGCTTTTCCGACCAGCAGATCGAGGCCAACCGCGTCCGCGTGTCCTTCCGGGGCAACACGCTCACCGAACGCGAGACGGTGGAGAATTACCTGCTGTACCGCGCCGCAGAACTCACCACCGAGCGCGGCTACGACTATTTCATCGTCACCACTCGGGAGACAGAGCCGCGCACCCGGCTTCAGTCCGTCGGGCCGACCCGCTACCCCTTCGACTATTATTACTTCCATCCGCGCTGGGGTTGGCGCTCCTGGTACGATCCGTTCTGGGATCAAGTCGATTATCGCGAAGTCACGCAATATGAGGCGTCCGCTGAGATCACGATGTATCGCGGCGAGAAACCGGCAGACAATCCAAGCGCCTTCGGCGCCCGCGACGTCCAGGCCAATCTGGGCCCGGCGATCGTCCGTCCCGCCCCGCAATGACCCCGGCGCGCCGGTTTTGCGCCGGCGCGTCTACCCCCTATAAAGGCGGCTTCGCGCACGGAATCGGACCTCGATGGCCACCATTGCTCTTGTTGACGACGACGAAAACATCCTCGCCTCGCTGAAAATCTTTCTCGAGGCCGAGGGCTATACCGTGCGCGGCTATCATGACGGCGCCACCGCGCTCGCCGCCTTGGTGGAGAACCCGCCCGACATCGCCGTCCTCGACATCAAGATGCCGCGCATGGACGGCATCGAAGTCCTGCGCCGATTGCGCCAGACCTCCAACCTTCCCGTCATCTTCCTGACCTCGAAGGACGAGGAGATGGATGAAGTCGTCGGCTTCAATGTCGGCGCCGATGACTACATCAAAAAACCGTTTTCCCCTCGCCTGGTGAACGAACGCATCAAGGCGCTCTTGCGGCGCGCAAGGGTTGGTGTCGGCGCGAACGGGGACAATGGCGACAAGAAACCGATCGTGCGCGGCCAGCTCACGCTGGACCCCAACCGTCACGCCTGCACCTGGAAGGGCGAGCCGGTCCGCCTGACCGTCACGGAATTCCTCATTCTCCAGGCGCTTGCGCAGCGCCCTGGTTACGTGAAGAGCCGGGACAATCTGATGGATGCGGCGTATGACGACCAGGTCTATGTCGATGACCGCACCATCGACAGCCACATCAAGCGGTTGCGCAAGAAATTCAGAGATGTCGACGACACTTTCGACGCCATCGAGACCCTCTACGGCGTCGGATATCGCTACAACGAAATCTGACGGCGGCGGGGGCAATCCCGTCCGCGAACTGTTTGCCTCGCGCATCGCGCGCTCCATCTTTGGATGGAATTTCGTCGGCTTCTGCATTCTGGCGATTGGGCTTCTGGCGTTCTCCGAAGTCCGCTCGGGCCTGACGGACGCACAGATTCGGTCCCTGCGCTTGCAGGGCGATCTCATCACCAATGTGCTGATCGAAACCGCGACGATTCCGGGAGAGGTCGCGCCGCAAATGAATGAACCGGCGGTGCGCCAGGTGATCTTGCGTCTGCTGCCGCCGCAGCGCGATCCCAATGAGCCGCGTGCGGATTTGCGCGTGCAGGTGCTCCAGCCCGATGGAACGGTCGTCGCCGACACCGACGTGCTCTACGGCAAAGTCGATCGCGAAGCCTTGCCGCCGCCGCAAACCGGCGACTCGCGCGAAGCGGAAAACGAACCGAAGGAACGCGACGCAGCGTCGTCCTGGCGGATCACGCCGTGGCGCGCGACGACGTCGGATGAAGAAGCGCGCCGGCGCGCCTTGTTGGGAGAAATCACGGCGGGGCAGCGCCTCAACGACCGCGGCGAGCGCGTGGTCGCGGTGACGATCCCGTTGCGCCGCGTTCAGGCGGTCATCGGCATGGTGGTGCTCGAAAGCGCTGACGCCGAGCGCATCCTGGCCAATGAACGCCGCACCATGACGCCGATCGTTCTGGCCGCGTTTGCGGTGATCGGCTTGTCGTCCATTTTGCTCGCATTGGTGATCGCGCAGCCGTTGCGGCGCTTGGCGCAAGCCGCCGATCGTTTGCGCCTGACCGGCGCGACGCGACTCCATCTGCCCGACATCCGCAAACACAAGGATGAGATCGGCGATTTGGCGAACGCCCTGGAGGCGATGACCAACGCATTGGCCGATCGCATCGACGCCAACGAACGCTTCGCGGCCGACGTCAGTCACGAAATCAAGAATCCGCTCGCCTCGATCCGCTCTGCGCTCGATACCGCGCGCGCCATCAAGGACCCCGCGCAGCAGGCGCGGCTGCTGGGCATCGCCGCGACCGACGTCAATCGCCTTGACCGTCTCGTCACCGATATTTCCCGCGCCAGCCGCATCGAAACCGAAACCGCGCGCGGCGATCTCGATCCGGTCAATCTGGGGAAGCTTCTCTCCGATCTCGCGCAAAGCTATGCCGCAGCCCCCGGCGAGGCGCAGGGCGCCCGTGTATCGCTCGATCATCCCATCCCCATGGATGCGATCGTGCGCGGCCAGGAAGGACCATTGGGCCAGGTCTTTCGCAACCTGATCGACAATGCGCGCTCCTTCAGCCCGCCCGCCGGCATGGTCACGGTGTCGCTCAATGTGATGCGGGTGCGCGACGGCGGCGTCGCCCGCGCCAGCGTCAGCGACGAGGGGCCTGGCATTCCGCCCGATAATCTCGAAACCATCTTCGATCGCTTCTACACCGACCGCCCAAAGGGCGCGGCGTTCGGCGGCAATTCCGGCTTGGGGCTGTCGATCGCGCGCCAGATCGTAACCGCCCATGGCGGGCGCATCTGGGCGGAGAACCGCGACGGCGGCGGCGCCCGGCTCGTGGTGGAGCTCCCCTTGAACCGGCCCGGCCGCGCACGGCCCGAAGTGAACGCTGCGTGACCCCCTTTTCCCATCATCGCGAACGCGCCAAAACGGGGGCGGGGCGCTTGCATTGGGCGGTTGTAAGGAGCGGCGCATGATTGGCGTCGTGGTCGTGTCGCACGGCCATTTGGCGGACGAATTCGTGGCGGCGGCCGAGCATGTGCTGGGCCCGCAGCAGCAGATGCGCGCCGTGGCGATCGGGCCCGATGACGACATGGAGGCCCGCCGCGCCGACATTCTCGACGCCGTGCGCCTGGTGGACGACGGCTCCGGCGTGATCGTGCTCACCGACATGTTCGGCGGCACGCCCTCGAACCTGGCGATCTCCGTGCTGAGCCAAGGCGGCCTTGAAGTGATTGCCGGCGTAAACCTGCCGATGCTGGTCAAGCTCGGCGAAATCCGCGGCTCCGCGTCCCTGGCGGATGCGGCCGCCAAAGCCCAGGAGGCCGGGCGCCATTACATCCGCATCGCCTCCGCCGAATTGGCCGGCGGCGGCTGACGCCATGCGCGCGACGCGCCTGATGGAAATCGTCAACACCAAGGGCCTGCACGCGCGGGCCTCGCGGAAGTTCGCCGAGACCGCGCTCAAGTTCCAAAGCGACGTGATGGTCCGCAAGGACGACGAAGAGGCGAACGCGCGTTCGCTCATGGATCTCATGATGCTTGGCGCCGGCATGGGCGCGCAGATTGAGGTTATCGCCGACGGGCCGGACGCCGAAGAGGCGCTGGACGCGCTTGCGAAACTGGTCGCCGATCGCTTTCGCGAGGGCGAGTGAGGGGACGGCTGGGATGGTGATCGATGGGCCCGAGGCGTTGGGCTTGGTGGCGGGCGCCATCGGCGCGTTCGCGTTCGCACCCCAGGCCTTGAAAATCCTGCGCGATAAAAGCGCGGAGGACGTTTCCCTCGCCACGTTCGGCATGGTCCTGACCGGCGCGCTCCTGTGGTCCATCTATGGCGTGCTGCGCGGCGCGCCCTCGATCCTGCTGTGGAATCTGGTCGCTGCGAGCCTCGCCGGCGCGGTCGTGGTCCTGAAGCTGACCGCCCGCGCCAAGTGATATAAAGACATCTTTATATCTTTATTGCCTCGACGCGCGGCCGCTGCTATGTCCGCGCCAAGCGAATCCCTATCCATCCCTGGAGACCCGAATGGCAGACAGCGCCACCCACGATTTCGTCGTCAGAGACCTTTCCCTCGCTGAATACGGGCGCAAGGAAATCGAGATCGCCGAAACCGAGATGCCGGGCCTGATGGCGGTCCGCGCCGAGTACGGCCCCAAGCAGCCGCTCAAGGGTGCGCGCATCGCCGGCTCGCTGCATATGACGATCCAAACCGCGGTGCTGATCGAAACGCTGCAGGCTTTGGGCGCGGACGTTCGCTGGGCCTCGTGCAACATCTTCTCGACGCAAGATCACGCCGCCGCGGCGATCGCCGCGAAGGGCACCCCGGTGTTCGCGTTCAAGGGCGAGAACCTGGTTGAGTATTGGGAATATGCCCACCGCATCTTCGAATGGTCCGATGGCGGCTATCCCAATCTGATCCTCGACGATGGCGGCGACGCGACCTTGCTGTGCGTGCTCGGCCCCAAGGCGGAAAAAGACGCCTCGATCCTCAACAGCCCGACGAACGAGGAAGAAGAAGCGCTCTACGCGGTGATGAAGCGCTATCTGAAAGAGAAGCCCGGCTTCTATTCCGCCATCCGCGACGCAATCAAAGGCGTCTCGGAAGAAACCACGACAGGCGTGCATCGTCTTTATCAGATGGCGTCGCGCGGCGAGTTGCCGTTCCCCGCGATCAACGTCAATGACAGCGTGACGAAGTCGAAGTTCGACAATCTCTACGGCTGCCGCGAAAGCCTGGTCGACGCCATTCGCCGCGGCACCGATGTGATGCTGGCCGGCAAGGTCGCCGTCGTCGCCGGCTATGGCGATGTCGGCAAAGGCTCAGCCGCCAGCCTGCGCAATGGCGGCGCGCGCGTGGTCGTGACCGAGATTGATCCGATCTGCGCGCTGCAGGCCGCGATGGAAGGCTATGAAGTCCTGACCATGGAAGATGTTGCGCCGACGGCGGACATCTTCGTCACCGCCACCGGCAACAAGGACGTCATCACCGTCGATCACATGCGGCAGATGAAAAACAACGCCATCGTCTGCAATATCGGCCACTTCGACAGCGAAATTCAGATTGGCGGCCTCAAGAACTTCAAGTGGGACAAGATCAAGGATCAGGTCCACCACGTCGAGTTTCCTGACGGCAAGAAGATCATCGTTCTGTCGGAAGGCCGCCTCGTCAATCTGGGCAATGCCACGGGCCACCCGAGCTTCGTGATGAGCGCAAGCTTCACCAACCAGACGCTGGCGCAGATTGAATTGTGGACCAACAATTCCGCGTATGAAAAGAGCGTCTACACGCTGCCCAAGCACCTCGATGAGAAAGTGGCGGCGCTGCACTTGGGCAAGCTCGGCGTGAAGCTCACCAAGCTGCGCGACGAGCAGGCGTCGTATATCGGCGTGTCGCAGACCGGACCGTTCAAGCCGGATCATTATCGCTACTAGAGCAACATCCGATCAACTTGAATCGCTCGGCGATTCAGTGATCGGATAAAGTTGCTCTAGAATTTAAGTTGTAGAGCATCTTTTTCCGGCCATCCGATCGCTGAGGCGATCGCGTCTGGTCGGAAGATGCTCTGGGCGCTTCAGCGCGTCTCCTCGCCGCCGGCTTGCGTACTAACGCGCGCGCCCATTTGCGCGTACACTGCGCACGCAGGCCGGGTGCGGGAGAACGCAATGCCGACAAAGCAGGTAACTTTTGAAGGCGCGCAGGGGCAGAGCCTTTCCGCCCGGCTGGAGCTGCCCGCCGGCGCGCCGAAGGCGGTCGCGCTGTTCGCGCATTGCTTCAGCTGCGGCAAGGATTCATCCGCTGCGGTGAAGGTGTCGCGTGCGCTCGCCGCGCGCGGCGTCGCCACGTTGCGCTTTGACTTCACCGGGCTCGGCGGCAGCGCTGGCGATTTCGCCGAAACGACCTTCTCCACCAATTTGGATGATCTCGTCGCCGCCGCGGATCATCTGCGCGCAAATCTAGGCGCGCCCGCGATCCTGATCGGCCACAGCCTTGGCGGCGCCGCTGTTCTGGCCGCCGCGGAGCGCGTTCCCGAAGCGCGCGCCGTCGTCACGATCGGCGCGCCCAGCGACGTCGCCCACGTCACCCACAATTTTGCCGAAGCGCTGCCCGAAATCGAAGCGAGCGGCGAAGCCTCCGTGAAGCTCGGCGGACGCGATGTCACGCTCAAGCGCGAATTCGTGCGCGACCTGCAGCGCCATCCGCTGCTCGATCGCGTGCGCGGATTGCGCAAGGCGCTTCTGATCATGCACAGCCCGACCGACGCCGTCGTCGGAATCGAGAACGCGGCCGCGATCTTTCTCGCGGCGAAACACCCCAAAAGCTTCGTCTCGCTCGACAACGCGGATCACTTTCTCTCCCGCGCGGCCGACAGCGACTATGCGGCGGGCGTCATCGCCGCCTGGGCGCAGCGTTACGCGCCGATCGCTGACCAAGACCAACCGGCGGCCCCTGCCGGTGAAGTGATTGTTGAGGAGACCGGCGCGGGTCTTTTGCAAAACCGCGTCCGCGTCGGCGCGCACAGTTTCATCGCCGATGAGCCGAAATCAATCGGCGGCGACGAGACCGGCCCCACGCCCTACGATCTGCTCGCCGCCAGCATCGGCGCCTGCAAGTCCATGACCATGCGCCTCTATGCGCAGCGCAAGGGCTACGCCCTTGATCGCATCTCGGTGAGCGTGTCGCACAATCGCATCCACGCGCAGGACTGCGCCGATTGTGAAACCAAGGACGGCCATGTCGACGAGTTCGTCGCGCGCATCAGCCTCCAGGGCGCCTTGTCTGAGGATGACCGCGCCCGCGTGCTCGCGATTGCGGAGCGCTGCCCCGTGCACCGCACGCTGGAGAGCGAAGTGAAGGTCCGCACGCAGCCCGCGCAGGCCTAAGTCGCCGCAACCGCTTATCCACCACAATTTCAGCGTTCCCCCGGCGCCTGGATTGCCGAGCGCGCGCCGCAATCGTTAAATCGCGGCCAAGAACGAGAGCGTGGGGCGCAGATGCTGGTTCAAGCAACGCGTGCGGTATCGAACTGGGGCCTGCGCGCGGCGTTCTATGTCTCATTGTTCATATTTGTCGTCGTCGCGCACATTGCCTGCACAACGGCGCTGCGCGCGTTTGGCGTGGGCGCGGGACCGGCGCTTTTGATCTCCGGCGCAGTGGTGCTCGCCGTCGTGCTGGGCGCGAACGGCGCGGTGGCGCTCTTTCGAAAGCTGCGAGCCCTGCGCATCGCTCGCGACGCCGCCGCCATCGGCTTGCCGGACGGTCCGTTCTGCCTGGCCTGGGCGCCGGATCCGGCGTGGGAGACGCCCATGCCCTGGCGCCTGGCGAAGCCGATCCGCGTGCCCTATCCGCCGCTCGCGCGGCGCATGGGCGTGGAGGGGATTGCCGTCATCGCCTTCGAAATCGGCTCCGACGGCCGCGCGCGACACCTCCATTGCGTCGACGCTTGGCCGCACGACGCCTTCTACGCCGCCGCCGCGGCGGCGTTGCGCGATGCGCACTTTATCCCCAAGCGCGGCGTGCGCCCCCGCATGGGAGAGCCATACCGTCTTCCGTTTCTGTTCCGCATCGCTGGCAGCGCCGACATCGCTCACGCCGGCGCGCGGGCGCGCCCGCATCGGCCAATGGTGTCGGCGGCGGCGCAAGCGCTGGAGCGGTTTCGCCGCGCCGCTTAACCATCAGTCAAGATCGGCGCCGCTCACTGACGGGAACCATGCGATGCCCGTTTCCATTGCCGCTGCTCTGCGGGAGGATGGCGGTTAGGGCGGGGCGATTCGGCAAGGGGCTGTCGTGGACGGAAATTTCGCGGCGTTTGTAGTGGCGGCGGGCGCAGCGGCGATCGGCATCGCCGCGCTTCTCTGGGCGATGCGCGTGACCGATGGCGCCCGTGGACTCGTCGCGCGCTCCAAAGACCGCATCCGCGAGTTGGAAGACGTCATCGCCCGCGCCGACGCCGTGTTCGGCGCCCATCCCGGCGTGGTGTTGATCTGGGCGGAGGATCAGCCCGGCGCCAACGACGCCGATTGGGGCGCGCCGCGCATGTACGGCTCGCCGCTTGCGCTCGCGAGCCTGCTGCGCTTTTCCGATTCCTCCATCGCCGCCGACCCAGCGGTGCGCATGCTGCAGGGGCTCTCCGGGTTTGAGGCGACCGATGCGACCGGCGGCTCGACACGGCTTGCGCCTGCGCTGGCGCGCCTCCGCCGCGAAGGCGCGCCGTTCTCGCTGACGATCTCCACGCCGGCGGGCGTATTTATCGAGATCGACGGCCGCACCGCTGGCGCCCGCGCGGTGGTCTGGGTGATCGACGCCAGCGTGCGCGGCGTTGAGGAGGGCGGCGCGCGCGGCCGGCTCGACGAAGCGCGCCAGGTGATCGCGCGCGATCCAGCAGCATTTCTGGAAGTGCTGGCCCAGGCGCCCTTCATGTCATGGCGCGTCTCCGGCGGCCTCAAGCTCGAATGGGCCAACCCGCCATACCTCGAAGTGCTTGAGGCGAGATCGCTGGAGCATGCGATTTCGCGCAACATGTCGCTCGATCAATCGATCTCCGAACAGGCGCGCCGCGTCATCGACAGCGGCCAGGCCAGCGATGAAGTGCACCCGCTTTCCGTGCGCGGAGAACGGCGCGCATTTCGCGTGCATATGATTCCCGTCGGCGGCGGCGCCGCCGGCATGGCGTTCGACGTCACCGAGGCGGAAATCGCGCGTGAGACGCTTGCGCGCCAATCCAAGGCGCACGATGAGACGCTCAATTCGCTTGCCGAAGGCGTCGCCGTGTTCGACGCCGAACGCCGTCTTGTCTTCTTCAATCGCGCCTTCGCCGAAATGTGGGAGCTCGACGCAGCATTCCTGCAGGAAAAGCCGACCCATGCCGCCTGGCTGGACGCGCTCAAGCAGCGGCGGAAGCTTCCCGCGCACGCGAATTATCCGGAATGGCGCGCCGGCGAACTTGCACACTATCAGGACGTCTCCGATCTGCGTCAGGACCTTTGGGTGCTGCCCGATGGGCGAACATTGCGCATCGTACGCCAGCGCCACCCCTTGGGCGGCCTTTTGCTGGTGTTCTCCGATATGACCAATGAGTTGACGCTCCGCAGCCAGTACAACGCGCTCCTTGGCGTGCAAAAGGCCGCGCTCGACCGGTTGCACGAAGCGATTGCGGTGTTCGGGCTCGACGGCCGCATGAAATTGTCCAACGCGTCCTTTGCGAAATTGTGGGGCATCGCGCCGGACGAGATCGAAGCCGACATGGCCTTCGACGATGTCGTCGAACATTGCCGGCACCTGTTTCATGACCGCACGGAATGGGCCAACATCCGCGCGCGCATCACCGATCCCTCGCCGGAAGCGCGCCAGGAATTTCGCGGTCAGATGCGCCGCTCCGATGAGACGGTGGTGGATTTCCTCACCCGGCCGCTGCCGGACGGCGCCACGCTCGTCGCCTTCCTCGACATCACCGACAGCCAGCGCGTGCAAAACGCGCTGCACGATCGCGCCGAAGCGCTGGAGGCGGCGGATCGCCTGAAGACGGAATTCGTCCAGAACGTGTCCTATCAGCTGCGCAATCCGCTGCAGGCCATCCACGGCAACGCGGAAATGCTGGCCCAGCGCCTGTTCGGCCCGCTGAACGATCGCCAGACCGATCAGGTCGGCGCCATCATCGAAGCCTCGGACACCTTGACCAAGCTGGTGGAGAACATTCTCGATCTCGCCAGCATCGAAGCCGGCGGCGTCGAACTGGATGTGTCGATCGTCGATCTGCGCACGGCCTTCGAAGACAGCGTGCAGCTTGCCGCGTCCAAGGCGCGCGACGCTGAAGTGACCATCAAGATCGATGTCGATCCCGCCATCGCGAACTTCAAAGGCGACGAAAAACGCATCCGCCAAATTCTGTTTCACCTTCTGTCGAACGCCTATCGCGCAAGCGATCGCGGCGACGAGATCACCATCGGCGCGCACAAGATCGACGGCATGGTGCGCGTCTTCGTGTCCGACACCGGCGTCGGCATTCCGTTTGAATCGCAAGCCGCCGCCTTCGACAGCTTTGAGAGCGGCGATCGGCGCGGGGCGGGCTTGGGCCTCGCGCTCGTGCGCTCCTTCGTCGAGATGCACGGCGGCTGGGTCGCGCTGCAATCCGAGCCCGGCCGCGGCACCACCGTGTCCTGTCACTTCCCGATGTTGCCCAAGCCGTCGCCGCCGGCGCCGAAGCCGCTGCCGCCGCTGGAGCTGAAAATCCGCGCTGCGTGAGTCCGGCGCTACCGCCGAGGCCGGACCGGATCGGTCATCGCAGGCGTGGGCCCGCCAGGCATGATCGGGCGCGCAGGGTAGCCGCCCAGTGAGAGCGCCCGGTCGTACATCGTCAGCGCCCCGGCAAGCGAAACATTGATGCAGAATCTGGTCGGGATCTTTACGATGTGCGCGCAGCGCGCCTGCATCTCCGGCGACAGCGATCCGCGCTCGCGTCCAAACACATAGGCCGCCGCATGCGGATGCTTGAAGGCGGGAAGATCGATGGCGTCGTCGGTCAGCTCCACGCCCACCAGCGCACACCCTTGCGGCAAACGGAAATCATCGAGATTGGCGAATGGATAATATGGCAGCGACTTGAACGCATGCGACGTGTCGGCCTGATAGGCTTCCCGCACCTTCGGGGCGGCATTGATGGTGAAGAAGAAGCTGGCGCCGAAGGCGTGCGCGGTGCGCATCAGCGCGCCCAGATTCATCGGCTTGGAAATCTCTTCAACGCCGACGCCAAAATAGCCGCGCATCACTGCACTCTGCAGCCGCGCAAATCGCCGTCTGGCAGGCCTGCGAGCGTGGCCTCGCCCTGATGCTCCCAGAATTCGATCGCGCCGTTGGAATAGCGCGCGCCCGACGCGCTTGTCTCGCGCTGCAACAAAATCTCGTGCCCGCGCGCACTGACGACCGCCGCACCGGCTTGGTCAAACCGCACCTGAAAACTTTCGCCGCGCGGACAATCCCAAACAAACGGCCGGCTGAGGCCGGATTGGCACCCCGCCAGCGCCAGCGCCGCGCACGCGATCCGCGCTTTCACCGGAATGTCCGGACATCGCGCACGCCCGCGCTCGTCGCGATCCCGCGCTTCATGCCTTCAGACACGAACGGGGTGGCGACGTTGCCTTCGGCGTCGACCGCGATCAGCCCGCCGTCGCCGCCGAGCGCTTCCATGTCCGCAAGCGCGCCCGCGGCCGCTGCGTGCAGCGATTGCCGCGCATAGACGATCCGCGCGCTGACATCGGCGGCGACATTCGCGCGGATGAACAACTCGCCCTGGCCCGTGCAGCTCACCGCGCAGCGTTGGTCCGCCCAGGTGCCGGCGCCGATGAGCGGACTGTCGCCCACGCGTCCAGGCGTCTTGCCGATCAACCCGCCGGTCGACGTGGCCGCCGCCAGCCGGCCATGGGTGTCGCGCGCGACGGCGCCGACTGTGCCATGCGCCAATTCGCCGGGCGTTGCGCGCCGCACAGTCGCGGGGGTGTAATAGCTCTGCGGATCGGTCACGCGCTCAAGCCCGCGCGCGGCGCAGAAGCCGGCCGCGCCTTCGCCCGCCAACAGCACATGCGGCGTGTGCTCCATCACCGCACGCGCCGCGCGGATGGGCGAAGCAAACCCCTGCAGCGCCGCAACTGCGCCCGCCCGGCGGGTCGGCCCATCCATCAACGCGGCGTCCAACTCCCAGGCGCCGGCGGCATTGGGCGCAGCGCCCTTGCCGGCGATATGCAGGCCGGACGCCTCAAGCGCTTCCACGGCCTCGGTGACGACATCAAGTGCCGGCGCGCCGCCCTCAAGGCGCGCGGCCATGGGCTCCAGCAGCGCGGCCATATGCGCTTCTTCGCGCGCATAATCCTTCGATCGGACGGGGCCCGCGCCGCCATGCAGCGCGAGCGCCCAAACAGGGAGCGATGCCATGGCGTCCCTCATAGCCGATTGCGCCCGCGCTTGTCGCGGCGTCCGCCTTGTTGCGCGCGGCCCGGTTCGCTAGCCTCGTCACCGAAACGGAGGAACGATCATGCGGGCGCTGCTGAGCAAAGCCGTTGGCCAACCGGAAGACCTTGTGCTGGAGGAGGTGCCCGATTTGACCCCCGGCCCCGGCGAGATCGTGCTCGACGTGAAGGCCGCGGCGGTGAACTTCCCCGACGCGCTGATGATTCAGGACATGTATCAGTTCAAGCCGCCGCGCCCGTTCGCGCCGGGCGGCGAAGTCGCGGGCGTGGTGCGCAGCGTCGGCGACGGCGTCACCGCGGTGAAACCCGGCGATCGGGTGCTGGCGTCCACTGGTTCCGGCGGCTTCGCGGAGCAGGCGAAAGTGCCCGCCGCCGGCCGCGTCTATAAAATCCCTGACAAAATGCCGTTCGACGAAGCCGCATCGCTGCTGATGACCTACGGCACCTCGCACTACGCGCTGAAGGACCGCGCGCACATCCAGCCCGGCGAGAGCCTGCTTGTGCTGGGCGCCGCCGGCGGCGTCGGTCTCGCTGCGGTGGAACTCGGCAAGGCGATGGGCGCGAAAGTCGTCGCCGCCGCATCGAGCCAGGCGAAAGTCGATTTCGCCAAGGCGGCCGGCGCCGATGTCGGGCTCGTCTATCCCCAGACGCTCGACAAGGACGCGCAGAAAAAACTTGCCGATGACATCAAGGAATTGGGCGGCGGCGGCGTGGACGTCGTCTATGACGGCGTCGGCGGCGACTACGCCGAGCCGGCCATCCGCGCGCTCAATTGGGAAGGCCGCTTTCTCGTGATCGGATTTCCCGCCGGCATTCCACGCGTGCCGCTCAATCTGGCGCTGTTGAAGAGCTGCCAGATCGTGGGCGTGTTCTGGGGCGCGTTCGTTGCGCGCAATCCGAAAGCGAATGCGGACAACATCGCCGACCTGTTCCGCCTTTATGATGCAGGCAAGATCAAGCCGCGCGTGTCCAAGCGGTTTCCTCTGGAGCGCGGCGGCGAAGCCATCCGCGAACTGATGGACCGCAAGGCGCAAGGCAAGATCGTCGTGGTGATGGAGTGAACGGCGTTGTCGCGGCGCTGCTGGCGTGGGCGATGGCCGCGCCGGCATGCGCCGTGGTGATTACCGAATCCGCATGGCGCGCCGCCGGCGGCGCGGAAGAAGCCTGGGATCAGGGATTTTCCGCACATGAGGCGCGCGCGGCGGAAGCGCCGTTCCGCGCCATGGTGGCGCTGTCCATCGACGGTGGACGCGAGTATGGCGTCGCGTCTGGCGTCTGGCTGGGCAACGCCGACGGCAAGGCCTTCGTGCTCACCGCAGCGCATGTGTTCGACAACGAGGCCAAGCCGCAGGACTTTCGTTTCCGCAGCACAGCCGGGACTGTTCGGCAGGGCCAGGCGGTGACGTTGCATCCCATATGGGCCGCCGATGTCGATGCGTCCGGCGCGTTTGATTTCGCGATTGTGCAATTGGATGGTCCGCTGGACGACGCCGGCGCGCCGCCTGCGCTCTATCGCGGCCGCGATGAATTGGGCCGCCGCGCCGTCATGGTCGGTTTCGGCACGCATGGCGTCGCCCCGTTCGGACACGGCTACCGGTTTGGGCCGGTGCATGGCGCGCGCGCCACCGCCGCGGAGAACATCGTCGATCGCGCGCGCGGCGGCGTGCTGACGATCGATCTCGATGAACCGGGCGGGCCCGGAAAAAACCGCATGGGCGCCGCGGCGCCGGCGTCTGACCTCGAGGGCATCCTCGCGCCAGGCGATTCCGGCGGCGCTCTGTGGATCAATTTCGGCGGCGAGTGGCGCATTGTCGGCGTCAACTCCTCCGGCGACCCCGGCGCGGATTATCAAGACGTATCGAACTTCGCCCGCGTCTCGATGCAAATTTCTTGGGTACGTGAAGTGTTTCCCGCCGTGCGTGTCAGCGGAAACAAGGGCGAGGGAATAGAGCGGCGCCAACGCATGCGCCGGGACAAGGGAGAACCCGATGACCAAGCGTTTTGACGGCAAGGTCGCCTTCATCACCGGCGCCGCGTCCGGCATCGGTTTGGGTGCGGTAGAGCTGTTCGTGGAGGATGGCGCGCGCGTCATCGCCGCCGACATCAACGCCGAGCAGGGCGCGATGATCGAGCAGCGCTTCAATGGCGCGGTGTCGTTTCAAAAGTGCGATGTAACAGACGTCGCCCAGATCAAGGCCGCCATCGATGAAGGCGTGCGCCAGTTCGGCGGGCTCGACATCGTCTTCAACAATGCCGGCGCCGCCGGCGCGATGGAATCCATCGAAGAGATGGACTTCGCGGAGTGGGATCGCACCCACGCCTTGCTGTTGCGCAGCGTCGCCGCCGGCACGTCGTTCGCGATCCCCCATCTGAAAGCGCGCGGCGGCGGCGCCATCGTCAACACCTCATCGGTGACGGCGTTCAATGCCGGCTACGGCCCGATCGCGTATTCGACGATGAAGGCGGCGGTGAAGCATTTCACCACGCTCGCCGCTGCCGAGCTGGCCCAACACCACATCCGCGTGAACGCCATTGCGCCGGGTTTCATCGCCACCTCCATCTTCGGCTCCGGCATGGATCTGGACTCCAACGCCGCCAAACAGATGGGCGCCATGCTCGCCGACAAGTTCGGGCCGATGCAGCCGGCGGGCCGGGCAGGCCGCCCGCGCGACATCGCCGAAGCCGCCGCCTACCTCGCCTCCGATGCGGCCGGCTTCGTCACCGGCATCTGCCTGACGGTCGATGGAGGCATCCTCATCGGACCGCGCCATGCCTGGGATCCGAACGCCGCCAGCCCCATGGCCGACGCGATGGGCGTGTCGCCGGAACAGCTCCGCCAGATGCGGCTGATGCGCAAACAGGCGGGCGGCTGATCCACGCAGCGGCCCGCTTGCGGCAGGTCGCGCGGCTGCCTAGGCTCCCGCGCAAATCGGCGCCCTCCGGGGGCCTTATAGGGAGCATGGCATGGCGGATGGCCAGCTTTTTGCGCGCAAATCGGTCGCGCATGTCCAGGCGGAATTCAATCAGGGGGAACTGAAACGCACGCTGGGTCCGCTCAATCTTGTGAGCCTCGGAGTGGGCTGCATCATCGGGGCAGGGATTTTCGTCATCACGGGTACCGCGGCCGCGAATTTCGCGGGCCCCGCGCTGGTGTTTTCGTTCATCGTGGCAGGGCTGGCGTGCGCCTTCGCCGCGCTTTGCTACGCCGAACTGGCGTCGACCATGCCAGTGCCTGGCTCGGCTTACACGTATGCCTATGTCACGCTCGGCGAAGTGTTCGCCTGGACGATGGGCTGGCTTCTGCTGTTGGAATACGGCGTTGCGGCCTCGACGGTCGCGGCCGGTTGGACAGGCTATGCCTCCAGCCTGTTGGCGGATTTTGGAATAAATATCCCCGAGGCGCTGCGCTCCTCCACCATGCAATATGTCGATGGCGCGCTGCAGACGACATCGCATGTCAATCTTGTCGGAGTCGTCGGCATCCTGGCGGTCACTGCGCTGCTCGTCGTCGGGGTGCACGAATCTGCGCAAGTCAACAACGTCATCGTCGTTATCAAGGTCGCGGTTCTGCTGGCCTTCATCGCGGTCGGCGCGCTGTACATCAATCCGGAAAATTGGGCGCCGTTCGTGCCGCCTCACGAAGGCGGAGACAAATACGGCATTCCAGGCATTTTGCGCGCGGCGTCGCTTGTGTTCTTCGCCTATGTCGGCTTCGAAGCGGTGTCGACGGCCGCCGGCGAAGCGCGCAATCCTCAGCGCGACATTCCCTTCGGAATCCTGGGCGCGTTGGCGATTGTCACCGTTCTCTACATCATCACGACGTTGGTTTTGACAGGCGTCGTGCCGTTCCGCGAATTGGCCGTGCCCGAGCCCATCGCACTCGCCGTCGACCGCATGAACATGCCTTGGGCCACGATTCCTTGGCCGTTCGCGGGCGCGGACTCGATCAACATCTTTTCGCTTCTCATCAAGTTCGGCGCGTTCACGGGCCTGTCTTCCGTGATGCTTGTCCTGTGCTACGCGCAAACCCGCATCTTCTATCAGATGGCCAAAGACGGATTGGTGTTGCGGCTGTTCAGCCACATCAATCCAACCTTCCGCACGCCTGCCGCCGGCACGATCCTGCTTGGCGTGATCATCGCCTTCGGCGCGGCCGTGCTTCCGTTGAGCGTCCTGGGCGATCTGGTGAGCTTGGGCACCGCGCTGGCGTTCGCGATCGTGTGCATCTCGGTGATCTATCTGCGTCAGAACAATCCCGATCTCGCGCGCCCGTTCAAGGTGCCGTTCTACCCGCTGACGCCCATTCTGGGCGTCGTGTTCTGTGTGCTCTTCATGATGGGGCCGATCGTTCTCGACATCGTCGGCAAGGGCATCGGCGTGGACTTGATCGGCTCGTTGTTTGGCGCGCCGGCTGAAGATTTCAAACGCGATCCCGTTTCGCTCTATATCCTAGGCGGATACATTCTCGTCGGCATCCTGATCTACGCATTCTATGGCTACAAGAATTCGAAGATCAGCCATCCCGCGCCAAGCGTGACGCCCGCTGAATAGAGTGGGCGTTCGGGCCTAGAGGTCCGGCGCAGCCCAGCCTCGGCGCGCGCAGGCCGCAAGCACTGTGTTGCGCAGCAGGCAGGCGCGCGTCATCGGCCCGACGCCGCCGGGCACCGGCGTGATCGCCCGTGCGACGGCCGCGGCCTCATCGTAGGCGACGTCGCCCAAAAGCTTCGTCTTGCCTTCGCCGAGTGAAATTCGGTGCATGCCGACATCGATGACGATGGCGCCGGGCTTGATCCAATCGCCGCGCACCATCTCCTGCCGTCCCGCCGCGACGATCAGCACATCCGCATCGCGGCACGCCCCCGAAACATCGCGCGTGCGCGAATGCGCGATCGTCACCGTGCAATTCTGCTCCAGGAACAACAGCGCCGACGGCTTGCCCACCAGGATCGAACGGCCCACCACCGTGCAGCGTGCGCCCGTCAGGTCGCTCTGCACGGATTTGGCCAAGAGAACGCAGCCCACCGGGGTGCACGGCCGCAAGCCCTGCTTGCCCAGGACAAGCTTGCCCGCGCTGGCTTCCGTCAGCCCGTCCACGTCCTTGGCGGGATCGAGCCGCGCCAGCGCTTGCGCTTCGTTCAAATGCGCGGG
The DNA here is from genome assembly GCA_016124655.1 of Alphaproteobacteria bacterium. GTDB lineage: Bacteria > Pseudomonadota > Alphaproteobacteria > Caulobacterales > Aquidulcibacteraceae > RI-43. The sequence continues at coordinate 134,991 of WGNI01000011.1, forward strand.
CAGCGGCAGCTGCAGCAAAATGCCGTCGACATCAGGATCCGCAGACAGCGTCGCCACGACGCGCTCGACATCGTCCTGCGCGGCGTCCGCCGGCAGCCGCTTTTCGATCGAGCGCATGCCCGCGGCTTCCGTGTCTTTGACCTTCGCGCGCACATAGATCTGGCTGGCCGGATCGTCTCCGACGAGCACGACCGCCAGCGTCGGCGTTGCGCCATGGCGCTCCGCCAGCGCAGCGACCGCTTGCGCCGTCTGAGTGCGAATCTGCTTTGCGATGGCGGCGCCGTCGATGACGGCAGCGCTCACGAAAACACCGCGTACGCGATCCGCGGCAAGAGCTCGCGGATGAACTGAATGCCCAGCAGCAGCACAAGCGGGCTGAGATCGATGCCGGAAATGGGTGGAATGAAGCGGCGGATTGGCCGCAGCAGCGGGTCGGTAAGCCGCGAGGTGAACGTATAAAGCGTGTCCAAGAAGGCGTTGCGTCGGCTGATGATGTCGAACGCGAAAAGCCAGCTGAGCACCACGTTCGCCACCAGCACCAATATGACAAGCGCCAGGATCGCGTCGAACAGGTTCAGGAAGGGCGTCAGCATGCGGCGCGGGGGCCTTTCTGGGGGCTTTGGCGCCAGTTCATGCCCGCCAGGGCGGGATTCGGCAAGGCGCAGCCATCGCGGGACGCCGGTCCGCCTTGGGCGCCGGGCTCGCCTTGACGCTGGCGCCGGCGCGCGCCTATATCCGCGCTCCCAATCCCGGCGGCTTTCATGCGGCCGGATTGCCGCGCCTGGCGCCGGGCCTGTAGCTCAGTTGGGAGAGCGCGTCGTTCGCAATGACGAGGTCAGCGGTTCGATCCCGCTCAGGTCCACCATTTTTTGCTGCGGGCAGCCGCCACGCCAACCCTGCCCGCGAGGTTCCGGTCCTAGGAATTTCCTCTCACCTCCACCAGTCCCAAATTCCAGAAGAATGATTTCACTCACCTGGTTTGAGTCGAGTCTGCGTCAGGTTTATTCCACCCACGAGAAGCAATCCCTGGGCGACTACGGCGCGCGCTTCAGCGCATCAGCCGCAGGCGCGGTTTCGCTTTCGGGAGCGGTCAAACTAGGGGCGACGCCTGGGATGAAATGCCCGATCAGGGTAGGGCTCTTCGGAGCGATGCGTGTGTCGACGCCATCGCGTCAAAGTCAGACTGACAAGGTCTGCTGGCAGGGTGTTGAAGGTCATGGCGGATGAAGGCGATACGGCGTGGCTGAAACCGGCTCTCGCGCGTGTCGCGAGCGCGGCGCTCAACACGTCAAGCGTCGCGGTTTCAGACCTGATGCCGCTGCCCGGCCATGCGGGGCTCGGCTACAGTTTTGTGCTGACTGCGGACGGTGCGGCGCAGCGGCTCGTCGTGCGCACCATTCCAGACGGCACACCGGCAAAAGGCCCTGCGGATGTTGTGCGTCAGGCGCGGATCATGATGTCCATGCGCGAGGCAGGAGCGCCGACGCCGCAGATCCTGTGGACCGGTGATGAGCAGTCGCTGATGGGGCGCCCGTTTTTCGTCGCAGAGTTCGTTGAAGGGTATCAAACACCGCAAGATTGGCGCCTTCTCACGGAGCGGGACCAGCGGCTGGGACGTCGCGCGATGGAGGCGCTGTCGCTGATCCATAGGGCGGATTGGCGCAGCCGTGAGGATGTGTTCGGGGAACGCCAAGATCTGACTCAGGAATTTGATCGCCTGCAGAAGTTGTTCGATCGACCCACGATCGACCTTCGAGAAGGCGGGCGTCTGCTCGCGCTGCGCGACCGCCTGCTTCAGACGCTCCCCGGCGACGCGGAGATCGGGTGCGTGCACGGCGACTTTCACTGGGGAAACATCATCTTCGGAGAGGAAGAGGTGCGCGCGATCGTCGACTGGGAAATCGCGTATATCGGGCCCGTTCTCCTCGATCTCGGTTGGATCGCATTCTACGCGGATGAAGGCGCATTTGCTGGCGCAGCGGCGGAGCGGACGCGGCGATTTGGCCTTTCCCCGGACGAAATGATCGACTGCTACGCGCGGGGTGCCGGGCGTGCGCCGCCAGCCGACGAGGTCGCTTGGTTTCGAGCGTTTTCTGCTTATCGGTTCGGAATCATCTCCCTGTTCAATTGCATGCTTCACCGGCGCGGCAAACGACACGATCCGATGTGGGAGGACATGGTGCTCTCCGTTCCGCAGATGATGGAGCGTGGCTTGGAGCTGATTGCAGCCTGACGCCCGCGAAGGGAATCGGCGGGCATGCCTTGGCGCTCAAAAGACGCTGTGCTCGCCGCGCTCCAGCGAGACTTCGCCGGCGACAAGACGCGCATAGTGGTCAAATAGCGTGTCCTGCCCCGTGACGGGCGTGGCGTCTGCGTCGTATCGACCAGTTTCGGGGTCCAGCACAAGCATGGATTCCGTCGCGTAGTAGCGGCCGATGCGTGCAAGCTCAGCCTTGGCGCGCAGGGGCGGATACACCGCGCCAATGCCAGACAGCGCCCCGATGATTGCGTCCATCATGGCATAAGGCACATGCGCGAAACGCGGTTCGCGGCCCATCAGCGCAAACAGCATTTCGCCTTGCTCGCGCGGCGTGATCGCGGGACCTGGTCCGCCGATGGGCAGCACACGATTGCGCAGCGTCGGATCGTCGATGCACGCGGCCAAATAGGCGCCCAAGTCGCCATCGCTGATCGGCTTGCACGCTGTCTGCTTGCCGTCGCCAAAGACGAGGTAGGGTTTGCCCGCTCTCACGCGCTCGATTTGGCCAGACAGGGATTTGAAGAACGCCGTGGGTCGGACGATGGAATAGTCGAGTCCCGAGTCTATCAGCTCTCTTTCGAAGGCGAGTTTGGCTTGTTGAAAGGCGAGGCGAGGCTTTTGCACGCAGATCGCGGACAGCAGCACGACATGCGAGACGCCAGCTGCTTTCGCTGCGCCGAGTGCGCGAGCATTTGCCTGATAATCGACGGCCCATGCGTCCTTCGGCGTCCCGTTGCGCGACGCCATACAGGACACCAACGCATCGAATGCCTCGCCACGGAATCCGTCCCGCGCAAGCGACTCGGGGTCCGTTGCTTCGCCGAACCGCACCGTCGCGCCGTCGAACATGCCTGGCGTTCGGTCGTGCCGGGGCCGGACGAAACAGACGACGTCGTGGCCGCGCGCATGCAGGGCTCGTACTGTGGCTTGGCCGATCGTGCCGGTCGCGCCCAGGACGAACACGCGCCGCGGGATTGCGGAGGCCTCGGTGTGGAGGGGCAACTCTGGGGCGGTCATTCGGCGTTCAGTACGATCACCTGGGCGCACGCGGTTCGGCGCGTCTGCACACGGGGTTTAGCCCGCCAAAGGCGGAAGTGCATCCGGCGAGAACGGGCTGTCGCCGTCGACCATCCGGTTGCGCCTTTGCTTCGAAATCGACAATATCCTGGTTCGTGCAGATGGGGACTGATCCATGGCGACACTGACTGTGAACGGCGAGGCTCGGACGGTCGACGTCGATCCGCAAATGCCGTTGCTCTGGGCGATCCGGGAGCACCTGAAATTGCCGGGTACGAAGTTCGGCTGTGGCATCGCGCAGTGCGGCGCATGCACAGTGCACTTGAACGGCGCGCCGGTCCGCGCATGCTCCGTGCCGCTCTCGGCCGCGGACGGCGGGGAAGTCACGACTATAGAAGGCGTCGCTGGCCAGGACGGCGCATTGCACGCGGTGCAGCAGGCGTGGATTGATGTGCAGGTTCCGCAATGCGGCTACTGTCAGTCCGGCCAGATCATGTCGGCCGTCGCCTTGTTGCGCGACAAGCCGAACCCCACCGATGCTGACATCGACGCGGCGATGCGCGGCAACATCTGTCGATGCGGCGCCTATGGCCGAATTCGCGCAGCCATCAAGGCCGCGGCAAGCCAAACGCCATCGCGCGCAGCCGGAGGCTCAAACCATGGGTAAGTGGACGCGCAGAGGGCTCATCGCAGCAGGCGTTTTGACAGGCGGCGCATTTGCCGTGGGCGTCGGCATCCGCGAAGGCCATCGCGCGCCCCGGCTGGCGGGCATGGTCGCCGGAGAAGGCGAGACGCTTGTGAACGTTTGGGTGAAGCTCGCTCAAGACAATACGATCACCGCAATCGTGCCGCACTCGGAGATGGGTCAGGGCGTCTTCACGGCGATGGCGCAGATGCTTGCCGAAGAGATGGACGCCGATTGGGAACACGTGACGTTTGAGCAGGCGCCGGCGCATGAGGCGTACGCGAACTATCCGCTCGGCAAAGGCTACTTGCTCGGAGACATCCGAGTTCCCGGTTTGGTGGCGGATTCTTTGAATGGCGGAATGTTGCGCGTGGCGCAAAACATGTCGCTGCAGATCACCGGCGGATCCACCGCAGTCCGTTTCACCGGTCAAACCGGCATGCGCGTCGCCGGCGCCGCCGCGCGCGAAATGCTCGTCCGCGCCGCCGCGCGCGAGTGGGGCGCGCCGGCCGCCGAGATCCGCACCGAGAAATCGCACCTGTTCCACGACGCTTCCGGGCGAACGGCGCCGTATGCGACGTTTGCCGCTGCGGCTGGGGCGATGTCGCCGCCGGTGCAGCCAAGGCTGAAATCGCGGGAGCAGTATGCCCTGATGGGACAATCCGCGAAGCGCCTGGACATTCCCGCAAAAGTCGACGGCAGCGCGGTGTTCGCGATCGATGTCGACTTGCCGGACATGGCGTACGCTGCGGTCGCCGGTCCCCCGGTGTTCGGCGCCCGCGTCACGCGCCTTGACGATGCCGCCGCAAAGGCGATGCCCGGAGTTCGCGAAGTCATCAATGAAGGCGATTTCGTTGCTGTTGTGGCGGATGGCTATTGGCGCGCGGAGCAAGCGATTGCGGCGTTGGACATCGCCTGGACGCAGACGGGTCGTGAGACCCTGGGTCAAGACGCAATCTACGCCCAATTCCGCACTGACATGGCGCGCGCTGTCGAAACCGGTCAGGAACAGCGTGACGTGAGATCTGGCGATGCGCGCGGCGCAGCGGCGGCTGCGTCGCAGCGTGTGGAGGCGGAATATTCGGTGCCGTACCTCGCGCACGCGGCGATGGAGCCCATAAACGCAGTGGCGCATGTAAAGGACGGCAAGGTCGATCTCTGGATCGGTCACCAAAACCCGTTGGGCGCACGCGACGCGATCGCGAAGGCGCTGGGCTATGACAGGCACGCCATCACCGTGCACACGTGCTTCCTGGGCGGAGGGTTTGGCAGAAAATCGGAAGCCGATTACCCCATCATGGCCGTGCGCATCGCGCAGCGGTTCAATCATCCCGTGAAGATGATCTGGTCGCGCGAGCAGGACATCCGCCAGGACTTTTATCGCCCGGCCACTACAGCACGCGTCATTGCCGGTCTAAGCGAAGACAACATGCCCGTGAGCTGGGACTACCAATTCGTCCACAAGAACGATCCCGTAGAAGCGACTCACATTCCTTACGCGATCGAGAACCAGTTCATTCATTTCGCTGAAACGGAAAATCCAATTCGGTTCGGCCCCTGGCGTTCGGTGGACCACACCCAGCACGGCTTTTTCATCGAGTCCTTCATCGACGAACTCGCCCATGCCGCGCAGCAGGATCCCGTTGCCTTTCGCCGTACGCTTCTTGTCGACAAGCCTCGGCATATCGCGGTGTTGGACGCCGTGGCGGAAATGTCGGGATGGGGCCGGCCGATGCCGGACCAGCGCGGCCTTGGCGTGGCGCTGGTCGAGAGTTTCGGCACCATCGTGGCCGAGATTGTCGAAGTTGATGCATCGGGCGCGGTTCCGCGTGTGGTGAACGTTTGGGCGGCTGCGGACGCGGGCTTTGTCGTCAATCCCGACGGCTTCACCGCGCAGATCGAAAGCGCCGTCATTTATGGCCTGACCGCCGCGCTCTACGGGAATATCTCGGTGGAGAACGGCGCGGTCGTGCAGTCGAATTTTCACGACTATCCCATGCTGCGCATGGATGATGCGCCGGCCATAGCGGTGCGTATCATCAACAGTGACGCCAATTTTGGCGGCGGCGGCGAACCGGGCACGCCGCCGGCCGCGCCGGCGCTCGCCAATGCGATTTTCGCCGCCAAGGGCCAACGCATCCGAGCCTTGCCGCTGGCGGGCGGCGGCCGCCTCGCGTGACGCCGCGCGCGACTATCTAGGCGTTTTGCGATTTGTGCTTGGCCGCTGATGTGCGCAGCCGTCGAGGAAAAGATTCACCGCCGTCTCGACGATGCGATCAACCTCCCTGCGCGAGAGCGTGAGCCCAAGAAGCGCGTGGCGCCGGCGCAAGGCAATCGCCAGTTCGATGAACAATTGCGTGCCAAGCGCGACGTCCCCAAGACCAGGCAGGAGGCCATCGGCTTTCAGCCGCGAAAGCGTTTCGTGCACGTCCTCCACCGCCACGCCCTGCATTTGCACCGTCAGCGGCGCGAGATCGGGAAATTGATGCACTTCCGATAAGATCAAGCGGATCAACCCGGTGACGAGCGGAGAGACGGTCGTGTCGCCAATCTCTCGCGCCAGCCTGATCAAGATCGCGCGGGGCTCGGCGCCGCGCTCGCCCGCGCTGGCGACGCCGCGTGCCTTCGATTCATCCAGCAGCCGCAGAAACACCGCGCGCAGCATGTCTTCCTTGTTGTCGTAGCGTGCGTAGATCGTCTTTCGTGACGCCCCGGCCGCCGTGGCGATGGCGTCCATTGTGGCGTTGGCGAATCCCTCTGTGACGAACACGTGCTGCGCCGCGTCCAGAAGCCTGTCTTCCAGCCCGGCGGCTTCATTGGCCGTCAATCGCCCAGGTCCGCGTTGAACGATCTGTTTTTTGACGCTTTTTTTCATGCCCATCCTTGCCGCCCAAATCAGTCGCTTCGCCGGCGGCCGCGGCGCGTCGGCAATCAAAGATACAATAGCGTATCTTTTTGTATTGACAAAGGAACAAATGTGTTTCTTTCTTCGACGAACCAAAGAGACGATCATGTTTCTTTGAGCCTGAGGAGCGGCGCCCATGCCCCAAACAGAGCTTCCCCCTTCTGCAGAGGTCGCCATCGTCGGCGCAGGGCCGACAGGACTGGCGCTGGCGATCTCCCTGGCTCAATCCGGCGTCGACGCTGTGGTGATCGACAAGCTTGCGTGCGGGCAAAACAGCTCTCGCGCGACGGTGATCCACGCGCATACGCTGGAGGCGTTGCGCCCGCTCGGCGTCGCCGAAGCGCTGAGCGAGGCCGGCCTGAAGCTGACCCGCTTCAAGATGTGCGATCGTGACCGCGTTTTGATGCGGCTGCAATTCAATCGATTGCCCTCCGAGTACGCGTATCTTTTGATGCTTCCGCAGAACGTCACGGAAGCAATTCTAACGGCGCGACTGGAAGCGCTCGGCGGACGCGTGCATTGCGGCGTCGCTGCAACTGCGATCGAACAGTGCGGATCGCATGCGCGCGTGTGGATTGACGCAGGCGGCGGCCAGAGCCGGGCCCTCGACGCAACCTATGTTGTGGGCGCGGATGGCATGCACTCAGTCGTGCGAGAGGCTGCGGGCATCGCATTCGACGGCGGGCAATATGCTCAATCCTTCGTTCTCGCGGACGTCAAAATGCATTGGCCCGCCGGTCGTACAACGGTGACGCTGTTCTTCGCGCGGGAAGGGCCGCTCGTCATCGCGCCTTTGCCGAATGGTGACTTCCGCATCGTTGCGGCGATGGCCGACGCGCCCGAGTGTCCCGATGCAGGCGACGTGCAGTCAATTCTTGACGCAAATGGCCCCGCTGCGGAGCGCCTTCAGATTGAGGAGGTGGTGTGGAGCTCACGTTTCCGCATTCATCATCGGTTGGCCAAGGCGTATCGCAACGGCCGCCTGCTGATCATGGGCGACGCCGCGCACGTGCACAGCCCCGCCGGCGGTCAAGGCATGAATACAGGTCTTGTCGATGCGGCTGTCCTGGGGCGGCTCCTCGCTTCGGTCGTACGCGGCGCTCAGCCCGACCATGCGCTCGACGAATACGAATCCTTGCGCCGGCCCGCCGCGCGTAAGGTGTTGGTTCTCGCCGGCCGTCTGACGGACATGGCGATGACGCGCGGCGCCTTCGCGCGGGCCGCCCGCAATGCCCGACTGTCATTGATGAATTGCGTCCCGCCCGTGAAGCGCGCGATGACGATGAACCTGTCCGGCCTCAGCCGTCGCCATCAGGCCGAATGCGCCGGCGAGCGCGTCTGAAAGCGTTTGCCGCGGAAGGTAAACGATTGCGCCGGCGTGAAACCAAAATCGCGAGTCCGTTATGGAGGGGAGCGCTTCTTGGGTAAACCAAGGAGCGCTCCCGCTCACCCGCGACGCCCCGCGGCGAAACCGTTGGAAACGCGCGCAAGCGGCGCCATAGTCGCGCCAGAGGGCCTTTCGCGCCATGGCCGACGCAAGACAGTCCGACCTCAAGATACGACTCTTGGGTCCGTTGCAGATCGAGCGAGGCGGGAGCCTGCTTCAGGTCCCGTCGTCGCGAAAGGCGCGCGCCATCCTGGGGTATCTGGTGATGTCGCCGCGGCCGGTGACGCGCCAGCGCCTGTGCGATCTGTTTTTCGATGCGCCCGACGATCCCCGGGCGTCGCTGCGCTGGACGCTGTCGAAGCTCCGCGCGCTTGTCGACGAGCCGGACGTCGCGCGCCTTGTCGGCGGTCGGGACGTCATATCGTTTTCCGCTGAAGGCGCGTCAGTCGATGTGATCGAGGTCTTGCGGCCAAGCCCCGGCGCGGATGCGCCCAATATGACAGGCGCGTTTCTGGAAGACGCGGAACTGCCGGAGCGCCAGGATTTCATGATCTGGTTGCAGGCCGCGCGCGATGAATTGCGTGTCGCCGGCGCGTCACGGTTGAGAGACGCGCTGACGGCCGCTGATCTCAATCCCGAGCGGCGGCTCACCATCGCGCGGCAATTGCAGGCGCTGGAGCCGCTGGATGAGGTAGGCCTTACCGCGCTCGTCCAAGCCTTGACGCACTTGGGCCGGTTGGATGCAGCGCGTGAAGCGGTTGCGGACGCCGAGCGTGCGTTTCGCCGCGCGGGGATGCGCGCGCCGTCATCGCTGCGCGCGATCTCTTCCGCGCGCGCCCCCGATCCGCCACAGCCGCCCCCGGCGCCGGCTGCGCCTGCCGCTGCGCGCACGGTGTTGGACATGCTCCCGCGCGTGGCGATTGCGCCATTCCAGAACTATAGCGGCGACGCGATCTCGGAAGACGTGATGCAAGGTTTCCTTGAATCCGTCATTCACATGGTGTCGCGGTTTCGCTTCATGCGGGTTTTGTCCGCGGAGGCGGGCACAGCGCTGCAATCCGGGATGCGCGATCCCAGCGCTTCGCATCTGGGCGCTGAATATCTGGTCGGCGGCAGCATCATGGCGCGCGGGCAGGTCCTGCGGCTGCGCTATCGCGTTGTCGATGCGCGTAGCGGCGCATTGCTGACCAGCGGAGACATCGATGCGCCGGCGCTGTCGCCTGCTGCATTGCTGACGGACCTTCCCGAACAGCTTGCCCCCCACATTGCCCAGCATTGCATGGAGCTCGAGCGCACCAGGGCGTCCGCGCTGGACGAGTCTGCGCGCACCGCCGCCGATCATTATTTTCGCGGTCTGCGCTGCGCGTACTTCACCATTGAGCCCGATTTCGACGCCGCGTCGCGGGCGTTTCAATCCGCGCTCGCGGCCGCCCCCAATTTCGCCGCCGCGATGGCTGCGTCCGCGCACTGCAACGCCTTGTTGCTCAAGACGAGAGATCCTGAGGTTCGCAAAGCCACCGTCGCCCAGGCGCACGCAGCCATCGCGCTGGCGCCCGACGACGCATTTGCGCTCTCGCTCGCGGCTTGGAGCTTGGTTCAAGCGGCGCAGGACGTGGAGCCGGCGCTGCGCGCATCGGAACTGGCCATTCGCCTCAATCCGCTCGCCCTCATCGTCTGGAACGTCAATGCGTGGATCCGCGCGATGGCGGGAGAGGTGGAAACGCCGCTCGAGCGGTGGGACGAGGCCGAGCGCTGCAGCCCCATGGGCGGCAGCCTGGACCTGGTCTATTCCGGCCGGGCGCTGTGCCTCTGGATGGCCGGCCGGTACGACGAGTCCCTGTCCTGGGCCAAGCGCAGCCTGGAGCGGACGCCCAACAATCCGGGCGGCCTGACCGCGGGATTGGCGGCTGCGGCCGTGCTGAACGACAAGGATGCGCTGCAGGACTTCACCGCCCGCCTTATGCATCACTATCCCCAAGGGGCTGATTCCCCGGTGATTCAGAGCGTACCCATCGTTGCGCCCGGCAAACGAGAGGCGATCCTGCGCGCCGTGCGCGAGGGCGTGGCGGCCGCCCAATCCGGCTAGCCGCCGCGGGCCCGTTTTTTTCGTTCTAACGCTTTTCCAACGCTGACCCATCCGCGGCCGACAACGCCCGGGGTCCAGTTTGCGCTCTGTCAGCGGCTTTCGCTGCACGGAGTTGAAAACACATGACGCGGTCGTCAAACCAGGAAGCGAGCAGCGCGTGGCCGCCGCCGCCGACCCCTTGCCCCGCCGGCGACGTCAGCTGGCTCGATTGCGGCGCGACAACCATCGAAAGCGCCTTGGGCGATGTGTCCGCCCTCGCTGCGGCGCTCGGCGGTCAGATCGAAACCCTTGAGCGCGCGCCCGGCTTTGCCGTGGTCGAAGCGCATCTGCCCAACACGGCGGTCCTCAAATTCAAAGGCGCGTTGGCGCTTGCGGGGGCGAGCTTCAGCCCGCCGCGGCGCAGCGACGGCGTGCTCGTCTTCATTCTCTCAAGCCAGCCCGGAAAGGCCGCGTCATGAATACGGTTCAAAACTCGCGCACCCGTCAGCCGGTCATGGAGCGGTCCATGCAACGCGTGTCGCCGGAAAACGTGTCCGACCTTCTCACGCAAGACGCCCGCACCGTCCTATTGTTCGGCGCGCCGCATGGCGAAAGCGTGATGGCGCAGGCCGTCGTGTTCGCCGAAGCCTGGGTCGAACATCGCGCCGAAGCTGCCTTTGGCTATGTCGACGCCGCCGAACACGTCGCGCTGGCCCGCAGCTTCGGCGTGCGCGTGTTGCCGACAACGCTCGTCCTGGACCGCTCCGAAATTGTTGCGCGGTTCGAAGGGCGATGCAGCGGCGCCGCCATCGCCTCAGCGCTCTTTGCGCCACCCGACGCACGCGTCGCCGCCTAGTCGACCTTCCACGTCCCGGCACGCCACGCCTGGCGGTCCGCCGCTGAACCATCCGTCTTGTCTTGTCCAAACCGGAGTCTTTGTCATGCGAACTATTATTCTTGCTGCGCTCATTGCGGGTTCAGCCGCTCCCGCCTTCGCCGACGCAACGCCGTATCAGCCCGCCTCGATGTCGGCCTCGCGCTATGGCTTCAGCGAAGCCTATATCGCCCCGGAGCGCGTGCGCATCTCTTTCAGCGGAAACGCGGAGACAACGCTCGATGACGCCGAAGCCTTCGTGCTCTATCGCGCGGCGGAAGTGAGCTTGTTGCGCGGCTACAGTCACTTCCAGGTGGTCGATCATCACGTTGAGACGCGCACGGAGCTGGCCCCGTCCGGCCCGCCCTTGCCCCCGATCGCGCCGCGCCGCTACCGCGAGTTCAATCGCTACGCCGTGAGCTCCGACATCGTCATGCATCGCGGCGCGCCGCCGTCGTCTGCGCGCAACGCGTACGACGCGCTTGAGGTGCGCGAAAACCTCGTCTGGCGCGTCGCCCAACCCTTCTGATCTCAAACCGAAAGGAGACATCTCATGCGAATCTTCATTCTAGCCGCGACCGCCGGTCTGCTTGCAGCGTGCGCTTCTCAAGGCGGCTACCAGGCGCGCAGCGCCAATGATCCCTACGGCTACGCGGAAATGCAGGTCGAACCTGGCCGCATGCTGATCAGCTACAGAGGCGATACCAGCACGCCGCGCGAAACCGTGGAGATGTATTTGCTCTATCGCGCCGCCGAGACGACCCTTGAGCATGGCCACGACTACTTCGTCGCCGCCGGTCACGACGTCGACGCGCAAACGCGATTGGAGCAGACCACGTTCCGTCCGCGCTTCGGCTCCACTTATCGCACGATTTCCAATCACAACGCCGCCATCGACATCGTCATGCGCGACGGTGAGCGTCCGAAAAATCTCGCCAACGCATATGAAGCCCGCGCCGTGCGCGAAGCGTTGGGTCCCCGCGTGACCGCGGCCCAGCGTCAATAACTGAAAAAGCAGGGCGGGAGCGCGTCAAGCGCTCTCGTCTCTCGGGGAACGGGAGGATGTCATGGTGCTCGCACGAACTTCACGGCGGATTTGGCTTGTCGGCGCTGCGTCGGCTGCGCTGTGGTCTTGCGCCACGCCGCCCGATCTTGGTCCGCGACCCGAATTGACGTCGCCCGCTCAGCTGGAGAGCGCACAAAGTTTTTCCTCGGCGCCGACGCAGTGGCCTTCCGATTCATGGTGGATTGATTATGGCGATCCGCAGCTCAACGCGCTCATCGAGGAAGCGCTTGAAGATGCGCCAAGCCTGGCGGCGGCCGCAGCGAGAGTTGCGCGCGCGCAGGCCGATGCGCAGCAATCCGGCGCCGCGCGTCTGCCAAGCGTAAGCGCGCAGACGCAGATTGAGACATCGCAGCAGGATTTCTCTGCAGACAATCTGCCCGACGTGATCCGCAACGCCGTGCCCAGCGATTGGTCCACGCGCACCAACGCCGCCGTGACGCTGCAGTATCAGCTCGACTTCTTTGGGCGCAATCGCGCCACGTTCGCCGCGGCAACCTCGCGCGCGCAGGCCGCTGAAGCCGAAGCCGCGGCGGCGCGCTTGCAGCTCTCCACGGCGGTGGCGCTGGCTTACGCGGAATTCGTTCGCCTGCACGCAGAACGCGCCGCCCTGGAAGACGCCTTGGCGGTGCGCGAAGCCAGCGTCGAACTGGTCGCTCAGCGCGTAATCCGGGGTCTGGAGAATGAAGGCCAAGCGAGCCAGGCCGCCTCCGAACGCGCGCAGGCGCGTGCAGACATTGTCGCCGCCGACGCAGCGATTGCACGCACGCGCAATCAACTCGCCGCGCTCTTGGGCAAGGGGCCAGACCGCGGGCTGGCGATCGCGGCGCCGAACGGCTTTGCGCTGAACCCGGTGGGTCTTCCGACGCAAATAGAACTCGACCTGATTGGGCGGAGGCCGGATCTTGTCGCTGCACGGCTTGGCGCGGAGAGCGCTGCGCATCGCATCGATGCGGCGCGCGCGGATTTCTACCCCAACATCAATCTTGTCGCGATCGCGGGCTTGCAGACGCTGGGCCTGGATCGGTTGGGCGGCGGCGATGTCCGCTTTGCGCAGGCCGGACCCGCGATTTCGCTACCGATCTTTTCTGGCGGTCGCATCGAAGGCGCCTATCGCGGCGCACGCGCTGACTATGACGAGGCCGTCGCGCAATACAATCAGGCGCTCGCCGATGCGCTGCGAGAAGTGGCCGACGCTCTGGGCGATCGGCGTGCTCTCGAAGCGCAACGCGATGAACAACGCGGAGCGCTGGCGCACGCTGAAAACGCCTACCGCATCGCGCGCCTGCGCTACCAGGGTGGGCTCGTCAGCTACATCGACACCCTCAGCGCGGAATCCAATGTCATCGCGCAGCGTCGCGCTGTCGCCGACCTGGAGGCGCGCGCCTTGTCGCTCGACATAACGCTGATCCGCGCATTGGGCGGCGGATACGGCACTTCGTGAAGGCTCACAGTTCGAAACAGGAGGATCCCCATGGCTGACGGCGCAAACTTCACTTTTATCGAGTCCGAGAGCGTTGAAGGAGGCGGCAACACCGAAGATGCACCGCCTCCGCGCAAAAAAATGAGCAAGACGCGCAAGGCGATGTTGCTCGGCGCGGCGGGCATCGTCGCGAAATTGGCGCTGGGCGCGGGCGCGTTTCTCTACTTCACCGCGGCCCACTATGTGACGACCGACAACGCCTATGTCGGCGCAGCCACGGCGCAGATCAATGCGCAGGTATCCGGGCAAATCCTGGACGTGCGCGTGGAAGATACGCAATCCGTGCGGCGCGGCGACGTACTGGCGATCGTGGATCCGGAGGACGCGCAGCTCAATCTCGCCCGCGCAGAAGCGGAATATCGGCGCACGCTGCAGCGCGTGCGGCAATACTATGCGCAGGAAGCCTCCGCCGCGGCGCAGCTGCGCGCGCGGCAGGCTGAGCTAGCGCGCACTGGAGTCGACTACGCGCGCCGGCGCGCACTGGCGCAAACCGGCGCCGTGTCCGGCGAAGAATTGACCGCCACCCGCGCGGCCTACGAGGCGGCGCGCGCCAACGCCGTCGCGGCCGAACAAAATCTCGAAGCGCAGCGCGCACTGACCCGCGGCGGCGGCGTGGAGAACCATCCGGAGGTCGCCTCCGCGCGCGCCTCCATGCAGACCGCGCACTTGGCGCTGGAGCGCACCACGATCCGCGCGCCGATCGATGGAATCGTCACGCAGCGCAGCGCGCAAGTCGGACAACGCATCGAGGTGGGCCAACCGCTGATGAGCGTCGCGCCGATTCAGGAGGCGTACGTCGACGCGAACTTCAAGGAAGGCCAGCTTGCCCATGTGCGCGCCGGCCAGCCCGTGGAGCTGCACGCCGATCTCTATGGCGATCGCGTGACGTACCACGGCCGCGTTGAAGGCCTTGGCGGCGGCACCGGCTCGGCCTTCGCTGTCATCCCGGCGCAGAACGCAACCGGCAACTGGATCCGCGTGGTGCAGCGCGTTCCGGTCCGCATCGCGCTCGACCCCGCCGAACTGGCCCAGCACCCGCTGCGCGTCGGCTTGTCGATGGAAGCCAGGATCGACGTGCGCGATCAGGACGCGCCGTCAGGGTTCGCACACTGAAGCCTTTCGTTTGAGGGGATGCGCCATGACCGGTTCTTCCGATGCGCTCGACCGCCCGCTGCAAGGCGGCATGCTGTTTCTGGCCGCGATTGTTTTGGCCAGTGCGAACTTTATCGCCGTGCTGGACATGACGATCGCCAATGTGTCGGTGCCCAACATCGCCGGCAGCCTCGGCATATCGGCAAGCCAGGGCACCTGGGTGATCACATCCTATTCTGTGGCGGAAGCGATTGTCGTTCCGCTGACGGGATGGATCGCCGGGCGCTTCGGATCCGTGCGCGTGTTCACCACTGCAATGCTGCTCTTTGGCGCGTTCTCGGCGTTTTGCGGACTGGCGCAGTCCCTGGAGATGCTGGTCTTCGGCCGCATCATGCAGGGCCTCACCGGCGGCTTGTTGATGCCGCTATCGCAGACATTGCTGTTGCGCATCTTTCCCAAGGAAAAGGCGAACGCGGCGATGGCCATCTGGGCCATGACGACACTCATTGCGCCCGTTCTTGGCCCCATCCTGGGCGGATCGCTGTGCGATAATTTCGGCTGGCCGCTGATCTTCTTCATCAACGTGCCGCTTGCGATGTTCTGTGCGCCGGTCGCATTCAAGATGCTGCGCCGCTACGAGCAGTCGCCCGTGCGCATGCCGATCGACCTCATCGGCCTGTCACTGCTGATCCTGTTCGTCGGCGCGCTGCAATTGATGGTCGATCTTGGCAAGGAACACGCCTGGTTTGAGTCCCCCCTGATCGTCTCATTGGGCGTTATCGCAGCCGTCGGCTTCGTCGTGTTCGTGATTTGGGAGCTCAACCAACGCCATCCAATCGTCAATCTGCGGGTCTTCCGTCATCGCGGCTTCACCATGAGCGTCATCACTCTGACGCTGGCCTTCGGCGCCATGTTCGCCGCCAATGTGCTGACGCCGCTCTGGCTGCAAAGCTACATGGGGTACACCTCGGCTTGGGCCGGTATGACGACCGCATGGTCTGGCGTGCTCGCCGTGATCGCGGCGCCGATCGTCGGCCAACGCATGGGCAAGGTCGATCCGCGCCGTCTGGTGTTCATTGGCTTGATCTGGCTCGCAGGCGTCACCGCATTGCGCTCCAACCTCACCAATGACGTCACCTATTGGCAGATCTCCATTCCCTTGTTGCTCATGGGTGCCGGACTGCCGTTCTTCTTCGTGCCGCTGACCGCGCTTTCTCTGGGCAGCGTTGAGCCGCACGAAACCGCGTCAGCCGCAGGTCTGCAAAACTTTCTGCGCACGCTTTCGGGCGCGGTGGCGACCTCCGTGGTGCAAACCGTGTGGGAAGACAAGGCGAGCTACAACCATGCCGAACTTTCTGGCGTGGTGGATCGATGGGGCGCAGCGGTTCGCGCCTACGAAGCTCAGGGCATGAGCCATGATCAGGCGATCTATGCGCTGAACAATCTCGTTGACGGCCAGAGCGTCATGATCGCGACCAATCAGGTCATGGCGCTGGTGACGGCCGCATTCTTCCTGGCGGCGTGGGTGATCTGGCTTGCGCCCAAACCCAAACACGCAATCGACGCAACGCAAGCCGGACACTGAATCAAACATCGCCTTCGCACTCGAACGCCTTCGCCGCGTTCGTTCCGCGCGAGGCAACGACAAAACATCAATCAATCGCAGCGGATTGCGGCGCCGCCTGCGAACTTGAATGGCCGCGACAACAGGAGACTGGACAATGTCACACGATGAACAAACCGGCCGCAATGTGAAAAAGATTGCAGCGGCGGGCTTTCTCGGCTTCGCGACCTGGTGTCTCGGCGCACCGCAAAGCGCGATCGCGACCCTTGCGCAGGACGGACACCAAGCCGCGCCGATCGCCATGCTCGCTGTTGGCGCGTTGGGCGCGCACGCGGCGGCGGCAGGCTTGTTTGCAGCATTCTACCGCTTCAAGCCAGCGACGTTTCCAGGATTTGCGGCGTCATTTCTGCCGATCCTCGCCGCCGATTGGTGGCTCTACGCCAAGGCCGGCGCCTTGAATTCCTTCATTCTGGCGCACGCAGCCGGCATCATCGCCATCTCCGCCCTGTGCGTCGCTGTGTTCTTCGCCGAGGAACGCCGCACGACCATTGCTGAACGCTGCGCCTAAGGAGTCAACGTACATGAAAACCATTCTGTTCATCGCGGTCTCCACGATCGCGCTCGCGGCCACAATCGATGGAGCATCCGCGCGCGTCGTGCGCGGCGGCTACTACAACGCGGCCGGCGGCGTCACCGCTGGCGGCGCGCATGATGTGCGCGGCGCTTATGGCGGACGCGCCGTGGGAGAAGGCGGCGTCGTGACGAATGGCGACGGCGGCGGCGTCGCCGGCAGTCGCGGATGTGGACGCGATGCCGCCGGCGGCGCCGGTTGTCGTTCCGGAGCCACGGCGTGGGATCGCAACGGCAATGTCGCGCACGAAGGCAGCGCTGTGTTCGAAGGTCCGCTCGGCGGCTATGGGAGCGCAAGCGGCGGGTGGACCCGCGACTCCGATGGAGACATCAACGGCGCGCGCAGCGGCGAATACACCATCGGCGATCGCACCTATTCCGCCGAAACCAGCGTGGAATCGGGCGAGGGCGTGGATCGCAGCGTGAGCTGCAGCGGCTCTGGCTGCCGGTAAGCCGTCGCGCGCCATCGGTTCGGTTGGGCGCCGTCATGCCGTTTGTGAGCGGCATGGCGGCGTTGCGCGCTGTTTCACTTTCCGTCGCTTCCTGGCACTGTGGCCGCTTGATCTTGCACACGACAGGGACCAACCGATGAGCGGCGCACAGCGATTTTTGACCACCCATGTCGGCAGCCTGCCCAGGCCCGAACGTCTGATCGCGCTCATGTTCGCGCGCGAAGATGGTTTGCCGCTGCGCGAAGATGCTTTGGAGGCGGAGGTCGACGCGGCCGTCGCTTCGATTGTCGATCGTCAGGTCAGCGCGGGCCTTGATATCGTCAATGACGGCGAAATGCCGAAGCCAAGTTACGCCACCTACATCAAGGACCGGCTCAGCGGCTTCGGCGGCGCGGGCGCAAGCTATGCCTTCCAGGACATCGAGGATTTTCCCGAGATCAAGACGCGCATCTTCGCCGATCCAGGCCGCAAGCATCGCCGCGCGCCCGCATGCAATGGGCCCATCGGCGTGAAGGACATGGACGCGCCGCGCAAGGACGCCGCCCGCCTGAACGCGGCGCTTGCGGGCCGCCCCGGCGCCAGGCCGTTCATGAGCGCGGCGTCGCCGGGCATGACGACATTGTTCTTCGGCAATGAATATTATCCAAGCCACGAAGACTATCTCTTCGCCGTCGCAGAAGGCTTGCGCCATGAATACGAGGCGATCGCCTCCGCCGGCGTGACTCTGCAGATCGATTGTCCGGACTTGGCCATGGGCCGGCACACGCAATACGCTCATCTCGATCTGAAAGGGTTTCGCGACCGCATGGCGCTGCACATCGAAGCCCTCAACCGCGCGGTCGCCAACATTCCCGCCGAGCAATTGCGCATGCATATGTGCTGGGGAAACTATCCCGGCCCGCATCATTGCGACGTGCCGTTCAAGGACATCATCGACATGGTGTGGCGCGCCAAACCGCAGACCATCTTGTTCGAAGCCGCCAATCCGCGCCACGCCCACGAATACGAATTGTTTGAAAGCGTAAAGCTGCCGGAAGGCAAGGTGCTTGCGCCGGGGGTGATCGAGTGCCAGTCCAACTACATTGAGCATCCAGAGCTCGTGGCGCAACGCATCGCGCGTTACGCGCATCTCGTGGGCAGAGACAACGTCATCGCCGGCGTGGATTGCGGCTTTTCCATTCATGTCGGCTCTGGCGGCGTTGAACCGGGCGTAGCCTTCGCCAAGCTCAAGGCGCTGGCGGAAGGCGCAGCGCTCGCGTCCAAACAATTTTGGCCGTGACGACCCCTAGGTCTCAATCTTGGCCATGAACGCGCGCAGCGCGGCGTTATAAGCCTCGGGTTGATCGAGATTGCACAAATGCCCGCCGCCGGCGATGTCGATGCGCTCCGCATTCGGCAAACGCACGGTCAGCGCATCGGCGGCGCGGCGCCGCCACGGCGTGTCGAGCGCGCCCGTCAGCACGAGTGCGGGTTGCGTGATCTGCGCCAGGTCTTGCGGCTCCGCATCCCTCAAATACGAAGCCGCGCCGAGATCGCGACCCTCATAGTCGCGCACAATCGCCTCCGCGACCTGCGCCGCGTCCGTGCTGAAGGAGCGCATGAGGGGATGCGCGGCCCAAAGTTGTTTCATCGCGTCGAGCCGGCCTTCGCGCGCAAGCATGGCGTATTCAACGATCGGAATCATTTCTTCCGGCCCTGGGCCGGGCGTCACGCCGCTCAGCGGCGCGCCGTGCAGAACCAGGCCGCACACCCGGCCCGGCGATTTCAGCGCAAAGTCGAGCGCGACGCGTCCGGCCTGCGACATGCCGATGATGATCGCGCGTTCAACGCAAGCCCAATCCAGCACGCGGATCAGATCATAGGCTTCACGCGCGAGATCCGGTGGGGCGGAGGAGGCGCCAAATCCGCGTCGGTCGAGCGCGATGACGCGGTGCGACGCTGAGAACGCGGCGATCTGCGGCCGCCACATCCGCCAGTCGAGCGTCCAGCCATGCAGCAAGACCAGGGCCGGACCGGCGGCGCCCGCGCGCACAACGCGCAAGGCGCCGCCGTCAACGGCAAGGTCTGTGGCGTATGCATCCGCGCCGAGATCGGTGATGCGCGCCGGCACGGTGGGGCTTTGCCGGAGACCTCAGGCGGCGCGATCGGCGTGGCGATAGGTGTTGTTCACCGTATGATCGCCGGCAAGCCAGCGCTTCAGCTCCGCATGGGCCTTCGCGCGGCGCGCCGGCGCATCGCGCGCGGCCGCTTCGTCATCGCAGCAGAACTCGACGATCATGCCATTGGGATCGGTCACGTACACAGAACGGCAATAGCCGTGTTCGAGCACGAAATGTCCAGGCTCGGTATAGCCCGCAGCCTTGATGCGAGCTTCGATCACGGCCTGCGCGTCCTTGTCGACGTTCAACGCGACATGATGGAACGGCGTAAACGGCATCTGCGGGCCGAACTGCGCCTGATCGGCGGGATCCGCGAATTGGAAGAACGCCAGCGCGCTGCCGTCGCCGAGTTCGAAGAAGGTGTGCATGTACGTGCGTTCCGCGCCGAACAGCTCGTCTTTTTCGCAGAACGTCGCCATCAGCGGCAGGCCGATCACGTCTTCATAGAATTTGCGGGTCGCTTCCATGTCGTTGGTGACATAGGCTGTGTGATGCAGGCGGCTCGGTAGCGCCGCACCAGCTTCCTTCTTCTTCCCGTTTCCAAACCAGCTCATGTTTCGCCTCCAGACTTGCGTTGAGATACCCCTTGATCAGCGCGCCAGGCGTTGCGCGATCTCCGTCACGTGTCGGCCCTGGAACCGCGCGCCATCCAATTCATTCGCGCTGGGCTGACGTGACCCATCGCTGCCGGCGATCGTGCTTGCGCCATAGGGCGTGCCGCCGCTGATCTCGCCCATGTGGGCATTGCCTTCGAACGTGTAGGGCAGGCCTACGACGACCATGCCGTGATGCAGGAGCGTGGTGTGAAAGGACAGGATGGTCGATTCCTGGCCGCCATGTTGGCTCGCCGTGGACGTGAACACGCTCCCGACCTTGCCCACCAGCGCGCGAGAATACCAGAGCCCACCGGTCTGATCGAGAAAGTTGCGCATCTGCGCGGACATGTTTCCAAACCGCGTCGGCGTTCCGAAGATGATCGCGTCGTAATTGCCGAGCTCGCCTGGATCCGCGAGAGGAGCGGCTTGGTCGAGCTTGACGCCGGCCTTCGCCGCAACCTCATCAGGAACCAGTTCCGGCACACGCTTGACCGTCACCTGCGCGCCTGAGACGCTGGCGGCGCCATCGGCGACGGCGCGCGCCATCTGCTCAACATGCCCATAGCTTGAATAATAAAGCACGAGCACTTTGACCACGTTGGTCTCCTCTTCCGCTTCGGCGCGCTCAGCGCCGGGCTTAGCCTTCTTCTTGCGCCGGAACGGCCACATCTAGAACCGCCGCGTGAGTTGGATCCCCCAGCGTGCGGGTTGCGCCTTGAACAGGAAGCCGCCCGGCGAATACTCGCTGTTGTATTCCTCGTCGAACAGGTTCTTCGACCACGCAACCAACGACCAGGCTTCGTTTTGCACGCCAATGCGCGCATCGACCAAGTCCACCGGATCGCGCTCTTTCGGTTCAGCCTCCAGGAAATTGTTGGCGGAGGCCGGATTGCGGAACGGCACCGTGAACACCGTTTCGCCAATGCGGTTATAGTCTACGCGCAGGAAGCCTTCGAGCCCGCTATCGTTCAGCGGCAGCGTGTACTGGAAGCCCGCATTGAACGTGTAGTCTGACACCAGCGGCGCCTTTGCGCCGACCGCCAGCGGATCGGCGAACTCCGTGATCTCGCTGTCGGTGATGCCGAGACCGGCATTGAACATGAGATTGTCGGTGAGCCGCGCGTTCAGCTCCAGGTCGAGACCCTGCAGCTCGATCTCGTCGATATTGCCGAGGTTCTGCGTGGAGTTCGACGCGATGAAGATGAAGTAATAGCTGCCTTGCGACGTCGTGTGATAGGCGCTGCCGTTGAACAGAACGCGGCCGTCCCACAGCGTGCTCTTGAAGCCCAGTTCGAACGTGTCCGCGGTTTCCTGGTCGAACAGATCGCCCACGCCGAACAGACCGCTCGCGGCCGCAGCCGTCGAAACGCCGGTCTGATTGAAGCCGCCGCTGCGGAAGCCGCGGCTGTAGCTGCCGAACAGGTTGAGATCGTCGTTCGCCGCGTAGCGCAAGATCACCTGCGGCTGCCAATCGTCCCACGTCTCTTCGCGCACTTGCCCTTGCGTGCCCGCGATGCCGCCGGCCGTCAGATAGAATTGCGGCGTCTCGGTCGTGTTTTCGCGACGGTCGCGGTCGTAGCGCAGATTCACCGACAGCTCGAGGTCTTCGGTGAGATTGGTCGACGTGGCGACATAGCCTGCCCAGGCGAATTGCTCCTGGGAATCCGCAAGGAATGAAATCTGCGCGTGCGGCACGAACCCGCCCGGCGCGAAGCAATAAACCGGGAACGGTTCACGATAGAGCGGAATGACGCCGTCATCGGCGACGTCGCACATGTTTCCGGTCGAGATGTAGCGGTCCGTGCTGAACAGCTGCGCGCCGGCGATCCAGCGGATGCGGCTGCTTTCCGGCGACGTGAAGCGGAACTCCTGCGTAAAGGTCTGCACGTCGAGGAATTGGCTTTGATTGAAATCGAACGGCGGCGCCAGGCGTGATTGCCCGAACGGGTCGAACGCGTAGCCGTCGCCGGTCAGGATTTCCTGCACTGAGTTGAAGCCCGTGATCGAGGTGAACGTGCCCGCATCGAAATCCCAGGTCAGCTTCAGCGCGGCGTCATAGATTTCGCGCTCGTTCTTGCCGGAATTGTTCAGATTGATCGGCTGATCCGTGAAGTTCGGATCGTTGAAGTTCGGGTTCGGCACGCCGCCCGCGAAAAAGTCCGGAATGACATAATACAGCGCGCGCGTATCCATGAAGTCGGTCGACAGCCGCAGATCGGCGCTGAAATTGGGCGTCGGTTCATAGAGAAACGACAGCCGCACATTGAACGCCTCGACCGGATCGACATCGCGCTCCGCCGAAGCATCCGTCGTATTGGCGTTTTCAAGGTGGCCTTCCGTGTCGAAATAGGACACCGCCGCGCGGAAGCCCAAGCCTTCCGCGATCGGGCCGCCGATCACGCCTTGCGTCTCCCAGCCTGGACCGGATTCGTAGCCGACCATCACGCGGCCTTCATACGTATCGGTCGGCTTCTTCGTCGTGATGAGAATGGCGCCGCCGATGGCGTTGCGGCCGTAAAGCGCACCTTGCGGACCCTTCACCACTTCGATCTGCGCGATGTCGGTGAGTTCGGAGTTGAATTGCGCCGGTTGCGTCATCGGCACGCCGTCCACCACGATCGCCGCGGAGGGTTCGCTGTTACGCGCCTGGGTGATGCCGCGAATGACGAGGAAGCTGGTGCCCGCGTTTTGCGCCTCGACGAACGTCACGTTCGGAACCTGCGCGATGAAGTCAGCGGGCCGTTCGATGCCGCGCGCTTCAATCGCAGCGGCGTTGAACACCGTCACTTGCCCGGGAACATCTTGCAACGCTTCCGAGCGTTGGCGCGCGGTGACGATGATTTCGTCAGAATCGGCGGACTGCGCGTAAGCGGGCGCCGCCATCAAGGCCATGGCCGACGCGCCGAAGAGCGCAAAAAACGGCTTCGATTTCATCCCTGTCCCTCCCGTGGGCAAGCTTCGTGCGCGGTGCGCGCGGTCATGACCGAGCGCAAGCGCCCCACACTGCTCCTGAAACGCATGTAGATTAGTTCGACATACGAAGTCAAGTTCGATATGCGAAAAATTAACCGGTCAACGAGTGAATCAGATACGGGTGCGTTTGCAGCGCCGCCTGGACCTCCCGCGACGCCTGTTGCAGAAGCGGACCGCGCGTGCGGGTCAGCTCTTCGCGCGTCACCCGCGTCGTGCTGGTCGAGCAATTGATCGCGCAGGTGATCCGCCGCTCCGCATTGAAGACCGGCGCCGCCACCGACACGATCCCGTAATCGAGTTCGTCGAGCGCGGAGGCCAGTCCCTGATCCCGAACCTCTGACAGCGTCGCGCGTAATTCTTTCGGATTGGTGATCGTGCGCGGCGTCCAGGCTTTGAGATCGGCCTTCGCGAAGTACGCTTCCAGCGCCTCCGGCTCCTGAAACGCCAGAAGCACCTTGCCGAGCGAGGTCGCATGCGCGGGAAAACGCGTGCCGACGGTGGCGCTCAGCCGGATGTGCCGATTGGTGGAAACGTGCGCGACATAGAGCACGTCGGTGCCAGACAAGACCGCCATCGACGCGGAATCGCCGGTCTCATCGCGCAGCTTCTGCAACGCGGGCAGCGCCACGGCCTCCAAATTCATCGACGACATATACGCCCAGCCAAACCCGAGCACTTCCGGCCGCAACAGGAAGCGCCGCCCGCGCCGCGCCACATAGCCGAGGTGCACCAGCGTGTTCAGGCAGCGCCGCACGACGGCAGGGCTGAGCTTGGTGACCGCCGCCACCTCGCTCAGCTGCATTTCCGGATGAGCGGCGTCGAAGGCGCGCAGCACCGTCAGCCCACGTTCGAGCGTGGACAGATATTCAGGATCCTTCTCGGCGGGTTGATGCCGATCTGGGTCGTCCATCCTCGCCTCAAGCCGGGACGCTTCCTCAGCCCGCCGCGGTGAGCGCAACGGCGCTGCGGAGCGCCGCGCGCTATTCAGCGGCTCTGATTTTGCGGGGCTCGTCAAGGATTTCGCCATTGTGTTCGCCAAGGGTCGGCGGCGCGGCTACCTCGAGCGCGCGTTCGCCGTCGAAGGAAATCGGGGAGCGGATCGTGCGGAAGCGGCCCATTTCCGGGTGGCGCGTCTCCACCGACAAGTGCAGGTGTCGCGCCTGCGGGGAGTCCAGCACATCGCCCGGCGCCGCCACCTGAGCATGCGGCACTTCATGCTCTGTCAGCCGCTGCCGCCAGACATCCAACGGCGCAGCCGCAAACAGCGGCGCCAGGTGATCGCGCACCGCCTCATAATTGGCGATGCGCGCCTCACGGGATGAAAACTCGGGGCGCTTCAGCATGTCCGCCTCGCCGACCGCGTGCGCCAGATTCTCCCAGAACTTAGGCGGCGAAGACATGTGCAACGCGATCGAGCGCCCGTCCTGGCACGCGAACACATAGGATTGCGACACGCGCGGCCGGCTGAACGGCCCCATCTCGTCATCCGCCGAAAGGAAATGCGTGAAATCGTCGAGATTGAAATGGGACATGGCCTCGAACATCGAAGTCTCCACCAAGCGGCCCTTGCCGGTGTGGTGGCGCTCATTGAGCGCGCCGAGAATGCCGAGAGCTGCGTAGAATCCCGTTATGGCGTCGGCGATCGCGGGTCCGACAACGCGCGGATCGGCGGGATTCAACAGCAGCCGCAGAAATCCGCTCGCGGCCTGCGCCACCGTATCGAAGGCAGGCCGATCGCGGTCGGGCCCATCCGCGCCAAAGCCGGAAATGGAGCAATAGATCAGGCGCGGATTGAGCGTCTGCAGGCGCTTGGCGTCGACGCCAAGCTTGTCCGCCACGCCGGGTCGGAAGTTTTGAATGAACACGTCCGCGTCTGCGGCCAGCGCGTCAAGCGCCTTCAGATCCGCCGGGTCTTTTGTGTTCAGCGTGATCGAGCGCTTGTTGCGGTTGTAGGTCTGGAAATGGGGGCTGTAGAGCCCGCCCTTGAAGGCCCGGAAGGGATCGCCGGTTTCAGGCTGCTCGACCTTGATCACGTTTGCGCCCATATCCGCCAGAAGCATGCCGGCGCAGGGGCCCGTGATGAACGTTCCCATCTCCAACACGGTGATGTCCTTGAGAACGGCGGCCATATCCTGCTCCTTAGGGCTCAAGCGCAGCGCGCAGGCCGTCGGAGGCGGCCCAAGGGCCGAATCCGCTTGCCTTGACAACCCCCATAAGAAATTCGCATAACGAAGACAACTTCGAAATTCGAAAAACGCAGGCGATCGGGCAGCCGGCCCGCTCCGCCGTTTGGGGAGCGTCATGCGGATTGGCAAGCAAGATCAGCCCTTTAGCGCGATTTGCACCTCCGATGCCGAACGCATCGTCGTGCGCGGCCGCGATCTCTGCGCGGATGTCATCGGCAAAATGGACTTCACGTCCTACTTTTGGCTCTTGGTCATGGGCAAGGACCCCACGCCCGACCAGAAATTCTTCGCCGACGCCGTGCTGGCCGCGATCGCTGAGCACGGATTGGTGCCGAGCGTCGTCGCCGCGCGCATGACCTACGCAGCAGCGCCGGAGGCGTTTCATGGCGCGGTGAGCGCGGGCTTGCTGGGCTGCGGCTCGGTCGTGCTTGGCAGCGCGGAGGTGTGCGGCCGCTTTTTGGCCGACTGCCTGGCCCAAGCCGAGGAAACCAAAGCACCGGCGGAGACTGTCGCATTGAACGCGATCGCTGCGCTACGCGCGCAGAAAAAGGCCATCCCCGGGTACGGCCATCCCCAGCACAGCGGCGGCGATCCGCGGGCCAATCTCTTGCTGCGTCTCGCGGAAGAGCGCGGCGTGGTCGGTCCCCACATCAAGATGCTCTATGCCGTGCGCGATGCGCTGCCGCAGGCGCTCGGACGCGCCTTGCCGATCAACGTCAATGGCGCGATCCCCGCCGTCATGCTCGACGTGGGCTTCCCCGTCGCCGCGCTGAAGGGCATCTCCTTGCTGGCGCGCACCGCGAGCCTCATTGCCCATCTCCAGGAAGAGACCGAACGCCCCATCGGCTTCATCATGTCGGGCACGGCCGCGGCGGCCATCGCCTATGATGGGCCGGAAGGCTAGATTGCGCCGCGCATTCCCGGAACGCGTCACGGAGGTCGTTCATGCTGTTTCCGACATCGCTGGTCGGCTCGTATCCGCAGCCCGATTGGTTGATCGACCGCGAGAGCCTCTCCAAACGATTTCCCCCGCGCGTCCGCGCGCGCGAACTCTGGCGCGTCGCGCCCGATTGGCTCGATCAGGCGCAGGATGATGCAACGCTGCTGGCCATCCGCGATCAGGAGCGGGCCGGCCTCGACATCATCACCGATGGCGAAATGCGCCGCGAAAGCTATTCCAACCGATTCGCCAATGCGCTCGACGGCGTCGATCTCGACAATCCCGGCAGCGCGCTCGATCGCAGCGGCCATCCCAATCCCGTGCCGCGCGTGGTCGGGAAAATCCGCCGTCGTCATCCGGTCGAAACCCGCGACGTCGAATTTCTGCGCGCCAGCACGGATCGCAAGATCAAGATCACGGTGCCGGGCCCCTTCACCATGGCGCAGCAGGCGCAGAATGACTTCTACGCCTCCGAACGAGAAATGGCGCTCGACTATGCCGCCGCTGTCAACGCCGAGATCAAGGACCTCTTCGCCGCCGGCGCGGATTTCGTGCAGATCGACGAGCCCTACATGCAGGCGCGGCCGGATAAGGCGCGCGAGTACGGCCTTGAGGCCGTCAACGCGGCGTTGGAAGGCGTGAACGAAAACACCGCGCTGCACATCTGCTTCGGCTACGCGGCGATCATTCACGAACGCCCAGCCGGCTATTCCTTCCTGCCCGAGCTCGCCGGCGCGAGCGTCGCGCAGATTTCCATTGAAACCGCGCAATCCAATCTCGACACGACCGTGTTGGAATCCCTGCGCGGCAAGACGATCATCTTAGGCGTGATCGATCTCTCCACCCACGACATCGAAACGCCGGAGATCGTGGCCGCGCGCATCGCGCGCGCCTTGCCCCATGTCGACGCAGACAAGGTGATCATCGCCCCGGATTGCGGCATGAAATATCTGCCGCGCCCGGTGGCCTACGGAAAGATGCAGGCGATGGCGCGCGGCGCAGCGCTTGCCCGCGCGCGCGTCTAGACCAGAGGCTTGAGCGCGGCGAAGTGCGCGTAGGAGGGGTCCGCCTCTCCGCGCGCGCCGCGCACCAGGATCTCCTTCATCGGCCCGCTCTCCCATTGCGAGGTAGCCGGAGAAGTCGTGCTCCAATCATAGATCGCGTGGCGGTGCGTCATGCGCCAAACGCCGCCGCGGCGTTCGAACGTGTCGAGATAGCGGCCCGCCGCGATCATCTCCGTTTCGCCGCCGCCATTCGCGCCTGGCAGCGTGTGCTGCGCGCGAAAATAGCTTTCGCCGCGCGCATGATCGCCCTCGACCGAGATCAGAATATTCTGAACAGCGTGCTGCGTGCGGATCATGCCGTGCAGTGTCGGCATCACCCAGGCCGCGAAGTCCTTCGCCGTGCCCTTGAACACGCCGTGATCGTCGGTGGCGTCGTCATGGAAGCAGGACGCCAAGAGCGTTGCGTCGCAGCGATCGATCGCGCGCGCGACGCGGTAGACCAGCTCGATGCACGCCTGCTTGGCGAGCAATTCGGCGAGGGCGGCTTCGCTCATCGGCTTGAACCTAAATGCGGGACCAGTCTTGGCCCATGGCCCAGACCAAAAGCGGCGTCGGCCGCACGGGAAGAACCTTCAGCGCAGGCCGCAGATCGATATCGACCGGGCTTTGCGGCTGCTCATTGTACCACTGGTAAAATTCCGCCATGCCCTCCCAGATCGAGCCTGGCGTGACCTCTTCTGAACCGGTTACGAGTTTCGCCACGCCGCGCGCGAACTCCTCAGGCTTCAGCGGCTGAAACCGGATCTTGCGTCCCGCCGCAATCGAAACGCGCTCCGCGGCTTCGTGACCGGTCAGCGCTTCCGGTCCGCCGACCGAGAAGCGGTGCGCCGTGGCGTGCGGGCTCATCAGCGCAGCGACCATGTAGGCCGCGACGTCTTCAATCGAGATGAAGCTGATCTTGAGATCGTCCGACGCAGGGTAAGGATAGATGTCGTGATTGACGATCGACGGCTTCACCCACGGCCGGATCATGTTGTCCATGAACACCGCCGAACGGATCACCGCGAACTCGAGCCCGCTCGCCTCCATCGACGCTTCGATATCGCGCCGTCCGTCATGCGCGGAGAGTCCGACATCGGTAGGCGCAATCACGCAGCTGGTGTTGAACACGATCTTCTTCACGCCGGCGTCCTTCGCCGCGGCGCAAATGTTTTCGCCCATCATCGCCGCTTCGTCGCGATTGAACGTGAACGGCAGATTCATCGCGATCATGTCGACGCCGCGGCTGGCCTCGTACAAGGACCCGCGATCGGAAAAACTCGCCGCCACCGGCGTAACGCTCGGGAACTCCGACTTTGGAAAGTGCGAAGGATCCCGCGTCGCCGCGCGCAACGTCAGGCCCGCGCCGAGCAGCCCGCGCATCAGCGGCAGGCCCTGATCGCCGGTTGCGCCATACACCAGAACGGTCGGCATGGTTCAATTCTCCCAGTTCGCGCGCTGCGCCGCCGCGCGGCCGGCGATGACCCCAAATGTCAGCGCGGGCCCCAAAGTCCCGCCCGCGCCGGCATATACTCCGCCCGTCGGCGCGGCGATGCAATTTCCCGCCGCGAACAATCCCGCGATCGGTGCGCCATCGTGGCCGAGCACGCGCGCCCGCGCATCCGTCAGTGGACCGCCCGTGGTGCCCAGCGTGCCCATCTTGATTTCAACGGCGCTAAAGGGCGGCGTCTCCAGCGCGCCGAGCGTCGCGAACGCGCCATCCCGGGACCGGTCGCCATAGAAGCGGTCATAGGCGTGCGCGCCGCGATGAAAGTCCTCGTCGACGCCCGTCCGCGCGAAGCCGTTGAACCGTGCAACCGTGGCGGCAAGGCCGTCCGCGTCGACGCCGATGCGGCCGGCAAGTTCAGCCAGCGTGCCCGCTTCCGCGAGAAACGGCGCCGGCATCCCGGGCATCGCCGAGGCGACCGGATATTTCGCGCGAAACGCGCCGTCCATGATCAGGAACGCCGGCAGATTGGGATACGCATACGCGTTCGGATCGAACGCATGAAACGCGCCGGACAGGGCGGAATAGTTCGCCGCTTCGTTGCAGAAGCGTTTGCCCGCGCGATTGACCATGATCGATCCCGGCAGCGTGCGCTCGATCAGCACGGGCAAGGCGCGCTTTGTGCCGCCGAACCAGGTGTCGCCGGGTTCCAGCACGGGCATCCACCAGCTTTGCGTCATGTTGCCGAGTGCTGCGCCCGCGGTCATCGCAAGGCGCAAGCCGTCTCCCGTCAGATGCGGCGGCGACGCCGGTGTTGTCATGGGACCCTTCAGGAACGCTTGCGTCAGCGCCCGATCGTGCTCGAAGCCTCCGGTCGTGAGGATCACGCCGTGCCGGGCGAAAAGCGCCGACGCGGCGCCGTCGCCATCCTTGATCGCAACGCCGGAAATGCGTGCGCCATCGCGCAACAATTGCGTCACCGCCGTATTGAGGCGCGGCGTGATTCCGGCGTCGAGACAGCCCTTGAGCATCGCGCCGACAAGCGCTTGCCCCCAGCCGCGCTCATCATTGGCGATGCGCGCGCCAATCACTTGCGGATCGATTGCGCCGGTGGCGCCGCCCAGCGGAGTCTCCAGGAGTTTGATGGGCATGGGCTGGCCATTGCTCGCGACCTTGCCGGCCCACTCGCCCAGCGCCTTGTACGAGAACAGACCGGAATCGAGCGCCCGTCCGCCGCTCTGTTTCGCGCCCGGGCGATCGAGATAATAGTCCGGATAGCCCGGCAGCAGCTCAAACCGGATTGGGCAGGCGCTCTCGAGGAACGCCAGCGCCTCCGGCGCTTCCGTCACGAAGGCGCCCAACACGTCGTCGCGAATGTCGCCGTGATTGAGTGAACCGAAGTAGGCGCGTGCGTCATCCGCGCTGTCGGCGATGCCGGCTTCGCGCATGCGCGCGTTGTTGGGCGCCCAGACGATGCCGCCGGAGATCGCCGCAGCGCCGCCCACCGCGCCAGACTTTTCAAGCAGCGCCACCGATGCGCCCTGCGCGTGTGCGGCCAGCGCAGCCGCAAGACCTGCCGCTCCGGCGCCGACGATGATGACATCTACTGTATCGTGATCGTCAGCAGCAGGGGACTGGGGCATGGGCGGCCTCCCGGAGCGCTGCAAGGACGCGCGCGCCCGCGCCCGCTTTTTTCAGCACAATTGATTTTTTTTGCAAGCGATAGGCTAATTCGATAACCCTGCGCTGAGCGGGGGCCAAGGACAGAACAAGGACGGAGGCGCGAACATGCCAGGGCGTTTGGCGGGTAAGGTGGCGATCATCACCGGGGCGGCGAAAGGCCTGGGGGAAGCCGACGCGCGCTTGTTTGCGCAAGAGGGCGCGCAGGTGGTGTTGACGGACGTCGATGAGGTCAACGGCGCGCGCGTCGCCGCCGAGATCGGCGCAGCGGCCGCGTTCCTGCGCCAGGACGTTCGCCATGAGCGCGAATGGACCGCGCTCATTCCAGAAGTGGTGCAACGCTTCGGTCGCCTCGATATTCTGGTGAACAATGCAGGCGTTGTGGAGGCAGGCACCATCGAAGACGTTACGGAAGCGGATTATCGCTTCATCATGGCCGTCAGCGCCGACGGCGCCCTGTGGGGCTGCAAGCACGCCATTCCCGCGATGCGCGCAAGCGGCGGCGGCTCAATCGTCAACATGGCCTCCATCGCTTCCGTTCAGGGTGAACCATCGGTCGCCGCCTATTGCGCAGCCAAGGGCGCGGTCGAAGCGCTGACGCGCGCCGTCGCCGTGCATTGCGCGCAACTGAAGGATCCCATCCGCTGCAATTCCGTGCATCCCGTGGGCATCGACACGCCAATGGTGCGCGCCATGCCGGAGCGCTTGGCCAAGCTGAGAGAAAGCGGGTCCGTGGTGGCCCGTCAGGCGCCCGCGAACAGCGCAAACCGCTTGGGCGAACCGATCGACATCGCCAACACGGTGCTGTTTCTGGCCAGCGATGAAAGCCGCTTCATCAACGGTCAGGCGATCATTGTCGACAACAGCTCATCGGTCACGCAGGGCGTCGTGCCTTCTTGAGCGTCGCCGGCGCACGCTCAAGCCCCCACAGCTGAAACACTTGCTCTTTCAGCGCTTCCTTCAGCGCCGCGCGGCGTTCGGCCGGATTGTCCGGCAGGATGTAGATCGCCAGCCCGGCGGACAGCACCGACACCAGGTCCGACGCCGCGCGAAAATTGGGCAGCCGGCCCTTGGCCTCGTCTTGAAAAATCTCTTTCGACAACGCCAGCCGCAATTGATCGAACCGCTGCATGGTCTTCTTCAAGATGGGGCGCAGGGAAGGCTCCGTGCGCGCCGCGGCCAAAAGCTCCACGAGGATCTGATAGCGCCACGCATCCGCCCCGTCGAACGCAACATCGATGTGATACTCAAGTCCGGCGACGCCGGGCGGCGCATGTTGCGACGCCCGCGTCAACTGCGCCCAGATGTCGTCGACCAGATGTCCCGTCGCGGCCGCCAACAGCGCATCCGTGGTCGGAAAATAGTACTGCATGCACCCGCGCGTGACGCCGGCTTCTTTCGAGACGACGGAAAGATTGGTGCGAAAATAGCCATCGCGATGAAAACACCGCAGCGCCGCGTCGATGATCACATCGCGCGTTTCAGCGCTCTTCTCCGTGGCGTGCCGCCGGCTGACGCGTCCTGTCGGCGTACGCGCCCGGAGGGGGGAGACTTGGCGGGTCGTCATGCAGCGCGGACAGCGCTCCCAAACGGGTCAACACACGCGCATACGCCGCCCGGCCGAGCCGCGTCAAACAGCAAGGGGCGGCGAGTTGCCGAAAAATCAGCGCCGTGATCAAGTTGTAGGCGGGCAAAGGGAAAGGCTCACGGCGTGAACGATACGCTGGACGCAAGAGTGACGGCCCTCGAAGACCGCGCCGCGATCATGGACACGCTGGCGCGCTATTGCCGCGGCATCGATCGCTGTGAGGTCGAGACGTTGAAATCCGTCTACTGGCCCGATGGCGTCGACGATCACGGAACGTTTGTCGGCCTTGGGCATGATTTCGCCGAAGCGGTGACGCCGCGCTTGCTGGACATGAAGCAGACCATGCACGCCATCGCCAATGTCACCATCGAGTTGATGGGCGATTGGGCGCGGGTCGAGACCTACGTCATCGCCTACCATCTCATCCCGAGCGAAAGCGGCGACCAGGAGATGATTGTCGGGGGGCGTTATCTCGATCACTTTGAAAAACGCAGCGGCGCGTGGCGCATCAAACACCGTCTCTATGTCATGGATTGGAACCAGAATGGGCCTGCAACGGCGATCTGGGATCGCGGCTTGTTTGCGCAGCTGAAAACGCGCGGCGCGCGCGGCGCCGATGATCCTTGGGAAACGGCGCCGCATCTGCGCGACCCGTCATGATGCGCGTGTTTGGCCGGCCCGTCGTGCAATTGGCGATCCATGCGCCCGACATCGAGGCCGCCGCGCGCGAAAGCGCCGCCAGCATGGGCTGGGGGCCGTTCTTCGTCGCGCGCGACATTCGCCTGAAACGCTGCCTGCATCGCGGCGCGCCGCGATCCTTCGTGCATTCGTCTGCGTACGGGCAGGGCGGCGACATCATGATCGAATGGATCAGCCAGCCCGACGATGCGCCATCGGTCTTGCGAGACGCTTACGACGCCGGCCAGACCGGTTTGCATCACGCGGCAATCATCGTCGATGATCTCGACGCTTTTCTCGCTGAAGCAGCGCAAAAGGGATGCCCCACCGCACTCGATGCGGAGACCGATTTCGGACTGCGCTTCGCCATGGCGGATGCACGCGCTGCGATAGGGCTTTTCGTGGAAGCCTATGAGCGCGGGCCGATCCTTGATGGGCTCTACAATAGCGTGCGCGCAGCGGCGCAGGGCTGGGACGGCGCCGACCCCGTGCGCGAGATGACTGCTTTGCGAACGTAATCCGTCAGGCGCCGAGACGCGTGGCGCCGGCCAGATAGCGGTCGAGGTTCTCGTGGAAGAACCGCACGCGCCGCTCCTGCCAGGGCATGTAATCTCCGAGATATCCGCGCGAGCGCAGCCCTTTTTGCTGCGCCGCCCAGATCGACACGTCCTGATCGATGCCCGGCCCGCACGAAACTTCGCCGAACTTCCCGCGTTCCTGCGGCGCAGGCGTGTTCTTCGACACCCACTGCCCCACCGAGTGCGAGAAGTATTTGTCTTCGCCTTTCGGGAACCAGGTCAGATACCAGAAATCGAAAGTGCAGCGCTCCGGATCTTCTGGATGCGGATTCGCGCGCAGGAAGATGCAGCCGTCGGGCTTCATCGAGAACGATGTGTTGGGGAACATCGTGTAGTGATAGTGGTCGGTGAGCTGATCGTCGTTGAAGTTCTCGAAATCGTAGCCCTTCTCGGCGCCCATCTTGCGCTTCTGAACTTGCAGCGCTTCACGCATGTCCTGCACGCGGCCGCGGAAGCTCTCAGGATCGAGATCCCACAGCGTCAATTCCATCTTCATCGCGTTCAGGACGGCGTCTTCCTCGCCGCGCAGGCTGGCCGTCGGGCGGCAGCCGGGCATGAACATGCGCGCGTGCCCTTGCGGGAACAGATCGAACTGGCAGTTCCTGTGGTACTGCTCCATGACGAATTTCGTCTGTGGATGCACGAACGGCAGGTGATAGGATTCGTTGAAGTTATCCTGCACGCATTTCCAGTTGAAATCGCCGTCCATCGTCACCCAATTGGTGCGGCGCATTTCGTGCAGGCGATAGCATTCCAGATCGGCCTTCAGCGGCCCCAGAAAATCTTCTAGCGACGCGCAGTTCGGATCCATATTGTACCAGATCAGCCCGGCCCATTCCCGGCAGGGAATTTCATTGAGCCGCACCGACTTGCACGGATTGCCCTGCGGGAAGTCATCCGCGTCAGGAACCGAAAGCAGCTTGCCGTCGCGGCCCCAGCGCCAGCCGTGATACGCGCACGCAAACGCTTTGGAGCCTTCGCCGCGCGCTTCCGCGACAAGCTGCATGCCGCGGTGCTGACACACATTGTAGAACGCCTTAACGCCGCCGTCGTTCTGGCGCACGCATAAGATGCTTTCGCGCCCGATCTCACAGGTCAGGTGGTCGCCGGGATTGGGGATTTCCGTCGACAGGCCGGCGATCAGCCAGACCTTCGTCCACATCATCTCCCACTCGCGTTCGGCGAATTCCTTGCGCCAATAGCGGTCGCCCAGGATACGCGCGTTCCCCAGCGCTGGCTCCGGCCACTTGCGGGTGTCGATGCCGCGATGCAGCGCTGCGGGATGCCCATCGGCCATGGCGGACCTCTCTGACTGAAAAATCAGCGCTCATGCATAATATATCGAGGCCCCCACGCCAAGCGCCGCGCCTTCAGCCCGTTGCCGCCGCGAATTCCGCCCAATAGCGCGCGGCGACCGCATCGATCGCGAAGTCCTGCAGGCGCTGCCGCCCGAGGGCGGAATACCGCGCCCTATAGGCGTTGTCCGTCATGCGCCGCATGGCGTCCGCAAGCTGCTCCGGCGAGGCGACGGGCGTCAGCACCCCGAATCGCCCCTCGTGCACAGCGCGAACCAGCCCGTGCTCTTGTTCAGCGAGAATTTCGGAGGGCCCAGAAGGACAATCCGCCGCGATCACCGGCACGCCGAGCGCCAGCGCTTCGGCGATCGCGTTGGGAAAGCCCTCCGTGCGCGAGGCCGACACCAGCGCGCGCGCCCGTCGCACGACCGCGAAGGGATTGCGCAGATACCCCAGGAAGCGCACGCGCGCGCCGACGCCCGCCGCCGCCGCGCGCGCCTTCAAGGCCCGCAGGTCTTCGCCTTCGCCGATGATGCACAGCTCGCCATCAACGCCTGAGATGGCGAAGGCGTCGATCAGATCGCCGAACGCCTTGCTCTTCGTCAGCCGGCCGACCCCCACGAAGAAGGTGTCGGGAAGAGGGACTTCCGGCGCCTCAAGCGAGGACGAGGCAATGGCCTCAAGATCGTAGGGATTGGGCAACACGGCCACGCGCGCCGGCGAAACGCCGAACCGCTCGATGAGATCGCGACCCGTGCCGCGGCTTACCGCGATGACGCGCGTCGCGCGCGGATACGCAGCGACCATCATCGACTTGGCCGCCACTCGCGCCAGACCTTCGAACTGCGATGCCAGATGCGCGGACGGATGCATGCGTTCGCTGATGACGCTGGGAACGCCTAGCGCGCGCGCTGCAAGGGCCGTGGCGACGTTTGCGCGAATTAGAAAGCTGATCGCGACATCGGGCTTGTGCGCGCGGATAGCGCGATGCGTCGCGGCGATCGAGGCGCCAAGCCGCCGACGGCAGTCCAGCCGTTCAAATGCCACGCCAGGCGGCAGGCTGCGATAGTCGGGCTCATCGTCCAAAAGCGCCACGCGCGCGTCCCAATCCGCCGGCTTGCGCGACAGCACGTTCACAAACACGCGCTCCGCGCCGCCAGGGCCCAGGGAATTGATGACGATCAGCGCGCGCGGCATGGCTTGAGAGACTTGCGTGGGCGGTGTGCGGAACCGGCAGGCTTAGGCTGGCGGCAACGCATCGACAATCCGTCGCAGCGACGGAACCCGGGCTGGGGATCGGCGTTCCTCGCGCATGGCCGCTATGCATCAAGAGGGCGCGCGTGCGCCCGACATCCGCGCCGGGCGCGTCTTCATTCTGTGCAACGAATCCGCCGGCGGCGTGACCGCAGGCGATAGCGCACGCCTGGAAGGCGCGTTGTTGCATCGCTTCGGGTGCGCTGATGTCCATGAACTGACGTTGTCGGATGGGCCGTTGGACTTTTCTGATCTGGGACCCGACGATCTCTGCATCGTCTTGGGTGGAGACGGCACCGCCAACGCAGCGGCCGCCGCTGCGTCCGGCGAAGACGGCCCAATCCTGGTTCTGCTGCCCGGCGGCACCCTGAACGTGCTGCCCCACGCCCTCTACGGCGAGCGCCCCTGGCCGGAGGCGCTGGAGGCTGCGCTGACGCGCGGTGAAGTCCGCCGTCTCGGCGGCGCCGCCGCTAATGGCAAGCCCTTTTTCGTCGCCGCGGTGTTCGGCGCGCCGGCCTTGTTGGCGCGTGCGCGCGAGGCGATCCGCAAGGGCCAGTTCTTCTCCGCGCTGAGAAAGCTTCGCCATTTCATCATGCGCGCGCTGATGCGGCGCCTGCGCGCCCGCGCCGACGCAGGCCCCCCACAGAAGGCCGAAGCGATCGGCGTTCTGTGTCCCAGCTTCGCCGGCCGCCTTGAAGGCGACGACCTCGAATGGGTGCGGTTCGATGCGCGTAGCGTGCACGACT
Source organism: Alphaproteobacteria bacterium (assembly GCA_016124655.1). Taxonomy (GTDB): domain Bacteria; phylum Pseudomonadota; class Alphaproteobacteria; order Caulobacterales; family Aquidulcibacteraceae; genus RI-43. The sequence goes on from WGNI01000011.1 coordinate 171,631, forward strand.
TTATCAGTTTGGGCTGGCGCACGCTGACCTCGTCTTGGCGCAATGACCGATCGATTGATATTCAACGGTGCGAGGGCGGCGATATCGTCGGCCGTCGCCTTATCCCGGCCATTCTGGACGGAGAGCCTCACGCCTTCCATGGGCGCATCCGAATTGAGAAACTGCGCGACGGTCCGAAGGTGCTTGCGCTTCCCAACCCATGACCCGCATCGTTCACGTCTCCGACACGCATTTCGGCGGGGAAGACCGTGCCGCGTTGGAGGCGGTCGCGCGCTTCGTGGAGGAAACCGCGCCCGATCTCGTCATCGCCACGGGCGATCTTGCGCTTTCGGGTTTGCGCGAGGAATTGGAGCAGGCAAGCGCCTGGCTGCAAAGCCTGCCCGCACCCGCCATGGCGGTCCCGGGCAATCACGACGTGCCGTACTACAGCTTGCCTGGGCGTCTCCTGGATCCCTTCAAGCGGTTTCGCGAAAGTCTTTCTGCGGTGCGCACCGACACATGGCGCAGCCACGATTGCCTGATCGCGCCGATCAACACCGCGCGCGGCGTGCAATGGCGCGCAAATTGGGCGCAAGGCGCGATATCGGATCAGCAGATCGCGGCTGCGGAAAAAACGTTGCAGTCGCAAGCCGATCACCGCGTTCTGAAAATCGTCGCGACCCATCACCCCCTGGATTGGCCGAACGACGCGCCCATCCATGGCGTCACCCATGGCGGGCCCGCCGCCCAGTCGCGGCTGATCGCCGCCGGGGCGCAAGTGTTTCTGAGCGGACATCTGCATGTCGCATCCGCGCGCGCCATTGGCGATACCGGCGCTGTCGCGGTGTGCGGGGGCACGCTGTCTCTGCGTCAGCGTCACGAACCGTGCGCCTTCACCATGATTGAGCGCGTGGGCGACGCGCTACGCATCGCCATCCATCACGTTGCCGGCGGAAAGACGCAAACCGCGGCGGAGCGCTGGTTCTCGCTGGGAGGGCGCTCCGCCAAATCGCCTCGGACGGCGACCGTATAGCGGAACCCTGTTTCCGGCTTCGCGTTTGTTGTGGCGAAAGGAAACGAACATGACATCCTTCATTCTCTTCGGATTGGGCTACGTTCTGTTGTTGGCGGGGCTCGTGTATGCCGCCGTTGTTCTCGGCGTGGCGACGCAATGGATTGTCGCCGGCGCGCTGGTGCTCGCGGGACTTGGCGTGATGAAGACCGTGTCCAAAACCCGTCACCGCGATCCTGTGGAGCCGCCTGCGTCGCAATGACCGCCTCGCGTAAGCAGCATCAGGCGAAATGCATTGGAACATGAAAAAGGCGCTGATCTGCGAGGATCAGCGCCTTTCGAGCTTGAGCAGTTTTATTCTCAGTCGTTCAAATCGTCGGCGGTGTCTTCCGCGGTCTCGGTAACAACTTCTCCCGCCGTGGAAATGTCGCGGCCTGCGCCGGCAACAGTGCTGCACGCGGCAGTCGCCAGTGCGCTCAGCGCAGCGAGAGCAAGCAGAACAGTCTTATTGATCGAAGTGGCCATGTTTGTCTCCATCAAGAAGGCGTGTGCGCAACGCGCCGCGCGCGTTCAAGTTCCGCCCGGTCTATTTGGAGCTTTCAAAAAACAGCGCCTGACTGACCGCCGCCTGCACCGTCTGTTCAAGATACGGTTTCGTGATCAGGAAGGTTGGCTCAGGGCGTTCGCCCGTGAGCAAGCGATCGGGAAACGCCGTGATGAACACCACCGGCACGCTGAATTGCGAGAGAATGGCCTTCACCGCATCGATCCCGGAAGACCCATCGGCGAGTTGAATGTCCGCGAGGATGAGATCGGGACGATGCGTTGTCGCCGCGTCCACCGCCTTGGCGGCCGTATCGACGCTCGCCACCACCGTGTGGCCAAGTCTCTCGACGATGTCGGCCAGGTCCACCGCAATCAGCATCTCGTCCTCGATGATGAGGATCCGGGACCGAAGCTGCGCCTCGATCTCGGCCCGCGCGCTGCGGGTCAGCGTGTCGGCTTCGGCCGTCGGCACGCCGATGATCGCTGCCGTCTCCTCGGTGGAGAACCCCTCAACCGTGGAGAGCAGCAGCGCCTGGCGGTTGATCGGCGTCAGACGGCGCAGCCGCTCCTGCGCTTTCGCCGCCGGGCCTTGCCCATCTGCCGGGCCCTCTTCGATATTGGCGCTCGACCAGATGGCGTGAAACGCGCGATAGAGCCCGACCCGCGGCGGCAGGTCCGGATCGAGCGCGCTGCGATCCGCGATGATGGCTTGAAGGGTGGCCGTCACAAAGGCGTCGCCGCTCTTCTGCGCCCCCGTCAGCGCTCTCGCATAGCGCCGAAGCAGCGGAAGATGTGGCGCCAAAGCGTCTTTGAACCCCATACTGTACTCCTGAACCGTCCCAAACGCCCCCTGAAGGCGGGAGTCAAACGCGGCGCATGCAGAAGGGTTCCCGAAACGGGGAACCGGATGCTGGCTGGCGCGTTTCCGACCCTCCAAGGTGAGCAATTTTCAATGTGACGGCGCTGATGATGAGGCTCGGGATGACGCAAAAACGCTCTTCTGGGGAGGAGAGCTCTCAGGGCGGCGCAGGCCGAGAGGCAGCTGACCCGCCCCAGGAGTTCAAGCCCGCCGGGGCGGTCGGGGACGACCCCCTCACGCGCAACCTCAAGAAAGTATACGCCGAAGTGGCGGCCGAACCCATTCCCGACGAATGGATGGCCATTCTCGGCCAGCTCGACGACCCAAACGGCGGGCTGGACAATGCGTGACGCCGCGCCGACAGACGCCCAGGCCGCGACTCTGAAGAAAGAGATCGTCGCGCTGATGCCCAGCCTGCGCGCGTTTTCGCGCTCGCTGTGCCCCAATCCGTCGCGCGCCGACGATCTCGTGCAGGACACGCTGGTCAAGGCCATCGCCAACCTTCACCGCTTCGAGCCGGGGAGCAATCTGCGCGCCTGGCTCTTCACCATCCTGCGCAACACCTATTATTCCGAAATACGCAAACGTCAGCGTGAAGTGGAAGATGTTGAAGGCGAACACGCCGCGCGTTTGGCGACCCGGCCGAACCAACCTTCGGCGGCCGACCTGGAGGATTTCAAGACGGCTTTCGCGCAGCTCAGCGACGATCATCGCGAAGTGCTGACGCTCGTCGGCGCCGCCGGCGCCTCCTATGAAGAGGCCGCCAAAATCTGCGGATGCGCGGTGGGCACGGTCAAAAGCCGCGTCAATCGTGCCCGCGCGCGCTTGGCGGCGCTGATGAACATGTCTCTGGAAGACGCCGTTTCTCCGGGGGCCTCCGAGCTGTTGCCAGAAGGCGTCATCGCCGGTCACCCATGAAACTGAGGCCTCCAGCGCTGTGGCCGCGGCAATTATCGCTTGAGTCGATCCGCGGCCGGCTCGCGCTCATCATGGCGCTCGCCTTTCTACCTGCTGGCGTGATGGCGTTTCAGGCGGGCCTCACAGCCTTGTCCGCGCGCGCAGTCGCCGCGCAAAGCGAGGTGGGCGCCACCGCGCTGCGGCAATTGTCCATGGCGCGCGACGAGGTTACCCAGCTGCGGGAAAGCACGCGCACCCTGGCGGTCAGCGCGCGGACGCTCGCGGCCAACCCGCGCGCGTGCAGCGAAACGCTGCGCGCATTTTCCGAAGATCTTCCGCCGGCCTCGATCACGGCCGTTCTCAATGCTGAGAGCGTGGTGATCTGTTCCAGCAATCCCGGCGCGCAGGGCAGGCGCACAGCTTCGGGGCCATTGCTGTCCGAAGCGGCCCGCCGCGGCGATGTGGTCAGCGGCTTTATTGCAGCGCCGCGCATGACCGGCGAGCCCGTCATTGCCGCCGTCGCGCCGGCGACCCAAGACTCGGATGCCCGCGCCTTGTTCGTCGGCGTGACGCGCCCCGCACAGCCTTTGCTGGACGACATTCGCGACGGCGCCGCGCCCGATCGGTCTTTCGCCGCGATCGTCACGCGCAATGGCGAGATTGCAGCCCAACTCGGCCTGCCGCCCGAGAGCCGCGACGCCAGTCGACTGGGCGACTATTTCAGAGAGTCTTCCGCTGCAGCGCTCGGCGCCGCGTTTCGACTGGATCGGATGTGGGCCGTCGCCGCGCCCTACGATGAAGACGCCCAGCTGTACCTCGTCGAGGGCTGGGTCCCAGCGCCGCTGACGGTTGCCGAGTACGCTCGGGCGATTTGGGCGTTGTCGCTGCCCATCATGCTCTGGTTGGCGGCGGTCGCCGCAGCCTGGTACGCGGTGGAGCTGTTCGTCGCCCGACCCTTGCAGATTGTTGAGAACTTGGCCCGCTCCTATGCGCGCGGCGAGGACAGCGATGCAGAGGAGGCGCTTCTGCAGAATGCGCCGCAGGAAATCTCCAGCTTGCGGCGCACGCTTGCGGCAATGGCCAAAACGTTGCGCGGGCGCGAAACGCGCCTGGCGATCGCCTTGCAGGAAGAACGCGCGCTGCTGCTGGAGGTCAATCACCGGGTGAAGAACAATCTTCAGCTGGTGGCGAGCATTCTCTCGATCCAGGCGCGGGGATCAGGTGATGCGCAGGAGGCGCGTGGCCTCTCGCGCGCGCAGGATCGCGTGCAGCTCCTGGCGCTCGCGCACGCGCACATCTATGCCTCCGGCGAAGTTCGCGATATCGCGCTCGACGAAATGGCCAGCGAAATCGTGCGTGCGCTGGTCGCCGCGCGCGGCGCTGACGCAGCGCACATTGCACTTGATCTCGACCTGTCTCCTGTGCGTGCAAGCGCGGATCGCGCGGTCCCACTATCGTTTCTGATTGGCGAGAGCGTGCTGACATTCTTTGAGATGGGCGCGAAATCGATCAGGACGCTGCGCGCGTCGTTGGGCCCGCAGGGCGCCGATGGCTTTGAATTCGTCATCGCGGCGGACGCAGGCGCAGGGCAAGCCGATGCGATCCCGGCCACGAGCCAGCGTCTGATCGGCGCCTTCGCGCGCCAGATCGGCGCCACAGTCGAGACCGATCCCAAGCAACCATTCTTCATTCGCATTGAACGCAGCGCGCAGGCGCTTGCCGCGCAATAGCGATTCAGCCCGACGCATGCAGAGACTGCAAGCCGCGGGGAACGCTTGCGCGCACGGCCACGTTTCTCCTCGGGGGACGCAACCATGGAGCGTCACATGAATTGGGAACAGGCCGAAGGAAAATGGGATCAATTGAAGGGACAGGCGCGCCAGCAATGGGGCAAGCTGACCGACGATGATCTCGCGCAAGCGCGCGGCCGCCGTGAAGAACTGGCCGGCCGGATCAAGGAGCGCTACGGCGTCGCCAAGGAAGAAGCCGAACGCCAAGTCGACGATTGGATGTCGAAAGTTCGTCACTAGGTCGCAGCGACACGGTGTTGAAACGCCGCGGGCATCGCCCGCGGCGTTTTCTTTTATCTGGATCAGCAACAATAAGGGCAAAAAAAAAGAGTGGGCGCGAACGCCCACTCTCCCAATCGAAAAGAGCATTCTTTGGGTTAGCGGCGGCCGGCAAGCAGCAAGCCCAGCACGACTCCGGCGCCGGCTGCGATGCCGAGAGCGGCTGCGGGGCGGCGACGGATCGCCTTGTTGGTTTGCTCAAGAGCGCGGCGCGCCCGTACCTTGGACATGTCGGAGAAAGTCGAGGCGCGCGCCTTCACTTCTTCGCCGATTGCCGATGCCAGGTGCGTCAAGTCATGGCGGACGGCCGTTGCGTCATTCGTGGCGGACGCAATCGCTTCACGTACCTTATCGCGACCGTTGGGAGCATTGTAGGTCATCGTCATGGTTCTCTCCTTTAGCGCTCTCCAGCGCCTGCGCTGGATCCTTCAACCATGACCCAGAAACATCGTCCCGCTCGTCTTGGTTCCAGGGTGCGGCAGCGGAACGCGGCGTTGACCCGCAGCGTTCTCCAGGTGCGAAGTCCAGGGAGGTAATCATGGCCGATGCCCTCAAGATGTTGTTCAACATTGTGTTCGGTGCAAAGCCGGCGCCGCGCAGGATCAATGCGCCGCCGCGGGGCGTGCGCATGCGGCGGGTGCGGGCGCGAAACGCGCAGCCCGTATCAGCTAGGCTGGCCAACACAAACGGCGCCATCACGTCGGGTGATGACGCTTTGGCGTATCGCGCTGGAGAACATTATATCGTGCACTATGCCGACGGCGGCGAAGCGCCCGTCGCGCGAAAAATCTTTGAACGGACATATGTCCGCCGCAGCGACGGGCTATACGAAAAGCGCACGGATATCGTGTTCCGCTATTTCACGCTTCCCCATGCGGTGATCGTCAACACCCTTGAAGGCGCAAAGCGGGCAAATCCCGGCGACTGGATCATGCAAGGCGTGCTGGGCGAGATCTATCCGATTCCTGCGCGCGAGGCCGATCGCAAATACGAAGCGGCGTAACTCGCGCAATCCACTTGAGATGCGCCCCGGACCATTGTCCGGGGCGTTTTTCATGGAATGTGGGCGTGTTTCGGAACGGGTGAGCGGTCGCGGCGTTGTCGAGGCGAAGCGGGTTCATCCGAACTCGCGATGGAAAGGAGACTCATCATGCTAGGCTGGGCCCTGGTTTTCTTCATCGTGGCGATCATCGCCGGTGTGTTCGGCTTCGGCGGTGTCGCGGCAGCCTCCGCCGGAATTGCGCAATTGCTGTTCTTCATCTTCCTGGTTCTGTTCGTCGTGAGCCTGGTGATGGGTTTGGCGCGAGGGCGTACGCCGCTGGCCTAATGCTGCGCCGGAGGCGCTTGCATATCGCCGATCGTGAAAGGCGACGCGCGAGAGGAGCGCGTCGCCCTTTTTTGCTGGGTGGCGGATCCAGCGAGCGCAGCGCGGTTTGGAACCGCGCCGCTTGCGCCTGCGTTTGTCGACGCGTCTATGACGGGAGAACACGCATGAAAAAGCGACTGATCACAATGGCGGCGGCTGCAATGGCGCTTGCTGCTTGCACAACCACAGGCAATGTCGAGCGCAACGCAGCCGGCGGCGCGGCGATCGGCGCGCTTGCTGGCGCAGCGATCGGCAACAATGTCGGTGATGGCGATGCAGGCGACGGCGCAGCCGTCGGGGCCGCCGTCGGCGCGGCGGCCGGCGCGGCCCGCGGCTATAGCCAGGACCAGCGCCTGCAGGAGTGCCGTAACGTTGCGCGGCAACCGCAATACCGCGATGATCGCACCGGCGCCTATTTCTACTACGTACCGGGCACGACGCGCTCTTGCTGGACCGACGGCACGCCGCGCGCATAAAATACCGTAGATCGTGAAAGTGTACGTGTTGACGCCTGCGCATGCGAACGTCGTGCGTCAGGCGTCAGCCGGACGCTTCATCGGGAACAAGCCTGTTGAAGCTGAGCATCTTGTCTTGTGCCGGCGTCACGCGTCTCGTCGCTATCTGAGTGGTCGCAATGGACAACGCCATCGGTTGGTATGCGAGCGTCAGCGGCATCATCGCGGCAATCATCATCGCCACAAATATCGGACGCCGCGCTACCGGGTGGGCATTCGGCCTGTTTTGCACCAGCTCGCTCGCGTGGATTCTGGCCGGGCTGATGGACGATCAGGCCAGCATTCTATGGCAGAATATCGTGCTTCTTCTGACCAACATGTTCGGCGTCTACCGGTGGCTGTTGCGCCAGGACAAGCCGCCCGCGACCTCGCAAGACGCCGCCTGAATGCGTTGGCTGGGAGACGCAGGTCGCCTCCCAGCCGCAGTCTCCGTTATGATGGCGATCACGGGGTTGTCGAAGGATCGCCGTCTGTCGCGTCGCTGATCGCGTCCGCCGCGTCCTGGCTCGATTCGGCGCCGCCGGATTCGTCGATTGCCTCGCCGGCCTGCTCAAACGGGCCGTCGCCAAGATTTTCGTGGCCTTGGGTTGCTTCCTCGATCGCGGAATCCATGTTCTCTCCGGTCTTTTCCGCAGTGCCGCTATTGCACGCGGAGACGAGCGCCAGGGCGCCGATCGCGCCCGCAGCGAACATCTGTTTCAGCATGAATGTCTCCTTAGGTCGGTTGCCGTCCGTTCGACGTGCAGGCAAAACACCGCCTACGCCGCGCCGGTTCCGCAGGGTCGGCGTCACTCGCGGACAACCAGCGGTCCGGCTCCATTGGGCGCGAAGACCGTTGCAGGCGCCGGGCCCGCGATCTGGAAATCATCGCCGCACGCGCACGCCAGGCGCTGCAAGGCACGGAGGTTCTGGATATGCAGCGCGCCGCGGCTCCTGAGGATGACGCCCTGTGCACGCCACACGCTGAGAATGCGGTTCATGTAACTGCGTCCAACGCCGAACAGGCCCGCAAGATGCTCCTGTGTGGTGGCGATGGCGGTTTGCTGGGTGCGCGCATGGATCGAAAGCAATCGTCGCGCCACCCGCTGCTCAAGCGTGTGCGTTGATGCGCACGCCGTCGCGCGCATGAGTGCGCGAACGACTCCGTCGCAATATTGCGATACCGCCAGCCGGACATGCTCCGCACGTTCACACGCTCGTCGCATCACCGACAGCGGCGCTGCGACGATGTGCCCGCCATGCAGAACCGAAATGCGCGCAATGCTGGGCGCGGGATGCATCGCCGCAGAGGACAGAACAACGCCCTCGCGGCCGATCAGCGCCGCTTCGATAGTGGCGCCGTCTTCAAACACAATCTGCCCGGAAAGCAGCGCGCCCCCCGTTGGGAACAGCGCATAGCGCGCGCTTTCGCCAGCATCGATCAACGTCTCGCCAATCTGGCTACAATCCAGGCAATAAAGCGCGCCGGATTCGGTGAGCGCCTCACCGATCGCACCGAGCAAAAGGTTGTCCGCGCGATCGATGTCATAGAGCATGACGGAAAGTTTACGATTAAAATCCATGGGTACGCTCTGCAGTCCTTTCCGGACTGGGAAACGCGCCACGCTTGGAAATGTTCAATAGTGCACAAAAGAAGGCGCCATTGCGGCGGATTGAAATACAAAACTAAAGAACGCAATTATATGCCATTGGGCAAAACAAGAGTTACGCGCAGAGCTGGACAATTGGCGCGAGTGAAAAAGAATAACGCTGGATCACGTCTTCTGAAGCGCCGAAATGGCGAGAGCCAGCGTGGAGGCGCTGAAAGGTTTTCGCACTATTGAGTGATTCGCCAAGCCGGATGGCAGAACAGCATGGTCTCCGTACCCTGTTGAAAAAATCAACGGGACCCCACGGCGGACAAGCTCCTCGGCAACAGGAACAGAAGTGTGCGATCCAAGATTGATGTCGAGCAGCGCGAGGCCAGGAGCGCGCGCCTCAATCATCGCCAACGCGTCGGCGGCGTTCGGCGCAACGTCGATCGTCGCTGCTCCAAGTGATCGAAGGACATCCTCCGCCTCGAGCGCAATGACGAGTTGATCCTCAACGAGGAGCACGTGCTTTTCATGAAGCGGCTTGAGCGCAGTGTTCACTGTCTCCGCTGCAGGCTTTAAAGGCGGTGCGCTCGCGCGTTGCAGGCGCGCCGAGGGAATCGTGAATGCCGCGCGCACGCCTTCGGGCGCGTAACTTAGCTCCGCCTCGCCGCCGAGGTCGAACGGAATGCTGCGTTCCAGGAGTGCGGATCCGAACCCCTTGCGTTGCGGCGCAACCACGCTTGGGCCGCCGGACTCCACCCATGACATATGCAACGAGCCGTCTTCGCGCAGCGTCCAGCCGACATGCAGCTTACCCTGCGGCGCAGAGAGCGAGCCATACTTCGCAGCATTGGTGGTCAATTCATGAATCACAAGCGCGAGCACCGCATAGGCGCGCGCATCAAGCCGCACATCCGGACCGTCGAACGCAATGTCCCTGCCTGGGATCCGATAGGGCGCCGTCTCAGCATCGAGCAGCGCCGACAACGCGCCGCCCCCGCTTCCGCGCAGAATTTGATCGTGCGCGGCGGACATCGCCATGATGCGGCCTTCAAGCGCGTGCGCGTAGTCAGCCAGCGAACGGTCCTCGCTCATGGATTGGCGTACGATGGAGCGGATGAGCGTGAGAATATTCTTCACGCGATGATTGAGCTCCTCATTGAGCAGGCGCTGTCGCGCGTCGTCGCGCTTGCGCTCTTCAAGCAGCGCTTCGTGCTGACGCATGATGACCTCCATGAGCGCGATGCGCACGGCCTCCGCCGCTGCACGGTCGTCAGCGGTCCACGGCAGCGACTGGTCCCGCACTGTCTCTTTCCAGATCGCGAAGCTCTTGCGCGGAGTCAGCCGATCGCCCAACGGCCCCACGTCATCGGTCTTGTTTGGATCGCCAGCCCATTGCAGGGTTTGCTCCACGGCCTTTCGCACGAACAGGATGTAGTCGGCGCCCGAGCGCGACAGCGGAACGGCGAGAACGCCGGCCGCATCGTACTCGCCGCTCTCCAATCCTGGCAGGATTGATCTCAGATGGTGCGTCGCCCAGATTTGGCCGCGACCATGCTCAGCGGCTGCAAATGCGATCGCGCGCACCTGCCGGTCGGGCAACCGAATGGCGTCCGTTGAAGCAACGCCGCCTGTCCACAGCGCAACCCCGTCACAGGGCAGCAGCGTACGCAACGCGCCCAGCTGCAACCGAAGAAACGGCATCGGTTCGTCTTCGTGCACGATGTCGTTGAGGATGAGATTGAGCAGCGTACGCGCCTGCGACGCCGCCGTAAGCGATTCTGCGTGCAGCAGGGACTGGACCTGCATGGAGAAACACTCGCCGAACAGCTCGGCGTTCATCCGCTCCGATTGCAGCAGCGCGCGTGGGGCGTACTGATGACACGCGACCAGCCCCCATAATCGTCCCCCGACCACAATCGAAATCGACATCGAGGCGACCACGCCCATATTGCGCAGATACTCGCAATGGATGGGAGAAACGCAGCGCAAATGCGCAAAGGAAAGATCGAGCGGCTCCCCCGAAGCATCCAGGACAGGAAGGATGCCCGCCGGCGCGCGTGCGGAATCGCCGACATAGCGCACGATGTTTTTCAGATACAACGCGCGGGCTTGGGCCGGAATGTCGGTTGCGGGAAACCACTGACCATCGAAGGATTCCAGGTCGCTGCGCTTGTCTTCAGCGATCACTTGGCCTGCGCCGTCCGCCGCGAAGCGGTAGATCATCACACGGTCATAGTTGAGCGCCGCCCGTAGCAGCCGCGCCGCGGCGCGGCACAGATCGTCCAACTCGGTCTGACCGCTAAGCCGCCGCAAGATCGCGCGCGCGGGGTCGTGCGGAGGGTGCTCCAGCGTTGGGATCGCCGGCGTGAACTCCACGATCACCAGACCGCCATAGAGATGCGCAGCGACATCAAAGCGAGTTTGCGACGGCCCGGCAGGAATGTCGAAACACAGCGCTGCGCGTGCGGGATCGAAGCTGGAGCCCAACGCGTCCATGATGCGCTGTACCGCGTCCCGCCCGATGATCTCTTCAAGCGTGCAGCCAAGGAGATCGCGTCCGCTGTGTCCAACCATGTCTGCGGCGTTGGCGGAGGCGCGCGTGATGCGAAAGCCAACCGGGTCGCAGGCGATCAGGCAGCCAAAATCCTGAATCGCGCCCGGAATGTGGATCGGTTCGCGATCGCAGGTCGAAAGGTCCACGCGCGGCGGCGCGGAATCGGGCGTCAGAGTCATGAGCGGCAGGATTGCGTCAACGCATGCCGCGCGAATGCGACTTCGAAAGCGGCAAAAGCCGCGCGAGCGCCAGCCGACGCAGCCGCGAGGTCGAGGCCGTTTCCGTGTGCGGCGTCAAGGCACGCAAGAAAGCTGCGCCAGAATCCTTTGCCTTCCCCGTGCCGCAAATATTGCATGTTGCGGCGAATGGACGGATGCGAAGCGCGCATGGCATTGGCGGCCAAATGCGTCGCGCCAAGCCGGCTGCCCTCTAAGACATAAAGCGCGCCCCACGCCTGGCAGCCATCCAGAGAAGCGCCGCCGTACGTGGTGCGAGGCTCGCCAACGCCAAGTCCCAGAAGATCGGCGCGTGCAGCGTCCAGCCGCCGCCGCGCCGGCCAATCGAGCACGGGTGGGCCGCCGGCGGCTGCGCCGATCCGCGGCTCGATATCCGTCAACGCCTCGCAGGACGCGATGAGAAAGTCGCGATACGCCGCGAGGTCGGATAGGTCGAGCCTCGACGCCAACGCATCAAGGCGTCGATGCGCTTCGCAAGTTGCCGCGCGCAGATGGCGATGCGCTTCACCCATGATTTGTCCGTGTTCAAGCCTTCGGTGCACAAGTACACGCAGGGCCTGGCATCGTCTGTCCACTAGTGCACTTACCAGGAAACCATCAGCAGCGTGGCGCGTTGGCTCTGTGTGAGCGTCCTGTCATGACCTTGCCCGCAAGAGAGACTGCGCCCGTTGTCGCCGACGCCGCGGACAACGCGCTCCTGCGCCACTTGCGTCCGGAAGAGCTCAAACTGCTGACGCCGATTACGGAAGTCTGGGCCGGCGAGGAGGGCGCTGTTCTCTTCGAACCGGGCGACGCCGTCGATTACACATATTTTCCCTGCGGCAGAAGTGCTGCGTCCCTGCGCGTCGTCTTTCCTGACGGCGACGTTGTCGAGACCTGCCTGATCGGCCGCGAAGGCGCTGTTGGCGGCATTGTGAGCGAGGGGCATCTTCCCGCCTTCACCCGATCGATCGTGCAGATCGCCGGCGGCTTCCTCAAGGTCCGCACCGCGCGGCTGCAGGAAGCCAAGCTGCGCTCGCCCTTCATCCACCACCTGTTCGCGCGCTATGCGGATTGTCTCTTGGCGCAGGTGTTTCAGGCTACGGCCTGCAACGCGCGCCACTCCATCGAGCAACGTACGGCGAAATGGATCCTGTCCGCCATGGAGCGCACCAACGGCGAATCCGTGCCGCTGACGCAGGAGCAACTGGCGGGTATGCTTGGCGTCGGGCGCAGCTACGTCAATCGCGTCATGCGCAGCTGGAAGGCCGACGGTCTGGTCGAGTGGCGCAGGGGGTCGTTGCAGATCAACAAGCTCGATGCGCTCAAAACCCGTGAATGCGCCTGCAATGCGGCGGTGCGCGCGCACTATGCCTCGGTCATGGGCGCAATCTATCCAAAAGAGCCCCGCCGCGCGGATCGGGCGTAGCGCGGCTATCGGCGCCATCGCGCCTCCGCGACGCAAGGGCAGGGCTTAAGCGGGGCGCGCAATTCATGATATGATCACGGCATGGAATTGCCCAAAACCTATCTTGGATGGCGCGTGGACTTCGCCAATCCGCCGGGCGCCGCAGCGTTCGCCGGGCCGGACTCGATGTCTTGGCGCGTGTTCAAAAATCCGGTCGCTTTGGCGGTCGGCGGCGTCGCCGCCGTGCTGTTGGAGTTCGCCGACGCGCGCATTCGATCAGGCGTGTGGGATCATTCCATCTTCAAGCAGGATCCGCTCGGCCGCTCGCAACGCACCGGCATGGCCGCGATGGTGGGCGTCTACGGGCCCCAGGACGCCGCCAGACGGGTGATCCAAGGCGTCACCAACATGCACGCGCGCGTGTCCGGCGAAACGCCCGGCGGCCAAGCCTATCGCGCCTTGGAGCCGGAACTGCTGGACTGGGTCAGCTCGACCGCCGGCTTCGGCTTTCTTCACGCATATGATCAATTCGTCGCGCCGCTGTCGGACGCGCAGAAGCAGCGCTTCTATCAGGAAGGCTGGCCGGTCGCGCGCCTCTATGGCGTCGAAACGCTGCTGCGCTCGGACGATGATTTCTTCGCCATGATGGAAAAGCTCGCGCGGCGCTTCGAGCCGCACCCCATCGTCGAGGAATTTCTCGCCATCATCTGGTCCGGCCGCGGCAGCCCAGCCCCGCCCTTCATTGCGCGCGCCATGGCGCGCGCCTCCGTCTCAATCCTGCCTCCGCTGGTTCGCGAACGCCTAGCGCTTGGGCCTGAGCACGCCTTGCGCGGCTGGGAGCGCACAATGCTAAAGGCGATGGGCGCGCTCGCGGAGCGCACGCCGATTCCGTCTGCGCCGCCCGCGCAAGCCTGCGTACGCATCGGTTTGCCCGCCGATTTTCTCTACAAAAGCCGCGCCGCGCAAAAGCGCATCCTCGCGCGCTGGACGCCGGGGGACGTCGCCGCCGTCCCGGCGGAATAAGGCGAAACCCTACCGGCTCAGTTCCCGCATCGCCCCTTCCAGGCCCTGGATCGTCAGCGGGAACATCCGCTCTTCGCCGACAATGTCCTTCACCAGCGAGACGCTGGGCGTATGGTTCCAGTGCGCCTGCGGCACCGGATTGAGCCACACCACGCGCTCATAAACATCGCACACCCGGTGCAGCCACAGCGCGCCGGGCTCCTCGTTCCAATGCTCAACCGAGCCGCCAGGATAGGTGATCTCGTAAGGGCTCATGGTGGCGTCGCCGACAAACACGACTTTGTAGTCGTGCGGATATTTGTGCAGCACGTCCCAGGTGTTGAGCTTCTCATTATTGCGGCGTCGATTGTCCTTCCACACCTGCTCGTAAAGGCAGTTGTGGAAGTAGAAATATTCCATGTGCTTGAATTCGGTTTTCGCCGCAGAGAACAATTCCTCGCACAGCTTGATGTGACTATCCATCGATCCGCCGATATCGAAGAACAGAAGCACCTTGATCGTGTTGCGCCGTTCCGGGCGCATCAGGATGTCGAGATAGCCTTGCCGCGCGCTTTCGCGGATGGTGCCGTCCAGATCGAGTTCATCCGGCGCGCCTTGGCGTGCGAATTTCCGCAAGCGTCGCAGCGCGACCTTGATGTTGCGTGTGCCGAGCTCGACCTGATCATCGAGGTTCTTGTATTCGCGCTTGTCCCACACCTTCACCGCGCGCCCGTGACGGCCTTCCTTCTGGCCGATGCGGACGCCTTCGGGATTGTAGCCATACGCGCCGAACGGGCTCGTCCCGCCCGTGCCGATCCACTTGTTGCCGCCCTCGTGGCGCTCTTTCTGTTCCTTGAGACGCTCCTGCAGCGTCTCCATCAGCTTGTCCCATCCGCCAAGCTTCTCGATCTGCTCTTTTTCCTCTTCCGTGAGATATTTCTCGGTCAGCTTGCGCAGCCACTCTTCCGGGATCAGCGCGTCGATGGTTTCGTGGGTGAACTCCATGCCCTTGAAGACATGGCCGAACACGCGGTCGAACTTGTCGATGTGGCGCTCGTCCTTCACCAGCGTGGCGCGGGAGAGGAAGTAGAAGTCATCGATCAGAGGCGGGATGACGTCCTTCTGCAGACAATCGATCAGCACCAGGTATTCCTTAAGGGAAACCGGCACCTTGGCGTCGCGAAGCTCGGTGAAGAAGCGCTGGAACATGGGTTTAAGGATCGGGCGCGGGGGCGCCCCGGTCAAGGGCCCCGGGCCCAAAGTCGCCGGGAAACCCGATCGCCTAAGCCCCCAAAATCGCCCGCGCCGTGCGCTCGCCGCTTTCGACGGCGCCGTTCATGAAGCCCTGCGAAACCGCGCTCGTCTGCTCGCCGGCGAAATAGAGCGCGCCATCGAGGATGGGCTCTTCGAAATGGCCGATCAGCGTCGTGTACTGTCCGGTCTTGGCGGCCGCATATGACCCGGCCGTGAACGGATAGCGCGCCCAGAAGAACGACGCCTTGTTGGCAGGATCGAGGCTCTGCGCCATCGCCGGCGAGAGCGCCGCGAGGCCCTCGCGGAACGCAGCGAGCGCGGCCGCCTCATCCTGAACGCCGGAAAGGAAATTCGTCAGAATGCCGCGCGCGCCCAGCTGGCCGCGGCTTGTCTCCCAGGCAAGCTGAAACCGTTCCGAATAGAATTCGCCGTTTGCCGGGGCCGGCCAGCCCGGCTGCTGCGTCTGCCATGGGCGGCTCGTCGCGCCCACCATCAGCTTCGCATTGTCGCCCATCCCCAATTCACGGATCGCCTGCAGCTGGAGGTCAGCCAGTCCCAATGCATCAAGACCTTCAAGCGCGCGCAACATCGTGAAAGGAAGCGCAAGCACAACGAGATCGGCGTCGATGCGCTGCGCGCCCTGCTGCGTATCGAAATCAAGCGCAAACGCGCCGCCGGTGCGCGAGATGCCCTTTAACTTGAACCCCAGTTTTGGCGCGGCTTCGCCCGTGAGCTGCGCCGCGAGCGCTTCGATGAGCGAAGAGGAGCCGCCGCGAATGCGCCACGCCTCATCGCTGTCGCCGTACATTTCGAAACCTTCGGGGCCGAGGCCGATGAAGTCCACGATATTGAGCGATGAAAGTTGCGCGCAGGGCAGGCCCATCTCGCCCTGATAAGCCACGTCCAAAAGCGCGATCGCCCAATCCGGCGCTTGGCCGCGAAATCCGGCGAGGTAATCCGCAAGGCTGACGCCGTCGAGTTGCTTGGCCGCGTCCGTCCATTCGCCGTCCGGCGTCAGCAGCGCGGCCCGATCCTGTCCGATCCGCTGCGCGATCGGCGCAAAGGCGCCAGCCCCGTTCGCCAGCATGTCGTGTTGCGCATAAATCCTTCCGCCGAATTGGAACAGGCTCTCGCCGCGCGCGCCTTCCGGGCGCAACCGGTCGATGCCGACGCCCAGCTCGCCTGCGAGCGCGCGCAGCGCCTCATGATTGGTGTCCACCAATTCGCCGCCCAGCTCGCAGAATTGGCCGTCGGAGTTGAAATCGCGGCGCGTAAACATCCGCCCGCCAAGCCGGCCGCTGGCTTCAAATACCTGCGCCGAGCGCCCGGATTTTTTCAGCCGGTATGCAGTCGTCAGCCCCGCGGCCCCGCCGCCGATGATGGCGATCCGGCCGCCGCGCGGCATTTCTGTGGGCGCACATCCAGCGAGCGCTGCGGCGCCGGCGGCCTTCAGAAGGCTGCGCCGCGTGAGCGCGCGCGGCCCGGGCGCATGCAGGCCCGCCGCCGAAAGCGCCCGAAGCGCCAATGCAAACGCGGGCGAGCGCGGCATCGCCATCACCTCTGTGTTGGAGTGCCGCAGCCTATGGCCACGGCGGCGGGTGCGGTCAATCGATTCTGGAGGCGTGCGCGCTGGACGCCGCGCGCGCGAAACGCTCCGCATCGTGCGCGCCGACGATCGCGCCAAGCGAAACCGCCCACACCATGTCGGCATAGGCGGCGAACTCCGCCTGCCCGGTATAACGCAGCTTGTAGGTCCAGCCGCCGATCTGAGCGACCGAAACCGCCATCACCAGCGGTTCGCCATCCGCGCCTGTGATCTCGAAATAGGCGCTGGCGTTCTCAGGCGCGGCATAGCTGCGCCACGCAGCGGCCCGGTGCGGCGGGGTTTCGATCGGCCGTGCGTCAGGGTAGCGCGTGACGATCGCCGCCGCGGCGCCCGCAAGAGCGTCCTCCAGCCGGGGCGCCGGCGTGTGCCGGGTCGCATAAAGGGTATGGACGCCGAAAGCGCTGGCTATGGAGCACCCGACGTCTTCGCCATCGGCGGCGAAGATCAGCAGCGCGATCGTGTCCCGGGGCCCCCAACCGCAGAGCAGGCCGGAGGCGCTGTGGCGCACGCCCGTAAAGTGCCCGTCCCGCGCGGCGGACCCGTCGAATACGAACAGGTGTTCCGCTTCGGCAGCGGAAATCGCCGCCAGCGCGGTCGCCTCCGCGTCAAAGACAGGCGCCGCCAGAGCGGCCTCGGCCTGCGCATGCGCGGATGGCGCGGCCAGCGCCAACAGCGCCGCGCCTGCGGCGACGAGATTTCGAATCAACAACACGCCCATCGCCCCATCGCGGCGGCGCATAGCACGGCTTTCGCGCTGCGTCAGCTGCCCCGCTGTTCCCGCCGGGACAGGAAGGCGAGGCGCTCAAACAGCTGCACGTCGGCCTCGTTCTTCAGGAGCGCGCCATGCAGCGGCGGGATTAGCTTCGACGGATCCTTCTGCTTCAGGATTTCGGGATCGATCTCGTCCGTCATCAGCAGCTTCAGCCAGTCCAGCAATTCCGAGGTCGAAGGCTTCTTCTTCAGGCCCGGCACCTTGCGCATATCGTAGAAGATCTTCAGCGCGTCGCCGACCAGCCGCTGTTTCACGTTGGGGAAGTGAACGGCGATGATCTGCGCCATCGTCTCGTCGTCAGGGAAGCGGATGTAGTGAAAGAAGCAGCGGCGCAGGAACGCGTCCGGCAGCTCCTTTTCGTTGTTCGACGTGATGATCACCAGCGGCCGCTGCTTGGCCTTCACCGTCTTGTTGAGTTCGTAGACATAGAACTCCATGCGATCGAGTTCTTGCAGAAGGTCGTTCGGGAATTCGATGTCGGCCTTGTCGATTTCGTCGATCAAGAGGACGGGATGCGCGTCGCTTTCAAACGCCTCCCAGAGCTTGCCCTTCTTGATGTAATTGGAGATGTCGGTCGCGCGTGGATCGCCCAGCTGGCTGTCACGCAGCCGCATCACCGCGTCGTATTCATAGAGCCCTTGCGCGGCTTTGGTGGTGGACTTGATGTGCCATTCGATCAGCGGCCGGCCCAGCGCCTTGGCGACTTCGATGGCGAGCACGGTCTTGCCCGTGCCCGGTTCGCCCTTCACCAGCAGGGGCCGCTCCAGCGTGATCGCGGCGTTGACCGCCACCTTCAGATCGTCTGTCGCAACGTAATCCTGCGTGCCTTCAAACCGCATATCGCTTCCTCGCGCCGCCTGCCTTTTACGTCAGCGTAAGCGCCCGGACGGCGTTTGAGAAGCGCTAATGGACCGCCGAAACCCGGCTCGCCCTGCGCGGCTTCGTCTCAGCCATGTCCAGGACAAGCCCCAGCCGATGCGCCGCCAGGCTCATGCGCTGGCCGAACACCACCATCTCCACCCAGAACGCCTTGGTCTTGAAGAGGGTGATTGCGGCCGCGCCTGAAGGACTGATCCGCGCATTCTTGCGGCCCTTGAGCTGCTGCACGCAGCCCGCAGCGTCCACCATTGCCGCGGCGATGGGCGCGCCGTTTTCTTCGAGCGCCCAAAACGAGGCTTGCCCGGCCAGCAACGCCTCGGCGTAGCGATTGAGCCGCCGCTCCGGACTAGGCAGGCAATTCTGCAGCGCATGGCCGAGCGCGTCGAGCTCCTTGACGGAGCGGATTCGCCTCCAGGTTTTGTCGGCGCTCACGCGCACGACCTCCTGTGCGCACACGCACAGCGCGCGCTTCTCCTCAACCGCGCACGTTTCGCCCGCGGCGAAGATGGACGTGAAGTGCGCATTCAGCGACGCGTCGTCCATTCGGGTGAACTTGTCGAGCGTCTCGCGCGCCAGATAGGCCACGCGCCGTTCGCGATCGAGCGCACTTGCCGCGCGCGCGCGATAAATGGCGTGAAGGCGATTGAGTTTTCCGATCAGAGACGCGATCTGCACGCGCACGCCAATGTCTGTGCGAAAGGAGTGCACGGCGACGCCGCTGGCGTGCGCGCGCTTCGCCCATTCGGGCGCCGTCTTCAGCGCCTTTTCTGAAATCGGCTGCGCATTCAGCGGGTTTTCGCGCAGTCGCTTCATCAGCCACGGCTCGGCCGCCGCGCGCGCTGCTTCGTCGTGCAAGCCTTCTGCGTATTTCCGCGCGCGGCGTTTGATGGGCTTCTCGTCGACAAAATTCCCCATGGCGCGCCTCCTGCGAGCAAGGAATGCGAAGATGTGATTTGCGCACGCTTCGGCGCGCGCGTTTGATGCAATTGAAAGTGCAGCGGTGAAGAGCGCCGTCAGCCTTGGCGGTCAAAGTTATCCACAGCTCGGCCCCCGTCAAGCGTCCTGAACAACCTGTTGCAGTTTGTCCGACATCGGATCGAATTTGGCAAGCCTCGTTCCGTGCGCGCAATGCAAAAATAAACGCCTCGTTAACCCAAGCGCTTCAGCGATGAAGAGTGATCGATCGGGCAGGACGTGCATGCCGCTGAAGCTTTCATTGCGTCCGGGCGAGCGTTTTGTCGTCAATGGCGCGGTCGTGCAGAACGGCGACAGGCGCGCCGCGCTTGTTCTTCAGAACAAAGCCTCAGTCCTGCGCGAAAAAGACATCATGCAACCGGATGACGCCACGACGCCGGCGCGGCGCATCTATTTCCCGATCATGTTGATGTATCTCGATGAGCCGGGGCGGGAAGAGAATTATTCAGCCTTCGCAGCGAGGCTGACGGAATTCATGGGCGCTGTGCAGAACCCCGATATCCTGGCGGAATGCATCGCGCTCTCGCGGGAAGTCATGGGCGCAGAGTTCTATCGCGCCTTAATGCGGTGTCGCAGACTGATCGCCTACGAAGACGAGCGGCTGGGAACGGGGGCTCATGTCCATACAAGCGTATCAACGAGCCGCCACGCAGGCTGAATCGCCCCGCGAGCTGGAGTACCGCGCGTTCGGCCAGGCGACCGCTGCGCTCATCCGCGCGCAGGAGGCCGGCGTCGCGGATCTCTCAGTGCGCGCGGAGGCCTTGGAGACCAACCGCAGGCTCTGGTCGCTCCTGTGTTCCGACTGCTTAAGCGAGGGCAACACCCTGCCGCCGCGGCTTCGCGCGCAGATCGTTTCACTGGCGCTCTGGGTCTCGAAACATTCCAGTGAAGTCCTTCGCGCCGGCGCCGACGTTCAGCCCCTCATCGACGTGAACAAGTCGATGATGGAGGGCTTGTCCGCGCGCTGACTGCGGCCGCGCTCGGCAATTCATGCCGCATGCCCGGCAAAAATTGCCCGGTCATTCTTGCCGTTTCGTAATAGGCGCCGGCGTCGCGTTAAGCTTTTGGCCCGTTCCCCCAAGGCGTTCGCCGGCAGAGCGTTAACGTAAACGGCGGGGCCCTGATCTTGCTTGCAACCTGAGCGGGCCAATGCCCAACCGCGCCGAACGCGCGGCTATTTTTGTCCAGAAGGACTGCTCTCCATGGCAAGCGTGAATACCAATTTCAGTGCGCTCGTCGCGCTGCAAAACCTGAACTCAACCACCCGCGATCTCGAACAAGTCCAGAACCGGATCAACACTGGCTTCAAAGTCGCTTCGGCGAAGGACAACGGCGCCGTGTTCGCCATCGCGCAGACCCTGCGCGGTCGCGTTGGCGCTCTTTCGGCAGTCAGCGACGGCATCGATCGGGCGGTGACCAATCTGGATACGGCCCAGGCGGCCGGCACCCAGGTCTCTGACATCCTCAAGACGCTGAAGGAAAAGGCCGAACTGGCCAAGACCTTCGGCACGCCTGCTGAACGTCAAGCCGCGCACGACGACTTCGTCGCCGCTCGCGACAAGATTGACGACATCCTCAACGCCGCGACGATCAACGGCGTGAACCTGCTCAACGGCTCCAACCTCGCCAACGGTCTGCGGGTGAACACCTCAGACATCGGCACGGCCGGCCCGAGCACGATCCAGCAAGTGCGCGGCGGCTCTGCGTCCGACACCTTGGTGTCTGACGTGGCGACCCTCGCGTCGACCACGACCATCACCGATCAAGCCGCCAGCGCTGTTGCTGCGCCGACCGGCACGATCGCGGTGGCCACGGGCGACACGCTGCGCTTTGCGCTGTTGGATGACGCCGGCAACACGACCGAAACCGTCAACATCGTCATCAGCGACTACGCCACGCTCGGCGCCTTGGCTGATGCCGTGTCCGACCGCACGGGCGGCGCAGTGAATCTGACCTATAGCGGCGATCGTCTGTCCTATGACAGCAATCAAAACTTCACGGTCAGCTTCGTCACCGGCACGGCGACGCAAGACACCGCCGGCGATATCGACGACAACCTGACTGTCGATGCGCGCATCCTGTTCTTCACCGGCCAGACCACGACGGTTGCGGACGGCGTTGCAGCTGGCGGCGCGGCGATCACCACGGCGTCGTTGAACACCTCTTCGGCGCGTCAAACCGGCGGCGGCAACCAATACGCCACGTCCGCGCTGACGGCTGGCACGACGACGGCGACGACGACGCTGTCTTTGGCGTCCTCGACGACGGCTTCGGTCACCCTCACGACCACGGCGGGCTCGGGCGACACGAACGCGTATGTGTTCACGTTGTCGTCTGGCCAAACCCTTGGCCAGTTCCTCAACGAAGTGTCCTCGCGCACCAACGGCGCTGTGACGGCCGCTTATGACGCTGACAGCCGTCAGATCGTCTACAAGAGCAGCCTGAGCTTCACCGTGGCCAACTCCAACGCGTCCGCGTTTGGGTCTGGCTCGTCGGCTGCGACGCAAGACGTGACCCGCACCGCTTCGGTCGCCACGACCACGGTGACGGGCTACGACTACCGCGTTGTCGGCGGCGCTTTGGCCGGCCTCGCCAGCTTGGATCTGACGACCGATCCGACCACGGCCTCCGCCACCATCGACACGTTGGCCGCGACGTTGAACACGGCGCTCGCCAATCTCGGCGCGCAAGGCCGCGCGCTGGAGACGCAACGCTCCTTCTTGACCGTCCTTTCCGACAACATCGAAAAGGGCATCGGTCAGTTGGTCGATGCGGACCTCGCCAAGGAATCGGCGCGTCTGCAATCGCTGCAGGTCAAGCAACAGCTTGGCGCGCAAGCGTTGTCGATCGCCAACCAGGCGCCGTCGCTGCTGTTGTCCTTCTTCCGTTAATCGGGGCTGGATCGGGGAGCGGGTTCGCCCGCTCCCCCTTTCCCGATTAAATCCCGGAAGGAGCGCAACGCAGCTCGCAATCGCGGAGGTCTAGGCCATGCCAGACGATATCCGCCCGATCGGAGAACCCAACGCGCAGTTCGCGCGCGTGCAGCCCGTTTCGCCTTCGTCTCCCCCGGCCTTGGTGGAGCCGACAGCGCAGCGGTCTCAGCCGCCGCCACAGAAAGTTCCTGCTGAACCGCGGCCTGCCTTGCTTCTGAACGGCGATCTCGTTGTCGAGATCGACAAGGAAGCCGGACGCTTCGTGCAAAAGATCCTCGATCCGCGCACCGGAGACGTCCTGCGGCAGTATCCCAGCGAAGATCAGCTGAAATTTTCGCGGGCGCTGGCGGCTGCTTTGCGCGTCGTTCGCGAGGCGTAAGCCTTAAGCGTTGCGGCGACTCGATGTTTTCTAGCCCGCGCTGCCGCGCGGGACGGAAACCTTTTGTTAAGTTTAACGCTTTCTTAACCATTTCCGCGCTTTTTTCGTGTTGCGGGCGAAGCTCGCCAATGTGCGATGTGCGTGTCGCGCAGACGAAATCCGAAGGAGCGCGTCGGTTATGGTCAATCCCATCTCCACCAATGGTCTGCTGACGCCCGTCGGGCTCACTCAGCCGCAACCGCAGCGCGGCGATCGCGCGCAAACCGGCCAGGCCGCGTCCGGCGATAGCGCGCCCTCGCAAGCCGCCGCGCTCGATCAGGTTTGGCGCGCGGCGCGCGAAGCCGTTGCGCGGCGCCTCACCAGCCTCGATCTCGCGCTCGGCGCGGGCCCCGAGGGCGCGGCCGCTCTCGGCGCTGCGCGTGACGCCGCCGCGGACGGCGACGCCGATGCATTTGCCCAGGCCCTTGCGCGGTATTCGGTCGTTATCGACAGTGCGATCGCCGCCGGCGCGGGCGTCCTTGGCGGGGAAGACATTTCCGTCCAGGCGGATCCGAATGGCCCGCCCATCGTGATTGAAGGCGAGGATTTCCGGATCGGCGCGGAAGCCGGCGAGATCATCAAGATCGACGCCGACGCCACGCCCGGCGCCGAAACCGCGATCGCGCTGCAAGACTCCCTGCGTGCATTCCAGGCTGCATTGGTGCGTTTCGGTGAAGCCGCACAACGGCTGCAGGCGCATGAAGAATTGCTAGGCGTCGCGCAGCGCAGCATATCGGCCCAGGTCAAGCCGGATTTGGACGTCGAAACCGCGCGTCTGCTGGCGCTGCAGGTCAGCCAAGGGCTCGCCGGCGCCAACGCGGCTATCGCCGCGTCGGAATCCCACTCCGTACTGTCGCTGTTCCGTGCTTAAGCCGTCTTATTGACGACCACGGCCGGCGCGCGCTGCGATGCTGCGGGACCGCCCTTGGCGCCGTAGCCCGCGCGCGCGTTTTCCTGCCGCGCGATATCTTCAGCCATCGCCTCGACCAAGCCCTCGCTGATGGCGCGCACGGCGGACAATTCCGCGTCGTGCCGTCCGAGTGCCTCCTGCAAGGCCCGCGTAGACGAGCGCAGCGCGGCGAGCGCGGACGCAGGCGCGCTCGCGATCAGCGTGGTGTCCTGCGCGATGCGCGTCATTTCCAGCCGATAGGCGTTCACCAGCCGCTGCTTTTCCTCCAGCGCCGGCCCGTCCAGCAGCGGCCGGCGCGCGCGCATGGCGTCGGCTTCCGCCTCGATCAGCGCGCGCAGGCGCTGCGTCAGCGCCAGCAATTGTTCGGCCCGGTCCGCGGCGTCGTCAGCGATCAGCGCCATTCTCGTCCTCCGGCGCCGTGGCCTGCAGGCGTGTGAATTCGGTCAGAATGCTCTGCGCAAAGCCAACGCCGCCCGATCGTGCGATGGCGTCGGCATAGTGCTGCACCAGCATCGGACGAAACATCTTCTCGCCCATGCCGCCGCCGCCGAGCCCATCCGCGTCCATCGTCTCGAAAATCGGCGACAGCAATTCCGCCAGCACGATGCCTTCGAACTCGCGCGCCACGCGTTCCAGTTCCGGATCGATGCGCGAGGAGGGAACTGGCGCTGCGCCCGGCGCCACGACGTTGACCATCACATCACCTCGATGTCGGCTTGCACCGCGCCCGCCGCCTTCAGCGCCTGCAGGATGGAGATCATGTCGCGCGGGCCGACGCCGAGCTTGTTCAATCCACCGACCAGCTGGCGCAGCGGCACGCCGCCCTCGATCACGGTGAGGTCGCCGGAATCCTCCTCCACCGCGACGTTCGTCTGTGGCACGACCACGGTTTCGCCGTCGCTCAGCGGCGCAGGTTGCGACACCCGCGGCTGTTCGGTGATGGAGACGGTCAGATTGCCCTGCGCGATCGCGACCGTGGACACGCGCACATTGTCGCCCATGACGACGACGCCGGTATTTTCGTCGATCACAATACGCGCGGGCAGATCCACCGCGACTTCCAGCGATTCGATGCGCGAAATCAGCGCCACCATGTCGCCGGCATACGCTTCCGGCCGCCGCACGATCACAGCGCCGGGATTAGCGGCGCGCGCGGCGTCCGGACCGACCGCCGCGACGATGGCCTCCGCCATACGATGGGCTGTCGTGAAATCGGGATTGCGCAACGCCAGCCGCAATTCGCGCTGCGCGCCGATGTCGAACGGCAGTTCGCGCTCCACCAGCGCGCCAGAGGCGATGCGCCCGGCGGTAGGCACGCCACGCGTCACCGAGCTGCCTGACGCGCCTTCGGCGGCGAAGCCTCCAACCGCGAGCGCGCCTTGCGCCACCGCGTACACTTGCTGATCGGCGCCCATCAGCGGCGTCACGAGAAGTTGACCGCCCGCCAGGCTGCGCGCGTCGCCCAGCGCGGAGACGGTGACGTCAATGCGCGAACCTTGGCTCGCGAAGGGGGGCAGATTGGCCGTCACCATCACCGCGGCGACATTGCGCGTGTTCAGATTGCCGTCGCGCGTGTTCACGCCGAGGCGCTCCAGCATGGAGGCGAGGCTTTGCCGCGTGAACGGCGCGTTGCGCAGCGTGTCGCCCGTGCCGTTCAGGCCGACCACAAGCCCGTAGCCGACGAGCTGGTTTTCGCGCACGCCCTCGATATCGGCGATGTCCTTGATGCGCGGCGCCGCCTCCGCCGGCGTCGCAGCGATGGGCTGCAGAGCAGCGGCGGCCGCAATCAACATGATGGACTGCGCAAAGCGGTGAAGCGGCTTCATCGAATCTTGTAAGACGCTGATGCGGTTAATGGAGCGTTGGCGGAATCCGCCCCTGACCGGCAGCGATGGAGCGCGGCGGCGATGAAGGTTGAAGGTCCGCGCGGGCCCCAGGGGGCGTCGCCAGGCAAGCGCAACGCCGGCGTCGCGGCCCCGGGCTTCGCCGCGCCCGCCGTCGGCGGACCCCAGCGCGCGCAAGGCCCGGGCGCGGTTCAGGCGACGCCGGCGATCGATGCGGTTCTGGCGTTGCAGGATGACGGGCAGGCCGGCCGCCGCGCGCGCCAGTCGCGCCGCGGGTCCAAGGTGCTGGACGCGTTGGAGCGGCTGCGCATTGGGCTTCTGCGGGGGCGGGCCGAAGGCGGCCTGGAATCGGAGCTCGAAGCGTTGGGGGCGGATCGGGCCGAAACCGGCGATCCCGCCTTGGACGACGCCTTGCGCGAAATTGACACCAGGGCGGCGGTCGAGCTTGCAAAGCTGCGCCAGAGCCGGGGGCGACCGCGTTGATCCGGCGCTGGAAAATGCAGCTGGCCTTAAGCTTGCTTCATTGTCGGGCGGATTGGGCGCGGTTATAAGCCGCCGCGCCAGGGGAGGTCTTCGGCATGGCGGCCAAGGGTGCGCGCGAAGCGACGACGCCGAAAGTCTATCGTCCTTCCGAGGACGAACCGTTCATGAACGAACGGCAGCGGGACTATTTCCGCAACAAGCTGCTCGCCTGGAAAGAGGAAATCCTCAGCGAGGCCCGCTCGACTCTGTCGAGTCTCCAGGAAGACACCGCAGCGCTCCCCGATCTCGCCGATCGGGCGACCTCGGAAACCGATCGGGCCCTCGAGCTGCGGACGCGCGACCGCCAGCGCAAGCTGATCTCCAAGATCGACGAAGCCATCCGCCGCATCGACGAAGGCACCTATGGCTATTGCGAAGAAACCGGCGAACCGATCGGCGTGTCCAGGCTGGAGGCCCGCCCGATTGCGACCTTGTCTCTGGAAGCGCAGGAGCGCCACGAGCGTCGTGAGCGCGTGCATCGCGACGAATAGCGCGCGCTGAGGCCGCGGCGTTCGGAACCATCCCGGCGGTTGTGACTTTTTCCGTGCATGGATGATGCAATCGCATCATCGTCTTCATCATGTCGCGGGAAGGCTCGTCATGACGCGCGAACACGCTCGCACGATCGCGGAATGGATCGGCGTCGCGCTGGGCGCGTTTGTCGCCGGATTTGCGGCGCTCAGCGCCATCAGCCTCTTTATGCTGACCGGCGGCGCGACCTTCGATCGGCTTCCTTTTGCCTCCGACGCCTATGCCGCAGCGCCGCCGTCGCGCCAGAAACCCGCGCGCCTGAGCGCACTCCTGCGCGACGAGTATTTTCACGAGGCGGCGCCGCAAATCTACGACGCGCCGGAGGAAGATTTCGCGGCCACGGACGCGTCAGACCAAGCGGACGAGGATTTCGTGTACGGCGAAGACATTCAATTCGTCGGCTGGGCAACTGCGCCCGACCTCTCTGGAGAGGATCGGTCCGGCGCGTTTATGCCCGCAGCGGCGTTTGACCGCGTCGATGCGTTGCAGGAGATGGACCACGCCACATCCGAACCGCTGTCACCAGGGGCTGATCGCGTCGCCGACGCGCTGTCCAAGGCGCGGTCGCTGTACCGCTGAAACCTGGCCGCGCCCGCCATAATCGATGCGGGCTTCCGCGATCTGATCGTTGCGGATGGTGTTGTCGGCGGCGATATCCTCCGGCCGGATCACGCCGGTCACCGTCAATTCGCGCAGTTCCGCATTGATCCGCACCTGCTGACGCCCCGCGATCACGAAATTGCCGTTCGGCAGAATGTCGACCACGACAGCCGCGACCGTCATCGTGATCTTCTCTTCCCGCGCGATCGATCCTTGACCGGCCTGCGAGGAAGCGCCCTCCGCATCGATCAGCGCCGAGGGATCATAACCCCCAGGCAGAATGCGGCCGGGGATGTTTTCAAGTCCGAAGAAATTGTTGACGCCGACCGTGGTCGATCCCGAGCGCGAGCGCGCCGATGAGTTCGTCACTTCCGCCTTGTCGGTGATCTCCACGTTCACGGTGAGGATGTCGCCGATGCGCGAGGCGCGCGCGTCATTGAAAAAGCTCCGCGCGCCCGATTGCCACAGTGAACTCGGCGCGCGCTGCGCCGCCGAGGCCGCGATCGGTTGCGGCATCGCGCCATAATCGGCCCCTGCGAGCGGCGAGGGCGATGTCACGGTGCCCAGCGGCGGCGGCGCTGCGGCGCGTTGCGCGGCTTCGATGGCTGTGTTGGCGTGCGTGCGTGCGCGCGTGGCGAAATCGCCGGCGGCGTCGAATGCCGCATCGCCTGCAGCGCCCGCGCTGGCGCACCCTGCGAGCGCTGCAAGCAACGCGAAAGGCGCAAGTCTGGTCATGCTCATGGTGGTCCTATCGCGCTGAAGCGCTGGCGGCGCCTGGCCCGGTGACGGTGGCGTCCACGGCCGTGTTGGATTGCAGGTTCGTGACGCGAATGACGTCGCCAATTGCGCCGTTCTGCATCGCGCGCGCGCGCGTAGTCAGCTGCATGCCCGGCGCGACATAAACGAGAGTCACCATCTCGCCGCGCCGCACCGCGGCGTCAGCGGTCGCGCCTTGATCGTCGCTGCGCGCCGCCAGCGGATGCACGCGCAAGGCGCGCCCATGCACGATGACCGTCTCCACGCCGTCTGGCGGCGTCCAGCTCAATCCCGCCGCATCCGCCGCCGCGGCCAGGAAAGGCGCTGACAATTGCGCTTGCCGTCCGGGCGCGGGGGCGGGCGCCACCGCGCGGCCCGCGGCTTCGCCGGCGCCTTCGAACACGTCGCCCAGCGTCACCGCGCCGCCTTGCGCCTCGATGTGCGGCCGCAACGTCACGGGCGCATCGGCGAACGCCGAAGTCGCGCTCAGCGCACACGCCAGCGCCGCAAACATCATCATGCGAACAAACATCAAGCCCCTCCCGATATGCGCGCGCGTTAGCGCAATTGCGCTGCAGCCTGCAGCATTTCATCCGACGCCGTGATGACGCGCGAATTCATTTCATATGCGCGCTGGGCAATGATCAGCGCGGAGATTTCCTCCACCGCATTGACGTTCGACGTCTCCACAAAGCCTTGCATCAATTGTCCAAAGCCGTCGGTTCCCGGCGTCGACACATTGGGCGCGCCGGATGCCGGCGTCTCCATGAAGAGGTTGTCGCCCAGCGCTTCCAGGCCCGCCGGATTGATGAACGCGGCCAGCTCGATCTGACCGATCTGCTGTGGAACCGCATTGCCCGACGTCGTCGCCTCCACCACGCCGTCGCGCGTGATCGTCACCGCGACCGCGTCCTGCGGGATCGTGATCGCAGGCTCGATGAGATAGCCGTCGGCGGTGACCAATTGGCCATCGGCGTTTACGGCCAGATTGCCCGCGCGCGTATAGGCCGTGCTGCCGGATGGCAACGTCACCTGCAGATAGCCGCGCCCGGAAATCGCGATGTCGTAGGAATTGCCCGTATTGGCGATGTTTCCCTGTTCGGTCAGGCGCCCGACCGCGTCCGCGCGCACGCCCACGCCGATCTGAATGCCGAGCGGAAGGATATTGCCTGCAGCCGAGGAAGACGCGCCTGGCCGTTCCATCGTCTGATAGAGCATGTCCTGGAATTCGGCGCGCTGCCGCTTGAAGCCAACCGTGTTCATGTTGGCGATGTTGTGGGAGATCACTTCGACATTGAGCTGCTGCGCTTCCATGCCGGTCGCGGCGATGAACAGAGATCGCATGCCTAACCCCTAAATCTAGCGGCCGAGCCGCTCGAGCGCGCGCTGGCGCAATTCGTCGGTTTGATTGATGAAGCGCGCCGCGGATTCGTAGGCGCGCGTGATGGTGATCATGCGCGTCAGCTCCATGACGGGCTCGACGTTTGAGCTTTCCAGCGCGCCCTGGATGACGCGGCCTTCAAACCCGCCGGCGGCCTGTCCCGCCGCATCCCACAGATTGGCGCCGACGCGCTCCATCGCGCCGGGCCGCGCAAACGTCGCCACCCCGATGCGCGCGACCTCCTGTCCATTGATGCTCACCCCGCCGTCTGGCGTCACCCGCGGCGCCTGCCCCTGGGGATCGAACACAATCTGCGATCCGCCCGCGCTCAGCACGGGACGTCCGTCGGTCGTCACCAGGCGGCCTTCGCCAGTGAGCGTGAAGGCGCCGTCGCGCGTGTAAAGCGGACCGTTCGGCCCTTGCACAATGAAGAAACCGTCGCCGTCGAGCGCGAAATCGAACGCCTCGCCCGTCACCGAGATCGCACCGGGCCGCATGTCGCGCGCGACAGTGATGTCGCGGGCGAAACGAATATCGCGCGGCGCATCCTCCGCGCGCGCGGGCCGCAGCGCTTCTTCTTCCGAGACGATGGAATCGGCTTTGAAGCCGGTCGTGTCGACGTTCGCGAGATTGCCCGCGACCACCTCCAGGCGGCGCTGCAGAACACGCTGCGACTGCAGCGCCACAAGCATCGCGTTATCCATCGCGTTTACCATAGCAAGCCGCGGGCCAACTAAAGACCCCAAGAGTTTCAACGCGCTAGCGATGTCTCTTGGTGAACGCGGCGGCCCAAACCTGCCGCCCTCCCGGCATTTTTTGCCGCCCTCCACCAATCCTTAACCAACGCAAACGCAAGGCTCGAAGCAGACGTGAAAAGGGCCGCGCGGCGCCATGGTGAAACTGAACTTCTGGAAGAAGAAGAAAAAGCCGGACGCTGAAGCGGACGCCGACGCCGAAGGCGCCGACGCGCCCGAGCCGGAAAAGCGGGACGCCGAAGCCGGCGAAGAGGAGGGCGCCGAAGGCGGCGAGGTCAAAAAGAAGAAGAAGCTCTCCGGCAAGAACCTTGTCCTCTTTATCATTCTGCCGGCCGTGCTGGTCTTAGGCGCGGGCGGCGGCGCCGCATTCTTTCTGCTGAAAGGCGGCGGCCCGCCAGCGGCACACGCCGAAGCCGATGCAGGTCACGGCAAGGAAAAAGCCAAAGGCAAGGGCAAGGCGAAAGGCGGCCACGGCGCCGGCGGCGAAGAAGGCGAGGGCGGCGTTCAGGTGACTGAAGGCGACGGCGTGCTGTTCGTCGCGATGCCCGACATCCTGGTCAATATCAGCTCCGCGGACGGACGTCCCGCCTATCTCAAACTGAAGCTGACCATCGAAGCGCCGGATGAAGCCACTGTTGAAGCACTGCAGCCGCAATTGCCGCGCGTGACCGATCAATTTAACGCCTTCCTGCGTGAATTGCGCACCGACGATCTTGCCGGCTCCGCCGGCGCCTACAGGCTGCGGCTGGAATTGCTGCGGCGGGTCAATCTCGTGGTCGCGCCCGCGCGCGTGAACGCCGTGCTGATTGAGGAGATGCTCGTCCAGTGAGCGAGGAGACCGAACAGGAGCAGCGCCCCAGCGGCGATTGGGCGGTCGCCAACGCCGACGCCGCGCCGGTGGAGCGCATCCTCAATCAGGATGAAATCGATTCGCTGTTGGGTTTCGGCTCGAGCGAAGAGGAATCCAGCGCGCGCACGGGCGTCCGCGCGATCATCGATTCTGCATTGGTCTCCTACGAACGCTTGCCGATGCTGGAAATTGTGTTCGACCGGCTCGTGCGGTTGATGACGACCAGCCTGCGCAATCTCACTTCCGACAATGTCGAAGTCAGTCTGGACCAGATCACCTCCATTCGCTTCGGCGACTATCTCTCCTCCATCCCGCTGCCGGCGATCATCGCCGTATTCCGCGCCGAGGAATTGGACAATTTCGGCCTGGTGACGGTCGATTCTAATCTCATCTATTCGATCGTCGACGTGCTGCTGGGCGGACGCCGCGGCATTGCCGCGGTGCGCGTCGAAGGCCGGCCCTACACCACCATCGAACGCTCACTCGTCACGCGCATGATCGATGTCGTGCTGGGCGATTTAAGCCAGGCGTTCGCCCCGCTCACCAAAGTGTCTTTTCCCCTCGATCGCATCGAAACCAATCCGCGCTTTGCCGCGATCGCCCGGCCGCCGAACGCAGCAATTGTCGTCAAGCTGCGTGTTGACATGGATGATCGCGGCGGCCGACTTGAATTGCTCTTGCCCTACGCGACGCTCGAGCCCATCCGCAAAATGCTGCTGCAGCAATTCATGGGCGAGAAGTTCGGCCGCGACAACATCTGGGAAAACCACCTCGCCGAAGAAATCTGGAACACCGATCTTGAAGTGCGCGCCGTGCTCGACACGCAGATCGCGCCGCTGAAAACGGTGCTGGATTTGAAGGTCGGCGACACGCTGATGTTGAACGCCACGCCGAACAAGCCCGTGCAGGTGATGTGCGGCGCAGTCCACCTCACGACAGGCCAGGTCGGCCGCTTGGGCCACCACGTGGCGGTTCGCATTGAAAAGGGCGTCGCCACGCAGGCGAAGGCGGCGCTGATGAAACGGGAGAAAGCGGCATGAGCCCGATGTCGATGGCGTTGGAAGGCGTGCTGGCGCTGCTGCTGGCGGCGTGCCTGTTCTATTGCTGGCGCTTGGATCAAAAGCTTTCCGCGTTGCGCAACGGCCAGGACGGCATCCGCGCCGCAGCCGCGGAACTCAATCTTGCCGTCACGCAGGCCAATGATGCGGTCAAGGCGCTGCGCTTGACGAGCGCCGAAGCCGGCCGCGCGCTGCAGGATCGCATCGATGATGCGCGCATTCTTTCTGAGCGTCTGGGCGCGCGCGCGGCCGCGCCGGAGCCGACGCGCGCGGGCAGGCGGTGATGGCGGCGAAACCCTCTCCGGCCAAATCAAGCGCAGGCGCGCGCGTACGATTGTTGCCGACAGTGATGGTCACCGTCGTCGCCGTGCTCGGCATGAAGGCGGTCGCCGTGGCGCAGAGCGCAAGTCCGGTTGCGCCCGGCGCGTCGCCCGCGCCGACCACGCCGCCGCCGCGTCCGGCCGCAGCGCCCGCTGCACAGGCCGAGACGCAATGCGCCGCGCCGAGCTTCGCGGATCAGGCGGGCCTGTCGCAATCCGAAGTGCAGGTTCTGCAGGCGCTCGGCGCACGCCGCCAGACGCTCGATGCGCGCGCCGCGGAAATCGAAACGCGCGCCGAACTGTTGAACGCCGCCGAGCGGCGGATGAACGATCGCCTCACCGAATTGCGCCGCCTGGAAACCACCGTGAACGACTTGTTGGGCCGGCTCGACGAGTCGCAGGAAACCCGCATGACCGCGCTGGTGGATGTCTATCAGCGCATGCGCGCCAAAGACGCCGCCGAAGTGTTTGACGCGCTGGACGACGACACGCTCATTCTCGTCGCCAGCCGCATGCGCCAGCAGAATCTCGCTGAAGTCATGGGCCGCATGCAGGTGCCCCGCGCGCGCAGGCTCACCCAATTGCTCGCGGAGCGCACGATGTCCGCCGCAGACGCCGAAGCGCTTCTGGCGCGCGCGCGTGCGGCGGCGCCGGCGACGCCAGAAAATTAACAAGAGATCAACGGCGCTTCTTTATTCAAGTTTTGTGATGTCCCGGTTTCGACACCCCGCCTGGATTGCGCCGGCCGCCCTGTTGGCGGCGGGCCCTGCCTACGCGGATGCGGTCGCGATCATCATGCAGGAAAGCGAAGAGGGCGCGCGCTTGGAGGCGCGTTGGGCCGATGGGCGCAACGTCGCGCCGACCATGGAAGCCAGCGTCGCCAATGGCGTGCTCGTGTTGCGCTTTGCCGACGCCATCGAAGCGGATGTGTCGAACCTGCGTCAGCAGGCGCCGCGCACCGTGTCTTTCGCCGATGTCGACGATGACGGGCGCACCGTGCGCATCGCGCTGCGCCAGAACATGAGCGCCAGCGTCTCGCGCGTTCAGAATGCACGCGTCGTCGCGCTGGCGTCCGCCGACGGTCCGAGATCCTTGCGTCCGCCGGAAACCCCGCCCGAGCAACCCGCGCAGGCCACCGCCACGGTGTCTGTCGGGCAGCGCGAAGACCTCACGCGCCTGTCGTTTCGGTGGCAGGGCCCGACCACAGTCGCGCCGCGCCGCAATGGCGATACGCTGGAGCTGCGCTTCTCGCGCGCCGCCGACATCGACATCGCCGAACTGCGCGCAACCCCGCCGCGTTTCGTCCGCGGCGCACGCGTCGTCAGCGCGCCAAGCCAGCCCGTTCGCGTGGCGCTGACCTTGGATCCCGGCGTGCGTGCGCGGCAGTTTACCGACGGCGATCGCGTCGTTGTCGATCTGCTCCCGCCGCTTGAGCCTCCAGCGACACAAGCCCCGCCGCCTCCGCCGCCGCCCCCACCGCCGCCGCCGGTCGACACCCCGTTCCGCGCCCCGAACGGCAATGCGAGCGTGCGCCTCGACGAGCGCGCGGACGCCACGCGCCTTTCCGTGACCTGGCCATCGCCTGCGCGCGCGGCCGCCTTCCGCCGTGGCGAAGCGATCTGGCTCGTTTTTGAAGCCAATGGCCGCATCGATCTCTCCAACATCGCGCGCGCCGGTCGCTGGCATCGCGACATGCAGATCATCAATGGCGATCACGCAGTGGCCTTGCGCATTGCTGCGCCGCCGGAAGTGCTGATCGCTGCACAAAGCGACGGCGCAACCTGGAACTTCACGCTGTCGCCGCGCGCGCAGCCTGGCGGCGCAGCCGCGCCCGTGCGGCGCGACATGGGTCTGGCCGCGCGCGGCCGCATCATTGCCGACTTCGGCCGCGAAGGCGTGGTGTCATGGTTGCAGGATCCGTCCGTCGGCGACCGCATCGGCGTCGCGATGCTGACGGGACCGGCGAAGGGCGTGGCTCAACGGCGCGCAACCTTGGAGGCCGCGATACTGCCGTCGGCGCACGGCGCGGTGATCGAGCCGCGCGCCGATGGCGTCGATGCGCGCTTTGAGGGCGAAGACCTGATCGTCTCGCGCGCGCTCGGACTGATCACGACGCAGACGCTGGATGGCGAAGCCGAGCAGACAGACGCCGTAGAGGCCGGAGTGACGCAAGACGCCGCCGGAGATCTCTCCGATGCCGGCGGCTTGTACACCGCCGCGGTGCGCCGCGAGATGGACGAGTTGGCCCGGCGCGTTGCGGAAGAAAACGGCGCTGAAGGCGAGGAAACGACAGCGCACCTCGCCTATGCGGATTTTCTGCTGACGCACCAGCTTGCGCCCGAAGCGCTGGGCGTTCTGCGCTTGGCGATCCTGCGCAATCCCGCTCTGGAATCGGAAGCGCCTTATCGCCTGCGCCGCGCCGCGGCCAATGTGATGATGAATCGCATCGCCGAAGCGCAGGCGGACTTGGCGGCCTCCGACTTGACGGGCGATCCTCAAGCGGCGTTGTGGCGCGGCTACGCTGCAGCGCTCGCCGAACAATGGGAGGACGCGCGCCGGGAGCTCGAGCGCGGCGCCGGCGCCAGCGAACAGGTGCATCCCGACTGGCGCGCGCGCTTCCAATTGGCGCTCGCGGAAGCCGCCCTGCAGCTCGGCGATATCCCCGCAGCGGAACAGGCCGCCGGCGGCGCCGCCGCGATGGCCTCTTCAAGCGGAGCGCGCCTGCGCGCGGAATTGTTGCGCGCACGCGCAAAGGTCGCCCGCGGCCAGAACGACGCGGCGATCGCGCTGCTCACCGAACTGGCCCGCGCGCGCGATGAAGAAGTGTCCGTGCAGGCGGGATTGGAGCTTGTGCGCACGCGCCGCGCGCTGGGCCAGCTCAGCGCCGCCCAGGCCGTGGAGCCATTGGAGGCGATGCGCTTCCGCTGGCGAGGCGATGCGCTGGAGGTCGCCGTCGTCGCGATGCTGGGCGACGTTTACATGGAGCAGGGGCGTTGGCGCGAAGCGCTGGAGGTGATGCAGGTCGCCGCCAGCCGCTACGGCCAGAACCCTGCGTCGCGCCGTCTGCGCGTGGACATGGTGTCTGCATTCGAGCGCCTGTTCCTCGATGGCGAAGCGGATTCGCTGGAGCCCATTCAGGCGCTGGGACTGTTCTATCAATTCTCCGATCTCACGCCCGTGGGCCCCAGCGGCGATCGCATCGTGCGCTTGCTGGCGGGGCGCCTGGTGCGGGTCGATCTGTTGGAGCAGGCCGCGCAATTGCTGCAGCACCAGGTCGACCAACGCCTGGAAGGATTTGCGCGCGCGCAAGTGGCCAGCGACCTCGCCGCGATTTACCTGATGGACGACAAGCCCGAGAAAGCCCTGACGGCAATTGCATCCACCCGCGTGCCCAACATTCCCGCAGCGCTGCAAGCCGAACGCCGCATCCTGGAGGCGCGCACGCTGATCGACATGGGCCGCTTCGATCACGCCGAAGAACTGGTCGAGCGCGACGCCAGCATGGATGCGCAACGCGTTCGCGCCGAGGCGGCGTGGCGCCAACGCGACTGGACCCGCGCGGCCGCCGAACTCAATCGCCTGGTCGAGCGCATCGACGCCGCAGCGCCTCTCGATGCGGAAGGCCGCCGCATTGTCCTGCGCGCCGCGATCGCGATGACGATGGCGGGCAATGACGTCGGCGTTCAGGCGCTTTACCGCGCGCACGCCGGCGACATGGCCGGCACGCCGGAAGCCGACGCCTTCGAAGTCGTGGCCTCCGGCGTCAATCCCGAGGGCATGGAGATCCGCCAGCTCGCCGCCGCGGTCGCCCGCACCGATCTTCTGGACCGCTTCCTCCAATCGATGCGCGCGCGTATGACCCAACCCGCGCAGGGCCGGCAACCCGCGCAGGGCTGAACGCGTACGGCGATAAGGATGCCGCGCGGACGGCGGGAGCAGCGCGCTGAAAGTTTCTGTCGTCATCCCCACATTGAACGCGGCCGCGCGCCTGCCCGCGGCGCTCGCCGCGCTCATGGAAGGCGCCTGGTCCGGCCTCGTGTGCGAAGTCATCATCGCCGACGGCGGCTCCGAAGATGAGACGCTTGAAATCGCCGATGAAGCGGGATGTGAAATTGTACGCACTGAGCGCGGCCGCGGCCTGCAAGTTCGCGCGGGCGCTGCAGCCGCGCGCGGCGATTGGCTGTTGTTTCTCCATGCCGACACCGTGCTGGAGACGGGATGGTCGAAGGAGGCGGCGCACCTCATGCGCCATCATCCAGCGTACGCAGCCGCGTTTGCGTTCGCCTTCGATGATGAAAGCCGCGCTGCGCGCCGCGCCGCCTTCTGGGTCGGCGTTCGTTGCCGTATTCTGAAACTGCCCTACGGCGATCAGGGCCTGCTGATCGCGCGCGCGCACTATGATGCGCTAGGCGGCTACAAAGCCATCGCCCTGATGGAGGATGTCGACATCGTCCGCCGCATCGGACCGCGCCGCCTACGCATCTTGAAGCATCGCGCCGTCACCAGTTCAGAGAAATACCGTCGCAGCGGCTATACGCGGCGCGCCGCGCGCAATCTATGGCTGCTCGCGCGCTTCTATCTCGGCGCCGATCCGGACGATTTGGCGCGCGCGTATGATTGAGCCGACTCTCATCGTCATGGCGAAGGCGCCGCGCATCGGCTTCGGAAAATCGCGGCTGGCCGCAGAAGTCGGTGCAGTGGAGGCTTGGCGCATCGCCCGCGCACTGCTCGCAGCAACGCTGCGCGCCGCCCGTCAATCGCGGCTGCGCACGATCATTTGCGCGTCGCCCGATCGTGACGCGCACAATCCGCGACTTTGGCCGCAAAGAGTCGCGCGTGCGCCGCAGGGGACAGGCGATCTTGGCGCGCGTTTGGCGCGGGCGCTCAACGGCCGCCGGAATGTGATTGTCATCGGTACGGACTGCCCGAGCCTCACTGCGACGGTGTTGCGCCAAAGCGTGCGCTGCCTCTCCGGTAGCGCATTCGTCATCGGCCCGGCGCTCGATGGCGGTTTCTATCTCTTGGCCGCGCAGCAGGGCCGCGCCGCAGCCGCCGCGATGCGCAATGTGCGCTGGTCAAGCGCGCACACGCTGGCTGATGTCACACGCAATCTGCCGTCGCCGCCGCGCTTGCTGGCGCTGCTGCGCGACGTCGATTCTCTGGAAGACTGGCGCGCGCTTCAGCGGTCGGCGCGGCGCGCATCGAGCGCCTGATACCGCGCCGGCCGCCCGGATGCGAGATCATCGATCTCCGGCGTCGGCTGGGAAAACCGCTTGCGGCAAAGGCCCATGTGCGACAGCACGCGCTCCGCGTAATCTCTGCTTTCCGCGCGCGGCAAACTTTCCAGAAGCATCAATGGATCGCCGTCTTCCGGCGTTGCGCTCATCCAGCGCTGCAGCCAACCCGGCCCGCCATTATAGGCGGCGAACACCTTGCCGAGATCGCCGTCTTGGTGAAATTGCTCGATCAGCCAGCCGACATACGCTTGCCCCAGGCGCATATTCAGCCCCGGTTCGTGCAACCGCGTGGGCTCACGCCGGAACGGTTGACTCGGGTCCATGTCGGTTGCCGTCGACGGCAACAATTGCATAAGCCCGCGCGCATTGGACCGGCTGATCGCCACGGGATTGAACCGGCTTTCCTGACGCACGATGGCGTAGACCAGCGCACGGTCGAATTGAAAGCCGTTGTCGGGCGTAAACGAAGTCACCGGGCAATGGCCCGAAGCGAGATCCGGTCCGCCATATTCCGCTGCGCGCAATTGCGCGGCCGGCGCCATCAAGGCTTGCGCGAGCGCCAGATAGACGCGGTCTTCATCCGGACGCAGCCGTGCATGCAGCCAGCGCAACTCGTCTTCAACCTCCGACAATCTTCCCAATTGCGCCAGCGCCGCCGCGCGCCGCGCGCTGTCGTGGCGCTCAATGAAAGCGCGCATGGTTGCGTCGGAAACATCAGGCGGCGCGAAATCAAGCGCCGAGTCGCGCCCGAGCTGCGCTTCGGCCAATTGGCCATAGAACGTCGCAGGCGCCTGCGCGGCAGCCTCAAGATGGTCGCGCACGCGCGCAGGATTGCCCGCGGCCAGATTGGCGCGCGCCGCCCAATAATGGGCTGCTGCACGCGCGGCAGGGCCGTGATGCGGCCAGCCGGCGGCGATGTCGAACCAGCCGATTGCGGCGGAATAGTCGCGTTGGCGAAACGCAGTCAGCCCCAATAGCCACGCCGCATCGCCATTGCGCGGCGTGGACAGGAGCGCTTCGCCGGCGATGCGCGCCTCTTCCAGCCGGCCTGCGCTCAGATGCGCCATGACCGCATCGATCTCGCCGCGCAGAGCTGAACTGTCTCCGGCGGGCGCGCGCGTGGCGCCGGGCGGCGCGCGGCCGGGCGCGCTCTCTGGGTGCGGCGGCCGGGCGCCGCGGCGCGGCCGAACCGCGGTCGCGCGGGCGTAAACGGCGCTGGCCTGGGCATGGTCGCGATGCGACGCCAGCCAGCGCAGATACTCGCTATAGGCCGCGCCGCTGCGGCGCTGGGACAGGCGCTCCGCGGCCACGCTGGCGACGAGGACGTCGTCATCCACCTGCCGCAACGCGGTCTGCGCGGAACGCCAATCGCCGCGCTCGGCAGCGGAGTAGGCGGCCTGGTAGGCCTCCACATCGGCATCGGACAGCGCCACGACACGCGTATCCGCCAGTGCAGCCCCCGAAACCGCCGCGCTCGCGCCCGCCGCGGCCAGAACCATTTTCAGTATTCGCATGATGCGCGTCCAAGCCCTGGTCACAGGCGCGGACCCCGCGCGACGCCAAGCTCGTCGAGCCAGGCCTCCAGCGCCAGAAGATCCGCCCAGGCGAGCCGCTTTTGCTGCGGCTGGCGCAAAAGATATGCGGGGTGAAGCATCACCATGGCGTTGACCGGCATGGTGAATGAAGGGTTTTCAAGCGCGAACCGTCGGCCGCGCAGCTTGGTCACGCCCTCGTTCCGGCGCAGCAGCGATTGCGCCGATACGCCCCCGGCAAGGATCGCCAGCTTGGGCCTCTTCAGTGCAATCGCGCGCTCTACGAAGGGCAGGCAAGCGGCGATCTCGCCTTGCGTCGGCGGCCGATTGCCTGGTGGTCGCCAGAAAATCAGGTTGGAAATGAAGAGGTTGTGCCGCCGGTCGAGGCCGATCGAGGCCAGCATCCGGTCCAGCAGCTGCCCGGACCGCCCCACAAACGGCTTGCCTTGCTGGTCCTCGTCCTTGCCCGGCGCTTCGCCGATCAGCATCACCTGGGCGTCTTCCGCGCCGTCGGAAAACACGGTGGTCCGGGCGGTTTTTTTCAGCGCGCAGCCCTCAAACGCCGCAATCGCTTCGGCCAGCTCCGACAGGGAGGTCGCCGTGGCCGCAGCCTCCCGGGCCGAGGCCAGCGCATCGTCGGCTGGTGCAGGCGCATGCGCCCGCGGCGCGGGCCCAGGACGCGGGACCGGCGCTGCGTCCGCCGCGCGCACTGCGTCGGCGATATCGACGCCGGCCGCATCCCACCACGCCAGCAGCGCGCGGGCGGCCGCTGGTGCGGACGCTCCTTCCATCAGGCGTTAACATAGCGGAGTCGCGCCGGCCGGCGAGGGCGGCGCGACCGCCCGTCGCGCGCCCTTGCGGAGGCGGCCCCCAGCCCGGATAAACGCCTCAGTCAGCCGCAGGCGCCATGGTTGCGCGGCAAGGAACAATAGGAGCCTTCATGGCCGAGGAAGTGCAGCGCGACGTGATGGAATACGACGTTCTGATCGTCGGCGCCGGGCCAGCGGGCCTCGCCGCCGCGATCCGTCTCAAGCAGGTCGCGGCCGAACAGAGCGCCGAGATTTCAGTTGCGGTGCTGGAGAAAGGTTCCGAAGTCGGCGCGCATATTCTCTCGGGCGCGGTGATCGATCCCCGCGCGCTCAATGAGCTGATCCCCGATTGGCGCGAGCAGGGCGCGCCGCTCGACACGCCAGTGACGGAAGACAAATTCCTGATGCTCGGTCCCGCGGGCGCGCTGACCTTGCCGAATTTTCTCATGCCGCCGCTGATGAACAATCACGGCAATTACATCGGTTCGCTTGGCGTGCTGTGCAAATGGCTGGCGCAGCAGGCTGAAGGCCTGGGCGTGGAGATTTATCCGGGCTTCGCCGCAGCCGAGACGCTGTTCGACGAAACCGGCGCCGTGAAGGGCGTGCTGACCGGCGACATGGGCGTCGATCGCTCCGGCGAAGAAAAGGCGGGCGTGTACACGCCGGGCATCGAAATCCACGCGAAATACACTTTGTTCGCCGAAGGCGCGCGCGGATCGCTCACCAAGAAACTCTCCGACAAGCTTGGTCTGGCCGACGGCCGCGATCCGCAGAAATACGGCATCGGGTTGAAGGAATTGTGGGAGATACCCGCCGAAAACCACAAGAAAGGTCTTGTGCAGCACACGTTCGGCTGGCCGCTGGATGACGGCGTTGGCGGCGGCTCGTTTCTCTATCATTGGGGCGATCGGTTCGTATCGGTCGGCTTTGTCGTTCACCTGAACTACAAGAATCCGTACCTCTCGCCGTTCGACGAGTTTCAGCGTTTCAAGCACCATCCCGCCGTGGCGCCGCACCTGGCCGGCGGAAAACGGCTCACCTACGGCGCCCGCGCCATCACCGAAGGCGGCCTGCAATCGATTCCGCAACTCACCTTTCCCGGCGGCGCGCTCATTGGCTGCGCGGCGGGCTTCGTGAATGTCCCGCGCATCAAGGGCACGCACAACGCCATGAAGTCCGGCATGCTCGCCGCAG
Organism: Alphaproteobacteria bacterium; assembly: GCA_016124655.1. Classification (GTDB taxonomy): domain Bacteria; phylum Pseudomonadota; class Alphaproteobacteria; order Caulobacterales; family Aquidulcibacteraceae; genus RI-43. The sequence goes on from WGNI01000011.1 coordinate 212,766, forward strand.
AAGCGGTGGCGGAGGCGATCACCGCGGGACGCCAGCGCGATGCGCTCTCCGCCTATGAAAGCGCGTTCCGCGCGAGTTGGAGCTACAAGGACCTCAAGCTCGTGCGGAACGCCAAGCCGCTCTGGTCGCGCTTCGGCACGCTCGCCGGCATCGGCCTCGGCGGCGCCGATATGTGGCTGACCACGCTGACCGGCGGCTTCTCCCTGTTCGGCACCATGAAGCACGGCAAGAGCGATTCTGCGGCGACCGAGCCTGCGGCCAAGCACAAACCGATCGATTATCCCAAGCCCGACGGCGTGTTGTCCTTCGACAAGCTCTCCAGCGTCTTCATCTCCAACACCAATCACGAGGAAGACCAGCCGATCCATCTCAGGCTGCGCAATCCCTCCATTCCGATCGCGCACAATCTGCCGCTCTATGCCGAGCCCGCGCAGCGCTACTGCCCGGCCGGCGTCTACGAAGTGCTCTACGACGACAACGGCGCCAATCCGCGGTTTCAGATCAACGCGCAGAATTGCGTGCACTGCAAAACCTGCGACATCAAAGACCCCTCGCAGAACATCGACTGGACGACGCCAGAAGGCGGCGGCGGCCCTAATTATCCCAATATGTGAGGGATAAGGATCAGGGCGTTCCGGTTCCGGAGGATGAGAATGATGCGGTTTCGAGCGGCTCTGTTGGCGACGGCGTTAAGCGCGGGCGCGATGTCTGTGGCGCCGGCCTGGGCGGCGTCGGAACCGTCCGCGGCCGCCCCCGCCGCGGCGCTGGAAGAGAATTCCGCGCTCGTGCGCGCCACCGCCCCGCCGGCGTCGGCCGATCGCGACTACGCCCAGCCCATGGATGCCTTGCTCGCCGCCGATCTCGACAGCGTCGTCACGTCGGCGCGTCGTGAGCGCGCCGGCGGCGATGATTCCCCGGTGTGGAGCGCCGTCATCTTCCTCGACGAACTTGCCGCGGATGATTTGCCGGGCGCTCGCGCTGCGCTGCAAAGCGCGCCTGACGGAATCAATGGCGGCGTCGGCGACATGTATGAGCCGTTCCTGCTGCTCGCCGAGGGACAGCCCGATCGCGCCATCGAACGCATCGATCACGGCCTCGCCAATTTGCCTGAGCCGATGCCCGGCGCCGCGCGCGCGCTGATCTACGAAGGCGCCGGCCGGCTGCAGGAAGCCGCTGCGATTTACGCCCAGCTTGTCTCGACGCTGGACACAACGCCGCTGCCCGAAGGCGAGCCGCAATCGGAAGAGGATTTCATGCGCGCGCTCGCCGTGACGCGTACTGTGCAGATACTCTATCGCGCCGCGCTCGTGAATCAGCGCCTCGGCGCAACCGATGAAGCAGCGCGCCTCTATGAATTGGTGGAGCCGTTCGCGCCCAATTCCGCTGACGTCCTGGAGAATCGCGCACGTCTCGCGCGCGGCGAGCCGCCCCTGGAGCCGCCCCTCGATGCGAAACGCGCGCTGGGCCGCTGGCTGTTCCTGTTGTCGGATTATCTAACCAACACCGAAGGCGTGCTGGCCATTCTCGCGAATCCCGAAGGCGTCGACGGCTTGGCGTCGCCGACATCCTCGATGTTCCTCCAGTTCGGGATTCTTCTCGATCCCGCAGCCCAGGATTGGACGCTCGCCGCCGCCAACCAATTGCTCGACGCGCGGGCTTATGACGGCGCCCTGCGGGTTCTCGATCGCATTCCGGACTCCGCCGTGTTCGCTGCTGAAGCCCAGCTCAGCCGCGCCAACATCTTCCTGAAGCAGCGCGAAGACGCGCAGGCGAACGCCGCCGCAGAAGACGCCGAGCGCCTCGGCGGCTCGCGCTGGACAGTGTTGAGCGGCGCAGGCGATGTCTTCCGCGCCACCGGCCGCGACCGCGCCGCCATCACCGCGCACACGCGCGCGCTGGAACTGGTGAGCACGCCGGAAGATCGCGCCAAGGCGCTGAGCTACCGCGCCTACGCGCACTATTTCGCGGGCCGTCCGGACGCGGCGGTGAATGATATCCGCCAGGCGCTGCAGATCGAACGCACCGACGATATCCGCTACATGGCCGTCACCGTGATGATGGAGCATCCCGATCAATGGCGCGACGGCATTTCCATTGCGCGTGAAATGTTCGCCGAGCGTCCCGATTCCGGCGCGCGGCTGAACTCGCTCGGCTATTCGCTGATCCAGCGCCCCGAAGGTCTGGAGGAGGGATATCGCCTGTTGTGGCGCGGCTTCAGCTATCGCAGCTTCGATTACGCCGTGATCGATAGCCTCGGCTGGGCCTATTATCTCTACGGCCACATCCCCGAAGCGCGCGCGCTCATCGAACGGGCGAATGAATTGTCCGCCGACGATCCCAACCCTGAGGTGCTCGATCACCTGGGCGACATCTATTGGCGCCTCGATATGCGCACAGAGGCGCGCGATGCGTGGCGCCAGGCGCTGGAGGCGCGTCCCGATGCACGCCGCCGCGAAGCCCTTGAAGGCAAGATACGCCGTGGCTTGCGCACGCCCGCGCCCGTGCAGCGCGAGCTGCCGCGCGTGAATCTGCCCGAAGCGCCATCGACGCGGGAGGAGACCTGATGGCGCCCAATCGCGCCGCGGCGCTGCTCGCGCTGTGCGTGATGGCGTCTGCGTGTGCGACGCCGGCCCCGCGCAACGCCGCGTCCGCGGGCGCTGCGTACGCCGATTTTCTCGTGGGCCGCTTCGCCGATTTTCGCGATGACGAAAGCGTTGCGACGGATCGCTATCTGCGCGCGCTCGCCCGGTCGCCGCAGGACTCCAATCTTTTCAACGCCGCGATTTATTCCGCCCTGGCGCAAGGCGATGCGCGTCAGGCCACAGCCATCGCCAAGCTGGCGCAGGAACGCGGCGTGGATCTCGCGTCCGCGCGTCTCGTGCGGGCGGCGCAGGCGATGCACGAGCATCGCTGGTCGCGCGCGCGCACAGCACTGAACGGTCTTGCCGGAGACTCGCTGGAAGAGATCGCCGCGCAAACCTTGCGCATCTGGGTCGAAGCCGGGGCCGGCGACGCAAACGCCGCAGCGCTGGGCTTTGAGCGTTTGAGCGCGCCGCGCCCGTTCGACGGCGTGGTGGCGTATCAGCGCGCCATGGCGCTGCAGATGGCGGGAGATGCCTCCGGCGCCCGCGACGCGTATGCGCGTGCGCGCGCCAGCGGCATTTGGCTGGCGCCGGCTGCGCTCCACGAAGTGGACCTCTACGAAGACGCCGACCAGGTGACCGCGCTCTACGCCGATTGGCCGTTGCGCTTGCGCGATCCCGCGTTGGAGAACGCGCTGTCCGCCAAGCGCGCCGGCGCGGTTCCGCAATCGCCGCGCTTATCCGCCGAACGCGCCGCCGCAATCGGGCTCTATGGTTTGGCGGCGCTGATCATCCAGGACCCCGATCCAAGTCGCGGGCAATCGCTGCTGACGCTGAGCCTCGCGCTCGCGCCCGACCTCGATCCCGCGAGACTGCAATACGCGGAGGGATTGCGCGGGCAGGAACGTTATGCGGAGGCGCGTGCGGCGCTTGCGCAGGTGCCGCAAATCTCGCCGTATTTTGCCTCCGCGCGCGCCGCCACCGCCTGGCTGTTGCGTCGCGAGGGCCGCGACGAGGAAGCCTTGGCCATGGCGCGCGACACGCTCGCGCGCGACGGAAACCGGCTGTCGCTGATGACCGTCGCAGATCTTCAACGCAGTCTCGAACAATGGGACGCTGCCGACGCTGCCTACACCCAGCTCATCGACTCCATCGAAACCGAGCAGTCCTCCGATTGGACGCTCTATTTCTCGCGCGGCGCTGCGCGAGAGCGGCTAGGCCGCTTCGAGGACGCTGAGGCTGATCTCCAGCGCGCGCTGGAGCTTTCGCCCGATCAACCGGAAGCGCTTAATTATCTCGGCTATTCCTGGGTCGATCGCGGCGTGCGCCTGCAGGAGGGCCTGGCGCTCATTCAAAGAGCCGTCGAAATGCGGCCGCGCTCGGGCCACATCGTCGATAGTCTCGGCTGGGCCTATTATCGCCTGGGCGATTATGAGACCGCGCTGGGATATCTTGAGCGCGCCGTCGAACTATCGCCCGCTGATTCCGTGTTGAACGATCACCTGGGCGACGTGTTGTGGCGCGTGGGCCGGCGCACGGAAGCGCGCTTTCAATGGGCCCGCGCGCTCAACCTCGATCCCGCCGACGCCGACAAATCCGCCATTGAACGCAAGCTCGCTGAAGGCCTGCCCCCCGCGCCGGAAGCGCGCAGCAATGCGCAGGCCAGCCGTCCGTGACGGCGTTCGTTTCGTTCGCGCCGGCGAAAATCAATCTCTTCCTTCATGTCGGGCGGCCAAATCCGGACGGTCGCCATCCCATCGAGAGCCTCGCGGCGTTCGCGTCGTGCGGCGATACGCTCATCGCGGCGGAGGCGGACGCGCTCTCACTCAATGTCGATGGGCCGTTTGCAGCGGATTTGCGCGACGAGCGCGACAATCTCGTTCTGCGCGCCGCACACGCGCTCGCAGCGCATGCGGGCATGCGTGCGCCGCGCGCGGCGTTGCGTTTGACGAAGGCGCTGCCGGTCGCGTCCGGAATTGGCGGCGGCTCTGCCGACGCCGCTGCCGCCTTGCGCGCGCTGAATGAACTGTGGCGTACAGGAGCGTCGCAGGAAGACCTGCGCGCCATCGCCGCAGCGCTCGGCGCCGATGTGCCCGCCTGCGTCGACTCTACGCCGTGCATGATGCGCGGCGGCGGAGAGGTTTTGTCACCCGCGCCAGTCGCTGAACTGTGCGCGGTCCTTGTCAATCCGCGCACGCCGGCCGCAACTGGAGACGTCTACCGAGCCTTTGACGCGCACGATCTCGGCGATGGTTTCGCAGCGGCGCCAACCCCACGCTGGCTCGACGCCGCGCACGCCCTGCAATCGCTTCACGCCATGCGCAATGATTTGACTCAGGCCGCCATCGCCATTGCCCCGGAAATCGCAGCGGTCATGTCGGTCTTGGAGGAGGGCGAGGGCGCACGTCTCGTGCGCATGTCCGGCAGCGGCGCCACCTGTTTCGCGCTGACCGAATCCATGGACGCCGCGCACGCGCTCGCCGGCGCGATCCGCGCGCAAAGGCCGGCCTGGTGGGTTGAGGCTGCACGGCTTGGCGCGGTTGACGTCACCCCCCAAGCGCTCTAGCCGGAGCGCCAGGGGAAGACGCGCGCATGGTGCTTGATTTCGCAAGTGCGGCGGGCGCAGCGCTGATTGTGAGTCTGCTGATCAGCCGCGCCATGATCGCCGCCGGCGTGCAGGACACGCCGCGCGAGCGGCGCAATGTGCATGAGCGCCCGACGCCCACGAGCGGCGGCTTCGCTATCGCTGCGGGCATGGCCGCGGGCCTGTTCGTGTTGACCCTGCCGCCGCTGCAGAGCTGGAGCGCCGATCTGGGCGGCGAATCCCTCGCGCGATCCGCGCGCGCCGCCGCCATTGCGATTGGGTTCCTCATCATTGGCGGCGTCGACGATGTGCGTGCGCTGGGTCCAGTAACGAAATTCGGACTGTTCGCAGCGCTTGCCGTGGCTGTGGCGTTTGTCGTGGCGCGTGCGGACGTCTTCGGGCTTGGCCCGCACATGGAAGTGCGCTTGCCGCCCTTGGCCGCGACGCTCGGTTCGGCGCTGTTCGTGTTCACGCTCGTCAACACCATCAACTTCATTGACGGCGCCAATGGCCTCGCGCCGGGATCGGCGGCGATCGGATTGTTCGGCATGGCCGCGATCGGATTGGCCGCGGACGCGCCGCACGCCACAGCGCTTGCGCTGTGCGCGGGCGCCGCTGTGCTCGGCTTTCTCTATTGGAATTTTCCGCACGGAAAATTGTTCGCCGGCGATTCCGGCGCGCTCTTTATCGGCGCGATCTCAGCCTGCATCGGCCTGATCCTGGTGCAGGACGGCGGCGTTTCGCCATTCATTCCGCCGATGTGTTTTTTCCCGCTCCTGGCCGATGTGCTGCTGACGCTGGCTTGGCGCCTGCCGCGCCGCGAAAGGCTTTTGGAAGGACACCGCGATCACCTGTTCCACATCGCGCTGCGCGCAGGCATGCCGCATCGCACCGTCTCGACATTCTACTGGCTGGCCACGCTGCACTGCGTCTTGGTGGCGTTCATCGCCGCGGAAGCCGATCGCGCAACGCGCGCCGCCGGCGCCGAAGGCTGGTCAAGCGTGGTCGGCTATCTGCCCGCGGCGGCGTTTGCGGTGCTTGCGCTTCTGGCGCTGCGCATCTCGTCGCGCATTCGCGCTTTCGCCGCCGCGCGCGGGCTGGACGCGCCCTAGATGTGGAGCGTCAATAGCTTGTCCCCGCCGGGCGCGAGTCGACTGATGGGTGTGGCCGATTTTATGCCGCCATGAGGACGATGCCAGTTGTATCTGTGGAGCCAGGCAGGCAGTTCAGCGGCGCGTTCGTTTGAGGATTGATAGGCCTTGGCGTAGGCC